>NZ_JAIFZM010000004.1 GCF_022095695.1 Oceanobacillus jordanicus
AGCTTATGGTCTATCGTCTTGGGTTAATTGGATATCCGATTGAACATTCTCTTTCTCCATGGATTCATGAGTCCTTTATGAATCAAGTTAGAGTAAATGGTAGCTATAGACGAATAGAAATTTCGCCTGATAAGAACTTTCAGGAAGAGATTTCCATGCTAAAACAGGAAAATTTAAAAGGCTTTAATATTACAGTCCCTTATAAGCAGAAGATTCTTCCCTTTTTAGACCAGGTCGATCCCGGAGCAGCTGATATTGGTGCTGTTAATACAATTTGTGTTGAGGATGGGCAATGGATAGGATATAACACAGATGGCATGGGTTATTTACGGTCGCTTGTAGAAGAATATCCAGAAATAATAAAACAGGATAATGTACATGTTTTACTACTTGGTGCAGGTGGTGCTTGTAGGGGAATCTATCATGCTTTTGTGAATGCAGGTTTTAAAAACGTCGATATTGCAAATCGGACAATAGAAAAGGCAGAGGAAATTGCACTTCTTCAAGGTGAGGGAACCGTGACAGAAGTGTTCACATTAGAAGAGGCAGCAAGACTAACTGGACGGTACGATCTCATTATCCAGACCTCTTCAGTGGGTATGAAACCAGAAACGGATACATCAATTATTCCATTAAACCAAATAAAAAAGGGCGCAATCGTAAGCGATATCGTTTACCAACCGATTAAGACTGCTTTTTTACAGCAGGCTGATGATCTTGGAGCAAAGCTCCACTACGGGCATACCATGTTATTGTACCAGGCACAGTATGCTTTTGAAATTTGGACAGGCAAGCGCGTACCTATTGGTGAGATGGATAGTGAATTAAAAACAATATTGGAAGGATGATACGATGTTAACAGGTAAGCAGAAACGATTTTTGCGAGCTGAAGCAAATCAGCTTAAGCCTATTTTCCAAGTAGGAAAAGATGGGGTAAATGACAACATGATAGAGCAAATAGGAGATGCACTCGAGAAGAGGGAATTACTTAAGGTAAGTATTTTACAAAATTGCCTTGAGGATAAGCATACTGTTGCGGAAAAACTAGCAGAGGGAACGGGAGCGGAAATTGCTCAAATAATTGGAAACAATATTGTGCTTTACCGCGAGTCTGAAGAGAACAAACAGCTTTTACTTCCCTAAAGAAGGGGTGTTTTATATGAAGAAAGTAGGTATCCTAGGTGGCACGTTTGATCCTCCGCATCTTGGTCATCTCATGATTGCTGAGGAAGCGCGTGAAAAACTTGAATTAGAGGAAGTTTGGTTTATTCCTTCCTTTACTCCGCCACATAAAGCGGATCTAGGTACAACTGCAGAAGATCGTATGAAAATGGTTAATTGTGCAATTAGTAATAATCCCTTTTTTAAGCTGAATACAATAGAAATAGATAGGACGGGAAAATCCTATACGATTGATACCATCAAGCGTTTAAAGGAAATGCACCCTGATCATGACTTCTATTTTATTATCGGCGCAGATATGGTGGAATATTTGCCGAAATGGTATCAAATTGAAGAGTTAGTTAACTTAGTACAATTTGTAGGGGTTAAAAGAGCAGGATCGACATTAGACACGGATTACCCTGTAATAATCGTTGATATTCCTAGTGTTGACATTTCTTCCACAGATTTGAGGCAAAGGGTAAAATTAAATCAACAAATCACTTATCTAACCACAGAACGTGTGCAAGCGTATATTAAGGAGAATTATTTATATGGAAATTAGTAAGGCGAAGGAGCTTGTAGAGCCTCACCTAACAGAGGCAAGGTTTGACCATTCACTTCGGGTAGCAGAAACAGCGCGCTATCTAGTTGATCTCTATGGTGGGTCAAAGGAAAAGGCGGAGTTAGCAGGAATTTTACACGATTATGCTAAGTATCGTCCTTTAAAAGAAATGGAACAGCAAATCAAAGCATTTAACTTGCCTAACGATTTATTGGACTTTCATTCTGAGCTATGGCATGCACCAATTGGAGCAATTTTGGTTGAAGAGGAATGTGGCCTAAAAGACGAAGATATTAAGGGCGCTATCAAATACCATACAACTGGAAGAGCCAATATGACGAAGTTAGAAAAGATTATTTTTTTGGCTGACTATATTGAACCAGGAAGAAGCTTTCCTGGCATAGAAGAAGTTAGAGAGTCGGCGAAAACAAATTTGGAGCATGCCTGCTGGCTAGCAGTTCGAAATACAATACAATATTTAATAAGAAAAAATGCTAAAATCTACCCGGATACATTCCATGCTTACAATGATTTAAGCAGTCACATAAACGGAGGTAATGAATGAATGGAAAATAAGGAAATTGTAAAATTAGCAGCAAAGGCTTGTGATGACAAGCGTGCAGAAGATATTACGGCACTTGATATGAATGAGGTGTCATTAGTTGCAGATTACTTTTTAATTTGCCATGCAAACACAGAAAGACAGGTTCAGGCAATAGCGCGAGGTATTAAAGAAGCGATGGATGAGGCAGGTGTAGCTGTTAGTCGAATTGAAGGCCTAGAACAATCCAGATGGGTTCTTGTTGATTTAGGTGACGTTGTATGTCATGTGTTCCATAGAGAAGAGCGTGTTTATTATAATCTTGAAAGACTCTGGGGAGACGCAGAACGCCTTCAGTTTGATCATGAGGGCTAGATAGATGGCCTATAAACAGATGGCTAACGTATACGACCGCCTCATGGAGAGTGCACCGTATGATGCCTGGCTTGAATTTACGCAATACATCTTTAAAGAATATGGAAAATCCGTACAAAAAATCGCTGATTTAGGTTGTGGCACTGGTGAGATAACCAAACGACTTGCGATGGAGGACTATCAGGTGATAGGTGTTGATTATTCCTCTGACATGCTAGCATATGCGGAACAAAAGTGTAGTAATGCAGGCCTTAAAGTCCAGTGGTTAAATCAGGATCTAAAAGAATTACAAGGCCTTGGGGATTTGGATGCAGCTATTAGCTATTGTGATGTAATCAACTATATTACTGAGGAAAATGATTTAACAAGCGTCTTTCAAGGAGTGGCGGATAGCCTTAAAGAAGATGGGCTGTTCATTTTTGATGTGCATTCCATCCATCAAGTCGAAAATAACTACGTAAACCAAACCTTTGCAGATGTACTGGAAGATGCTTCCTATATTTGGTTCTGTCATCAAGGAGAGGTGCCAGGAGAAATGTTTCATGAGTTGACTTTTTTTCAGTATCAAGAGGACGACACATATGTACGATTTGATGAAAATCATCACCAACGGACATATAAACCGAATTTTTATATAAATTTATTAAAGAGGACAGGCTTTAAAAACATAAAAGTACACGGGGATTTCCAGGAGAATGAAGAAATTGACTTGGAACATGCGGAGAGAATCTTTTTTTCAGCTGAAAAAGGGAAGGATAGTTAAACTATCCTCCTCTTTTTTTGTTTGAAGGAATACGAGAGTTGGTATCGAATATAAAAGATATCCCCTAATTTTAATGAAAGGAGATGGAAAACGTTGTTAAAAACAGTAAAAAAAGCGGGGATCTTTATTGTCGCGGCTGCTGTTATGATCCTGTTTCTGTTTCTCTCAAGAGATAATTCTACTACAGGTGATAAAAACCTCAATCAAGTAACCCCCTCCCAAACGGATGATCCTCCGGACGATACTGAAGATGCCTCTGTCGAGGATGTTTCAATTTATGTCGATATTAAAGGAGAGGTAAACAATCCTGGTGTCTTTGAAGCTACTCTAGGGGAACGAGTCCATGATATGGTCCAAAGAGCTGGTGGCTTCACAAATGAAGCTGATCAAACTCAAGTAAATCTTGCACAAAAGGTACATGATGAGATGAGTATTATTGTCCCGACAACCGGAGACGTTATTGAAAATGTGTCCAATAACGAGATAGGCTCAGAAAAGGTACATCTTAATTCGGCTGGCAAAGAAGAAATTGAGACACTGAGTGGGATTGGGCCGAGTAAAGCAGAGGCAATTATTGCTTATCGAGAAGAAAATGGACTTTTTCAATCGTTGGAAGATTTACTTAAAGTTTCGGGAATTGGTGAAAAAACAATCGAACAGTTACAAGATTCTATTCAAGTGCCATAACCACTTTATCCCGGTGCAACCGTCCGTAAGACTCCCACTTCCAAACATGAAGTGAAACTGTAAGTTATAGTGGGAATAAACGGACGCTAACACCCCGATTCGTTCAACTAACAATCAGTGGGGGAAATGAAAACCTCGCTGATTGAAGTTTCACTTTATTGACGAACAGAAATAACGAAAGGTAAACTACTAATAGCATATTGAAAAAGGGGGCTTAATAATGGAAAGAATATCGTGGGATCAGTATTTTATGGCACAAAGTCAGCTACTCGCATTGAGAAGTACCTGTACTAGATTGATGGTAGGTGCGTCCATTGTAAGAGATAAGCGAATTATTGCTGGTGGCTATAATGGGAGTGTCTCCGGAAGTATCCACTGTATTGATGAAGGCTGTTATGTAGTGGATGGTCATTGCGTACGAACCGTGCATGCAGAAGCAAATGCATTATTACAATGTGCTAAATTTGGGGTACCAACGCAAGATGCGGATGTCTACGTAACTCATTTCCCATGCCTCCAATGTTCTAAGCAATTAATTCAAGCAGGTATTAAAACGATCTATTATAAAGAAGATTATCGAAACAATGAATATGCCATTCAGTTATTTAAAGAAGCTGGCGTTTCTGTGAAAAAGGTTGCCTTGGATTACTTAGCTGTAGATTTAAATTATCAAGAAAAACAAAACTATGTTGACGAGTTGCTTGCTATGTTGTCGGATAGTACCGAGCATAAGGAATTTGAAAAACTAAAAGAGAAAGCGGATGCCTTATTTTCCGCAACAACTAGTAGGGGTTAAGCTTGAAAGGAAACTGGCATATCGTAGCGATGGCTGTCACGGTTAGTATTATCACCGTTCTGACATCGAATTATCTCTTTGGTACCTGCTATATTATATGGCTTGGATACTTATTATTTCAAAGAAGGCTGAGAAAGGTTACGTTACTTCTGGCTTCAGCCTTCCTTTGCTTTTTCCTCCTCTACATTCCAAAGATCCAAGATTCCCAACCTGGATTCTCAGGAACCTCGCTTCCTGAACAAAGCTTTATTGGTCAAATTAACGGGCCGATCGAAAAGAACCCAACACACATCCAATTCACCTTTGAAGATAACGCCACTAATCAACGTTACCTCGTTATGTACTTCCAAAATGATGCTCCAGAAACATTAACCTCATCTCATTTAAAGTCTGGCGCTACTTGCGAATTCCAGGGGGTTCCAGAACGCCCTAATCCGAGTACGAATCCTGGAGAATTTAACTATCGGGACTATTTAGCTTCGAAGAAAATAACGTATCAAGTAAATTTAAACGCTTTACATGACGTTACCTGTACAGGCCAAGACTTATTTCACCGCTTTTACACCTTACGTGAAAATTTATCCACCTATATAGATAAACGAGTATCTTCAAATACGAGTGCCTGGATGAAGGGCTTAGTACTGGGAGATGATTCCGCAATCCCCGAAGATACCATTGAACTTTTTCAACGATGGAGTCTATCTCATCTTTTGGCAATTTCAGGTTTACATGTTGGTTTATTTGTGGCTTTTTTGTATTTCGCCCTACTAAAACTCAATTTGCTTACAAAAGAAAAAGCACAGTGGCTTATACTATTTTTACTTCCTGCCTATGCAGTTGTAGCTGGAGGAGAGCCTTCGATTTGGCGTGCAAGCATGATGGTACTATGTTTTATCCTCTTAAGAAAATTTAAGAGAGCCTTTAGTTACACCGACGTCCTTAGTTTTGTGTTTCTACTATTTGTTTTAATCAATCCTTATATGGTTTACCATGTTGGGTTTCAACTTTCATTTCTCGTTACGCTAGGATTACTTCTCTCACAAAAATGGCTTTCTAATTCAAATTCACTGATAGAACAAGGGTTAAAGATTAGCTTTGTAGCCCAAATGATGATCCTTCCATTGTTGTTCCATCATTTCTACATTTTTCAGCCACTCTCTGTCTTGGTCAACACGCTTGTCGTTCCATATTTCTCTATTCTGATCATTCCCTCCATGTTCCTTTTTCTTCTCATTTCTCCTTTCCCGATTATCAATCTCTTCGATAAGTTATTTTCAATGGCGCAAAATGTACTTTTAACTTTGCTTACGTTCTTTGACGAGCATGTTAATTATCCATGGACAATGGACGGAATGGCAATTGAGTTTGTTGCTGTCTATTACGGGTTATTTTTTGTTTTTATGTATTATGTACAAAACAAAGACAACAAAAATGCATTTGTCGCCGGCTCAACTATCGTGATTTTTGTTTCGTACTTTGTAGCTATACCCTATTTCTCGCCGTATGGAGTGGTTACAATGCTTGATATTGGGCAGGGAGATGCCTATGTTGTTGAATTGCCATACCGCAAAGGAGTTTTTTTAATAGATGCGGGCGCTGGTGTATCGTTTCCTGAACGAACACCAACCAACTCGAAATATAAACAAATTATTCAGCCCTATTTAAAATCGAGAGGGGTTACCAAGCTTGATGCCATTATAATAACGCATAAGGATATTGATCATTCCGGTAGTGTCCAATATTTGGCAGAGGAGTATAAGACAGATCAGATTATAGTGAGTGATTATTATGAGATTGATCAGAGGTCAAAAGAATTATGGAATCAAAAAAATATTGCAGTTCAGCGTGTTAAACAGGGGGATCAACTTAATTTGGGCGGACAACAGCTACATGTGCTGGCACCAATGAATGATAAAGGATCTCCAAATGAAAATTCAATCGTACTACTAGCAGAACTTGGTGGACAATCATGGCTATTCACCGGTGATATTGGCAGAGAGGAAGAAAAGGAGCTTATGCGTTCTTACGAGCATTTATCTATTGATGTATTAAAAGTTGCGCATCATGGTAGTAGTTCATCATCGGATGATGCATTTTTAGACCATATCGAGCCAGAAATTGGGTTGATATCAGCTGGAAGGAATAATAGGTATGGCCATCCAACTGAGGAAGTCATTGCTGGATTGGAGAATATTGAAGCCACGATTTTACGAACAGATAAAGATGGAGCGGTACAGTTTGTATTTACCCAAGAAGCAGGAACCTTTTATAAATTTCTACCATAGGATAACGTATGACCAAAAGCGCAGTGTTAGGTTAAGAAGCAAAGCTAGCCTGATGGTGCTACTTTCATTAAAGAATGCTACGTGCTCATTTTATAACTCCAAGAAAAAAGAGACTGTATCGGAGCAGTCTCTTGGTTAATCAGCACGGCATATTGCTGACTACTTATTACTTTATTCACGTCTAACGGCCGGCTACGCTGATAATGACACCGATCGCAAAAATTAAAGTGAAGAAAATAAATGAAAAAGCAAAGCCTTTAATGGAATCAACTACATCATTGTTTTTGGATTGTACATTCTTTTCAAAATCATTCACTTTTACCCCTCCTATATCACCATTTAGTATAAATTAAAAACGTTAAAAAATCCACTTATGGCTAAATATTTGTTACAGACAATTTATACGTCTCCAATTATAGAAAGACTTAACAACCATACTTTAAGACATGATGGATACTCTATAAAGGAGAACAAATATCGTTTTGCTGATAGTTCCTAGGCCTTGAAGCAAAGCGTTTATATAGATATCGGAGGGAAATAACGAAGTTTATTTCCCTCTAAAAATTCCTTGCTATTCCACCTTTGAAGACGTACCATTATGGTATACATAGTAGTGGAGTGAGTGGAATGAGTTATCTGGAAGTCATGAAAAGTTTGAAAAAAGAAGTTGCTCCGGTTTATATGATTTACGGAACGGAAACATATTTTATCGAGAAACTTAAAAAGGAACTAATAAAGCAGGTGTTAGGTCAGGAGAAGGAAAATCTTTCGATATATGAATTAGATGAGACACCAATTCAAGAGGTCGTTACGGATACGGAAACCTATCCTTTTTTTGGTGGTAGGAAGTTAGTTTTTGCAAATAACCCAGTCTTTTTAAAAGCTAAGCCTGATAAATTATCCTTTGAACATGAGGTAAGTACATTAGAAACATACCTTTCTAATCCTGTTGATTACACGGTCCTTGTGTTGATAGCACCATATGAAAAAATCGATGAACGAAAGAAAGTAAGCAAGCTACTTAAAAAGCAAGCAACAGTGGCAGTATGTAACCCGGTAAAAGAATATGAAGTCAATAAATGGATTAAAGACTTAGCTGTTCAATTTAAAGTGAGCATTGCTCCTGATGCATTGGAAATTTTTGAATCAGAGTTGTCAACTAACCTGCAGATGTTAGAGAATGAATTGATGAAGTTGGCATTATATGTAGGAGAGGATGGAGTTATCACAAGGGAGATAGCAGAACAGTTAATTGCACATACTGCAGATAACTCATCGCTTCGTTTGGTTGATGCTGTAATAGAGGGAGATTTGTATAAGGCAATCTCTATCTCCAAAGATTTGCAGAAATTGAAGGAAGAACCAATTGCCCTAATTGGATTGCTTAGTTTTCAGTTTCGCACCATCTTAAGAGTAAAACTGTTAAAACAGAAGGGTTATACACAGTCCCAGATGCAAAAGCAACTTGGTGTACACCCTTATGTTATTAAAATTGCCTTAAGCAGGGAGAAGAAATTTCAGCTTCATGTGTTGCAACATATAATGGACAAGCTTGCTAATGCCGATGCAGCAATGAAAGTTGGCGGAATGGAAAAAGAGCTTACACTGGAACTTTTGCTTTATGATTTAGTCCAGATAAGATGATGTGGGTCATTGGAGGATTTTGGTCTAAGTAACGAAATTAGTTATTGGTAAGTAAAAAAACGATCCTTAGGGGATCGTTTTTTATTTGGTCTATTAAGCACCGATTGTATTAACTTTTTTAGTCAAACGGGATTTTTGACGATCACCGTTGTTTTGATGAATAATTCCTTTTTGAACAGCTTTGTCAATATGCTTGATTGTTGACTGTAAAGCAGCTTGTGCGTTTTCCGCATCATTTGCTTCTACAAGACGTTCAACACGTTTAATTTGAGAACGCATTTCTGATTTCTGAGCGTTATTTTGCAAGCGTTTTTTGCTGCTTGTTTCTACGCGCTTCATTGCAGATTTAATATTAGCCATTATTTCACCTCCTAAAAGAACTTCAACTTACATTCCAATTCTAATGTATCCCAATCTAATTTAAGCAAAGGCAATGCCTTCATTACTTTGTTAGTGGACAAGAGACATTTTACCAAAGGAACCGATTGTTTTCAATAGCTTTGTTGTCTTCTTCGGCAAATTGTATGTTTTAGGTGAATTTGTCAATTCTAATTACTAATGAGTTCTGAAAGGATGAGAGACATGAAGGAGCAACAAGATAAGGTATTTCAAGTCCGTACAGACCTTGCTATTGAAGCAAAGGATATGTACGTGGAAAAGGATCAATCTGATGAAAGAAAGCTAACAGGGGTGACCATTAAAGAGAGAGAGCAAGACAACATAAAGATATCCTATGTTGATATAGACGAAGAGGGAGCCAAAATGCTTGGAAAGAAACCTGGTTCATACATTACCATTTATGCTGATGGTGTAAAAAAACAGGATACAGCCAGGCAGGAAGCAGCGGCTAAAATTTTGGCGAAGGAGTTAGAAGAACTAATCGCCAAAAATAATATAGGACCAGACAGTACTGGTTTAATTGTGGGGTTAGGAAATTGGAATGTTACCCCAGATGCACTAGGACCGATGACGGTTGAGAAAATACTTGTGACGAGTCACTTGTTTAAGCTTCAACAGGAAACGGTCTCTGAAGGATATCGCCCTGTTGCTGCAGTTACTCCAGGAGTGATGGGTGTAACAGGTATAGAAACGAGTGATATCATCTTTGGGATTGTGGAGAAATTAAAACCGGATTTTGTTTTAGCAATTGATGCATTAGCTTCACGCTCTATTGAAAGAGTAAACGAGACAATACAGCTATCTGATACTGGGATTCATCCAGGTTCAGGGGTAGGGAACAAAAGGAAAGAACTAAGTAAAGATACACTTGGTGTTCCGGTAATGGCAATAGGTGTTCCAACAGTAGTAGATGCCGTAACTATTACTAGTGATACAATCGATTATATTTTAAAGCATTTTGGTAGGGAATGGAACGAGAAAGACAGACCATCTAAGGCGCTCGCACCGGCAAGTATGAATTTTGGCGCCAAAAAATTTACAGAGGAAGACCTTCCAGATGATGAAAAGAGACAAACCTTTCTTGGTATTGTCGGCACACTATCTGATGAAGAAAAGCGGAAATTAATTACAGAAGTGCTGACACCGATTGGTCATAATCTAATGGTAACACCAAAAGAAGTAGATGGATTTATGATTGATATGGCAAGTGTTATTTCTAATGGTATTAATGCAGCACTTCATGAAAAAGTAAATGTCGACAATTTTGCTTCCTATTCGAGATAGTAAATGACTCTCTATTAAAGTCATAGCATTCTAAAAGAATTAGTTCTACTTCCGAAACACAGCTCATAGAGTTAACTATAGAGTTGGATTTCGGGAGGTTAGATGTATGCTGCGGAGAAATAAAGGGATACAGACTTTATATAAAAGAGGTGGGCTATACTTGCTCGGTATCATCGTACTATTTATTGGTATCGGGATACTCACCACCATAAAGCCAGCTTACCGATTATCATCAGAAGTCATTACCAATTTGACCAGTGATATCGATAGCTCTACCTTCCTCTATCTACTTGGAATGGAAAATAGAGTCTATAGAGAAGCATATCCAGAGGACAAAAGGATGCCAAAAATATCTTCAGCATTATTACAAGTTGCAACTAGTGTAAAGCCAAATGATCCACGAAGCCTTCTCGGCAATGAATTACCTGGATTTTCGGAGTTTGACAGTCGTATTCTGATCGCTGGAGAAGGCACTAACTATACAAATTTACCAATGGAATCATCTCCCCCTTTAGAGGATGTTCTAAAAGATCGTAATGCAGTAGTCAAAGAAAGCGAAGGCAATGTAGAAGAGGATAAGGAGAAAATTGAGGAGACAGAAGATACGCCTACCACAGGTGATCGAGATGTCGTTTATATATACAACACACACAATAGAGAGTCCTTTTTGCCGCACCTTCCTGGTGTGACAGATCCAAATCAGGCGAGTCACAAAGAAGTTAATATAACAATGGTGAGTGATCGTCTTGCTGAATCATTAGAGAAAAATGGTATTGGTACCAGTGTAGATGATAGTGACATTATGAGTATACTGAATGGCAAGGGTTGGGGCTATGGAAAGTCATACGACGCTTCTCGGGAAGTCGCAGCTGAGGCACTGGCAACAAATAAGGAAATCCAGTATGTCTTTGATTTGCATCGTGATTCGATTGCAAGGGAAAAAACAACCAAAAAGCTAAATGGAGAGAATTACGCCCGGATCATGTTTGTAGTGGGATTAGAGCACCCAAATCATGAAAAGAATCTAAAAGTCGCCACGGAACTTCATCATCTAATAGAGAAAAAGTACCCTGGGCTGAGCCGTGGGGTAATAACGAAAGCTGGCGCTGGTGTGAATGGTATTTATAATCAAGATCTTACGGAAAATGCGTTATTAGTAGAGGTTGGTGGAGTGGGAAATAATATGGATGAGCTTTACCGATCAGCCGATGCAATTGCAGATGTGTTTAGTGAATTTTATTGGGATGCCGAGAAAGTTGATGCCAATGCGGAAGGGGAGTAATCGATGTTACGTTCAATCGTTGTCTTGTTATTGCTCGCTGTCTTTTTCCTGACGGGGATGCTATATGGCCTCAATAAGGACGAAGCAATGATCCTTGAAGAACCGAAAGCAGAACAGCTTGATGAATCGAAGGAAGAGCTACCTGTTTCGGGGAATGAGAAAGAGACAGAAGAGTCACCTGATAATTCTGCTACCTCTCTCCAAATGGAAGAACCAACAAATCTCACCCAAAAGACGGCTTCTATAATGGAGGCCGGTGTTAAAGGCTTTTATGAAGCAATTGTACAGATTATGTACCAAATCTCACAGATCTTTTTTTAGGGGGGGAGCAAGGATGCTTATAACATCTTTGCTTTTTTTCGTTCTATGAAAGGATGCGTTCACACATGCTACCTTTCAATACTAGCGAGATTTTCTCAACTTAACAAAGAAGATTTGCTATAGATTTCAGCCAGAGACTTTCTTTCTATCTCATAAGTCAGGTGGTGACGCTTTATTCGTATTTCGATATTTCTTGAATATAAGGCAGGCTATTGCTATAATCAATGCTAGCCCTTATCGTTGTTAGAAGTAGGAGTTTTTAAGAGGTTGCTCCACCCGAGTTATAGATTATTATTTGATAGTGAACTTAAAGGGGATTCATAATCCTTATATAAAGTGAAACTTCAATCAGTGGGGGTTTTCATTCTTCCCCCACTGATTGTTAGTTGAGCGAATCGGGATGTTAGCGTCCGTTTACTCCTACTAACGGTTTCACCTCATGTTTGAAGTGGGAGTCTTACGGACGGTTACACCGGGATAAATTACAACGATAAATTTGGAACTTTTATCTAATTTAAGATAAAAGGCATGTAGGAGTGAACACCAATAATGGCAAAAAAACAGAGAAATGTCCGTAACTTTTCAATTATCGCCCATATTGACCACGGCAAATCTACGTTGGCTGATCGGATTTTGGAAAACACCAAAGCGATAACACAACGCGAAATGAAGGATCAGTTACTGGACGCAATGGACCTTGAAAGAGAACGCGGTATTACAATTAAATTAAATGCAGTTCAGTTGGAATATACAAGCAAAAGTGGAGAAGAATTTATATTTCATCTAATTGACACACCGGGACATGTGGATTTTACATATGAAGTTTCTAGAAGTTTGGCTGCCTGCGAAGGAGCAATCCTAGTAGTGGATGCAGCCCAAGGGATCGAAGCACAGACGTTGGCGAATGTTTATCTAGCATTAGATAATGAACTTGAAATAATTCCAGTCATTAATAAGATTGACCTCCCAAGTGCTGATCCAGACCGGGTGAAGCAGGAGTTGGAAGATGTTATCGGCATTGATCAGGATGACGTTATTCTAGCAAGCGCCAAATCGAATATCGGTATTGAAGACATATTGGAACGGATTACCGAAGCAGTCCCTGCGCCAGCGGGAGATGTTGAAAAGCCCCTTCAAGCATTAATTTTCGATTCATTATACGATTCTTATCGTGGGGTTGTTGCCTATGTATGTATTAAAGAAGGATCTGTAAAAGTTGGAGACAAAATACAGATGATGGCAACCGGAAAAACATTCGAAGTGAATGAGCTAGGTGTTTTCGGACCGAAGCCTATTAGTAAAAAGGAACTTACAGTAGGAGATGTAGGTTTCCTAACAGCCTCCATTAAAAATGTTGGGGATTCTAGAGTTGGGGATACCATTACACTTGCTAATAGACCTGCTACAGAGCCGTTACCAGGCTACCGCAGACTGAATCCTATGGTATTCTGTGGTCTTTATCCTGTCGATTCGAATGACTATAATGATCTTAGAGAGGCGCTTGAACGACTTGAATTAAATGATTCTTCTCTACAATACGAACCTGAAACATCACAGGCATTAGGCTTTGGTTTCCGCTGTGGTTTTCTTGGTCTATTGCATATGGAAATTATTCAGGAACGAGTTGAGAGAGAATTTAATATTGATTTAATAACTACTGCTCCTAGTGTAATCTACGAAGTTGAGCAAACGAATGGAGAACTGATGGAGATAGATAATCCATCATTAATGCCAGATCCTCAACAAATAAGTCAAATTCGAGAGCCATTCGTCAAGGCTACGATAATGGTACCTAATGAGTACGTGGGTGCGGTTATGGAAATAACGCAGAAAAAGCGCGGGCAATTTATTGATATGGAATATTTAGATGACATTCGCGTTAATGTAGTATATAACATTCCTTTATCAGAAATAGTGTATGATTTCTTTGATCAACTAAAATCTCAAACAAAAGGGTATGCATCTTTTGATTATGAGTTAATTGGTTATAGAGAATCTACATTAGTTAAAATGGATATTCTTCTAAATGCAGAAACGATTGATGCGCTTTCCTTTATTGTTCATCGTGATTTTGCTTATGAAAGAGGAAAGCAAATTGTCGACAAATTAAAAGAACTTATTCCACGCCAGCAATTTGAGGTCCCTGTTCAAGCGGCGATTGGGAATAAAATCGTAGCCCGTTCCACTATTAAAGCAATGCGTAAAAATGTGCTAGCTAAATGTTACGGTGGGGACATATCACGGAAACGTAAATTATTAGAGAAACAAAAAGAGGGTAAAAAACGAATGAAGATGGTAGGCTCTGTTGAAGTGCCACAAGAAGCATTTATGGCCGTCTTACAAATGAATGATGATTAATCGTAAAGGGAGGGAGAACTTGTGGGTGTTAAAGCCTGCAGGTTTCCCTTTTCCTTTTACACTGGAGGATTTACATTGAAAAACGAAATTCAATCGGTTTATGTTCATATTCCGTTCTGTGAGCAGATCTGTCACTATTGTGATTTCACCAAGTTTTTCTTTAATGAAAAGCTGGCTACAGAGTATATAGAGGCATTAGCAAATGAAATTAATACGAATGTACCAGGTGAGAAAAACAAAATCAAAACAATTTTTATCGGCGGAGGAACCCCTACTGCATTGACTTTAACGCAGCTTACATCCCTTTTAAAAATTATTGATACAAAATTTGATGTTTCAAGTTGCGAAGAATATACGATTGAAGCAAATCCAGGTGATTTTGATGAACAAAAGATACAGCTTCTTGCAGCATATGGTGTCAATCGAATCTCTCTAGGAGTACAGGTGTTTGATGACCAAAAGTTAGAAGAACTGGGGCGACTGCATAAAATTAAAGATGTTTATCAAACTGTAGATAGATTAAAGCAACATGGTTTCTCAAATATAAGTCTTGATTTGATTTATGCTTTGCCGAACCAGACGGTAGACCAGTTCAAGGGATCATTAGAAGAAGCTATGTCTTTTGGACTTCCACATTTGTCTACTTATGCATTGCAAATCGAACCAAAGACAGTATTTTATCAGAAGCATAAAAAAGGGAAACTTCATCGTCCAGCACAGGAAGAAGAAGTTGACATGTATCATTTACTAAGGGAGACGACGAAAGCTTATGGGGTTGAGCAATACGAAATAAGTAATTTTGCGAAACCAGGATACGAAAGTAAGCATAATTTAACTTACTGGGGTAATGAATATTATTACGGCTTTGGGGCTGGTGCATATGGTTATTTACCAGGTAAACGTTACGGGAATATCAAGCCACTTCCAGCTTATACAAAGCAAGCAATGAAAGACGGCCACCCAATTCTTCATGTAGATACTATTACTAGGAAAGAAAGAATTGAAGAAGAAATGTTCCTAGGTCTTCGTAGAACGAAAGGGGTAAGTAAGAAGCATTTTCAAAATAAGTTTGGCATGGCCCCAGCAGATCTTTACAGTAATTCGATTGAGGAGCTTATTCGTAGAGATTGGTTGGCTGAAGATAAAGAATGGTTGCGTCTAACAGATGACGGTCTTCTTCTTGCAAACGAAGTATTTGAACGTTTCTTACTTGATGATCCGGTTACAATATAAGAAATGAAGATAACCAATCTTTTTTAAATGTTGGTTCTTATGTGGAATTTTCAATTTGTAAGGCATGGTCGTTGACAAAAAAATTATGATTTGATAATTTAATATTAGAATTAGCACTCGCTGCTAGAGAGTGCTAACAGGGGTGATCATCATGTTAACAGAAAGGCAGTTATTAATACTACAAGTCATTGTTGATGATTTCATCGAGTCAGCTCATCCTGTTGGGTCTAGAGCTATTTCAAAGAAAGAGCATATACCATTTAGTGCTGCAACAATTCGCAACGAAATGGCAGATATAGAAGAGCAAGGCTACCTGGAAAAGACACATTCTTCCTCTGGGAGAGTCCCGTCTGAAAAGGGCTATCGCTATTATGTTGATCATTTGATTTCTCCGGCGGGGCAAACTCACAAGGGGAATGTTATCAGCCATATGTTAAAGGATGGGTTTTTCGAATTTGAACAGATTGTTCAAATGTCAGCCGAAGTACTGTCTGAATTAACCAACTATACATCCATTATTTTGGGGCCGGAATTATTCGAAACGAAGTTGAAGCAAGTACAGTTGATTACGTTATCGGCACATACAGCTGTAGCTATCCTTGTAACGAATACAGGTCATGTTGAACACAGATCGTTTTCCATTCCGGCTGAGGTAAACCCATCAGATTTGGAAAGAATGGTAAACATCTTGAATACTCGGTTGCATGATGTACCTATTTTAAAGCTGCAAGAGATTTTCAACACAGAAATTGCAGCTATGATGAAGATGTATGTAGAGGATTTTGATCGATCCTATGATTACCTTAAAGCAGCATTTTTGTCAGATCACCCGGTCAAACTTTATATTGGTGGTAAATCTAATATTTTAAGACAGCCTGAATTTAACGATGTGGATAAAATCCGCTCTTTCTTTACCATGATGGATAAAGAAGAAGAAATAATTAGCCTGCTCAAACATACAGACCATGGTATTAATGTCTCGATCGGCAAAGAAAACGAAGTAGATGCAATTAAAGATTTCAGCTTAATTACCTCCTCCTACCAGTTAGGGGATGGGCAACTTGGAACGATTGCATTACTAGGTCCGATGAGAATGGAATACAAAAAGGTCATTTCGCTGCTGAACATTGTATCGAATGAAATGACAGATGCATTGTACATGTGGTATAAAAACAATGAGTAAACAGTTGAAGGCAGACCATTTTATCTACAGTACATGAAGTGGTATAGTTTAACAGGATGATTTAATAGGAGGTGGCACATAGTGGAAAACGAAGATAAAAACGTTATAAATGAAAATGAAACAGAAAATAATGAATCAGAACATATAGAAGTGATTGATTCAGAAGAAAGCATCATGGAAGAAGCTGGAAACGCAGGAGAGAGTCCGGACCCCTTACAACAAGAAGTGGACAAACTAAAGCAAGAAAAAGATGAAGTATACGGACGCTTTTTGCGATTGCAGGCTGAATTCGATAATTTTAAGAAAAGAACACAAAAACAAAAAGAAGCTGATCGCAAGTACAAATCACAAGACTTGGTAAATGATTTGTTACCTGCGGTTGATAACTTTGAAAGAGCCCTTCAGGTAGAAAGTTCTGAGGAAAATGCGGGGCTGGTTGAGGGAATTACAATGGTTTACCGTCAACTTAAGGATGCATTGAAGTCAGCTGGTGTGGAAGAAATTGAAACCACTGGCAAGGAATTCGATCCTAATCTTCATCACGCTGTAATGCAAATTGAAGATGCTGAATTAGAAGCGAACACCGTAGTAGAAGAGCTGCAAAAAGGTTATATGCTTAAAGATCGTGTTATTCGACCAGCAATGGTTAAAGTGAATAAATAAAGAGAAGCGCAGTTAAGGAGGAAATGGAAGATGAGTAAAATTATTGGAATTGACTTAGGTACTACTAACTCATGTGTGTCTGTAATGGAAGGTGGAGAAGCAGTTGTTATCCCTAACCCGGAAGGCAACCGTACTACACCATCTGTTGTAGCTTTTAAAAATGGTGAACGTCAAGTAGGGGAGGTTGCGAAACGTCAAGCAATTACTAACCCTAATACGATTCAATCTGTTAAGCGTCATATGGGAACAGATTATAAAGTTAAAATTGAAGACAAAGAGTATACACCACAGGAAGTATCAGCGATTATTCTTCAACATATTAAATCCTATGCAGAAGATTATATTGGTGAAAAGGTAGAAAAAGCTGTAATTACTGTACCTGCTTACTTTAATGACGCAGAGCGTCAAGCAACAAAAGATGCTGGTAAGATTGCTGGATTAGAAGTAGAGCGTATTATCAATGAACCAACTGCGGCAGCACTTGCATATGGTATTGATAAAGAAGATCAAGATCAAACTATCCTAGTTTATGACCTTGGTGGCGGTACGTTTGACGTATCCATTCTTGATATTGGTGATGGTACATTTGAGGTTGTTTCAACAGCAGGTGATAACAGACTTGGTGGGGATGACTTTGATAATGTAATTATTGATTACATGGTTCAAGAATTCAAAAAAGAAAACGGCATCGATCTTTCTAAAGATAAAATGGCGACACAACGTCTTAAAGATGCAGCTGAAAAAGCGAAAAAAGATCTTTCTGGTGTATCTCAAACACAAATTTCACTACCATTTATTACAGCTGGTGAAGCAGGACCACTTCATTTAGAAATGAACATGACGCGTGCTAAATTTGAAGAGCTTTCTTCAGAATTAGTTGAACGTACAATGGTTCCAACAAGAAAAGCATTGCGAGATGCAGATCTTTCTTCAAATGATATTGATAAAGTTATTCTTGTTGGTGGTTCCACACGTATCCCAGCGGTACAAGAAGCAATTAAACGAGAAATCGGGCAGGATCCTTCAAAAGGTGTTAACCCTGATGAGGTTGTAGCACTAGGTGCAGCAATTCAAGGTGGAGTGCTTCAAGGTGATGTGAAAGATGTTGTTTTACTTGATGTAACACCACTATCTCTTGGTATTGAAACAATGGGATCTGTCTTTACTAAATTAATCGAGCGTAATACAACCATTCCAACTAGTCATTCACAGGTATTCTCAACTGCTGCTGACAACCAAACAGCTGTTGATATTCATGTTATGCAAGGTGAACGTGAAATGGCTGCAGATAACAAAACACTTGGCCGTTTCCAACTAACAGATATCCCGCCAGCACCAAGAGGAGTACCTCAAATCGAAGTATCCTTTGATATTGATGCTAATGGTATCGTAAATGTACGTGCTAAAGACATGGGTACGAACAAAGAGCAATCTATTACCATTAAATCTTCTTCTGGTCTATCTGACGAGGAAGTAGAAAAAATGGTTCAAGAAGCAGAAGAAAATGCTGATGCAGATAAAAAGCGTCGTGAAGAAGTAGAACTGCGCAATGAAGCAGATCAGCTTGTCTTTACTACTGATAAGACTATTAAAGATCTTGGAGACAATGTATCTGACGAAGAAAAACAAAAAGCAGAAGCTGCAAAAGAAGAATTAAAATCTGCAATCGAGTCTGATGACCTTGATCAAATTAAAGAGAAAAAAGATGCATTGCAAGAACAAGTTCAACAGCTGTCTGTTAAGATGTATGAACAAATGCAAAAAGATGCAGAAGCTCAACAAGGTCAAGAAGGCCAAGAAAACAGTGGCGATGATGTAGTCGATGCTGACTATCAAGAAGTAGATGACGAAGAAGGTAAAGAAAATAAATAATGCAGGATATCTCGCTATAATATAAATATAGTGGGAGAGATCTTACCCTGTAATCCAAAGTCAAAGTCAGGATTCTCTTGGCTTTGACTTTTTTACACATTGTGAAAGTAAAAAAATCACCTATATAGGATTTTGTTGTTTCAAGTGTTCAAATTCATTTTGTTGAGTGGTTGTGGTTTTTACAGAAAGCTAAAACCGATTTGCCATGCGAGTTAACTTGATGATATGATAAAATTTATGCAATAGTGTGTGTCGGGAGAGTGATGGAGTTGAGTAAGCGAGATTATTATGACGTTCTTGGGGTAAGTAAAGAGGCTCCAAAAGAAGAAATAAAGAAAGCTTATCGTAAATTGGCAAGAAAATATCATCCAGACGTGAATAAAGAAGCAGATGCATCAGAAAAATTTAAAGAAGCAAAAGAAGCTTATGAGGTGCTTAGTAACGAGCAGAAACGTGCTCAATATGATCAATTTGGTCATGCAGATCCTCAAGGACAGGGATTCGGTGGATTTGGCGGCGGAGCTCAAGACTTCGGTGGTTTCGGAGATATCTTTGATATGTTCTTCGGCGGCGGGGGTAGACGAAGAGACCCCAATGCACCGCAACAAGGCGCTGATTTACAATATACTATGGTTCTCGATTTTAAAGAGGCCATATTTGGCAAGGAAACAGATATTACAATTCCTAAAGAAGAAAACTGTGATACATGTGATGGGTCTGGAGCTAAACCTGGGACTAAAACAAAAACATGTTCGCACTGTAACGGTTCTGGACAGTTAAATATGGAACAGAACACTCCTTTCGGTAGGGTTGTAAACAAACGAGTTTGTAATTACTGTAGCGGTACCGGTAAAATAATTCCTGAAAAGTGTAATACTTGTGGAGGAAATGGAAAAGTCAAGAAGCATAAGAAAATCCATATTACAATACCAGCCGGAATAGATGAAGGTCAGCAAATTCGAGTTTCTGGTAAGGGTGAAGCAGGCGTAAACGGAGGACCTCCAGGCGATTTATATGTTGTGGTTCAGGTGAGAAGAGATGAATTCTTTGAACGTGAAGGAGATCATATTTTCTGTGAACTGCCACTAACCTTTGCACAGGCTGCACTTGGTGATGAAGTAGAAGTTCCGACGGTTCATGGAAATGTAATGCTTAAAATACCAGCCGGAACCCAAACAGGCAAAACTTTCCGTATGAAAGGGAAAGGGGCACCCAATGTTCGTGGTTATGGACAAGGTGACCAACATATTAAAGTCAAAATAGTTACACCTACCAAGTTAACTGAGAAACAAAAAGAATTATTAAGGGAATTTAATGATATAGCTGGGAATGAAGCTACAGATGAGCAGGAGAGTTCTCTGTTCCAGCGATTTAAAAAAGCTTTTAAAAGTGAATAAGCGGTGCGTTAAGCACCGTGTACATATTATGAGAATAGGAAAGATTGAAAGCTGGTGCTTTAGATAAATAGTTTCTTAATTTCTCAAGAGAAATGGGTGAGCGGTAATGAAATGGTCAGAGGTCTGTATTCATACAACAAATGAAGCAATTGAGCCAATATCTAACATTCTTCATGAAACAGGGGCAAGTGGCCTGGTGATTGAAGATCCAATGGACTTAGTGAAAGCACATGCGACTCCATTTGGTGAAGTATTTGAACTTGACCCTTCTGAATATCCTGAGGAAGGAGTCTATATTAAGGCATACCTTCCAGTTAATAGCTTTTTTGGAGAGACAGTTGAAGAGATTAAACAGGCGATTAATGAATTAATGCTTTATGATATTGACCTCGGAAAGAACCAAATCTCTCTAAGTGAAGTAAATGAGGAAGAGTGGGCTACTGCTTGGAAAAAGTATTACAAGCCTGTTAAGATCTCAAAAAGAATTACGATTACACCAACTTGGGAAGAGTATGAGCCCGTAACAAGTGATGAGATTATCATTGAGTTAGATCCAGGTATGGCATTTGGTACAGGTACCCACCCAACTACGGTTTTAAGTATCCAAGCCTTAGAGCAATTTTTGGCAGTAGGAGATGACGTAATCGACGTCGGTTCAGGTTCAGGTGTGTTGAGTATTGCAGCTGCTTTGTTAGGAGCAGAAAAAGTAGATGCCTTTGATTTAGATGACGTAGCTGTGACGAGTACACGATTAAATGCCAAGCTAAACAAATTAGGTGAGAAGATACATACAAAGCAAAATAATCTTCTTGACCATGTGAACGACCAGGCTGACGTCATTGTATCGAATATACTCGCTGAAATCATTGTACGCTTTGTTGATGACGCGTGGAGAAACTTGAAGTCAGGTGGCTACTTTATTACTTCAGGAATAATTCAAAATAAAAAACAGCTTGTAAAAGATAAATTAGAGGAACAAGGCTTCACGATTATCCAAGTCAATGAGCTAGAAGACTGGGTCTCCATTGTAGCAAGAAAAGCATAGAGCGCCGCATGGAGTCGTCAAATATAAGTAGATATTAAGTAATATGGAGGTAGGTGTGTGAGGCGTGCAACAATACTTTGTACCTGAGGAAAATTGGCAAGCCGAATCCGTGACGGTTTCCGGTGATGATGTCCATCATATTAACCGTGTTGTTCGACTAAAAGCAGAAGATGAAATAATTTGCAGCCACCCAGCTGGGCATGCCGCACGCTGCATTATAGCTTCTATTGAGTCAGACGCAGTTCATGCTACCGTGATAGAGTGGCTAGACAATTCTGTTGAACTACCAGTTGATGTTACCATTGCGCAAGGCTTACCCAAAGGGGATAAATTAGACCTTATCATTCAAAAGGGAACCGAGCTAGGTGCCAAAGCTTTTATACCTGTTCAGGCTAAGCGTTCTGTAGTAAAGTGGGACGATAAAAAACGCCACAAGAAAAAAGTGCGATTTGAAAAAATAGCGAAAGAAGCAAGCGAGCAAAGCCATCGAAACCTTATTCCACAGATAAAAACAATTATGTCATTATCAGAGTTAATCGACGAAAGTAACCAATATGATGTGAAAATTTTTGCCTATGAAGAAGAAGCAAAAACAACCAACTATCAATCGTTTAGTACGATTTTGCAGGGGATGAAAGAAGGACAAAAATTGTTAGTGCTCATTGGTCCTGAAGGCGGTATTTCGGAAGATGAAGCAGCACAGTTAAAAGAAAGTGAATTTAGTCCCGTTCGTTTAGGGCCACGTATTTTACGTACTGAAACAGCTGCCCTGTATATGCTTGCGAGTGTTTCTTATCATTTTGAAGAATTGAGGTGGAATGAATGCCAACAGTAGCATTTCATACATTAGGGTGTAAAGTGAATCATTATGAAACAGAGGGGATTTGGCGAATGTTCATGGATAACGGCTATGAGCGAGTGGATTTCGACCATGACTCTGATGTTTATGTAATTAATACTTGTACTGTAACCAATACAGGAGACAAAAAAAGCAGACAGGTAATCAGACGTGCAATTCGGAAAAATCCGGAAGCCATTGTTTGTGTAACAGGTTGTTATGCGCAAACTTCCCCTGGTGAAATCATGGAAATACCTGGAGTCGATGTTGTTGTCGGCACACAGGACCGTAAGAACATGATTAAATACATTGAAGAACATAAACAGACTCGTGAACCAATTAATGGTGTAACCAACATAATGAAAAACCGTGTGTTTGAAGAAATGGATGTTCCTGAATTCACTGATAGAACACGTGCCTCACTGAAGATTCAAGAGGGCTGTAATAATTTCTGTACCTTCTGTATTATTCCTTGGTCTCGAGGCTTACTTCGTTCAAGAGATCCTGAAAGTGTAATTAAACAGGCACAGAACTTAGTGGACGCTGGTTACAAAGAAATTGTACTAACAGGAATTCACACAGCAGGGTATGGGGAAGACCGTAAAGATTATAACTTTGCAATGTTGCTTAAGGATCTGGAAACAAAAGTGGAAGGGTTAAAGCGTATCCGCATTTCTTCAATTGAAGCCAGTCAAATTACAGACGAAGTAATTGAAGTGTTAGATCAATCCGAAAAAATTGTTCGCCATTTGCATATTCCCTTACAATCAGGCTCAGATACTGTTCTTGCCAGAATGCGTCGGAAATATTCTAGCGATTTTTATAAAGAGAAGGTTATGAAAATACGTAAAGCCTTGCCAGGACTTGCAATTACATCAGATGTTATTGTTGGGTTCCCAGGTGAAACGGATGAAGAGTTCCAAGAGACCTATGCGTTTATTAAAGAAATTGGATATTCTGAGTTACACGTATTTCCTTTTTCCAGAAGAACGGGGACACCTGCCGCAAGAATGGACAACCAAGTGGAAGAGGATGTTAAAAATGACCGTGTCCACAAACTTATTGAGCTATCTGATCAACTTGCAAAAGAATATGCTTCAGAATTTGAGAATCAGGTACTTGAAGTAATACCGGAAGAGCGAGTCCATGATGAAAACAATCCGGAAATGCTTGTAGGTTATACTGACAATTATCTTAAAGTACGTTTTGAAGGAACACACGATATGATAGGAAAGCTTGTTCGAGTAAAAATTAACCAGGCCGGCTACCCATATAACGAGGGAACATTTGTTAGGGTGATGGAAGATGCTCCAGCAGTAGCAGC
This sequence comes from Oceanobacillus jordanicus, assembly GCF_022095695.1. Lineage (GTDB taxonomy): Bacteria > Bacillota > Bacilli > Bacillales > Amphibacillaceae > Oceanobacillus_B > Oceanobacillus_B jordanicus. The sequence goes on from NZ_JAIFZM010000004.1 coordinate 24,017, forward strand.
GAAATAAAAAACCGGTCTGCGGACCGGTTTTTCTTATTCGTTGTTTTTCATAAAATTAGATTTCTACTATGCTACATGATATTATGGAAGAAAAGCACGTGCTGCAAAAGAGGAAGGATGACACGATGAGTAAAAATTTAGCAAGCTATATAGATCATACCCTATTAAAACCCGCTACAACACAAGAACAAATTGAAAAAATTGTGGAAGAAGCAAAAGAATACCACTTTGCATCTGTTTGCGTAAACCCATATTGGGTTCCGCTTTGTTATAAACATTTAAAAGACACGGATGTAAAGGTTTGTACTGTAATTGGCTTCCCACTTGGTGCTAATTCCACACAGACAAAAGTATTTGAAACAAAACAAGCTGTTAGCGATGGGGCTACAGAGGTAGATATGGTAATCAATGTTGGTGAACTAAAAGCTAAACATGATGACCTGGTAAAAGCAGATATTCAAGCAGTTGTTGAAGAAGCTAAAGGACAAGCGTTAACGAAGGTTATTATTGAAACATCATTGCTAACCGACGAAGAAAAAGTACGTGCATGTAAGCTTGCAAAACAGGCCGGAGCTGATTTTGTTAAAACATCCACTGGTTTTTCTGGGGGTGGAGCATCAGTAGAGGATATTAAACTTATGCGCGAAACGGTTGGCCCAGATATGGGTGTGAAAGCTTCCGGTGGTGTTAGAGACCTAGCTTCCACAGAGGCGATGATAGATGCTGGTGCAACTAGAATAGGCGCAAGCGCTGGGATTGATATCATTAACGGCAATACTGGAGCTTCCGATTATTAAAGTTTTTATGCAAAACTTTAACAGAATGTAAATAATTTGTTGACCAATAACTAGGAATATATTATACTTTAACAAGGCATGTGATAGCAGATTACATATGCCGGTACAATTCTTTTTTGTGCTTCGGAGGGAGGGAAATTAGCATGTCAAATACAACTCGCGTTCGTAAAAACGAGTCTCTTGAGGATGCTCTTCGTCGCTTCAAGCGTAGTGTGTCAAAAAGTGGTACACTGCAGGAATATCGCAAGCGTGAACATTATGAAAAACCTAGTGTTAAGCGTAAGAAGAAATCTGAAGCTGCTAGAAAGCGTAAATTCTAAAGTGGGTGCAAGAGCATGGGATTACTTGAACAGCTGAATCAAGATATGAAGCAGGCAATGAAGCAGAAGGATAAAGAAAAACTAAGCGTTATCCGTATGGTTAAATCTTCATTGCAAAATGAATCAATTAAGCTTGGTAAAGACTCAATTAGTGAGGATGAAGAATTAACAATCCTTTCAAGAGAGTTAAAGCAAAGAAAAGATTCCCTCCAAGAATTCAAATCAGCTGGACGCGAAGATCTTGTTAAAAAACTTGAAGTTGAAATCAATATTTTGCAAGAATATATGCCGAAACAGCTTACAGAAGAAGAGCTTGAGGTAATTGTTCAGTCAACGATTCGGGAAGTTAACGCAACATCTAAGAAAGATATGGGTAAAGTGATGAGTGCTGTCATGCCAAAGGTTAAAGGTAAGGCAGATGGCTCTCGGATAAACAAACTCGTACAACAGCATTTGGACTAATCTAAATATAAAAAATCCCTGCTAGCAATAGCAGGGATTTTTTATATACGAACTTTTCTTCTCAACCATAATTTTTGTAACTTGTATCAATTATTAATAGTCTAAGTAAGTTTGTTTAAAATTTACAAACAGTCTCGAATGTATGATACTATTTAGAGGAGTATAAAGAAAAATGAAACTTTACGCCTTACTATTCCGTATATAAAGAGGAACCGTTTAGAGGAGGTGAATCCTATATTGTCAAGAAAGAGGCTGCTACCATACATAGTACTAATATTTACCGTTTTATTTTTATGTAGCCCTTTTATAAAAAGCATTGCTCATGCTGATAATGGGGCAGGTAAAACAGTTTATGTGATTCCTATTGAAAAGGAAGTAGAACGGGGTCTGGAAGCTTTTTTGAAAAGAACGACAGATGAAGCTGTTGAACAGGGTGCAGATCATATCATCTTTGAAATAAATACACCAGGAGGTCGAGTGGATTCTGCTGGACAGATAGCAGGCCATTTACAGGCGTTGGAAATTCCAACTACATCATTCGTAGTAAATGAAGCATTGTCCGCTGGCTCATACATTGCATTAAATACGGATACAATATACATGCGTCCACAAGCGACCATGGGTGCAAGTGGTGTTATTACTTCTGATGGAAATGCTGCAGATAAAAAAGCACAATCTGCGTGGCTTGCATCGATGCGAAGTGCTGCGGAGTCTAAAGGCAGAGATCCGCTATATGCAGCTGCCATGGCAGATCCAAGTATTGATCTATCCGAGTACGGTGCAGGAGAGGGAGAGTATTTAACCTTAACTCCAAGTATTGCAACAGAAGTTGATTATTCAGAGGGTACGGTTGATGACAGAGTAGAACTATTAAATGAGCTTGGTCTTTCTGACGCTACTATTGTTGAAAAAGAAACAACAATTGCTGAGGAGGTAGCTAGATTTCTGACCAATCCGATTGTCATTCCGATCCTACTATCAGTAGCCAGTCTCGGCTTGATTGTAGAACTTTATTCTCCAGGTTTTGGTGTGCCAGGATCCATGGGCATTATCGCGTTAATCTTATTTTTCTATGGCCACTTTGTAGCAGGTTTGGCAGGTATGGAAGCCATGATCCTTCTCCTACTAGGAGTTGTGCTACTAATTGTAGAATTTTTTGTCCCGGGGGGGATTCTTGGGTTATTGGGAATTGGCGCTATCATTGGATCTCTGCTGATGTCTGGGTATGACATTGGCCATATGTCTATGAGTATCGCAATAGCCTTTATGGTCGCTGTTATTGCCTCCGTCATTTTATTTAGAAGAATTGGTCTAGACAAAGGGGTCTTTCGCCATATCATTCTAAGAGACCAAACAACTACTGAACTGGGATATGTGTCAACAGCAAATCGCTTAGAGCTATTAGGGCTGGAAGGTAAGACGGTTACGCCACTTCGTCCTGCCGGTACAGCAGTGTTTGACAATGAGCGTCTCGATGTAGTGTCAGAAGGTAGTTTCATTGAAACAGACCGTAACGTGAAGATCGTTAAGGTAGAAGGAGCTCGTATTGTAGTTAGAGAAATCTAACTTTAATAAATAAAACAATTAACAGGAGGAACTTACATGGAAATACAAGATCTAATGCCGTTAATCATTATAGCGGTAATATTGATTGCAGTAGCAATTTTATTTACTTTCATACCCGTGATGCTATGGATTAGCGCACTAGCTGCCGGTGTGAAAGTGGGCATCTTTACATTGATTGGTATGCGTCTTCGTCGTGTTGTGCCAAATCGTGTTATTAACCCATTGATTAAAGCACATAAAGCCGGACTTGATGTGACAACGAACCAGCTTGAGAGTCATTATCTTGCTGGTGGTAATGTGGACAGAGTAGTTAATGCGCTAATTGCCGCTCACAGAGCAAATATCGAGCTTCCTTTTGAACGAGGAGCAGCTATTGACCTTGCTGGGCGTGACGTACTGGAAGCTGTACAAATGAGTGTAAATCCTAAAGTAATTGAAACGCCATTTATTGCCGGTATTGCGATGGATGGTATTGAAGTAAAAGCAAAAGCGAGAATTACAGTTAGAGCAAACATTGACCGTTTGGTCGGTGGTGCGGGCGAAGAAACTGTTATTGCCCGTGTTGGTGAAGGTGTGGTAAGTACAATTGGTAGCTCAGAAGCTCATACCAAAGTACTGGAAAATCCGGATTCCATCTCACATAATGTGTTAAATCGTGGACTTGATGCTGGTACAGCCTTTGAAATCCTTTCGATCGATATTGCAGACGTGGATATCGGGAAAAACATCGGAGCCATTCTGCAAACTGATCAGGCAGAGGCTGATAAAAACATCGCTCAAGCAAAAGCCGAAGAACGTCGTGCGATGGCTGTTGCTCAAGAACAGGAAATGGTTGCTAGAGTACAAGAAATGCGTGCTAAAGTGGTAGAAGCAGAGGCAGATGTTCCATTGGCTCTTGCAGAAGCATTACGTTCAGGGAATCTTGGGGTAATGGATTATATGAATTATAGAAATATTGATGCAGATACTGACATGCGTGACTCGCTTGGTAAATTGTCTGAAAATCACGATGACAACGATCAAAACTAAGCGCTTTGGTATTAAAGGAGGCGTTTCGTAAATGGATGCTATATCCAATTTAATGGAAGCGATTTTTGGCAATATTTTCATCCTAATTGCCATTGTTGCCGGTATTATTGGCTTTTTCAAAAATGGTTCTGATAATAAGGGAGATCAACAGTCTCCCAATCAGCCCCGGCCAACTTCAACACCGTCGGGAAGAACGAATATGCCGAGCCAAAGAACATCTACTTCCACAAATACTCAACATAGTACAGTAGATACTTCTTCTGTTGAGGAGAGGCATCAACGCCAACTTGATCAGTTGGCTGATAGGTATGCTACAACTAAACGCTCTGCAAATAGCATTCCAGACAATCTGCAGAGAAGCTCCTCGTTGAGGGAAGGAAAAGAAAAGAAAGAAGAACAGTTATCTACCAAACAAAAAAAGTTTAAGAAACGGTTCGACCGCAACCTCACAAAGCAAGGTGTTGCAAATGGGGTAATCATGGCTGAGATACTTGGACCACCAAGAGCTAAGAAGCCTTATCGAAGTGTAACGTCAGAAAGAAAATAATAGATAATCCAGAATGAGGAATATATCCTTCCTTGTTCTGGATTTTTTTATTGGAATTTTTATTTTGTAAATGCTTGTTAAGACAGGTTGTTTTCTACGTTTCCAGTTCTTATTAAAGTATTGGAAACATAAATATGTAGAGGAGAGGGGGCTGCATCTGTGAAGAAATTGCAACAAGGCATTCGCCCATGGTTAATAAAATATCTTGCGCTTCCTTCTGATATAGTGCTTGAACTTCCACGCATCACTATTATAGGACAGTTACATGTCTACATTGAGAATCATAAAGGCCTGGCCACATATTCTGAAACAGAGCTCAAGCTAAAAATAAATAAAGGATTTATTCAAATAACGGGATCGGCCTTTGTATTAAAGATGATGCTACCGGAAGAAATCTTATTAGAAGGCACCATTCAGGAAGTGAAGTTTGTACCAGAATAACTAGTGTGTTGAGGGGGAAAAAATGAAACAGGTACAGGATTCTTATCTGACAGGTTATGTTACATTATCCGTCACAGGTGAAAAGCCTGAGCTTTTTTTTCAACATTGTACAAGCGCTGGAATAACGGTTTGGAATGTTAGAAAGATAGCGCCTGATAGGTGTGATGGCAACTTAAAGCTACGAGATATTAAATATATTCGTAAACTTAATAAACAAACCAATTACAAATTAAAATTTACCGATAGAAAGGGCTATCCCTTTTTATTTCGAAGATTTGTTAGACGTAAGGAATTATTGCTTGGCATAATCCTTAGCATGTTTCTAATTTTATTTCTTTCTAATATTATCTGGGAGGTAAAAATAACAGGGGTTCCTAAAGATATTGAAGAAAAAATTAACAAGCAACTACAAAGCGATGGCATACATCCAGGGGCTTGGATTTTCTCATTAAAGTCCCCGAATGAGATTCAACAGAAATTAGTTAAGGATGTACCTGAGCTATTATGGGTCGGTGTGGAGCAAAAAGGGACAACCTTCTCTCTTGAAGGGGTAGAGAAAATCATTGTCGAAGAAGAAGAGCCTATAGGACCGAGGGATCTAGTAGCAACCAAAAAGGGGATCATCAAGAAGATGTATGTCTCAAATGGGCTAGCAAAAGTTCAAGTTAACGATTATGTGAAACCAGGTGATAAGCTTGTTTCAGGTGTTATAAACGAGACAACTAAAGAAGATAATAAGGAAGAAGATAAAAAGAAGGAAGAAAAAAAAGAGCTAGTAGCAGCTGAAGGTGAGATTATTGCAACCACTTGGTATGAAGTGAACGTGACAGCTCCATTGGAAACAAGCTATGAGAGCTTAACAGGGAATAAAGAAAAAAAATTCTTCTTAAAAACTGGAAATTTTCATTTGCCAGTATGGGGTTTTGGTACCCCAGATTACAAACATATTCATAGAGAAATAAACCAGAACAAGATAAAATTTTTAAAATGGGAGCTGCCTGTAGAATTTGTTGAAACCACTTTGAATGAAAAAACGTATACTAGTGTAGAACGTTCTCAGGAGGAAGCGGTTAAAGCAGGAATAGAGCAGGCAAAACAAGAGTTGACACTCCAACTTGGCCCTGATGCGGTAATCGTTTCCGAAAAAGTTTTGCATGAAACAATCGAGAATGGTAAAGTTAAATTAAACTTATATATTAACGTTGAAGAGAACATAGCTAAAGCCCAACCTTTAACCCAAGGAGATTGATTATGTCAGAGAACCTAACGGAAATTGATTTACAACTCAACAGTCCAAATGAAGCGTTAGCCTTGTTTGGAACAAACGATAAATATCTTCTTCAATTGGAAGAACAGTTGAATGTCTCTATTGTTACAAGGGGAGAAGTCGTTCGCGTATCAGGAGATGAGACCAATATTACGCTTGTTCAGAACATACTCTTAACCATGTTATCTCTTATTAGAAAAGGGTTAACCATTTCTGAACGCGATGTCGTATATGCTGTTGACCTGGCAAAAAAAGGTAAGATTGATCAGTTTGAGACGTTATTTGAGGATGAGATAACTAAAAATGTTAAAGGGAAATCCATCCGTGTCAAAACGCTTGGTCAAAAGAAGTATATTGCTTCTATTAAAGCAAATGATCTTGTGTTTGGAATTGGACCAGCAGGAACCGGTAAAACGTATCTAGCGGTTGTAATGGCTGTACATGCTCTAAAAAATGGCAATATCAAGAAGATCATCTTAACACGACCAGCTGTGGAAGCAGGAGAAAGCCTAGGTTTCTTACCTGGTGACCTAAAGGAGAAAGTTGATCCATACCTTCGTCCCTTGTATGATGCTTTGCACGATGTTTTAGGAGCAGAACATACGCAAAGGTTAATCGAACGGGAAACAATAGAAATTGCTCCTCTTGCTTATATGAGGGGGAGAACATTGGATGACGCTTTTGTCATTTTAGATGAGGCTCAAAATACGACACCTGAACAAATGAAAATGTTTTTAACAAGATTAGGTTTTGGTTCAAAAATGGTTATTACCGGTGATGTTACCCAGATAGATCTTCCAAAAGGGAAAAAATCCGGATTACAGGCTGCTGCACAGATGCTTGATCAGGTAAAAGGTATTTCTTTTACCTACCTGGAGCAAACCGATGTTGTCCGTCATCCCCTTGTACAACGTATTATAAATGCGTACGAAAAAAGGGAATCAAGCTAAATAAGACCCTGAGAAGGGTCTTATTCTCTATTCATTTTAAAATTCAAACTATACAGAACTACTAAAAAGGGGTATTTCAGTTTTTCTATTTAGATGGATGTGGGGGGGAGAAATTGAAAAAGAACAAAGGGTTTAATAAGAGGGTTTATCGAAGTTTAAGAAAGAACTGGTTTCTTATATTAATATCGACCATGCTGCTAGCAGTTTTCTTCTTTTTCATAACACTGGGAAACGTACATACAGAGATATACAATATAGAACGGTTTGCAAATGCTACGGAAACAATCCGTTCTCCAATCACCATAGAGAATGAACAGGAAACACAGAGGAAAACGAGAGAGACCGTACAGTCTGTTGAAGACAGGTTCAATATCTCAGAAGAAATTACAGAAGAGCGTTTATCTTATACGAACGAAGTTTTTGAAGCGATTTCTAAGCTTGAAGAAGAGAATCCAAATCCCGAAGAGAATAATGAAGATGCAACAAGGGTACCGCTGACTAGTCAGGAGAAGGTGCAGCGTTTAAAGCAGATTCTTTCGGATGAAATTACAGAGGAGTTAAGTGATTCTGTATTATCAAGTCTCGTTAACATGCCTCAAGCACAGCGTGAGAAAGGCAAAGAAGTACTTCTTGAAGCACTAAAAGCTACTTTTGAAACGGGTGTAAGAACAGAAAGCTTAGCTAGTGCAAGGTCAAATGCCAAGGAAATTATTGCATATTCCTCATTAAATGAAGATATTACAAAAGTATTATCAGAATTAGCAAACTTTGCAGTAGTGGAAAATTCTATCTATGATGCAGAAAGTACAAGCGAAGCGCGTAAAAACGCTGCTAGTAGTGTAGAGCCGGTGATGATACGAGCTGGTGAAGTTATTGTACGTGAAGGTCAAACCATTACAAATGAAGTTTATGAAGAAATGAAGCTTGTTGGATTGCTTAACAATGAGCGTAATATATACCCAATCATTGGCTTAGGCTTCTTAGTCATTTTACTATCCTGTTTTGTGGCATATGAAATGAATTGGGTTACAAAAAAGTTTCACGCAGATAAGCGCAAAATTGCTTCCATTGTGCTGATAAGTGTCATTGTTGTTTCCTTGATGAAAATTGTTAGCTTATATACGACACAAAGTAATCAGTTATTCTTTGTAGTTCCGGTGGCGACGGGTGTGCTGCTCATTAAACAATTAATCCATGAGCGCTCAGCTATTGTTTTAAGTGTAATATACGCCACTTTGGGAAGTATTATTTTCAATTATCAAATCCCAGGTTCACTAAATATTGAAGCTGGTATTTATTTTCTGCTATCACAGCTAGCAGCTATCATTTTTCTAATGAATGTGAAGGATCGTTTGGCGATTTTGAAGGCCGGAGCAGGGATGTCCATTGTAAATATTGTAACGCTACTATCATTTGTATTTCTATCCTTCGAAAAATATGCTATTGGAGATATATTTATTCAAACAGCATATGGAATCGGAGCGGCTTTCTTGTCAGCAGTATTAACTATAGGGTTGTTACCATTTTTTGAGACTGTCCTTGGTATCCTTTCTGATATTAAATTGTTGCAGCTTTCTAGTCCTAATCAGCCACTGCTAAAAAAACTGTTAACAGAAGCACCCGGGACCTACCATCATTCGATTATGGTTGCTAATCTCAGTGAAACAGCATGTGAAGCGATTGGAGCAAATGGTTTGTTAGCGAGGGTCGGGGCATATTATCATGACATGGGAAAAACCGTAAGGCCCCATTATTTTATTGAAAATCAGCTAGCCATAAAAAATCCACATGATGTGATTAGTCCGAAGCAAAGTGCAGAAATCATTATTAGCCATCCTTATGATGGAGCTGAAATGCTACAAAAATATCGCATACCAAAAGAGATCATCGATATTGCATCCCAGCATCATGGAACAACACTACTAAAATATTTTTATTACAAAGAAAAGGATAAAAATAAAGATGTGAAGGAATCAGACTATCGTTATCCCGGGCCCAAACCACAGACAAAAGAAGCTGCCATTATTTGTATTTGTGATTCTGTTGAAGCAGCTGTACGATCTTTAAAAGAACCGACTGAGGAAAAAATAGAGGAAATCGTAGCCTCCATTATTCGAGATAGAATGACAGATGGGCAGTTGGATGAAAGTCCATTAACGCTTCAAGATTTAAATTTAGTACAACGCACCATATGTGATACACTCAAGGGGATATTCCATTCAAGAATTCAATACCCAATGAAGGAGGCAAAATAGTATGTATATTGATTTTCATGACAGTACGAATACAGTGAATAGCGACTATATTGATATGCTTCAACAACTTATAACATTTGCAGCAAAAGAGGAAAAAATCTCTACTGAGGCTGAAATGTCGATTAATTTTGTAGATAACGATGAAATTCAAGAGCTGAACAGAAATTATCGACAAAAGGATGTTCCTACAGATGTCATCTCTTTTGCGATGCAGGAAACAGTTGAAGGCGAGTTAAACATCGTTGGCGACGAGATGCCACTTATTCTTGGTGACATCGTCATCTCTGTTGATAAGGCGAAAGAACAAGCTGAGGATTATAATCATTCACTTGAGCGTGAATTAGCATTTCTCACACTTCATGGTTTTCTTCATTTACTAGGATATGACCACATAAGAAAAGAAGACGAAGTGGTTATGTTTAAAAGACAAGAAGAAATCTTGGGTGCATTTGGCATTGAAAGATAATCGAAAGTCCATTGGCTTTAAATATGCCTGGAACGGTATTATAAGTGTGGTGAGGTCGGAAAGGAATTTCCGAATTCACCTGCTTGCAACTGTTCTCGTCATCACGGCTGGGTTGGTCATGCAACTGAGCCAGGTAGAATGGTTATTTATCGTAGTAGCGATAGGTAGCGTTCTAGTAACGGAATGTGTGAACAGCGCAATTGAAAAAATGCTTGACTACCTTAATCCAGAGATTCATCCAAAAGCAAAAGTAGTGAAGGATCTGTCTGCGGGGGCAGTGCTGCTTTGTGCTATTATGGCGACAGTAATAGGACTGATTGTTTTCATCCCTAAAATAGTGGGTATATAAAGTCCCGAGGAGGGGCTTTTTTTCACGTAGGTAATTAAAAATATTTTATCTTGAAGAAAACTCTAATACTCAGTAGCGAAGCAAAATCCGGATTATATTCGCTAAAAGTCGAGTGAACCCCTGATTTTTCTAATTTAAAAAATAATTAAAAGCTTTTCAATAGGAACTGATGAAATAAAATACGTGTAATATTCTTGCAGAAGATAGAAAGTTTTTAAAGGTTTTGTCGATTATATGAAAGTAGCTAGTATTTGTAGTATGATAATAAAAAGAAATCTCGTCTTGGAGGAAACATCATGGAAAATTTCAAATCAGGATTTGTAGCAATCATCGGTAGACCCAATGTAGGGAAATCAACGTTTATGAACAAAGTAATTGGACAAAAAATTGCGATTATGAGCGACAAAGCACAAACCACAAGAAATAAGATTCAAGGGGTACTCACACAGGATGACGCCCAAATTGTCTTTATCGATACCCCAGGGATTCACAAACCAAAGCATCGCCTTGGGGATTTTATGGTCAAGACAGCGGAAAACACACTTAATGAGGTGGATTCCATTTTATTTATGATTAATGCAAAAGAAGGGTATGGAAGAGGAGATCAATATATCCTCGACATGCTACAAAATGTAAATCGACCAGTCTATCTTGTTATAAATAAAATAGATCTGATCCACCCTGATGAACTTTTCCCTCTAATTGAGCAATACAAAGGGAAACTGGAATTTGAAGAAGTCATTCCTATTTCGGCGCTGGAAGGCAATAATGTGACCCACTTATTAGATGTTTTGAAAGGTAATTTGCCTGAAGGTCCTCAGTATTATCCCGAGGATCAAGTGACGGATCACCCTGAGCGTTTTATTATTACGGAATTGATCCGAGAAAAAGTATTGCAATTAACAAGAGAAGAGATACCACATTCCATTGCTGTTGTCATGGAAAACATGGAAGAACGGGATAATAACTCGCTGTTTATTCAAGCGACTATTGTGACAGAAAGAAAGACACAAAAAGGCATTCTAATTGGTAAACAGGGAAGTATGCTGAAAAATATTGGGAAATATGCTAGACAAGATATTGAAGCTTTACTTGGATCAAAAGTTTATCTCGAACTTTGGGTAAAGGTAAAAATAGACTGGAGAAACAAACAAAATCAGCTTCATGAATACGGGTTTAGAAGTGACGAATATTAAACATGGTAAATTTTTATACTAATTGTTTTAGCCCGTGTGGTCATTCTAATTAATGAGTTACATTTTCAAACTAAAAAGAAAGGTGGGGTTTCTTGTGATAGACTTAACCTGGAGAGTTTTTAGTCAAACGGGAAACATTGAAACCTATTTATTAATGAAAGAGTTGGAAAATGAACCAAACAATACGATTACTGGACAGACGGAGCAGGAAGAAACTTCAATGGATTCACAGCTTTAGTAAAAAAACTTGGGCACATTCCGTTAGAAAAGGGGAAGGTCTGTGTTAGAGAAAATAAATGGCTTCGTAATTAAAACGACGGATTATGGTGAAACCAATAAGATAGTCACGATCTTTAGTAAAAAGGTAGGCAAGTTCTCTCTCTTGGCAAAGGGTGCTAAAAAACCTAAAAGCCGAATGGCTGCCGTTACGCAGCCATTCATTTATGGAGAATTTTTCGTTTATCTAAATAGTGGGTTAAGCACCCTGCAGCAGGGAGAGGTTCTTCATTCACTGCGCGCGATACGAGAAGATATAGTAAAGACCTCTTATGCCGCTTATATCTCAGAATTGCTGGATAAATTAATGGACCAAAAAAGTCCGGACATCAATATATATGATGAATTCGAGCGGACTATGCATTGGATTGCGGAAAAAGAAGATTCTATAATTCCCATAATGATGCTGGAAATGAAACTCTTTCAAAAAGGTGGTTTTGCTCCAACCGTTGACCGTTGTGCCAATTGTGGGCAAAAGCAAAGCCCTTATGCTTTTTCCATACAAGAAGGTGGACTTCTCTGTAGACAGTGTCGTTATTTAGATGGCGCTGCAGTAGAGCTTCCAGATTCCGTTACACGGCTTTTGTATGTATTTTCAGCAGTTAATTTAGACCAGGTCGGATCTATTTCGGTAAAAGAGGAAAATAAAAACCTCCTTCGACTGTTGTTGAACAGCTACTATGATGCATATGGGGGTTTTTATTTAAAATCAAGAAAATTCCTCTCTCAGATTGACTTGTTCTCATAAGGGATTCAACTTGACAAGACAGGAGTTAATGTCGTATTATTTTTACATATTTCAATGTGAATAATAGCTACAGTGATAGAGATTAGTACTTATTGTAATCTGTGAACAGCGAATTCGGGATCGTGCAAGCCGGATGACAGTACATAAAGGAATGGCACTCTAGAGTAGCTCCAATAAAGTGGCTCATTCTTGCTTGAGCAAATAGGGTGGAACCGCGGCTAAAACCCGTCCCTATGTCTATTGATTAGACATAGGGACGGGTTTTTTGTACGTTAGGAAAGGAAATTTATAGCCATTAAGCAATGACATGACAATTGATAAAACGGAGGTTTGTGACAATGAATATTCAAGAAATGATTTTGACTTTGCAAAAGCACTGGTCAGACCAAAATTGTATTATCATGCAAGCATATGATGTGGAAAAAGGTGCTGGTACGATGTCACCCATGACATTATTGAGAAGCCTTGGACCTGAACCATGGAATGTCGCATATGTAGAGCCATCAAGACGGCCAGATGATGGCAGATATGGAGAAAACCCGAATCGCCTTTATCAGCACCACCAATTTCAGGTGATCATGAAACCATCACCTGATAATATCCAGGAGCTATATCTAGAATCACTTAAAGAGCTTGGGATTGATCCTTTAAAACATGACATTCGGTTCGTGGAAGATAATTGGGAAAATCCTACATTGGGTGCAGCGGGGCTTGGATGGGAAGTTTGGTTAGATGGAATGGAAATCACACAATTTACTTATTTTCAACAAATTGGTGGTTTAGAAGCGAGTCCGGTTACAGTAGAGCTTACTTATGGCATTGAGCGCCTCGCATCATACATCCAAGATAAAGAAAATGTTTTTGACCTTGAATGGACTAAAGGTGTCACGGTAAAGGATATTTTTTTCCAGCCTGAATACGAGCATTCTGTCTATACGTTTGAGCAGTCGAACACAGATATGCTGTTTCAGTTATTCGAAATGTACGAACAAGAAGCCAAGGTGACGATGGAGAAAGGTTTAGTCTTTCCTTCCTATGATTATGTCCTTAAGTGTTCACACACCTTTAATTTACTTGATGCCAAAGGTGTTATTTCCGTGACAGAAAGAACGGGGTATATTGGAAGGATACGTAATCTTGCTAGAAGCATTGCAAAGGCATATGTAGCGGAACGGGAAAGACTTGGTTTCCCTATGCTTCAAAAGGAGGAGAAGTAAATGGCAAAGGATATCTTACTTGAAATCGGACTAGAAGAACTACCTGCCAGATTTGTCGATGATGCAGAAACCCAACTAAAAGAGAAGGCCGCCAGTTGGTTTAAAGAACAACGGATCGCTTTTAATTCTATTAAGAGCTATTCTACTCCTAGAAGGCTTGCAATCCACATTACAGGTGTAGCTGAAGAGCAGGAAACGATCGAAGAAGAAGCAAAAGGACCTGCTGAGAAAATTGCCAAAGATGAGAGTGGTAATTGGTCTAAGGCAGCTATAGGCTTTACTAAAGGACAGGGGAAAGATGTCTCCGATATTTATATCAAAGAAATAAAAGGAACAAACTATATTTATGTCTCAAAAGTTATTAAAGGAAAGCCAACATATGAGCTACTTCCGGCATTTCAATCCATTATTGAGTCCATCCAATTTGGTAAAAACATGCGTTGGGGAACGCAATCATTACGTTATGCAAGGCCGATTAGATGGATTGCTGCTTTATTTGGCAGTGAGGTCATTCCATTTGAAGTAGCAAGCGTGGTTACGAGTAATGTCACATACGGCCACCGCTTTCTAGGAGATAAAATCACACTAACAAATCCAGAAGAGTATAAGGGAAAACTAGAAGAGAGTTATGTGATTGTTGATTCACGTGCAAGGGAGAAGATGATTCTAGATGAAATAGAGTCAGCTGAAGAGGAGAATGGTTATCAAATACCAGTCGATAAAGAATTACTGGCAGAGGTTCGAAACCTTGTTGAGTACCCAACACTATTTATTGGTTCTTTTGAAGAACAGTATTTAAAGCTTCCTTCTGAAGTACTCATCACATCTATGAAGGAACACCAACGATACTTTCCGGTTAAATCAATGGAAGGGGAACTACTGCCTCATTTCGTAGGAGTACGGAATGGTGATTCAAACGGCTTAGAGACTGTAATAAAAGGAAATGAGAAAGTGCTGCGTGCTCGTTTATCCGATGCAGCTTTCTTCTACAATGAAGACAAAAAGCATTCCATAGACTTTTTCCAAGAAAAATTAGGTAAGGTTGTTTTCCAGGAGAAACTTGGCACAATAGGTGATAAAACAAAACGTATTATCGGAATCACAGGTGAATTAGCCAAACAGCTAGACAGCAACGAAGAAATTACAAAGCAAGCATTAAGAGCTGCAGAAATCTGCAAATTTGACCTTATGACGAACATGGTAAATGAATTTACCAAGCTTCAAGGGATTATCGGCGAAAAATATGCCCTCCACTTTGGAGAAATAGATCAGGTTGCCAGTGCAATAAAAGAACATTACTTGCCTGTCCAAGCAAATGGTACACTACCTGATAGTGAGATTGGCGCAATGGTTAGTGTAGCAGATAAATTAGATACCATAGTTGGTTGTATTGCAATAGGGCTTACGCCAACAGGCTCACAGGACCCATATGGACTAAGGCGTCAAGCTCTTGGTGTAATGCGTATTCTTGAAGCAAGAGGATGGAATATTACGCTTGAGGAAATGCTGACTATCACTGTACAGCTACTAAAGGAATCCGGTATACAGATAAAAGAAGAAACCAATGTGCAGAAAGAACTACATTCTTTCTTTACTGCTCGCGCCAGCTTTATCTTGAAAGAAGTAGGAGTCGAACAAGATATAACACAGGCTGTATTGCATGAGGAAATTGGCAATGTGTCTTACACTATTTCAAAAGCACAAGCATTGTCTGCAGTTAGAAATGATGAAGCGTTCAAGCCAGTACAAGAGGCGCTTGTCCGACTCTTGAATCTCACCAAGGAAGAAAAGCACGGTAATGTGGATACAAGTTTATTTGAAACAGATTCTGAAAAAGAATTGTATCAGAACTTCCAATTAGTACAAGAGAAATATCAAGATAAAAAAGATGGGAAAGAGGCAAAAGATGCATTAGACGTTCTTTCTACCCTTTCTGAATCTATCCATGAATTCTTTGAACATAACATGGTTATGGCCGATGATGAAGATATCCGTGCTAACCGCTTAGCACTTGTTCAGCAAATCGCAATGCTGATTAGAGATTACGCTGATCTTGCAAATATCGAATGGAAGCAGCATTTCTAGTAACATTTGTTGCTATATTTTCCTTTTCCTTGTGTATAAGCTATAATATGATGCAAGTATGCAATATTGATCGCCAGGTGGTGGCTTGATGGAATTATCGAAAAGACAAGAACGAATTATAGAGATTGTAAAAGAAGCTGGGCCGATAACTGGTGAAAACATCGCGGAAAAATTAAGTCTCACGCGTGCAACTTTAAGACCAGATCTGGCCATCCTGACGATGGCCGGTTTTCTTGATGCTAGACCGCGAGTGGGTTATTTTTTCACAGGGAAGACAGGATCGGAGTTACTTACAGAACAAATCAAAAAATTTAAGGTTCAGCAGTACCAGCATGTTCCGATTGTGGTAAAAGAAAGTGTGTCTGTGTATGACGCTATATCAACCATGTTTCTTGAAGATGTGGGGACATTGTTTGTCGTTGACGATCATTCCTGTTTAACTGGTGTCTTATCTCGTAAGGATTTATTACGGGCAAGCATTGGCCAGCAGGACTTAAACAGCGTGCCAGTACATATTATAATGACCAGGATGCCGAATATAACGATCTGCAGAAGAGAAGATTTATTAATTGATGTTGCGATGAAGCTGATAAATAAGCAAATAGATGGAATTCCTGTAGTACGAGACACAGAGGCAGGCCTTGAAGTCATTGGCCGAATTACTAAGACTACTATTACCAAGGTGTTTGTCGAGCTGATTACAAATGACCAAGTTTAATTTATAATGAAGGGGGCACATGAATGACATTGACACCGGTTGTATACGTTATTTCTGACTCTGTCGGAGAAACCGCTGAACTTGTAATCAAAGCGGGGCTTAGTCAGTTTAATAATGGAGAGTATAAAATACATCGGATCCCTTATGTAGAGGATACTGGTACGATTGATGAAGTAATGCAACTAACGATAGAGAATAAAGGAATGATTGGATTTACTCTAGTTGATCCGGTTTTAAGAAAGTACCTAAACGATCGGGCTATAGAAATGAATATTGAAGCAATAGATATCATGGGTCCTATGCTTGCTTCTATGGAACGTGTTTTTGATAACTTGCCGAGGATGGAAGCAGGGCTGGTTCATAAACTCGATGAAGATTACTTTAAGAGAGTTGAAGCTATTGAATTCGCTGTTAAGTATGATGATGGCCGCGACGCAAGAGGAATTGCACGTGCTGATATCGTATTGATCGGTGTTTCAAGAACATCAAAAACACCATTGTCCCAATTCCTTGCACATAAACGGTTAAAGGTAGCCAATGTTCCTATTGTTCCAGAGGTTGATCCACCAGAAGAACTTTTTGAGGTGCATCCTGATAAATGTATCGGGCTGCGGATTAGCCCAGACAAATTGAATGAAATAAGAAAAGAGCGATTAAAGGCGCTCGGACTTGGTGGGCAGGCTACATATGCCAATATAGAAAGGATACATCAGGAGCTTCGTTATTTTGATGATGTTGTCAATCGAATTGGCTGTAAAGTAATTGATGTTTCGAATAAGGCTGTCGAAGAGACAGCGAATAATATATTACAATTAATTCAGGACTAGGGAGATAACAATTTAACATTCTATTCATTAAATAGAATGTTTTTTGTTACGACTTATTTATCAAATTAATGTGCTAAATTCTGGCGTTTTTGGTTAAAGTGTATTATAATCGTAATTTGTGTAAAGATATATATAGAAACAATCGTTCTATTTATATGACTGTTGCATATTCTGAAAAGTAAAACATTCAATTAAAAGAAGGATTCTTTATGGAATATGTAGAAATAGTGTAAAGCAAGTAACTATTTAGTTCGTATTAATTCGTTTAACCTTGTTTAGGATAGTCATTATTACGGAGCTTCATACCTGTATTTGATGGAGTAAGTAAAATAACAAAATAATTGCATGTGTTATTTGCAACTAATCCTTCTAAGAAATACTTCGCGAATGAAGGAATTTTTTCTCCGTAAAGAAAAAATATTGTCGAATAATGAAGGATTTTCTTTCTTATGTGACGAATAGTAATGATAGTATGGTGATGTCAATGGCAAATCAAATTCCCGAAACAGTAATCGAAGAAATTCGACAAGCTAACGATATTGTGGATGTTATCGGGGACTATGTCCAATTGAAAAAACAAGGTCGGAATTATTTTGGACTTTGTCCGTTTCATGGAGAAAAATCTCCTTCCTTCTCCGTAACACAGGAAAAACAAATATTTCACTGTTTTGGTTGTGGTAAGGGAGGCAATGTTGTAACCTTCCTAATGGAAATGGAAAGTTATTCTTTCTATGAAGCACTACAATTTTTAGCGGATCGGTCTGGCAAGGAATTACCTGACACGGAGATTAAAAAAGAATCCTCCTTATCACAGGAAAGCCAGAGCGTTCTGTCTGCTTATGAATGGGTTACAAAACTTTACCATCACTTATTACGATATGCGAAAGATGGCAAAGAGGGATACCACTATTTACAAGCTAGAGGGTTAGCTGAAGAGGCAATTGATGCATTTCAGTTAGGTTTTGCACCAAATGCAAAGGATTTTACTGCTGAATTCCTAGAGAAAAAGGGGTTTCATAGACAAATCCTAGTCAAAGCAGGTTTAGTTTCGCTTCTGAATGATAATAGTGTAAGTGACCGGTTTCGGGGCAGGGTGATCTTTCCAATCCGAAATCACTTGGGGAAAACAGTTGCATTTGGCGGGCGAGCTCTAGGGGATGATCAAGAGCCGAAGTACTTAAATAGCCCAGAGAGTGATTTGTTCCAAAAAGGTAAGCTACTGTTTAACTTCGATTTAGCTAGGAAGTACATTCGCAAAGAAGGCGAAGCAGTTTTGTTTGAGGGATATATGGACGTTATATCCGCCTACCAGGCCGATGTCAGAAATGTAGTTGCTACAATGGGAACATCGCTGACGGAATATCAAGCGAAATTGTTAAAACGTTATGTGAACACGGTTATTATTTGCTATGACGGAGATAATGCTGGTGTCGAAGCAACGAGCAAAGCCGCCGATTTATTGCGCACTGTTGGTTGTGAAGTGAAAATAGCAAGATTAAAGGATGGACTTGATCCAGACAGCTTTATTCAGAAATACGGCAAAGAGGCCTTCCAGAATGAAGTGATAAAAGCAAGTGAGACCTTTATCGCGTTTTATATGCGATATCACCGTCAAGCGTATAATTTAAACCTTGAAGGTGACCGTATTAAGTATATTGAAAAAATGCTTGAGCAGCTTGCGATGATTGATAGTCCAGTGGAACGGGAATATTACTTAAAAGAGTTAAGTAAGGAATTTGACATATCACTGGATACTTTAGCTGGTGAGTTACAGACATACCAAAGCAGAAACGGCAAAGTGAAGGATAAGAGCGAAAAGAACAGATATACTAATAATGGTACAGCATCTGTTCGAAACAAAAAATTACTACCTGCTTTTCAAAATGCTGAAAAAAAACTCATTTGCTATATGTTACAGGATGCATCCATTGCTGAAAATGTTCGTGAAGAACTTGGCGCGGCATTTAATGTGGATGAGCACAAAATTATTGCTACCCATTTATATGCTTTTTATGAAGACGGTCATTCAGCCGACGTAAGTTTATTCATTGAACGGCTAACTGATCAAAAATTAAAGCAGATGGTGATTGAAATCGCAATGGCCCCTGTTTTTGAAGATATCAGTGATAAAGAGATCAACGATTATATTAGAGTGATTCGTACCCAAGCAAATGATGTAACGGACATTCAATCGTTAAAAAACCAACAAGTAATGGCTGAGAGGCAGAATGATCCATTAAAAGCAGCTCAGATTGCTAAACAAATTATGGAAATACGAAAACAGTTAAAGAATACGAATTAATTTAACGTATCTGGAAGGAGGGGGACTCATGGCCGAAAACAAGCCTTCAGAAACCAAAGAAAATAATGAGCCTGAACTAACCATTGAACAAGCAAAAGATCAATTACTTGAGATGGGGAAAAAGCGCGGTGTGCTGGCATATGAGGAAATAGCTGATCGCCTATCTAATTTTGTAATCGAATCTGATCAAATGGATGAATTTTATGAGTACCTTGGAGAACAGGGTGTCGAGATAATTGGTGAATCAGAAGAAGATCCGAATATGCAGCAAATCGCGAAGGAAGAAGAATTTAACCTTAACGATCTGAGTGTCCCGCTAGGAATCAAAATTAATGATCCTGTTCGTATGTACTTAAAGGAAATTGGACGAGTGGATCTATTGTCTGCTGCGGAAGAGATTGATCTTGCAACAAGAATTGAAAAAGATGATGACGAAGCAAAGAGACGACTTGCTGAAGCAAACCTTCGTCTAGTTGTAAGTATTGCTAAACGTTATGTTGGACGAGGTATGCTTTTTCTCGATTTGATCCAAGAAGGAAACATGGGTCTGATGAAAGCTGTTGAGAAATTTGACTACCGAAAAGGGTTCAAATTTAGTACGTATGCAACTTGGTGGATCCGCCAAGCTATTACGCGTGCAATTGCCGACCAAGCCAGAACCATCCGTATTCCGGTTCATATGGTCGAAACCATTAACAAGCTTATCCGGGTACAACGTCAATTACTACAGGACTTAGGTAGGGAGCCTACACCAGAAGAAATTGGTGAAGAAATGGAACTCTCGCCAGACAAAGTTCGTGATATCTTAAAAATTGCACAAGAGCCTGTATCATTAGAAACACCAATCGGTGAAGAAGATGATTCACATCTTGGCGACTTTATAGAAGATCAGGAAGCAGTGTCACCATCTGATCATGCTGCCTATGAATTATTAAAAGAGCAGCTTGAAGACGTACTTGACACACTAACAGATCGTGAAGAGAACGTATTACGTCTACGTTTTGGACTTGACGACGGACGAACTAGAACGCTTGAGGAAGTTGGAAAAGTCTTTGGAGTGACACGTGAGAGAATCCGTCAGATCGAAGCTAAAGCTCTTAGAAAGTTAAGACATCCTAGCCGAAGCAAACGATTAAAGGATTTCCTTGATTAAATAGTGGTACGGTCATTGTACATGTTGCATGTTCAATGGCCCCTTCTATTACTATAAGGAAAACGCTCTATTAGCATTCTTTTATAGGAGTGTGAGGGATGTCAGAGGATAGAATTGCTACAATTGTGAGAGAGATTAACTACTGGAAAGAACACCACCTGCTTCCTGATACATACTGTGATTTCCTACTTGCATTATATACCAATGGAGAAGGTGTTACAGAGACGGACAATAACGCTAAAAAACGACCTAAGAATAGCTTGCAAATAATTTTAGTGTCTATTTTGTTACCGTTCTCATTCTATGTAATTTATTTTACTCAAGTAGAACTGTTTTTGCAACTTGGTATGCTACTCCTTTTTCTATGCTATAGTGGCTGGACGTATGCCTCTATGAAAAACAGGTATAATGCGCTCTATCACACAGGTTTAATTACAAGCTTATTTCTTATATTCTTAATAACGTTGACGCTTGGGAAGTTATTTCACTTCCACGATATTTATACTAGTTTGTTTTTTGTAGTGAATTTCTGTTCTTGGATCTTGATAGGAAGACGTCAACGGCTTAAATATTTAGTTTTTACTGGTATAGTTGCTCTATTATTTACTTGCCTTTACATTATTTTGTGAATTTTAATAGGTAAACTCTTTAAACAATTTGGTTTTTCGAGTAAAATATAAATAGTCTTTTCTAGCTAAATAGAACATGGGGATTACATAAGGAGGAAACGCAATGAGAAGAAACCCAGTTGTCCCATATGCATTAATAGCTCTATTGGGAATACTTGCAGTAATTGTTATATCTGTTATTGGTTTGGACCAACGTGAACAAATTCACCAGGCTGAAGAAGGAGAACAAACCGAAGAAGGCGGGGAGTCTTCTGAGGGAGAGTCTAGTGAAGGGGAAACATCTGACGACCCAGAAGCAATCTTTAAATCTAATTGTTCAAGCTGCCACGGTGCTGACCTATCCGGTGGGGTAGGACCGGATTTAACTCAGGTAGGAAGCAAATTGTCAGAAGAAGAAATACATGATGTTATTATTAATGGTCGCGGTTCTATGCCAGCAGGAATGGCAACAGAACAAGAAGCGGAAGTCTTGGCTGCTTGGCTTGCCGAGAAAAAGTAGTTTTAACGATATGAAATCCAGATAGTTAAGCTTTCTGCCAATTACGACAGAAAGCTTTTCTTATTACCTAGAAATTACGATATAATAGAAAGTTGAGATAGTTATGTCATCTAATATTAATTTATCTGAAAGATTAAAGAAAGTAGCTTCTCTATTACCAAAAGAAGCGTTTTTTGCAGACATCGGTTCGGACCATGCCTATTTACCATGCTATGTGTGCCTTCAGGATCATTCTTCTCAAGCGATTGCTGGAGAAGTAAATGTAGGTCCCTATGAGAGTGCAGTAAAAACAGTAAAGCAATTTAATATGAATGATCGTATAGAAGTACGGTTGGGAAATGGATTGGCAGTACTTGAAAAAGAGGAAGTAGACCAATTAGTTATAGCAGGGATGGGCGGTTCGCTTATTCGTAGTATATTGGAAGACGGTAGAGACAAGCTTGATTCGGTTAAGCAAATCATCGCGCAGCCAAATATAGATGCTAGAAGTGTAAGAAAATGGTTTCTAGATAATGATTACATAATTGAAAATGAAGGTATTCTAGAAGAGAATGGTCATATATACGAGATATTATCCGCCAAACGAGACGATACGTCTTCACCTTACCAGGATGAGCTACTTGAAAGACAGCTGCTCTTTGGGCCGTATTTGATGAAGGACCGGAACGTAGTGTTTTATAAAAAATGGCGTCACGAGTATGAGAAGCTACAACGCGTTCTTTTGCAAATGGAGCGAGCAAAAGTGAAAGACGAGGTTAAAATAAAACAATTTACTCAAGAGTTAAAATGGATGGAGGAGATAATCAATGACAAAAACAAAGATCACGAATAAAAATGTTTTTACTGCGATGGAAAGACTTGCTCCAAAATCACTAGCTTACGATTGGGATAATGTCGGTTTGCAAGTTGGCTCTTTTAGTACGCCTGTTAAAAAGATTATGGTAACATTAGATGTATTGGAAGAGGTAGTGGACGAAGCTATTGCAAAAAATGTGAACTTAATCATTGCTCACCATCCATTGCTGTTTAAACCAGTCAAACAGCTCAGTACAGATACACCACAGGGGCGTGTACTACACAAGCTATTACAATATAATATAACCGTTTATGCTGCACATACAAACTTGGATATTGCTGAAGGTGGAGTGAATGATGTACTTTGTGAGAAACTAAAAATAAAAAACACAGAGGTTCTTATAAAAGAGAGGACAGAAACACTTTATAAATTAGTAGTTTATGTACCTCAAACACATCAAAAAGTATTACGTGAGGCAATAGGAAAAGCAGGAGCAGGTCATATCGGAAATTACAGCCATTGCACCTTTCAAACTATGGGGGAAGGGACATTTAAACCATTAGAAGGGACAAACCCTTATATTGGATCTCAAGATAAAATGGAATTTGTTCCTGAGGTGAAAATAGAAACTATTGTTCAAGAAAGTCTGCTAAATAAGGTTCTTGCTGCCACAATTGCCGCACACCCATATGAAGAGGTGGCCTATGATATCTTTCGACTGGAGAATGAAGGAAAGAAATATGGCCTTGGCAGAGTCGGTACATTAGAAGAAGAACTAACTTTACAAGAATTCAGTTCACTAGTTAAGAAGCAATTAGACATATCTGGGGTACGCGTTACAGGCGACCTTGACCGCCCGGTAAAAAAAGTTGCTGTTATAGGCGGAAGTGGAGAAAAATATATACGCGCTGCACGCAATGCAGGAGCTGATACTTTTATTACGGGTGACATGACCTTCCACACTGCTCAGGATGCTTGGCAAACAGGCCTTGCTATTATTGACCCAGGTCATTACGCGGAAAAAGTAATGAAAGAAGCTGTTGTTCAATACTTGGAAAATGAATTTAGTGAAAATGGTGTTGAGCTATTGGCATCTACTACCAACACTGATCCTTTCACGTTTATTTAAAATAAAAATATGTATAAAAAGGAGTTCTATTTGAATGGAACAAAACAACTTTAGTGAATTTTCTTTTCACCCAATCATGCAGAATGTTATAGAGCGATTGGGTTTCAAGGAACCGACAGAAATACAGAAAAAGGCTATACCATCGATTTTAAAAGGGACCAGTGTAATTGGACAATCTCGTACTGGTTCTGGTAAAACCCATGCTTTTCTACTGCCCATGTTTAATCAGATTGACACGAACAAGAAAGAAGTACAATTTGTCATTACTGCTCCCACTAGAGAGCTGGCAACACAGCTTTATGATGAAGTGAAGCGTATTATCCATTATGCGGATAGGGAAAAGCAATGGGTTGCGAAATTACTAATTGGCGGAACAGATAAACAGAAAATGGCAGAAAAATTAAAACAGCCACCGCATATTATTGTTGGAACGCCTGGTAGAATTCTTGATTTAGTGAAAGATGAAGCAGTTTCCATTTATTCAGCAAAATCCTTTGTCGTGGATGAAGCAGATTTAATGTTGGATATGGGCTTTATTACGGATGTCGATCAACTTTTGGTACGGTCAGCAAAAGATATCCAACTTTTAGTATTTTCAGCGACTATTCCCCAGCGTCTACAGCATTTCTTTAGAAAATATTTAGAGAATCCGTTATATATAAAAATTAAAGATCATTTTTCACCCGAAACAATGGAGCATCAACTAATTGCCCTAAAACACCGTGATGAAGCACAACTTCTTTTTGAAATTTCCAAAACAATTCAACCCTATTTAGCCATTATTTTTACAAATGGAAAAGAAAAAGCGAACCAGTTGGCAGAGTCGTTACAACAAAAAGGGTTAAAAGTTGGTCTTATTCATGGTGGATTAGCACCCAGAGAGCGTAAAAGGGTGCTTAAAGAGATCCAAAGTCTTCGCTATCAATACATCGTTGCAACAGATTTAGCATCACGAGGAATTGATATAAAGGGTGTCAGCCATGTGATAAATGCTCAGCTTCCAAAAGAAGAGGATTTTTATATTCATCGCGTTGGTCGAACTGCTAGAGCAGGTATGGAAGGCACGGCGATTAGTATTTACCAGGATGATGATATAAAGCTAATTCAAAAGCTAGAGCAAAAAGGGCTTACTTTCACTTATACAGATCTCCGTAAAGGGGAGTGGACGGAAGCAAAACCTTGGAATCAACGTAAACTTCGAACGAATACAACAACAGATGTGGAACAAGAAGCCTGGAAACGTGTTAAAAAGGCTAAAAAAGTAAAGCCAGGGTATAAAAAGAAAATGAAATATCAACAGACCAAGATAAAAAGAGAGATGACACGTAAAAATAAATTTAAAAAATAAAATAACGTGGAGAGGTGCTTAAGTTGTTGAAGATAGGATCACATGTTTCAATGAACGGAAAGAAAATGTTATTAGGATCAAGTGAGCAAGCAGTTTCATATGGGGAAAACACGTTTATGATATATACAGGAGCCCCACAGAATACAAGAAGAAAGCCTATAGAAGAATTAAATATTTCAGAAGGGCTCGAACATATGAAGCAACACGGAATACAAGACATTGTAGTTCATGCTCCATATATTATAAATATTGGTAACACAACAAAGCCACAAACCTTTGATTTAGGTGTTAACTTTCTGCGTAGCGAAATTGATAGGACAGCAGCACTCGGTGCAAAACAAATTGTATTGCATCCCGGCGCCCACGTAGGTGCAGGGCCTGAAGAGGCAATCAAGAAAATTGTCGAAGGCTTAAATGAAGTATTAGAAAAAGAAAAAGATGTACAAATTGCGTTGGAAACGATGGCTGGCAAAGGGTCTGAGATTGGACGGACCTTTGATGAAATTGCCAAAATAATTGATGGTGTCACCCATAATGAAAAGCTGTCTGTATGTATGGACACTTGCCATATCCACGATGCTGGATATGACATTGTAAATGATTTTGATAGTGTATTAAATGAATTCGATAAAATTATCGGAGTCGATCGCATTAAAGTTGTCCATGTAAATGATAGTAAAAACGAAAGAGGGGCACATAAAGACAGGCATGAGAACATTGGCTTTGGCCATATTGGGTTTACGGCTTTACATAAAGTCATACACCATCCACAATTAGAAGCATTACCAAAGATTTTAGAAACACCTTTTGTTGGTGAAGATAAAAAAGATAAAAAAGCGCCATATAAACATGAGATTGACATGATCAAGTCCGGCGAATTTAATGATAATCTAAAAGAAGAAATAATGGGAAACTAACGTAAAAGGCAGGAACGCTTATAGCAGCTTCCTGCCTTTTATTATTCGAATAAATGTTCAAGTCCATAGGAAGTAATTAGTTCTGTAAAAAGCTTGTGTGCCTTTTTTGCCGTAGAAACATCCGTTCTCTTAGCTAATTCTTGGACCATTGTATTGCGACCTTTCTCTGTAAAGGGGTCTACATTATGTGACTTTAAGTACTGAGCTATAGAATTGGCTTCTTCTCTTGTGATCGTGAAACCATATTGTTTTGCGTATTTCAATAGTTCCTCGGGTGGGAGTTGCTTTAATTTAGAAGTTATCATTTGCTTTATGAAAAAAGACATGTTGTTCCTCCTTTAGTTTTTGTTTTACTTCGTAGCTTATGCTCCGATTGCAGAAATCGTTAACAAAAAGAAACGCCTCTCCAAAAAATACCATAGGTAATTCAGTTATAAATACATAGACTAAGACTGCACCTCAAGTAAATAAAGGAGGTTTCCTTTAATATGGATGAGTTCAAATCATATCAAGATAAGAACCAAGTTGAGCAAGCGCCAAATCATGGTGAAAACCGTAAGAATGAAGATTATGTTGGGATAGAACCAGATAGCACCAGAGACGAAGAGTACGCTGCTGAATTAACCGCAGATGACTATAATGCCTCTTTAATGGAAGATGCTAATACAACCTCTGAGACGGAATCTGATGTGAATTACACATATGGATGGATTGCAATTGCGCTCTCAGTTATTTCATTTTTTGTATGGCCTGTTATTATGGGAGCTGCGGGAATTATTTTCGGATTTGTCTCCAGGAGCAAAGGTGCAGACACGCTGGGCAATATAGCAATAGCTGCAGGAACTATTTCAATCGCCATTACGTTATTTGTACTGCCATTTATTTAAATAACTGTATGGTAAAAAGGGCTGAGGGTATCAGCCCTTTTTTTCTTGTCATAAAATCTTTGTAGATATACTGTTTTAATATGTGGATGAGTTTCGTACTCATTCATAAACAGGAAAATAGTAGTAACGGTCTACTTGTAAGTGAAATGGATCAGCTTCCGCATTAAGTACTTGAAAATCTTTTATAAAATTATCGACACTTACTTTGGTTAAAGTAGGGTTAATTTTCTCGATTATAGAAAGAACTGTTTCACCTTGCTGTACTTTTAATTGTTTCGCGGTATAATTTGTATTAGTCTCATTATTTTCTGGAGTCGTAGGCAAACTTCCTTTTGTTAAATCTGTATAGACAGCTGCAATGAGGAATACACATAATAAAAAAAGTGTACATCTTTTTAAAAATGACATACATTTTGCCCCCTTTTTTTGAAACTTAACCGCTCTGTCAAACGTACCATTAGATGTAGGGAGGAGGATTTCTCTTGGATATATTAAATTTAGAATGGATTGCACTTGTTATTACTGGTTTTGGTACTTTGTTTCTAATTGGTGAAGTACTCGTTAATATGCGTGGTTTTTTTGCATTATTGGGAATTGGATTTATTACAGTATATTTTGGTGCTTATGTTGAGACAGGTTCTGTTATTCTTATGCTTATTATCTACTTTATAGGATTATTACTTATCATCATTGATGGTAAACTCCTGAACGATGGCACGCTTGCCACCATCGGACTTGCAGCTATGTTAACAGCAGTGGCTTTACCTGCACCTAATTTGACAGCCGGTCTTTATGCTGTATTAGGCGTGTTGCTAGGGACCGGTGCATCATTTCTATTTTTAAAAGTATTTAAACGTAGGGATATGTGGAATAAGTTAACATTAAAGGATCAGCTTTCAACGGAAGCGGGCTATAATTCGATAAATGAAACTTATGCCACACTTGTTGATCAGGAAGGTGTAACACTGACTGATTTAAGGCCTGTAGGGACAATTAGGGTTAACAATAGGGACTATAGTGCAGTATCAAATGGACAATGGATAACAAAAGGGACTTCAATACGAGTAGCGATGGTTGATGGAACAAAAATTTTAGTTGAAAAACAATAATAGTTACTAATAAAATCTTTTATGGACCAATCGGTTTGTAAAAGATTTTTTATTTGCCTATTGGTTGCATTTTAACAACAGGAGTAGGGAACTAAATAAAAGGGAAGCGATAAACGGTTTGTAAATTTAATGTTAAATTTGTACGTAAATCCTTTACAAAGTATTTAAATTTATTAATAATAGTCTAAGTGTGCGACAAATTTCTACATGAATGAAGGGTGGTAAAGGGATTGGAATTAGATCTGCAAACACTGTTATTTGAATTTATCGGGGGATTAGGGATCTTTCTTCTTGGTATAAAATACATGGGAGAAGGACTTCAAAAATCGGCAGGAGATCGGTTAAGAAACATTCTTGATAAATTTACAAGCAATCCTTTTATGGGAGTTTTAGCTGGAATTATTGTAACTATCCTGATTCAAAGTAGTTCAGGTACAACCGTTTTGACGGTTGGTCTAGTAAATGCAGGTTTTATGACATTCAGACAAGCAATTGGTGTAATAATGGGAGCGAACATCGGGACAACCGTAACCGCGTTTATTATTGGGGTTGACCTGGGGGAATATGCGCTGCCAATTATTGCAGTGGGCTGTTTCTTACTGTTTTTCTTTAAAAACACACTGGTTAACGCCTTTGGACAAACTATATTTGGTTTTGGTGCCTTATTCTTTGGCTTGGAGCTAATGAGCAGTGGTATGTCACCATTAAGAGAACTGGAATCCTTTCAGCAGTTGACTTTAAATATGAGTGATAGTCCAATACTAGGAGTGGTGATTGGAACAGTATTTACCTTAATTGTGCAAAGTTCCAGTGCCACTATTGGGATTCTTCAAGGTCTATTTTCAGAAGGTGCCATTGAGCTTAAAGCAGCTATACCTGTGCTTTTTGGGGACAACCTTGGTACAACGATAACAGCGGTCCTTGCGTCTATTGGTGCATCGGTTGCAGCAAAGCGTGCTGCATACACGCATGTTATCTTTAATTTGGTTGGTGCCACCATATTTATTGTCTTTCTTGGAGTCTTCACCCAGGTAATTACTTATCTGCAAGGACAATTTGACTTGAATGCGGAAATGACAATAGCATTTGCTCATGGTACTTTTAACGTAACAAATACGATTATCCAATTTCCATTTATCGGTGCCTTAGCATGGCTTGTAACAAAAATAATTCCTGGAGAGGATACGATAGTTGAATATAAACCAAAGCATCTAGACCCAATTTTTATTCAGCAATCATCCACCCTGGCATTGGATCAAGCAAAAGCCGAAGTTATCCGAATGGGGGAATATGCATATCAAGGACTGGAAGAGACAAATCTCTATTTAAACAATCATTCCCAAAAACATTCAGATATGGCTATGCAGGTAGAGGGTGCTCTAAATAATCTCGACCGCAAGATTACCGAGTATTTAGTGAGTATTTCTGCAGGCTCTCTAACAGAGCTAGAGAGTAACAAGCATACTGCCCTCATGGACTCTGTACGCGATATTGAACGTATTGGAGATCATTTTGAAAACATTATAGAGCTTATCGACTATAAGATTTCCAATAAAGTAAACCTTACTGATAAAGCGAATGAAGATCTTAACGAAATGTTTGAGCTGACTATCGCTACGGTGAAGCAGGCTATACGTTCTCTTGAAAAAACAGATCGTGAAGAAGCTCTAGCAGTTGTACAAAAAGAAGATGAAATTGATAAGATGGAGCGGAAGTTTAGGAAAAAACATATCATTCGAATGAACGAAGGGTTATGTAGTGGTTCCGCAGGGATCGTTTTCGTAGACATTATCAGCAATCTTGAACGAATAGGGGATCATGCCGTTAATATTGCGGAAGAAGTGTTAGGAGAAGAGTAAATGAAGGAGAGTCTATTTAGACTCTTCTTTTCTATTTTAAAAGGCTTCAAAAAATGTTCAATGTTCAAAATAAAACAAAAAACAATTTTGTTATTGAATTTGAGTTAGGAAAGTGATATATTATATATTGTCGTTTCCGAGGACAAACTACATAGATTGCAAAAAGAAAAAAACTTTTTTAAAAAATGATTGACAGTTTTTGTCGAACGTGGTAAATTATATCTTGTCGCCGAAACAACGCGTAACAAAAAAGACAAGGTAATTAGGTTACATTGTATCCTAGCAGTCACTACTAACAAGATAAACATGGCGGTGTAGCTCAGCTGGCGAGAGCGTACGGTTCATACCCGTGAGGTCGGGGGTTCGATCCCCTCCGCCGCCACCAATTTCATAAATTTATGGCGGTCGTGGCGAAGTGGTTAACGCACCGGATTGTGGCTCCGGCATTCGTGGGTTCAATCCCCACCGGTCGCCCCATAAATATAAAAGCAAAGGACCCTTAGCTCAGTTGGTTAGAGCTATCGGCTCATAACCGATCGGTCGCAGGTTCGAGTCCTGCAGGGTCCACCATAAAAACTCGGAGGTATACCCAAGTCTGGCTGAAGGGATCGGTCTTGAAAACCGACAGGCGGGTCAAACCGCGCGGGGGTTCGAATCCCTCTACCTCCTCCATACATACTTTGGATAAAAACTTCTTAAGAAGGAAGAAAACAATTTAATATCCTAAATGGCTCGGTAGCTCAGTCGGTAGAGCAAGCCGTAACTTCATCGAAATACTACTATGTGCAGGCTTGCGAGGAGTGCGACTCCTTGGTTTAGCATGCAACACGACGAGCACAAAACTACGAAGCAATGCACCGAAACTTCTTAAGCTGAAGGAAACAAAATAATAATATACTATAAAAATGGCTCGGTAGCTCAGTCGGTAGAGCAAGGGACTGAAAATCCCTGTGTCGGCGGTTCGATTCCGTCCCGAGCCACCATTTTAAAATGATTCTCAGGCGAAGGCCTGTTTTTTTGTGTTTTCAAAAGTTACCTACATAGAAGCGACGTAAATTTTGAGTAGAAATAGGGGACTTGTTTCTGGAAGTTTAAATTTGGTACTCATGCATATTAGTTGCAACTGCATGCATGCTTTGATACTCTTTCCATAAAGGGTGGATACATTCCTTTTAATAAACATATTTATTAGAGGAGGAACATTAATTATGGCAAAATTTGAATTACCAGAACTACCATACGCATACGACGCGTTAGAACCAACTATCGACAAAGAGACAATGAACATTCACCACACGAAGCATCATAACACTTATGTTACGAAGCTTAACGGAGCATTAGAAGGGCATGCAGATCTTCAAAATAAATCATTAGAAGACCTTTTAAGCAATTTAGATGCTGTACCAGAAAGCGCACGCACTGCCGTTCGCAATAATGGTGGCGGACATGCAAACCATACTTTATTCTGGAACGTATTATCACCAAATGGTGGCGGCGAGCCATCAGGTGAACTTGCAGATAAACTAAACAGTAAGTTTGGCAGCTTTGACAAATTCAAGGAAGAATTTGAAAATGCTGCAACAACTCGCTTTGGATCCGGCTGGGCATGGCTAGTTCTTAACAATGGAGAGCTTGAAGTAACAAGCACACCAAATCAGGATACACCTCTAATGGATGGAAAAACTCCTCTATTAGGTCTTGATGTTTGGGAGCATGCTTATTACTTGAAATATCAAAACAAACGCCCTGATTATGTATCTGCATTCTGGAATGTAGTTAACTGGGATCAAGTAAACAAAAACTACAATGAAGCAAAATAAAAATAGTCTTTAATTCAAAGAGCGCAAGGCATAGAGCCTTGCGCTCTTTGAATATGGATTAGTAAAAAGCATACTGCATATCTCCATTACTTCTGTTCAAACTAAGAAAGGATTCATGAAGGAGTATGATTCATGCGGAAGGCTATACAATTTTACCAAGAGAAATTAGATATAAATAAAGATCTACTTTTTTTACTTGTTATTGGCGGATTGTATTCTCTTGGAATATTCTTGTCCAATACTTTTGTAAACATATATTTGTGGAAGCAGTCGGGTGATTATATTACGATTGCCATCTACAACCTGGCCATATACCTATTTCAACCCGCTACATTTATTTTAGCGGGGAAATTAGCTAAAAAAGTGGATAGGGTGGTCGTCCTCCGGCTTGGAGTAATCTTTCTGTCCATATTTTTTCTAAGTGTTCTTCTTATTGGAGAACAAGCTTCAAAGTACAATTTTTTATTAGGGAGCCTACTAGGGATTGGTTATGGCTTCTACTGGCTTGCTTTTAATGTACTTACTTTTGAAATTACGGAACCTGAAACACGTGACTTTTTTAATGGCTTCCTAGGGGTGCTTCAGTCCTTTGGTGGTATGATTGGCCCGTTGCTGGCCGGGATAATTATTGCTCGTATGGAAGCAAATATTGGGTACACGACCATCTTTACAATTTCCTTTATCCTGTTTATTTTGGCGGTCGCTTGTAGCTTTTTTCTTAATAGGCGAAGAGCTGAAGGAAGCTTTCACTTTAGAAGAATCTTACAGGAGCGTCATCATAATAAGAATTGGCGAAGGATCTTACATGCGCACACTTTTCAGGGACTTCGTGAGGGTATTTTTGCTTTTATTATTTCTATATGGGTTTTCTTGATAACCCAAAGTGAATTTTCACTTGGTATGTTCAACTTAGTCTTATCAGGGCTCTCTTTTGTGTTTTATTTCATCGCAACAAAGTTTATTAAAAATAAACTGCGCAAAAAAGCGATTTTACTTGGTGGACTAATTCTCTTTTTCTCCACCTTTATTATCCTGTTTAATTTAGGTTACGTCCAATTAATCATATATGCTGTTTTTATTGGAATTGCTTACCCGATCATTAATGTCCCATACGTCTCCATGACGTATGATGTGATTGGTAAGGCTTGGAAAGCCAAGGAGATGCGCGTGGAGTACATTGTTGTAAGAGAACTATTTGTAAATTTGGGAAGAGTTGCTTCTATTGTCCTCTTCTTAGGAGCAGTTATGCTGTTCTCAGCAAAGCAAGTGATTCCAGTTTTGCTTATAATTCTTGGGAGCGGACACTTGATCATCTACTTTTTTGTTAAGAATATTTACCTCGGAACAAAGCAAAAGAAAGAGGTCTTAATAAAAGATCAAATAACAGATGAAAAAAACCGATAAATCCATTTAGATTATACTATCAGACGTGTTATAATAAAAATATATGACTATTTTTATTATGGGGGAGAAGCGATGGGTAATAAGAAAAGAAAGAAAAAAGCACAACTTCCCTTTCGGATTAACATATTGTTTTTTGTTGTGTTTCTTATGTTTTCCGTACTGATTATGCAGCTTGGTGTTGTGCAAATACTAAATGGGGAAGCATTTCAGGAGGAAATTGACAGAACGATTCAAGACACCACAAAAATACCAGTACCGCGCGGGAAAATTTATGACGCTAATCACAATGTGGTGGTCGATAATAAACCACTTTATTCCATTACCTATACACCAGCAAAAGGGACCCAGGCTGAAGATAGGCTAAAGGTTGCTAAAAAACTTGCAACATTTATTTCCATGGATAGTGAAGATTATTTAGACGGGATTACGGAAAGAAACATACAGGAATATATATATTTACAAGACATTGACAAAGCAGAAGACCGCGTAACTGCTGAAGAACAAAAGGAGCTTAGTAATTCTGATTTCTATAAGCTTGTTTTAGAGCGTATTCCAGAGGAAGACATAGATCAAGATAAATTTTCGAAGCAAGAGTTAGAAGTCATTGCAATAAAAAAAGAGTTAGACAAAGCTTATTCTTTAACACCACAAATTGTTAAAAATGAAGATGTTACAGCAAAAGAATATGCCCAGGTGGCGGAGCATCTTGGTGAATTACCTGGTGTTAATGCAACGACTGATTGGGACAGAGAATATCCATACAAGGACACTTTCAAAGGCTTACTCGGTTCCATTACTTCACAGGAACAGGGTATTCCAGCTGAAAGTGAAGACTATTACATGACAAGAGGTTATAGCAGAAATGACCGTGTCGGCAAGAGTGGTCTGGAAGAATATTATGAAGAATCTCTTCGTGGCAGAAAAGAGCAGATTCAATATACGACAACCAAGTCAGGAAGAGTTATTGACTCTAAAACAATTGTAGAAGGGGAACGAGGAAAAGATCTCGTACTCACAGTTGATATGGAGTTTCAAGAAGAAGTTGACAAGATTGTTCGTGAAGAGTTAAAAGCAGCTAAAGAAAAGCATCCTTATGCCAACAGAACGTTAGAGGACGCAATTGCTGTTGTAATGAATCCGAAAACCGGTGAAATTCTAGCAGCGAGTGGGCAAGCATATGTTGATGGAGAATATAAAAATGCTGAGTTAAGAACCTTATATAACGCCAACCTCCCTGGTTCTACAGTAAAAGGTGCAACCGTTCTAGCTGGGTTACAATCAGGAGTAATTACTCCTGGACAGTATTTCTATGACAGACCAATTAAGATTGGAACATTGAAGCCGAAGGGTTCCTACAGTGAATTGGGGTCTGTAAATGACCTACTAGCTTTACAAAAATCTTCTAACGTTTATATGTTTTATATTGCTTTGAAAATGGGAGGAGAAAATAGGTATCCTTTTCCTAATGGCAGCAAAGCGTCGTTCGATTCTTCTGCATGGCAGCAGATGCGCAACTACTTCCAACAATTCGGTTTAGGGGTAAAGACTGGAATTGACTATCCTTATGAAAGTGTAGGTTATGTAGGGGAATCTGGAAATAGCCCTGGTTTGCTAATGGACTATGCCATTGGACAATATGACTCATTCACAGCAATGCAAATGGCCCAATATGTGTCAACTATAGCAAACGATGGGTACCGTGTACGACCACATTTTCTAAAAGAGATCCGCGAGCCTGGAACTTCTGAAGAACAATTAGGTTCGGTTTATCGTACTGAGAATACTGAAGTGCTAAATAAAATTGAGATGGACCAATCTTATATTGATAGAGTACAACAAGGCTTCCGTCTTGTGGCTACTGTTGGGACTGCCAGCGAACTTGCAAATAAAGATTATATGCCAGCAGCCAAGACAGGAACTGCAGAAAGTTCTGTAAAAGATGAGAACGGTAATTTGGTTTATACTGAGAACCTTTCATTAGTTGGTTATGCTCCTTATGATGATCCGGAAGTGGCGTTTGCGGTTATCGCGCCGAATACAGGAACAAGTGAGTACCGTATCCAGCATAATATGGCTTCACGCATTCTCGATGCATATTTTGATATGAAAGATGGAAATGATGAAGATAGTGAGGAAGAAGAAAACTAAGTAGAAAAACAGCTCACCTGCGGAGGAGGGCTGTTTTTGTTTACGAAAATTTTACAAAGAGTAAATAGTAGCTTAATACTTACCTGTTACCCTTATAGTATGTTAGACAGAATAGGGGGGGATTCCATGGCAACACGTGGACAGTTTCACCATGAACTGGAAGAGATAAATAATGATATCATCCGGTTAGCAGATGCAGCCGAGGAAGCATTAGAGAATGCAATTAACGCATTATTTAACAAAGACACAGAGCAAGCTAAGGCAATTATTGAACAGGATCATAATATTGACAGGTTGGAAATTGAAATTAATGATAAAACCATTTTACTTATTGCAAAGCAACAACCGGTAGCAACAGACTTGAGAAGGCTCATTATTGCTTTAAGGATTGTAACAGATTTGGAACGTATGGCAGATAACGCAAAAAATATTGCCAATGCTACGATCTATTTAGGTGAATATAATGAGGTTGTATTACCAGAAGGATTAAAGAAGATGCATGAAATTGCTAAAGACATGCTTCACACGGCTTTAAAAGCATTTAGAGAAGAAGATATAACACTTGCAAGCAGTCTATCTGCGATGGACGATAAAGTGGACCGATTGTACAAATTAATTATCAGTGAATTGCTTGGTGAAACAGCTACAAATCCTGACAAAATTCAATATGTTATGCAAGTCTCATTTTGCGCTAGATATTTGGAGCGCTATGCGGACCATATCACGAACATCGGGGAAAGTATTTTGTTCCTTGTTAAAGGTGAAAATTATAATTTAAATTAAAAGCAGTATGGCAGTTAAAACCTGCCATACTGCTTATTTTGTAATTGCCTCAGCTACTTCATAATGGCTCATGCCAGTGGTAAGTTCATATTCACCTATTTGTACTTTCAGGTGATAATCATTATCTATCAAGTATTCATTAAACTCTCCTGCATCATCAATAATATCGTTATTTTCTAATACAGAGCTGATATCAGAAGAGGCCATTCCTTCTTTTATCTTTAACTTATAGGAAGTTTTTTCCTTTTCTTCTTCCTTTTCTGCTTTTTCGCTATCATTTTCATCAGAGTTTTCTTCTTTGGCTTCAGCATTCTCAGTTGCTTCGTCTTCTTTATCTTTCGAAGCATCCTCTTCTTTAGAATTAGTTTCAGCGGAAGCTGTTTTGCTTTCATCTCCAACCGAAGCAGCAATATATTCTTCTTTATTTAAGACATAGTAGCCTTTTTGTTCAACAAGGTCGATTAGGTCCTCTGCAGCTAAATCCTCTACTTTCTCTCCACCGGTACCAAAAAAGAATATCCCGCCAAGTAGCAGTATACCTGCAGTAAATAACCCTATAGCAAACGATCGTACACTTTGTTTCATTGGTTTCTCCTTTTCAAATACAGATTGTTACCTTTTGGATCAATTGCTTTTAGTTAAGTCTTCTGGATAGTTTTCAGTAAGTAATTCTTCTTCCAAAATCTTAATCTTCTTCTTCATTTGATATGTATCTTGCATTGTTGAAATAGAAAATTGCTCGAGCTGGCTTTCCAAATCTTCCAAACGGTCATTCATAAAGAAAGACAGAACGAATAACACAATAGCAACCACAAGAATAGCAATGACTGCGAATAACATTTTTCAACCTCCTTATTATCAGAAATGCTTAATTTGAGTCATTTCGCTTTTATTCTACATTACTAGTTATATCATATAAACAAGCAGTAGACCATAGTAAATATATGGTTTCAAAACGAAATCCGAATAAACAATGCTTGGTGGAATCATAGATTGAGCTAAATAATTACCCGCTCATAATCTATCATAAAGGCTTTTTAAAATAATAAATTTAATTGAAAAGAATAATAATAATGAGAAATATGTTTTACCATCTAAATAAAAAGAGATGTGGCAGTAATCCACGTAAAAGAATTATAGAGAGTTAAAATATTTTTTTTGTTACTTCTTGATAGTTTGGCGAAATTCTGCTATTATTATTAAGTCTGAAATGAATGCTGAGCTGCCTATAAGCAAGTTTCTTATAGTTTGGAGGGAAAATTATGCGCGTAAACATTACATTAGCTTGTACTGAAACAGGTGATCGTAACTATATTTCAACAAAAAACAAACGTACGAACCCTGAACGTATCGAGCTTAAGAAATATAGTCCACGTCTTAAAAAACACACTTTACACCGCGAGACTAAATAGTTTTAAACGAAACTCCTGTCATTGATGGCAGGGGTTTTATTTCTATTTTAGGGAGCTGATTGTTTTGACAAAAGCAGAATTGCGTGCAAGATCGATAGAATTTTTAAAAGGGATTAGTAAAGAAGACAGATACATAACAGAAAATAAACTTAAGGATCAATTGGTTTCCAGTTCTATTTGGGAGCAAGTAACTACTATTGGGTTAACCGTCTCCCAAGCAATGGAATGGGATACCAAGCCGATTATTGAAGAAGCTTGGAAGGCTGAAAAAATCGTATGTGTTCCGAAATGCTCGCCAAAGGAAAAGACGCTTACCTTTTATAAATTAGAGTCATTTAATCAATTAGAGATAGTTTACTATAATTTGCTTGAGCCAAATCCAACTGTGACACAACCAATGGCTAAAATGGAAATTCAGCTATTATTAGTCCCAGGTCTCGTTTTTGACAAAAGGGGTTACCGAATTGGTTTTGGTGGAGGATATTATGACCGTTATCTTGCCGATTATCCGAATGTAACAGCTTCACTCATGCATTCCGAGCAACTTGTTGATCAAATACCAGCAGAGTCCTTTGATATTCCAGTTCAACATATCATAGCAGCAGAGAAATCTTGGTAGAGAGCAAATAAGCTAGATGTATAAATAATGATGAACCACCTCAAACTAAGTTCACCATCTAAAGAAAGAGAAGGTGAAAAGTGTATGCGAGTTACGACAATTGTATTAGGAATATTAGGTATCATAGGTATTGTGTATAAATGGCGATACAGAATCGTTAATACATTACTGGCAATTAGTTTTTTACGACGTCTTGCTGTTACCTTATCCATGAATATGCCAACTATTCGATCGAAAATATTACCTGGTTTGTTTGGAAAGCAACAATCGAATGAGATGTAAAAAAAGAAGCTGCCATGTCAGCTTCTTTTTTGTAATTTCCCCACAAAAAATCACTAGCATGGAGAGCACTTTATCAGGATAAGTATATAAAAGTTTGGTATGATGGAAAGGCAGGAGGGGAGACCATGTACTTAGATGAACAATATTCAATGTATCAACTGGCGCATCACTTCGTAACGAAACACCAGTTCGAGGTACTATATATAAATAATAAAGAGGAAGAAATTTGGCTAGAGCAAAATGTGAAGCGAAACTCCAATGTGATTAGACTTATACATAAGGGATTCGACTGGAAAAATCATTTACGCAATGATATCGCGATTACATTTCATCGACGTAAAGCATTGAGTAAAGTAATCACTGGAAAATTTATTACAATACATAATGTTTATTTTTCTTCACACCCACCAGTTGATGACTGGGAATTTCTAAAAAAGCCTATGCAATTAAAAGAGAAAAATACCACGAAAATGAATGTCTATTATATTACTAACGAAAACAGCCAAGAAGAAAAGTCACGGTTATTCCATTCACTTGAAGTGGAGCCAACGTTAGAGGGGAAGTCCAATGAAGAGAAGGAAACTGCTGTTTTAATTTATAAAAAGGCATTACAGGATGCACTTTTTGCAAAGAAAAAAGAAGTAGATAATCTATTTTTTTATGGTAAACCATTCTTAACGTATTTGTTGTTAGCGATAAATATTATTTTATTTATTTGGTTGGAAGTACGAGGTGGAAGTGACAATATTCACAATCTTATTGAATCTGGGGCAAAATACAATCCGGCAATTATTGAAGGAGAATGGTGGAGAATAATAAGCTCGATGTTTTTACATATCGGGGTTTTGCATTTAATGATGAATATGCTGGCTGTTTATTACCTAGGTTCCACTGTAGAAAGAATCTACGGATCAGCAAGATTTTTATTCATCTACTTCCTAGCTGGTATTGGAGGGGGACTTGCAAGCTTTGCCTTTTCCTATAATCTTTCTGCCGGTGCTTCAGGTGCATTATTTGGTTTATTTGGCGCCTTATTGTTTTTCGGAGTGATATATAAGAAAATCTTTTTTCAAACAATGGGGCGTGGCGTCTTAATCATTCTAGCTATTAATATTGTTTTTGGATTCCTAGTGCCTCAAGTTGATTATAGTGCACATTTAGGTGGACTTGCTGCAGGGTTTATTGCTTCTGCCATTATCCATTTGCCACACAAGAAAAAGATTGCACTCCAACTTAGCGCATTGGTAATCTATTTTTTACTGTTAAGTGGGCTGGTAGCTTTTGGTATCCAGCATAACGAAACTAGTCAAGAATATTATTTAATGCAAATAGATGAACTTATACAGCAGGAAAAGTTTCAGGAAGTTGTAGAGGTTGCCACTGAGGGGCTGGCAAAAGAGGGAGAATTGGAGGCGAATCTGCTTTTTCAACGGTCGTATGCTTATATACAGTTAGATCGATCAGAAGAGGCGGAGACAGATCTTGAAAGAACAATAGAAATTGACAATAGCTTGTCAGAGGCTCACTATAACTTGGCGGTCCTTTATGCAAATAAGGGAGATTTGACAGAGGCGAGAGAAGCGATTGAACGTGCTAGTCAGCTTAACCCTAAAGATGAAAATATTAAGAGTTTATATGATCAATTACTGGAACAAAGTCCTTAAAAAGTATCTATTGCTTTTTTTCAAGTAAGCTAGCGGTCAATGAGAGAATGAGGCATTCACTTAGAAAAAATTTGAGTTGGGGGTAAATCTGTTGCAAATCGTAGAAATAAAAGATATAGCTGCTTATCAGGAAGAATTGGCAACTTTGTTTCAAGAAGTAGTAGCTGAAGGTGCTTCACTTAATTATTTATATCCCATGCATTACGAAACAGCCATTCATTACTGGAAAGATGTTGTATCCGAGCAGGTTCAATTATTTATTTGTCTCCTTGACGGTAAGGTAGTAGGTACAGTTCAGTTACACCTCGCAAATAAGGAGAATGGAATGCACCGAGCCGAAATTGCCAAGTTAATGACACATTCAGAAGCAAGTAGGAAGGGTGTAGCGAGAAAACTCCTTCAGTTTGCCGAACAAGCAGCCAAGCAAGAAAAGAGAACGCTTCTATTATTGGACACAGCCAAGGGATCTTCAGCTAACATGCTTTATCAATCAGAGGGGTATGAACTATACGGAGAAGTACCAGCTTATTCGCAGGATGCCTTCGGTAATTACAAAGATAATAATTTTTATTATAAGATAGTTAAATAGTGAAACCTGCATTTACTGCGGGTTTCCTACCTTTCCTAGCAAAGGATAGATTAACGAATCAGACCTCCACTGGCAGTTGTCTCTTGCTTGGAATACTTGGATTTCCCTCGGATTTTTGGCGGGGAGCTTACTACCAATCAAGGCGAGGAATTTCCTGAGAAAATCTATGGGGATAAAATAAAAAAGTGCCATAGGCACTTTTTTTAGCTTTCAGTAAGACTGTACTTCTGTATAAGCTGATTTTTTCTCCCATTTAGCTCAAAAAGGACAAGTAAATGATCTTGGTCTTTACTAAAAAGAATAATGGGGATGTAGCTAGTAGGTTTTTTGTTGTTTTTCGTTGTGGCAGGTACAATATAATTCTTATAGAGCCCCTCCCATAACTGCCCCATGATTTTGTCTGTTTCCTGCTGTGTTAAAGAAGGTAGTGGTTCTGTTTGATAAGTAGCCAGGCTCGTCAAAGGGACTGATAGATAGTTGCCACTATCTATATCAAAATGAGTAAATAGCTGATTCCAATGGTATAAAAGCTGCTGACGAGTGGTTTTTTCCAAGAGGTTTTTCCACTCCACCTCATAATTATTCTGTGGTTTTTCAAATGATTCTAAGGCAGTAGTTGGAGAATCAATGACATATAGTTGATCTGCAGTTATTTGTTGCATACTATGAATGGATTTACCTTGTTTATGAATCTCACCGTGGTGAAACGTGATGGCTTGAAATAAGCTGCTGTCTTCATGGAATAACCGTTCTTTCATTATGATACTATCTGTATCTTGCTTCCATTTACTTCTTACCCCACGTAGTCTCCCATTATCGAATAATAGAGAAGCGTCTTGCCTAAGATAGGTTGGAGCTTCGCTTACAGAGGTTGCTGACCAAATAATTTCATATGAATCATTCCCATTTTCCGAAAACAGCGATATATCTGTTTGTACTTTCTCAAAGCGCTGATCCTCTGTTATAGGAAAATAGGTTATGGCAGGCAACGTATGAATGTTTATTATATAAATGATGACAGCAGCACTTATTGAAACAATAATGATCGAAAGAAATCCCCATTTATTCATCAACTATTCACCCTCTAGAGTAGCTTGTCTAATCCATTGTATGAATTTAGGATAGAAGATATGTTAGATGTATAGAAAACAACCCAGCTTGTCAAACTATCATTATGAAGAGAAAGAGTTGGGTGAGGATATGTCAGAAGAAATGAACGAAAAAAAAGTCATGTACACGAGCTATGATAAAAATGTAGCATATTTATCAAAAAGACTTGGTGTCGATAAAAGCTTTGATATTATACAACTGGATTTAGAGTACGCTGGAAGAAGAATGGCACTGTTTTTAATAGATGGATTTGCAAAAGATGACATTCTCCACCTTCTGATGAAGTTACTTGCAAAGTTGGAGCCCGAAGATATTGAACCTGATCCATTAGCCAAATTACTTAAAACGTATATTCCCTACGTAGAGATAGAACAGGTGGATGATCTCAACCTGGCTACTAAGCAAATTCTTGCTGGGCCTTCCGCATTGATCG
Organism: Oceanobacillus jordanicus; assembly: GCF_022095695.1. Taxonomy (GTDB): domain Bacteria; phylum Bacillota; class Bacilli; order Bacillales; family Amphibacillaceae; genus Oceanobacillus_B; species Oceanobacillus_B jordanicus. Next base: position 66,425 of record NZ_JAIFZM010000004.1, read on the forward strand.
TAGAAGGTATTAATAAAGTAATCATGATCGATGCCAGAACATATCCCGCTAGAACCCCTGCCGAACCAGATTTAGAAAGAGTAGTACGAGGATCTAGGGATGGATATGTGGAAACGCTTGTATTCAATACGGCTTTAACAAGAAGAAGGGTACGTGATCGAACGCTAAGAATGGAATATACCCAGGTCGGGCGCCGTTCTTTGACAGATGTTTGTATTTGTTATATTGAAGATATTGCAGATATGGATAGAGTCGAACATTTGAAAGGCGTATTAGATAAAATCGATACAGACGGACTACCGATGGCCGAAAAAACGATAGAAGAATTTCTTAGTGGGCGTTATTGGAACCCATACCCGACAGTTCGATACACAGAAAGACCTGACACTGCTGCATCTCACCTTTATGAGGGACATGTATTGCTTATCATCGATGGCTCACCAAGTGTCATGATCACACCCGCAACGTATTGGCATCATCTGCAACACGCGGAAGAATACCGGCAGAAGCCATTGGTAGGTGCCTATTTACGTCTGATAAGGTTCATTGCTGTATTCGCTTCAATTTTTATTCTTCCACTATACTATTTATTTTCTGTAAACCCTGAACTGCTTCCAACTGGATTAGAGTTTATCGGCCCAAACCAAATGGGCGTTGTGCCTATAATTGCACAGTTTATAATTGCAGAAATAGGAATTGATGTCTTGCGCATGGCTGCCATTCATACACCATCTTCTTTAGCCACTGCTCTGGGACTAGTGGCAGCCATACTAATTGGACAAATTTCTGTGGAAGTTGGATGGTTCTCTAATGAAGTTGTTTTATACTTGGCCGTAGCTGCTATTGGAACTTACGCAACACCGAGTTATGAAATGAGTTTAGCAAATCGGCTCGTACGTATCTTTTTATTAATTTGTACTTCTTTGTTCGGTGTAATGGGATATGTAACTGGAATTACACTTTGGATTCTTTATCTTGCCAGAATGCAATCGTTTCATATACCTTACTTTTGGCCGTTCCTGCCTTTTTCCTATCGTCCATTTCGGGACATTTTTGTACGGGCACCAATCCCATTAAAAAACAGAAGACCTCTCTTTTTGAATCCGCAGGACCCTGACCGCTAACAGGGTACTTGCGGTTTTTTATGTGTAATGAACTGAGTTATGCCGACATGGAACAAGGAAAAGGTGTATTAGATTGCTTCCCCGTGGGTAACCGCATTTAATGTAGTTCCTATTACAAAAAAAGTTTGCTATAATTAAATTTGGTGATTTTTATGAAAACAATTTATGATGTCCAACAATTACTTAAACGATACGGTACATTTGTGTATACTGGTGATCGATTGGGAGACTTAGAATTAATGGACATGGAACTAACAGAATTGTATAAGTGGGATTTTATTAGTGGAGAAGATTATACAATGGCCAAGTTACTTTTGCGAAGCGAAATATCTAAAGTAGAAAAAGAAAGAAGGGGGAACGCTTAACATGACTCAGAGCGAATGGATTGTTGGGGTTGATGTTGGAGGGACGAGTGTAAAGATAGGTATTATTTCAGCAAAAGGGGATATTTATAAGAAATGGGAAATTAAAACAGATAAATCAGATGGTGGGCAGCGTATTATGGAGGATGTCTGGAACTCTGTCCAACAAAAGCTATCTGAATCAAATATCTCATCAGATAATATATTAGGGATTGGTTTAGGCGCACCTGGGTTTATTGACGGAGATACTGGTTATATTTACGAAGCAGTCAATATTGGCTGGAAGGAATATGATTTACCAGGTCATTTGAAACAACTTTCAGGACTCCCAGTTTTTGTAGAGAATGATGCCAATGTTGCTGTGCTAGGCGAGAATTGGCAGGGAGCAGGTCGTCAAGAGAAAAATGTTATCGCCATTACGCTTGGAACTGGTGTAGGGGGCGGCATTATTGCGAACGGTGAGATTGTAAACGGTGCAAATGGGATGGCTGGTGAGATTGGACATATGACGATTGAAGCAGCTGGAAGACCTTGTAACTGTGGAAGAACAGGTTGCCTAGAAACAATAGCTTCAGCCACGGGAATTGTAAGACAGGCGATGGAGTTAATTGAAACGGGTAATAGTGAAAGTAAACTAGTGGAACATTTTGAAAATCACGGTGTCTTAACTGCTAAAGATATTTTCAACTATGCGGCATTGGGAGATCAAGAAGCTAGTTCTATTGTTCACTATACTGCCGATGTACTTGGTTTAGTTATTGCTAACATGGGTGCTCTCCTTAACCCGTCCAAAGTATTAATTGGCGGTGGCGTATCAAAAGCTGGAGATCAATTACTTGATGCGATTAAGGCATCATTTGAAAAATATGCTCTTGAAAGGGTAAGCTCCATTTGCGATATGAGGGTTGCAGAGCTGGGAAATGATGCGGGCATTATAGGAGCGGCCTTCCTTGTAAAACAAAAAGTTCTTCATGTTTCTTTCTAGTTTTTTTACCTTTTCCTGTAAATTATTATAATCCTTCATTTTTTTATGTAGCTTTGAAACTTTTATTATATTCAATACGTCATATACTTATATGTGCTTTACAGAAATCATACATGGATTTATCTTTGCGTTTATAATGTAAAGGCAGGGGAATTGAAAATTAGTGACAGTAATACATTCTTAATGTACAAATATGTTATTTTGACAATGTTGAAAGGGAAAAGCAGGAGGAAACAAAGATGACCTTTATTCAAAAGAAAATGCCTTTATTTATCATTGCGACTATATTATTTGGGGTAAAAACATACATTGTTTACCGCTTTATATTTAATATCGACCTTGAAAATATAATGCAAGAGTTAATCCTATTTATAAATCCATTTGTTTCAACCTTTTTGTTGTTTTCGATTAGCGTCTGGTTCAACAAAAAATCAAGACAAATGAAGTATATACGGTATACAGCATTACTTGCTTCCCTAATAGTGTTTGCTAATATTGTGTTTTATCGATCGTTTGCCGATTTTATTACCATTCCTCAGTTATTACAGGGAAGTAATGCTGCTGATCTAGGGAAAAGTATCTTATCCTTGATGAGACCATATGACATTTTATTGTTTATCGACGTAGCAGTAATATGGCATTTAAGCAAAAGAAGAGCAGATAGTTTCATTATAGATTTTTCAAGGAGAGGAAAAGTATTTGCTTTAGCAATGTCACTTGTACTACTTGCAGGAAACTTTTTTTTGGCGGAGATGGAGCGCCCGCAGCTTTTCACGCGTGCATTTGACCGCGAATATCTTGTGAAAAATATAGGGCTATTTAACTACCATATATACGACATTGCAATTAATACAAAAGCAACTACACAGAAAGTTTTTGCGGACGGCAATGAAATTCCTGAAATTAAGAAGTACGTAGAGAATAATGTTAAGGCTGATCAAAAATCAGAGATGTTCGGGGTTGCGGAAGATAAGAACGTCATCTTTATCAATGCCGAGTCTTTACAAAGTTTTGTAATCAATAATGAAGTAAATGGGGAAGAAGTTACGCCATTTTTGAATAGCTTAACAGAAGACAAAGACACGTATTACTTTGAAAATTTCTATCATCAGACAGAGCAGGGAAAAACATCTGATTCTGAATTTTTGATTGAAAACTCCCTGTACCCTTTGTCACGAGGGGCTGTCTTCTTTACACATGGACAAAATGAATACAATGCAATGCCTGAAATTCTAGGTCAAGAAGGTTACACTTCTAATGTTTTCCATGCAAATAACAAAAGTTTCTGGAACAGAGACCAGATGTACGAAAGCCTAGGTATTGATGCGTTTTATGGGAAAGAGGCTTATGAGGTAACAGACGATAATTCTGTAGGCTGGGGATTAAAAGATAAACCTTTTTTCGAACAATCTATTGAACATATTAAGACATTGAAGGAACCATATTACTCTAAATTTATAACGCTGACGAATCACTTTCCTTTTGAGTTAACGGATGAAGATAAGTCTATAGAATCTTATGATTCTAACTCAACTACTTTAAATAATTTCTTCCCGACAGTCCGTTATATGGATGAATCCATTGAACAGTTTTTCGAAGAGTTAAAGGCTGCAGGATTATATGAAGATTCGATTATCATCATTATGGGAGATCATTATGGGATCAGCGCCAATCACAATAAAGCGATGAGTCAGTATCTAGGAAAAGAAGAAATTACTCCTTTTGATCATGTTCAGCTTCAGCGTGTACCTTTCTTTATTCATATCCCTGGTCACGGGAAAGGGGAAGTACGTTCTGAGGTATCAGGACAGATTGATGTCAAACCGACTATGCTAAGCTTGCTGGGGATTGAAAATGAAGATGATATATACTTTGGAAATGATTTGTTCTCAAATGAACGAAAAGATTATATTGCCTTAAGAAATGGCGATTTTATAAATGAAGATTCTGTTTATACAAGCGGTATTTGCTATGATCGCCAAACAGGTGAGCCAGTAGAAGGGGAAAGTGAAGCCTCTCTAGATGTTTCAATTGATGAAGAGGTGACTGCTTGTACTCCTATTGCGGATAAAGTAGATCAGGAACTTGCTTATTCAGATGACATGATTTACGGAGATCTATTTCGGTTTATTGAACTTGAGGATAAAGAAAAATAACAATAAAACGGAGGACCATGGACTGCTGAGCAGTCACAAGGAATCCTCCGTTTTTTAATAGGTTAATCTGATTAAATAAAAAAGCCCGGACGAGTTAAATAACCGTACGAACTTTTTGTTGTTCACTCTTATTTTAATTCATTCCCGAAATCTCAGTGATAAGCGTTGCTATAGAGAAAAATCCAAATGCAACAGCAGCAATTGCGGAAAAAGCTAGAGCGAAGAAATTTTTGTATTTAAGCTGACGAATAACAGATACAACTGCAAGTAGTGCAACCAATAATAATAATATTGCCAAAACGATATGCATCTTAGTTAACCCCCTTGTTCAGTTCATAAAATTGATAGTGACAACCGTTTATACTATTATGTAACTAACCCAATATATTATTTATTTTATAGTATTTCGTATCATTTGTCGAGAAATACATGGACTAAAAATTAATGAATAGCTATAACCAGTTGGAGGGATAGAAATGGAAGTGAAAGTGTTACCATTAGGGCCTATAGGAACAAATTGTTACATCATACATAACGAAGGAAATGCATTGATTATCGATCCAGGAGGAAATCCAGAAAAAGTAATGGCACTTATGGAAGACCTTATACTGACTCCGAAAGCCATTTTATTAACACATGCTCATTTTGACCATATAGGAGCAGTCCAAGAATTAAGAGAAAAATACCAAATAGATGTTTATTTACACTCTGAGGAAAAAAATTGGCTACAGGATGCTTCATTAAATGGTTCACTAGGTCTTATGGGGCAAGAAATAACCACTTATGAGGCAGAACATGAGCTCCAAGAAGGAGATACGGAGATGTATGGCTTTACGTTCGAGATTAGACATACACCAGGACACTCGCCAGGGAGTGTAAGCTTTGTTTTCCATGATCAGTCTATCGTGATTAGTGGAGATGTACTATTCAAGCAAGGGATAGGAAGAACGGATCTAACTGGCGGGGACATAAATGTGCTAGAAAAAAGCATCCGAAACAAGTTATATAACCTTAGTGACGGCTATACTGTCTTTCCAGGTCACGGTCCGGAAACCACTATTGGGTTTGAAAAGCACCAAAATCCTTTTTTCCCTGACCATTAAAAAACAGGGCATCGGTCAAAATAATTGACTGGATGCCCTGCTTTTTAATGTCCGAAGCCTGGTACTAGTATAAACTCCGAGTACCATGTAAAGCCGATAAAAAATACCGTACAATAAGCCCCGAATAAATACATATACATACGCTCAGATAATTTCAAATAACTTACTGTAAGGAAAAATGCCGTTTGAACCAGGAAAAGAAGAGCTGCTCCATGCATATCACCGATAAATAACATGACGGTGAATATGCCAGTCCAAAAGGCAAGCACGCGAAACATACGATCCATGCTTCCCCCTCCTTCTAGGTAACCTTTTCATTGTTATTATAAACGACCTTCTGCTACTTGTAAACGAATCTTGCTAAACAAAAGAAAGATTTGCAAAATAAAGGGAAATTTAGCCGTAAACGATTGCATCTGCATATCATTAATCCTTCCTTTGTTTAGTATAACCAACTCATAATAAATTATGATTTTTGAATTACCTAATCCAATAGTCCGCTTAGCACAAGTGGGCTTTCAATATTTTTTACATCATTTCCTTTAGTCCTAATGGTAAAGGCCAATAAACAGGTAGCTTCATTAATTCGCTCTATATTAATAAATACCTCTCCATGTGGAAAATGATAGGAGGCGTGATCTGTTACATTACCGGTAACTTTAATCTCTTCAATCAGTAGTTGCCTGGAAGATTGAAAAAGTGTTTCTATTCTTGTTTGCTCCATTTGCATATCAGTCATGTGAAGTTCATTACGATAACCTGCAGTTCCGTGAAAAAGCAAAAGAAAAATGATTGAAAGAACTACCAGTACATAGGGAAGAATAAACCCCCTTTCATTCGTCATCGTACCATATGATCGTCTTTTCAAATGTTTCACCATCCTCCATCGTAACAAATATGGAAAATCCGTAAGCAGCTGGTTCAAAGCGGAGATTTGCTATATTTCTTAAATAAATCTCATGCCCCGTGCTGTTTACCCTGCGACGAATCAAGTTACCATATTTCTCAAGCGTGGTATTCGCTCCGCCGACAAGGTTGAGTTCTAATATCTTACCAGCATCTTTTAATTTAAAGCTAGTTGCATTTTTTACATCGTCTTGTAGAAAGGTAAAGAATTGTTGGATAGAAAGCTCCTGTTCGTGAAGAGGTATGTCGGCAGCTTTCAGAAGGGAGGCAAGAAAAGGGAGGCTTAAGGCGAGAAAGCTAATTGCTAACAATGATTGGATCATGGTGAATCCACTACTTCTTTCTAGAAACACCATATAAACAGATTGTTTCTCTTTTTTCTTTAACATTCGTCCATTCGACACATCCTTTTATCAATTCACGTTCTTGCGTAAAATGGTATACGGCTTTCATTCCGTTTCCTTGAAAGGTTGTATGTTGAGATTGGGGGAGAGAACGGCCAGGTGACCATAGAAAGGGCTGTAGCTCATCAAGTAATTCTTGGTTCATATATCGTCTGTCTGTAAGGGTCTCGCCTTCAAGTATTAGTAACTGAAGTAAGGGGATCACTGTAATAACAACACCTAATAGGATTGATACTGTAATAAGAACTTCAATTAAGGTAAAACCTTTATTGTCTTTCAAGATAAAATCTTCCCTTCCCAAAAGGAAACACCATCCTATAGCTGTTTAGCGATGAGACAAGATAAAGTGTTCTTGGATTTTTTATATTCCCATTATAATTGAAGGTGATATTTCGATCTGTTCGTGTATCAATAGTCAGCCCTTTAGGATAGGCTCGATTCATACTTGGTCGTCCATCTACTATGATTCGATAGCTGTTTTCATTAAAAGTTATCCGATTCATCCCACTTGTTAGGGTGGAACGTTGCTGGATATATAAAACGTCAGACGCTAATGTTTTTAAAAATTGTTTTTCTTCCTGTTCTTTTAATACATTAAACTGTAAGGGGAAAGCGAGTAAAACTAAGGTCGAGATTATACCTAACACCATAAGCATCTCAATTAGTGTAAAGCCGTCCTCTTTCATATCAAAGCCCTACAAGCTAGGTGCTGTTACCTTGCCATCTGAATATCCTAAAGAAAGGTTATTACTACAAGTTGTTTGTTCTGTTGTTATATAATCTCCTTCTACAAGGATAGCGAGTGTAGCAGGATATTCTCTTTCGTTTAAATAGTAAGCATCAACCTGGGCTTGGACTAATGCTACAAGTGCTTCACAGCCTGTTGAGTTCACTTCTTCGCTCTTCCCGCTAAGACTAGGTATAAAGAGCAATATTAATACCGAAATAATCATTAATACGATTAGCATCTCAATTAGTGTAAAACCGCGCTCGTTTTTTAACATGATAAGTCTCCTTTTTATAGTATATTTAGGCATTCACTTTTTGCCTATTTTCTCTTTCATTTTTAAAGTCAAAAAACAGTTAAACACCGTTACCTTTCACTACAGACGGACGCTTTCCGTGGGGCATGGCTTGAGCCTCCTCGCTCACAAAGAACGTTCGCTGTGGGGTCTCAAGTCTCATGCTATTCCCACAGGAGTCGCCGTCTTTCGCTCTAGGTAACTTCTTTTACGTTACTGCTCCAAGGAATTTATATCAATCACTTGGACGCTCTGTGATGTTCTTAGATAATGGTCTTAGGATCATTTGGGGAAATTCTGGTTCTCCTAGCGGACAAAGCGCATTAGAAAGACTGTTTCCCAGTGTACGTGTTGATCTTCATACACACAGGCCTGTACTAAACTTCCATCTCATGCAACGGAAACCAATACTTGCGATATTATCTTGTAGAAGCCGCCAACTCGATAAGAAGGCATGTTCCCGAATTTAAAGATTATTATGTGAAAAAGTACAGGGAAGTAACGAAACATCAGCACAAAAGAGCACTCGTTCTAACCGCAAGAAAAATTGTGCGTTTGGTTGATGCGCTACTACGCAAAAACCAAATCTACACGCCGAAAGGAGCGTAGATATATGAAGGATTAATAGCTTCTAGATCCTTTTAAACAATTCCAGTAATTTACATTTTTCTGGTCTAGTTTCGTGATGCTATATTTGTAAGATTTGTTCCTTGATAATCAAATATCTAATCAATTTTATCTTGACATATTTCCGCAGGTCTTTTATATCGTTTTAATTAGTTCGTACATTGGCCACATGATTGTTATATAAATAAAAATAATGAAGCCTGCTAGTACTACGAAAAATACTGGCTGGATATATGTCACAAGTCTAAGGGCTCTCCGCTTCATTTCTTCTGTTAATACTTCTGTAAACATATCTAGGTCTTGCGTTAAGTGCACTGAACTTGCATCTTGATTAAATAATAAAGATAGTTTTTTATCAAATAGCGGTAAAGAAGCTAGTAAGGAAGACATCGTATAGCCTTTTGATAGTTCTTCTTTTAAGTAAGATGAATAGAAAGAAATGATACGTTGTTTTTTTAATCCTGACATCTGCTGAACAATGTCATAATAGGAAATGCCTGTTTTTAGAAGAGAACTGAAATGTGCTGCAAAGAGTAGGGATGTCTGGGCCTTAATATAGCTGCGACATAGGGGAAGGGATTGATAAATTTTGATAAGCGTATTTGTGGTTACTTTCCTCGTGTAAATTGGCCAAAGGAAAACAATGAACAATCCAATGAATGCCATTGTGACAAGGAGATAAACTACATAATCTACTAGGAGCATAAAGAGAACAAGGGTGGAGGAGGCGGAGGTTGATTGGAACAGACTAGAAAAGGAAGGAAGTACGATCTGTTTCATGAGAAATAACAGAATGCAAAAGATGAATAGAAGAAGTAGAGGATATCTAGTTATTTGTTTGATCTTATTGAAATAGAATATGCGGTCTCTGAATGTGTCTGCTGCCTTACTTATGCTTTTCTCCAAGTTCCCCGTCGTTCTGCTCAGATAGAGGTGGCTGACTATATGTGGGTGGAATGCTGCCAATTCAAACGCTTCATCAATTGTTTTCCCAGCTGTTAATGCCTGAGTTATTGTGTCAGCTAACTTTACAAACCTATCTTCCCACTTGGTTCGCTCCAATGCAGGCATGAGAGGGTATCCTATTGATAAAAGCCGATGCAATCTGGTTAGGAATTCCAATTGTATCTCATGAGTAGGTTTGTAATTCTTTATAAACACTTTCGGAAATAAATCCATAAGCAAGAGCCTTCTTTCTTAAATGGTCGAAGGAATGAAGTCGTTCTACCATATTACTGCTTCTATTAAGAATCGACTCTTCCAACTGTTTTCCTTCAAGTAATTCCATAATAGCTCCGCGTCGCTTGGTTGTTCCGTCGATCTGTAAAGGGAGTAGCTCGAGTGAAGCTACGGCCAGCAAGGATTGCTCCAAGTCACTTTGTTTTAATCCCATTTCCAGCAATCTATGAATGGTCCCTGTGGTATTTTTGGCATGAAGCGTACTGAAAACTAAATGCCCTGTTAGAGATGCGTCAAATGCAAATTTAGCCGTGAAGGAATCACGTATCTCACCAACCATAATAATATCTGGATCATGCCTTAAAGCTGCTTTAAGCCCTGCTTGATAAGTAACTCCAGCCTTTTCGTTTACCTGAACCTGAAGCATATTATCCATTTTTCTTTCGATTGGGTCCTCTAAAGTGATGGTTTGGTAGGATTTTTCTTGAAGAATGGTCTGAAGTAATGCGTAAAGAGTGGTCGTCTTTCCACTCCCTGTCGGGCCTGTAAATAGAATGATACCAGAACGGCTAGACACCCATTTTTTTAATTTTTGTAATTGGTAAGAAAAGAGAAAGAGCTGATCAAGTTTCAATAGATTTTGCTCGGGAAGTAGTCGTATTGCTAAGCTTTCATTTTCTTTTACAGGGAGGGTGGAGAGCCGAAGGGAAATTAATTTATCTATTGCTTGGTGGGTAAGTGTACCGTTTTGTGGTTTTCTAATCTCGCCAATGTCCATACCTGAAGCAAATTTGTAATAAGAGAGTAAGGAACGATAAGTGGAAGTGGGAAGCGAAGTGTGATACACACGTTTGCCGTGAATTCGAAAATAGACATCTGTACCTGTTTCAAAAGGATAGAAGTGAATGTCTGTGGCTAATTGACGGAATGCTTCGTTGAAGAGCTTTTTGGATAGTGCGGTGGCGTGTTTCAAAGGACTCACCTCCTGCATATTATTGCACCATACCGACTAGATTCGACATGTTTAGTGAGATTCCTTCTTTTAATTTAATTTTTTTAGCATAAATCGAGAAGGATTTGGACAAGCTAATCAAAACAAGATCTGTAAGGGTGATGAGCGTGTCTGGTAACGATTATCTAAAATTTATGACAGAACAGGTTGTAGCCTATTTGGATTTGCCGCAGGAGGAACGAAAAAAAAGGAAGAAGAAAGAAAAGGTTCCTCGGCCAGTATACAGCTCACGCTGGCTTGGCGTTTTGCCTTTCGCAGTCAAAACCTTTCTGCGCAAATAATTAAAGTAAAAATGTATAAAACGGTTCTAATTTATCGCCACCAGACAAGGAATGACAACTTGTCTGGTGGCTTTTGTTACATTATTTTTAAAGGACGGGAACAAGTCGGCCTTTCCCACTGTTGAGCGCAGTTCACTAAGGGGAGCGGAAGGAGCTGAATTATACCTAACAACCATGAAAAGTTATCTATAATCAACGGTCGTTAGTAAGCCGCTCTCCGCATTTGGTTACACCTTGGAAAGATAAAACATGCCGCCATTTATAACCTCATAAGAGATAACAGGTCGATATCTCTCTTCAATCTCTGCAATTTCTTTTTCCATAGTTTCTGTTTCTATATCGGTTTGTTCAACATAAAAGTGTTTTAGCGTGTCAATATCTTCCTTCATAGCTAAAAGGGAAGCTTTTGCCCACTCATGAGTTTGGTTCTCAATGTAGTTGTCTATTACAGCCTCCATTCGCTTATAACCACTGTTCAGACGAATAATTGGTGATATTGTATAACAATAGTCAGAAATAGTTTGCTGTAAAGGTATGGTTCGAAGTGTATTCATCATCTCTGCTCTCATTTCACCTGTCACCATTTGTAAACCTAGGGAGAATATTTCTTCTTTTTTCTGTTTGCCCTTATAACTTATTTTCAAATTGACGACAAGCCAGGGATACATAGGGGTATTAACATGTGGATCAACACGCTGAAAAAGCTTTGTGTATTTCTCATTTTGCTTTAAATGACGAAGGATTTGTTGCAGGCGAGGACTGCCAAAATGAATCCATTCACCTTGTTCTTCTCTTTTGTCAGGGTTTGTTATAAATGTGAGCTGTTTTGGTTCCCCTTCACGGCCCATTTTTTTAATATAATGCCAATAAAATGGTCTGTTCATTAATGCTCGGTCCATCTCTTCGGTTAGTTGAACCTGCAGGATGCCATTCTTATTACTGAGCAACTGACAGTGATGGGATTGGAAATAACCAGCGAGAAATTCATTTAAGTTTTCAATTGCCATATTGCTCCTCCTCAGATCCAGTATGGAACGTGTTCTTTAAGACATGTGAAAGATTATCAAGCTTAATTTTTGCTTCACCCATTGATTCTGATTCGGAATATATAGTTGCAATCTCTTTTTCCATGTTGGTTATTTCGAGTTCAGCTAATATATTATCAAGATGTCCGATAACCTTCTCAAATAGTTCTATTTTTTCATAAAGTAATGTCATTATATGTTCCTCAATTGTTTCTCTAATGGCAAAATTATATATGTGAACGTCCTTCTCCTGTCCATAACGATGGATTCTACCAATTCGTTGCTCTAATCGCATTGGATTCCATGGTAAGTCATAATTAATCATATAGTTACAAAATTGAAGGTTAATTCCTTCTCCTCCTGCTTCCGTTGCGATGAGCACTTGAGCATGGTTTTCAAACAATTGGCGCATCCAATCTTTCTTTCCGCGTTTGAAGCCACCGCGAAATGGGACAGAAGAGATTCCATGCTGTTGCAAATACCATTGCAAGTACAATTGGCTAGCACGATACTCTGTAAAAACGATGACCTTTTCATCTCCTATATCTTTTATCAACTCAACCAGCTTCTCAGCTTTTTTATGGTGCGGAAGTGTTTCAATTTTACTGGTGATTGTTTGAATTAATTCATTGGGATTATTTATATCATTAAGTTTTGCTAATGAAAGGTAGCATGCCTCTCTTGAGGAACAGAACTCTCTTAAATAGGTTATTTTTGCGAAAGAGCTTTTGTGAATACTATTCTCCAGTAACTGGTATACTTCTTTTTCAGGTTCAGAGAATTCCAGCCAGACTGTTTCGATATTCCGTTTCGTGTTTTTAATGGTGGTTTCCGCTCTTGTGTTCCTAACCATCACCTTTTGAACTAATTGCTTAAGAAATAGATCGTCTTTCATCTTTGTTCTATCTTTGCCAAACTTAGTAAGGAAGTCATCATAATTACCAAGATGCCCTGGTTTAAGAATGGAGACGAGGTTAAATATCTCTACAAGCTTATTTTGCACAGGTGTAGCGGTTAGTAATAAACAATATTTCTTTTTTAATGAACGTACGAACTCATAGTTTTTTGTTTTGTGGTTCTTTAGCTTATGTGCTTCATCTATCAGAATTAAATCATAATCAATATCAAGTATTTTCTCTCTATGTGGAGAACGCTTCGCTGTGTCCATCGATGAAATTAAAATATCGTATTCTTCCCATGCATAGTTTCTCCGATGACCTATAGCAGGTATGTAAAACTTTTCATTTAATTCTCTTTCCCATTGGTTAACAAGGGAAGCGGGAACTAAGATTAAAATCTTTTTAACTAATCCTCTAATCATATACTCTTTCATGACTAAGCCAGCTTCTATCGTCTTTCCAAGTCCAACCTCATCTGCTAGTATGGCCCGCCCATTCATCTGTTCAATAACCTGTTGAGCGGTTGAAACCTGGTGATCCATAAAATTCACATGCGGTAAGAAATCGAGCGACCGTAGACCATGGAATTCAGGTGTCATCGAGGTTAATTCAGCTTCGTACGTCATTGAAAATAGTTCCCAAGAAGACAAGGCTTCTCCTTTTTCGAGCTCAGCTTGTAATTGATCGATATAGTTAGAATCCTTTTGGATTGATATTTTATTCATAAGATACTTCCTTTATAAATAGTTTTATTAAGAGTTTCTTCATAATTTCTACTTTATAAAACATTTCTATGCTATAATGAATTTGAAATTAGAGCATTCCCTGTAATAAGTAGTACATAGTATATCCAACTTCAACTATTTCATAAAAGCGAATGATTACATGGGGAGAGATTATCGTTCCATTTCGTTAGTCAATTTGGAAAGATAACGCCGAAGGAGCAAGCAAACATGCGAATCTCTCAGGCAAAAAGACTCTTGTAGGACGCACCTCTGGAGAGAGTTTACATAAGTAAACCACCCACGAAGCAAGTAGCTGTATGTACATAATAGGGACAGCTATGCAACTTTCTGGTCTAAGGACAGAGATTTCATTGATAACAGTGGAATCTCTGTCTTTTTTTGTACGCTTGGAATGAATGCATAATAGCGATCCAAGTTTATAAAAAACATTCATCGTCGCTAGAGGTGAATAAATTTTTACTAAAAAGTGGTGAAAAGGAGTGAAGATAATGACTGATTTACAGCGTACCCCATTGTATTCCGAGTATAGTAAAAGTGGGGCGAAAACAATTGATTTTGGCGGGTGGGACCTTCCAGTTCAATTCTCAAGCATTAAACAAGAACATGAAGTTACAAGGACGAAAGCAGGGCTGTTTGATGTATCGCATATGGGCGAAATACACGTAACAGGACCAAAAAGCAAAGAATTCCTCCAGGGGATCACAACAAATGACGTTACAAAACTTGTTCCAGACAGAGCGCAGTATACATTAATGTGCTACCCAGACGGTGGAACAGTAGATGATTTAATTATTTATATGCTTGCAGAAAATGATTATCTTCTCGTGGTAAATGCTGCAAACACGAAAAAAGATTATGAATGGTTAGTAGAAAATAACACTTACTCAAATGAAGAGGTTTCGATCAGTAATGTATCCGATGATTATGCGCAACTAGCCTTACAGGGACCATTGGCAGAAAGGATTTTACAGCAACTGACTGACACTGATTTAGGTGCAATAAAATTCTTCCGATTCGCACAGGACGTTAAGATCGGCAATATTCCAGGACCTGCCCTTGTTTCCAGAACAGGATATACAGGGGAAGACGGCTTTGAAATTTATATTAATAAAGATTATGCACCAGATCTATGGAATCTTTTATTAGAAAAAGGGGCAGACCAAGGACTTGAACCAATTGGACTTGGAGCAAGAGATACCTTGCGTTTTGAAGCAAATCTAGCACTCTATGGACAAGAGTTATCCGCAACCATTACGCCAATTGAAGCTGGATTAACATTTGCTGTAAAAGTGGATAAAGAAGACTTTATTGGTCGTGAAGTTCTAAAGAAACAATTAGAAGAAGGTCCTGATCGTAAACTTGTCGGTATTGAAATGATAGATAAGGGGATTCCGAGACATGGTTACAAAGTTCTCTATGAGGGAGAAGAAGTCGGATTTGTGACATCGGGAACACAATCTCCAACTTTGAAAAAAAACATTGGCCTGGCACTAGTCAAACGAGAATTAGCTCAATTAGACCAACAATTGACTGTTCAAGTAAGAAACAGAGAATTAAGTAGTGTTGTAATTAAAACACCTTTTTATAAAAGAGAGAAATAGGGAGGGACCGAGATGGAATTTAGATACTTACCGATGACAGACTCAGACAAACAAGAGATGTTGGCAACAATTGGTGTGGACTCTACGGAAGAATTATTTGCTGATATACCAGAACAGATTCGCTTTAGAGGAAGTTTAAACTTAAAAAAGCCAGCAAATGAAGCACAATTAAAGAAGGAACTTGCCGATATGGCAAATAAAAATGTAAATCTTAAAACACATGCTTCTTTTTTGGGAGCTGGTGTTTATGATCATTATATTCCATCTGTTGTAGATCATGTAATTTCACGGTCCGAATTTTATACAGCTTATACGCCCTACCAGCCAGAAATTTCCCAAGGCGAACTACAGGCAATTTTTGAATTTCAAACTATGATATCCGAATTAACTGGATTACCTGTAGCCAATTCATCTATGTATGATGGTGGAACATCTCTAGCAGAAGCTGTTAATTTAAGTGCAGCTCATACAAAACGGAAAAAAATACTAGTTTCCAAAGCAGTACATCCAGAATCACGTGCTGTTATCGAAACGTATGCAAGAGGACCAGAACTCGAAATTGTGGATATTGACTGTGAAGATGGGTATACGAACTTACAGCAATTGGCAGACGCAATCGATGAGAATACTGCAAGTGTCGTTGTGCAATATCCAAACTTCTTTGGTCAAATAGAACCATTGGAAAAAATAAATGAGCTGGTAAAGAGTCAAACCAAAACAATGCTCATTACTTCAAGTAACCCGCTTTCACTTGGCTATTTGACACCCCCAGGGGAGTTTGGCGCTGATATTGTGGTAGGTGATACGCAGGTCTTTGGTATTCCTGCGCAATTTGGAGGGCCACATTGCGGATATTTTGCAACCACGGATAAATTAATGCGCAAAGTACCTGGACGCTTAGTTGGTCAAACTGTCGATGAGGACGGTGTCCGAGGGTTTGTTTTAACATTACAGGCAAGAGAACAGCACATTCGAAGAGATAAAGCTACGTCGAATATCTGTTCCAACCAGGCATTAAATGCACTTGCAAGCTCTGTTGCTATGAGTTCAATTGGAAAACACGGCTTAAGAAAAATGGCTGTTTTAAATATGAAAAAAGCTCGATACATGAAACAGAAGTTGAAAGAGACTGGCCTGCGAGTTGTTCACGAAGGAATGTTCTTTAATGAATTGGTAGTGGATATTGGGTCCAACGTAAGTGAAATTAATAAACAGCTTTTAAATAAAGGATTTATCGGTGGATATGATTTGGAAGTGAACTATCCTGAATTAAAGAATCACATGTTGATTGCTGTTACGGAAAGCCGTACAAAAGAGGAGATAGACATCTTTGTGAAGGAATTGGGGGATTTGCATGAATAAGAAGGATTTTCCGTTAATGTTTGAACGTAGCAAGGAAGGACGTACAAGCTATAGTTTACCTGAGTTAGATATCCCGGATTTTGATCTGGATGCTGATATAGAAAGTAATTATATCCGAACTACCCCAGCAAATTTACCTGAAGTAAGTGAATTGGACATCATGCGCCATTATACAGGCTTATCAAATCGAAATTACGGTGTAGATTCCGGATTTTATCCACTAGGTTCTTGTACAATGAAATACAACCCAAAAATGAATGAAGATGTAGCACGATTTGATGGGTTTAGTCATATCCACCCATATCAGGAAACAGAAAGTGTCCAAGGAGCGATGGAAATGATGTATGACCTGCAGTCTTCTCTTAAGGAGATTACAGGGATGCATGAAGTTTCTTTACAATCAGCTGCCGGAGCTCACGGCGAGTGGACTGCCCTCATGATGATCCGTGCTTTCCATGAAGCCAATGGAGACACGAATCGAACAAATGTTATTGTGCCAGACTCAGCCCATGGTACAAATCCTGCATCCGCAACAGTAGCTGGCTTTAAGGCTATAACGGTAAAAACGAACGAAAATGGTTTAGTTGATTTAGATGACTTAAAACGTGTTGTGGATGAAAAAACAGCTGCACTTATGCTGACAAATCCAAATACGCTTGGGTTATTTGAAACGGAGATAATAGAAATGGCTGAGATCATTCATGAGGCAGGGGGGAAATTGTACTATGATGGTGCAAACCTTAATGCCATAATGGGTTATGCAAGACCTGGGGACATGGGGTTTGATGCCGTGCATTTAAACCTTCACAAAACATTTACAGGCCCTCATGGCGGGGGTGGTCCTGGATCTGGACCAGTAGGTGTATCGGAGGAACTTGCGGCCTATTTACCAAAACCTCTACTTACCAAAAAAGAAGAAAAATATGTATTTGAATATGATCGTCCTTCTTCTATTGGTAGAGTAAAGCCTTACTATGGCAATTTTGGAATCAACCTTCGTGCCTACACATATATTCGAACAATGGGTGCTGAAGGGCTTAAGAAAGCAAGTGAATATGCAGTTCTTAACGCAAATTATATGATGAGAAAGTTGCAAAAGGAATATGATTTACCATATGACCAGCACTGCAAGCATGAATTTGTATTATCCGGGAAGCGACAAAAGAAGCTAGGTGTTCGAACGCTCGACATTGCTAAAAGGCTACTTGATTTTGGCTACCATCCACCAACCATTTATTTTCCACTTAATGTAGAAGAAGCGATGATGGTGGAGCCAACAGAAACGGAGTCTAAAGAAACATTAGACGCATTTATAGATTCCATGTTAGCTATTGCAAAAGAGGTAGACTTTAATCCAGAAATAGTTCAGGAAGCCCCGCATAATACGATTGTGAATCGAATGGATGAAACGCTTGCTGCAAGGAAACCAGTCTTAAAATATCAAAAATAGAAGCATTTTCTATGGAAATAAATAAAAATCCTGGGGTACATTTTATTTGTACCCCAGGATTTTTTTACTTGGCTTTAATTTTACCTGTCCATTTTTTAAATCCGCCTTTTAGCTGATAAATATCTGTATAGCCTTTTTTATTTAGAAGTTGAGCCGCACGTGCTGATCGTGACCCGCTTTGGCAGTATAGATATACAGGCTTGTCCGGCCTCATCTCAATTAAACGTTGTTTCATTTGTGTCAGTGGTATATTTCTTGCGCCAAGGATATGCCCCTTGTCAAATTCCTGTGGCTCCCTGACATCGATTAATTGTGCTTTACGATAGCCTTCTCTAAACTGTTGCTCTGTAAGTACCTTCAGGTAGTTTTTCTGTCTAAAGTAGCGAAATACGCCAACAACCAATAAAGCAACAATAGCGATTACTAAAAATTCCATGCTAGTTTTTCCCCCGTCTGTCCGTATACTTCTTCTCTATTATATGCGCAAACAGCTATTTTTTCAAAGTATTTTCGTTCTTTTGAACCAAGTCAATAGAGTTGGTATATTTGCAACTACTTGTATAACAATATTATTTCATGTATCCTTTTATTAGAAACAGTTTTGCGTTAGATAAAAAAAGATTCTTGAAATGAGGAGAATACATGCCTACACCAAGTATGGAAGATTATATAGAGCAAATCTACAACTTAATGGAATCGAAGGGATATGCAAGAGTTTCCGATATTGCCGAAGCACTAGAAGTACATCCTTCTTCCGTTACAAAAATGGTGCAAAAACTTGATAAAGATGATTATTTAAATTATGAGAAATATAGAGGCTTCATTCTTACAGCTAAAGGGAAAAAGGTTGGAGAAAGGCTAGTCTTCCGCCACGAATTATTAGAAGACTTCTTAGAAATCATCGGGGTTGAAAAAGAAAATATTTATGAAGATGTTGAAGGAATTGAGCATCATCTAAGTTGGAATTCCATTGACCGTATAGGTGACCTAGTGAACTACTTTAAGCAAGATAGTAAGCGGGTTAATCAATTAAGAGACATCCAAAAGCAAGCTGAGAAATAAAAAATAGTTCTATTATGTCATCCTTATGCTTAAAAATGTATAAACATCATTTGTCAGGCATAAGGGAGTGGTGTCATGAAAATCGATGGCGTTTTTTCAGGCGGTGGTGTTAAGGCCTATGCATTTCTTGGTGTCTTAGAAGTGTTGAAAAGTAAGGAATTGAAGCTTGAACGTGTAGCTGGGACATCAGCTGGCGCTATTGTTGCTTCTTTTTTAGCTTCTGGATTTGATGTCGATGATATTCGTTTGAAGTTAGATGAACTTGATCTTAAAATGTTCCTTGACCCGCCTCTGATTACGAAGTGGTTACCGTTTAGTAAGTGGGTCTTTCTCTATTTTCAACTTGGCATTAACAAAGGGGACAAATTAGAAAATTGGTTATATAGCCAGCTTGCCGAGAAAAACATCTATACATTTAACGATCTCCCCAGAGGGTATTTAAAAGTAGTGGTAAGTGATTTGTCTCTAGGTAAGCTTGTCGTTATACCAGATGACTTGGAAAGAGTTTATGGTATCAACCCACTTCATTTTCCTGTAGCAAAAGCTGTCCGCATGAGCGCAGGATTTCCTTATTTTTTTATGCCTAAAAAGCTTCCGGGGAAAAGTAATACTAAAAGTATTATTGTGGATGGTGGGCTGTTAAGTAATTTTCCATTATGGATATTTGATAACCAAAAAGGAAAACAGGATAGACCAATTCTCGGTGTTAAGTTAAGTGAAACTGTAGAAAATACAGATCCTAGACGAATACGAAATGCACTGGATATGTTTCAGGCGCTTTTTGCCACAATGAAAATGGCCCACGATACACGTTACATATCTACAGCGCAAAAAAGAAACATTATCTTTGTCCCGGTAGAAGGAATTGGTGCAATTAACTTATCTATTAATGAAGCAACGAAGGAGAACCTTATAAATATAGGAATAGAAAGCGCTGAGGTTTTCTTACAAAAATGGCCAAAATAAAAATGACCCTACTTAAAAAGTAGCGCGGTCATTTTTTTTCTGTTTATTTCCTTCAATTACTCTAAGATGAGAAGCTCGTTTTGACACTTTTTTTCTAGTAGGTGCTGCAACTGGTTTAGTTCCCTTTGACTGTGTTTGGTAAACGGGCCGATTGTCCTTATATTTTGCTTTCGATTGTTTTACTGCCTGCTTGTATTTTTTCATGTCATCCGAAGTAGTTCGTTTACGCAAGAATAAAAAATAAATAACACCAAAAAAAACAATTCCCGTACCAATCATGACAAAGACGTTAGTAAAAAAACCACTTGTATTTGTCAAAAGTTGAGATACTAAACCGATAGCAGCTAATCCAATAATGAGATAAATAAATATGGAGATTTTATTCCGTTGCATTGTTTTTCCTCCATTCTGAAATTAATTCCAATTCTTCCTAACGAGGTTATCGCACTATTTAAACCAAAAGCCTATTTTCTATATGCTCTTATTCTTTATTATTTCCTATAACACTTAAAAGTATTCAGTTTTACTAGAATGGTTTGTTTTTATTTTACTTGATTTTGTCGCTAAAAACCAGTTACTCAGAAAGAAAACATCACATTATTTTGGATTGCAAATTCTTATATTGGTCATAATATTAAGCGAGGTGATCAAATGAGCGATAAGAAACAATTAGACCAAAAATTAGACCAAAATAAAAGAGAAGAGCCTTTAACATTATTTAGTCGGTCCGCAGTAACCGGATTTGTCGGTGGTGTATTCTGGGGGCTTATTGCTACAATTTTAGCTTACTTTAACTTTACAGAGGTTGCACCAAAATCATACGTTTTGCGTTCCTGGACAACAGCTACATGGACTGATGGATGGCTTGGCACCGTAATCACGATTATGATCTTAGGTGGTTTGTCTGTATTGGTAGCATTTATCTATTACCTTTTCATGAGGAAAATAAACTCCATGTGGATGGGAGCTGTATATGGGGTGATCTTATGGGGAATCTTGTTTTTTATATTAGATCCAATTTTCACTAATATTAAACCCATTCAGGAATTTAATCAAGAAACAATTGTGACTACTATTTGTCTCTATGTATTATATGGAACATTTATTGGATATTCATTATCTTATGATTACCATGATAAAGTGATGAAAGAGAAGAATGAACATAACAAACAGGCATAGCAGGCTAAATTGAAGAGCAAATGAACGTAAATACTTATTAATTACGAAGGTTTATGATAAACTGAAGTCATCCATTGTTTTACGTATAGAAATGTAATAGAGAAAGGGATGATTTTTAGTGGGGAAGCTAACAAAATTACGTGAATTGCTAGAAAAAAATGAGTTGGATGCAATTCTTATCACTAGTTCTATTAACAGACGCTACGTGTCTGGATTTACTGGAACTGCCGGGGTAGCACTTATTAGTAAACAGCATGCACGTTTTATAACAGATTTTCGTTATACCGCTCAGGCTACTGAACAAGCAACGGAATTTCAAGTTGTAGAGCATAAACAATTAATTGAACAAGAAATACGTGACCAGCTAAAGGAAATGGGTATTAAACATCTTGGTTTTGAAAAGGATCATGTAACCTTTGCTCAATATGAAAATTATAAAAAAGTATTTAATGTTGACATGAAGCCTATTAGTGGTCTTGTTGAAGAGATGCGACTTATTAAAACAGCTGACGAATTAGCAGTAATGAAAAAGGCTGCTAAGATTGCGGATGATGCTTTTATACATATACAGTCCTTTATTAAACCTGGAGTTAAAGAAATTGATGTCTCGAACGAACTTGAATTTTTCATGCGTAAGCAGGGGGCTGTTTCTTCCAGCTTTGATATTATTGTGGCATCTGGCCTTCGTTCAGCATTACCGCATGGCGTGGCTTCAAACAAAGAAATTAACTCAGGTGAGTTGGTAACGCTTGACTACGGAGCATGGTATGAAGGGTATTGTTCAGATATTACAAGAACCTTTGCAGTTGGAGAAATCAGTGACGAACTCACTACCATTTATAATACAGTCTTAGAGGCACAGCTTCTTGGTGTAGCGGGTGTTAAGCCAGGTATAACGGGTAAAGAAGCAGACGCACTGACACGGGATTATATTACAGAAAAAGGATATGGAGACTATTTTGGCCATTCAACAGGTCATGGTCTTGGTCTAGAAGTACATGAAGGTCCTGGATTATCCTTTAGAAGTGATAAGAAGCTAGAAGCCGGCATGGTAGTAACGGTTGAACCAGGAATTTATATTCCAGAAGTTGGCGGATGCAGGATTGAAGATGATATTATTGTAACCGAGACGGGCAATGAACGCCTCACACATGCACCAAAAGAATTAATACATTTATAAGTTGAGCTTTCGATGAGGAGGAAAAAATAGGTATGATTTCAGTAAATGATTTTAAAACAGGACTAACAATTGAAGTTGATAATGGTATATGGCAGGTTTTGGAGTTCCAACACGTAAAGCCTGGTAAAGGAGCAGCCTTTGTTAGATCTAAACTACGTAATCTCCGTAATGGGAATATTCAGGAAAAAACATTCCGCGGCGGAGAGAAAGTAAGTAAGGCTCATATTGAAAATAGAAAGATGCAATATCTTTATGCTTCAGGTGATGCTCATGCATTTATGGATTCAACCTCGTATGAACAAATTGAGCTAACAACAGATCAAATTCAATATGAATTGAAGTTCATTAAAGAGAATATGGAAGTTCATATCATTACTTATGATGGCGAAATATTAGGAGTAGACCTTCCAAATAACGTAGAGTTAGAAGTTATTGAAACAGAGCCAGGGATAAAAGGCGATACAGCAAGTGGTGGATCTAAACCAGCAAAACTAGAGACAGGCCATTCTGTACAAGTTCCATTTTTCATTAATCAGGGAGACGTGCTTGTTATTAACACCTCTGATGGAAAATATGTATCAAGAGCATAAATTTCAAAGCATGAAGAAATAAAAAAGAGGCTGTACCAATTCATTTTGGTACAGCCTCTTTTGTTTTTTTGCGCTGATATCTAGCATTACCCCACTTGGTTTTCGCTTAAATAGACTTACTGGAAGCTGAGCTACTTTCTAAGTCATAAACGCTTAACTTCATCATACATTTAGTAATAAGCTATCAATCAAAGTGAGGAAGTTTTATATGGAAGAAATAATCCGGTTGTTTCCAGAAGGATTGCAAGTGCCCCTTCAAAAGCATATTGCTGGTAGGTGGAATGAACTTCAGGAAATACGATGTCGACTGAATAAGCAGCTAGAAATTATCCTAAACACGAGGAACGAATGGGATACAGCGATCACGCTAACAAAACAGGATTTTACCTATATGGTAAATCAACTTAGTGAGTTCTCTTTATATCGAATGGAGGACGAACTACGCGAAGGTTATATTACGATTGAAGGCGGACACAGAATCGGAATTGCTGGGAAAGTTAATACAATGCAAGGAGCAGTAAAAGCGATTCAGCATATAACGTTCTTAAATATTCGTGTAGCAAAGGAAAGAATTGGCTGTGCAGATAAAATTATGCCTTCTCTTTACCACCAAGACTATCTTAATACATTATTCGTTGGTCCTCCGCAAACAGGAAAAACGACACTTCTCCGTGATACTGCAAGGCAAATAGCTTCAGGTTGGAAGAACATTTCGGCAAGGAAAGTTGGAATTGTCGATGAGCGCTCCGAGATTGCCGGCTCAATAAAAGGAGTACCACAACATAATATAGGTACTAGAGCTGATGTCATGGATGCCTGTCCGAAAGCAGAAGGAATGATGATGATGATACGCTCCATGTCTCCAGAAGTCTTAGTCGTCGACGAAATTGGTAGCAAAAAAGATGTACAAGCATTACTAGAAGCGATAAATGCTGGTGTTATTATTATTAGTTCCATCCATGGAAAAAGCCTTGATGAACTAAAAAAACGACCATCTTTGCACAATCTTTTTGAGCAACACGTTTTTCAACGGTTTATTTTATTGGACAGGAAACAAATTCCTGGGCATATTAGCAAAGTTTATAACGAGTATGGTGAGATCATTTCAGAGGTAACGGAGGACAGGCCACATGCAATGGATTGGGGCACTTCTTTTCGTCATAACGAGCACGTGGGTAGGATTTGAGTGGAGTAGCAGACTCTCTAATAGACCAAAGCAAATAAGGCAACTAAAGAATGCATTGCAAATACTTGAGGCTGAGATCTTGTATAGTCAGCTTCCACTAAATGAGGCTTTTTTGGTAATTGCCAAACAAACACCTCAACCAACTAGCAAGTTTTTTGACACCTTATATTACGAACTACAGCACGATAAGCGCGACCTATTTTCTGTATGGGAACAATCAGTTGATGGGCTGATGAAGTACTCAAGTTTAGGCCGTAATGAACAAGAAATTATTAAGCAATTTGGAAGAACCCTGGGACAGCATGATTTTCACCAACAACAAAAGCATATTCAACTCACGCTTAGTCACCTAGAACGCGAATTAGAAGAAGCAAGGGATCACCATATGAAATACGGCAAGATGGCGAAAAGTCTCGGCGTTTTGTGCGGACTGTTTGTTGTTTTACTTCTTTTATAAGGAAATGCACGAAGCCCTGAATTAATGAGTACCGTGTGTTTGATGTAATATTTTCCAAACAACATAGGAGAAACATAATCCACCTTTATGGACACGCATTATTAGTGAAAGGAGCCAGTCCATGTTTACAGATGCATCCATTCTATTTCAGATAGCTGGCATTGGCATTATTGTGGCGCTTATTCATACCATTTTAAAACAGATGGGGAAAGAGGAAATTGCTCAATTTGCTACACTGATAGGTTTTATTATCGTACTCGTTGTGGTTATTAACGGACTATCAGATCTTTTCCAGCAAATTAAATCAGTCTTTCTCTTTCAAGGGTAATCGTTAATGGATATTGTACAAATTGTAACACTTGGTATCGTTGCTAGCATTTTATATATCATTTTAAAAGAGATAAACAGCTCCATGGCGTTTTTTGTCATCCTGATTACCGGGATAATTATCTTCTTTTCGGTTATCCAGCAGATTAGCAGTATCTTTCAGCTGATTCAATCATTGGGTACAAAAGCGAACGTGGAAGGTATGTATATGGATACCATTCTAAAAATAATAGGAATTGCTTATATTGCTGAACTTGGGGCGGGGATTACAAAGGATGCTGGGTTAGGTTCAGTAGCTGCAAAAATTGAACTGGCAGGGAAAATATTTATCCTTTTACTTGCGGTTCCGATTATTAGCGCTGTAATCGAAGCCATTATACGTTTTCTACCTACAACGTAGTCAAATCCCTCCATTCCTTTGAAGGGGGAAGTTATAGTGAATGAAGCCAAATAAGAAGTCGATCCTATTCCTAACCGTTTTTTTCTGTTTGTTGTTTGGACAAGCCTCGGTAAGTGCATCGCCTACAGTTAGTGGGGAAGAACCTAGCGATAAGGTACTTGAAGAAGTCTCCTTAACAGAGGTACAAAGCTATTGGACAGACTTGGTAAGTGAATATGGTGGTTACCTTCCAGAATTGGAGAAGACGAGTGTATATGAGTTTATTAAAGATAACGGTGAACTTTCTATTAAAAATGCAATAAATGGGTTACTAGAATTTTTATTTCATGAACTGATTATAAACGGTAAATTACTAGGTCTGTTAATTATGCTTATCTTGTTTTCCGTGCTTCTGCAAACAATGCATAATGCATTTGAAAAGAGCTCTGTAAGTAAAATCGCCTACTTTGTAGTCTATATTGTTTTAATATTCATTGCACTGAACAGCTTTTATCTCGCTGTTTCCTATGCTAAGGAAGCCATTGATACAATGAGCAGCTTTATGATTGCCTTACTTCCATTAATGCTTGGCTTAATGGCTACTTTTGGGAACATAGTATCCGTATCATTCTTCCATCCAATCATTATTTTTCTAGTGAATTTTAGCGGTATTCTCGTCTCTACTATTATTTTACCGCTTTTATTTTTATCAGCGCTTCTACTAATTGTAAGTAGTCTTAGTGAGAATTATAAAGTAACGCATCTCGCAAATCTGTTCAAAACAGTAGGGTTGGGGATTCTTGGTGTCTTTTTCACGATATTTCTTGGGGTTATGTCCGTCCAAGGTGCCACCAGTGCAATTCAGGATGGTGTCGCGATGAAGACTGCAAAATTTATTACAGGTAATTTTATTCCTGTCATTGGCAGAACATTTACGGACGCAGCGGACACCATTCTTAGTGCCTCTTTACTATTGAAAAATGCAGTGGGGTTAGTCGGGTTACTACTCATTATATTTATTGCTTTATTCCCTGCATTAAAAATATTTGCGATTGCGCTCATTTATAAAATTGCAGCAGCAATATTACAGCCGCTAGGCGATGGACCAGTTATTTCAAGTATCAATACGATCAGTAAATATATCGTATACATTCTAGCATGCATGCTGGCTGTGTCGTTTATGTTTCTATTAGCAATTGTGATTATAGTCATAGCTAGTAATTTAACGCTGCTTTTACGATAGGATGATGAAAAATGGATGCTTTAATCCAATGGGTAACCCAAATTATCATATTTGTACTACTAGCTACCATAATAGATTTATTAATGCCCTCCACCTCCATGAAGAAATATATCAAGTTAATTGTAGGATTAATTCTAATTTTGATCCTTTTAAAACCTGTTTTCTATTTATTTCAAATTGATATAGGAAGCCAGTTAAACCGTTCATTTCAGCAGGTGATACAGCAGGGAAATGAGGGAGAAGATGTAGAAAGTTTAATCGAATTTCAAAAAAGTGAAATAGAAACATCTCAGTCTGCATATATTTTAGAACAAATGGCTGTCCAACTTACGGATCTTGCACAGGATCCATTACTGGAGGACTATCAGGTCGAGATTACAGATATAAGCTTCTTGTTTTCTCAGGAGGATGAAATATCATTCGAAGTTCTCGATGAGGTCATTGTTAGTATAAGAGAAATAGAAGAAGATGGGGAGGGAGCAGTGAGTATAGTTGAAGATGTGGTAATTAACACGGAAGAGCCAGCAGTCACAAAAGATAATGAAGAAGAAGAAAAACAAATAGTAAGTCTGTTAAGAGATGTTTGGGATTTACAAGAGAAAGAACTGACCATCATTTGGGAGGGAGGGGCATCTTGAAACAACTACTGGATAAACTTTTTAAAAATGGAGCCAAAGGTACTTCGAAAAAGACAGGCTATATGCTTATTCTTGCACTTGGTGGTCTGATGTTAATCATTGTAGGCAATTTATTTACTTCTTCTGACGAGACACCACCGCAGCAAGAAATAACACACCACCTGGATGAAGAATCAGAAGAAACTGCTAAACAGGTTAAATCAAATGAGGACATGACCACTTCAGACATATCCGAATTGGAAGAAAGCTATAAAAAAGATCTCGAATCCATGCTAAACAATATAAAAGGTGTATCTGAGGCTGAGGTAATGGTCAATCTTGAATCAACTAAAATTAAAGTCTATGAAAAAAATCTTATTTATGGCCAGCAATCAACAGATGAATCAGACAAAAATGGTGGCACAAGAAAGGTACAGGACAGTACAGAAGAAGCACAAACCGTATTAGTCAGGCAAGGTGAAGGGGAAGTCCCATTGCTTATCCAAACAAAGAAACCGGAAGTAAGAGGTGTCTTTGTAGTCGCCAAAGGGGCAGACCACGCTTCGGTAAAGAATTGGATAATAGAGTCAACATCTCGCGTACTTGATGTTCCAACACATAGAGTATCAGTAATGCCAAAGAATTAAAGGGAGGAAGAAATAATGTTAAAAAAGCAAACTGTTTGGTTACTAACTATGTTGAGTCTCATGATTGTGTTGAGTGTGTATTACATGACTTCACCTGATAGTGAAGATCTAGCTTACCTAAATAATGGACAAGATGATTCAGAAGAAGCAGCATCAACTGATCCTACTGAGGATGATGGAGAAGCAAATGGCAACCAAGATGAGACAGAAGTGGATAGTATCTCAAATCTTGGGGAAAATGAACTATTTACAACAATTAGAATGGAACTCACCGATCAACGAAGTAAAACAAAGGATCGACTTACTGATGTTGTGGCTTCAAGCTCAAGTTCACCTGAAGAAAAAGATGAAGCTCTAAAAGAGATTGACGTGATTGAAGAAGTTGAAACAAAAGAAACAATTCTAGAAGGAAGTATCGCAGAATCTGGTGAATACCCAGATGTTCTCGTCCGCTCTGAGGACGATAAAGTACACGTGCATGTAAGAGCTGAAGAACTATCTCCGACTGAGGCAAATAACATTATGCAGATGGTAAGGGATGAATTTGATAGAGATGTGGTTGTAGATGTAAATTATCAGCCAGCAAGCAGTGAAGAAGAGTAATAAGAAAAACCGGACACTTTAGGGTGTTCGGTTTTTTATGTATCGTGAAATGAAATTTAATTTTGTAGCGCTGTTAGTAGTTAGACAAAAAAATCTTTTCTGAAAATATCTGAAAATATACTACATAGTACTCCAGTTTCTTCCAAAGATCGTTTATACTTATAGTTAGAAGTAATCCACAATAGTCTGTTTCACCTAAGTAATGAAGAATAATAAATGTAATTTATGAAAAAAGGCTATTTAGAAAGGGGGATTTGTTTGAAAATCACGGTTATCGTATTATTTCTAATACTTATTGCTTACCATATTATGCGTTACATTCACGTTTTAGTGAAGATGAGAAAGAAAGCCATTTTCCCAGTTGAGGAGAAGGATATTATGGCGATCAGAAGACATCCTGTAAGGCCAGTAGTTCGGCCAACTTATAAGGACCAGAAAAATGGTATCATAATATATGGAGTATTCCTTTTGTTTATGCTGGCATTGTTTATATATACAGTATCGCTTGAAAACTGGCCACTACTTCTGACTCCGGCTATTTCGCTTTTATACTTGCATAATTTATTCAATATGTTTTCTATTGCAAAGGACGGTCTCTTGGTTGGAGGGCGGTTTGTACATTGGAAAGACATAAAATCCTTCCAGTTCAAACCAATTGATATCGACCATCGTTTCTATGGCCATACGAAAGAGGTAAACGAAGCAGGATATGAATTAGTCTTCAATCGGCGTCTATTTAGTTCCTACTGCATTGTGATATCTGAAGAAACAAAAGAGAAGATTACGGAGATTCTTATAGAGTATGGGAAGGTGGCAGAAGAGCCGTTGAAGCCTCAAGAAGCATAGTAAAAAAAGTGTTCTTTCAGTCAAACCCTAAATTAACTATAATGGTTCTGAGAGTGCAATAGTGAAATTATCTTGATGTTTACCATACATTTATCGTACTATATTAAGAGGAGTTATTAGTACCTAATATTAAAGTTATAGAAATGAAAGGGTGCCTGTAAATATGTTAAAGGTAGAAGAAATACGTGAAATAATTAAACTAATTGATGAATCATCTATTGATGAATTTTCGTATGAAACGAACGGAACTACCGTGAAAATGAAGAAAAATAATGAGACTGGTGTCCCAGCAGTGACTGCGCCAGTGCCTAATGTATCAGCTCCAGTCGCAACACAAAGTGAAAAACTTGTTAATACAACAGAAACCCAAGCACCAACAGAAGCAGAAACATCAAACAATGAAACTGAAAGCAAGGATTATGACTATGAGATTGTTTCACCAATGGTGGGAACTTTCTACATGGCACCTACGCCTGAAAGTGATCCTTTTGTGAAAAACGGCAGTAAAATTGATCCTTCTACTGTTGTGTGTATTGTAGAAGCAATGAAATTATTTAATGAAATTGAAGCCGAAGTAAAGGGAGAAATCGTGGAAATTCTTGCAGATAATGGCGATCTAGTTGAATACGGACAGCCGTTGTTTAGAGTAACCACAAAGTAAGGGGATGTATGGTGTGATTAAAAGATTATTGATTGCTAATAGAGGAGAAATAGCTGTTCGGATTATTCGTGCTTGTAAGGAAATGGGCATTGAAACAATCGCTGTTTACTCTGAAGCAGACAAAGAAGCACTTCATGTGCAAATGGCAGATGAAGCATATTGTATTGGACCAACTTTATCGAAGGACAGTTACCTTAACTTTACAAATATTATGAGTGTGGCTACATCTACTAAAGTAGACGCCATTCATCCAGGATACGGTTTTCTAGCAGAAAATGCCGATTTCGCAGAAATTTGTAGAGCATGTAATATTACATTCGTTGGACCAACCCCAGAAGCAATTCA
Organism: Oceanobacillus jordanicus; assembly: GCF_022095695.1. Taxonomy (GTDB): domain Bacteria; phylum Bacillota; class Bacilli; order Bacillales; family Amphibacillaceae; genus Oceanobacillus_B; species Oceanobacillus_B jordanicus. The sequence goes on from NZ_JAIFZM010000004.1 coordinate 96,957, forward strand.
AAAAATGGGGATTAAGGATGTTGCAAGAGAAACAATGAAACAAGCAAATGTTCCGATTGTTCCGGGTTCTAATGGTATTATTGAAAATGAGGAGCAAGCGAAAGGATTAGCTTTGGAAATTGGTTACCCAATTATTATTAAAGCCACTGCTGGTGGTGGCGGTAAAGGGATTCGCGTTGCACGTACAGAGGAAGAGTTAGTTAAAGGAATCCAGATTACCCAGAATGAAGCAGAAACAGCTTTTGGAAACCCTGGTGTTTATCTTGAGAAGTATATTGAAGATTTTCGTCATGTGGAAATACAAGTGTTGGCAGACAGACATGGGAATGTTGTACACTTAGGGGAAAGAGATTGTACAATACAACGACGTCTTCAAAAGTTGGTTGAAGAATCACCATCTCCAGCCTTAACAGAAGAAATACGACAAAAAATGGGTGAAGCATCTGTGCAAGCTGCTAAGGCGGTTAATTATGAGGGTGCAGGGACCATTGAATATATCTTTGACAGAAAATCAAATGAGTTCTATTTTATGGAGATGAACACTCGGATTCAAGTTGAGCATCCAGTAACAGAGCAAGTTACAGGTGTAGATTTGATTAAAGAGCAAATTAAAATTGCAAATAATGAAGAGCTCTCTTTCAAACAAGAAGACATCCAGTTTAACGGTTGGGCACTAGAGTGTAGGATCAATGCAGAAAACCCATTTAAAAATTTCATGCCATCTGCTGGGGAAATTAACATGTATTTAACACCAGGTGGTCTAGGTGTTCGAGTTGATTCTGCCGCATACCCTGGTTATTATATTCCACCGTATTATGATTCCATGGTTGCTAAGTTGATTACATATGGTGCAACACGTAAAGAAGCGGTTGACCGTATGAGAAGGGCACTCGATGAATTTGTTATCGAGGGAGTTCATACAACAATCCCGTTCCATCGTCAACTGATGGAACATGAAATTTTCATCGAAGGTGATTTTAATACAAAGTTTCTTGAAGATCACCCAATCCTCGAAAAAGGTGAATAGAAGAAAGTATTAATAAAGGAGTGGTGAGACGATGAGTGAACAGCCTTTGTTAAATGTGAGTGATGATACGAGCCTTGGTGGTGTGGAAATTGCACCTGAAGTAATAGAAGTAATCGCTGGTATTGCAGCTGCCGAAACCGAAGGATTATATGCAATGCGTGGGAACTTTGCATCCGGGGTAGCAGAACGTTTCGGGAAAAAAGCACACAGTAAGGGTGTCAAAGTAGAGCTGACAGAAAGTGGCATATTGATTGATCTCTACGTAATATTGCATTTTGGCGTCTCCATTCCACAGGTTGCTCAAAATCTACAGACAAACATACGTCAAACACTGAAGAACATGACAGCATTAGAAATTGATGAAATAAATATTCATGTTGTTGGCATTCAGATGGATGGTAAAGAAGAGCACGACAATTCCGAAGAATAGGGAAATGCTTTAGACAGGATCAGATAGTAACTTCTTCTGATCCTGTTTTTAATTTTTCTTAGTCCTGTGGTGGTAAGCTCTTTTTGACGTGTGGGTTATTAGTTTGATTCTAGCATTGGGATTTCAATCATGTTATGATTTGTAGGAGATAAGGATAAAAGGAGCTAATATAGAATGAATAGACATGCAGCAAGGGAGAAAGCATTTCAAATACTCTTCCAATTGGATATTAATGATAATGAACCGAAACAGGCTATCGCTGAGTTTCTTGAATCAGAGGAGAATGATGCTTTTTTAACACTGCTCGTTGAAGGAGTAGCGTCACATAAAACGGAATTGGACAAGACCATTTCCGAAAATCTAGAGAACTGGAGTCTACAACGGATCGCTTCTGTTGAAAAGACAATTATACGAATTGCTGCATTTGAGATGAAGTATCTCGAAGACATTCCAGTTAATGTATCCATAAATGAAGCCGTAGAACTAGCTAATACTTACGGCGATGATAAATCTGGTAAGTTTATTAACGGTGTATTATCTAAAATAAATAAATAAAGGGGAAGTAATCAATGGCTGCAGAAATAATAAGCGGAAAAGACTTAGCACACGAATTGAGACTGGAAATGAATCAGAAGGTATCAGAGCTAAATGATCGTGGTATTTATCCCAAATTAAGCGTTATTTTGGTTGGTGACAATCCTGCTTCGAAAAGCTATGTCAACGGCAAAAAGAAAGCGTGTAAGGAGACAGGGATCCTTTCGGATGTAATCGAAATGGATAGTGACACGACTGAGACACAATTGCTGCAGCAAATTGAAATACTTAATGAAGACCCATCCGTTCACGGTATTCTTGTACAATTACCACTTCCTAAACAAATCCGGGAACAAAAGGTAATTGATACAATTTCCTATGAAAAAGATGTAGATGGTTTTCATCCCATCAATATTGGCCGGATGATGACTGGTGAGGATGCATTCTTGCCATGCACCCCGTTCGGCATTATTACAATGCTTAAATCAAAAAACATTCCTATTGCTGGAAAGCATGCAGTTGTAGTAGGACGGAGTAATATTGTCGGAAAACCAGTAGGTCAATTGTTGTTAAATGAACATGCTACTGTTACATATTGCCATTCAAGAACATCCAATTTACAGCAATTGACGCAGCAAGCCGACATCCTTATTGCGGCAGTTGGCAAAGTAAATGCCATACGTGCAGAGCATATTAAGGAAGGAGCTGTCGTGATCGATGTAGGGATAAATCGATTGGAAGATGGATCCCTGACAGGAGATGTAGATTTTGAAGCAGCAAAAGAAAAAGCATCTTACATTACACCTGTTCCCCGTGGGGTTGGTCCTATGACGATCACAATGTTGCTTGAAAATACGATTAAAGCCGCAAAAGGACTGGCATAGAAGTGAAAGACAAGTATTTAACAGTTACTGCATTAACTAGATATTTGAAGCGTAAAATGGATACAGATCCTCACTTAAGAAATGTATGGCTAAGAGGGGAGATTTCTAATTTCAAGCAGCATAGTCGTGGACATATGTACATGACTATTAAAGATGAGCAGGCAAGAATGCAATCTGTCATGTTTGCTGGCAATAATCGGTCTTTAAAATTCAGGCCAGAAAATGGAATGAATGTGCTAATCAAAGGCGAAATAAGTGTCTATGAAGCCCACGGGCAATATCAGCTTTACATACAGGATATGGAACCAGATGGAATAGGGGCATTATATCTAGCCTATGAGCAGTTAAAAGAAAAGCTGAGCAAGCAAGGCTACTTTAACGCGGAATATAAAAAAACTCTTCCACTTTTCCCTGAACACATTGGTATTATAACATCACCAACAGGCGCAGCGGTTAGGGATATTATCACCACAATTAAAAGAAGATATCCCATTGCCGCATTAACCGTTATACCAGTCTTGGTCCAAGGGCCTAATGCTGCTAAGTCAGTAGTGGAAGCAATAGATACTGCGAATAATCGACTCTCCCTTGATGTACTTATTGTAGGGAGGGGTGGTGGATCAATTGAAGAACTTTGGTGTTTTAACGAAGAAATAGTTGCAGAAGCTATTTTTAAGTCAAAGACCCCTATTATATCGGCGGTTGGTCATGAAACTGACACAACGATTAGTGATTTTGTTGCCGATTTACGTGCTCCCACTCCAACTGCAGCAGGAGAAATTGCCGTACAATCTCAGGATGAATTGTTTGAAAGCATTAGGAAAAGTAGAAAAACGGTACAAAGAGAGCTAGAAAGACTACTAACGATTCACCAGAAACAGTTGAAGCAATTAAAACAGTCATATGCTTTCAGGTATCCTGAACAGCTTATTAAACAAAAGGAGCAAGCACTAGATACTGCAGTAGACTCTTTAACAAAAGGGCTATCCTACCAGGTTAGAACCTTGCAAGAGCGTTATCGGAATTTGCATAATCGCATTGCCCTCCAACATCCAAATGAAAAAATTAACCGTGCAGGTGACCGTCTTATTGAGATGAAAAAACGGCAAAATGCTAATATGTCGCAAATATTGCAGAGAAAAACCACCGAGTGGAGTAGTCTAATTGACAAATTGACCTTGCTTAACCCGTTAGAAACAATGAAAAGAGGATTCGCCCTTCCATACAGTTCAAAGGGTGAACTAATTAAGTCCGTTAAAGATGTTAAGAAAAAGGATTATATTGAAGTAACACTAGCAGATGGTAAATTAAACTGTCAGGTACAGGATATCGAGGAGGAGAGCAATGACAGATAAACAAGAACTTTCATTTGAAGAGGCAATGAAGGAGTTGGAAAGCCTAGTTGAAAAATTAGAAGAGGGAGATGTCCCATTAGAAAGAGCCATCACCTATTATCAGGATGGAATGAAGCTTTCTAAACTTTGTAATGACAAATTAAAAAATGTGCAAGAAAAGATGACAACTATTATGAATGAGCAAGGAGATTTAGAACCTTTTCATGTAGAGGGGGAAGAGTGATTTTGACGGACTTAAGTGTATATATCGATCGTAATAAGGAACTGGTTCAAAAAGAATTAATAAACCAGCTTGATCAACTAACAATTCCTGAGGTACTTAAAGAATCAATGCTATATTCTGTGGAAGCTGGTGGGAAAAGACTTAGACCAATCCTACTATTAGCAAGCTACGAGGCTTATGCGGATAAACTTGAGAAGGCCTTGCCAACTGCTGTTGCCCTTGAAATGATTCATACCTACTCCCTTATCCACGATGATTTGCCAGCTATGGATAATGATGATTTTCGGAGAGGGAAACCTACGAACCATAAAGTCTTCAATGAAGCTACAGCAATTTTAGCTGGTGACGCTCTTCTAACATACAGTTTTGAAATTGTGGGAACTGATACAGGTCTCTCTGATGAACAAAGAATTCGCTTAGTCAGAATGCTTGCACAAGTAAGTGGTCCTACTGGGATGGTAGGTGGACAATTACTTGACATGGAAGCAGAAGATCGTGCGGTTTCTTTGGAAGAGTTAGAACGGATTCATACATTAAAGACAGGGGAATTGTTAAGGTTTGCTGTCTTTGCGGGCGCATATATTGCTGGTGCGAATGAAAAACAACTTGTAGCTTTAGAAAAATTCGCATATTATCTTGGTCTCATTTTCCAAGTGCAGGATGATATTCTTGATGTAACAGGAGATCAAGAGAAATTAGGGAAGCCTGTTGGAAGTGATGAAGAAAATCAAAAGAGTACTTATCCAAAATTACTAGGACTTGAAGGTGCTCAAAATAGAAAAGACTACTATGTAATAGAAGCAAAAAAAGCATTGCAACTTGCTGGAGCTGAAGGCTCGACTCTTATGGAATTAACCGATTATTTTAGCAATCGTGATTATTAATTTCCTTTTATAATAAACCATACAGCAATATCGCTTCAGTATAAATCTTACTGGAAAACTGCTTAAATAAATGAAATACGTGCGAGTTTGTGCTATAATATTTTTATAAAAGGAATGGTGCAGTATTCTAGTCAGTCTTCCGTTTCTGAAGGCGGGCCTAAAAATTCGCCAAAGGGCACATCGATGAAGTTCCTTGTGTAGGCTTGAGGCGCCCAGCCTTGGGTTTATGCTGGGAGTTAAGGTTTTTGGGCGATCCACAAAGGCATGTGGGCGTTGACCCGATTACCGCGGAGGCCCATCTCTGTAGTAGCGACTAAGCCTAGGAGCTATTATGGAATGGGGTATGAACCTGCACAATATGGTAAGGGACATCATATTTGCAGCGTAGCCTGCCTTGAGTGGTGTTTGAGGGGATTAGAGTCATAGGTAGCAACTCATATGGCCAATGGGTTGACTATTTTCATCTCTATGAAATCAGCACTGCAAAAGAGGCTAGGGGACGGTTAAAGGCTGCTGAGGAAATCTCCTAGACTGTTCGAAGACTTTTAAAAGGGATTATAGTGTGGACTAAGTGGTAATCCAGTCTAGCAATTGGTGACAATGCTAAGGTGATTTTAAAGGGGAACCGCCTACATGGCAACATGAGGTAATCATCTGGGAAAACCTACTGGACCTAAGCCACAGTTTTTACCTTTTAAATGACCATTCCTTACTACATATTTTAACAATAAATCGAGGTATGAAATGAATCCCAATATAAAGCGTTCTTTGAAGTTTAGCTTAACCATTGCCGTTATCACTTTTGTGCTAGCGGCTATTTTTTCAGTTATCTCTTCCTCTATCTTAGGGGGGGTAGTTTGGTTTGTAGGATTGTTCATTGTCCTATTAATTGTCCTCATCGGTATTTTATTTGATATGATGGGGATTGCTGCAACAGCAGCAGATGAAACACCTTTCCATGCCATGGCAGCAGAAAGGGTACCTGGAGCTAAGGAAGCAGTTATGATCGTAAGAAATGCTGACAGATTCGCGAGCTTCTGTAATGACGTGATCGGAGATATCTCCGGAATTGTAAGTGGTACGGCAACAGCTATCGTTGTTTTACAGATCGCCAACCTGTTTGGTAAAGGCGATGGTTCTACCCTGCAAATTATTCTTTCAGTTGTTTTAACAAGTATTGTAGCTGCATTAACTGTAGGTGGGAAAGCATTAGGGAAATATTTTGGGATTAATGCATCCACAAGAATCATTTTTTTTGCTGGGAAAGTAATATCCCTACTGGAAAATAAATTAAAAATCACTGTGTTTTCTACTACAAAAAATAAGACACGTAATAAAGGACAGACAAGATGACAAAAACAAGATTAGACATATTACTAGTTGAACGAAATTTAATTGAATCTAGAGAAAAGGCAAAGCGAGTCATAATGGCAGGATTGGTTTACTCGGAACAGGAACGCCTCGACAAACCTGGTATGAAAGTCGATAGTGCTATCCCCCTTACTGTAAAAGGTAAACTTATTCCGTATGTCGGAAGAGGTGGACTAAAGCTTGAAAAGGCCTTAAAATATTTTGATATATCAGTAAAAAATAAAATAATGGTGGATGTAGGTTCTTCTACAGGTGGTTTCACTGATTGTGCTTTACAAAATGGGTTGAAGCGAAGCTATGCAATCGATGTTGGCTACAATCAACTTGACTGGAAGCTACGAAATGATAATCGTGTCGTTGTAATGGAACGAACAAATTTTAGATATGTCACCAAGGATATGCTTCAGGAAGGTACTCCTGATCTTGCTACAATCGATGTTTCCTTTATCTCGCTAAGACTTATCTTACCTGTACTGCGACAATTGCTTGCAGAAAATAGTGATGTAATTGCGTTAATTAAACCGCAATTCGAAGCGGGAAGAGAACAAGTGGGGAAAAAGGGAATTGTTCGTGACAAGAAAGTTCATAAACAGGTATTAAAGGATATTATTCATTTTGCAACAGAGGAAGAGTATGAATTAATTGATCTTACATATTCTCCTATTACCGGTGGAGATGGGAATATAGAATTTCTTGCGCACTTTGGCTGGCGAAAAGAAAAGGAAGGAATTCCTGAGTCTAATGTCGAAATAGAAGAGATAGTAGAGCATGCACACCATGAGTTCCATACATCACAAGAAAAATAACGGGCTACCGATGTAGGCCGTTTGTGTTTATCCCGGAGCAAGCGTCCGTAAAACTCCCACTTCGAAACATGAAGTGAAACCGTTAGTTTTTAGTGGGAGTAAACGGCCGCTAACACCCCGATTCGTTCAACTAACAATCAGTGGGAGATGAACAAAAACCTCCACTGATTGAAGTTTCACTTTATAGAAAATGAAGAGGTGTTATATGAGTAAAATACAGCGTCATATTAAAATACGTGAGTTAATAACAGAAAATGAAATCGAAACACAGGATGACCTGGTTGATCGGCTAAAGAGATTAGACTATAAAGTCACCCAAGCAACGGTTTCACGTGATATAAAAGAACTCCATCTAGTAAAGGTTCCTGCATCCAACGGAAAATATAAGTACAGTCTTCCTGCAGATCAACGATTTAACCCACTAGACAAGCTAAAAAGGCTCGTCATGGATGCTTTTGTGAAAATAGAACATGCGAGTCATCTGATTATCCTTAAAACACTACCAGGAAATGCACAAGCAGTTGGCGCATTAATTGATAATCTAGATTGGGAAGAAATTATGGGAACAATCTGTGGTGATGATACATGCCTAATTATTTGCAGAACAGAGGAGAACGCAGCACTAATTAAAGAACGATTTTTAACGATGCTCTAATGATTTTTTCTAAAATGGAGATGAATGTTATATATGTTAACAGAATTATCTATTCGGGATTTTGCAATTATTGATCAAATATCCATAACATTTAATGAGGGGTTAACTGTGCTGACAGGAGAAACTGGTGCTGGTAAGTCTATTATAATTGATGCAGTTCAATTATTAGCAGGTGGCAGAGGATCTGTTGAATTTGTTCGCCATGGAGCCAAAAAAGCTGAGATCGAAGGTTTGTTTACTCTAGATCGAAAAGAGCACCCCATTTATAAAGTGGGCAGGGATTTTGGTATTGAGATATCTGATGAACAAGTCGTTCTTCAACGGACCATAACCTCGAACGGTAAAAGTATATGTCGGGTCAATAGCAAGCTTGTGACTTTAGGGATTCTGCGTGAATTTGGCAAAACATTAATCGATATTCACAGTCAGCATGAAACACAGTCTTTAATGGACCCTGAAAGCCACTTAGAATTGCTTGATCTTTATGATCCGGAAGCAATGAAACCTACAAAGAAAGAATACAGCTACCTTTATGAACGTCTTAGTAGTCTAAAGACAAGGTATAAAGAACTAAGTGAAAATGAACAAGAAATGGCCCACCGTTTAGATTTACTGGAGTTCCAGCTCCAAGAGCTAGAACAAGCAAACTTGGAACCAAATGAAGATACGACGCTTGAAGAAGAACGAATGTCTTTAGCTAACTTCGAAAAAATTTATACCGCTTTGCAAGATGCTTACAATGCTTTATATGGAGAACAAAAAGGACTTGAATGGGTGAACAGTGCCCGTACGGCGTTAGATGTAAGCAGTAATTTTGATTCGTTTATTAGTGATAAAGCGGAGGAAATTTCCAATCATTATTATGCCCTGGAGGAATTAACCTATTCTTTGAGGAACTATAGTGAATCACAACAATATAATCCGGAAAGGCTAAATGAAGTAGAGTCCAGATTAAATGAAATCAACAGATTAAAGAAGAAATACGGACCTACTGTTAATGATATTCTTCATTATATGGCGAAGATAGAAGAAGAAATTGAAGAGATAACCAATAAAGATTCCCACCTTGCTAAACTTTCTGAACAAATAGAGGACGTTAGGAAGGATGCATTTCTTGAGGCCAAACAGTTGCATGATATACGAGTAAAAAATGCGAATGCATTAATGGAAGAGATTAAGAACGAGTTAAAAGATCTTTATTTAGAGAAGTCGACTTTTTCAATATCATTCCAACAAATGAATCAAGATGAAGCGGGACTCGATGAGCAAAAGCAAAAGTTGCATAAGAATGGCTTTGATAGAGTGCGCTTTTTAATTTCTACAAATGCAGGCGAGCCGTTGAAAGATCTTCATAAAGTAGCATCAGGTGGTGAATTATCACGGATTATGCTGGCGCTGAAAAAAATCTTTGCCAAGCATCAGGGTGTAACTAGCGTTATATTTGATGAAGTCGATACTGGAGTAAGTGGACGTGTAGCTCAATCTATTGCGGAGAAGATTTATCAAATATCAAGTAGTTCTCAGGTGTTATGTATTACTCACTTGCCACAGGTAGCAGCCATGGCTGATACCCATAAACTCATTGAAAAAGCTGAGAGTAACAACCGTACTGCTACAAAAGTTGAAGAATTGACGACTGATCAACAAGTGGTGGAATTGAGTAGGATGATTACTGGCACGAAGCTTACTGAAACTGCCAAGGATCATGCAAAGGAATTACTTGACATGGCTCTTACATTTAAATCCAAATAAAAAGGATATTTTTTCTTAAAAAGTCAGATGCTATAATAACTGGCTTTTTTATTTTGCTTTAATTAAGCCTTCGGAACTACTGCGGTTTGATACATATGCAAATTTCTTCCAACCTGTTGTGAATACATACGAGAAAAGCTCCTTTATAAAAGGTTATACCAAAATTAACGGTGATAAAAAAGGAAATGTTACACATCTTGCTTAGGTTTCACCAGTTTAAAACAGGTCTTGTTCGGTCAAATTAGAAGTACAGAAATAAATAAGTTGGTATGGGTTAGGAACGAGGAGAGTGAATGGAAACTTGAAACCACAAGAAAATAAAATACGACTATGGGTTGGCTCGATATTGTTTGCTTTCGTATTATCCATACCCTTTATATCCCCTGTAAAGCAGTACCTATCCATTCCAGATGAAATTGTTACTTTTCATAACGAGTCACCGATTGAACTGCCAAATTTAGGAGAAAAATCGCACATTGCCTCAAGCAGTCAAGCTGTACAGGCTGTAGATAGTTCTGTTTTTGAAACGAAGGATTCTGGAAATAGTCAACTTATGTATGAAGTTGCAGGCTTGCCAATAAAAAAAGTTGATGTATCTGTCTTAGATGATATGAAAGTAATTCCAGGAGGGCAATCCATTGGGGTACAACTACACACACAAGGTGTATTGGTTGTTGGGCATCACTTGGTAAATGTTGCAGATAAGTCGCTATCTCCAGGTGAAGAAGCAAAAATTAAGGTTGGCGATATTTTGTTGGAGATTGATGGTAAACCGATCAAAGAAATGAAGGAAGTAAGACCATTTGTAGAAAAAGCTGGTCAACAAAATAAGTCATTGGATGTAAAAATAAAAAGGGGCAAGGAAATAATTGATACGAAACTGACTCCGGTGTTAGACGATAAGGAAGAAGATTATAAAATTGGTCTATATATCAGGGACTCGGCAGCCGGAATTGGTACGATGACGTTTTATGAACCCAAATCGAAGAAATACGGTGCTTTAGGGCATGTTATATCAGATATGGATACGAAAAAACCTATTGAGATACACGACGGTACCATTGTGAAATCGACTGTTACGGCCATAGAAAAAGGAAATAATGGCGTCCCCGGGGAAAAACAAGCAAGGTTTTCTGTGAAGGAAAACCAAATTGGATCCATCACAAAAAATACACCGTTTGGCATATTTGGTAAGTTGGAAGAGACCATTAAAAATGGCAAAAATGACAAACCTTTGCCAGTAGCTTTATCCCATGAAGTAAAAGAAGGACCAGCAAAGATACTAACCGTACTTGAGGATGAAAAAGTGGAGGAATTTGATATTGAGGTAGTAAGCTCTGTTCCTCAAAAATTCCCGGCAACAAAAGGAATGGTCATTCAGGTTACAGATAAGGAGCTCCTGAAAAAGACAGGAGGGATTGTTCAGGGCATGAGTGGTAGTCCTATCATACAAGATGGTAAGATAATTGGGGCCGTGACACACGTTTTTGTCAATGATCCTACATCAGGATATGGGGTTCATATTGAATGGATGCTTCAAGATGCTGGGGTTAATATATATAAGCAAACAAGAGAAGAGCAAAAAGCGGGTTAAAGTAGTGACTTGTATGGATATTTTCCATCCAAGTCACTTTTTTTGTAATTAACAGAAAACAAAACGCCAAATTATGTTATACTTACAATGTAAATATTTTTCGACAAATCATGTATATATTTATCGAATCATAGCGTAACTCGTAGTAAAACGGTGATATTTTTAGTATCTGCAGAAAAAGCCAAAGTTTTTTAAATAAATAAAGGATATTTAGAAGTTATGTAGAATAAGTAAGAATAAGAAGAGTTTACTACATAAAGGAGGAGCTTTTGAGTGGATAAAATTTCGGTTTGTTTGGTGGATGATAACAGAGAGTTAGTGCAGTTAATGGAGGATTACTTTGAAGAGCAAGAAGATATTGAGGTGATTGGTACAGCATTCAATGGCAGAGATTGTCTTACAATGTTAGAAGACCATGAACCCGACGTGTTAATATTAGATATTATTATGCCACATGTTGACGGTCTTGCCGTTTTAAATACAGTTCGAGGAATGGATGGCAACAAGCCAAATGTAATTATGCTAACAGCATTTGGCCAAGAGGAAGTAATGAAAAAGGCCGTAGATTTAGGTGCTTCCTATTTTATATTAAAACCGTTTGACCTTGACAACTTAGCTGATCAGGTTCGTCAGGTTCAGGGAACAAACTCGATGCCTTCTTCCGCCAAAAAGGTGGTACGTAAGGAAAAAAAGAAGCAAGATCTTGAAGCGAGTATTACGAATATTATTCATGAAATTGGTGTGCCTGCACATATTAAAGGCTACATGTATTTGCGAGAGGCAATTACGATGGTATATAACGACATAGAATTACTTGGTTCCATTACAAAGGTTCTTTATCCGGATATTGCTAAGAAGTTTAACACAACAGCTTCTCGTGTTGAAAGGGCGATTCGCCATGCGATTGAAGTAGCTTGGAGCAGGGGGAATATAGATTCAATTTCCGCTTTATTTGGTTATACCATCTCCATTACAAAAGCAAAGCCAACAAATTCCGAATTCATCGCAATGGTTGCAGATCGTTTGAGATTAGAACATAAAGCAAGTTAAGATAACATAATAAAAGGAAAAAGATGATTCGCCTCAAGGGAATCATCTTTTTCCTTTTATATTAATGTAGGATAAGAGGGTGTCTGCAAATTATTGCAAAACTTAATCAAAAAACACATGATATAGCGATTCTACAGAACGGTTAAGGTCCGCCGCTTTTATCCCGAACATCATAGAAACCTCTGAAGAACCCTGGTTAATCATCTCAATATTCACGTTAGCACTTGCAAGCGCGGTAGTTGCTTTTTGTGCAACACCAACAGTGCTAACTAAGCCTTCACCTACCACCATAATCATAGCCAAGTCCCTGTGCATGATTATCGTGTCAGGATGTAGCTCATCGTATATACGCTTTGTTATGTTAGCTTCTTTCTCTTTTGTTAGCTTGCTGTCACGTATAATGACGGACATGTCATCAATACCAGACGGTGCATGCTCAAACGAGACGCCTTCATCCTCTAAAATGTTCAATAGTTTCCTACCAAAGCCAATTTCTCTGTTCATAAGGTATTTACTTACATACAAACTGCTAAATCCGGTGTCACTTGCAATACCAACGACACATTTTTCGTCTTGTTTTTTCTCAGCTACAATATTTGTTCCTGGTAAGTGTGGTTTATTTGTATTTTTAATACACACAGGAATTTGTTCTTTAAAAGCTGGTATAAGTGCTTCGTCGTGAAAAACAGAAAATCCTGCATAGGAAAGTTCTCGCATTTCTTTGTATGTTAATGTCTTAATTTCTTTTGGATTTGCTACGATGGATGGGTTAACCGCATAAACGGAATCCACATCTGTAAAATTTTCGTAGAGTGTTGCTTTTACTCCTGCTGCGACAATGGATCCGGTTATATCAGAACCACCTCTAGAAAACGTCATTAATTCACCGTGCTCTGTGTATCCGAAAAATCCAGGTATAACTAATATTCCGACTTTTTCACGTAAGTTGTATATTCTTGCAAAGCTACCATCCAAAATTTGTGCATTACCTGGATCATTACTCACGATAATGCCAGCATCCTTTGGATTAATATAAGAAGCATCTAACCCAATCGAACAAAGATAGGCACTAAGAATCTTTGCAGAACTATCTTCCCCAATAGACTTTAGTGCATCTAGTTTGTAAATTGAGGATGCGTCTTGACTTATTACGGATTTAATTGTTTGTTCAATGTCCTCTAGCAGAGCTATATCAAGCGAAAGGTCTTCCGTTATCTCTCTAAAACGATCGATGACTTTTTCATAGCTTTGCTCATATGATTCACCATTTATGTATGCTTCCCCGAGCTGAATTAATAAATCGGTTATTTTTACATCATCAGGTGTCCTTTTACCTGGAGCAGAGACGACAATAATTTTTCTTGCGGGGTCGTCTTGAATTATATTACCCACTTTTTGAAGTTGGGTTGCTGTTGCCATCGAGCTTCCCCCAAATTTTGCTACTTTCATAAAAAGCCTCCTGAATCAATAATTTTTATATAAAATAATAACACACTTCCAGAAATATGGACACTAAAAAACAGTAGAGATACCTCTTCGTTTTATCGCACTGAGTTAAAAGTTTTAAAAAAGAAGAATGTCGAGCTAAAGGGAGAACCTTCTTTCCATAAAAAAAGATGGCTACTTGTCCATCTTTTTTGTTTGTTCTTTGTTTTTTTGTCTTTTCCGATCCCGATAAACAATAAAACCTCCGATGAAGCCTAAGCCTGCAATGAAAAAGAGAAGACCGGCAACAAATTGTACACCTGTATGTAGAAAAATAGGATAGAATTCAGAAAAAAGTGCGTCTCTCATAAGTTTAATGCCAAATGCTGCAATAATACCTGGAATAAAGAGAACAATTAAGGCAAGTGATCTACTCATATGATTTCCCCTTGGATTATATATTCCTTATTATTATATCAGAGGTTGGACGCTAAATGTACCCCAAAGGTATTTGCCAAAGTATGCAGGATAGCGTATTATAGAACTGTGCAAATTAATGCAAGGTGGGATGAGATGAAGCGTGTACTTATCGTTGGGGCAGGTAAAGGCGGTAGTATTCTGTTAAACATACTTTATCAGGCAAACCAGATGAACATTGTAGCAGTAATTGATGTAGACAAACAGGCTGAAGGTTTAGAGGTTGCCCAAAAGTATGGAATTGAAATAGGTCATGACTGGAAAAAGTGGATAGACAAAGATATAGACATTATTATTGAAGCAACAGGGAAAGAACAGGTACTGGATGAAATTGTTGACAAACGAAACAGAAAAACAGTTGTAATCCCAGGAAGTGTTGCATACATAATCTCGGAGCTTTTTAACGAGAAAGAAGCCTTGCTTGAACGCATAAAGCTGGAGATGAACAATCAACATCTTATTTTAAATAACATTCGAGACGGAATGATTGTTGTTAATAATCAAGGTGTTGTTCAGTTTGTGAATAAAAGTGCTGAACAAATTATTGGTCTAGCGAAAAAACAAGTAGAAGGGAAATATATCCAGACCGTTATACCCAATACTCGTCTACCAAAGATTCTTCGCAATAAGCGTAAAGAGGTAAACCAAAAATTAACGCTTGATAACGGGAAACAGATCATTACTACGAGAATTCCTGTTATAGACGCTGAGCAAAATTTGGTTGGTGCGTTTGCTGTTTTTAAAGATATTACAGAGGTTGTGAACCTTGCAGAAGAAAATACGGACCTAAATGAGATAAAAACGATGCTAGAGGCAATAATTCATTCATCTGATGAAGCCATTACCGTCGTAGATGAAAACGGGAACGGGATGATGATTAACCCTGCTTACACGCGAATCACTGGATTAAAGGAAGCAGATATAATCGGTAAGCCGGCAACAGTGGATATTTCTGAAGGGGAAAGCATGCATTTAAAGGTGCTGCAGACCCGCAGAGCTGTAAGAGGAGTTAGAATGAAAGTTGGCCCAGGACGTAAGGATGTTTATGTCAACGTAGCACCTATCATCGTGGATGGAAAAATAAAGGGTAGCGTCGGTGTTTTACATGATGTCTCAGAAATTCAGTCGCTAACCAGTGAACTAAGACGGGCTAGACAAATCATTCGTAACCTTGAAGCGAAATACACATTCCGAGACATTCTTGGGGATTCAGTGGAAATGAAGCTGGCTTTGGAACAGGCAAAGGTAGGAGCCAAAACACCAGCAATTGTATTGCTGAGAGGTGAGTCAGGTACTGGGAAGGAACTATTTGCCCACGCAATTCATAATGAAAGTGACAGGAAGCATAATAAATTCATTCGGGTAAATTGCGCGGCTATTGCTGAATCGATTTTGGAAAGTGAGTTATTTGGTTATGAAGAGGGAGCGTTTTCGGGAGCCAAGCATGGTGGGAAAAAGGGTTACTTTGAAGAAGCAAATAACGGTAGCATTTTCCTTGATGAAATCGGGGAATTATCTTTAAATATGCAAGCGAAATTATTGCGTGTACTCCAAGAGCAAGAGATTGTACGGGTAGGTGGCACAGAGCCAATTAGCATAAACGTTCGTATTATTGCTGCGACAAATGTTAACCTTGAAAAAGCAATAATAAAAAAATCATTTCGTGAAGATCTGTATTATCGGTTGAATCGCCTCCCAATTTACATTCCAAGACTAAAGGAGAGGTTATCTGACCTGCCTGTTCTTGTTCAGCATATGATTCTAAAAATCAATGAAGATTATGGACGTAATGTCCAATCGATTTCGGATGAAGCACTGAATAAGTTAAAGAACTACCATTGGCCAGGTAATATTAGGGAGCTAGAAAATGTAATTGGACGTGCCATGATATACATGGACATGTCACAGGAAGAGATAAAAGCAAAAGATCTTCCTAATCTTCAATCAGTTCGAATAGAAACAGATACCCAGAATTTTATTCCAAGGCAAGGACAACCACTCCAAGAGGCTATGGAAAAATTTGAACGTACTTATATATATGAAACATACAAGCAAAACAACTTTAATAAAACAAAAACAGCTAAAGATTTAAAAATATCCATTCGTAATCTTTATTACAAAATGGAAAAATATAAAATTGAAAAAAACGACATGCAATAGTTTGCATGTTTGCATGCTTGCGTCAAATCAATAGCACCTTAAATACGCGTTAATACGGCAAAAGGAAGTTGGCATGAAATTTGCTACATATATAATGGGCAGACAGGAGGTCAAACTTGAAGAGTTTAGATGCGCTTATAACAACCAATCGAAATACAGAAAACAGAAAAACCGTGTCCATTGCAAATGCAGGAGATAAAGAAGTGTTACTGGCTGTACGAGATGCTTTAGAACAAGATCTATGTTCATTTATACTATTCGGTAACGTGGAGAAAATTAAAGATGCAGCAATAGAGATTACCCTCGATTTGGAAAATCCTTTTATTAATGTTAAAGAAACAGCGACACCTGATGCAGCGGCTCAAGCTGCTGTTAAGGCAGTTTCACAACAGGAAGCGGATGTTTTAATGAAAGGGAATATTGCAACAAAGACGCTATTAAAGGCTGTTTTAAACAAGGAATTTGGACTTAGAACGGGAAACATTTTATCACATGTTGCGCTTTTTGAAATTCCCGGCCGTGAACGCTTGGTATTTTTAACAGATCCAGCAATGAACATCACGCCAAATTTAAAGGAAAAAGCCGAAATTATTAAAAATGCTGTGGTGGTAGCTAGAGGCATCGGTTTAGAGAAACCAAAAGTCGCGGTCCTAGCTCCTGTTGAAACAGTGAACGAGGCAATGCAGTCCACCGTTGATGCAGCATTACTTACGCAAATGCAAAAACGTGGCCAAATTAAAAATTGTATTGTCGATGGTCCATTAGCTTTTGATAATGCTGTTTCTATTGAAGCAGCAAAGCATAAAGGTATCCAATCTGAAGTAGCAGGGGATCTAGACATTTTGTTAGTACCGACGATTGATGTTGGCAATGCACTTTATAAATCATTTATTTATTTTGCAGGTGCAAATGTGGCGGCTATGGTTAGTGGTGCAAAAGCACCAATTGTTTTGCCGTCGAGATCAGATGATGCAAAGAGTAAATTATACTCATTGTCTTTAGCTTTAGCTACTACAACTACTTTTTAGGAGGAAATTATAATGGAAATATTTACTTATATGGAGAAATATGATTATGAACAGCTTGTTTTTTGTCAGGATAAGAGCTCTGGACTGAAGGCCATTATAGCCATACATGATACAACTTTAGGACCTGCACTTGGTGGGACTAGAATGTGGACATATAAATCTGAAGCAGAGGCGATTGAAGATGCACTTCGACTTGCTAAAGGCATGACATATAAAAATGCAGCTGCTGGATTAAATCTGGGTGGAGGGAAAACCGTTATTATCGGGGATCCGAAAAAAGATAAGAATCCAGAAATGTTCCGTGCCTTTGGTAGATATATTCAGGGGTTAAATGGTCGTTATATTACGGCAGAGGATGTTGGAACTACTGTCCATGATATGGATTTAATTCACCTTGAAACAGATTTTGTAACAGGAATTTCACCTGAATCTGGTTCATCAGGCAATCCTTCCCCTGTCACTGCCTACGGCGTTTACAAAGGAATGAAAGCAGCAGCTATGGAAGCTTATGGTAGTGATTCACTAGAAGGAAAAACAGTTGCTATACAGGGAGTAGGAAATGTTGCGTATGCGCTCTGTGAATTCCTACATGAGGAAGGTGCTAAACTAATCGTAACAGATATCAATAAACAATCTGTTGAGAGAGCTGTAGAGGCATTTAATGCAACAGCGGTAGACCCGGATGATATCTATGATGTTGATTGTGATATTTATGCACCTTGTGCATTGGGTGCAACAGTTAATGATGATACAATAAATCGATTAAAAGCAAAAATTATTGCTGGATCAGCAAATAATCAGCTTAAGTCTTCTAAGCACGGGGACATCATTCATGAAAAAGGGATCGTTTATGCACCAGACTATGTTATAAATTCTGGTGGTGTTATTAATGTTGCGGACGAACTCGTTGGATATAATCAAAAACGTGCCATGAAAAAAGTTGAAACAATATATGATAGTTTAACAAGGGTATTTGAAATTTCCAGAACTGATAACATTCCAACATATGTAGCTGCTGATCGTATGGCAGAAGAGCGGATTGAAGCGAAAAGAAATTCAAGAAGCCAATTTTTACTAAATGACCACCATATCCTGAGCAGAAGGTAATCGTGTGTGCAATGGAGGGTAATACTTTGCAATTAAATTACAGAAACTTAGTCATTAATCCTGGCTCTACTTCTACTAAAATTGGGGTTTTTGAGAATGACATATGTATTTTCGAAAAGTCAATACGTCATAGTGGGGAAGATCTTAGCCAGTATTCCAACATAATGGATCAATATGATTTTAGAAAAAACGTTATTCTTGAACAATTAGACTATGAAGGCATTAACATTTCCAAATTGAGTGCTGTTTGCGGCAGGGGTGGTCTATTACAACCCATTGAAGGTGGAACTTATGAGGTGAACGACATCATGCTACATGACCTGCAAACCGGTTATAATGGCGAACATGCTTCAAACCTTGGAGGGATTATCGCTAATGAAATTGCCAGTGGGTTAAACATCCCTGCATTTATTGTCGACCCGGTGGTTGTGGATGAACTTGCTGATATAGCACGATACTCAGGAGTACCAGAAATACCAAGAAAGAGCATCTTCCATGCTTTAAACCAAAAAGCTGTAGCGAGAAAAGCAGCCCGCGATGCTGAAAAAGCATATGAAGAGATGAATATGATTGTCACACATATGGGCGGTGGAATAACCATAGGGGCCCATAAAGGTGGCAAAGTAATAGATGTAAACAACGGACTACATGGGGATGGCCCATTTTCTCCAGAACGTGCGGGAACGGTTCCAGCAGGTGATCTCGTTTCACTATGCTTTTCTGGAGAGTACTACGTTGGTGAAATTATGAAAAAAATAGTAGGGCAGGGTGGCCTAATGGCATACCTTGAAACAAACGATGCAGTAGAAGTAGAAAAGCGAATTGCAGCCGGAGATACATACGCGGAAGAAGTATATGAAGCGATGGCTTATCAAATTGCAAAGGAAATCGGATCCATGGCTTCCGTTCTTCAGGGGAGAGTAGATCTGATCGTGCTTACTGGTGGCTTGGCTTATGGGAAAACCTTTACTGAAATGATTATGAAACGGGTAAAGTGGATTGCTGATACGGTCGTATACCCAGGGGAAAATGAATTAGAGGCACTTAATGAGGGCGTTCTTCGAGTGCTTCGAGGGCAAGAAGAACCTAAAGTTTATCCTAATGATGATAAAGAGGAGCGATTCTTGTATGGCGAAAGAATATGATTTAGTCATTCTTGGTGGAGGAACGGGCGGCTATGTGGCTGCTATTCGTGCCTCCCAACTAGGAATGCAAGTAGCAGTAGTGGAAAAAGGAGAATTAGGTGGAACATGCCTGCATAGAGGCTGTATTCCATCAAAAGCTCTTTTAAGAAGTGCAGAGGTATTTAGACAGACAAAAGAAGCTGCCGAGTATGGTGTGGAAACGAAGGATCCGAGCATAAACTTTAATAAAGTACAAGAAAGAAAGAATAAAATTGTTGATACATTGCATAAAGGTGTACAAGGATTAATGAAAAAGGGGAAAATCGATGTTTTCCAGGGCTATGGCCGTATTTTAGGACCAAGTATTTTTTCTCCAATGCCTGGAACCATATCCATTGAATATGCTAACGGCGATGAAAATACAATGATCGTCCCTAAAAATGTTCTTATCGCAACAGGCTCTAAACCTAAATCACTTCCTGGATTGGAACTGGACGGGGAAATGGTCATGAGTTCTGATGATGCTTTAAAAATGCAAACTCTCCCTAAGTCTATTCTTATTGTTGGAGGCGGCGTTATTGGTGTTGAATGGGCTTCTATGCTGACTGACTTTGGGGTAAAGGTGACTGTCTTGGAATATGCGACACAAATCTTACCAACAGAGGATAAGGATGTTGCTTCAGAGGTTGAAAAGCAATTGAAAAAAAGAGGCGTAACGTTTGTTAAAGGTGCAAAGGTTCTTCCTGATAGTCTTGAACTTAGCAGCAATGTAACTATTTCAGCAGAAAAAGCGGATGCCGTGGAATCCTATACTGCTGATAAAATGCTTGTGTCTGTCGGACGTGAAGCAAATACAACCAACATTGGAATAGAAAACACGGACATTGTATTAGAAAATGGCTTTATCAAAACAAATGCATTCTTCCAAACGAAAGAATCACATATATACGCAATTGGAGATGTTATTGGTGGGATGCAACTTGCTCATGTGGCATCACACGAAGGTATTGTAGCTGTCGAGCATATGGCAGACGAAAAACCTCTTGCATTAGAATATGATAATATTCCTTCTTGCATCTATTCAAGCCCTGAGGCGGCAAGCGTAGGTTTAACTGAGAAACAGGCTACTGAAAAAGGCTATGAAGTAAAGGTTGGAAAGTTTCCTTTTAAAGCAATTGGAAAAGCATTGGTTCACGGGGAATCAGAAGGCTTTGTAAAAATAGTTGCAGACAAGAAAACCGATGACTTGCTTGGTATTCATATGGTTGGTCCACATGTAACGGATCTTATCTCAGAAGCTGGACTTGCCAAAGTGTTGGATGCTACACCATGGGAGTTAGCTCATACAGTACACCCACATCCGACACTTTCCGAAATAGTTGGAGAAGCTGCTTTAGCAGTAGAAGGAAAGCAGATACATGGGTAAAAGATAGTTTTAATGAAAAAGGAGGCTATTAAATTGGGAAAAGAACGTCATGAAGCGTTAGGATTGACTGATGATCAGGTTATTGAAATGTTTAGAACCATGCTGCTTGCCAGAAAATTGGATGAGCGCATGTGGCTTTTAAATCGTGCTGGTAAAATTCCGTTTGTTATTTCCTGTCAGGGACAGGAGGCCGCTCAGGTAGGGGCTTCCTTTGCACTAGATCGGGAGAAAGATTACACGGCACCATATTATCGAGATATGGGTGTGGTTCTAGCATTTGGTATGACCGCAAAAGAGTTGATGTTATCAGGTTTCGCAAAAGCAGAAGACCCTAACTCAGGTGGAAGACAGATGCCTGGGCATTTTGGCCAGAAAAAGAACAGAATTTTAAGTGGTTCTTCCCCAGTAACTACACAAGTACCACATGCAGTGGGCGTGGCACTAGCTGGTAAAATGGAAAAGAAGGATTTTGTTTCTTTTGTAACTCTTGGAGAAGGTTCATCTAATCAAGGGGACTTTCATGAAGGATTGAACTTTGCAGGGGTACATAAGCTCCCTGTTATTACAATGGTAGAAAACAATAAATATGCGATATCTGTTCCAATAGAGAAACAAATTGCGAGCAAAAATGTTTCTGACCGTGCGATTGGTTATGGGATGCCTGGAGTAACGGTTGACGGAAATGACCCGTTAGCTGTATATAAAGCTGTTAAAGAAGCAAGAGAAAGGGCGATCAACGGAGAAGGCCCGACCCTAATTGAAGCAGTTTCATACAGACTTACTGCACATTCTAGTGATGATGATGATCGTCAGTATCGCGAAAGTGATGAAGTGGAAGAAGCCAGGAAGAAGGATTCTATCATTACTTTTGCTGCGTACTTAAAGGAAAATGGTGTGTTAAGTGATGAATCGGAAAAAGAAATGATAGACGAAATTAACTCCATTGTAAATGAAGCAACTGACTATGCTGAGAACGCAGCATACGCTGAAGCGGAACATGCATTAAAATATGTTTATGAAGAGTAGGGAGGGAATAGAAACATGCCAGTAATGTCGTATATTCAAGCAGTTACAGCTGCACTAAAAGAAGAAATGCAACGAGATGAAAAAGTATTTATTTTGGGAGAAGATGTAGGGAAAAAAGGCGGCGTATTCCGCGCAACAGATGGACTTTATGATGAATTTGGAGAAGCGCGCGTGCTTGACACACCGCTTGCTGAGTCTGCAATAGCAGGTGTAGGGATTGGGGCAGCGATGTACGGAATGCGTCCAGTTGCGGAAATGCAATTCGCTGACTTTATTATGCCTGCCGTCAACCAAATTATCTCAGAAGCTGCGAAAATGCGCTATCGTTCAAATAATGATTGGAATGTTCCGATGACTATTCGTGCCCCATATGGCGGAGGAGTTCACGGAGCGCTTTATCATTCCCAGTCGATTGAAGCGGTTTTTGCTAATCAGCCTGGTTTAAAGATTGTTATGCCCTCTACACCTTATGATGTAAAAGGACTGTTAAAAGCATCTATTAGGGACAATGATCCTGTCCTTTTCTTAGAGCATAAAAGAGCGTACCGGTTACTTAAAGGCGAGGTTCCTGAAGATGACTATGTACTCCCGATCGGCAAGGCAGATGTGAAGCGAGAAGGCTCTGATATCACTGTTATTACGTATGGTTTGTGTGTCCATTTCGCTCTACAAGCTGCTGAAAAACTTGCAGAGGAAGGAATCGACGCTCATATTCTAGATTTACGAACCGTTTATCCATTAGATAAAGAAGCCATAATAGAGGCAGCTCAAAAAACGGGTAAAGTACTTCTTGTAACGGAAGACAATAAAGAAGGAAGTATTATTGGGGAAGTAGCAGCAATTGTTGCAGAAAACTGTCTATTCGATCTTGATGCACCAATTAAGCGTCTTGCTGGCCCAGATGTGCCATCCATGCCTTATGCCCCAACTATGGAGAAGTATTTTATGATGAACCCGGATAAAGTAGAAAAAGCGATGCGAGAACTTGCGGAATTTTAAACTTGAAGGAGGATTGAATAATGGCTTCGGAAAAAATAAACATGCCCCAGTTAGGGGAAAGTGTAACAGAGGGAACAATAAGCTCTTGGCTTGTTCAAGTAGGCGACAAAGTAAATAAATATGATCCAATTGCAGAAGTACTCACAGATAAAGTGAATGCAGAAGTACCTTCTTCTTTCACTGGTACCATTAAAGAGCTCGTTGCCGAAGAAGGGCAAACCATTGCTGTCGGTGATTTAATGTGCTACATCGATACTGAAGACAGTGCAGGCGATGCAACACAGCCTACGAATAAAGAAACGGTTGAGGCTTCAAAAGAAACTACAGAGCAACCGAATCAAGATCAATCTATGAAAAAACGTTATTCTCCTGCAGTGCTCCGCCTAGCACAAGAGAATGATATTGATCTTGACCAAGTTACTGGTTCTGGTCAAAAAGGTAGAATAACACGGAAAGATATTGAAAACTACTTGTCAAATGGAAAACCAAAAACGACAAGCAGTAATCAAGAAGTGTCTTCTAAGCCATCTCAAGCTCAGGCAGAGCCAGTTGTAGAAAAAGCTACTTCTTCCGCACCTGTTTCAGATATGCAACAAGGAGATATCGAAATCCCAGTAACAGGGGTACGAAAAGCTATTGCGCAAAACATGGTTCGATCTAAACAGGAGATTCCTCATGCATGGATGACTGTGGAGGTAGATGTTACAGATTTGGTCACATATCGTAACCAAATTAAAGATGATTTTAAGAAAAAAGAAGGATTCAGCCTTACGTTCTTTGCTTTCTTTGTAAAAGCAGTTGCTCAGGCATTGAAAGAATATCCTCAATTAAACAGTATGTGGGCTGGAGATAAAATCATACAGAAAAAGGCAATCAACC
Source organism: Oceanobacillus jordanicus (assembly GCF_022095695.1). GTDB lineage: Bacteria > Bacillota > Bacilli > Bacillales > Amphibacillaceae > Oceanobacillus_B > Oceanobacillus_B jordanicus. Next base: position 121,173 of record NZ_JAIFZM010000004.1, read on the forward strand.
TATCCATTGCCGTAGCAAAAGATGAGGAATTATTTGTCCCTGTAATAAAGAATGCTGACGAAAAGAGTATTAAAGGAATTGCCAAAGATATTACTGAACTGGCAGGTAAAGCGAGGAAAGGTAAATTAACAGGGGACGACATGAAAGGTGGTACATTTACGGTCAATAATACTGGTTCTTTTGGGTCAATTAGTTCAATGGGTGTCATTAACCACCCACAGGCTGCCATTTTACAAGTAGAATCGATCGTGAAGCGTCCAGTTATTGTCGACAATATGTTTGCAGCTAGAGATATGGTTAATCTATCTTTATCCCTTGACCATAGAGTATTAGATGGTTTAGTTTGTGGGAATTTCCTCTCCTATCTGAAGAAAACGTTAGAAAATATGAATGAAAAGACGATGAGTATTTACTAAATCAGCGAGCATAGTATTTTGTTAATCTTAATAAATTGATAAATCAAGTGAAACTTGGTATGCTGTTTACAAGATTTGATAGAACTAATTTAACGTAAGGGGTTGGATTTCGTATGGATTTCAACATTTTTATGAATGATGTTGTCAATGCAGCACGTGAAGATATAACGGAAGCAGGATACGAAGAACTGAAAACACCAGAAGATGTAGATCAAGCAGTTGCTCGTAAAGGGACGACCCTTGTGATGGTGAATTCTGTTTGTGGATGTGCTGGAGGAGTAGCTCGCCCAGCTGCAGCTAATTCTGTTCATTATGACAAACGACCAGATCATTTAGTTACTGTTTTTGCCGGTCAGGACAAGGAAGCTACAGAAAAAGCACGAAGCTATTTTGAAGGATATCCTCCTTCATCACCTTCCTTCGCATTTTTGAAAGATGGGGAGATTGTAACCATGTTAGAAAGACATGATATAGAAGGCCATAGCGCGATGGATGTTGTTGGCAGATTGCAATCCATATTTGATGAACACTGTGAAGAAATTTAACGCATTTTTTGCTTGTTTTAATAAGCAAAAAGTGTATATTAGAAAGAGGCTGTCGCTATTTATTTAGGTCAGCCTCTTTTTTCACGTTTCAAGCATAAGAGAAACGTGAACATTCGTTACAAAACGAATATGCTGTAAAGCATTGCGAGTTAAAGGAGTTATAAAAGTGAAGATCGGCTATAGAACGATAAAAACGGCAATAGGTACACCTCTTGCCATATCTATTGCTCAATTTCTTGGTTTATCAAATTTTGTTTCAGCAGGAATTTTAACTATTCTTTGTATCCAGCCCTCAAGGAAACAATCTTTTCTAAGTGCCTGGAACCGTTTTTTGGCTTGTGTACTAGCAAGTGTTTTTTCTTTAGTATTCTTCGAGATCATTGGCTACCATCCTGTTTCAGTGGGTTTGATGCTAGCGGTATTTATACCGACGACTGTTTATTTAAAAATCACGCAGGGAATTGCTACAAGCTCTGTAATTATTTTAAATTTATATAGTGCCTCTGGGATAGATTTGAATTTTTTAACAGATCAGTTTGTCCTGATCATTGTGGGAATCGGTACAGGGCTATTGTTAAATTTATATATGCCGAGCTTGGATAAAAAGTTAAAAAATAAGCAGAACAAGGTGGAAAGTAATTTCCAGACTATTTTGTATGAGGTAGCTTTATATATCCGTAATAAAGAGATACATTGGGATGGCAAGGAAATATCCGAAACAGAACAGATCCTTGAGGAAGCTTTTGACCTAGTTGAGCGGGACAAAGAGAATCATCTATTGCGTAGCAAGCACCCATATAAGGATTATTTTTATATGCGACAGCGACAATTTGAATTATTGAAAAGGATGTTACCACTCGTAACAAAACTACCAAATAAAATATCCATTTCTGAAAAAGTTGCTGTTTTCTTTGAAAGCTTATCAAAGGCTGTTCATCCAGGTAATACAGCAATATTGTACTTAGAGGAACTAACTAAATTACAAAAAGAGTTTGATGAGGAAGAACTACCTGAAACACGTGAGGAATTCGAAACCCGTGCTAATCTGTTTCGCCTTCTCCATGAAATAGAAGACTACTTATTATTGAAACAGAAATTTAAAAAGAGTGACATCCAACATAAAAAAGAAGCAAAATCTAAAGCAAAAGCGTAGGGCGAAGTTATAAAACGTTTGCTTGTTATTTTTTTCATTAAAAAAGACTGAAATCAATTTTGATTTCAGTCTTTTGCCGATTAATTATATAAACAGTGCCAGTCCAGCAGTTAATGTTGAGAGTACCATTGCAATAATCATAATGTACACGATGACTGTAGTCCTTCTTTGACGCTTTGATTTTTTTGCAGCCATTTTCTTTCCCCCTTTGAACCCTTCTGTTACTTGTATTTTATCGTGAAAACCGGATTTGGACAAGTAAAAGTTGAAAAGAACTAAATGTTGCAAAAGATAAAGTTATCCTCCAAGAATTTGAAGCATATTAATCTTCTTATGGTAGAGAAAATTTTTAGGAAGAAGCAGAAATAGGAGGGAGAACATTTTTATGGACTTTTGTGCGAGAACAAAAGCTACAGCTGACGACAGAACTATGTCTCTTCCACCAAAGATTTCTCATATTGCAATTGCAGTAAGAGATCTGGATAGAGCATTGCCCTTTTATACAGAAGTCTTAGGATTACAAGTTGTGAGCAAAGAAGAACTACTCTCTGAAGGGGTTAGAATTGTTCACTTAAAAGCAGAAAATATTTTGATAGAATTATTGGAGCCAAGCCATACAAATTCTCCTGTGCACTCATACTTAAACAAATATGGTGAAGGCCTTCACCATATTGCCTTTGAAACAAACGACATAGAAAAAGTATTTATGGACTTAAAAGCAAAAGATCTGCCAATAGTCAATGAGGGTGTGAAAAAAGGGGCTAGGAACAGTGAAATCTTATTTATCCATCCGAGTGCTACGAATGGAACATTAGTCGAATTCTGCGAGTATAAAGGGCGTAGAGAACAATGAGTCCATCCAAGTACATAAAAGAGCTAGCTAACAAACGGGAACTTGTGGAAACAGGTGGTGGAGAAAAGCGAACTTCTAAGCAACATTCTAAAGGAAAGTGGACGGCCAGAGAACGTCTCACCTATTTACTTGATCCGGGTAGTTTTATAGAAATCCAGCCTTTTTTAACAGAAAGAAAGCCAAGCAATTATCTAGAATCTTTAAATGGCGATGGGGTTGTTGGAGGATTTGGTAAGATATCTGGAAAGGCCGTATATGTTTATGCTCAAGATTTTACAGTGTTTGGTGGGTCACTAGGTGAAATGCATGGGAAAAAGATAGCAACAATTCTTGACCTTGCTGGTAAAAATCGTTTTCCCGTTATTGGGTTAATTGATTCTGGTGGGGCACGTATTCAAGAAGGGGTTTCCTCATTAGATGGATATGGTCAGATTTTTTACCGAAACGTACTTTATTCTGGTGTTATACCCCAGATTTCTGTCATAATGGGACCAAGTGCGGGTGGGGCAGTATATTCTCCCGCTTTGACAGACTTTGTCATCATGGTAGAAAAAACCTCTCAGATGTTTGTGACAGGACCTAAGGTGATGCAAGAGGTAACAGGAGAGCAAATTACGGCCGAGGAACTGGGTGGCTCTTTTATTCACAGCCAAAAAAGTGGAAATGCCCATCTCACAAAAGCAACAGAAGGGGAAGCATTGGATGCGGTTAAGGAGCTTTTACTGTTTCTACCTGAGCAAAACCAGCAAAAAACGAAGCCATTACCAATTAATGAAGAAAATCATGAGCGACCAAGATTACTCGAATTGGTCCCGTCTGATAGCAAGACAGCTTATGACGTAAGGAGAATAGTTGAACAAATAGTAGATGCAGATTCCTTTATGGAGATTCATGACAAATTTGCAAAGAATATTGTAGTAGGTTTTGCTAGGGTGCACGGAATAGCTATTGGATTGGTTTGTAACCAGCCGAAGTATAAAGCCGGTGGACTGGACATCGATGCTAGTGATAAAGCAGCGCGATTTATACGTTTTTGTGATTGCTTTCATATCCCACTCATTACGTTAGAGGATGTAACTGGTTTCTTACCAGGAGTAAAGCAAGAGCATGAGGGAATTATTCGGCATGGAGCAAAAATTGCCTATGCCTATGCAGAAGCAACCGTTCCTAAAATCACGGTTATTTTACGTAAGGCATATGGTGGTGCATTTGTCGCTCTTAATAGTAAATCACTCGGGGCTGATGTAGTCTACGCTTGGCCGCAGGCTGAAATTGCTGTTATGGGGCCAGAAGGTGCTGTGAGTGTTTTAAACAGTGATGAAATAAAGAAAGCCCAAAACCGAGAAAAAGCTAGAGAAGAGAAGATAGCCGCCTATCGAGAAAAGCACGCTAATCCTTATACGGCTGCTGCCTTAGGGATGATCGATGATGTGATTTTCCCAGAGAAAACGCGCATTAAACTTATTCAAGCTTTGGAAATGATGTATAATAAACAAGTGGAGCGACCAGAAAAAAAACATGGTAACATGCCATTATAGTAACTATTGGAGGACTAAAATTTATGACTACAGTAAACCAAGAAAGATTGATCAACGAATTTTTTGAACTTGTCCAAATTGACTCAGAAACAAAATATGAAACAGAAATTGCAGCAGTACTGAAGCAAAAATTTACAGACCTTGGCGTAGAGGTAATGGAAGATGATGCATCAAAAGTGACTGGCCATGGAGCTGGAAATCTTATTTGCACCTTAAAGGGAACGAAGTCAGGTGTAGAGCCAATTTACTTCACTTCTCATATGGATACAGTAGTACCAGGTAAGGGAATTAAGCCTTCCATTGAAGGTGACTATATTGTTTCGGATGGAACAACAATCCTTGGAGCTGACGATAAAGCAGGCTTAGCGGCAATGCTAGAGGCAATCCGTGTACTTAAAGAGAACAATACAGAACATGGAGATATTCAATTTATTATTACAGTTGGTGAAGAATCAGGACTAGTGGGTGCAAAAGCATTGAACCCAGAACACATTATTGCGAAGTATGGCTATGCACTTGATAGTAATGGAGATGTAGGAGATATCATCGTCGCAGCCCCAACCCAAGCGAAGGTTTTCGCCGTTATAAAAGGAAAAACAGCTCATGCAGGTGTAGCGCCTGAAAAAGGAATTTCGGCTATCACATTAGCAGCAAAGGCTATTGCTAAAATGCCTTTAGGACGAATTGATGAGGAGACTACAGCTAATATTGGTCGCTTTGAAGGTGGCAAGCAGACTAATATTGTCGTAGATCATGTGGAAATCCTTGCTGAGGCGAGATCTCTTGTACCAGAGAAAATGGAAGCACAAGTTGCCAAGATGAAAGAAGCATTCGAAAAAACAGCACAGGAACTTGGTGGTTCAGCTGATGTTCAGATTAACGTTATGTATCCAGGGTTTAAACAAAAGGTAGGAGACCAGGTCGTTGAGGTAGCTCGCCGTGCAGCAAAGGCATTAGGACGTGAAAGTAAGCTATTACAAAGCGGTGGTGGAAGTGATGCCAACGTAATAGCTGGACATGGTATCCCTACGGTTAACCTTGCTGTGGGGTATGAAGAAATTCATACGACTAACGAACGTATCCCAGTAGCAGAACTTGTGAAGATTACAGAGCTTGTCGGTTCTATTATAGCGGAGGCAGCTAAAGAAGCGTAAAGGTAGATTGAACAGCATTTTACGTTCGGTAATTGGGTTTAATACCCATTGTGAGAAACCCTTTTGAGGTAAAACCTTAAGAGGGTTTCTCTTTCTATGGTTCATTCGAAGGGACGGTTTATTCCGGTGTTGACCCAGGACGGGTCGTTTTTAGCCGGCGTTCTTTTGACTCGGCGCTCTTCGCTTTTCTTGTGTTATAATTGTTAAAGATAATAATAAAGGGTGTATGAAATTGACAGCAAACAATCCTCACAAAGGACGGGTTATTTTCCATATAGATATGAACTGTTTTTATGCCTCTGTGGAAGCTGCTTACAACCCTGATTTAAAAGGTAAAGCCTTGGCTATTGCGGGTAATCCGGAGGAACGGAAAGGGATTGTTGTGACAAGCAGTTATGAGGCCCGTGCAAAAGGTGTTAAAACGACCATGACAATTTGGCAGGCAAAAAGGAATTGCCCTGAACTCATTGTGATGCGTCCAAACTTTGAACGGTACCGTGCGGCATCAAAAGCGCTATTCCGTATTCTATCAGAGATCACGCCAGATGTTCAGCCTGTTTCCATTGATGAAGGGTATATGGATATAACCCATGTAACCAGTGATCTTACGCCATTACAAATAGCCGATTCATTACAAAAAAGAGTACTTGATGAATTAGACTTACCCTGTAGTATTGGGATTGCACCTAATAAATTTCTAGCCAAAATGGCCTCCGATATGAAAAAACCATTAGGCATAACGGTTTTAAGAAAAAGGGAGCTGGCTTCAACACTTTGGCCACTTCCCATAGGGGAAATGTATGGTGTCGGGGAGAAGACAGCAACGAAATTGATAGAAAAAGGAATAAAAACTATTGGTGATCTGGCAAAATATAATACGTATGAATTAAAGCAATTACTCGGTATAAATGGGGAACGACTTAAAAACAGAGCAAATGGAATAGATAACAGACCAGTTGACCCAGATGCCATTTTTGAATTTAAAAGCATTGGAAGCTCACAAACCTTACCCTATGATACAGTTGATGAACAGGAAGTAAGAAGGCTACTTGCGATTCTATCAGAGAACGTGGAGCGAAGAATGAAAAGAAAGAATGCAGCAGGGCAGAGTATACAATTAATGATAAGATACCAAGATCGTAAAACGATTACACGGAGCAAAAAGCTTTATCGGTATATTGATGCAAAAGATGAAATTATGTATGAAGCAGAAGAACTTTTCCATAAACATTGGAATCAAGAGCCTGTTAGATTGCTCGGCATAACGCTTCAAGATGTGGAAGTAAAAAAGAATATTGCAAAGCAATTAGACCTGTTTACGTATGAAAAAGAGGCAGGAAAAGAAAAGCTTTATGAAGCAATAGATGGATTATCAGAGAAGTATGGTAAGGATGTATTTAAAAAACTAGAAGCGGTTAAAGAGGAAAATCAACCAAGAACTAGTTTTCAAAAGAATTTTCTTGATGATTATAAAAAAGAATAGCTCCCATTTTTCGCTAGGTGAAAAATGGGAGCTATTTTTGTTACTTCATAATTCGTTTGATTACAGCCTTGCCCAGTTTGCTTCCAGGATAACGGAAAGGCACATCAAATTTAGTTGATTGCTTTAGAATACTTTTTTGGTGGGAGAATGTCTTAAAGCTAGATTGACCATGATACTGACCCATTCCACTATTGCCAACACCACCGAATGGAAGATGAGGGTTTGCTAAATGAAAGATTGTATCATTTATGCTTCCACCACCAAAAGAAAGATATTGAATGACCTGCTCTTGCGTCTTAATATTTTCTCCAAAATAATAAAGTGCTAGTGGCTTTTCCTGCTTACTAATCATTTCTACAGCTTCTTCTACGTTTGTAAAAGATAGAACTGGCAAAACAGGTCCGAATATTTCCTCCTGCATAACACTGTCGTCCCATGAAATTTTATCAAGAATCGTTGGTTCGATCATGAGTGATTGTTTATCTGCATTGCCCCCATGAAGCAGGGTACCATCTGTTAGATAGCCTAAAATTCGATCGAAATGGCTTTCATTAATGATTTTAGTATAATCAGGATTATTTAAAGGTTCTTTTCCATAAAAAGACTTAATATATTTTTTCATTGCCTTCAAAAGCTTAAATTTCACTTTTTCGTGCACATAGACATAATCTGGAGCTACACAAGTTTGGCCAGCATTTGTAAATTTACCCCATACTATACGTTTGGCAGCCAAGTTGATATTAGCATCCTTATCTACTATTGCAGGACTCTTACCACCTAGTTCGAGTGTGACCGGGGTAAGATGTGTGCTGGCTTGCTTCATCACAATTCTTCCAACTTCTGTGCTACCAGTAAAGAAAATATAGTCAAAACGCTGGCGTAGCAGTTCTTGGTTCGTTTCTTTTTCACCTTCAATAACCGTAATATAGGAAGGGTCAAATGTACGTTTTATCATACTTGCCAATAAGGAGGAAGTTGCTTTAGCGTGCTCCGACGGTTTTATTACCACACAATTTCCAGCAGCAATAGCACCAATTGCTGGAGCGAGAGCTAGTTGGAGTGGGTAGTTCCATGGCGAAATAATCAAGCTAACGCCATAAGGCTCGTGCACAATGTAGTTTTTTGTTCCTTTATGTGTAATAGGAGCAGTGACCTTCGTTGGCTCCATCCAATTCATTAAGTTTTTTAAAGTAAAGTCGATTTCCGAGTAAAGAAAACCAATCTCAGTAGTATAGGCTTCGTGTTCAGATTTGTTTAGATCTGATCGCAAGGCATGATATATCTCTTTTTCATGCTTCTTAAGCATCCTTTTCAAGCTTTCTAATGATGCTCTACGAGTCTGATAGTCTCTTGTATTTCCATTTTGATAAAAAGCCCGCTGTTCTTCTACGATTTGATTGATTGTAGTGATGTTGATCTCCCCCTTATGAATGTGCAGTGATGTCTAGTTTAAAGAAGTCCGTAGCAAGCTCTGTATTGAAAAATATTTGCTTTGCTTCTTGGAGCAAGCGATGGTTATCTTCTCCTTGGTAACGAGAAGAAATATGTGTAAGCACCAATTTCTTAACATTCGCTTGTTTTGCGGCTTCGGCTGCTTGTGTAGTAGTAGAATGAAAATAATCCCATGCCATCTGTTCCTTTTCCCTATCAAAGGTAGCTTCATGCACAAGGACATTAGCTCCTTTTATAAATTCATGGTGTGTTGCCAGGGCACGAGTATCTCCAAGTATAGCTAAAACTCTTCCAGGTTTGTTTGGCCCAATAAAATCTTCACTTACAAGCCGCCGTCCGTCAGCGATATCCACAAAGGGGTTCTCTTTTATTTGGCTATAGATGGGACCAGGGTGAACGCCATGTGCTTTTAGCCGATCAACAAGAAGTTCTCCTGGTCGGTCCTTTTCTACAATACGATAACCATAACTGCTTATACCGTGATCGAGCTGTTTGGCAAACACGGTGAACTGATCGTCTTCATAGATTTTACCTTCAGCAATTTCCTGAATTTCGATAGGGTAACGTAAATGGGTTCCACTGACCTTTAAAGAAGTAGTAACAAAATCCTTTAACCCCTCTGGTCCGTATAAAGTGACTTTTTCTTCGCCTCCTTGAAAAGATCTACTGCTTAAAAATCCTGGTAAACCAAATACGTGGTCGCCATGTAGATGGGTAATAAAAATTTTATTAATCTTTCTAGGCTTAATCGAGGTGTTTAGTATTTGATGTTGGGTTGCTTCACCGCAATCAAATAGCCAAACACTGTTTTGCTCTTGTAAGAGAGTTAAGGCTATGGACGTTACATTCCGTTCCTTTGAGGGAACACCTGCGCCAGTCCCAAGAAAAACGAGTTTCATAAGTTATTCCTCCATGATTTACCAGCCACGCTCATATTGTTTAGGGGCAGATAGTTTTTCGTTTAATTCAGTAGCAGCCGTTCTTGGCCAATACGGATCTCTCAACAATGCTCTTGCCAGGAAGATTAGATCGGCGCGTTCATTCTGTATAATTTCCTCAGCCTGCACGCCTGTAGTAATGAGGCCTACAGCACCTGTGGAAATGTTTGCTTCTTTTCTGATCGTCTCACAGCGTGGAAGCTGATAGCCTGGATAGACAGAGATAGAAGCTGGCACAACACCACCAGAGCTACAATCAATCAACTCAATTCCTTGTTCACGCATTCTACGAGAAAAATAGACAAAATCCTCCAGACTGTTTCCGCCCTCTGCGTATTCATCGGTAGATATTCGTACAAACAACGGACCATCCCACGCCTGTTTTACTGCTGAAATAATTTCCTCGAGTAAACGGTAGCGATTTTCTCTACTACCTCCATAGGAATCTCCACGGATATTTGTTAATGGAGAAAGAAATTGATTAATTAAATAACCATGAGCTGCGTGTAGTTCTATAATGTCAAAGTTTGCCTGTTTTGCTCTTTTGCTTGCAGCTTTAAACGCTTCGATCGTTTCCTTGATATCTTCTACAGTCATTTGTTGAGGTGTTTTATAGGAATCGTTGAAGGCTAGGGCAGAGGGAGCAAAGATGTTGGAATCTAATTGTGCTTTTCTACCAGCATGCGCCAACTGTATAGCTGTTTTGGAACCATAATGATGAATCTGACGGTTTAAATCTGTAAGGCCTTCTACATGATCATCATCCCAAATACCTAGGTCCTGAGAAGAAATGCGACCTTCCGGTTGAACAGCTGTTGCTTCAAGCATGATTAATCCAACCTGGCCAACAGCCCGTGAAGTATAATGTGTTACATGGAAAGGAGTAACCTTGCCATCTTCTTGGTTACAGGAGTACATACACATTGGTGCCATTACAATTCTGTTTTTTAAGGTTACGTTTTTAAAGTTAATTGGTGAAAATAGTTTAGCCATGTTTTCTTCCTCCCGTTATAAAAGATCAGGTGAATAATCTACGATAATCCTTAGCGATATCTGGCACATCAGTAAAAATCGCATCGCATTCCTGGTTGAAACAGCGTATTAAGTGTGACGGTTTGTTCACGGTATAAACACGAACATTCAGGTGATGCTGTCTGCTTTTCTCCATTAATTGAGAATTTAGCAAGCGATACTTGATATGGATAGAGGAAGCGCCGAGATTTTTGGCATACTTAGTAAAATATTTCATTCGCTTTGAATTTAAAAAAGCAATATCGACCTTATTAGTAAGCTCATACAACCTCTTTACGCTCTTTGGATTAAAGGTAGATAATGTGGTACGATTTAATAACTGATAGTTGGTTAATAAATCTAGTACAATCTTTTCTAAGTCCTTATAATCTATTTTATTATTTTTTAGTTCAATATTTAAATGTAACGGTTTGTCTTGGACCCATTGTAGGAAATTTTCTAATGAAACAATCTTTGTTCCAATGAATTTAGTGGAGAACCAAGAACCCATATCGAGATTGGTTAATTGTTCATAGGTTAAGTCCTTAACGTAGCCTTTTCCATCGGAGGTCCGCTTTACGTTTTCATCATGAATTAATACTGGTACTTTATCCTTTGTTAACTGAACATCTGTTTCGATCCCATCAGCGCCAAACTCAAGCGCTAGTTCAAAGGCTGGCATCGTGTTTTCCGGTGCGTATTTACTTGCACCACGATGCGCAATAATTTTTGTTTGCAATAGTTTCACCTCTATATTTAATTGTGTTTTATTTTAGGGCAAAAGTCAATTTAGACAGGGGGATTTAAATTGAAAAAGTGGCAAACGAAAGAAGAGTTAACGGATCTACTTTGCTCCATAGTACAATATCAAAGTATAACTGGTTCAACTGCTGAGATTGCAATTGCGGAATACCTTTATCACATCCTATCCCAAAAGGAATACTTTCAAAAGAACGCGTCTTCTTTGAATCTCCATCCATTAGAAGATGGAAGGAGACTGTTAACAGCACTAGTGAAAGGAAAGCAAAAGAAAAAAGACACAGTTATCCTGCTGAGCCACTTTGACGTGGTTGGTGTTGAAGATTATGGCTCACTCAGAAATTTAGCCTTTCATCCAAAGGAACTGACAAAGGAACTCTTCCAATCAAAGGATCAACTCCCTGAGAATGTTAGAAAGGATTTAGAAGCGGGGGATTGGTTGTTTGGGAGAGGCACAATGGATATGAAGGCAGGATTAACACTTCAACTAGCAATGCTAGAACGAGCTATTGAAGGGGAGTTTGATGGGAACGTGTTGCTACTTTCTGTACCCGATGAGGAAGTGAATTCTAGTGGTATGCTTACAGCTCTTCCCGTGTTAAATCACTTAAAAGAAACCGAAGAAATAGAATATATTGCTTGTTTAAATAGTGAGCCGATGTTTAGCAAATACCCTGGAGATCCTGCTCATTATGTATACACTGGATCAATTGGAAAAGTGCTTCCTGGATTTTATTGTTATGGGAAAGAATCACATGTTGGGGAGCCATTTGCAGGGATTAACCCCAATCTAATGATTAGTTTTCTATCACAGCAGATGGAATTAAACGAGGCATTTATTGAGCAGATAGAAGATGAGATCACGCCACCGCCTGTGAGTTTAATGCATCGGGATTTAAAAGCGGAATATTCTGTACAGACCCCTCAAGCTGCTATCGTAATGTATAACGTTCTTTATTTAAAACAAAGCTTTGAAGAATTAAACAGAAAGCTTCTGGTTAGTGCGAATCAAGCTGTAAAGCAAATTGAAGCATATGTAAAAAAGAAAGCTGAGCATTTTGCAACAGTAGCAAAGGATTTTACCATGCCCGCTTCAAAAGTAAGTGTATATATGTATGAGGAGTTATATAAAGAGGCGGTTAATAGGTATGGCCAAGAAGAAATAAATCGCCGGCAAAACCTGTTAGGAAGCCAACGGGAACAGGGAGACCGTGACTTTTCCACGTTATTAGTTCAGGAGTTAGCAGCCATGTGTAATGACTTAGCTCCCATGATCGTGTTGTTCTACAGTCCGCCATTTTATCCTGCTGTATCTTCACACCATGACCCGTATATACAAGATGTTATGGAAGATATAAAAAAGTTTACAAAAGAAAATTATAGTATTGATTTAGTTAATTCTGAATTTTTCACTGGTTTATCCGACTTAAGCTTTATAGGTCCTGTTACCTCTAATAGCAAAATAAAACAGCTTACAGAAAACATGCCACTTCAGCATAATGGTTTTGTCTTTCCCGAGGAAATGATGGAGCAATTAAAAATGCCAATTCTGAATATTGGACCATTGGGAAAAGACCCCCACCAATGGACTGAAAGACTAGAGCTGAATTATAGCTTTAATTCTTTACCTACTATTATGTCTAGAGCCATCCAACAGTTGCTGGCAAACTCCCCGAAAAGACAGTAAGCTAAAAATAGTGTAAAATAGCAATAATGAATGGTTATTCATTATTGCTGAGTACGAGAGCGATACAGCACACTATGCTTATCTTAAAGGGTGAAAATCATGAAGATTATTGACAATACATTATATCAAATCACTGTTCCAACTCCTTTTGCAGTTGGGGATGCCCATGTTTATTTATTAAAAGGAGATGTGTTGTCTCTTATTGATGCAGGTGTAAAGACAAAAGAAGCTTATGAAGCACTACTAATACAATTAAAGCAAATTGGCTATCATCCAAGGGATATTGAACAGATTATATTGACGCATCATCATCCAGATCACACTGGATTGATTGAGGCATTTCCACGTGCTAGGGAAATAATGGCTAATCATCTTGTTGACCTTTGGTTAAGAAAAGACGAGCAATATTTTAATAGATATGAGGATTTCTTCAAAGAATATTTTAAGCAATGTGATATTCCTGAACGTTTTCAGAGTATAGGGAAAAAGTTACGGTCCTTATTAAGCTATGCTGGAGAGGGCCATTTAACCAGAACTCTTGAAGAGGGAGATAGGCTGCCAGGACATCCTGATTGGCAGGTCCTAAACACGAAGGGCCATGCACAGAGCCATGTTTCTTTTTATAGAGAGTCTGATGGAATATTCATCGGCGGAGATCATTTATTGAAAAACATTTCTTCCAATCCTGTAGTCGAACCCCCCATACATGAAGGGGAACGAAGAGCATCTCCTATGCTACAGTACAGAAGTAGCCTTCTAAAGTGTCTATCTATCGAAATCAGTCAGGTTTTACCAGGTCATGGAGAGATCTTTTCTAATGTATCGGAGATCGTCCAGTCTCGTTTTAATAAACAGGAAAAACGTGCTGCTAATGTTTTAGCTTTCCTTCAAACAGGTAAACAAACTGCTTTTCAACTATGTCAAAAAATATTTCCGGTTCGTTATGAGAGCCAGATTGATTTGACTATGTCAGATATTATCGGCCAGCTCGACTATCTTGAAGCGAGTGGGCTTGTTAGCAAAAGTACAGAGGGGACGACAGAGTTTTATGAAGCAACGACGGCTGCAAAATAAAAAAGTAATTGTTACTGGCGCTTCAAGTGGAATTGGAGAAAGCATCGTATGGCAGATCGCTGCAAGTGGAGGGATACCACTTCTAATAGCACGTTCCACTGCTAAAATGAAGGAGCAGTGTGATAAAATAAAACAAACTTTTAACACCGATTGTTATTACTATACTTGTGATTTATCGAATAAAAAAGAAATGATGCGGACAGCAGACTTACTCTTACAGGACCATCCTATTATAGATGGACTAATCAATAATGCTGGTTTTGGTAAATTTCAGCTTGTTGAAGAAATATCTATGCAGGACGTTGAAAGCATGTTTCAAGTTAATGTTATCTCTTTAATACACTTTACAAAAATGCTCCTCCCACATTTTCAGCAAAAGCAAGAAGGGCATATCGTAAACATTGCCTCGCAGGCAGGAAAAATATCTACTCCTAAATCGGCTGTCTATGCTGCAACGAAACATGCCGTTATTGGTTTTACTAATAGTTTGCGTATGGAAACTGCAAAAGATCACATTTTGGTTACAGCAGTAAATTTAGGACCGGTAGATACAAACTTTTTTACCCAGGCAGATCCTAAAGGGTCGTATAAGAAAAATGTTAGCCGTTATATGCTAGACCCTAATCGTGTTGCAAACAGAGTTACGCGAAATTTGTTCAAGCAGAAAAGGGAAATTAATATGCCTGGTTGGATGGAAGTAGGGAGCAGGCTGTACCATGTTTTTCCTGGTATAATGGAGAAACTCCTTGAAACGCAATTTAATAAAAAGTAAACAAAGATCAATTGGAGGGAATAGTATGGAACTTCATATCACCCCAGCAGCAAAAGAAGAATTGGAAAAAAGAAACATAAATCAAAATCGTTATGTTGTTCTCTGGTATGACACAGAGGGATGTGGTTGTGGTGTAAATGGCGTACCTACAATAAGATTTACTAACGGCTATACAAATGACTATTTTGAGATAGAAAGTGACAGCTTCCCTGTTTTAATACAGAAGCACCAAAAAGTATTTTTTGCTGAATCAATGAAGCTTGATGTAATAAATGGCATGCTTCGTTTATCGAGTCCTGAAGGCATCCTAAATCCATTTATCGCACCACAAAGCATATGTGAAATATAAAGTGAAACTTCAATCAGTGGGGGTTTTGGTTCTTCCCCCACTGATTGTTAGTTGAACGAATCGGGGGTGTTAGCGCCCGTTTACTCCCACTTAAACATCACGGTTTCACTTCATATTTCGAAGTGGGAGTTTTACGGACGCTTACACCGGGATAAAACCCAGGGGATGACGTATTATCCATCCCCTGGGTTGATTTATACTATAGAAAGATAAAAACTGTGTGCTTATAGTTACCGATGGTTTTCATATTGAATTGGTTTAACAAGTTGTTGAATTTCCAAATAAGTTTCATTTGGAAGTTCTCCTAAGGAGAATCCAGTGTTAGCCTTTAGTTGTTCGATAGAACTTGAGCCAAATACTGCACTGGCAACAGCTGGGTGTTTGAGTACATACTGTAGAGCAAGTTCTTGCAGGCCACCTTTAAACGTGGTCTTCGATAATGTCTCATAGTATTTCTGTAAGTCATCATAGGAGTGGGTGAGGTACCCTTCACTCCCTTTTGCCTCGATCTTTTGTTTAGCTTGATTACTCAACATTCCTTTGGCTAGTGGACCTCTTGCAAGTACACTGATTCCATTTGCGTGAAGTATATCAAGTAGTTCCTCCTCGGGCCGGCGATCAAAAATACTATATTGCATCATAACAGCATCAATCGTTGAGCGCTTTACATATTCACGAATAACATTAGGACGTATAGAGGAAATTCCATAACTTCGTATATAACCTTCTTCTTTCAAACGTTCAAATGCTTCAATTGATTCATCTATTGGATCATCGAGCGTACCACCATGCAACATATAGAAGTCAATATAATCTGTCTGTAGACGACGTAAACTGTCTTTTACCCCTTCCGTTATATGTTTAGCTGATGGGTCCCAGTGCCAGTCTTTTGTTTCCTTATTAAAATGATTTCCTACTTTTGTAGTGAGAACAACCTTATCTCGTTTTCCTTTAATTGCTTTTCCTACGATTTCTTCATTTGTACCAAAATCATATAGATCTGCCGTATCAAGATGTGTTATTCCTCTCTCCAGTGCCATATCGATTATATTTTTTGCCTTTTTTTCATCTATGCCAAGTGACATACAACCTAATGTGAGGGCAGAAATCATAATTCCCGATTTACCCAATTGATTTTCTTTCAAACGAATCATCCTCCCAATTTCATACTATTCCCATTGTAAAAAGTGCGTAAACACAATACAACTATTTTGCGGTGGGCTTTATAATATCTTATACTAACAGAAGAAACTTAACTAGATGCTTGTGCTGAGGGAATCATTTTAACGAAATAGTCGTGACTGAACGAACAACTTAAGAAAGAAGGATTATATATGAAGAAGTTTGAAGAAAAAACAATAAACACAACTTCCATTTATGAAGGGAAAGTCGTTGATTTGCGGGTGGATGAAGTAAGTCTTCCAAATGGGAGAACAGCGAAAAGAGAATTAATTAAGCACCCAGGAGCAGTTGCAGTAATTCCAATCACAAAAGATAATAAAATTGTGTTAGTGGAACAATTTCGCAAGCCACTTGAAAAGTCACTGGTTGAAATCCCAGCTGGAAAAGTGGAAATTGGTGAAGCGCCCGAAGTTACTGCCAGACGTGAATTAGAGGAAGAAACAGGTTATACAACTAACGAGTTTTCATTCGTTACATCTTTTTACACATCACCCGGTTTTGCAGATGAATTAATGCATATCTATATAACGGATGAGCTTGAGAAGATGGATACGCCACCCGCAAGTGACGAAGACGAGTTTGTCGAAGTTCTTGAACTGACATTAGATGAGGCAAAAGAGCTTGTTGAGCAAGAAAGAATTCATGATGCAAAAACAAATTACGCAATTCTTTACTTGCATGCATTGGGGAGATAATCATGCTATCAAATTATTTTGTTGACATGCATATTCATATTGGTAGAGATATGGATAATAGGCCAGTGAAAATAACTGGTGCAAAGTCGCTAACGTTAACGAACATTCTTATAGAAGCAAGCAGGAATAAGGGGATGGGCATGATTGGTGTGATTGATTGCCATGCCCCAGCGGTTCAAAGAGAAATCAACATGCTGATTAAATCTGGGGAAGCACGGGAATTAGAAGACGGTGGGATACAATTTGAAGGGGTTACTTTATTACTTGGATCGGAAATTGAAATATATGATGCTTCCAGTCAGGGACCGATTCATGTATTATGTTTTCTTCCTAATCTTAAAAGCATGTCCAAGTTTACCGAATGGCTCGCACAGAGAATGACAAATATTAATCTAAGCTCACAACGCTACTATGGAACTGGAAAAGAACTACAATACAAGATTAAAGAGCTAGAAGGTATTTTCATTCCCGCGCACGTCTTTACCCCGTTTAAAAGCTTGTTCGGAAAAGGAGTAAAAAAATCGTTGACCGAGGTATTTGATTCAGATCTAGTAGACGGGATTGAACTGGGACTTAGTTCTGACACCGAAATGGCGGATCAGCTTGCTGAACTACATGCCTATACTTTTTTAACAAACTCTGATGCACACTCACTGGCTAAAATCGCGCGTGAATATCAAGTAGTGCGAATGGAAAGCCCATCGTTTAAAGAGTTTCTATGGGCATTACACAATGTGAAAGGACGGGCTATCTCTGCTAATTATGGTATGAACCCAGCACTGGGCAAGTACCATCTTACAGTGTGTAATGAGTGTAACCAACATACTCCCTCAAAATCGACACATTGTATTCACTGTGGTTCCAACAAAATAACAAAGGGTGTGGCAGATCGAATCAATGAACTAAGTAACGGTATAGCGAATAAGCTGAACCGACCACCTTACTTTTATCAAGTACCGCTTGAATATATTCCTTACCTTGGAAAGAAAACGTATGAGAAGTTACTGAAGAGATTTGACAACGAAATGAATGTGATTCATCGCGCTCCATTAGAAGAAATGGAAGAGATCGTACAAGGGAAGATTGCCAAATCTATCATCCAAATGCGAGAGGGAAAATTAGGGATAAAAGCTGGTGGCGGTGGGAAGTATGGAAAGATAATTTCTGATGAGACATGAGAATAAGTAAGTAATAATAGTAAAGTTGGTATTTTTAACAGGAATTCTTCATAGTTTTTAGTATAGCAGTATCTCTTGAATGGAGGATTCCGAATGTATAAAAATAGAGCTATCATTACAGACCACCTAAAAGATCATGCCACCATCTACTTGTTTATGATTATCCTGTTTATGACAGGGATCGTATTCGGTGCCATTCTAGTTAATAGTATGAGTGTCGTTCAAAAACAGGACCTCATTTTTTATTTGGAACGTTTTTTCGGTCAGCTTCACAATCAGCAACTAACTGAAAATACAACCATCTTAAAAAATAGTTTCTTTTATCATGTGAAATATCTACTCTTACTATTTATACTTGGGCTGTCCGTAATCGGGCTTCCGATTGTATGGATCTTATTATTTATTAAAGGCCTTGTTGTAGGATTTTCAGTTGGGTTTATCGTAAATCAACTAGGAATGGATGGCTTTTTACTAGCTACTTTCTCCATAGCGCCACAGAATATTCTGATTATACCTATATATATTGTTGCGGGTAGTTTAGCCATGATCTTTTCTCTAAAATTGCTGGGCAAATTATTTACTCGTAAAGTATCGCAACCAGTCTTCCAGCCTTTTGGGAGATATGCTATGATATTTGGTTTTCTCTTGATTCTTTCATTCGCAGCTGCATTATTAGAGACCTATGTATCGAATGAGGCGATGACATATATAGTCAAATCATTTTACCAATAATAAAACTTAAACTATAATGATTATAAATATAAAATAATAATCAAATTATATTTTGACACGTTCTAATTCGATGCCTATAATAAAGATGGGATACGAGGGAGGGAACCTGCCATGGAACATCGCATAGACCAAATAAAAAAACAGCTCCATGCACAGAGCTATAAGCTTACTCCACAACGGGAAGCCACGGTTAGGGTTTTACTTGAAAGAGAAGAAGACCATCTTAGTGCAGAAGATATCTATCTACTGGTAAAGGAAAAAGCACCTGAAATCGGTTTGGCAACAGTTTATCGTACATTAGAGTTATTATCAGAACTAAAGATTGTAGATAAGATTAATTTTGGCGACGGTGTGTCACGTTATGATCTAAGAAAAGAAGGCGCAGAGCACTTCCATCACCATCTTGTTTGTATAGAATGCGGTTCAGTTGAAGAAATTGAAAATGACTTATTGGGTGATGTAGAGAAAATCGTGGAGCGAGACTGGGGATTTCAAGTAAAAGATCATCGATTGACTTTCCACGGTATATGTAGGAAGTGTCATGATGGAACCACTACACTAAAAAAATAATCCGGGTGCCTTTTTTCAGCTGAAGAAAGGCATTTTTGATTTGCTAACTATAAGTAAGCATTTACAAAAGCTATTAAAAAGGGTAAATTGTAGGCAGTGTTCTTTTTAAAACTTCTATGTTTCTATGTATAATGTTAATCTTTTTTGGCATATCTTCTAATAATAGAAGATAACAGAAGGGGAGTTATACATTTGAAACGATTAGTATGGGACACGTTAAAGGTTTTCATTATCTTTACTGCCTGCACCTGTTTATTTTATTTCGGGCTTAAAGCTATGCATACGGAGTATGAAGAATTCCATCGTTATGATCAACCGGATGGCCCTGCAGTAAAAGTGTTTCAACAAGAATCAAGTCTGCTAGACAGATTAAATCTATTTTTTCGCTTGGGGGAGTAATCGGATGCTGAAAGATGCTTTAGAAGATTATTATCATTTTTTGCGCATAGAAAAAGGACTTTCAGATAATACATTGCAGTCGTATAATCGAGATCTTTCTCATTATCTATACTATACGGAAAAAGTGCTAGAAAAAACGGATTGGAATCAAATAAGGCGCTCCGATATTGTTGGCTTCTTACATATTTTAAAGGATGATAATAAATCCTCCGCAACGATTGCCAGACATGTATCATCCATTAGATCCTTCCATCAATTCCTTGTTAGAGAACAATTGGTTAACCAGGATGCTAGTCTTAATATTGAAACGCCTAAGAAAGACCAGAAGCTTCCTGACATTTTGTCATTAAAGGATATTGAAGCACTTCTACAAATTCCTGCTGCTTCCCCGTTGCATATTCGGAACAGAGCGATGTTTGAACTGCTTTATGCTACAGGGTTAAGGGTGAGTGAACTTCTTTCACTAAAAATTGGTGACTTGCATCTAACAATGGGTTTCGTCCAGTGTTTTGGCAAGGGATCGAAAGAACGGATTGTCCCACTAGGCAATGTGGCAATTAAAGCAATCGAGACCTATTTACAACAGGCAAGACCAACTCTAGTTAAAAATAAAAAGGACGACCAGTCTGTTTTTGTAAACCAGCATGGTCGGCCAATGAGCAGACAGGGCTTCTGGAAAGTACTAAAAGCGTCTGCACAAACTGCAGGGATTAAGAAAAGTATTACACCACATACATTGCGCCATTCTTTTGCAACCCATTTATTAGAGAATGGGGCAGATTTGCGTGTAGTGCAGGAAATGCTGGGACATGCTGACATTTCTACTACCCAAATTTACACACATGTTACAAAAGCTAGATTAAAAGATATTTATGATTCTTATCATCCAAGAGCCTAATTACATTTTTAGTTGTCTGACATCCTACAAGTGGGTCGATTCACATATAAGTATACATAGCTAACGAAAATAAACATATAACAGCAGAAATATGGGAAGATAATGTACAGGAGGTATCAATATGGGAAAATTTAAACGTGTATTTTTAATCGTAATGGATTCAGTTGGGATTGGTGAAGCGCCAGACGCTGAAAAATTTAATGACAAGGGTGCCGACACGCTCGGACATATCGCCGAGCGTATGAATGGGCTTAAGATGCCGAATATGGGATCGCTTGGATTAAGTAATATTAGACAAATTAAAGGAATTAATAAGGCAGAAAAGCCGAAAGCTCATTATACAAAAATGCAGGAAGCGTCTAATGGAAAAGACACGATGACAGGGCACTGGGAGATTATGGGTCTACACATCGAGCAACCTTTCCGTACTTTCCCTGAAGGTTTTCCTGATGAACTAATTAATGAATTAGAAGAGAAATCCGGCCGTAAAATAATCGGTAACAAACCTGCATCAGGAACAGAAATCCTCGATGAACTTGGGAAGGAACATATGGACACTGGAGCTCTTATAGTCTATACATCTGCAGACTCGGTACTACAGATAGCTGCACATGAAGAGATTATCCCAATCGAAGAACAGTACCGTATATGTGAAATAGCCAGAGCTTTAACACTGGATGAAAAATATATGGTTGGCCGTGTGATAGCTAGACCGTTCATTGGTTCACCTGGCGCGTTTGAAAGAACCTCTAATCGCCATGATTATGCACTAAAACCATTTGGCCACACAGTGATGAATGAGTTGCAAGATCAGAAGTATGACGTAATTGCGATAGGGAAAATTTCAGATATTTATGATGGTGAAGGTGTCACTGAAGCGATTAGGACGACAGACAATGAAGATGGCATGACTAAAATAGTGGAAAGCATGGACAAAGATTTTACTGGTATCAGTTTTTTAAATTTAGTGGATTTTGATGCCAAGTTCGGCCACCGCCGTGACCCTAAAGGGTATGGAAAAGCACTAGAAGCGTTTGATGCCAGATTACCAGAAGTGTTAGAGAAAATGAAAGAAGATGACTTGCTATTGATAACAGCTGACCATGGGAACGATCCAGTCCATCATGGAACTGACCACACACGGGAATACGTACCATTACTGGCTTATCACACCGGAATAACAAAAGCCACAGAACTCCCGGTAAGAAAGACATTCGCTGATATTGGTGCAACGATTGCAGCTAATTTTGAAGTAGCTACACCGGAACATGGTGAAAGCTTTTTAAAAGATATAAAAAATTAAGGGGATGACATGATGAATCAAATGGAATTAAAAGAAGCTACAGCATTTATTCAAGATAAATTGAAAGCAAAACCAACTCTAGGGTTAATCCTTGGATCTGGTTTAGGTGTGCTGGGTGAAGAGATAGAAAACCCAGTGAATATACCCTATGAAGAGATTCCGCATTTCCCTGTGTCCACTGTTTCTGGTCATAAAGGCCAGCTTGTAGTTGGTACCTTAGAAGGAAAGCAAGTTATTGCAATGCAAGGGAGATTTCATTATTACGAAGGCTACAGCATGACACAAGTAACCTTTCCTGTTCGTGTCATGAAACAACTTGGAATAGAGGCTGTTATTGTGACAAATGCTGCCGGAGGAGTTAATGAAACGTATAACCCTGGAGATCTGATGATTATCTCAGATCATCTTAATAATATGGGTGATAATCCACTAATCGGAAAGAATGATGATAGTTTAGGGGTACGTTTTCCAGATATGTCACAAGTTTATGATAGGGAATTTATTAAGTGTGCCCTAGCATGTGCTAACGAATTAGGGCTTTCAGTACGCCAAGGTGTATATGCTGGAAACACTGGTCCTTCCTATGAAACACCTGCTGAAGTTAAGATGCTACGTACGATAGGGGCAGATGCTGTGGGCATGTCTACAGTACCCGAAGTGATTGTTGCTGGTCATGCAGGGCTTCGTGTTTTAGGAATCTCATGTATCTCAAACATGGCAGCTGGTATTTTGGATCAACCTTTGACCCATACAGAGGTAATCGAAACAACTGAAAAAGTAAGAGAAGACTTTTTACGGTTTGTGAAACAGATTGTTCAGACATTACCACTATAATAAATTGAGGTGATCCAAATGAGAATGTATGACATTATTGAAAAAAAACGAGATGGTCATGAACTTACAAAAGAAGAAATCTATTTCTTTATTGACGGGTATACCAATGGAGATATACCAGATTATCAAGCAAGTGCGTTGTTAATGGCGATATACTTTGAGGATATGACTGTTGAGGAACGTGCAAATCTAACTTCCGCTATGGTGGAATCAGGAGATCAAATCGATTTATCTGAGATTTCAGGCGTAAAGGTAGATAAGCATTCCACTGGAGGCGTTGGCGATACGACTACGCTTATCCTTGCACCATTGGTAGCTTCTGTAGGTGTACCAGTAGCAAAAATGAGCGGAAGAGGTCTCGGCCATACAGGAGGAACGATAGATAAGCTTGAAGCGGTGCCCGGTTTTCATGTGGAGATAAGCAATGAGAAGTTTATTGAACTTGTAAATCAAAATAAAGTTGCTGTAATCGGCCAGTCAGGGAATCTAACACCAGCTGATAAAAAGCTATATGGTTTACGCGATGTTACGGCAACCGTCAATTCCATCCCTCTGATTGCAAGTTCTATTATGAGTAAAAAAATAGCATCAGGAGCAGATGCAATTGTGCTTGACGTTAAAACAGGTGCCGGAGCATTTATGAAAAACTTAGAGGATGCCAAAAAGCTTGCTGAAGCAATGGTTACAATAGGGAATCGAGTAGGCAGACAAACGATGGCAGTAATTTCTGATATGAGCCAACCGCTTGGGTATGCAATTGGAAACGCGCTTGAAATTAATGAAGCAATTGATACATTAAAGGGTCAAGGTCCCGAAGATTTAACCGAACTTTGTCTTACTTTAGGAAGTCAGATGGTTGTTTTAGCTAATAAGGCTGATAATATGGAGGAAGCAAGAGCGAAATTAAAGGAAAGCATTGCAAATGGGGAAGCCTTTGAGCAATTTAAAACTTTTCTTGCTTCACAAGGTGGAGATGCATCTGTCGCAGATCATCCTGAAAACATGCCACAAGCAGAGTACAAGATAGAATTACCTAGTTTATCAGCCGGTACGGTTTCGAAAATCATTGCCGATGATATTGGCACTGCTGCAATGATGTTAGGAGCAGGTAGAGCAACTAAGGATTCGGAAATAGACCTTGCTGTTGGGATAGTACTTCATAAAAAAATCGGTGATAGCGTAAAAGAGGGCGAAGCGTTACTAACAATTCATGCTAATCAGGAAAATGTTGAGGAAGTCCGCGCTAAACTATATGATAGCATTGTAATAGCTACTGAAAATGTACCTGCGCCAACGTTAGTATATGATACTATAACAAAATAACTTGTTTTATAAACAACATAGAAAGTATTTCTCAAGAGCATGGCCTTATACATAAGGCCATGCTCTTTTGTGTTTTAAATAGCTATCAACAACAGTAGTTTGTATAGCAGTCAGGGAAATGTTAATGAGTATAAATAAACTTATGATTGTCAATCCTAACTATATATTGATTGTTGGAGGGATAGCTATGAAAAAAATTGTACTACTAAGCATCGTGCTTTTATGTGTTTTTGCAATGACTATACCAGTAGCAGCAGAAGAAAAAAGTAGTGACAATAAAGCAAACCTTGCTAAAGGTGCTGATTCAGCCATTTTACTAGAACGTGATACAGGAAAGCTTTTATTTGACAAAAACGCCCATGAAAAGCTTCCTCCTGCGAGCATGACTAAAATTATGACATTACTTTTAATCATGGAGCAGTTAGAGAAGGGAAGCTTGAAATTAGATGAAACGGTTCGAGTAAGTGAGCGCGCTGCCTCCATGGGTGGATCACAAATCTTCCTAGAAGCGGGAGAGGAAATGACTGTAAATGATCTGCTGAAAGGAATTGCAATAGCCTCTGGAAACGATGCTAGTGTAGCTATGGCTGAAAGAGTTGCTGGCAGTGAAGAAGAATTTGTCAGCTTGATGAATAAAAAGGTGAAAGAATTAAAGCTCAAGGATACAAAATTTCAAAATACCACTGGTCTCCCTGCTGATGATCATTATAGTACAGCGTACGATATGGCGATAATCGCAAAAGAATTACTAAAATACGAATCTATAACAAACTACACTTCTGTATATGAAGACTACTTAAGAAAAGGGCAGGAAAATGAATTTTGGCTGGTTAATACAAATAAACTAGTTCGTTTTTACCCAGGTGTAGATGGACTTAAAACGGGCTTTACCAATGAGGCAAAATACTGCTTAACTGCGACTGCTGAGAAAGACGGAATGCGGGTTATCGCAGTAGTGATGGGAGCAAAAACAACGAAAGAACGGAACGCATCGGTATCCGAAATGCTTGATTATGCTTTCAATAAATTTCAGACGAACAAGCTTTTCCAAAAAGGAGATGTAATTACAACACTCCGACTAACTAAAGCTGAGAAAAAGGTGAATGATGTGGTTGCTTCTGAATCCATTAGTACTCTGCATGCAAAAGGAGATTCAGTTGATAACATTACAACTGAGGTGAAAATGAAGCAAGACCTAGTCTTGCCTATAAAAAAAGGTGATGATGTTGGAACATTAATCGTAAAAGATGGAGACAACGTGTTATCTGAATCACAACTAACCGTAAAAGAAACAATTGAAAAAGCAAGTTACTATACATTAATGAAAAGATCGTTGCAGAAATTGGTGAAGTTTGACTGATATCCACTGATTTAGTACCTTTCCTTCTTCTTTTGTCATCATGCAGGAATTATTGCAAGTAATGGAGAAAAAGAAGTACATGAAGGATAAATAAGGAGGAATACAGATGGGTCTTCAGGCAAACTTTGCAGTGAAAGAAGAAGTACTAATTGTTCGATTGTCCGGAGAGCTGGATCACCATGAGGCAGAAGGACTGCGTGATCAGTGGAAGGATACAATGTATACGAATCCAGTGAAGCACGTCATTCTAAATCTTGAAGATGTAAGCTTCATGGATAGTTCTGGACTTGGAGTTGTATTAGGTAGATATAAAGAGGTGTTACAGTTAGGCGGAGAAATGGTTGTCTGCTCTGTATCGCCACCTATTAAACGCCTATTTGAGATGTCTGGTTTGTTTAAAATCGTTCGATTAGAGGAGAACGAATCATTTGCCTTAATGACTTTGGGGGTGGCTTCATGAGAAATGAAATGTCTTTGGAATTTTCTAGCATTAGTGAGAACGAGGCTTTTGCGCGTGTTACGGTGGGCTCTTTTATAACACAAATTGATCCTACGATGGACGAATTAACTGAAATAAAGACAGTCGTTTCTGAGGCTGTCACAAATTCCATAATTCACGGGTACAATAATGATCCGAATCAAAAGATCTTTATTTCCTGTACTATCACAGAAGATGGAATAGAGTTGACGATAAAGGATGATGGCATTGGAATAGGCGATGTTGAGGAAGCGAGACAGCCACTGTATACATCCAAACCAGATATGGAACGTTCTGGAATGGGATTTACCATTATCGAGAATTTTATGGACTCAGTGGAAGTTATCTCCTTACCCGACAAAGGAACTACAGTTCATATGACAAAGCAGCTCGCCAAAACAAAGTCTGTTTGTAAATAGAGGTGGGGTGCCTATGAATGTAAATGTTGAGCGCCAGAAGCGGAAAGAAACACTAACAGATGATCAGGTTAAAGAATATATTAAACGTAGCCAGCAGGGCGATAAACTGGCTAGGGATATATTAGTTGAAAAGAATGTACGCTTAGTGTGGTCAGTTGTACAGCGTTTTATTAATCGTGGTTATGATCCAGATGATTTGTTTCAGATTGGTAGTATAGGTTTAATTAAATCAATTGATAAGTTTGACCTGTCCTATGATGTTCGCTTTTCTACCTATGCTGTCCCCATGATTATTGGAGAAATTCAACGTTTTATTCGAGATGATGGCAGTGTCAAAGTAAGCAGGTCTTTAAAGGAAACGGGTAATAAAATTCGAAGGAAAAAAGACGAGCTAACAAAAAAATTCGGTCGTTCACCTACTGTTAAAGAATTAGCAGAGGCTATGGAGCTCTCACCGGAAGAAATTGTTCATGCACAGGAAGCGGCAAAGTCACCCCATTCTATTCACGAAACCGTATTTGAAAATGATGGGGACCCAATTACATTGCTTGATCAAATTGCTGATCAGGATACAAGATGGTTTGACAGGATTAGCTTGCAAGAAGCTATTCGTTGTCTGAATGAGAGGGAGCGTCTAATTGTATACCTGCGTTACTACAAAGACCAAACGCAGTCTGAAGTGGCTGAGCGGCTAGGAATCTCACAAGTACAAGTCTCGAGATTAGAGAAGAAAATCTTACATGATATGAAAGTAAACTTAGACTTTACTTCATGATAAATTTTTAAAAAGGTTGCACAATAAGTAGAGCTAAAGCAAATTCCGAATAACCATTCGTTTCTTACGGGGGTATTGACGCCCGGTAAGTAAGATTCGAGAGGTTGTTCGGTTTTTTGTGTCCATATTATACGCCTTGATTTATATACATCAATATGCTTTTTAAAATTACCAATCATAAAAACCATTGTTCTGTAAATAATACATTATAAACGATTCTGGTAGAGGGTGATTAGCTGTGAGTGAGATGATTTACCTGAGAATGAAGAAGCACTTAGAAATTACAACACTAAAGGAATTAAAGCTAAAAGATATCGCTCATATTTCTGCACAACCAGTTTGGAAGAAAAAGCTAGAATCCGTACCAATCTATCGTCTGTCCAAAAAGGACCAATCGATCGTAATAATTGATGGTTTTGTTATTATTGACCATATAAGTCAACTGTTTGAAGATATGGAATTTCAGTTAATTGGCCCGGAGCAAACGATCATTCGCATTCTCAAAAAAAGTAAGTCGCCTAATATTTTATTTGCAACGGCAGTATGGCTCATACTGTTTATTGGAACTGCAATGACGCTAATGAATTTTCATTATGATGTAAGCATGCAGGAGGTACAACAGAAATTACATTTTCTATTAACAGGAAAGGAAAATGAATATCCTTTATGGATACAAATTCCATATTCTTTAGGATTAGGGTTAGGGATGCTACTGTTTTTTAATCATTGGTTTAACAGACGGTTTAACGAGGAACCAAGTCCGCTTGAAGTTGAAATTTACAAATATCAGCAAGATCTTGATAATTACGTCATTCAATATGAGAGCGAATTAAATGATCGTAAGCCTTTTGACTAATCTAATACAAATCGTTATCGGACTATCAAGCGGAATGGCAGTGGGAGGAGGTTTTGTTGCCTTTCTTACTGTTTTAGGCGTTATACCAAGATTAATCCAATTGAGTAAAACTGGAAGAATGTTAAAAGTATATATTGGTTGTGTTATCGCAGGTAGTTTGTTTGGCACCTATTTATCCTTTACTTCGATAAACTGGGAACAGCCACTTTTATTCTTAGTCATTTGGGGTCTGTTTCATGGAATATTTAATGGAATGCTAGCTGCTGCCCTAACTGAAGTCTTGAATGTATTCCCGATATTATCTAAGAGGATTGGTATGGATGGCTATCTCTTGTGGATGCTAATGGCTATTTTATTTGGAAAAGTCGCAGGCTCACTTTTTCAATGGATTTATTTTGTAAAGTAATTTTCAGGTGGAAGGTGTGAAAGCATGCGTCAAAAAGATGATAAAATAGAAATTGCAGCAAATATAAAAGAAAACAAGGCTTATATGGAAAAGCGTCTTGGAATGGACGTTTCATTTGACCTTGGTTTTAGAGAAGTTATTATATTAAAAAGAAAAGTGCATGTTTATTATCTAACAGGGTTGTGTGACTCCATTATAATTCAGGACCTATTGAAGGAACTGGTTAACTTAAATGATCACGAATCCAACAGTAAGAAGCTACCTGAAATAATTGAAAATCGTCTCTTGCATCAACAAGTTGAATCGGTTAAAACGATGGATGAATCAGTAGATCAGGTTTTGTCTGGACTTATAGTTGTATTTATTGATGGGGAAAGGTTTGCCTATGTTGTAGATGTTCGTCATTACCCAGGACGGACCCCAGAAGAACCAGATACAGAGCGCGTTATCCGTGGTTCGAGAGATGGCTATACTGAAAATATTATTGAAAATACCGCCCTTACCAGAAGAAGGTTACGTGATGCAAGGCTTAGACACGAAATGCTTAAGGTAGGGGAAAGGTCCAAGACAGATGTCTGCGTAAGCTATGTAAAGGATATCGCAGATGAAGGGCTAGTACATTTAATAAAGAAAAAAATACAGGACATCGAAATTGACGGAATTAGTATGGCAGATAAAACTATTGAAGAGTTTATCATTGATCGAAAGTGGAATCCATATCCTCTTGTCAGATATACGGAAAGACCAGATGTTGCTGCAAATCATTTACTAGAAGGGCATGTCCTCATTTTGGTTGATACTTCCCCGAGTGCGATAATATTGCCAACTACTTTTTTTCATCATTTACAGCATGCTGAAGAGTATAGACAGGCACCAGCGATTGGAACATTTGTAAGATGGATCCGTTTCTTAGCAATCCTTGCTTCCATGTATCTCTTGCCACTTTGGTTACTTTTTGTACTCGATCCTACGATCCTTCCGAAGGCACTTGCTTTTATCGGGCCGAATGAGGAAGGAAATATTCCGATTACGATCCAAATTGTAATGGCTGTTATTGGGATCGAATTTCTGAGAATGGCTGCCATCCACACACCGACTCCCTTATCCACTTCAATGGGTTTAATTGCGGCCGTGTTAATAGGACAAATAGCAATTGATGTGGGGATGTTTAGTCCAGAGGTCATTCTCTATGTATCGATCAGTGCGATAGGATCATACGTTACTCCAAGTTACGAATTAAGTGTTGCAAATAAAGTAGTCAATATTATGATGGTGATTTTCACCGGTTTATTTGGCGCAATTGGGTTTGTGATCGGGATAACACTTCATATTATGTACCTTGTAAATCTAAAATCAATTAAGACTCCTTATTTATGGCCTTTTTTGCCATTCAATCCAAAAGCTATGCTACAAATTATCTTCCGTATTCCTGTACCATACTCGAACAGCAGACCAAGTATAGTACATCCGAAAAACAACTACCGTCAGCCAACAAAAAAATAATCCACCTTTCCATTTTAGAAGGTGGGATGAAGACAATTGAATACTGTTACGAAAATGCCGAACGATCATTCGATACTTTTAGGTGAAGTAGGAATATTGCTCGGCAATTTTTTAGCCATTTTCTTTAAACTTCCAAATAGCAGATAAATATGTAGCTTTGTTAACAATTACCAAACAACTTTTTTAATTTTTTTGCGTTACATGCCACTAATGCGATAAGTCTTGGTCTTGTCCTCTTTTCAATTCAGCTTTATTATGATAAAGTTTTAAATTATATTTAGTAACGGAGGACGCTTTATGATCATCGATAGACACCCATTCACTGTTAATAGTCATGGCCATCTAGAAATTGGAGGGGTAGATGCCCTAAGCTTGGCACACGACTTCGGTACACCATTATATGTATATGATGTTTCCCTCATAAGAAGGAATGCCCGTTCATTTGTTGACACTTTCAAAGAATTGGGTGTTAATGCAAAAGTAGCGTATGCGAGTAAAGCATTTTCATCCATTGCAATGCTCCAGGTAATACAACAGGAAGGACTTTGCCTTGATGTTGTATCAGAAGGTGAACTTTATACCGCGGTTGAAGCAGGTTTTCCATCCGAAAGAATCCATATGCATGGAAATAATAAAAGCAGACAAGAACTCCAAATGGCAATAGAACAAAATATCGGATGTATCGTCTTGGATAATTTTTATGAGATTGAACTTCTAGGAGACCTCTTAGATCAGCAAAATAAAGAAATGGATGTTCTAATGCGCGTTACTCCGGGGGTCAATTCAAAAACCCACCAGTATATTATGACGGGGAACGAGGACTCAAAGTTTGGCTTTAATTTAAAAAACGGTCAGGCCGATAAAGCTTTCCAACTCCTTAAAAAGTATCCATCTATTCGCTTTAAAGGATTACATTGTCACATTGGGTCACAAATATTTGAAACAGACCGCTTTCTAAGTGCTACAGAAATATTATTTGCAGAACTAGCCAAATGGAAGCGAAACGACAACTATATCCCAGAAGTACTGAACCTGGGAGGAGGATTTGGAATCCGCTATACTTCCGAGGATGAGCCTATTCCTTATGAACAATATGTTTATGCACTAGTGGAAGAGGTTAGAAAACAATCAGAAGAAATGGATATCCCTCTGCCGGAAATTTGGATGGAACCTGGACGAGCTATAGTCGGAAATACCGGTGTAACTTTGTATACGATTGGCTCAATGAAGTCGATTCCTGGTATAAGAGAGTATATATCTGTAGATGGCGGTATGACAGATAATCTACGACCTGCTTTATATGGAGCTAAGTATGAAGCAGTGATTGCGAATAAAGCGGATCAAACACCTGTAAAAGAAGTTTCCGTTGCTGGAAAATGCTGTGAATCTGGTGATATGCTTATTTGGGATTTGCCGGTACCAGAAGTACAAACTAATGATGTATTAGCAGTTTTCTCTACTGGTGCTTATGGTTATTCCATGGCAAGCCACTACAACCGGTTTGCTAAACCTGCTGTAGTCTTTGTGGAAAACAAGGAAGCAAAGCTTGTCGTGAAAAGAGAAAGCTACCAAGACGTAGTTAAGAACGATTTGTCTTACTTGTAATTGCTTTTCAATTCATAGATTAAATGATAAACTTGTCGTGGTTTATTAAATATAAAGGAGATGCAAACATGACTAAAAAAGGATATTTCCTAATGGAAAATGGCAATAAAATAGAATTTGAATTATACCCGAACGAGGCTCCAAATACAGTAGCTAACTTTGAAAAGCTTGCTAATGAAGAGTTTTATAACGGTTTAACTTTCCACCGTGTAATTGATGGCTTTGTTAGTCAAGGTGGTTGCCCGACTGGAAACGGTACTGGTTCTGCAGGTTATACAATCGATTGTGAAACGGAAGGAAACCCTCATAAGCATGTCGAAGGCAGTCTATCTATGGCACATGCGGGGAAAAACACGGGAAGCTGTCAATTCTTTATTGTTCATGAGCCACAACCACATTTAAATGGCGTACATACCGTGTTTGGACAAGTTACGTCTGGAATAGAACATGCAAAAGCAATGAAAAATGGGGATGTAATGAAAGAGGTTAAAGTATTTTCTGAATAACCGTGTAAGCCCACGCTTACCTTAGGGAGTTCGAAATGGTGGATATTTATCTCATAACCTTTCTCCTGTTTGTTGCAGCACCAATTAGTATTTTCTTGCATGAACTTGGACATGCATTAGCAGGAGTTATTTTCAAGGCTGAACTTGTTTATCTAACTATTGGCCGGGGGAAGCGAGTGATCGAATACTCCTCCGGCAAACTTCATTTCATTATTCATGCTGGATATTTTATGGGGGGATATGCAAATAGTGAACGAGTCACACCTTTTAATCGTTTTGAAAGATTCATAATTAGTATATTTGGGCCGTTTGTCAATATTGTTGTATTCCTTTCTATTTGGGAGTTACAGAGCCATTTTAGGAGCGATTATTTACAATTGTTCGCTTTATTTAATCTCTGGTTGGTCATCATTAATTTAGTACCATTTAAATTGAAAAATCAGAAGTCTGACGGATACAATATACTTGAAACGATTGTGCGCAAAGATAAATTGAATAGCTAATGTATGCATTTTCTGTTAATTGTTCATGATGATACATAATAGATGAAAAGAACTAGCTGATTTGACAATTGCTGTCATATCGTGCATAAATATATATAAACACCATTTGGGTAACCGAAACCTAGGATACAAATCAGCCGTAATCGGTCATAAAAATAACAGCAAAATAGCGAACTGAGAGACATTTGGGAGCTTTTTTGTTAATGAGGGGTATCTATGTTAATTCGTTACAAAAAAAGTCTGGAGAAGATTGCAATGGGTCTTTTATCTTTTATGCCTGAAGAAAAAGACGTAAAAAAACTCCAGAGCACAATAAAAGAATACGAGACGAATTCTGATTGGCATCTCTTCTTATGGAAAGAAGCTGATGATGTACTGGGAGCTATTGGAGTAAGACTGGAAGAGGATATTAATGCTGTCATTCAGCATATTTCTGTTAATCCTTCCCACAGAAATCAGGGAATTGGCAAGAAAATGGTAAATGAAGTGTCGAAGCTTTATGAGGAAAAATACGCAGTTTGTGCTGCGGATGAGATTCAACAGTTTTACACAAAGTGTGACGATGATATAGAATAAATCATACCATCAAAAAAAGCCAGCCTCTAAGGCTGGCCTTTTTCTTCTTTCCACCAAGGAAATATTTTAGCGATGCAATTTTGGGTTTCGCTAGAATCTTAGAACCAAGAAGCACCAACAATAATTAAAAGAATAAACAATACTACGATTAACGCGAAACCTCCGCCATAACTATTACTCATAATGAAATTCCTCCTTTTTCTTCTTAACATAAATGTTTTATGGTAACATTTATCTTACGTTAATAACGTATGATGGAATGCTTCAAGTTGTTTGGGCGGATGTTACATTGCTTTTTTATTTTCATTATTCATGAGAGGAAGTTTGCTTATGAGCGAAGCTTATCAGGTTAAGCTGGAGGCATTTGAAGGACCGCTTGATTTGCTGTTGCATCTAATAAATAAATATGAAATTGATATAAATGATATCCCTGTAGCACAGATTACAGAACAGTATATGCACTACATACACACTATGCAGAAGCTGGATTTAAATATCGCCAGTGAGTATTTAGTAATGGCAGCAACTTTAGTAGCTATTAAAAGTCAAATGCTCTTACCGAAACAGGAAATAGATGAAGAGATGGATGAATATGTAGAAGATCCAAGAGAGGAACTGATGCATCGATTAATTGAATATCGTAAATATAAAGATGCAGCGGAAAAGCTAAAACAGAAAGAAGAGGAATCAAGTCATTTGTTTACAAGATCTCCTGTTATATTTGAGGAACTTACACAAAGTCCTCAAAAAGTAGTTAAAGGGGAATTAACTATCTATGACATGCTCGGGGCTTTAGGGAAAATGATGGAACGAAAAAAATGGAAAGAACCGCTTGAGACAAAGGTTCAGAGGGCTGAGATACCGATTGAACAGCGTATGGATGAGGTCATAGAGCTTGTTCGTGACAGACGTGAAGGCGTCTATTTTGATGAACTTTTCACCTACCAGTCGCGAACTCATATTGTCATAACGTTTATGGCATTATTAGAATTAATGAAGTCTAGGAAAGTGTTTTGTGAACAAGAAAGGCATTTTGATGCTTTACTCGTTCACTATATGGAGGAATAGCAGTGGAAATTCAGCAAATGAAAGCAATATTGGAGGGCCTATTGTTTGCAAGTGGAGATGAAGGAATAACGGTTAAACAGCTATCGAATATTCTTGAAATCACTGAGGCCTCTGTGC
This sequence comes from Oceanobacillus jordanicus, assembly GCF_022095695.1. Taxonomy (GTDB): domain Bacteria; phylum Bacillota; class Bacilli; order Bacillales; family Amphibacillaceae; genus Oceanobacillus_B; species Oceanobacillus_B jordanicus. Next base: position 155,643 of record NZ_JAIFZM010000004.1, read on the forward strand.
ATACCATACTAGAAGAGTTGAAGTATGATTATGAGAATAGGGAACGTGGCATTATGTTGATGCACTCCCACGGAGCCTACCACCTTACGACAAAACCGGAACATAGTAAGTTTTATCAAAAGTTTATTGAAACACCCCATCCGACTCGTATGTCACAGGCGGCGTTGGAAACATTAGCCATAATCGCTTATCAGCAACCTATTACTCGAACAGAAATCGAAGAAATTCGTGGGGTGAAGAGTGATCGCCCTGTGCAAACTCTTGTAGCAAGAATGCTAATCGAAGAAGTTGGCAGGAAGGACAGTATAGGTAGACCCATTTTATTCGGAACAAGCAAGGAATTTTTAACATTTTTTGGGTTAACATCTCTTGAGGACCTTCCTCCATTACCGGAAGGGCAATCGAATAGTGAATTAGAAGAAGAGGCTGATCTATTCTTTGAGAGGTTTAATGAACAATTTAAAGATGATGAACCATCTAATTAAAAAAGCTGGCATAATGGCCAGCTTTTTTAATTTTAACAAACTCCATACTAGTTAATTTGTTTCACCAATATTAAAAACTGGGCATAAGCTACAGTGAGGTGATGGAATGAGTACAATTCAAAATTACTTACAAGAATTACTGGTGTGGGGAGAAGAAGTGCAACGGAAAATCGATAGTCTAGAGATCAGCGCTGAAGAAAAGAGTAGCTTAAAAACACAGTTAAAATCATGGATAGAAGATGTTAAGGTCAATACAAGTCGTGAGCTTGCTCCTGATGATGAGATTATTAACGTGTTGCAAGGGGAGGCCCAACGGATCGTTCTGTCAATGAAACATAACAATAATAGTAATACCGAACAGATCGGGTATGGAAAACACAAGCTTCCCCAGCTTCCCTATAATTATAATGCACTGGAGCCTTATATAAGTGAAGCAATTATGCGATTGCATCATGATGTGCACCATCAAGCATATGTGGATGGGCTTAATAAAGCAGAAAACGAACTTTATGTAAAACAGCCTGATAAGAATCTCGTAAAGCACTGGCTAAGAGAACAAGCCTTTCATGGTTCTGGCCATAATCTCCACACTATTTTTTGGTTTAATATGACTCCTAATTCAGATAAGAAACCTTCTGGAGAACTATTAAAACAAATTGAAAAAGATTTTGGTACATGGAAGAAATTCGAAAATCTTTTTAGTAATACAGCTTCCTCTGTTGAAGGTGATGGGTGGGCTGTTCTGTATTGGAATCCAAGAAATGGAAGGCTTGGTGTACAATCCTTTGAAAAACATCAACTGTTTCAAATAGCAGATATTATTCCATTACTTGTTCTAGATATGTGGGAGCATGCCTATTATTTGCAATATAAAACGGATAAAGAAACTTATATTGAAAATTGGTGGAATGTTGTTAACTGGCAAAATGTGAATGAGAGATTTGCTAAAGCTAAAAAGCTAAAGTGGGCACTTTATTAATCTTTAAGTTGTATAGATTAATTCTGTTATTTTATAAGCAGGATCCTCTTATAGTTGGTTTTTGTTGAATACTTACATGTTTACATGTCATAACTGATGTAGACATGCATAGACTATACAGACACCTAATCTGTGGGAGGAAGCCTGCTATGAGATTTATATCTATACTTCTTATCTTTTTTATAATTGTTTTTTTATACCCAATTGCTGGACAAGCAGCACCAGGAGTTTCAGCAAATAATGCCATCTTAATCGAACAGTCTACTGGTAGGGTTTTATTTGAAAAGAAAGCGCATGAAAAACAATCTATCGCTAGTATTACGAAAATCATGACGGCGATCGTAGCGATAGAGTCTGGGAAAATGGGAGAAATGGCAAAGACAAGCAGAAAGGCAATACATACAGAAGGATCATCTATATACCTAGAGCAAGGTGAAAAAATGCTTGTAGAAGACCTGGTTTATGGTTTGATGTTACGTTCAGGCAATGATGCCGCTGTTGTGATAGGAGAACATATTGGTGGAAGTGAAGAGGGATTTGTTCATCTTATGAACGAGAAGGCAAAATGGCTTGGGATGACGAACACACACTTTGATAACCCGCATGGTCTTGATTCGGATACCCACTATTCCACAGCTTATGATATGGCAATTCTTATGCAATATGCAATGGATAATGAGAAGTTTCAAGAGATTACAGGAGCAACATCATACCTTTCCAAGAGTAGGACGTACAGCTGGCAAAACAAGAATAAACTCCTAACCCAATTATATGAATACTGTATTGGCGGAAAAACTGGCTATACAAAAAAGACAGGAAGAACACTAGTAAGTTCTGCTGAAAAGGATGGGATGAAGCTAATTGCCGTAACATTAAATGCCCCTAATGATTGGCAAGATCATATAGGAATGTTTGAATGGGGGTTTGAAAATTATTCCCTTGAGACGATTGATGATAAAGGAAAAGCTGCCTATACATTGCCTGATTTTGAGGAGCCTATTGTTGGTCATATCGCATCAGAAATACATTTTCCTTTAGCAAAATCAGAACGATCGCTCATTACGCAGCAAAATTACATTCTAAAAGACGAAACAAAGTCAGAGGATAATATTATCGGCAAGAAGGTCTACTATTTTAATGAAGATCAAATTGGCGAAGTATTTATTTATAAAGAAGACGAAGGAAAACAAAGAGACAATTTTTTCACCAGTACCCTAGATATTTTTCAAGACATTGTGGGATGGCCATAATATGGTTAACCTAATATGGGCAGGTATGGCTATTATCGGGATTGTTTATGCCATGCTTGCGGGGACAATGGATAAAGTAAATGAAGCTATTTTTAAAAGCTCTGGTGAAGCAGTAACCCTATCAATTGGTCTTATTAGTGTGCTAGTGTTTTGGTTGGGAATCATGCGAGTTGCAGAAGAAGCAGGGATTTTACGGATTCTTGCCAAAGGGTTTCGCCCGTTGGTGAGTAGGCTCTTTCCTGAAATACCAAAGGATCACCCAGCAATGGGATATATCCTATCCAATTTAACAGCTAATCTGTTTGGGTTAGGTAATGCAGCTACTCCAATGGGAATAAAGGCGATGGAACAAATGAAGCAACTAAGTGGTACGGATACAGCCTCTCGTTCTATGATTACTTTTTTAGCCTTAAACACCTCCAGCCTTACGATTATTCCTACTACGGTAATAGCAATTCGCATGCAATATAACTCTGTATCACCGACCGAAATAGTTGGTACTACTATAATAGCTACCATTATCTCGACTACAAGTGCGATTTTAATTGATAGATTTTATTTTTATAGAAGTAATCGGAGGGGAAAATAAATGGGAATTGTAACCTCTGTCAGCGTTTGGCTCATTCCGTCCTTTATTTTAATTGTACTACTAGTAGCGTCGTGGAAAAAAGTGCCTGCATATGAAACGTTTGTAGAGGGAGGGAAAGAGGGTGTTAAGATGGCCTTTTCTTTACTTCCTTTTTTAGTTGGAATGATTGTCTCAATTTCTATTCTCCGAGCATCAGGGGCCATGGAAGCCTTTATTGGGCTTATAGCTCCCCTTTTAAGCCTAATAGGTATCCCGCCCGATATTATACCACTGGCTCTTGTTAGGCCAATTTCCGGAACAGCAGCGTTAGGCATGACTACGGAGTTAATTCAGACACACGGACCCGACTCTTTCATTGGTAGACTTGCTTCAACCATGCAGGGGAGCACAGATACAACACTCTATATATTAACTGTCTATTTTGGTGCAGTCGGAATACGGAAAATGCGTTATGCCTTAAAGGTTGGCCTGTTGGCAGATGTTATTGGGATAGTTGCCTCTATCATCGTGGTAAGGTTCGTATTTGGTTAAAGACATGTAGCATGTTTCATATAAGCGTTCTTTCATTTTTTACTTTAGAAAATTGCATAGCGTAATAAAGCCGAGTGAATTCGACTAGTAATTTTAAAGGTCGATGGTCATTCGGTTTTTTACTTACCTACTTTGGAATCCGAGTATTGTACTATAAATGTTATTCTCTTTATGTGTTTAAGAATTATTTTTAGTTTATAATATATGGTACAATTACTTGGGAACGTTTTAACTCACATCTATAGAAACCTGGCAATAGTCAAAAAAGTTCTGGACAAGTAAGTTAGCGTAAGTCTCACGCCATGTTAAATGGTTCGATACAAAAGGAAATGGTGATATAAATGTCAAACATGAATGAACGTCTTCAAAAGGTTATTGCCCAAAGTGGTCTTACCTCAAGAAGAAAAGCAGAAGGATTTATAACGGAAGGAAAAGTAAAGGTGAATGGCCGGGTTGTAACGGAACTTGGTACAAAGGTAACACCAAGTGATAGCATTGAAGTGGATGGGGTTCCATTGGTGAAGGAAGAGTTGGTTTACTACTTACTCTATAAGCCACGGGGCGTTATCTCCAGTGTTAAAGACGATAAAGATAGAAAAGTTGTAACAGATCTACTTATAGGCATCCCTGAACGTGTCTACCCTGTTGGTAGACTGGACTACGATTCTTCCGGCGTCTTGCTTTTAACAAATGATGGCGAATTTGCTAACCTTCTAATGCATCCAAAATATGAGGTCGATAAAGTTTATGTTGCCAAGCTCAAAGGCATTCCAACTAAGATAGAATTAGGCCAGCTAAAAAAAGGAGTAAAATCCGATAATGACCTATTAAAAGCAGTTCAGTATAATGTTCTTTCCGTGGATAAGAAAAAGGACTCTATGCTGCTTGAATTAACTCTACGCGAAGGAAAGAACCGCCATGTAAGAAGAATGATGGAGAGCTTAGGCTACCCTGTTGAGAAGCTAAAACGGGAATCATATGGCCTTTTAAATCTTGATGGGCTACAGCCAGGGAAATATCGCGCATTGACGCCAAAAGAAGTTAAACAGATGCGGAATTTGGCGTTAAAATTGTAAGATAATAGTCAAAATTAGCTTCCAGGTCTAATGGTATAATAATTACTTGGAGGAGTGATCTGTTTGAGTCGGGACCAAGCAAAGAAAACGAAAAAGAACAAAAAGAGAAACCGCTTTATTTTCAGAATTAGCATCCTTGCCATTCTGGTTATTGCGCTTACCTTCGCATTAGTTTCTAATTTGCAAAAAGATAATACAATTTATAATGTGGGAGATCAAGCACCAGATTTTATGCTTAATCAAATTAGCCATAATAATGATTTGGAAACTTTTAGACTTAGCGACTACAAAGGCAAGGGCGTTATGTTGAATTTCTGGGGAACTTGGTGTAAACCATGTAAGAAGGAAATGCCATATATGGAGCAACTCTATCCTGAATACAAAGAAAAAGGAGTCGAGATCATCGCCGTTAGCTTGGACGCAACCGAGCTAGTTGTAAATAGGTTTATTGATGATTACAATTTGACATTTCCTATTCCATACGATGCTAAAGGCGAAGTGAAAGACCTTTATAAGATTGGTCCTATACCAAGTACTTTCTTTATAAACCCAGACGGCACAATAGAACACATTGTGGAAGGAGCATTATCACTGGAATCCTTAGAAAAACATTTACAGGATATACAACCAAACGCATCGTGATAATGATTACAAATTGTGAGGGATTTTTATGAAAAAAATGAAGTGTGACTGCGGGCATATAAACCCGGAAGGCACGATCCTGTGTGAAGCATGCGGGAAGCCTATTGAGGGGAACCAGCATATTGAAGGAAATGATGAAAAAAATCTACTTAATATGCGTTATGACGGGACAGCTAGACGATCACAAACCTATAATAAATCTATAGTGGATAAAATTTGGAGCTTTTTTTCTTCCGTGAAAGTAGGCGTATGGCTTATTTTTATAGCTTTGGTCTCTTCGGCCATTGGCTCAATATTCCCGCAAGAAATATACATACCAGCAGACGCGCCGAATAGAGCTCCGGAGTTTTTCTATGAAGACAGATATGGAATTTTAGGCCTTATATATTACCAATTGGGCTTTCACCACTTATACAGCTCTTGGTGGTATATGATCCTTATCGGGCTAATAGGTGTCTCACTTGTCATTGCGAGTCTTGACAGGTTTGTTCCTTTATTCAAAGCGCTTAGACATCAAAAGGCAAAACGACATGAGTCCTTTTTGAGTCGACAACGTTTGTTCAGTAAATCGGACAATGTGTCGAGCGAGGATTTGAAAACGTTAAAAGAGAATTTAAAAAAACAGCGTTATAAAGTAAGGGACGAAGATGGGTATATACTTGCAGAGAAAGGCCGCTTTTCAAGATGGGGCCCATATGTTAACCATATCGGATTAATCATCATATTAATTGCTGCTATCCTACGGTCAACACCTTTTTTCTATACGAATGAGTATGTATGGGTAAGAGAAGGTGAACAATTAGTCATCCCGGGAACCGATGGAGAATACTACATTGAGAATCAGGACTTTATCTTGGAAACATATGACGAAAATGATGAACGTTTTCGTGATGCCATCTCGTTAGAAGGAGCAGATGTACCTAGTAATTACCAAACAGACGTCACGATTTATAAGGCTGAAGACAATCCGTTACCAGGAGCTGAAGCAGAGTTGAATCAAATCGCAGAAGGTTCGATACGAATGAATCATCCTGTGAAATTTGATGGCTACTCTGTTTACCAATCTGGATACCAAGCTAACGAATTTGAAAAAATGTCGTTTAAAATTCATAAAAACGACGACCCAGAGGAAGAGGCCCTCGATACGTTCACAATAAACCTGACTGATCCAGAATCAGACTACCAATTAGAAAATGGTTTTAGAGTTGAATTGAGAAATTATTATCCGGATTATTATTTACAGGATGATGGGACACCTGCTTCCGAGACAAATTATCCGAGAAATCCGGCGTTTGTTATGTTTGTATACCCGCCTGACAGTGATACACCTGAGATTAGCTTTCTAGGCATTGGAAAGAATATTGATGCATCTGGTGAAAACCAATATAATGTTGGAATTACAGATTTTGAGATGCGTGATGCAAGTGGGTTAACTGTTCGAAAAGATTACTCTCTACCATTTTTCGGATTGGGCGCTGCAATCTTTATGATCGGTGTTATCCAGGGAATGTACTGGCAGCATAGAAGAATTTGGGTAAACCCGAAAGATGGCGGATTATTATTAGCCGCGCATACGAATAAGAATTGGTATGGGGTTAAGAAGGATATTGAAAAAGTAATTTCAGGGACAACCATTAAAAATGTAGCAGATCAGCAGGAAATAAATGACTAATAGTTGAACAGGAGGTTTGTCATGAGTGATTTAATACAGTGGAGTAGTGCACTACTTTACTCTGCTTTTATTCTATATTTGATCGCAACAATCTTTTTCTCCGCAACAATCCGAGATAAACGAGGAAAAAGCAAAAAAGGGAAAGCTGGAGGCATTGGGATCACGTTAACTATCATTGGCTTGATAGCACAAATAGGTTATTTTATCACCAGATGGATTGTTAGTGGACATGCACCAGTAAGTAATTTATTTGAGTTTATGACATTTTTCGGAATGACGATCGTATTCGCGTTCATTGTCATTTACTTTATATACAAGATCTCGGTACTAGGGCTTTTCGCATTGCCTGTGGCTTTAATTATTATTGCATATGCGAGCATGTTCCCTACAGAAGTATCGCCATTAATACCTTCATTACAAAGTCATTGGCTATACATCCATGTGACTACTGTCTCTCTTGGACAAGGTATTTTGACAATCAGCTTTGTTGCAGGGTTAATTTATCTTATTAAAAAGATTGATCAGACCGTTAAAAGCAAGAATACAACTTGGCTAGAAGTTGTATTGTATTCTCTTATATTGTTCGTTGGCTTTATTATCATCACGGTAGTATTTAACTTTATGAATTATAGCGCGCAGTTTGATTATCCTGCTACTGGTGGCAACACCGTAACAACAGAATATCATCTACCTGCTATCGCAGGGCCGACAGATGGTACACTGCTGACCAAAGATGTAATGGAACCACTGTTTGAGTCACCAGCCTGGATGCATGGAGCAGATGCAGGTAGAAAATTGAATACCTTAATTTGGTCTATTCTAACTGGCTCTATTGTTTACCTATTACTAAGGCTCGTTCTCCGTAAGAGACTTGGTGCAGCAATACAGCCACTATTAAAGAATGCAAAGCTTGATCTCTTGGATGAAGTTGCATATCGTGCTGTTGCAATTGGCTTTCCTGTCTTCACACTCGGAGGCTTGATCTTTGCTGCCATTTGGGCGGAAGAAGCCTGGGGAAGGTTTTGGGGTTGGGATCCTAAAGAAGTATGGGCGCTAATCACCTGGTTCTTTTACGCAGCGTTTCTTCATCTTCGCCTCTCAAGAGGTTGGCATGGTGAGAAATCAGCATGGCTTGCTGCAGTAGGTTTTGCAATTATTATGTTCAACTTAATTGTGGTGAACCTTGTACTAGCAGGCCTGCATTCTTATGCTTAACAGTACGGATTCACAACTTAACAAGGTATTCATCGTGGAATACCTTGTTTTACTGTTAACATATATGTTTACAGCCTATATGAGATACGTGCAAACTATGTTTATACTTAAAGTTAATAATTTGATAGGGGGACTGACCAAATGCCACTTGGAAAGGTATTAATAGTAGATGATGAAGAACGTATTCGCAGATTAATCAGGATGTATTTGGAACGTGAAGAGTATGAAGTAGAAGAAGCTGACAATGGTAAAGACGCACTTGAATTATCTCTTTCCAATGAATATGATGTCATTTTGCTCGACATTATGATGCCAGAAATGGATGGAATAGAAGTATGTCAGGAATTAAGAAAAGAAAAATCCACCCCAGTCATTATGCTTACCGCTAAAGGGGAAGAAGCGAATCGAGTCCAAGGCTTTGAAATTGGTGCCGACGACTATATCGTCAAGCCATTCAGCCCAAGAGAAGTAGTGCTCAGAGTAAAGGCATTACTACGCAGAGTATCACCTTCATCTGTTAATCAAGGAAACGGAGCTGCAAAAAATGTATTGGTATTCCCACATCTAGAAATTGATGATGATGCACACCGTGTCATGGCTGAGGGACAGGAAGTCAATTTGACACCGAAAGAGTATGAGTTATTATGCTTCCTAGCGAAATCACCGGACAAAGTGTTTAATAGAGAGCAACTTTTAAAGGAAGTATGGCAATATGAATTTTTCGGTGATCTACGGACTGTTGATACACATGTTAAGCGGTTAAGGGAAAAGCTCAATACGGTTTCCTCTGACGCAGCTAAAATGATCGTAACAGTATGGGGAGTAGGCTATAAGTTCGAGGTAGAAGAAAGCTAATGTTTTGGAAAAGTGTCGTTGGTAAACTTGCGATAACTATACTATTACTTGTTTCCTTTGTTCTATTTATTTTAACAATCTTGCTGTTGCAGTTTTTTGAAAACTTTCACATTGAATCTGCAGAAAGTGACATGTTACAAACAGCTACAAAGGTTTCGGTACTACTTGAACAGCATGAGAGTAGAGACTTGATTGCGGAAACGACGGAAAGGGTTAAAGACCCCGCTAGTCGTGTAGCCATTTTATACGAAGATAGTGATGTATGGGTATCCAAAGGTGGAGATGATAATTTATCAAGACTTGAGGAGACATGGCTGCAAAAAGAGAAGTTATTAGAGGAACTTGAAAATAATAATGAAATTCGCAAGCAAATGCTGTTGCCTGATGGTAATACAGAAGCAATGATTGTTGGTATCCCCACTCCAGATAACCAAGGTGCTATCTTTGTATACCAGTCACTTGACGTTATTGATCAAACGAAAGCAGAAACGACGAAGATTATCTTTCTTGCAGCAGGAATTGCGATTATCCTGACTGTTATTTTTGCTTTCTTCCTCTCTACAAGAATTACTTCACCGCTCATTAAAATGCGAGAGGCTGCTTTTGATTTGACAAGAGGGGAGTTTGACACGAAAGTTCCTATTCTAACCCATGATGAAATAGGGGAGCTCGCGTTGGCCTTTAACCGTATGGGAAGACAATTGAAATTCCATATTAATGCATTAAGACAAGAGAAAGAACAGCTCTCAAGTATTGTAAGCTCGATGGCAGATGGTGTCATCACTTTAAATCGAAATGGAGATATGATCGTAACCAATAGACCAGCCGAAAGATTTATTGAAAGCTTGTATTACGAGAATAACCGCGCAGTTAGTAGTGAAGATCGAAAGCTACCGGATGAGCTAAACCAAATTTTGTTGCAAGTTATTGAAGGAGAAACAGAGGTCCTTCATGAAATTAGTCTTCAGGGACGGAACTGGGTAATGTTAATGACGCCTTTATATGATCAAACATTTGTTAGAGGTGCTGTCGCGGTAATTCGGGATATGACTGAAGAGAGGCGACTGGATAAACTGCGTAAAGATTTTATTGCAAATGTATCGCATGAATTAAGAACCCCAATATCGATGCTCCAAGGTTATAGTGAAGCAATTGTCGATGATATAGCTGAAACGAAGGAACAAAAAAATGAGCTTGGCCAAATTATTCATGAGGAATCATTACGAATGGGGAGGCTGGTAAACGAATTGCTTGACCTTGCAAGGATGGAAGCAGGACACCAGCAGCTTCAAGTGGAAGAGATTGAGGTAGAGCCATACCTTAAACGGATAGTGAAGAAGTTTAGTGGATTGGCAACGGAAGGGAAAATACGTATTGAATTAAAACACAACATAGTAAAGCAAACCGCACGCTTTGATCCTGATCGAATGGAACAAGTATTGATCAATCTGATAGATAATGCAATTAGGCATACCTGTGAAGAGGGACATGTTACCGTATATGCCAATAATGATAATAGTGAGCTTTCTATCGAGATTAAAGATAGTGGAAGTGGTATTCCCGAAGATGATCTACCATTTATCTTTGAAAGGTTTTATAAAGCAGATAAATCCAGAGCTCGTAATGACAAGAAGAAAGGTACTGGTTTAGGGCTTGCTATAGCGAAAAATATCATTGATTCTCACCATGGGATTATTACAGTTAAAAGCAAGATAAACGAAGGAACTTCATTTACCATCCGATTGCCACATAAACGGAGCAGTTAATCTAAATAGATATCAGATAAGAAGTGGAGGAGATAAGATGCATAAAATACTATGGAAAACAGGAGCTTTCTTACTTTTCTTTGTACTACTTACAGGTTGTAGTTCAGGAACAAATCAAGAGACCGCACCAGAGTCAAACTCTGACCAAGCAGAGAGCAATCAGTCCTCTGAACAAAACGAAGACACGGTAAGAATTACCTTAACGAAAGATCAGGGTGAGGAATATATCCATGAAAAGGAAATACCAGTGGAAGAAGGGGATCTTCTTTTAGATGTACTGGAGGAGAATTTCTATGTAGAAACGGATGATACTGGCAAATTTATAACGTCAATTGAACGCGTTTCTTCAGACAATGATGAAGAAAGAGCCTGGATCTATACCGTAAATGGTGAATCTCCTAATGTAGGTGCAGCCGAGTATGAATTACAAGCTGGTGATGAAGTCGTTTTTGATTTTCAAAAATGGAAATAAAGTAAGTGAACAGTTATAAGCTTACTTTATTGGCGTTGCTAGCTTCTTTGGCAGTATTAGGCAGGTATGTATTCGCATTCCTGCCTAATGTTCAACCTGTTACTGCACTTATCATTATATGTGGCATAATGCTCGGACCAGCTTCTGCGCTGATCCTAACAATGTTGGTGACCTTTCTTTCTAACATGCTTCTTGGGATGGGGATCTGGGCCATTTGGCAGTTGTTATCTTGGGGACTCATCGGCCTCGTTAGCGGGCTTTTTAGAAAGCAACTAAGAAAAGCACCACTTTTCATTATCGCCATTTACGCTGCATTCTGTGGATTTCTATATGGATTCATTATTTCATTGACTAATTATCAAATTAGTGGACATTTTTGGCCTTATTACATGGCGGGATTACCTTTTGACACTCAGCATGCTATCGGAAATGCTTTGTTTATCATGTTGTTTTACCCAATCTTTTACTACCTATTTAAACAATACAAAAATAAACTTATCACTTAAAATGGTAAACTTTATTAATTGAATTTTAATCTACTATCGAAAATGGTCCCTATTAAAGCGGATCATTTTTTTATGTTTTAAGCTACCCCAATTAATTCAAATTCCAGATGGACTTGCTAAAATCCAGCATACTGACATATAGTGTACCTAGACTGTAACTTTTTAAAGAGACAAACGACTATCTATTAGAACGGGGGATCTTGCATGAAGGTCGCTTTTGATGAAATCTATGATCAATACCATCAAGATTTGTATCAATTTATATTTTATATGGTAAAAGATAAGCAGATAACAGAAGACTTAGTGCAGGAGGTCTACTTGAAGGTACTTAAATCTTCTGAACGGTTTAGGGGAGATAGCAGTATTAAGACATGGCTTTTTTCCATTGCAAGACATGTAAGTCTCGATCATTTTCGTAGGAAGAAACGTACCCGAGATCGAATTGCTGAGTATTTTGATTGGGGTGAGAAAAGCCATATTATAAAGGATGAGCGTCCACTCCCTGAAGAAATGGCAATTAAAAGTGAAGAAATTAAAAATTTATATACATACCTTGATTCTTGCACAGTTGATCAAAAAAGTGTTCTCATCCTTAGATATATCCAGTCATTTTCTATCCAGGAGACTGCAGCTATTTTAAATTTCACTGTTAGCAAGGTGAAAACAACTCAACACAGAGGGCTTAAGTTATTGAAAAAGCACATCATCGAAGAGCAGGAGAAAGGAGGGGGATCTAATGGATTCTAACCAGCAGAAGTATGACGAAATTACAGAACAGCTTTCCCAATTTCCAACATTTACAGATAGACGTGATAAAGAAACTATTAGACAACAGATCTTTGCGCAAATGAAGCAGGATGAACCTACAAAACAATATAAGCATAGAAAGAGATGGATACCTCTCGCCAGTACCCTGCTTGCGACAACCGTTTTAGTTTTTATTTCTTTCCTTTACTATTCGAATACCGATGTTCTAAAAGAGAACAGTACGCAACAGGATGCGATGGTTACAGAAGAAGAAACGTTAATAGAGAAAAGCGCAGACCAAGAAAATGGCGCCCAGTCTAATGGAAATTTGGAACCTTCTAATCAGATGGGAATGTTTGTGCAACAGACAAACGAGCAATCTATAGTCATCCATGGTGCAACAAGTGACCCCCAATTGCAGTTTGTCATCCCAGTTTCTTTTATTGCTCCAAATGACAAATCAAAAGAAATGTATTATAACCAGCTAGAGACCTATATACAGGAACATGTTCCGCTAAGGTCAAATTATTTATTCAAAGGGATATCGTTTAAATTAGATGAGGGAAATAAAAAAGTGATTTTAGAGCTCCCAAAAGACTTTAGTATTAGTGAAGGTTCTACTGTTCCCAATATGTTCGAAGACCAGTTACGTTCTATGTTCTCGCCATACGGTATTGAAAAAGCCGTTTTTAATAATAATGAGGGGATAGACTTCGGTCAATTTGGTACCATACATGAATTGGCTTTAAATAAAACAAAAACTGCCTATAAACTATATAGCGACGAACAAAATAATTTGCTTGTCGAGGTACCGCTCGATGAATATACAACAATAGAGGAAGCACTTGCAGAGATGCAAATTGGGGAGGAAGACTATAATGTTTTTCCGACTGTTCCAGGCGAAATGGAATTCTCAGTCGTCACACAAGGTGAGCAGCTCGATATATCCTTAGATAACGAGGTCACCATAGAGGATAGTCGTACTGGTACCATCATGGTAGAGGCAATCTTAATGACTGCAAAGAGCTTTGGATATAATTTTGTTAAGATAAATAATATCTCAGGTGACAGAGTAGGTTATTATGATGTATCAGAACCACTGCGAGTTCCCGATGCTGTGAACCCGATTATGCTTCATTAATGTTCCAGGAAAATATGAGCCGAGCGAATCTGATATTAACTATTGGCTCGGCTCAAAAAATGGTATGGTGGGTATGAGCTAACATTATGATAGCCTCTTCTGATATGGAAATAAGATTATTTTGGTGTAAGAAAGTTTAATCCTCTTCATATTTTAAGGGGTCGCCGTTGAAAGGCTGTGAAGATACTTTTACTGAATCCGTTGGACAACCTTCAAATGCATCAAGCATGTCTTCTTCTAATTCAGAATTCACCTCGATCATTCCCTTGTTATCGTCCAGTCTTACATATGCAATTCCTTCGTCATCGTAATCATATATTTCTGGTGCAGCCGCACCGCACGCACCACAAGCAATACACGTTTCAATATCCACAATGGTATACTTTGGCACTACTCCACCCCCAAATTGCTCTTATACTCAATCATTAATCCATTATAAACGGATTCCTTCTAATTTCAATAACAACAGCTTATCTTTCTTTTCATGTTACCATTCTTTATAATAGAATTATATATTCTATACAGGTAGAAGAGAGGAGGAGAAATGATGCTGCTTAAAGGAATCGTGCTATTATGCTGTAAAACGTTATCTGTGGAAAGAACAGAATCAGCAACCTTCCACATCCTTACAGGAAAAAAGTCTGTGCAAACAGTACAAGATATTCATCTGTATCAGCTAACAAAATATTACGGTGTCCACAGAAAATTAGAACGAACTGTTTACGATCGAATACTTAAAGAATTACATGAGGAAGGGTTTATAATACGGGATCATACTTCACTTACGCTTGAATTAACCAACCAAGGGGAGGCATGGCTACAAGAAATTAAAGAGCAACTACCACTACATTATTTTAACGGCTTAAAGTTCAAAAGCAGTGCAGTGTTATTTCTTGAACGATTAATCCTGCTTGTCCAAACGTTTTCTAATGTAGGGATGAATCATTTCTCTTTTATCCCGGTACTTGACAATCCCTTGGTTGAAAACTGGGTGAAGGAACAGTATAGGTTAAATAAAGAACGAATTTCCATTTACCTGAACGACTTACATAGCGAACTTTTACCATTACTCCAGAGTATTAAAGGAAAGGAAGCCAGCATTTTTGTTGACAGGTTAAGTGGACACCAGTACTATGGCATGAGCTGGGAGCAATTAGCTAAAAATTATGATATGACTATAGAAGATGTACAGATACTCCTAACTGGTATTTCTCATAAAATGGTACACCAAATCTTAGAAAATAAAGCATCTTTCCCGTTGCTTTATCAGGTGATAGAAGAAGGAAACAATAAACGTCTTATGACAGAATCTGCTTATAAGACATACCAGTTACTTGAGAAAGACTACTCCATTGAAAATATTGCATTGGTACGCAATTTGCGTATTAATACAATTCAGGATCACCTTGTGGAGATTGCGCTTTATCAAATGGACTTTCCTATTGAGCGTTATGTTCCTTCCGATATTCAGAAGGACATTTTAGCAGCGATTGAAAAAGCATCTTCCAATAAATTAAAGGAAATTAAAGGACTAACAGAATTAGATACTACATATTTTCAAATACGGCTATTTATGGCAGGAATCGATTATGTAGAGCAAACGGGTGATATTAATGTCTACAATTAACTTAGAAAAGGAGCTTGATACGTATTTTGGCTATCAAGCTTTTCGTCCAGGTCAACGGGAAATTATTGAGGATGCCATGTCAGGAAACGATGTATTAGGAGTACTTCCAACCGGATCTGGTAAGTCTATCTGTTATCAATTGCCGGCAATGCTTTTGAAAGGTGTAACAATAGTTGTCTCACCGTTAATTTCCCTTATGATGGATCAAGTAAAACAATTAAAGGCGATAAATATAAAAGGTGTTGTTGCCATCAATAGTTTCATGGACACGAAGGAACGAAGGGAAATATGGAATAAATTACATCGGTATAAATTAATATATATATCTCCAGAATTGCTTCAGCGACCAGATGTTCAGCGAAAATTAAAGCTGGTAGGAGTAGATCTTTTCGTTGTCGACGAAGCCCATTGTATCTCGCAATGGGGGCATGAATTTAGACCGGACTATTTGAAACTAAAAAAAATCATTACATTCTTGGACAACCCAACTGTACTTGCATTAAGTGCTACTGCCACGACAAATGTCCAGCAGGATATTTTATCATATCTGAATAAACCGAATATGATAAAACATATCTATCCAATTGACAAACCGAACATTACGTTTAATGTTGAACACTTATCTGGTGAAAAGGAAAAACAGGAGAAAATTGTTTCGTTGTTAAAAGCTTATTATGTTCCGACTATTATTTACTTTTCCAGCCGGTTAGAGGCAGAAAACATATCGGCCCTACTTAGCTTAAAAACAGATCGTCGCGTTGCATTTTATCATGGTGGAATGGAGTCACAAGACCGAATTATCATCCAACAACAATTTATGAACGGTCAGTTAGATGTCATTTGTTGCACGAGCGCCTTTGGAATGGGGATAAATAAAAAAGACGTTCGGTTGGTCATACATTACCATTTAACGCCACAGCTGGAAGCCTATATTCAGGAGGTTGGCAGAGCAGGACGTGATAATAAATCGAGTGTAGGACTATTATTATTTTCCGAAGGCGATATTTTTTTACCAAAGAATATAATAAAAGGTGAACTGCCAACCAAAAATGAAATAACTACCGTGTTTCGCCAATTAAAAGCGATGTATGATCAAGGTCAGACGCTTCCCACTACAGATCAAGAGAATTTAGCGGTGTTTCAAGTTTCTGAATCGAAGTGGCGTTTTTTACAGTACCAATTTGAAAAACATGATATCCTTAAAGAAACCGTTATAAAGTATGACCAACAATTATGGAAAGAAGCTTTTCTTGCTATTAGCAATAGGTGTGAGGAGCGATTAATTAAGAAGGACAAGCAACTACAGTCCGTCATTAAGTGGATTTATCATACGGGTTGTCTCCGGAAAAAGCTGTATCAAGATTTCCAGCCGTCGTATACGGAACCAGTTGATCAGTGTTGCAGTAATTGTGGTTTTTCTTGGAAAGATTGGCAACCTGAACAGCTAACACACCAACGAGAGAAGGCATACTCTTGGGAGGAAAAACTTAAAAAACTCCTTTTGGTGGATGTGCAATGAGTCAAAGAGAAATTATATTAGGAATGACTGATCGAGCACTAAGAAAGCAAGTTATATTATCACAAGGTCTTCTCCTTGCTGCTAGTATTATTTTAAGTTTGTTATTATTTGATTCAATAGAGGATTGGTTCCAATACTTTAACTGGAACCCAAAAGAGATTTTTTATTTTGGACTATTGCCTGGTATTATAATTGTCTTAATTGATGTTATTTTGATGCGCTTCTTACCGAAATCTACCTTCGATGACGGTGGGGTTAATGAAAAACTATTTACGGGGCAGCCAGTCTCATCTATTTTTTTTCTTTCCTTGCTTGTTGCATGGACTGAAGAAATGTTATTTAGAGGCGTCATTCAGACCTCATTTGGGTATGTTTTTGCAAGTGTTTTCTTTGCAATTGTCCATATACGTTATTTAAAAAAGCCTATTCTCCTGGCTTCTGTTCTAATGATTAGTTTTTATATTGGTTATTTATTTGAACAAACCGGGAATTTGTTTGTAACTATTACGGCGCATTTTATTGTTGACTTTTTATTAGGGGTAACCATTCGCTATTATAAGGGAGGAATAATCGGTGAAGCATAATACAAAAGAAACAGAAGATCAGGCTGACGAGCTTCGAAGGATCTTTGTGGAACTAGAGAATTCTGTTGAACCAATGACACCAAATGAAAGAGAAGAAACAGAAAGTCATCCCAAAGGTGATGAGATGGACTTACTTAACTTACCTCCCAGAAAAGAAGTACATGATCAGAACGCAAAGCGCCCTAAATTGAAAATGAGTATGTCTTTATTCAGGCTAACAATTGTTGTTATCTTTTTATTTTGTATCCTGGCAGGAGTGTATTTTATATGGCAGGATGAAATAATGTTATTTTTCACAAGCTAATAATAGGACAAGACGTTAAATTTGCAAGTTCTATAGGTAAACAAACCAAGGCAAAATAATGGTACAAATTTTTTAGAGCATTCTGTTGCTTCCCTACACTTCAAGAAGGTAGATGCCTATTTTTCTACGAGAAAAAGAATGCTAAAACCCATCTACCGCTGATGGTTTAACACATTCCTTTGATATCTCAAATCGGAATACCTAGGCTAAAGCTTGAAAGTAGTGAAAAATGAGGCTGTCAAGTTCAACATACTAACAAAAAGCATATAGTATAGAGAAAGAGCTTTGTAAGGGAATAATAATTAGACCGCTTTAAACAGATGATTATTTGGAGGAGGATGCTGTATGCGCATAGAAAGAGTGTCTGATGACCAGTTCACTATTTTTTTAACTTTTGATGATTTGATTGAACGTGGGTTTACAAAAGAAAATCTGTGGCATGATGCTACAAGCGTCCAGAACCTGTTTAGTGATATGATGTACGAAGCGAGTTCCGAACTGGATTTTGAGCTGGAAGGTGAACTTCTTGTTCAAGTTCATCTGATGCAGGCACAAGGCATGCACGTTATCGTCACACAAAAATTTGAAAATATGGATTGGGATGAGGATTTTATTGAGATGAAAGTGACACTGGATGAAAGTAAAGAATTAATTTTTTCATTTTCAGACTTTGAAAACATCATTCAGGTTGCTTCTTATTTGAGCCAAATCGGCATAAATGGCGGCCAGGTTTACTTTATGCAAGGTACCTATTATATGCTTCTAAGTGATGATGATCTGGAAGATATGGATAAAGAAGACGTAATTGCCATTATGTCTGAGTATTCCAGTCCGAGCATTATTACTTCTTACCGCTTAATTGAATATGGGAAGCAAATTTATGTAGCAGATGCAGTAAAAAACATTATGAAAACCTTCCATATAGATTAAAAATGATAGAACATGACTGTTTAAAATGATACGATAGTATATGGTTTTGATAGAGAACTGAGATAAGGAGTGCACGGAATGAAAATTGCTGTACTATATGGAGGGACCTCAGGAGAACGAGAAGTTTCGCTCTCCTCAGGGAAAGGAATTATACAGGCACTAAAAAACAACGGGCATGAAGTTACAGGAATTGATTTTCACCCTGAAAGGCTTGAAGAAATCATTGAACTAAATGTAGATCTCGTATTTATCGGGCTTCACGGGAAATTTGGGGAAGATGGGCGTGTCCAAGGACTTCTGGAAATGCTAGGTTTGCCCTATGTAGGATCAGGAGTATTAGCATCTGCGCTTGCTATGGATAAAGCGAAGGCCAAGCAAATATTTGAATCGAACGATATCCCCGTAGCAAAAAGTAAGGTGTATACTATTACAGACAAGACAAATTTGCAGGATGTAGAAAAAGAAGTTAACCAAGTATTTAAGGTGCCGTTTGTTATTAAGCCAAATAGCGAAGGATCTACATTGGGTTTGACAATAGTAGAGAACCCAGAACAAATATTGGATGGTTTAAACAGTGCTGCGATGAGTGACGATATGATTTTGGTTGAAGATTTTATTCAAGGAAGAGAAATTACAGTAGCGGTTCTTGGAGAGAAAGCACTTCCAATTATTGAAATCATTCCAAAAAATGCTTATTACGATTATGAGTCTAAATATGCTGCTGGTGGTAGTGAACATATTGTTCCGGCGCAAATTGATTCCGAGACATCCAAGACTATCCAAGATCTGGCTGTTAAAGCTCACAGCGTACTTGGCTGTAAAACCTATTCTCGAGTAGATTTTATATTGACAGAGGGAAATAAGCCTGTAATTCTAGAAGTAAACACGCTTCCGGGTATGACACCAACTAGTCTATTTCCGGACGCTGCCAAGGTGATTGGGCTTGATTATGACTCTATGATTGAAACATTTGTTAAACGAACAGTAGGAAATGAAAACTAGAAAAAGTGTCTTTCAATATTAGTATATTTCTCTTATTCTTTATTGCATATTTGATATGAACGTGTATACTAATTTCTGAGAACAGCTATTATAAACTATTTACAGATATTATAGGAGGTAAATTCATGGTAGCCGATAACGCAGCAGATTCTACCAGAGAAAGTAATGAAAAACCGGATGTATTAAGTTCCACACAAACTGTTGTAAAAACTGCATTGGAGAAGTTGGGTTACCCTGATGAAGTATTCGAACTACTAAAAGAACCGATTCGTATGATGACGGTTCGTATTCCTGTTCGAATGGATGATGGATCAATCAAAATTTTCACAGGTTACCGGGCTCAACATAATGATGCAGTTGGCCCTACAAAAGGCGGGGTAAGATTCCATCCAGATGTCACTGAAACAGAAGTGAAAGCTCTTTCCATTTGGATGAGTTTGAAGGCGGGCATTGTAGACCTTCCTTATGGCGGTGGTAAAGGTGGTATTGTCTGTGATCCTCGAGAAATGTCCTTTAGAGAGTTAGAGGGAATTAGTAGGGGCTATGTACGTGCTATCAGCCAAATTGTAGGACCAACTAAAGATATTCCTGCTCCAGACGTTTTTACAAATTCTCAAATTATGGCATGGATGATGGATGAATATAGTCGTATAGATGAATTCAATAGTCCTGGTTTCATTACTGGTAAACCTATCGTTCTTGGTGGGTCGCATGGAAGAGAATCTGCTACAGCCAAAGGGGTTACAATTTGTATTAATGAAGCTGCTAAAAAGAAGGGACTTAAAGTAGAAGGGGCTCGCGTTGTTGTCCAGGGATTTGGTAACGCGGGGAGCTTCCTGGCGAAATTCCTTAATGATGCAGGGGCAAAAGTTGTCGGAATCTCTGATGCACACGGTGCGTTGCATGACCCTGATGGATTAGACATTGATTATCTGCTCGATAGAAGAGACAGCTTCGGTTCCGTAACGAAACTCTTCAATAATACAATTTCCAATCAGGATTTATTAGAATTGGATTGTGATATTCTTGTACCAGCTGCAGTCGAAAATCAGATTACAGAGCACAATGCACATAAAATCAAAGCTAGTATTGTCGTCGAGGCAGCAAATGGTCCAACGACAATGGAAGCAACGAAGATATTAAGTGAACGAGGTATTTTACTAGTTCCCGATGTGCTTGCTTCTGCTGGTGGTGTTACTGTTTCCTATTTTGAATGGGTACAAAATAATCAAGGATACTATTGGACCGAAGAAGAAATTGATAAAAAGCTGCATGAAATTATGATTAAAGGTTTTAATTCCATATATAACACAGCAGAGACTAGAAGAATTGACATGCGTCTTGCTGCTTATATGGTCGGTGTAAGGAAAATGGCGGAAGCATCACGATTCCGCGGTTGGGTCTAACGGCCTGTTGAGAAATCAATTGTATGACAAAAAAACTCTTATCCTGTATTATTAGATAGGAGTTTTTTTTACGTTTTTTATTGTTTGAAGAGGACCTTAGATATTAAGATTAACGAAATAAATCTTTGGTATACAGCCTGCGAGATAGAATTTTTTAAAGGAAGTGCATATTGTGCAACACGAAAAAGTAATTATTGTAGGGGGAGGGCCGTGTGGCTTATCCTGTGCCTTGGAATTAAAAAAAGAGGGTTTTACCCCATTAATCATTGAAAAAGAAAATATTGTAAACACGATTCATCAGTTTCCTACACACCAAACATTTTTTAGTTCCAGTGAGAAACTAGAAATAGGAAACATCCCATTTATTACGGAAAAACAAAAGCCTGTTAGAAATGAGGCACTTGCATATTACAGATCCGTGGCTATGCGTGAAGAAGTACGAATTAATGCCTTTGAAAAAGTTACCGAAATCACAAAAAAGGAAGGCTTATTTCAGCTGTCCACCATTACAGGCAGTGACCAGGTAAATACTTATTCGGCTGATTATGTCATTATAGCAACTGGCTATTATGATCAACCTAACTATATGAATATTCCAGGTGAAAAGCTGAAGAAAGTTACACATTATTTTAAAGAAGGGCATCCTTATTTTAACAAGGATGTTGTCGTAATTGGTGGCAAAAACTCTGCAGTAGATGCCACGCTTGAGCTTCATAAAGCAGGAGCTAATGTGACAGTATTATACAGAGGTGCAGAGTATTCGAAGAGCATCAAACCATGGATTTTGCCAGAGTTTGATTCCCTGGTAAGAAAAGAAATTGTCAAGATGGAATTTAACGCAAATATAGTAGAGATAAAGGAAAATAGTCTTCGTTATCGTGTTGGCGAAAAAGAAAAAACAATTAAAAACGATTTTGTGTTTGCTATGACTGGGTATAAGCCAGATCTAGAGTTTCTAAATAGCGCTGGAATACATGTTGATGCCGCGACAGGATCACCTTCTTATAAAGAAGACAGTTATGAAACCAATATAGACAATTTGTTTATAGCTGGCGTTGTGGCTGCCGGATATAATAATAATAAATTATTTATTGAAAATGGACGCTTTCATGGAGAGGACATTGCCAGAATAATTACAGGTAGAGAAGAGTAGCTATACAGCTGCTCTTCTTTCCTTTAGCCAATTGGTTTCTTAGTTTTCCTTTTCAAAAATATCTTTTAGTTTTGGAAAGTCCATCTTCTGTTCCAATGCGATCTGCAACTTAATTCGCGCTTTAGGACCTGTCAGTCCGTTAGAAAAGATAACCCCCATTTCTTTTAACTTGCGTCCACCACCCTCATATCCATAAGTCGGCTGAACAATTCCCTGAAAACAGCGTGAAACAAGTACAATAGGGATCTGTGCTTCCATAATTTTTGCTAAATAAGGAACTGATTCTTTAGGTAGATTACCTTGGCCTAATGCCTCAATAACTAATCCATCTGGTCTTGCCGCTAAGACAGCCTCTAATAGACCATTATCCATCCCTGCATATGCTTTTAGCAAATAAACGCGTTGATTAATTGCATCTACATTATAGCAATATCGCGAAGTAATCGTGTGATGAAAAATGATCGAATCCTTTGTTATGATTCCAAGAGGACCATATTGGGGACTTTGGAAGGTAGCAATATTACTTGTAGAAGTCTTTGTTACATTTCTAGCAGTATGTACCTCATCATTCATCACTACTAGGACTCCCTTTTTACTTGCATTGCCATCACTAGCAACGCGGATCGAACTTATTAAGTTATATAGTGCGTCTGACCCGATTTCATTACTTGAACGCATGGCACCTGTTATAATGATCGGTTTATCAGTATGAACGATAAGATCAAGGAAAAAAGCGGTTTCTTCTAATGTATCTGTCCCATGTGTCACGACGATCCCCTCATAGGAAGGGAGCTCTTCCTTTATTCGATTGGCAAGTTGCAACATGTGCCTTGGTTCAATATGGGGGGATGGGAGAGAAAACGCCGTCATTTCCTCTACATCTGCATATTGATTAAAATAGTAGGTTAGCTCTGATAAAGGATGTTTTGTTGCAGTTGTAACTTCCCCAGTGGTTTTATTCTCCACCATAGAAATGGTTCCGCCTGTATGAATAATTAATATTTTCTTTTTCATTTTATTCTCCCTCACAAATGTTGTTTTCTTTATTCTTCTTTAGTGATAACATAATGATAGTAAATTAGGAAAGGGGCCGTTTGATGTTTGCTATATTTTCAGCTGGAATTGCACCGGCCATCGCACTCATGTCTTTCTTCTATTTGAAAGACCGTTATTCAGAACCCCTTCCATTACTTATACGTACATTTATTATCGGATGTTTACTTGTGTTCCCAATTATGTTCATTCAATATGTTCTTACTACAGAAGGCATGACAGATAATTATTTAGTTGAATCTTTTCTATATACCTCCTTAACTGAAGAGTTTTTTAAGTGGTTTTTATTTATTTATACCATCTATCATCATTCTGAATTCGATGCACATTATGATGGTATTGTTTACGCCGTGGCAATTAGCCTAGGATTTGCCACAGTAGAAAACGTATTGTACTTGTTTACAAATGGAATAGGATATGCCTTGAGCAGAGCTCTTTTCCCTGTCTCATCCCATGCCCTTATAGGGGTTATCATGGGCTATTATTTCGGTAAGGCGAAAACAAACAAACAACATAAGAAACGTAACATTGCAATGGCTTTTATTATACCGTTTCTACTCCATGGAACCTATAATTATATCTTGAATATCGTGCCTGGTAATTGGCTCCTCTTCTTAGTCCCTTTTATGATCTTATTATGGATTCTTGGACTACGCCGTGTGAAAATAGCCAGTGAAGCTGCACCATTAACGATGTTTCAGAAAAAAAAGCAAGGAGCCTAATATCCTCTGTCAGTGAATTGACAGGGGGTATTTTTTTATATCATCCTATGATATTTCCTCCTATAAAAAGATATTGGTATAAACAGGGTGAATAAAAAGTAGGTTTCTTCAAAAAATAGGTTTACAACATAATGAAATAACCAGGAGGATACCATATGAAGTATAAAAAGTTCCTATTCTTTATTATGATACCTATTTTATGTGTAACGCTTCAAGCAACTCATCCGGAAAGTCCGGTACACGCTTTTAGCTCTCAAGTCATACAACAAGGTGCAGTGGGAGATGATGTAATTGAATTGCAGGCCAGATTACAATATTTAGGGTTTTATAATGGCAAGATTGACGGTGTCTTTGGCTGGGGAACATATTGGGCATTAAGAAATTTCCAATATGAGTTCGGCATGGAGATTGATGGGCTGGCCGGCCAGTCCACCAAGGATAAGTTAGCACAAGCAAGTAATTATGATGAACAATATGTCAAAGAACAGTTAAACCAGGGTAATAAATTTACACATTATGGCGGTACGGATAACAAGAACCAAACAAATCAAGGTGGAGGCGAAGGGGACCAAAGTGAAGATGCCCCTGCTACAGGAAATACATCAGTAAATGTCCCACAGGGTTATTCTCAGAACGACATCCAATTATTGGCCAATGCTGTATATGGGGAAGCTAGAGGGGAACCCTATGTCGGACAAGTAGCGGTTGCAGCAGTAATATTAAACAGAGTAGAGAGCCCTACATTCCCAAATAACGCATCGGGTGTAATTTTTGAGCCTAGAGCATTTACCGCTGTAGCCGATGGACAAATTTGGTTAACCCCGAATGAAACGGCAAAAGAGGCAGTGCTTGATGCTATAAATGGGTGGGACCCTACTGGTAATGCACTTTATTACTTTAATCCTGACACAGCTACATCAAGCTGGATATGGACAAGACCACAGATTAAGCAAATAGGAAAACATATATTCTGTAAATAGAAAGGTGTGATGACATTGATTAGGTGGATCATAATCGCTGTTTTGGCAATTGGAGTTACTGGAACTGCTTTTTGGGGTTACCAAGAACATCAAGAAAAAAATGCTGTTTTAATTCAAGCTGAAAACACATACCAAAGATCTTTCCATGAGCTTTCCTATCACGTTGATTTACTGCACGATAAAATAGGTTCTGCGTTAGCAATGAATTCAGGTCAAAGTCTTTCCCCGCAAATGGTAGATATCTGGAGATTAACTTCAGAAGCCCTCTCAAATGTTGGACAGTTGCCATTAGGACTTTTGCCATTTAATAAAACCGAAGAATTTTTATCAAATATAGGTGATTTCACCTACAAGACTGCCGTTCGGAATTTAGATGATGAACCACTTTCTGAGGAAGAGACCAATTCTTTTGAAGAGCTATACCAGCAGTCAGGAGATATTAAAGATGAATTGCGTCAAGTCCAGCATGTGGTACTTGATAATAACTTACGGTGGATGGATGTACAGCTAGCATTGGCAAATGGAGAGGAGCAAGTAGATAACACAATCGTTGATGGTTTTCAAACAGTGGAAAAGACAGTCGAGGGTTACTCTGAAAGTAATGTAGACTCTCCGATAGTTGGCACTTCCTCTCAAGATCATGCTTATAAAGGGATAAACGGAGAAAAAATTTCGGAAGAACAGGCACGTGAGAAGGGGAAAGAAATACTTGATGTGAAAGATGCCGAAAAGCTACATGTTACCAAAAGTGGAGATGGTGCGGACATTCCAACATATAGTATCTCTTACAAAGATAATAAAAAAAGCGCATATATGGATCTAACAGAACAAGGTGGACACCCCATTACAGTTTTAGTAAAAAGGCAAATTAAGGATAAACAGATTAGCCTAAATGAAGGTATGGAAAAGGCAAAGGATTACTTGGCGAAATACCAATTTAAAGACATGGAGTTGTTCTTGAGTAGCCAATATGACAATATAGGTGTCTATTCATTTCTTTATAACCAGGGCGGAGTGAGGGTTTATTCTGACGCGTTAGAAATAAAAGTTGCATTAGATACCGGTGATATTCTTGGTCTTACAGCGAGAGATTATCTGATGAACCATACCGAAAGAGAGATACCAGAACCAACGATATCAGAGGATGAGGCAAAGGAAGCAGTTAATCAAAAAGTTGAAATTCAAGAATCATTTCTAGCTGTTATAGACAATGACCTCGGTGAAGAAGTCCTGACATATGAGTTCTTAGGTATCATGGGGAATGAGACATATCGAATATTTATTAACGCAATGGATGGAAGAGAAGAAAAGGTAGAAAAGCTAGATGGTGCAGAAGCTAATTATGCAGCAAATAGCTAAAGAGAGAGACATTAGTCTTTCTCTTTTTTCCTTTTTCTGTGATAATAGGTATATCGAATTAGTGTAGTGATTTTTTACCAGTACGGGGGGATTTCAAGTGAAAATTGGGAGCGTACTTACTCTTGAGTTGAAAAAAGCAGGAAAAAAGATGGAGACATATCGATGCAAAATTATCGAAAAAAGTGAACATTATCTATTTATCGATTATCCAATACATGAAAAAACTAAAAAAACTTCCTTTATACCAAAGGGCACCGTGTTAAGAGCAATGTTTATGGATGAAAAGCAGAACTTATATGCTTTTAAGACAGAAATTGTTGCTAAAGTAAAGTTAACCGTTCCAGGAATAGCCATTAAATTACCTGGTGATGATCTAAAACGAATACAAAGAAGGGAATTTGTAAGAGTAGAGGCAGCGATTGATGTTGCTATCCATTCTAAGAATAATTCTTTTTCACCAATTGTCACGGTGAGCACGGATATTAGTGGGGGTGGCCTCTCTGTCATCCTACCACATGGCAAAACAATGGAAGGTGATGGACCACTAGATTTATGGCTCACTTTAGATATGCAATCAGGAGAATATTTCTATATTAATGCTGAAGCGGAGTTGGTTTTCATTAAAGAGCAAGAAACACTTGTACATACAGCATCATTGAAATTCATTAACCTCACAAAAGAAGACCAACATAAAATAGTTCGTTTTTCTTTTGAAAAACAGCGAGAGGCAAGAAAAAAGGAACTATCCGTTTAAGTTACATTTTTTGTATCCGAATAGACCATTATTTTATTGGTATGTTATGATTTATATAGAATAGTTAAGATTTCGGCTATTGCCAGATCTTTATCTCTAGCTGGCATTTAATGTTGGTTATGAGGCTGGATGATAGTTGAATGATAGTTGAGAGGAATGAGCTTTATAAATGGAAAATGAAATGATAGCCATCGCTATTGATGGCCCAGCAGCTGCAGGTAAAAGTACTGTAGCAAAGATAGTTGCAGAAAAACTTTCGTGTGTCTATATTGACACCGGAGCAATGTACAGGGCATTAACGCTAAAAGCAATAAATAATCAAGTCGACTTACAAAATGAAGAACCATTAGTAGGATTACTAGCAAACACTACAATTAAATTAAAACAAAGTGCGACTGGTCAATTGGTCATCCTGGATACGGAGGATGTAACTGAGGCAATACGATCACAAGATGTTACTAACAATGTTTCCTATGTGGCGATGCACCCAGAGATCAGGAGAGAAATGGTAGCCCGTCAGCAAGCATTGGCAGCCCATACGAGTGTGGTAATGGACGGACGAGATATAGGAACTCATGTTCTCCCTAATGCAGAGGTGAAGATATTTCTTATAGCAACTGTCGAAGAACGGGCTAAACGGCGGTTTGAAGAAAATACTAAAAAAGGGTACAACGTTGACCTAGAGGAATTAAAAAAAGAAATTGAGCAAAGGGATTTAATTGATTCTCAAAGAGAAGCTGCACCGCTTATTAAGGCAGAGAATGCTGTGGAAATAGATACTACTTCTCTAACTATTGAACAAGTAGCTGACAATATCTTAAGTGAAGCGTATAAGGTTCTCCAACGTTCCTAGGTGTTATATTGTTTATGTAAGATTAACTTCCAAGGTAATTTCTTCTGCTTTATCTTCCCATTCATTCGATAGGGATAGATAGTAGGGAAGTTGCTTTTTCTTACATAAAAGACACCAATAAGGTGACAGTTTTAAAAATCATTATTTGGGGAAATTTAATTATAGCACAAGTTTTTCTATTTTAAGACGCGAAGCATTTGTGTGAAATGGCCGTTTAGCGGAGTTTTAAAGATAATTAAGCCTACATTAGATCGTATAATCGAAAAAAGAAAATTATCAGAATCAAACAACATTACTTGACAAATAATTATAATTATTAGAAGTTATAGAAAAGGAACTTTCTATTTAATTCTAAATTCAAAAAGATAGAGTTAAATGATGTTACGTTAATGCGTTTTTTGATATGTACTTAGGAGGGCTAGGATATGACAGAACAAAACAATGAATTACCAGAATTACAAGTAGGTACTACTATTGCTGGCAAGGTAATCAAGGTTGAAGAAAAACAGGTACTTGTAGACATTGGTTACAAAACAGAGGGTATAGTACCAATTGGTGAGCTATCCAGTTTGCATGTGGAACAAGCTGGCGACGTTGTGAAAGAAGGAGACGAACTAACACTTAAAGTTAAAAAAATAGATGATGATGAAGTTGTCCTTTCTAAGAAAGCAATAGATGCTGATCAAGCATGGGGAGAGCTTGAAGAAAAATACAAAAGCGGTGAAATCTTTGAAACAGAAGTGAAAGAGGTAGTTAAAGGCGGTCTTGTAGTCGATGTAGGAGTTAGAGGATTTATTCCTGCCTCATTAGTCGAAACGTATTTTGTGGAAGATTTCTCAGATTATAAAAATAAAATGCTTGCCGTTAAAATTGCTGAACTGGACAAAGATCAGAATCGAATTATCCTTTCACACCGTGCTGTAGCTGAAGATGAAGCGCAGGCAAAAAAAGGTGAATTGCTACAGTCTTTAGAAGCAGGTCAAGTGCTTGAAGGCACAGTGCAACGTATTACAAACTTTGGTGTTTTTGTGGATCTTGGAGGAGTAGATGGACTTGTTCATATCTCCCAATTAGCTCATAAACACGTTGAAAAAGCTTCAGATGTAGTATCTGAAGGAGAAAAACTAAAGGTTGAAGTCCTTTCAGTAGATATGGATAACGAGCGAATTTCTTTATCGCATAAAAATACAATCCCAGGACCATGGTCAGATATTGAAAGTAGATTCTCTGCTGGTGATACAGTTGAAGGGACGGTCAGACGACTAGTTAACTTTGGTGCATTTGTTGAAATAGAAGCTGGTGTAGAAGGCCTTGTGCATATTTCGCAAATTGCCAACCGACATATTGGTACACCTCAAGAAGTATTAGAAGTTGGGCAAAAAGTTAACGTCAAAATACTTGATGTAAATGAAAGCGAAGAGCGTATTTCATTAAGTATTAAGGAGTTAGAACAAGAACAAGCTGAAAAGGAATATAAGCAATACGCAAAAGATGAGGACCAGTCTGGGTTCCAGCTAGGTGATTTCATCGGAGATAAATTAAATAAGTATAAATAATAATTATAGAAAAAAGCGTCTCCCAGTTTGGGAGGCGCTTTTTTGTTGTCTATGAAAGTACTATCACCAATTATTTGTTACAT
The DNA here is from genome assembly GCF_022095695.1 of Oceanobacillus jordanicus. Taxonomy (GTDB): domain Bacteria; phylum Bacillota; class Bacilli; order Bacillales; family Amphibacillaceae; genus Oceanobacillus_B; species Oceanobacillus_B jordanicus. Next base: position 185,454 of record NZ_JAIFZM010000004.1, read on the forward strand.
ATGTTCTGAAATCAACAAGTTTGTTTAACTTAACGTAACTGAGCCCCTTTCTAGCATACACAGCTGCAGTTTTCAATATGGGGCATTGTATACATAGCAGCTAAAACACCCATAATGAAGAGGGGCAGGTGAGATTATTAATGACAAACGAAGCATATTTTTATTGGGTTGGATGGATGCTTTGGATCACGACAACGTTTTTTATGAAGAGAGGAAAGAAAAGAGACTTATATACAGTATGGCTCCTTAGCATTTTAATTTTATCTAATACCAATGTAATGATAGGAGAGATAGAATATAATACCTCCTTATTTCTTTTAATAATAGGTTCCTTTATTCTCCTCCTTCACCTTAAGCGGCAGATTTACCTAACCATATGTACCTTTACCATAATGCTCGGCTATGCTTCCCTCCTTTTTTGGGAAAAAGCTGCTCCAATATGGCTTTTTTGGCCTAGAGAAGTGTTAGTTCCTCTTCTCCTTAGTCTGACAGCCCTGCTGCTTGTGAGGGGACTTGAGAGCCGGTTATGTGTAGTACTGCTTGGAACTAGCTTTGGCGAATGTGTCTTTAGTTTTACTCTATCTTCATACGGACTTTCAAGAGGCACTGGTGAACTTCCTTTTTTAGGCAATATTATGATTGCGATAGTATTTATTGCATTTTTAGACATAATACGAAAAAGTAGAACCAAAAAAGCCAAGCATCATAATATACCTATAGACCTGGAGGTAGCAAAATGAATGAATATACATACCCCATAATCTTTGGGGTGTTATTAGGGACATTCGCGAGAATTTTAATGCTTAGGACCGATTATCGACAGTACCCTACATACTTACATGGGAAAGTTATTCATTTATCACTTGGATTTATTGCTGCCGCACTTGGAGCAGTGGCCGTTCCCGCCATAATGGAAATGGAATTCACAGCTGTTACCTTTCTTACAGTAGCTGCCACTCAATTTAGAGAAGTTAGAAATATGGAGCGTAACACACTAACCGAAGTTGATGAGTTTGAACTGGTACCCCGTGGGAATACGTATATTGAGGGTATTGCCATTTCATTTGAAAGTAGAAACTATCTTGTTATCATGACTGCATTTATTACCACTCTCTTGTATATTGTATTTAACGTTTACATCGCGCTTGCTGGAGCGATTGTGAGCTTAATTGTAAATAGAGCACTTATGAGTGGTTCTACTATCAAAGATATTGTCAACATAGACTACCGTGAGCTTCGATTTGAAGGGGCTGGTCTCTACGTGGACAATATTTATATTATGAATATAGGGCTACCTGAAAGGCAAAAGGAAATTCTTAAATATGGAATGGGTTTTATTTTGACACCGAAAAATATGAATGTCATAACTACGATTGGAAATCTTGGACAACGTCAGGCGATCCTTCATGATGTTTCTGTTTCACTAGGTGTTGTAAGGGATTCTGGGACACCAGCTCTAACGCCTCTAATTAAGAGAGATTTAGACGATGGACGAATTGGTATATTTATTCTTCCACAGCTAAGGGAAAAGCAAAAAGCGATTGAAGTAATAGGTGCCGTACCAGTTTTGGAAAATGCAATCCGAATGCCATCAGAGTCAAAATCTCATAGTAAGGAGAAACAATAAAATATGAAGATTGAAAAAGCAATTTTAGCAGTAATAACAACAAACCAATCAAAAGTCAGTGGTGGCGCACCTATTTTTTATTGTAATGATGCAAAAGAGTCAGCAAAGGTAGCTGCAAACCTTGAAGCGATAACGATGGGATTGCGCATTCCCTCTCGGATGAGATGTACATCATTGTAAAACATTAAAAATAAATTGTTAATATGTGTTACTTTTGCTAGAATGAATAAATGTTAGGAAAATAAGAACGTATAGAGAGAGGATGCTCCTTTCATGAGAAAATCTGTTGTAGCAATCGTAGGAAGACCTAATGTCGGAAAGTCGACAATATTTAATAGACTAGTCGGAGAAAGAATTTCAATCGTTGAAGATATACCCGGTGTGACACGTGACCGAATATATGCAGAAGCTGAATGGCTAACTTCCAAATTCAATCTTATTGATACTGGTGGAATAGAGATTGGGGACGAACCACTCCTAGTCCAAATGAGACAACAAGCTGAGATAGCAATTGATGAAGCTGATGTTATTATCTTTCTGTTAAATGGTCGGGAAGGCATAACTGGTGCTGATGAAGAAGTAGCCAAGCTGCTATTTAAATCTAATAAGCCAGTAGTACTTGGGATAAACAAAATTGATAACCCAGAAATGCGTGAAACTATTTATGAATATTATTCATTAGGTTTTGGGGAACCATTCCCTATATCAGGATCGCATGGGTTAGGGTTAGGAGACTTATTAGACGCAGTTGTAGGCCATTTCCCACAACGATCTGAAGAAGTCTATGATGAAGAGACCATTTACTTTAGTTTAATTGGTCGTCCGAATGTCGGAAAATCTTCCCTTGTTAATGCCATGCTTAACGAGGAACGGGTTATTGTAAGTGAAATAGAAGGCACCACAAGAGATGCAATCGATACCACTTTAACTCGAGACGAACAAGATTACGTCATTATTGATACGGCAGGTATGCGTAAGAGAGGGAAAGTGTACGAAACAACTGAAAAATACAGTGTTTTACGGGCGTTAAAAGCCATTGAACGATCTGATGTTGTGCTCGTTTTAATTGATGCAGAAACCGGTATTAGAGAGCAAGACAAGAAAATTGCTGGTTATGCTCATGAAGCGGGAAGAGCTATTGTCATTGTAGTAAATAAATGGGATACCGTAGAATCAAACGAGAAAGCGATGAAGGAATTTGAGACAAAAGTTCGTGCACATTTTCAGTATTTAGATTACGCACCAGTGGTTTTCCTATCTGCAAAGACCAAAAAGCGATTACACACCCTTTTACCTGCTGTCAAATTAGCAAGTGAAAATCATGCAAAACGTGTACCTACCAATGTGCTAAATGATGTCATAATGGATGCAATTGCAATGAACCCTACCCCTACCTTAAAAGGGAAAAGGCTTAAAGTACTTTATGCAACACAAGTTGCTGTCAAACCACCAAGTTTCGTGGTATTTGTAAACGATCCCGAATTAATGCATTTTTCCTACGAACGTTTTCTAGAAAACAAAATCAGGGATGCCTTTGGTTTTGTTGGAACACCTATAAAACTATTTGCAAGAAGAAGACAATAAGGAGGAAGGGCATATGGAGAAAGTAGCAGTTATTGGAGCAGGGAGCTGGGGAACAGCCTTAAGTATTGTCCTTGCTGATAATGATCATGAAGTACGATTATGGACACACCGTATTGAGCAAGCTGAAGCAATAAATAACCTGCATCGTAATGAAAAGTATCTCAAGAATGTAGAGATACCTAAACAAATTAGAGCATATCACGATCTAAGCGAAGCAGTGGATGGAGTATCGGCAGTAATTGTAGTGGTTCCTACCAAAGCAATTCGCGATGTTTGTAAGCAGCTGCAAGCTGTCTTAAAACAAAAAGTTACCATCATCCATGCAACTAAAGGGATAGAACCTGTAACACTTAAACGCGTTTCACAGCTAATAGCTGAAGAAATGGAACAATACACGGAAGAAGAAATTGTTGTACTATCTGGACCTAGTCATGCTGAAGAAGTAGCATTAAGGCAACCAACTACGGTAACAGTGTCTTCAAAGGATGCCAAAAATGCCTCATACGCGCAAGATTTATTTATCAATGATGCGTTTCGTGTATATACGAGCCCAGATATACTTGGAATTGAACTAGGTGGCGCTTTAAAAAATATTATCGCGCTTGGAGCAGGGATTTCAGATGGCCTTGGTTATGGAGATAATGCTAAAGCTGCTCTCATAACGAGAGGATTAGCTGAAATTGCCAGACTAGGAACTTCCCTTGGTGCAAATCCATTAAGTTTCTTAGGTTTACCTGGAGTCGGCGACTTAATTGTGACTTGCACGAGTGTCCATAGTAGAAACTGGCGTGCCGGGAACCTATTGGGCAAAGGTTATAAGCTTGATGATGTTTTAGAACAAATGGGGATGGCCGTCGAAGGAGTTAGGACGGTTAAGGCTGCCTATCAATTTGCTGAAGAACAAGATGTGGAAATGCCAATTACAAAAGGCATATACCAAATTCTTTTTGAAGAAGAGAACCCTAAAAAGGTTGTCGAGCAACTGATGAGTAGAACGAAGCGAGAAGAAATGGACGACCTAGCTGCGCTCTTAAATGAGCGATATACCCAATAACACGGATTATACCTCCTTGCATATACTATGTTGAATAACACATGCAAGGAGGAGAATAGGTGAATAACTTTCAAAAAGGTCTGTTTGATAAGATACAGAAGAATGCAAATGTGAAGCCAGAGGATGTATATAAAGTTGCTGATTCTGTGAAGAATGCTGATTTTTCCAATGAGCAAACGGTGAGACAACTGGTTCGTCATTTGGCCAAGTTAGCTAATAAATCTATACCAAAAGAAAAAGAAGACAAAATAGTTGAGTCTATTACAAAGAACAATGTTCCAATGGATATGCAATCATTAAACAAACTTTTTAAAAAGTAGTAGGAGTATAGGCAATTGAGGATACCGTAATGCTTCCAGCTGCATACACTAAATCGCACAAGCATTCACAATAGAGCTGTAGCGGACATTATTTAGTCATTCCGGGATAAGGCTAGCCCTCTTAATCCCGGTTTTTTCATTTTAAATTTTGTTCCTAAGTGTGCCCATAGACGAGTCATATCACCTTGGCTCACAATGGCGACACTTTACGCTTTTCTTTATAACAAACACAATTTTATGTTTGGTTTGATTACTCTATGGTATAATACTCCATGCATGAAATTGTTAAGAGAACGCATACAGGAGTGAAGAAAATTGTCTTTATCAATGCTTAAGATGTATATATCATTCGCTGGCATGATATTTTTATTTCTTGCTATAGGGCTCATTCTGCTAAGTCGCTATAAGCTTAAAGGAGTATTAGCCGTGATTGTGTCAATTCTTGCATACATATTTTTAATTTCAGGTGGACTTATTATCTTTTATATTGTATTCAGTGGACCAACAGGATAGTACATAGGGAGGATTAATATGAAACACAACTACATACTTGTTTTCACTATGGTTTGTATACTTGCCGTATTAAGCGGTTGCTTATATCCCCAAGGAGAACTTGCAAAGAACCAGCCCCCTAATGAAGCACAACTAAAGATGGTTCAGAGCGCGGTGGAGCAGTATAGAGAAACGAAGCAGGGTTTGGTTCCAATTAAAACAAAGGACAATGATACTCCTTTATTTCAAAAATACTTGGTTGATTTTTCCTTATTAAAGGAAAATAACATTCTACAAGAAATACCAGGTACTGCTTATGAAAATGGGGGACTTTACCAATATACATTGATTACTCCCGAGGAAGATCCTCGGGTAAAATTAATTGATTTACGCATTACAGAGCAAATTAGAAGTGTGAATGTCAAATTAGATATATATCGGAACGAACATATATATCCACCTTTTAAAAAGGAAATAGAAGAAGGTATATTTACAATTGATTATGAGAAATTAGGGTTTGAAAACCCACCACATGTTGTTAGTCCATACTCCCAAGAAAATCTTCCTATAATTATGGATGTAGATGGAAATCTTTATGTAGATTATCGTATTGATCTTCTTAATGCATTAGAGGACTATGAGCACACATACCAGGACGGGGATGACATACGCTTTCTGCTTGCAGAGAACACACCATTCGTCCCTGCGTACTCGTTACCCTATACTGTCCGTCAAGGAGAACCAGTATTTATGAATGACAAATAAATATCATAAACATGCCCTTGTAACATATATTGTTGCAAGGGTTTATTTGTATACCGCCATACATTTGGATGCGAAGGGAATGAGTAATAATACTTTTACACATATTTAAGTCATATTTTGATAGGACAACATCATAGACTTGTAATGTCAATTAATCGCAGTCTGTACGTAAACAAATGCAAGGAGATCGGGAGGGGATCTTTTGGAAAGAGTTGATATTTTTAAAGATATTTCAAAACGGACAAATGGAGATATTTACCTTGGTATAGTAGGTGCAGTCCGGACGGGAAAATCGACGTTTATTAAGAAATTCATGGAGCTGGTTGTACTTCCTAGCATTGAGGATGACACAGACCGTGCCCGTGCGCTTGACGAACTGCCACAAAGTGCTGCTGGAAAAACAATTATGACAACAGAGCCTAAATTTATTCCAAATCAAGCAGTATCCATTAATGTGGAAGAAGGATTAGATGTAAATGTAAGACTAGTTGATTGTGTAGGTTATGCTGTACAGGGCGCCAAAGGATATGAAGATGAGAATGGTCCAAGAATGATCAATACTCCGTGGTATGAAGAACCTATTCCATTTCATGATGCTGCAGAAATTGGAACAAGAAAAGTAATTCAGGAGCATTCGACTATAGGTGTTGTTGTTACAACAGATGGTTCAATTGGCGAAATACCAAGAAGTGATTATATCGATGCTGAAGCAAAAGTAGTGGATGAATTAAAAGAAGTGGGCAAACCATTTATCATGGTTGTAAACTCGGTTAAGCCAACTAGCCAGGAAACAGAACTGCTTAGGCAGGATCTGGCAGAGAAGTATGATATACCAGTGCTAGCCATGAGTGTTGAATCTATGACAGAGCATGACGTATACAATGTCCTTAGAGAATCATTGTATGAGTTCCCAGTACTAGAGGTTAATGTAAACCTTCCAAGCTGGGTTATGGTATTAAACGAAAAACATTGGTTACGAAAAAATTACCAAGAAGCGATACAGGAAACAGTTAAAAACATAAAGCGTTTAAGAGATGTAGACCAAATAGTCGGTGAATTTAGGGACTATGAATATATTGATAAAGCTAACCTGGCGGGTATGGAGATGGGAGAAGGAGTAGCAGAGATTGATCTACATGCCCCTGACTATCTTTACGATAATATTCTCAAAGAAATTGTTGGAGAAGAGATTCGTGGAAAAGACCATTTACTTCAGTTAATGCAAGATTTTGCGCATGCGAAGAGAGAATTTGACCAAGTGTCCGGTGCTCTAAAAATGGTAAAACAGACTGGCTATGGTATTGCAGCGCCATCCCTTGAAGACATGATATTAGATGAACCAGAGATAATTCGTCAAGGGTCACGATTCGGCGTCCGTTTAAAGGCTGTTGCTCCATCCATTCATATGATTAAAGTAGAGGTTGAATCGGAGTTTGCGCCAATTATTGGTACAGAAAAGCAAAGCGAGGAGCTAGTTCGTTACCTAATGCAGGATTTTGAGGAAGACCCATTATCCATTTGGGAATCTGATATATTTGGCAGATCATTAAGTTCTATCGTGCGGGAAGGAATTCAAGCAAAAATTGCTCTCATGCCTGAGAATGCAAGATACAAATTAAAAGATACACTGGAAAGAATTATTAACGAAGGTTCTGGTGGATTAATAGCAATTATCCTTTAGCAGCTAATTTTAGCTGCTTTTTGTTTGTTTCTAAAAAGATAATTTGATTAGATAATTCATCATTTTTCACTCTGTTCAAGATATTTTCTCTGCAACGGCAGGAATTCTAATTTTCATGTCGTATATGTATAATAAGCTTTAAAGCCAGAGTTTCGCAGCAAATCAGACAAGTTATTAAAATAGATTAATTTGGTAAAAATTAGGAGTTTCTTTGGATATATTTTACTTTTTTTAAATAAAAACATAGAAATTCAGCACTAATTGTTGAATTTTGCAGCGAACTCGGTTAATATAAGCCTTGTCATCAAAAGAAAGTGATGGCTTTAAGTATAAAAACAGGCAGATTGGTAAACAAATGATGATAGTTTCTTTTTGTGAGCTAATCTCGATTGAAAAGATTTGGGAGGAGGTGAATGTCATGAACAAAACAGACTTAATTAATGCTGTAGCAGAAAAAAGCGATCTTTCTAAGAAAGATGCAACCAAAGCAGTTGATGCAGTTTTCGAATCTGTCATGGATTCACTAAAAGACGGTGAAAAAGTACAACTAATCGGATTCGGTAACTTTGAGGTACGTGAACGTTCAGCTCGTAAAGGGCGTAACCCACAAACTGGAGAAGAGATTGAAATCCCTGCAAGTAAAGTTCCTGCTTTCAAACCAGGAAAAGCCCTTAAAGATAGTGTAAAATAATTTTACATAGGGCTAAGGGAGAGGATACGCTTAGGCGTATCCTTTTTTTCTTTCACATTAGGAAAGTATAAAATTTTAGCTAGGAAGCAATTACGATGCAGTAAAAATTTTGATGTTCCAAGTATAAGAAAAACGTATACATTCGCTATAAGACGAGCGAATGGGAGTTTTTCTAAAATTTATCTTTCTATACTTAATAGCTAGTACCTGGATGTTTGACATTACAGGATAGATGGTAGATTATTTTAATGAGAATGCTAAGGAGGAATAAATATGGATGATTCAACAGCTAAATCAGACTTTTTCGTTATAAAGGCTTTGGAAGATGGTGTCAGCGTGATTGGATTGACTAGAGGGACAGATACTAGATTCCATCATTCCGAAAAGCTTGATAGAAATGAAGTGATGATTGCCCAGTTTACGGAGCATACTTCTGCGGTAAAAGTTAGAGGCAAGGCAATCATACAAACTAGCCATGGCGAGATTGAAAATACATAATGATAAGGCTTTGTCGGACTGTTTGATTATCGGTATCACTTAATTTATGCTATAATAACGAAAGCGTTAGTGAAACAATGAAAGGGCTATGGTGATATTTTGATGACTGCAAGATTGGACATTTACCACCTAAAAGAGCTAATCCGCGAAAAAATGAGACATGCTTACTTATATAAACATATTGAGAAGCCTATATTAGATCAAGGTAAGCTTATCCTTTTAACTGAGATAATAGATGAGACATCCTTGTCTACTTCACAAAAAGAAAGCTACATTATTACAGCTATGCTCGTTCAGGTGGCTCTTGATACGCATGAAAAGGTTCCTGCGACTAGTAAGGTGGATGAAGACAAAGGAAAAAAAGTAGCTGGACAGCTAAATGTATTAGCTGGAGATTATTACAGTGGCCTTTATTATTTACTCTTATCCGAGATGAAAGAAATAGATCTTATACATAAATTGGCAAATGCCATTAAAGAAATAAACGAAAATAAAATGAAATTGTACTATAATGAGGCATCTACTTTTGAAGATTACCTCAACATTTTAACGAACATAGAATCATTACTTATTACAAGTGTTGCAAACTATGTTGATAACAATGCCTACGAAAGTATTTACAGGGAATGGATTTTAACGAACCGTTTACTGCGAGAGAAGCAGAACTATTTACAACATGGTAATTCACTATTGATTGATGCAGGAATTCATTATACAGATAAAGGAAACAAGGAAGACGTTCTTGCTATAGTAAACGAGAAAATTGGTGGAAGCCTTCAAAAGCTTTCTCTTTTTATGGAAAACAATTCAAATAAGGAGACAATACTTGGACAAGCCATCCAAGAACTCCTAAAAGAAAACAGCACGTTAGCGGAAGAAGGATAGATACATGAAGCCACAACAATCTAAAGAAGAACGAGTACACCATGTATTCGAAAAGATTTATGGGAAATACGACAAAATGAATTCCATTATTTCCTTTCAGCGTCATAAATCGTGGCGAAAAGATGTCATGCGCCGAATGAATATGGCAGAAGGCTCACAAGTTCTTGACGTTTGCAGTGGAACAGGTGATTGGGCAATATCTTCAGCAGCTATTGTGGGCCCAAGTGGAAAGGTTATCGGACTAGACTTTAGTGAAAATATGTTATCTATTGCCAAAGAAAAGAAAGAAGATCTTCAATTAACCCAGCTTGAATTACTTCATGGGAATGCTATGGAGCTTCCTTTCGAGGATAATTCGTTTGATTATGTGACGATAGGCTTTGGCTTGCGCAATGTTCCTGATTATGTAACGGTGCTAAAAGAGATGTATAGGGTAGTTAAGCCAGGTGGGAAAGTAGTATGCTTAGAAACTTCTCAGCCGTCATTAGTAGGATTTCGCCAACTATACTATCTTTATTTCCGATTTATAATGCCATTGCTTGGTAGAATGATGGCAAAGAGCTATAAAGAATATGCCTGGTTGCATGAGTCAGCAAAGGACTTTCCGGATAAAGAAAAATTAGAACAATTATTTCACCAAGCAGGTTTTTCCCGTGTAGAAGTCAAAAGCTATACTGGTGGAGTAGCTGCCATGCATATGGGGCACAAATAAAGCAATCTTTTATGGATTAATAAATTTATACTTTTTAAGTGAAGTTAAAGGTGACACACATGAAGCTAGCAAGAATTTATAGTTTTTTAAAAAGAGATTTAGACATAATAGAGGAATCCCTTAATGAAGTATTTCAAGCAGAGCATCCTATACTGCATGCTGCCTCAACGGAGCTTCTTAAAGCAGGTGGTAAAAGGATAAGACCTGTTTTTGTGATACTATCAGGACAACTGGGAAGATATCAGCCAGACCGCGTCAAAACAGTTGCTGTATCGCTTGAACTCATTCATATGGCTACATTAGTCCACGATGATGTTATTGATGATGCATCGTTAAGAAGGGGTCAGCCAACTATCCGGGAACTTTATGGCAATAGGGTTGCTATGTATACAGGGGATTATATATTAGCTAGAGCACTTGAAGAAATAACCCAGATTGAAGATACTCCTGTTCATCAGCTTCTTTCACGAACAATCGTGGAAGTTTGTGTTGGAGAGATTGAACAAATAAAAGACAAATATAATTGGGACCAAGGACTTCGCGATTATTTGCGTCGTATTAAACGTAAGACGGCTCTGCTTATTGCTACAAGTTGTCAATTAGGGGCTTTGGTTTCTGATTTAACAGAAGCACAAGCTAACAATCTTTATAAATACGGCTATTATATTGGAATGTCCTACCAAATTATTGATGATATATTAGATTTCACCTCAACGGAAAAAGAATTGGGTAAGCCGTCAGGTAGTGATCTATTACAGGGAAATATAACATTGCCTGTACTATACGCAATGAAAGATAAAAAATTTGCTTCTGTTTTAAAAAGTGCAATCCAAGCCAACGATACTTTAGACGAAGAGCAGCTTGGTAATATTTTGTATGCTTTAAAAAATACCGATGCCATCGAGCAATCGTATCAACTTAGTGAACTATATCTGCAAAAAGCCTTAAAAGCTTTGGAAGAACTGCCGGAAGGGCGCGCAAAGCACACACTAGAAAACATTGCTAAATATATCGGGAAAAGACGCTCTTGATAAATCTATTGTTATTTTTCAAAAAATTTGATAGAATTTTTACGGTAGTCTATTAAGCCTATACATATTTGAGGGGTGAAAGCATGGAGAAAACTTTTTTAATGGTAAAACCCGATGGTGTACAGCGTAACTTAATTGGCGAGATCGTAAACCGTTTTGAGAGAAAAGGTTTTAAACTCGTTGGTGCAAAGCTAATGGTAATTTCAGAGGATCTAGCAAAGAATCATTATGCTGAGCATAAGGAAAGACCTTTCTTCGGGGAATTGGTTGAATTTATCACCTCTGGCCCTGTATTTGCAATGGTTTGGGAAGCGCAGGATGTTATCCCAACTGCAAGAGAAATGATGGGGAAAACGAACCCTCTTGAAGCAGCGCCAGGGACAATACGCGGTGACTTCGGTGTGACAGTTGGTAAAAATGTTATTCATGGTTCTGATTCACCAGAAAGCGCTGAAAGAGAAATCGCGTTGTTCTTCAATGAAAGCGAAACCACTACTTACGAAAAACAGGATAGTGCTTGGATTTATTAAGCAGTTTAGCAAAAGCCTCCGTTTTAAATGCGGAGGTTTTTCATTTATAAAAAATTAAGCTAGCGAAAGAGGAATGAACATGATTGACGAATACGTTGGATTTACCGCAAATATAAAATCGAAACTTGGGATTGACCTTAATTTATATAAAGAGGCACAAATGAAAAGAAGACTTACCTCTTTACGAAATAAAAGAGGCTACTCTAATTTCAAATCATATTTCGAAGCATTAAATCAAGAAGATTCATTATTAAGTGAGTTCATAGATAGAATTACAATTAATGTATCTGAATTTTATCGCAATCCAAAGCGTTGGTTAGTATTAGAAAAGGAAATTTTCCCATTGTTGCTAAAAAACACACCTAAGTTATCTATTTGGAGTGCTGCGTGCTCTACAGGTGAGGAACCTTATAGTCTAGCAATTCTTTTAAATGAATATTTTCCCGAGACAAATTTTCAAATAACCGCAACTGATATTGATCAAAACGCCTTAGAAAAAGCGAAGCAGGGAATTTACAGTGAGCAGTCCTTAAAAGAATTACCTGCTAAACTAAAAGAAAAATATTTTAGTGAACATCATGGCCTTTATACGGTAAAACCTATTCTTAAAGAAAAGATCATATTTAAGCAGCACAATTTACTAGCTGATAGTTATCCCAAAAACATGGACCTGATCGTATGTAGAAATGTCCTAATTTATTTTACTGACACTGCAAAGGAAACCATTTATCATAATTTCAGCGCATCACTTAAAAATGGAGGATTTCTGTTTGTCGGTAGCACGGAACAGATTTTTAGTCCAGCTACCTACAAGATGAGTTTAAAGGATACTTTCTTCTATGAGAAACGATAAGATGGACTGTTTTATACATAAATTGAGCATTTCATGATTTTTTTTACCACAATTCTGTAAGATATGTTATAGTAGTTAGAAAAATCTTAAAGGAGTATGAATATGCGCTATTTAACTGCAGGAGAATCCCACGGAAAACAATTAACTACCATTATTGAAAACGTCCCGGCTGGAATGCCATTACAGAAAGAAAACATTAATGAATCCTTACTACGTAGACAGAAAGGACATGGGCGTGGTAAAAGAATGCAGATTGAAAAAGATCTTGTGGAAATTACGAGCGGAGTTAGACATGGCTACACTTTAGGATCACCGCTATCTCTCGTTATACATAATGATGATTTTAAACACTGGGTAGATATTATGGGTGATGACCCAATTGATGAAGATACAAAAATCAGAAGAGTCATAACAAGGCCAAGACCAGGTCATGCAGATTTAAACGGTGCTTTAAAATATGGACATCGCGACATTCGTAATGTATTGGAAAGATCGTCTGCACGTGAAACTGCTGCTAGGGTGGCAGCCGGAGCTGTAGCAAAAACATTACTTAGACAACTAGGTATAGAGGTAGCTTCCTATGTTAGGGAGATTGCAGGAATTGAAGCAGAGGAAAAGCCAGAATTAACTATGCAGGAAAGACAAAATACTGCTGAAGAATCCCCAGTTAGGGTTCTAGATAAAGAAGTAGAACAGCCTATGATGGATGCAATTGATCAGGCAAAGAAAGAAGGAGACTCGATCGGTGGCGTGGTAGAAGTCTACGTAGAAGGAATGCCTGCTGGTGTGGGTTCCTATGTACATTTTGATAGAAAGCTTGATAGCCGGATTGCAGGCGCTGTTGTCAGTATTAATGCATTTAAAGGAGTGGAGTTTGGCTTAGGATTTGAAGCAGCCCGCCGAAATGGCAGTAAGGTACATGACGAGATAGCCTGGGACGAAACTTCTGGATATTACCGTAAAACTAACCGTCTAGGAGGCTTTGAAGGTGGGATGACTACAGGAATGCCGCTTGTGATAAAAGGGGTTATGAAACCAATCCCAACTCTTATGAAAAAGCCTCTTCAAAGTGTTGATATTGAGTCAAAAGAGCCTTTCAAAGCAACGGTAGAGCGATCAGATGCTTGTGCGGTGCCCGCAGCTGCTGTGGTTATGGAACACGTTGTAGCGTTTGAATTAGCTAATGCTTTAACAGAACAATTTACCAGTGATCAATTTTCTCAACTGAAAAAGGCAGTGGAGGAATATAGAGATGAAATCAGGTGTTTTTAATGGAGGAAATCGTAATCAAATCAAGTATGCACGATTACACCATTATTATGGGAGAAGGAATACGATCCCAGCTCAGTAAATTTCTTAGCAAAGACTATTCTTCCATCTTAATTGTGACAGATGAAAATGTTGGTGAATTATTCTTAGAAGATGTTTTAGCAGGATTAGATAGCGAACACATTTTTCACACAAGTATTAACGCTGGAGAACAATCGAAAGACATTGCGACATTCTATAAGTTGCAAACCGTTGCTTTAGAATGCGGATTAGATAGAAATTCTTTAATAGTAGCGCTTGGAGGTGGAGTAGTAGGCGATTTAGCAGGGTTTGTTGCGGCCACCTTTATGCGTGGTGTCGATTATATACAGATGCCAACAACAATTCTAGCACATGATAGTAGTGTTGGAGGTAAGGTTGCCATTAACCATGAATACGGAAAAAATCTCATCGGCAGCTTTTATCCTCCTACAGCAGTCATATATGACGTGGAAACATTATCTACACTTCCTACAAAAGAAGTTCGTTCAGGATACGCAGAGTTAGTCAAAGAAGCCTTGATTACGGATCAGGTTACTTTAGCCAATGTTTTAAATGCAGATTTAAATAATCTCATTCCTAGCAAACTCAGCATTGATTTAAAAGCAGGAATTTTGAAGAAAGCAGCTATTGTGCAACAGGACGAGAAAGAAGCTGGAGTTCGTAAATATCTAAATCTCGGTCATACACTTGGGCACGCCCTGGAGTCTTATCATGGATACGGTAAGTTAACTCATGGTGAGGCGGTTGCAATCGGTACATTATTCTCACTACATATTAGTGAGGACCTTTTTAATACGAATCTTCCATATAAGGAAATATACGATTGGATGAAGGTAAATGACTATCCACTTCATATAAAGTTACTTTCCGATACAGAAGCATTAATTAAAAAAATGAAAGCAGACAAAAAGACAGTAGATAACAATATACAAATGGTACTCCTAGAGACTACAGGAAAACCTGTGAATAGAATTGTTTCTGACGAAGCATTACAAAACTATTTACATTCATTTTCAAAAAGGTTGGTGGAAGTATGACACGTGGTATAAGAGGGGCAACGACTGTAGTTCAAAATGAAGCAACTACCATAATAGAAGAAACACGTAGACTTATAGAAGAAATGGTTACAGCTAATAACATTGCACCAGAAGATATTTCCCATGTGTTTATCTCTGTTACACAAGATTTAAATGCAACATTTCCAGCCAAAGGTTTGCGTGAATTGCCAGGTTACACGTATGTTCCTGTAATGTGTATGTCAGAAATAGACGTGCCAGGTAGTCTGACAAACTGTATCCGAGTTATGATGGTCGCCAATATAAAAACTGACCAGTCTAGAATTAACCACATCTTTCACAATGAAGCAATAAAGCTACGTCCTGATTTAACAGAGAAAGGCGGTTTGTGATTCATGCGTGGGAAAAAGATTCTAGATAAATTGACACCATACCAACAAGGAAAACAAATGAAAGAAATTAAGGAAGCTTATGGTTTAGAGAGAATCGTTAAGCTTTCCTCTAATGAGAACCCATATGGTTATTCTTCGACAATAAAAGCATATTTTAAAGAAAACCCGATCGATTTTAACATTTATCCAGATGGTTATTCTACTGAGCTCCGAAAAGCGATAGCAGAAAAATGTGAAGTAGAAGAAGATCAAATTATATTCGGGAGCGGATCTGAAGAGATTGTTCAAATGTTGAGCAGGGCTTTTTTATATTCAGGTGCTAATGTGATCATGCCTACACCATCCTTTCCTCAATATAAACATAATGCCTTAATTGAAGGAGCAGACATTAAGGAAGTCCCTACAGTTGATGGGCATCATGATCTTGATTCTATGCTTAAAGCGATTGATGATCAAACGAATGTTATGTGGCTTTGTTCTCCTAACAACCCTACTGGTAGCGTTATTGAAAAAGAGTTACTATATGACTTTCTTGATATATGCCCACAGCATGTCGTAGTAGCATTAGATGAAGCGTATTATGAGTACATGGAAGAAGAGGAAGACCCTCAAGCAATAAAATTACTATCACGCTATCCCAATTTGATCATCTTACGGACATTTTCCAAAGCTTACGGCCTCGCGGGCTTGCGTATTGGATATGGACTTGCTAATCCAGAGCTAATTCGAAAGTTGGATGTGATTCGTGGCCCATTTAACACCACATCTATTGCTCAAAAAGCGGCCCAAATGGCAATAGAAGATGAGATATTTATGAAAGAAACTTATTCGAAGAATCTTTCAGTCAGGAAGTCCTTTGAAGCTTTTCTTGATGATCTCGGTTGGGGATATATTCCATCACAAACTAATTTCCTTCTCGTTTCTACCCCAGTTAGTGGGATGGAAGTCTTCCAACATCTAATTGAGAGAGGCTATATTGTCCGTCCTGGAGAACTTCTAGGTTGTCCACAAACAATTAGAATGACACTGGGTACAGAGGAGGACATGGAAACATTAAAAAATGTTCTTAGAAATTATAACGAACAATTAAAGAAGGAGCTTTCATTGTGAAACAAGTAATCGTAGTGGCCGGCCTTGGCCTAATCGGTGGATCCATTGCGAAGAGTGTGGTTCGTGATAATGGTCTTTATGTAATCGGTTATGATACAAACAACGAAACACTCCAGTTTGCTTTAGAAATGGGTATGATTCATGAAGCTGCTACTGACTTGATGACAGTCGCTAAAAGAGCTGACTATATCATTCTAGCAGCTCCAATTTCTGAGACAATTAGATTAATGGAGCAGCTTGATAATGTAAGTTTTGAGAAAGACATTATCATCACAGATGTGTCCTCTGTAAAAAGGCCAGTAATGGAGGCTGCTGAGAATTTAGTAAATCCCCACCTATACTTTATTGGCGGACATCCCATGGCAGGGTCGCACAAAAAAGGGGTACAGGCAGCAAAGGCCCATTTATTTGAAAATGCTATATATGTTCTCGTTTCGGGAAGTACTGTACATACGAATCAAGTTAAACAACTAAAAGAAATCCTTTCAGCAACAAATTGTAAATTTATTGAATTAAATGCAACGGAACATGACGAAATGACGGGGGTTGTGTCACATTTCCCTCACCTCATTGCCTCTTCCCTTGTTCACCAGGCTAGAAAGTGGGAAGAGACACATCAGTATTTACCAAATCTTGCAGCAGGGGGGTTCCGTGATATTACACGTATTGCCTCAAGTAACCCAGTCCTTTGGCAAGATATTTTTCATCATAATCGAGAAAAAATGGTCCAATTATTAGATGAGTGGATTAAAGAAATGTCCTTTCTTAAGCAACTTGTGGAGCAAAAAGATAGAAAGACAATGATCTCCTATTTAGAGGAAGCTCAAGTATACCGAGACGGACTTGGTAAAAAAGAAAAAGGTGCCATTCCTTCTTACTATGATCTCTATGTCGACATCCGTGACCAAACAGGTGCTATTGCTAGTGTTACGCAGTTGCTAGCAGAGCATTCAATTAGTATTAATAATATTCAAATCCTTGAAATTAGAGAAGGGATCACGGGAGCATTACGTTTATCTTTTTCTTCCCAAACTTTTTTGGGCCATGCAAGCCAATTATTACGTGATCATGGTTATGAAACAATGGTAGAAAAATAATTAGTATCATATAAAGGAGGAAGGGCTTTAATGGAAAAGCGATTGAAATCTGTTAATCATTCTCTAGATGGAGAAATAGAAGTTCCTGGAGATAAGTCGATCTCTCACCGCGCTGTAATGTTCGGTTCTATGGCACACGGCGTTACACATGTGCGCCACTTCCTTGATGGGGAAGATTGCATGCGGACTGTAAAAGCCTTCCAAGCGATGGGTGTTGCGATAAGTAAAAGAGGAGACGAACTCAGAATAGATGGCAGGGGAATAACAAACCTAAAGGAACCTACAGAACAACTTGATTTCGGAAATTCGGGCACAACCGCTAGATTAATGCTTGGGGTACTTGCTGGAATGAAGTTCAACTCAACGGTATATGGCGATGCTTCTTTAACCAAAAGACCTATGGATCGGGTTGTGAACCCTCTAAAAAAAATGGGCGCAAAAATTGATGGGGCGGATTCTGGCAGTTATTTACCATTAACTATTACGGGTCAGTCATTGATTGGAATTGATTACAGTTTGCCCGTTAAAAGTGCACAAGTGAAGTCAGCGGTATTGCTGGCAGGTCTCCAGGCAAAAGGAGAAACTATAGTTAGAGAGTCTAATCTAACCAGAAATCATACAGAAACGATGTTACAGGCTTTCGGTGCCTCCATCATAACAGAAGGACTAAAAACTACTGTTACAAACGAAAAAACACTGAAGGGTACAGACGTATATGTACCTGGTGATATTTCATCGGCTGCTTTTTTTATCGTTGCATCAGCTATCGTACCTGGTAGCAAATTGACATTGAAGCGTGTTGGATTAAACCATACACGAACAGGAATACTTGATGTGATCCAAAAGATGGGTGTACGAATAAATATCTTGAATGAGCAAATGTTAGGCGGAGAAAGCTTCGGAGATATTATTGTGGAAGCTGGAGAACTAAGAAGTGTAACGATAGAGGGAGATTTGATCCCTCGACTAATTGATGAAATTCCAGTGCTTGCTTTACTTGCCACCCAAGCTGAAGGAACGACTGTAATTAAAGATGCAGAGGAACTACGAGTAAAGGAAACGAATCGAATTACAGCTGTTACGAATGTATTAAATGGGTTAGGAGCTTCTATTGAAGCTACAGAAGACGGGATGCTTATTCACGGGAAAACCCAACTAAAAGGCGGGAAAGCTGCCTCCTATAACGATCATCGTATCGCCATGATGAGTGCAATTGCTTCATTGATTACAGAAGAAGATGTTATCATAGATGATATATCTTCTATAGCCATATCCTATCCAAACTTCTTTGATGATTTACAACGGATAAAATAAAAGTTAACATTATATTACAGTTCGTTGATTAATAGTAATCAACTAAAAGAATCTGCTTAAAGCGGATTCTTTTAGTTCCAAGAACATTTTTGATATAAAGGAAGTTCACATAGTTTATTTCTTCTCAATCTATAGGATCGGTATAGATTTTTATTCACCCAAATGATCTTCTATGTGCGGCAAGTTGGTTATAATGTAAAGGTACGGTAGGAAAGGAAGCGTAATCTATGGAAACAATTATGGAAGCTGTCCATTTAATGGAGGCAAAACAAACAGAAAAAGCAATACAGCTCTTGGAGGGGTACTTACCAACTGCGGACCCTGAAGAGAAGTATACAATAGCAGAACTTTATATGCAGTGGGGGTTTTTACAGGAAGCAAGCGAAATTTTAGATGAATTGCTTCAATTATACCCTGAAGAAAGTGAGTTAAAAATCACCTTAGCTGACATCTACATTGAATTGGAAAAAGATGAGTATGCAATTGAATTATTGAACGAGGTTAAAGAAGATGATGAAGCCTATGTTCAAGTGCTGATCCAGCTTGCGGATTTATATCAGGCCCAAGGGTTATTCGAAGTAGCTGAGCAAAAGCTGCTGAACGCCAAGCAGGTTGCTCCTAATGAACCTATTATTGATTTTGCGCTTGCAGAATTGCTATTCTCGATCGGAGAATACCGAGGTGCCACCACCTATTATGATAAGGTTGCAAGCATGGATATTAAAGAGCTTGCAAATGTGTCCATTGATGATAGGCGCGCGGAATCCCTTGCAGCGTCAGGTGAATACGAAAAAGCATTGGAGATTTACCAAGGCCAAGAGATGGAAAACTCAGATTCTCTTTTCAAATATGGCGTGACCGCAAATCAAGCAGATCGGAAAGACATTGCTATTAAGGCTTGGGAACGTGTGGTAGAAACAGATCCATATTACCATACAGTTTATCAAAAGCTTGCAGGCGCATATGAAGAAGAAGGCCTGGAAAAAGAAGCTTATGAAACAGCCATTAAAGGGTTAAAGAACGATGAATTCAACAAAGAACTATATTTTATGGCTGGTCAGTTAGCACATAAACTTGATAAAAATGATGAAAGTGAAAAGTGGATGCGGGAAGCTGTGGCAATAGACCCAGATTATAAGGAAGGGGTCCTATTTTTAATAGAACTATTAAAAAATAATGAGAATTTTAAAGGGATTATTGAGCTTGTTGGCGAAATTAAAAGTATAGGTGCGAGTGATCCTCTTTATGAATGGGAACTTGCCCGAGCTTATAATGAGGCAGAATTATATAAAGATGCATTAAACCATTATAAGGAAGCATATAATAGCCTTAATCAGGATAGTGACTTTATGAAGGAATATGGTTATTTTCTTACAGAGGAAGGGAGGGTCCAGGAGGCAATACCAGTATTGGAATCCTATATGGCACAACAACCCTTGGATGATGATGTGGAAGGATTTTTAAGTCGCTTAAAACAAGCGAATACTGAAGCGTAATGCAAGAACAGATAATTGAAGGGGGACTGAAAATATATGCAAACTCCTATTTCCATACAAGATAAAAAAGGGTTTCTTCAGTGGTTTCTTAACCATTATCAACTGAAAAAAAGAGAAAGTGTATGGATCTTAAATTATTTGGTCAATCATGATGAAATCCTGGCAAACGTCCACTTTGTTAGGGAAGCTAAATTTTGTCCGCGAGGTATTATTATGACGAGCCACTGTTCCGAAGAGACACCATTTAGATTCTATAAAAACCAATTGGTGACAACAGATGCTGAAAAATCGTTCCATGACATTCGACTTAACCATAATGAACCTTTATATTTACAATTAAATTTTAAGAAATCCTATCAAAACGCTGCTTATGTGGCGGTACTAGAAGAAAACCCCTACATTCCAGATGAATATTTTATAACAGAAAAGGATCAACAGATAGCTGAAGATCTACTAGAAAGATCAATTTACACATTTAAACGAAGCTATTTAACTCAGGAAATCGATCTGGCTCTAGATAAAATGGATCAGCAAAGGTTCCTTGACCTTTCCAATGAATTAAAGAAGCTAGAAGACTCGTTTTCCAAAAATCAACCTTTGCAGGAGCAATAGGTTGATTTTTTTTGATTGGTTAAGATAAAATTTATGTAGGCATTTCGCATTTATAGCTATATTAATGAATCATCACAACGAGTCACTTGTGACCTGAGAAAAGTGGATGGGTTACCGTAACTTTGATCCTCCTTTTTTATCGTATAATGAGGTTGAAACTTATAGACTTTAAATGTATTTAGCTACACATTGTAAAAACAAAGAGAGGATAGTGGATAATAATGAAGTGGAAAAAGAATGATATTATTCAATATATGGAGGCAAAAGACTTTATCGATAGTGTACTTATTCCATTGGTGCCTTTTCAGGTATCAGATGATAATACATTACCATCAAGCACCTTTCAAAGTGAGGTCATCCAAATTCTAGCAAATGAGATTGAAAAAGAGCTAACGGGGAGAGTATTGCTTACACCACCTTTACATTACCTAAAAAGCACCAACAAGGACACAGAAGTATCTCGTCTTAATCAGTGGGTTCAAGATGTAAAGCAGCAGCCTTTTGAACATGTTTTCTTTCTTACCTTTGATTCTGGTTGGAAGAAGGTAGAGAAAGAGTTGGATGGTACGCTTCTTTGGTTGCCTGGTAGTAAATCTGGAAACTTGCAATCAGCAGAAATGCGTGCGGTTATAAAAGACCAGGTAGACCAGTTAGGAGAATTGATCCGTTCCTATTGGGTATAATTAAAAATGTATGCATTTTCATTTATAACAGTTAATTTTGTTATTAGGCTGAATATTTATTGACCGGACAAGCAGTTTGCGCTATCATGGTAATGTCCTAGTAATATGATAATTAACTAATAATTGTCCCGTGATTAATGTAAAGAGGGGGGAAACAGATGAGTGAGAAAAAGCAACAAGTATCCCGTAGACAGTTTTTAAATTATACGCTTACAGGCGTTGGCGGATTTATGGCTGCTGGTATGCTAATGCCAATGGTTCGTATGGCTGTAGATCCTGTCCTTAAAGAGTCTGGACATGGTGGGTTGACCAATGTCAGTCTGGCTGTGGAGGATATCACAACAGAGCCACAACGAATTGATTGGAAAATTGATCAGGTGGATGGATGGTATGAGTCTGAGGTAAGTAGGTCTGCATGGGTATTTAAGGATGAAAATGATGAAATTCAGGCTTTTTCCCCGATATGTAAGCATCTAGGATGTGTCGTATCCTGGGAAGGTAATGAGTCCTATCCGAATGAATTCTTTTGTCCTTGCCATAATGGACGCTATTACAAGAGCGGTGAAAACGTTCCAGGTACACCACCATTAGCTCCACTAGATGTTTATGAACAAGAAGTTAGAGACGGAATGTTGTTTCTTGGCGATGCAGTTCCTAGAGAGGAGGCGTAATGATTTATGCTACAAAAAATTTATGATTGGATCGACGATCGTATAGATATTACGCCAATATGGCGGGATATTGCTGATCACGAGGTTCCAGAACATGTTAATCCAGCCCATCACTTCTCTGCATTTGTATATTGCTTTGGCGGTCTGACATTCTTTGTCGTAGTCATTCAAATCCTTTCTGGGATGTTTTTGACCATGTACTATGTTCCCGATATTGAGAATGCATGGAAGTCGGTATATTACTTGCAGACAGAAGTGGCGCATGGGCAAATTGTCCGTGGAATGCACCATTGGGGAGCTAGTGTTGTCATTGTCATGTTACTATTACATACATTGCGAGTGTTTTTCCAAGGGGCTTATAAAAAACCACGTGAGCTTAACTGGATTGTCGGAGTATTAATTTTCTTTATTATGCTTGGCCTTGGTTTCACAGGGTATTTATTACCTTGGGATAATAAAGCATTTTTTGCAACACAGGTTGGACTGGAGATAGCAGAACAGGTTCCATTTATTGGAACCCAGCTTAAAACATTACTATCTGGTGATCCATCCATTGTTGGTGCGCAAACATTAACTCGTTTCTTTGCAATCCATGTATTTTTCCTGCCAGCAGCTTTATTTGGATTGATGGCTGCTCACTTTATACTAATACGAAGACAAGGTATTTCAGGACCATTATAAAAAGGAGGGAAAGCTGTGCATAAGGGAAAAGGCATGAAATTTGTAGGGGATTCTCGTATTTCTGCTGAGAGAAAACCTAACGTACCAAAAGATTATTCTGAATATCCCGGAAGAACAGAAGCTTTCTGGCCCAACTTTTTATTAAAAGAATGGTTGGTTGGTGCTGTCTTCCTTGCTGGATTTTTAACATTGACATTGGCTCATCCTTCACCACTTGAAGGTGTAGCCGATCCGACGAATGCCGCCTATATACCATTACCGGATTGGTATTTCTTATTCTTATATGAATTACTGAAATATGAATTTGCTAGTGGTGATTGGACAATCTTGGGCATTCTTGTTTTACCTGGTATCGCCTTTGGAGGACTACTACTTGCGCCATTCCTTGATAATGGGCCTGGTAGAAGGCCACATCAGCGGCCAATTGCAGTTGGCATGATGATTTTAGGACTTGCATCTGTTATGTGGTTAACCTATGAGTCAGCTGCACATGTTGACTGGGAAAGCCGTGCAGAAGCAAATAAACCTATTCCCGCCTCTGATGTAGAAATTGATACAGAGGATCCTGGCTATGCTATTTATGAAAATAGTTGTCTACAATGCCATGGAGACGATTTACAAGGTGGGGGAGCTGCACCTGCTCTGATAGGGACAGAGCACTCAGCTGAAGAAATAGCTACCATTGCGGTTGAAGGGATTGGTTCTATGCCCCCCGAACAATTCCAAGGTAGTGATGAAGAATTACAACAGCTTGTAGATTTTATTGTTTCGGTTAATGAACAGGCTGAATAAAAATGACTAAAAGAAAACACCTTTGCCACGTAAACTGGTGAAGGTGTTTTTTTAGACGTTAGGGATACATAAAAATTAAATCGTGGAAACGATGACGACGCAGATTGAAATTTTGAAGTCCCTAATAAATAAAAACGTGCACATTCGCTAAAAGACAAGCGAACGTGGGTGATTCTAATCTATCTAATCCGGTAGAATAAAGGAGAAGCTATGGTTAACTACATATTACGTGATAAGCGCTTTTTAATTATATTGTTTATTATTAATTTATTAGGTACTATTTATGGCTATATATGGTACGAAAGCCAGCTTGCAATAACCCCTGACATCTTTCTTATTTTCGTCCCTGATAGCCCTACAGCGAGTCTGTTCTTTACTATTTTCCTCTTGTTTTTCATCTTTGGAAGAAATATTCCATATATAGAAGCACTCGGCATCATAACGCTATTTAAATATGGCGTATGGGCTGTGGTAATGAATCTTTTAACGTTAATTATAGATGGTTCGCTTTCAGCAGCCGGATATATGCTAATGGTTTCGCATGGCGCTATGGCCCTACAGGGATTGTTATACGCTCCATATTACAAAATAAAACTTCGCCATATTGCCGTTGCAGCGATCTGGACATTGCATAATGATGTCATTGATTATGTTTTTGGAATGATGCCAATTTACTCATCCTTAACTGATTATATGAATGAAATTGGTTACTTTACGTTTTGGTTAAGTATTCTTTCGATATTTATTGCTTACAAATATACAGTAAATAGAAATAACCGTATAAGCGCCTGAGTTGTTGTTATATATTGAGGTCTCTCGCCATATAGTAGATGTAGAAGATATATACGAGGTGATCTCTATGGCTAAGAAAAGAATTTGCTGGTTACTGTTCATCCTCATAGGGATTAAGATAACATTGCTGACAACTTCAACCCGCGTTCTGGCCTATACATCTAGCGCAGCAGCACAGCAAAATGGAATGAAAACTGATTTTACTTTATTGTTTTGGACCATCGGAATTGTAGGTGGTTGTATTGCCATTACATTAACTTATGTAAGCTGGAGAAAATATAAAGGGGAAGAAAAGAAGAAAAAGCAACAAGACAATATAATTGACTAAATCCTCATTTTTGACTAAAATTGACCTTAAGGAATCTATTTTAAAACATGGAGGAATGTAGAATGTTTGGCGGGTTAGGTGGGTATCTCATTTACATTGCGCTCATTATGATTATCCCGTTGTGGGCACAATCAAAAGTTAAAAGTACGTACAAAAAGTATTCAAATAAAGCAACTTCCTCTGGAATGACAGGTGCTCAAGTTGCTCGAAAAATATTAGATGATAATGGATTATACAATGTTTCGATTCAAGAGACCAAAGGAATGTTATCGGACCACTACGATCCTCGGAAGAAAGTCGTTCGCTTATCTTCAGGCAACTTCCATAATCCTTCAATGGCGGCCTCAGCAGTGGCTGCTCACGAGGTAGGACATGCTATCCAGGATGAACAAGGGTATGCATTTCTGAAATTTAGAAGTGCACTTGTACCTGTAGCCAGCCTTGGATCTAATATGTCGTTCTTTCTAATCCTAATAGGGATCTTCACTCAGATATCTCAACTATTTCTTTTAGGGATTATTTTTATGGCAGCAGCAGTATTATTCCAACTTGTAACATTGCCGGTTGAGTTTGATGCGTCCAATCGGGCTATGGGTCAACTTGTGTCGGCAGGAATTATTCGGAATAACGAAGAGCGCGAAACCAAAAAAGTATTAAATGCTGCGGCAATGACATATGTAGCCGCTGCACTTGTTGCTGTAGCCGAGCTTCTTCGCTTCATTCTAATGTATGCAGCATCAAGAGACTAACGATAGCTTAACACAACAATAAATATGTTTTTCCATTAAATAAGCCAAGCGGCCATTATATGACCGCTTGGCTTTCTTTTTAATCATCATGCAGGGGGTTCTTATTTTCATCTAACGTAAATCCTTCACCTAAAACATCATGGACAGTACTTACTGCAACGAAAGCATGAGGATCGATGGAGTTAATGATACCTTTTAACCTGACTATTTCGTTCCTTGCTACGACACAGTAAAGCACATCTCTTTTCTCTCCTGAAAAACTGCCTCGGCCATCCAAGACTGTGACACCACGATCCATTTCCTTAAGGATTTTTCCTGCAATTTCTTCGCTTTGACTGGAAATAATGGTTGTCCCTTTTGCTGAATAGGCACCTTCTTGAATAAAGTCAATGACCCTTGCTCCAACATATACTGCAACGAGTGTGTACATGCCTTCAACAAGATCAAGAATAGCAAATACCGAGGTTGCGATGACGACAAAGTCAAATAAAAACATCGTGCGCCCCATACTCCAGCCTGCATATTTATTTACAAGCCTCGCAATAATGTCAACACCACCAGTGGTTCCACCAAAACGAAAAATGATACCGAGTCCCACACCGATAAATACCCCTGCAAATAAAGCTACCAGTGTCATATCATTCTGTAAGCCTATTTGAAATTGGTACGCTTGGAAAATGCTTAGAAATACAGACACTGCCGACGTCCCGATAATTGTGTAAAGAAACGTATTACGGCCAAGAAATTTCCAACCAATAAAAAATAGAGGAATATTTAACAATATATTTGTAATGGCAGGATCCCATCCCCAAATAAAATATAGAAGTAGGGTAATTCCTGTAAATCCGCCTTCTCCGAGGTTATTTTGCATATTAAAATGGACGATTCCAAAAGAAAAAATAGCAGAACCT
This sequence comes from Oceanobacillus jordanicus, assembly GCF_022095695.1. Taxonomy (GTDB): domain Bacteria; phylum Bacillota; class Bacilli; order Bacillales; family Amphibacillaceae; genus Oceanobacillus_B; species Oceanobacillus_B jordanicus. The sequence goes on from NZ_JAIFZM010000004.1 coordinate 212,132, forward strand.
AATAATATAAAGAGTATGTTTTTTAATTTTAATCCAAACATCATGGACAAGTCCTCCCTTCATTAATATGTAAATAATATATATCCACGCCCCAATTAAGGTATGTCAGAATAAAAAGTTTGTCAAATCACAGCCTATTAGCTAACATGTTAGATAGGATAAAGTGAAACTTCATTGGGTAGAAACTTACTAATCAAATGTTAGTTGAATGAATCGTATTAATATAAAGGGGTTTTTTATTATTCATACACATGACTATACCACAAAAGAAATGCAAAAACGTGTCGATGATTATATTTCCCAATTCAAGGAAGGATATTTCTCTCCATTAAGTTTGATGGCAAGACTTTCTGAAGAAGTGGGAGAATTAGCACGTGAAGTTAACCACTATTATGGGGAAAAGCCCAAAAAGAAAAGCGAGCAGACAAAGACAGTGGAAGACGAGTTAGGGGATATTTTATTTGTGCTTTCCTGCTTTGCTAATTCGCTAGACATTGATTTATCTGATGCGTTTAATACGTCACTAACAAAAATAGAGACAAGAGATAAGAATCGCTGGACAAAAAAGGAAACAACGTAGATTACCAATCAGGGAGGAAGCAGAAAATGAAGAAGATAATTATTGCTGGACCACGTGGCAAAATGGGCTCTGAAGCTATAAAGCTTGTGCAATCTCAAGAAGACATGCGTTTGGTCGCTTGTATTGACCGAAAGAACAATGGGAAAAAGCTAGCAGACATTGCGGAGTTACCTAACCTAGACGTGCCGATCTATGAAGATGCAGTGGAGTGTTTTAGTGAAATTGATGCAGATATTCTAATTGAATTAACTATCCCTGAACAAGGATACAAACATACGAAAGCGGCAATGGAGCATGGTATTCGACCAGTTGTTGGCACGACTGGCTTTACTGAGGAACAAATTGATGAGCTAAGTTGGCTCGCTAGCGAAAGAAAAATCGGATGTATTATTGCGCCTAATTTTGCTATTGGGGCCGTGTTAATGATGAAATTTTCTCAAATGGCAGCACAATATTTCCCAGACGTTGATATTATTGAGAAGCACCATGATAACAAACTAGATGCCCCTTCAGGTACTGCAGTAAAAACAGCTGAAATGATAAAGGAATCTAGGGAATATAAAAAACAGGGCCATGCAGATGAAAAAGAGACCTATCCAGGTGCAAGAGGAGCAGATTATGATGGAATGCGAATCCATAGTGTTCGCTTACCAGGCTTAGTTGCCCATCAGGAAGTAATCTTTGGAAGCCCTGGGCAAACTTTAACAATAAAGCATGACTCAATTAATCGCGCTTCTTTTATGGAAGGGATTAAACTAGCCACTGATAAAGTAATGGAAATACAAGAAGTTATATATGGTTTAGAAAATGTTTTATAGGGGGAGAACACAATGAATATTGCTTTAATTGCACATGATAAGAAGAAACAAGAGATAATTGGCTTTACTGTGGCCTATACCTCCATTCTTAAAGAACATCAATTGTTTGCGACAGGTACAACAGGAAGGAAGATTTCGGAAGCGACCTCCTTACCAGTACATTTATTTCAATCTGGTCCGCTTGGAGGAGACCAGCAAATTGGTGCCATGATTGCCAATAATGAAATGGATATGGTTATTTTCTTCAGAGATCCATTAACTGCACAGCCACACGAACCAGATGTGAGTGCACTTATGCGACTTTGTGACGTTCATCAAATTCCACTTGCGACAAATATTGCAGCTGCAGAGATATTTATTCGAGGATTGGATCAAGGGGACTTAGACTGGAGAAAAATCATTAAAGACAGAGAGGAAGAGGATAAACAGGGATGAAGAAGATAGGAATTACCTGTTATCCCACTGTTGGTGGCTCTGGGGTTATCGCAACAGAGCTGGGGATACGGTTGGCAGAGGAAGGACATGAAATTCATTTTATTACGTCAAGTTTGCCCTTCCGATTAAATAAAGTATACCCAAATATTTTTTATCATGAAGTAGAACTAAATCACTATCCTGTTTTTCAATATCCGCCATATGACCTCGCCCTTGCGACTAAAATGGCAGAGGTTATTGACAGAGAGAAACTTGATATACTACATGTGCATTATGCGATGCCACATGCTGTGTGTGCTATTCTAGCCAGAGACATTGCCAAGCATGAGGTGAAAATCGTGACAACACTTCATGGCACAGATATTACGGTTTTAGGTATAGATAACACTTTCCAAAAAATGATTAAGCATGGCATTGAGCAGTCAGATGCTGTTACGGCAGTGTCAGCAGATCTAGTTAGACAAACAGAAGAAATGCTACAGGTTAATAAAGAAATTGAAGTGATTTATAACTTTGTAAATGAAAATGAATACTATAAGCAGCATATCCCAGAGCTGAAAAAGCAATATGGGATCCAGGACGAAGAGAAAGTAGTCATTCACATCTCCAATTTTCGTAAAGTTAAACGGCTTGAGGATGTTATTCAAACCTTCTTTAAAATCCAATCGGAGGTACAGAGTAAATTACTTTTGATAGGCGATGGACCAGAATATACAAATGCAGTTCAACTAGTAAAAAAACTGAATATAGAGGATGAGGTACTGTTTCTAGGTAAACAGAAAAATATCCGTGATCTATTATCTATTTCAGATCTTAAATTACTCTTATCTGAGAAAGAGAGCTTCGGATTGGTATTACTTGAAGCTATGGCCTGTGAAGTTCCTTGTATTGCAACAAATATTGGAGGCATACCGGAAGTGGTGAATGACGGTGAGACGGGCTATATCGTGGAACTAGGAGATACGAAGCGGGCTGCCGCACTAGGGATTGAACTATTACAGGATCCAGAGAAGTTAGAACAGTTTTCACAAAATGCACTTAATAGAGCCAACAGCTATTTCAATTCAGAGAGCATTGTACAGCAGTATATCGAACTCTATTATAGGGTGTTAAACTAAACACTAGTGGTGATTAAAATGCTTGATAGTCCATTTAAAGAAGCGACTGCCGTGGTAGAGCGTATTGAACAAAACGGTCATGAAGCCTATTTCGTTGGAGGCTGTGTTCGTGATCATCTGCTTGATAGAGAGATACGAGATGTAGACATTGCAACCTCTGCAACACCGCAGTTCGTCCAAAATATATTTGATAAAGTAATTCCAGTAGGGATAGAACATGGGACAGTTATTGTTCGACATCTGAACACTTCCTATGAAGTTACAACGTTTCGGATTGATGGGAGCTATTCTGACAGCCGTCATCCTGACCATGTCGCATTTATTAATAAAATTGATAAAGACTTAGAAAGACGCGATTTTACAATTAATGCTATGGCAATGAATAAGCAAGGACGAATTATTGACCTCTACCATGGTAGAGAAGATTTAAAAAGACGAATTATTCGCACGGTTGGAGATGGATATGAGCGATTTAAAGAAGATCCCCTACGGATGGTTCGAGCGGTGCGATTTGCTAGTCAGCTTGGATTTACGCTAGATATAGAAACAAAAAACCAGATCAGGTCATTAAATAAAAAAATAAATACTGTTGCTGTAGAACGTATTGCTGTTGAGATGGAAAAATTTTTTGCAGGTGATTATATTTCCGAGGCGATGAAGGAGTTAAAAACAACCGAACTTTTTAATAATCTCCCTGTTTTTGAACACAAACCTAGTCTAATAAATCTGCTTCCAGCGGAACAGACACCATTACATTCACTTGCAGAAATGTTTGCCTTTTTTCACTTCCTTTACCCACAAATTTCGGTAAACACATGGATAAAAGAATGGAAGGCCTCTAATCAATCAAAACGGCATACAATCAAACTGGTTGAAGCAGTGACAGAATTTAGAAACAAGGGATTAGAAAACTGGATTGTTTATCAATTACCGAGTGACCTCTATGCAGGTTTTACCCGCGTATTAACTGCTCTTTCTGAATACGCTATACCAACTCTGCAAGAAATCCGAACTATTGCATCTAGTCTGCCTATTGAAAATCGTCAAGAGCTTGAAATAGATGGTAATGATTTAATTAAATTATTTCCAGATGTAACAAAAGGACCTTGGATGCAAAAGCTCCTGTACCAAGTAGAATATCTTGTTGTGATGCGAAAATTAACCAATGAGAAAGAAAAAATAAGGGAATGGTTAAAATGGAATCCACCAGAAGTAAATTGATTCGACTGCTTGCAGATGCTAAAGAGTCTTATATTTCAGGTCAGCAGCTCTCGGAACAATTACATATTTCCAGAACGGCAATTTGGAAACACATGAAAGAGTTAGAAAAAGATGGGTACGTAATTGAGGCGAAACCTAAAACAGGATACAGAATTAAGGAATACTCTGGAAACGTTAGTTCCAATACTATCACATGGGGACTTAACACGTCGTGGATAGGTAAGGAGATTATTCATAAACCTACTGTCACGTCCACGCAGTTTGTTGCACATCAAGCTGCACGGGACAACACACCACATGGCACAGTGGTCATAGCTGATGAACAATCCAGTGGCAGGGGAAGAATGGACCGCGTATGGCACTCCAAAAAAGGGAAAGGTGTATGGATGAGTATTATTTTACGCCCCAAGATACCACCATATATGGCTCCCCAGCTAACCCTCATGACAGCTACAGCCATTGCTGAGGTGCTGGATCAATATGATGGCTTACAACCTAAAATAAAGTGGCCAAATGATATTCTTATTCAGAATAAAAAGGTAGCTGGTATTCTTACAGAGATGCAGGCTGAACAAGATCGCATCCAGTATGTGGTAGTGGGCATAGGCTTAAATGTAAACCAAGATAATAAAGAAATACCTGATGCCATCCATTACAGGGCAACCTCTTTAAAAATGGAGACGGAGAAGGAATGGCCAATAATAGATTTAGTGCAACAAATTCTTGAAGCCCTTGAAAAAGAATACGAATCTTTTCTCAAAAAAGGTTTTCGTGATGTAAAATCAAAATGGGAAAACTATGGATTTAGGATAGGCGAAAAAATTTCTTTACATAGTGGTAGTAAAAAGAAGGAAGCCGTTTTTTTAGGTATCGCAGAGGACGGTGCACTCCTAATTGAATCATCAAACGGAGAAACGGAAAAAATTTATTCAGCTGAAATTGATTGGTTTGTGGAATAATAATAAGAAGTCATATAATGAAAGCACAGATAGAGGGAAAGTGAGGTGGTCGAGTGGAGCGATTTGTCGTGATCGACCTAGAAACTACCGGCCATTCAGCTGTAAAAAGAGATAAAATTATTGAAGTAGGTATTGTAGTTATCGAAGAGAATGAAATAGTTGATAGCTATGGCACTTTCCTCAACCCGGGTAAATCTATTCCTGAATTTATATCAAGTTTAACAGGAATAAGGGATGAGGATGTTAAAGGTGCGCCTACATTTGAAGAAAGGGCAGAGGAAATTGCTGTTTTATTTGAAGACAGTTATTTAATTGCACATAACGTCCCATTCGACATGGGCTTTATAAACGCTGAATTTGCAGCAGTGGGGAGAGAACTACTGAAAAATCCAGTTCTAGATACGGTCGAACTGGCTCGTGTTCTTTACCCTAAGGCTCCCAGTTATAAATTAGGTCAGCTTGCAGAATACTTGGGAATTCACCACGAAGACCCGCATCGCGCATTATCTGATGCATACGTAACAGCGAAACTATTTTTAAAACTTAGGGAACGACTTGATAACCTTCCTTATGAAACAATTACACATTTAATACGCCTTGAGAAAATGTTAAAATCAGATCTTTTCGCATTACTGGCTGATCGAGAAAATGAGCTTGCATTTTCTACCCAGGAAGATCCCGAGTTAGAAACATTTCAGGGTCTTGCATTTAGAAAAATCAAGGAGACAAAGATTACGCCACCATCTAGGATAGGCTCCTATGGAGATTTTTTAGATGCAATCTATGAAGAAGACGGGACGCTATCTCAGCAAATGGCTCGGTATGAAAAAAGAACAGGCCAGCGTGAGATGTCAGAAACCATTTATGACGCATTTCAATCTCGACGCCATGCTTTAATAGAAGCAGAAACTGGTACAGGAAAATCACTTGCATACATACTTCCTGCTATTTATGATGCCGTTATATCTGGACAACGACTGGTTATCAGTACCTTTACTACCCAGTTACAGACACAGCTATTAGAAGAGGAAATCCCGCTAGTACGTAATCTGCTTCCATTTTCATTTAAGGCAGCCTTACTAAAAGGGAAAAGCCATTATATCAGTTTGGAAAAATTCGAAAGGGAATTACTTAGCACAGAGAAGGATAATTATGATATCACCCTCACGAAGGCCATGATTTTAGTTTGGCTAACAGAAACACAAACGGGAGATATTGACGAGGTTCAATTACCTTCAAGTGGTTATTTATTTTTTAGACGCGTTTCTACAGATACAGAAGCACATGTGGATCCCCAGTCTCCCTGGTTTTTAAGATCCTATTACCAAAAAGCGAGAAAAGCAGCTCAACAGGCTGACATTGTGATTACAAATCATGCACTTCTAGCTACAGATATCTTTAATGATTATCAATTATTGCCAAGCTACGATAAAGTGATCATTGATGAAGCACATCATTTTGAGGAAACTGCATCAAAGCACTATGGTCTTAAGCTAGATTATATGAACATGCAGTACACGCTAAATCAAATAGGGGAGACAAATGATCCGAAATTTATTGGTCAATTAATTACAAAATACAGAGACTATATAGAAGAGGAAATGATTGATAGATGGGATGATCTCATAATTGATGCAAAATATGAGACCGATGATTTGTTTCGAGGTATTTTCCAGTATGTGGCCGAACAAAATAAGCATCAAAAATCTTTAAGCGATATTGGTAGGACACAATACAGGTTTGAGAATAGCAAGGAAGATGCGGCCAAGTGGGACACTATTTTGGAGATGACAAACCGTTTAATGTTTTTCCTACGTGATTTAATCTATATATTAGCGAGGCTTGATCAGACTCTTGAGAAACAGTATGAAGATAAATATGATAAAAATGAAGTCGGGCAGCATATTGAGCAGCTACAACAATATATGGATCATCTAGAATCCCTATTTCTTGCAGCCGATTCACCTAAGTTCGTTAAATGGGTTGAAGTCGAAACATATGGAGCGAAAAACGCAGTATATCTATACAGTGAACCAACAGATATATCAGGCTTTCTGTCCACTGATTTCTTTGCAAAAAAAGAAAGTGTTATTTTGACCAGCGCTACCCTGACGATGAAGAACTCGTTTACTTTTATTAAAGAGCGATTAGGATTAACAGACGAAGAAATTGAAACCAAGAAGATTCCTTCTCCATTCTCTTATAAAGATCAGGTCCAACTGATGATTCCGACTGATTTTCCTGATATAAAACATGGCAACCAGGACGACTTTATTTATGCCACGTGTGAGGCTATCTTTTCATTAGCTGAAATCACCAGTGGAAGAATGCTTGTTCTATTTACTTCTTATGATATGTTAAAGAAATCCTACTATCTGCTTAAAGAAATCATGGACACATCCACTTACTCTTTGATTGCACAAGGTATATCAAGTGGAAGCAGGAGCAGGCTAAAAAAGAATTTCCAAACATTTGACCAATCCATACTGCTTGGCACCAATTCATTCTGGGAAGGTGTAGATATACCTGGAGAAGACTTATCCAGTCTGGTCATCGTACGTTTACCCTTTCAACCACCAGATCATCCTATTTTTGAAGCGAAATCTGCAAACTTAAAGGAAAATGGGAAGAATGCGTTCATGGAATTATCGTTACCAAATGCTGTTATTCGATTTAAACAAGGCTTTGGCAGGCTTATCCGTTCAAACACAGATAGAGGGATTGTATTCGTTTGTGATTCAAGGATCATTCAAGCGAGATATGGCAAGTATTTTCTTGATTCTATACCTGAGATCCCTTTAACGAAGGATAAAACCCAGCAGCTAATGCGAAAAGCAGAAGAATGGTTTTAATATATTTATCTGTAGATCGTAAAAGGTAAAAAAAACTACTGATGCGTCAATTGTGCATCAGTAGGAAAGATGGTATGGTATAGGTTGGAATAAATTTATTGAATTAAATAAAACACAATCCTTCGCTTACTTGGTATACTGTAATTGCGTTTCACCTTACATCAACATACTTATAGTATAATCAATGAGCCCTACACTATGTCTAACAATATTTGATAAAACAAGCAGTTCTTTAACTGGAGGGGAAAAGATGGATAATAAAATACAAACCCTGTCAACAGTCAAGCTCCAATATTCATCAGATCTTTATAAAATTGTCGATTCATTAAATCGAACTCTTAAAGAGAATGATTTAATGTTTGGTCTAACATTGGATGAAAATGATGAGAATCAGGCAATCTTCACCATATACAAAACCTAGCTGGCTGAGATGGAGCTTGCTGCTAGTTGGCATTGTAGTAGTAGCAGTAGGGATATATGCTGCATTTTTATATCATGACATAAACAAAAATAGAACTGCAGGATTTGAAACAACAAAAAAGCAGGTCTTATCTGCTACATCTGTAACAGAGATTGAAAAAGTTGTCACCTTCAATGGGGCAGATAGCTATCATGTAGTATTTGGGCAAACAGATGAGAATGATGGTAGACTCGTTTTTTACCCTTTGGAGGGAAAAGAAAAGACCTTGACGACTATTAACGAACAAGAGATGGTTAGTGAAGAAGATATGCTACGTAAGTGGAAAAGCAATTGTACCGATTGTGAATTTATTAAGATAGTACCAGGGATTGTCGATGAAGAAGTACTCTGGGAAATCACGTATCGGGATGCTTCTGACCGTTATGTTCTCGACTACTATGCGATCGAAGATGGTAGTCAATTCGAACAATATCGCTTAAAACAAATGTTTAAATAGAAAGGTGAAAAGTGAATGAACTTAGCGAAAAGAGTAAAAACATTATCACCCTCTTCCACACTTGCTATTACAGCAAAAGCGAAGGAGTTAAAACAGCAAGGACATGATGTAATTGGACTAGGAGCAGGGGAGCCGGACTTTAATACCCCACAATATATCCTCGATGCTGCAATGGAGGCAATGAATGATGGGAGAACAAAATATACACCATCTGGCGGCATTGCAGAATTGAAAGATGCGATTGTGAATAAGTTTCAAACTGATAATCAACTTAGTTATCGTCCTGACCAAATTATTGTAACAACTGGCGCTAAACATGCATTGTACACGCTATTTCAAGTGTTATTAGATGAAACAGATGAAGTTATTGTGCCAACACCATATTGGGTAAGCTATCCGGAGCAAGTAAAACTAGCTGGCGGGAACCCTGTTTTTGTAACAGCTAAAGAAGACAATCATTTTAAAATGACACCACAGGAGCTTGAGGCGGCGATTACAGAGAAAACGAAAGCTGTTATTATCAACTCTCCAAGTAACCCAACGGGTATGATGTATACAAAAGCAGAGTTGAAGGCATTAGGTGAGGTATGCTTAAAACATAATATCCTTATCGTTTCAGATGAGATTTACGAAAAGCTAATATATACAGATGATGAGCATGTATCAGTTGCCCAGTTATCACAGGAATTAAATGAACACACGATCGTAATCAATGGTGTAAGTAAATCCCACTCTATGACTGGTTGGAGAATTGGATATGCAGCTGGCCCTCAAGAAATTATTAAAGCCATGACAAACCTTGCGTCGCATTCTACTTCAAACCCGACATCTATTGCTCAATATGCAGCTTTGGCGGCGTATGAGCAAGCTGGAGATACAACATTAGAGGAAATGAAGAAAGTATTTGCTGAACGATTGGAAATGCTACACGCGTTGTTAAATGATATACCTGGTGTTAGCTGTATTAAACCAAAAGGCGCTTTTTACTTATTTCCTAATGTTAAGGAAGCAGCAAGCAATTGTGGCTATGCTAATGTAGATGATTGGGTAGCAGCTTTATTAGAAGAGGAAAAAGTTGCCGTTGTACCTGGTTCTGGATTTGGCTCAGAGGATAATATTAGGTTGTCTTATGCTACTTCAACAGAAGCACTTAAGGAAGCAGCTGAAAGAATAAAACAATTTGTTATAAAACATCAATCATAGATGTGTAGGAGGTAGGAAAGTGAAAATTACTATATCGCAAGCACCAAAATATAATGAACAAACCGTTACGATGGGAGCTTGGTTATCAAATAAACGCTCAAGTGGTAAAATTGCATTTTTACAATTACGTGATGGGACAGGTTTTATCCAAGGTGTTGTTGTAAAAAGTGATGTCAGCGAGGAAGCATTTCAGCTCGCAAAAAATATCACACAGGAATCTTCCATGTACATAACGGGTAAGATCGTGGAAGATACAAGATCTCCTTTTGGCTATGAAATGCAGGTCAGTGATATCGAATTGATTCATGAAGCAACAGATTATCCAATTACACCAAAAGAGCATGGGACAGAGTTCTTAATGGACCATAGACATTTATGGCTTCGTTCAAAACGCCAGCATGCAGTGATGAAGATTCGTAATGAGATCATTCGTTCGACTTACCAATTTTTCAACGAAAATGACTATGTAAAGATAGATCCACCAATCCTAACTGGCTCTTCTGCTGAAGGGACAACAGAGCTTTTCCATACAAAGTATTTTGACGAGGAAGCATATCTCTCTCAAAGTGGACAATTGTACATGGAAGCAGCTGCAATGGCTTTTGGTAAAGTATTTTCTTTTGGACCAACCTTCCGTGCCGAAAAATCTAAAACGAGAAGACATCTTATCGAGTTCTGGATGATAGAACCCGAAATGGCGTTTGTAAATCATGAGGAAAGCTTAGAGATACAAGAGCAATATGTCAGCTTTATCGCACAAAATGTTTTAGAGAACTGTAAATTGGAGTTGGATGTTCTCGAGAGGGATACATCGAAATTAGAAGCTATTAAAGCGCCTTTCCCAAGAATTTCTTATGACGATGCGATTACATTACTTCAAGAAAAAGGATTTACAGATATTAAATGGGGCGAAGACTTTGGTGCGCCACATGAAACGGCTATAGCAGAAAGCTTTGACAAGCCTGTATTCATTACAAACTATCCAAAAGATATTAAAGCCTTTTATATGAAACCACATCCGGATCGCTCAGATGTTGTGTTATGTGCCGACTTAATCGCTCCTGAAGGATATGGAGAAATTATTGGAGGATCACAACGAATTGATGATCTACAATTAATGCAGGAACGCTATGAAGAGCATGGTCTAACAGGACAAGCTTATAAGTGGTACCTCGAACTCCGTCAATATGGAAGTGTTCCACACTCTGGTTTCGGTCTTGGCTTAGAAAGAACGGTAGCATGGTTATCAGGTGTAGACCATGTAAGAGAAACGATACCGTTCCCACGTTTATTAAATCGTTTGTATCCATAAGTATCGATTAAGTTTTGAAACGTAATCCCTTGCCTTTTACAGTGCAAGGGATTTTTATTCCGTTTATGATCGAGATTTTTCTAACTTTATCATGCTATACTAACAATTGAGGTGCTAATATGAAGAAGCAATTACAAGTTCAACAAATATTATTGGATCAAATTAATATACCAATGAAGCTTTTCACTTCTTTTCAAACGTTGGGGCTTGACGAAACAGACGTCATGCTTATTTTACAAGTACAACAATTTCAACAAAAGGGAATTGGGTTTCCCACTCCAGCAGAACTATCAGATAATATGACAATAAATGAGGAACAATGCTCCAATTTATTACGCAAGCTAATTCAAAAAGGAGTACTGGTTATTGAACAAAATAACAATAAAGAGACGGAAAAGATTAGTGAAGTATATTCCTTAAACGAGTTATGGGAAAAGCTCTATGCAGAAAAGGAAGATAAAACGGAAGAACATGCGGATGGGACGATTTTTGTTCTGTTTGAACAAGAATTCGGCAGACCACTCTCACCTTTTGAAATTGAGACAATCAATGGTTGGCTTGATGAAGATAAACAAGCCGCCTCTTTAATTAAGGCAGCCTTAAGAGAATCGGTTTTAATGGGCAAGTTGAATTTCAAGTACATTGATCGTATTTTACGAGAATGGCATAAGAAAGGAATCCACACGGTAGAACAAGCAAGAGATGCGAGTAAAAAGTTTCATGGCAATCAGACTACAAAACAAGAAGGCCCTCGTACTAAACGGGATACATCCTTTTACTATAACTGGCTAGAAGGGGAGGATTAGGCAATGATGAATAAAAAACAAATACGATTTTGCTTGGATGAAATAACAAAAATGTTTCCCGATGCGGAATGCGAATTAAAGCACGCTAATCCTTTTGAGCTTGTGATAGCTGTTTTATTATCCGCCCAATGTACAGATGTACTTGTAAATAAAGTAACAGCTGAACTCTTTAAAAAATATAAGACACCTGAGGACTATCTTGCAGTTTCCCTTGAGGAATTACAACAAGACATACGTTCCATAGGCTTATACCGTAATAAAGCGAAAAATATTCGTAAACTATGTGAAGTATTAATTGAGAATTATGGTGGGGAAGTACCGAGAACAAAAGCAGAGCTGGAGAAGCTGGCAGGTGTCGGTCGTAAAACTGCGAATGTTGTAGCATCTGTTGCGTTTAACGAACCAGCAATCGCTGTAGATACGCATGTAGAGCGGGTATCTAAACGCTTAGGTATTTGTAGGTGGAAGGATTCAGTTGTTCAAGTTGAAGAGACGTTGATGCGGAAAGTGCCTATAAAAGAGTGGAGCGATACGCATCACCGATTAATATTCTTTGGCAGGTATCATTGCAAAGCAAGAAATCCTGAATGCCCAACATGTCCGTTGCTAGAGCTTTGTAGAGAAGGGCAAAAACGAATGAAGAAAGAAAAAGAGGTAAACGCATAGTAACTGCGTTTACCTCTTTTTAGATTAGAAGGGGGAAGATTAATTCCCACTACCTTCCTCGCCATCACTTCCACTTTCTTCGTCTGTACCTTCATCATTGTTTCCATTTCCATTTCCATTGCCATTTCCGTTATTTCCATTACCCTCACTATTGTCTTCATTATTAGCTTCATCATTATTTCCCTCATCAGAGCCCTCATCACTTTGGTCTCCGCTGTCCTCATCGTCACCATTACCTTCGCCAGTATCTTCTTCCGCCGCTGGCACCGTGACGCTTGTTGACTGAGATTCACCCTCGACGCCTTCATTTGCGCCATTTTGACCAATTGGTGTCACGACAATATCATACGTTTCACCAGGTGAAGCACCACTAATTTCAATGCCATTGGATTCAACTGTCTGGGTTTGACCGTTAACCGCTACCTCAAAAGAGGCTGGTGGCCCATTGTAATTCCATGACACATCGATAATGGAGGCATCTTTATTATATTTAGCTGATAGCCCACTAACAGGCGGGATATTTCCTTCTTCTTCCTCATCACCGCCAGGAACGGAAACCGAGGTCGTTGCCGGTTCACTTTGCATATCCCCGTCATTGCTTGTTGCAACTACCTGTATTGTATAGTCAGCACCAGGCTCTACTTCAGATATCTCCATAGATGTATCTTCGGTTGTTGAGAGACCTTGCATTTGACCATCATCTACCTGAGCACTTACTTCAAACGAAACATCTGCATCACCGTTGTAATCCCATGTAACTTCGATCGCGTTACTATCTTCGTTATAGCTTGCAGATAGCCCGCTTACAGGATCAAGTTCATCAAACTTTTCAGAAGTGTCATCTGGTTCTGTTCCCTTTACGAAGAGCTCCGTTACGATTTGGGAAGAAGGGGTGTAGTCACTTGGCCTCGCCGCAGGACGAGATCCTTTTTCTACTGCCGCTTCCACAACTGAATCTGGTTTAACAAAATCCGTGTTCTCCACACCTTTGGAGATCTCTGCCATTGTATTACTAAATAGTGCATGTGGTATTTTAGTCTGCCCATTCGGAATGGCCATTCGATTACCATCCTCATTCGTGTAACCACCAGTCCAAACCGAGATTGTATAATTCGTTGAATAACCAGTAAACCAGGAGTCCGGGCTGCCTGATTCATCAGATAAACTAGTAGTACCCGTCTTACCTGCTACTGTCACACCTGGAACATTTGCTTGGGCACCAGTTCCGTCCGTAATTACAGTTTTTAGCATATCCGTAATCATGTATGCCGTGTAATCAGCCATCACGGCTTCTGCTTCTGGCTTTAATTCGACGGTCCTGCCATCAGGGAATTCAACACTGGTAACGGCATACGGATCATTGTATAAACCTTCATTACCGAATGCTCGATATGCTCCAGCCATTTGTAATGGGGTAACATTCGTTCCGGTCCCACCAATTGCATCACCTATTGTAACAGAATCATCGGCAAATTTTATACCTAGACTCTCAGCAAAACCTTGTGCTTTATCATAGCCAACTTCTTCTAATGTTTTTACAGCTGGAACGTTAAGCGATTGATTTAATGCATGTCTTGCACTCATCCAACCTGCATAGCTTCGGTTCCAGTTTCTAATTGGGCTGTCCCCACCATAATCATATGGTTTATCATCATTTATTTGATGATAAGTGGACATTTTATTAAACTCAATTGCTGGACCGTAAGCTACAAGTGGTTTCATAGTTGAACCAGGCTGTTGTCCACCTTGGATGGCATAGTTGTATCCCGTACCATTCCCATTCCTGCTACCGCCAATTGCTCGAATGGCACCATTTTTTGTATCAAGCACTGTCATCCCTGCTTGCATTTCATCATCAGGGTAGGGAATAGGGTTTTCCTCACTATCTGTTAGAAGAAACTCTACGTGTTCCTGGATGCTTGTATCAATAGTAGTCTGTATTTTAAGGCCATCTGTATAAATATCTGCACCATCTACTTTTTCTTCCACTTCACGTTGTACTTGCTTCAGAAAATCCTTGTAAGGTATAGAATTTTCGCTTACTCCTGCCAGCATGGAAGGGATATCTACTTCTCTTGCTTCATCCGCATCTTCTTGTGATATCTTACCATGACGTACCATAAGCGTGAGGACAGTATCCATGCGTTCTTTGGTTAATTCTGGATTTTCATATGGATTGTATGCTGTTGGACGCTGAGGTAAACCTGCCAAAATTGCAGCCTCTGCAAGGGTAAGCTCGCTTAAGTCTTTCTTTCCAAAATAAGTTTCAGCAGCCTTTGCAACGCCATACGCACCGCTTCCGTAGAAAATTTTGTTTAAGTACATTTCCAATATTTCTTCTTTTGAATATTCACGTTCCAGTTTTAGAGCAAGCCACTGCTCCTGAACCTTTAAGCTGATCTTTTTTTCAGCAGACAAAAAGGATTTTTCCACTACCTGTTGGGTAATTGTACTAGCTCCTTCTGATCCAAAGCCATTCTTAAAGTTTGCAATAACGGCACCACCGATGCGTCGTAAGTCAATTCCGGAATGCTCGAAGAACCGGGCATCCTCAGTAGCCGTGACCGCATCTATGAGTACCTGCGGCAGGTCATCATAGCTGATTTTTGTTCTTTTCTCTTCACCCAGTGTTGCAAATACTTCTCCATCCTTATCTAGTATTTGAGAAGCAAGGGGATCGGATAATTTTGATTCATCAAGATCCGGTGCTGTTGCAATCCAATAAGCTGCGGTTGCCCCAGCACCTATTCCCATAATAATAAAGATAAGTAGCATAATAAGTAGGATCTTTTTCCATAAAGGCTTTTTCGATGATTTCTTTTGTTTTCTTCTTGCTGTACGAGATTGGCTATTATTGGCCATAACTCATTCCTCCGTCTCTAAAAATAAAGCTTATCAATGATAGCTAAATAATCAATTCTTGCCTGATATTGAAAGGGGATCTGGTGCCCTTCCTGACATATCTGGTCGTAGCTTATCGACTTTCTTCCACCTTTTAATTTGTCGTCCCAGTGCTGAAAAAGTTTCTCAGCAGGTAAAAAATACGTCTCTTGATATAAAGTAAATCGAATTAATAAGAAACAAATACCACCATGTTCCACCACAGAACGCATATGAGCAACTTGGTGATTATGGATATTTGCTAATGGAAATAACGTTTTGTTTTTCGTTTCCTTGGCTTCAAAGTCTATATGCTTGCTTCGGTATACACCATTATAGTCAGTGGTTGATGCTTGTTTGAAATATGCTTCTGTTATTACAGCAGCACTCCTTTTTGGGTAATTTACCTTAACAATTTGTACAGGTGTTGGTTTTTTATGAATAATTGCCTTGTCCGTATCAAGGTAAAAGCGGTTTGTTTCATTAATATCTTCTTCTAACGTCATTCCTCTGTTACTAAAAGCATGGTTTCCTGCACCGGAGGGTCTACTTTGAGAAGGTTGTGTTAACGATCCTTTTTTTCCATTTGGGTAGTTCATTAAAAAAATCCTCCTTGCATATTACAGTATCATATCAGATATAGTAGGAAATGATAACTGTAAAAGCATCAATTGGATGAGAATGAAACAAAATATAGCAAACGAAAGCAGGTTCATCCATGTACGGAGACGACTCATTCGATCCATATATCCATTATATAATAAACACCACAAGGAAGCATAATAAAGACAATATTTCTCGGACAAAGGCCTACCAGAACTTCTATTTAGAAAACCCGGAAATTAAATGGGCCTTTCTTGCAAGCATGGTTTCTAGAAATGCTGGCTGGAACATGACTGACCTTCAATTACAACCTTTTAAAAAAATCTTAGGGAAAAAAGAAAGAGACCAGTTATTTATGACGTATGAGCGAGCAAATTGGCTGATTTTTTCAGATGCTTTCCCCCAGTTACTAGTATATAACCTTTCCAAGCAAGCAGAAAAACCGCTGTTTTATTTGTTGAAAAAGTTTCACGTTTCATCATTTATGATCGAGCAATGGATGTTATTTTGGGAAAGGCAGGAACGCGACAAGCTTATGATCGCCCTAATCATTAATGAACAAAATGTAATCCAAGGTCCAGTTGTGAAACAAACGTACTTTCAGTATCATGTTTTTAATCAACTTCCATACATAATGCAGAATTTTTTACGTTTGAATGCTGTATTATTCCCAACTAGTTCCTCAGAAGTGTACGGGTCGTACGTTTATGGATTTACAAATATCTCTAAACGAATAGGCCTAGGTGTCCGACTAGCTAATATACTCTATTCCCCGAAAGTTTATGACAAATCCCTATATTTTGCTAAAACACAAGAACATACTGGCTCACGCAGGGATTATGAGTCGTATTTACCAGCACATTATCCGTACGCTCCAATGTTACGCGTGCTCTACCCAGTAATTAAACATCAGGATAATATTCGTCAAGATTGGTGGAAGACAGGGGGTATTCCTAGTAAATGGTGGCAAACACCAAAAGAAACATCTTTGGCGGACATGAAAAAAACGTATTATAGGAAACGTGACTTACTATTTGGATACTATTATATGAAGTACGCAATTAAGCCCGACTGGTAAATGATTATCCAGCCGGGCCTAATGCTTACTATTTATTCAGGAGCAACGTCCATAAGACTCCCACTTCAACACATGAAGGGGAACCGTTAAGTTTTTAGTGAGCGGAAACGGACGCTAACACCCCGATTCGTTCAACTAACAATCAATGGGAGGAAGAACGAAAACCCCCACTGTTTGAAGTTTCACTTTATGTGGAAGGGCGATTCGGACCTTGTAGCTTCTTATCCCCAGTTTTTAGTGAGCGGGACTTTTCGCTTTCTGCTTTTTGCTTTTGCCTTTTCTTATTCATTAATATCCCTCCTTCGCTTATTAGTTTGTCTCATTATCGCTAAATGATAAGTAATTCCACTTCTTTTGTTATCTTCTTACTTCTTTTGTCGAACAGGCAGGACACTTTCATTCTGAAGCGAATAAAACAATTACACAATGAAGAGGAGTGGGTGTATATGGGGCTGGCAATTAAATATGTAGAGAGTAGTGTAAATGGAGTAGAAAAGAATACGGTGGAACTGCACTTACAAGGATTAGCTGATCAAGTTAGAAAAATGGATCAGAAATTAACAACACGTTTGGATCGTACTATTTCTGAAGACTTTGAAACACAGCAATTAAGGATAAGTCATACACGCTCAACTATCAGAGGCGCATTTTCGCTAAAGTAGAAGGTGCATTTTTTGTAAATTGATGATAAAGTATTGTTGTAGAGTTTGAAGGCAAAAGGCGGTTGTTTTAATATGATTTTACTCGAACAAACAGAGAAACTTCAGCAATATCTAATCACGCTGAAAGACAAATTTGAATACAGTGAGCCACCTGAAAATAAAAAAGATAGAGAATTTTTTTTACAGGTTAAGCAGGAAACAGAACCTGTTTATGAGCTCCTTAACCAATGGGAGAAGTCCGCATTAGAGGCGGTAAAGAACAGGGAGGTACAGATACACCCACACCAAGTAACTTCCACGAGAGAGAACATGGAGTTAATGCTTATGCATAGCTACTATATTGATGCGAGAAGGAAACGGTATATGGAATTAAACAATTCTATCCACTATGTACTGGATCAAATCCATCGGGAGTTGTCCCAAGCATAATACCGTTTTACATAAATTAAGAATGATACTGGGGGATACAAAATGACGAAAGATAAATTGATTGAAGAAGCATTGAAGATGAGAGAAAAAGCTTACATCCCATATTCCTCATTTCCCGTCGGGGCTGCTTTGTTAACGAAGTCTGGTAAGCTTTATACTGGCTGTAATATTGAAAATGCAGCATATCCAGTAACGTGTTGTGCTGAAAGAGTGGCCATTTTCAAAGCAATCTCAGATGGCGAAAGAGAATTCACAGAAATGGCTGTAGCAGCTGACATGAAACGTCCAGTGCCGCCTTGCGGTTCTTGTCGACAAGTGATGAGTGAGTTTTTTGATAGTGAAATGGTGATCCACTTGACGAACAATGAAAAAATGGTTAAAACTGTGACTATGGAGGAACTGCTTCCATTCTCTTTTCACCAATCCGATATGGAGAAGTAATCTTTTCTTTACATAAATCTGCTATCAGGATTGATGATATTCCTTTAATGAATAATGCAATGCATGTTATAGAACGAAAAGTAAGGGAGCTGATCTTTCAGGTTCCTTTTTTATTAGTAAACTGGTACCATGTAGGTATGCGAAACATTCAATTTGGATATCGATGTATAAAATAAGTTTCGGATAAATAGACTTTACATTGACAATAAGTTTGTATTTTGGAAAAATAGGCATGTAAATAGGATGAGGTGATAAGATTGAGTTTAAGTCAAGTTCAATTTAGTGGGAAAGACATACTTGAGAAAGAATTTAAAACAGGTATGCGAGGATACAATCAGGAAGAAGTGGACGAGTTCCTAGACAAAATCATTCAAGATTACGATCTATTCAAGCAAGAAATTGACCGTCTTCAACAGGAGAATGAGCGACTTAAGAAAACAACATCAGATCAAACTAGAAGCCGATCTACACAACCAGCGCCACAAATGAATTATGATGTTTTAAAAAGATTATCTAACTTGGAGAAAGCTGTTTTTGGTAAAAAGTTTGCAGAAACGGATAACTAGGTTTATGTAAGCAGAACTTGTCGATTCAGCGAAAAAATGGTACAATAGTGAAACTGGATATAAATACTCAGGTAATCGCTGCATGCTACATGCAGAGGAAAGTCCATGCTCACACAAACTGAGATGTTTGTAGTGTTCGTGCTTGACGAATTCATAAGTCAAGGTAACCATCATGGTTAACGGCAGGAGGTATTCCTAAGTCTTCGGATATGGGATACGTACCTTGAAAGTGCCACAGTGACGTAGCTGAATGGGAAACGATTCAGGTGGAACGAGGTAAACCCCACGAGTGAGCAACCCAAATTTTGGTAGGGGCATCCTTCAGTAGGGAAATGAACCGAAGTAGGGACAAGTTTTACACTTGTAGATAGATGATTACAACCAATGTACGAGGCTGACCACCACTTGTAGTACGTTGGCGACAGAACATGGCTTATCGAGTATTTATTGGTCTACTATAACAGAAATGAAAACCTTGCTTACAGCAATACTGTGAGCAAGGTTTTTTTAATATTATATGAGTCTTTATTATATAGGATTAGATCAGCATCCTATATGTCCATAATAAATAGCGAATAAGCTTTTAGTTAACAAGTTGTTGATGAGGTGCTCCTCAAGCCCATTATGCCGGATAGTAAGCTGTCAACTCAATGGATATGGATTCATCTTTTACAGAGGATTATGATAAACTAAAAAAGAATTAATTTCGAGATATGAAAGGATACATTACATGCAGAATGTTACATTGATTGCAACTGCAGCAATGGGACTTGAATCAATTGTTGCGAACGAAGTAAAAAGCTTGGGGTATGAAGTACAAGTAGAGAATGGCCGCGTTGTATTTGAAGCACCGGTTTCTGCTATTCCACGGTGTAACCTATGGCTCAGAACAGCAGATAGGGTCCGATTACTTGTAGGAAGATTTAAGGCTTATACGTTTGATGAGTTATTTGAAGCAACGAAGGCCTTACCATGGGAGTACTATATTTCTGAAGAAGGACAGTTTCCGGTATCAGGGAAATCGGTCCAATCCAAATTATTTAGCGTTCCAGATTGTCAAGCTATTACCAAAAAAGCAATTGCAGAACGACTTAAGCTAAAGCATGGTGTTGCCTCTAAAATGCCAGAGACAGGGGCTCTTTACAAGGTTGAGGTTTCCTTATTAAAGGATGAGGCAATACTAACCATTGACACATCTGGTGTAGGTCTCCACAAAAGAGGCTATAGAATTGGCCAAGGAGAGGCTCCACTTAAAGAAACAATGGCTGCAGCGCTCGTATTGCTGACGAACTGGAAAGCTGAGTATCCATTAATTGATCCATTTTGTGGTTCGGGTACGATTCCGATTGAAGCTGCTATGATTGGGCAGAATATCGCTCCTGGCTTCAATAGAGAATTCGCTTCAGAAGGTTGGTCGCTTATTAAAGCAAAACATTGGGAAAAGGCTATTGAAGAAGCAGAGGACAAGGCAAATTATGACCAGAAAATTGACATTACGGGGTCCGATATTGACCATAAGCTAATTAAAATTTCGGAAGGAAATGCCACGGAAGCAGGGTTTGGTGACTTAATCTCTTGGAAGCAAATGCAAGTTAAGGATTTATCTATTAAAAAAGAAAATGGGTATATCATTGGCAATCCTCCATATGGGCAACGACTTAGCGACAAGGAAGCGGTAGCGAAGATTTATCATGACTTTGGATCTGTTATGGAAGAGCATCCTAGCTGGAGTGTTTATATCCTAACTGCTTTTGAAAAATTTGAGAAACAATATGGAAAAACCGCTACCAAAAAGCGTAAACTATTTAATGGGTTTATAAAAACAGACTATTACCAATACTTTGGAAGGAAAACCAAGGGGGAGAAGTAATTGGAGAACACATATTTAATCGAGAAGGACTTTAAAGAACTGCTAAAAGAACAGAGCGCTTATAAGGAAGCAATAGCCCTTGCTCATTGGGACATGAGAACAAAGATCCCAAAGAAGGGAGTGGAGCAGCGCTCAGAAGTAGTTGGTTTCCTAGCTGAGAAGCTTCACCAACTTGAAACATCCGAGAAGATGAAATACTTCATAGACGTACTGAAGGATAATACAAAAGACGAGATTGTACGTAAAACGGTTGAAGAATGTGAGCAGAATTACGAGAGAAATCGCAAAATCCCGCATGATGAATTTAAAGAATATGTAATGCTCCAATCTAAATCCGAGGCAATCTGGCAAGAAGCACGTGAAAAGTCAGACTTTACGCTTTTTCAGCCATACTTAGAAAAGCTTGTTGACTATAATAAGAAATTTGCTAATTACTGGGGATATGAGAAAAATATTTACGATGCATTATTACATAATTATGAACCAGGTGTCACAACAGAAACTTTAGATCAAGTGTTCCCTGCGTTACGTAATTCGCTAACAAGTTTGCTGGATAAAATCAATCAAAGCACTGTGAAACCAGACCCACAAGTGCTCAAAGGACATTTCCCCAAAACAAAGCAAGAAGCTTTTACGTTAGATATATTAGAAAGAATGGGGTATGATTTCAGTTCTGGAAGGCTTGACGAAACCATACATCCTTTTGCTATTTCACTAAACATTAATGATGTTCGCGTAACGACTAGATATGATGAAGAAGATTTTCTTATGGCTGTTTTTGGTACAATCCACGAAGGTGGGCATGCGCTTTACGAACAAAATATAAACCCCAATTTGGCAAGTACTCCACTGGCTACTGGAACTTCTATGGGAATTCATGAATCACAATCCTTATTTTGGGAAAACTTTGTAGGTAGAAGTGAATCATTCTGGTCTAGTCATTATGAGTTATTTAAAAATTATGCCCCAGAGGCGTTTCAGTCTGTCCCATTAAATCAATTTTACCGAGCTGTAAATGAAGTTAAACCTTCCTTTATTCGCATAGAGGCAGATGAATTAACTTATCCACTTCATATCATGATTCGATATGAACTTGAGAAAGCACTCATTAACGGCGAGATAGACGTGAAAGATTTGCCTGGTTTGTGGAATGAAAAAATGAAAGATTATTTAGGGATAGTACCGCCTTCAGATAAAGAAGGTGTACTACAGGACATTCATTGGTCCGGAGGAGATTTTGGATATTTCCCATCTTATGCTCTTGGTTATATGTATGCTGCTCAATTTAACCATACATTGAACAAGGAAATGAATGTGAACAACCTTATTGCCTCAGGGGAATTCGATCAAATTAGAGAGTGGTTTACCAAACATGTTCACCAATATGGAAAAATGAAAAAGCCATTGGAGATAGTCAACGATGTGACGGGTGAAGCATTGGATGCAAGGTATCTCGTCGACTATTTAACGAAGAAATATAGCGGTATCTATCAATTTTAAACGAATAAACTGTTGGAAGGTGCGTTATGACATACATTTGTTCAACTGGGTTAGGAGTTCCCCCCAATGCGATACAACAAGAAGAGATTACGGAACTCGTTCAAGGTATTTTCCGTAGTTCCAGTAGACATATCACAAGGCTACTTCCTGTTTTTAAAAATGCTGAGGTTGCCACGAGACAATTTGTTGTAAATAGAGACTGGTTTCAGGCAGACCATAGCTTTAAAGAACGAAACGATCTTTATCAACAACATGCTGTGACAACTTCCCTAGAAGCGATTGACAATTGCTTAGCTAATAAAACATTCTTAAAAAAGGAAGTTCCCTATGATGCTATTGATATGATTTTATTTGTTTCTAGTACTGGAATAGCGACACCTTCTATTGATACCTACTTGTATAATCAGCGAGATTTTCGCAGTGATATAAAACGCATGCCTTTATGGGGGCTAGGTTGCGCAGGGGGAGCTATTGCCCTGTCCCGAGCTCATGATTGGATTACAGCAAACCCAGATAAAACTGCACTTATTGTATGTTGCGAATTATGTAGTTTAACCTTTCAAAGAAGCGACCTGAAAAAAAGCAATATAATAGGAAGTGCTTTATTCGGTGACGGAACAGCCGCTGTCTTATTAATGGGAGAGACGTCTCCTTATCGAAGCCATCTTAAAACAAGCCCTGCTAAAATCTTGCATACGAGTTCCCGGACGAAAAAACATAGCACGGATGTGATGGGTTGGGATGTAACAGATCAAGGATTAGAAGTTATCTTTTCTAGAAGCATTCCATCCTTGGTAGATTCTTTTTGGAGGGAACATAGTTCAGCTTTTTTTAAAGAAAGGGAACTTGAAGAAGGCATGATCCATTCCTATATCGCCCATCCTGGTGGTAAAAAAGTGCTGGAAGCGATGGAGGAGGTCCTGGAAACATCGAAAACAAAACTGAAGCATTCTTATCATGTTTTAAAAAACCATGGAAATATGTCTTCTGCTACCGTTTTCTATGTCTTAAATGAAGTAATGAAGGAGCAGAACCCTGCGAAAGCAAAAAGTATACTTTCTGCTCTCGGACCTGGCTTTAGCTCAGAATTGTTGTTACTGGAGTGGACATAAATGTTACCAGTATTTTTATGGGTCATATTTATTTATCTTGTTGTTCAAAGGCTAGTAGAGGTAAACATCGCCAAACGAAATGAGCTTTGGCTCAAAGCACATGGAGGTGTGGAAAAAGGGGAAGAACACTATAAATGGTTTATTATTGTCCATACTCTTTTCTTCTTGTCTATTCTTTTAGAAGTTTATACAAGAAAAGCACCTGTACAAAATCCTGGTCTGGTTTTACTAACACTCTTTATCTTAACGCAAGTTTTACGAGTGTGGTGTATTACATCACTAGGGAAGTTCTGGAACACAAAGATTATTGTTTCACCAAACTACCCATTGATTAAAACGGGTCCATATAAATACATCTCACATCCTAATTACGTTGTGGTTGGGATAGAGCTCTTTATTATACCCATTATGTTTCAAGCCTATTTGACCAGTATTATATTCCCGATCCTGCATATTATCCTCCTCCTAATCCGTATCCCAGCAGAGGAGCGGGCATTAAGGGAGACATCGATTTCTAAATGATCCAAAGGAGAGACAGTCAGCACTACGTTGACTGTCTCTTTTTATATGGATAATTTACGAATACAAAAGGAAACAAACACATTTGAAATTGCTTGTAATCCGACTTCATAAATTAACAACCTAATGCAAATACTAAACAGAAAAAGTAGAGGAGAGGGTTTTGGTGATAGTATCCTGGATGTGGATTGCAATCGTCGGATTAGTAGTAGAAAGAATTGCTACCAAGCAAATTTCTAGCAGAAATGAACGATGGCTTTTAGAAAAAGGGGGGAGAAGCTCCATCGAAAAGCATTATCGCGGCTTATTAATTGTGCAGTATTTAAGCTATGGTGCCATTCTGTTTGAATTGATATTTTTACGTCAATCAACCGTCACCTTTAATATGTTCTTCTTTGTTTGCTGTGTCATCATTCTTAATGGGAAATGGTGGTGCATTCGATCTGCAGGAATGTTCTGGAACGCAAAGAAGATTACATTACCAAGGGTAAGATTGTTTAAACAAGGGCCGTACAAATATGTAAAACAACCTGAATATGTTATTACATTATTGGAAATTGCTTTTATTTCCTTCTTATTTGGTGCTTATATCACGGCGTGTGTCTTCCCCTTTTTATATATGATCTATTTTAAATCTATTCAAAGTGGAGCACAAAAGGTCTATACCAATGCTTAAAGCAAAAGGCCAGCATTAGCTGGCCTTTTCGTTGTTCATTCTTTTTGCAATATACATAAAAGGTGTGTCTAAGAGCGCGACGATAAATTTTATAACATATGTCGTTAAAAGTATTTCCAGCCATACAGAAAACGGAAATTGTCCGTAGAAGGCTATTGTACAAAATACGACGGAATCCAACAATTGACTGATCACAGTACTACCATTGTTTCGAATCCATAGCTGCCGGTCAGAAGGAAAGAGTTTTCTTAGTTTGTCATATATCCATACATCAAAATATTGACTAATAATATATGCTGCGAGGCTTCCGGCAGCGACACGAACTACTAAGCCGAAGATGGTGGCAAGTGATCCTTGCGCAATATCATCAGCTGCTGGTTGAAACGCTAGTGCGAACTGCATTACAACGGTCATGGTAATTAAAGTAGCAAACCCAAGCCAGACGGCTTTTTTAGCTTCTTTCTTACCATATTTTTCGTTGATAATGTCGGTTGCAAGGTATGCTGTTCCATACATGATATTCCCTAGTGTTGCTGTCAGACCGAGCAGTTCAACCGTTTTTAGTACTTGCATGTTGGCGACAACAGTTGACATCCCAATCCATACAAATAGTCCCGTTTTACCAAATAAACGATAAAACAAGAGTAAACAAGAAAAATTGATTAGTGCAAACAAAATCCATATAAGTTCATTTGACATGTAAATGCCTCCTTAGTTTTGATAACGCGGGAGTTTGCGAACCGCGAAAATATTATTATAGCATATTTTAGCTAAATGCACGAAAGAGATAAACCAGAAAAAGCGGTAATCCTTTTACAGATTACCGCTTCTATATACGTTCACTTATTTTTTTGTTACATTTGCAGCTTGGGGTCCACGTTCGCCTTCAACTATTTCAAAGGATACTTCTTGTCCTTCTTCTAATGATTTGAAGCCTTCCTCTTGGATTGCAGAATAATGTACGAATACATCATTTCCTTCTTCTAATTGGATGAAACCGTAGCCTTTCTCTGCGTTAAACCATTTTACTACTCCGTTTTCCATGAATATAATCCTCCTAGAAACTTTCACGTTCGAAATTAGAAACGTGTTAATACAAAGCAGATTTATAGACATAAATGAAGGCAGCTTCTATAGAAGTGTAGGATCACGTTACATCCACTTCTATAGAAGCTGCCTGTGTCATAAAGGATCCATACATCTTCTTTGCTTGTGTCTAATATAGCTTATATAGACATGTCAGTCAAGAAATAGACTGTATATTTAAATGATTTTCTAGGAATTTTTTTAAAATACAGGTATAATGTAACCATTTCAAAATAATCTTCTACATTTCGACAAACCAGCAAATAGAAAAGAGGAATAAGAGAGTGAAATCAGACATTGAAATTGCACAGGAAACAACTTTAAAACCGATTCACGACATTGTAACAGATCTTGGCTTATCAGAAGAAGACTGGGAACCTTATGGAAGAACAAAGGCAAAGCTCTCCACAGGTCTCTTAGAAAAGTTAGAGGAACAGCCCGATGGGAAAGTAGTTTTAGTCACCTCTATTAATCCCACTCCAGCAGGTGAAGGAAAATCGACCGTAACAGTAGGTTTGGGACAAGCATTAAATAAACTTGAAAAAAAGGCAATTATTGCGTTACGTGAACCGAGCCTTGGACCTGTAATGGGATTAAAAGGTGGCGCTGCTGGTGGAGGATATGCTCAAGTTCTTCCAATGGAGGATATCAACCTGCACTTTACGGGAGACTTACATGCTATCACAACAGCGAATAACGCGTTGTCTGCGCTTATTGATAATCATATACATAGAGGAAACAATCTACAAATCGATCCAAGAAGAGTGGAATGGAACAGGGTACTTGATATGAATGATAGAGCATTACGCCAAGTTGTGGTAGGACTAGGTGGACCTACCAAAGGCGTTCCAAGAGAAGATGCTTTTAGTATTACGGTTGCCTCGGAAATCATGGCTGTTTTATGCTTGGCAAAGGACCTTCAGGATTTAAAACGCCGGCTTAAAAAGATTGTAATTGGCTATACCTACGAAGAAAAGCCAGTTACTGTTGAGGATTTAGATGCAGAGGGGGCATTAACTGTACTACTAAAAGATGCATTAAAGCCTAATCTCGTCCAAACAACCGAAAACACGCCTGCTATCATTCATGGTGGTCCATTTGCTAATATTGCTCATGGCTGTAATAGTATCATTGCAACCAAAACAGCAGCAAAGCTAGGGGACTATGTTGTTACTGAGGCTGGATTTGGAGCGGATCTCGGTGCAGAGAAATTTTTAAACATTAAGTCACGTGCTGGAGGCATCCAACCTAGTGCTGTAGTCATTGTCGCTACCATCCGCGCTTTGAAAATGCATGGCGGCGTTGGGAAAAGTGAACTAACAACCGAAAATGTTGAAGCAATTGCAAGTGGGGTCGAAAACTTAAAGAAACATATAGAGACAATTGAATCATTCGGCCTTCCGTATGTTGTAGCAATTAATAAATTTCCGACGGACACTCAAAAGGAAATAGACTTTTTGAAAGAATGGTGCTCCACGAATAAAGTAGAAGTAGCACTAACAGATGTATGGAAGAACGGCGGAGCAGGTGGCATCGACTTAGCAGAAAAAGTCATCAAAAAAGCGGAAGGTCCGGCTACAAACTTAGAATATACGTACGATCTACAGGATCCTCTAGAAGAAAAAATAAGAAGTGTAGCCCAAACTATCTACGGAGCAGATGACATCGTATTAAGCACAAAAGCTCGCTCCCAATTAGTATTTTTTGAAAAATTAGGTTGGGGAAAATTGCCTGTTTGCATGGCAAAAACCCAATATGCTTTGTCTAATGATCCTTCACAGGTCGGACGACCAACAGGATTTACAATTGACATACGGGAATTACGAGCTTCTGTTGGAGCCGAATTCATTGTGGTGTTAACAGGGGATGTAATGACAATGCCAGGCTTACCACAGCATCCTGCTGCATTAAACATGGATGTGACTGAAGACGACAAGATAGTAGGGTTATTCTAATGGAGAAACATGAACAATTAACTGCAATTCGCCAGTATGTAACGAACTCCTTTAATAATGAACGAACAGGCCATGACCTTTATCATTTACAACGCGTAACCCGTATGGCGATGGAAATCGCTAGGGAAGAAGATGCTAATCTATTCCGTTGTGAGGCTATTGCATGGTTACATGATGTGGCAGATCATAAGCTTGTTGAAAATGAAGAGTCTGCAATACAAGCATTAGAAAACTTTTTAGAGTCTCTTCCATTAACTAAACCCGATATAGAAGCTATTATAAAAGCAATCAACACAATTTCGTTTAGCAAAGGTAAAATACCAACATCGCTGGAAGGTAAAATTGTTCAGGATGCCGACCGCCTTGACGCCATAGGTGCTATTGGTATTGCTAGAGCTTTTACCTTTGGTGGGGCAAGAGGGAAATTTATGTACCATGAACAGGATAATGATAATACGATTCAACATTTCTATGATAAATTATTAAAACTGAAATCAACCTTGCATACGAGTACTGCAAAATCACTAGCAGAGGATCGACATCAATTTATGCAGCAATTTTTGGAGAAATTTCATCAAGAATGGTAGTAGTAAAATTAGAAAGAGCAGGCATCCTTACAACGGTGCCTGCTCTTTCTAACATATGCTCTTTTTATCTTTATAGACCTTTTTAGCGCAAGATGCCTTCTTTCTTTATTCTTCCACTATTAATTAGCCAATTATGTTGAAAGATCTCAGTAATAACGAGAATGACTGCTGTTAGAATAGCTCCAAGTAAGGTTACACCAGTGTTTGCAAACACCCATGCCCCAATATATATCCCGGCAGCAGATATAACAAAATCCATTGCTAGAACAAAGCCTTTCGTTTTTCTACCAAGAAACATAAGCTCTCCCATAAAACCAATAACAGCTAACACTGCTCCCAACAAAATCGGCTGATACCAGGCAGCAAATTGCACATTTGGCAAGATCCAGGATGAAACAACAATTCCCAACGGTGTGATGATTAATTTCAATAAGAGGCCTGTCATAGAACCCACCTTTTATTCTTTTGATAGCTTAGTATATGTAATCTGCTATTTTTTATCCGAACATATCCTATCTATTGCATAACCCGTTTGGACCCAATATACTTTTCTTTCCAATACTCATTATTTAAGTTCGTGACCTCAACTCCGCGCGATTCACCAGCGTGAATGAATTTCCCATCCCCAATATATATTCCCATATGGGAGGGACCTGGTTTATAGGTTTCAAAGAAAACCAAATCTCCAACAGACTTTGAATCGACAGGTGTAGCAAAATTCCACATATCACTTACCGTTCTAGGAGTTTCGATCCCCTGTAGGTTGAACACATATTGGATAAAACCACTACAGTCAAAACCTGCTGGTGTAGTGCCGCCCCATACGTAGGGAACACCAACAAAGGAGTGCGCCTGGGCAACGATGCTTCCACCGTTGATTCCTTCGACAACTACCTGCTTTTTTTCTTCCTCTTTTTCTTCTTTAACAATTTCCTTTTCACCAGCGTTACTTACTTGAGGCTTTACTACTTCTGATTCAACCTTGTTTTGGATTGTCACCTTTACGGCTGGAGCTTCGGCCAACTCAATACCATCATGTTCATTGCTTGCGGTAACAAGTGCTTCTTTCGTAAGCGGTCCATATATACCATCGATATTTCCTTTATAATAACCAAAATACTGAAGGGCGTTTTGAACTGTTTCTACATTTTCTCCTGTTAAACCTGGATATACTTCTGTGGAAAGACTTTGGATTTGTTTTAAATAGAGATCTTTTTCAGTATCAATCAAGGCCTGGATGGTTTGTTCATCTGCTTGACCGTTAATTGTTATATTATAATCTGCTTGAAAGTTTTTTAAAGCATGGGCGGTTAAAACACCATATTCTCCATCTAATTCAGTATCAAAATATTCTAGCTTATTAAGCTTTTTCTGCAGAAGTTTAATAGACTCTCCGTGTTCTCCAAACTCTAGCTGTTCTGTTTCCATTAATATTTTATTTTGCAGTTCAGGGTATGCATCGACGTAAGTAACAAGCGGCTGACTAAGTACATAACTACATAATATGGAATGCTTTACCACATGTTCCATTGTTCCATTCAGCATGCAACAATCCCCTTTCCCGATATGAAAGCTCTTAACAGATTTATGTAGAAAATTATATTTTCATGCGTTACGTTTATGTTACAATAAACATTAATTTGAGATTATTGAAGTGGGGAGATCATAATGATAACTGGTGAACAAGCTTACTTAGATTTGTGTAAACATATTTTGGAGCACGGAACAAAAAAGGAGGACCGGACGAACACTGGAACATACTCTGTTTTTGGTCATCAAATGCGATTTGATCTTAGTAAAGGATTTCCACTATTAACTACTAAAAAGGTTCCTTTTCGCCTTGTTGCTTCTGAACTGTTATGGTTCATAAAAGGTGACACCAATATACGTTATCTTTTAGAGCATAATAATAATATTTGGAATGAGTGGGCCTTCGAAAAGTGGGTTAATAGCACAGAATATAAAGGACCTGATATGAAGGACTTCGGAAACCGTAGTCAGGTGGACGATGCATTCAAAGCGCAATATATGGAGCAAATGAATCTTTTTAAGCAAAATGTATTGCACGATGATGTTTTTGCTGCCAAGTATGGAAGTTTAGGGTCCGTATATGGGAAACAATGGAGAGAATGGAAAACCTCAAACGATACAACCATTGACCAGTTAAAAGATGTCATTACATCTATTAAACATAGCCCTGATTCCCGACGGCATATCGTGTCTGCTTGGAATCCTGAGGATGTACCAACAATGGCTTTACCGCCATGTCACACCTTATTTCAATTTTATGTAGCAGATGGAAAACTATCTTGCCAACTATATCAGCGAAGTGCCGACGTCTTTTTAGGTGTACCATTTAACATCGCAAGTTATGCTCTGCTAACACATCTTATTGCATATGAATGTGGCCTTGAAGTTGGCGAATTCGTTCATACCTTAGGGGATGCGCATATCTATCTAAACCATGTTGAGCAGGTAAAGACACAATTAGACAGAGATGTTCGGAGTATGCCTGAGTTAAACATTACGGGGGACAAGCAGTCTATCTTCGACTTTGAGATGAGTGATTTTGCTGTAGTAAATTATAATCCTCATCCGTCTATTAAAGCACCAATCGCAGTTTAGGGAGAAAAGGAGGGAATAGAATGATATCTTTGTTATTGGCGATGGATCGCAACAACCTGATTGGACGAAACAATGATCTTCCATGGCATTTACCTAAAGATTTACGATTCTTTAAGGAAAAAACGTTAGGCAATACAATTATCATGGGTAGAAAAACCTTTGAATCAATAGGATTTCCGCTACCCAAAAGAGAAAATATTGTGATCACCAGCTCTTCAGAGTTAGAAAAAGAAGTTACTTGTATTTCGAGCGTTGACACCATCAAGGAATGGAACAAAATGAACCCTGAAAAAGAATACTTTGTTATCGGTGGTGGCCGTTTATTTGAGCAAGTACTGCCATTTGCTGACCGAATGTATATTACGTTAATTGATGAAGCCTTCCAGGGTGATACTTACTTTCCTGAAATCTCTTATGAGGATTGGGAAGAGACATCCAAGGTAAAAGGAGAAAAGGACGAGAGTAATCCTTATGATTACTACTTCATACAATATGATCGGGTTAAATGATTGACTGTAAAAGTGAATGAAATAATTTAAAGTGATTAAACTAAGAAGAGACACATAAAAGCTTGTTCGTCTATGGGCTTCCATGGTAAACTAAGGGAAACAAGTCTGTATCATCAAGACATAACTTTAAAGAGTAGAGAAGGTGTTTAGATGTTTTCAAGTATTGGATTTCCTGGATTGATTCTTATCCTTATCATAGCACTTGTTATCTTTGGTCCGAAAAAACTTCCAGAAATAGGGAAAGCAGCGGGACAGTCATTAAGTGAGTTTCGCAAGTCAACCCGTGACCTAACTAACGATGACTCATACGATGAAAAAGAAGTCACTAAAAGTGAAACAAAATAAAACTTGGGAGTGAAATGAAATGTTCAGTAGTATCGGCATCCCGGGCTTAATATTAATTTTAATTGTTGCTTTAATTGTTTTTGGACCTTCTAAGCTACCAGAAATCGGCAAAGCTTTTGGAAGTTCTCTGAAAGAATTTAAAAATGCTACAAGAGATATTGTTTCAGATGAAGAAACCACAAACAAAAGTAATACTCATACATCAACTAAAAATTAATGAATGAAGGTGTAAGGTACATACCCTTGCATCTTCTTTTGTGTCTGCTAAGATATAATTCAGGAGTGTGGAATATGTCAGACAACAGTACAGATTTACATGAGAAGGAAATGAACGTAACAGGACATCTAACAGAGTTGAGAAATAGAATAATTGTTACAGCAGTTTTCTTTGTAGCCTTTTTCGCTTTGGGATTTATTTATGTGAAGGACATCTATCATTTTTTCACAGCAGATCTCAGTTTTCAGCTAAACATTATTAGCCCTGGTGAAACAATTTGGCTTTATTTTACCATGGCAAGCCTTGTGGCAATCGCTGGTACAATACCAGTCTTGACATACCAGATTTGGGCATTTATTAAACCTGGATTAACAGACCTTGAGAGAAAGGCATCCATGGCATACATACCTGCTGTATTCTTATTGTTTATTGCCGGTTTAGTATTTGGCTATTACTTATTCGTTGAATTAATTCTGCCTTTTTTACTTGGTTTAAGTGAAGGTATGTTTAATGAGATGTTTACAACCGAGAAATACTTTAAATTTATGTTGCGTGTTACGTTGCCATTTGCGATCCTTTTTGAAATTCCAATCATTGCAATGTTTCTAACAACAATTGGCGTTCTAACACCTGAATTTATGCGCAAGAGCCGAAAATACGCCTATTTAATTTTGATTATTATTGGTACAATTGTCACGCCACCTGATTTCTTACTACAACTCGTTGTAGCAGTACCATTAATTCTTCTCTATGAAATCAGTATACGTCTTTCAGCATTCGTTTATCGGAAGAAGCTAAAAAGGCATCAAGAATTTATGGATCAGGAGGAGCTGTAACAGAGGAGGGATAAACATGCGCTCTTTTTATCATTATTTAATGACCTATCGTGGGAAGAAAAAGCCTGACGATAATTCACAGTTGGCGGACTGGGCATTTTACGACCATAACTTTCCCCGACATTCTACAGACTACGATGAGTTAAGTAGCTACCTCGAATGGAACAGTCCTTTTGCTGCGGCGTTGGTGACCTTTGATGCGTTGTGGGACGATTATAAAAAATAAAATTTACAATGAGTGGAGGAGCTGTCTAAAAGGCAGCTTTTTTTATTTAATAACACTTCAAACAAACGTTTGATCAAAAAATACACGAGTTTAGAAAAGCGGTAGTAGTCTTTATAATTAAGGAAGGAATTAATATCCGACCATAA
This sequence comes from Oceanobacillus jordanicus, assembly GCF_022095695.1. Taxonomy (GTDB): domain Bacteria; phylum Bacillota; class Bacilli; order Bacillales; family Amphibacillaceae; genus Oceanobacillus_B; species Oceanobacillus_B jordanicus. Next base: position 245,887 of record NZ_JAIFZM010000004.1, read on the forward strand.
TTGTTCCCCTTTCGACAAATTAAGCTACTTCACCGGCGAGAAACTGTTGAATCATGCGGTTGCCCGGGAAATATTCCATTAAATTATTTCCCCTATTTCTTAGCCTACACCATTTTGTTAATGCAACGTATTCTATTAGTGATGCAAAGTCAAAATTCATATAACAAAGGGGAAGTGCAGCATGGTATTTCCATCACCTCGGAACCAGCCATTCCAACGTCCATCAGGTCCAAGTTCTAATCCATTTATGTTTCCCAATCAAAATTCAGGTCCAACTAGACAAGGATTACCATCACTTTTAGGCAAATTTACAAACCAACAAGGATCTGTGGGATTAATAAATAAAGGGGTGGGAGGACTATCTTCGACTTTAAATAATGTGCAGCAAGTTTTAAAAGTCGTACAGTCTACCGCACCTATTGTGCAGGAATACGGTCCAATGGTAAAGAACCTGCCATCTATGTATCGTATGATGAAAGCTTTTAAAGATATGGAAGCAGATGATAAAGAATCCAAGGATGCTCCAAACAATTTAGAAGATCAAAAGCAAAGGAAAGAACAAACCACAAATAGTCAACCCAGCATACGAAAAAAGAAAGAAACGAGCGGTGATTCAAAGCCAATTCTATTTTTTTAAAAAAAATAAGGCCCCCGACTTGATTTTTTTAATAAGAAACGGAAAAATAGAGGTAAGCTGAAATCAGCAATGGAGGTAATAGCATGAGTTCAAATAAAGAAACTGCAACATTTGCCGGGGGTTGCTTTTGGTGTATGGTAGAACCATTTGATCAGAGGCCAGGGATTCATCGCGTAGTATCAGGATATACAGGGGGACATGTAGAAAACCCAACATACGAACAAGTTTGTTCTGATACGACAGGCCATGTGGAAGCTATAGAAATTACTTTTGATCCAGAAGTCATGCCATATGAGCAATTACTTCGTACATTCTGGCAACAAATCGATCCAACTGATGCCGGAGGGCAATTTAACGATCGCGGGGAATCTTATCAAACCGCTATCTTTTACCATAACGAGCAACAAAAACAACAAGCAGAGCAGTCTAAAAAAGAATTAGAGCAGAGTGGAAAATTCTCTAAGCCCATTGTTACACCAATTCTTCCAGCAAAACCATTCTATTTAGCGGAAGAGAACCATCAAGATTACTATAAGAAACAGTCGTTTCATTATAAACTGTACAAAAAAGGATCGGGAAGAGAAGACTTTATAAAAAACACATGGAAGAAAGCTATTGACAAAGAGGAGCTTAAACAAAAACTCACTCCTATTCAATATCATGTTACCCAAGAAAACGGGACGGAAAGACCTTTTCAAAATGACTATTGGAATAATGAAGAAGAGGGAATTTATGTCGACGTTATTACAGGTGAGCCATTATTCTCTTCTAAAGATAAATATGATGCAGGGTGTGGGTGGCCAAGCTTTACCAAGCCAATTGATAAAAATCAAGTGGAGGAGAAAACAGACACTACACACGGCATGAGGCGTACAGAAATAAGAAGTAAAGATTCCGATTCTCACCTTGGACATGTCTTCGAAGACGGTCCAATGGAAGCGGGAGGGCTGCGATATTGTATGAACTCAGCTGCTATGAGATTTGTACCTGTAAGTAAAATGGATGAAGAAGGTTACAAAAAGTTTCTTTATTTATTCAAGTAAACCATAATAATATTATGTAAACAAAGAGAGGAAACAAGCATGATTCATTTAGATTGGGATAAAAGACAAACAAAAAAACAAATAAAATGTGTCCATGCGGATGCTAAAAAGTTTATCGTACATCATAAGTTAACTCCAGGAGAAGTTTATGACGTAAAAAATGAAACAGATGAGTTTTATTTCATCATGGATAACAGTAATCGCATTGGCGGTTTTCGTAAAGATTACTTTGAAGAGGTAAAATAACAGGGGAGCCCCCTTGTTATTTTTACCTCTTATTTTTTTAACCGAGTCTCTTCGAACTGGTTTATAAATAAAGATTTGCAAGCATGATTCCGAGGGTTTCTTGGTAGATATCTTCAAATTGTTCAATGGGTAGTGGGTTCACTCCACTGCCTAATTCTATTGTAAATCCTGGGAGTTGAAACTCTTGAATAAACCAATCCTTATAGCCTGCATAACTATCTATATACTGGATAGGCTCGTAACCGCTAACTCGTGCGTATTCCATCACAATTTGTTCTGATTCTGGTGGTTCAAACCCTTCAAACCCCCAATAAATTTCTTCTCCCTGTGTGTGTAAAGCATTCACACGCACAAAATCACGTTGCCTTGCTAATTCTGCCATTGCTATCGCCTCAGGTTCAGTTAAAGGGGCATAGCCCGGGAAGTCCCGAGGCTCGGGGGAAGTTGGTTTTCGTTCAGCTTCAACCTCCCAAAGTGCTGGGTATTGGTTATTTAGGTCGACTCCCCGAATATTCGCCTTCCAGTTTGAAAAATCAGCCTGTTGACTATTTATCTCCAAAACTTCTTCTTCTCTGTCCTCAGCAGCACCAGCACCATTAAGAACTAGGTTTACACCATCTGGATTAACCATTGGAACAATAGAGAAAGTCGTATCTGTAAATAATGGTAATGCAAATACTCCTCTTATGGGAAGATGATTTGTCAATGCGAGGGAATATTCGTTTAAAAATCGCATAATAACTGGTGTTGTAATCCATTCATTTGCATGAAAAGAGCCATTTAAATGGACTTGCTTCGCTCCATTACCAATTTGCAATTCAATTAGATCTTTACCCATCACGGAATTCCCAATAATGTTTTGCCGAATAAAAGGGTATACCTCTTGTAATGTTTGGAGGTCTTCTAGCATCTTATCATACGTATACCTATCCGGATCAGTGAAGAGCATAGCGTTAACCTTTTGGGGGATCTGTAGTAATTGTCCTTGTTGCAAATTGCTTGGATCCAGAGAATCGTTTGCTAGAAACAACATATCTAAAGGGACGTTATTACGGATTGAAATAGAATACAATGTATCATTTGCCTGTATGTTGTAGGGATCATTTACATAACCAGGAATTTGTATATTCTGCCCTATGGATAATTGATTGGGGGATATTCCAGGATTTGATTGTTCTATTAAAACGAGGGGAATACCAAATAACTGGCTATAATACCATAATGAATCCCCTTGACGGATTGTTATTTCCATGCAATTCTCTCCCTTATCATGTATTACTAAATAATATGGTTATACGTTTAAAAAGTGAATCATACAAGGTATGTAGATTGTGTTACTTTATAAATAGTATGAATATTTAACTAATATGCTATAATATACAAAAAATGCGACCAATCGAACTAGTAAAATAGGGGGAGAGTTTTCAAGAAGGTGTTTAAAACAAGTGATGGGATAGACCTGGCCTATTCTGATGAAGGGGAGGGTAACCCTGTTATATTTATAGCAGGGTACCGTGCAAGTAGACATACTTGGTTTATGCAAACGAAACTCTTTGTGGAACTTGGTTACCGTGTACTAACACTGGATCGTCGATCACAAGGATCTTCTGATCGACCAAATCATGGACACCGGATGTCTAGGCATGGTAAAGACTTAGATGATTATATGAAAGCATTAAATCTTAGTAATGTACTTCTAATTGGTCAGTCTATGGGAGCATCTACAATATAGGCCCTCATAAACAGCTTAAGTAATAAAGTTTCTCTACACAGGTCGAGGTAGAAGGTTTGCTCTTTTAATTTTTGGTAAAAATAGTTATAATAGCTTGTAGCATACTTATTAGAAACGGATATGTAATGATTAGAGGAGGAAATGGTTTTATGGCTTTTGTAATAACTTCACCGTGTAAGGAAGAAAAGGCGGGCGAATGTGTAGAGGTTTGTCCTGTTGACTGTATAGAAGAAGGAAAAGATATGTTTTATATAGATCCAGAAATTTGCATCGATTGTGGTGCTTGCGAAGCAGTTTGTCCTGTAGAAGCAATTTATATGGAAGATGAAGTACCTGAGGAAGAGACTCCATATATCGCAATAAACCAAAAGTTTTTTGAGGAAAAATAATTCGTAACAAAAAGCTCAACCGTA
>NZ_JAIFZM010000005.1 GCF_022095695.1 Oceanobacillus jordanicus
CCGGTTGAGCTTTTTATTTATAAACAAATGTAGAGTAGATTATCTTGTTTGAAAACTATCATACCCATAGTCTTCCATGGTTTCAATCTCCATGTGTTCTACGTTAATGAACTTATTTAAACCTTCATCAAGTTGTTCGATATAGGTATTTAGCTGTTCTTCTTTCCCTTCAACTTCAAGTTCTACCGTACCATCATTATTATTCTGAACCCAACCATATAGGTTCATTTCTTTTGCCCTCATCTGTGCTGAATTCCTAAAACCTACACCTTGCACTCGTCCACTAATATTTAGATGCTTTCTCATTATTTCACCTCTCTATTTATTCTAATTACCTGTTTAACTGTTATTAAAACACATATATTCATCTAAAATAGTTCATAATAATGCTAATCTATAGTGTAGAAGAGGAGACAAATTAGTGAGTGAAATTCAACTTCCACAATTTCCAGAGCCTTATTGGCGTGAAATGAAACTACCCACATTTGAAAAATTGACCACTTCCATAAAAGCTGATGTTGGGATTGTAGGGGGCGGTATTACTGGTATCACTGCAGCCTATTTATTATCCAAACAAAATTTAAAAGTTGTTTTAATCGATTCTGATGAAATACTTAATGGTACTACAGGTCATACAACAGCCAAAATAACGGCACAACATGGTTTAATCTACGATGAATTTATGAAACATATGGGAGAAGAAAAAACAGCCAAGTATTATCATGCTGCTATAAAGGCGAAGGAATTCATAAAGAATACCATATCAGAAAATAAAATTGATTGTGATTATGAAACCCAAGATGCCTATGTATACACAAATGATAATAAATATATTATGCAGCTAGAAAATGAAATAAAGGCTTATGAAAACTTAGAAATTAGTAGTGAATATTTATCGGAAATACCTTTAAATCTGCCAATAAAAGCGGCAGTTATGATGAAAGACCAAGCTCAATTCCACCCTTTAAAATACTTAAAGGCACTCGTTCAAGCAAGCAAAGATAATGGAGTCGAGTTTTATGAGAATACGACAGCTGTTGATATTGAGTATAACAAACACCCAAATATTGTTACAAAAGATGGCCACCGTATCACATGTAATCATGTAATTGCTGCATCACATTTCCCATTTTATGATAAGCAAAGCTTTTACTTTGCCAGAATGTACCCTGAACGATCATACGTTCTAGCTATCAACTCAAAGCTAAAATACCCTGGAGGTATGTATATTAACGCAGAGAGTCCTTCACGATCTGTTAGAAGTACACCAGGGGAGAAGGGAGCCTTATGGTTAATTGGAGGAGAGAATCACAAAACAGGTCAAGGTGAGTCTGTTATCCATCATTATGAAAAGCTTGAGGATTTTTCATCGAAGCATTTTGAAATGAAGGATATTGCCTATCGTTGGTCTGCCCAGGATTTAATCACCATAGATAAAGTACCATATATTGGTGCTGTATCCAAGGGAGAGAGTAATGTTTATGTAGCTACAGGATACAGAAAATGGGGTATGACGAATGGTACTGCAGCAGCCATGATCCTTGCTGATAAAATAACGGAGACACCGAATGAATATGCGGATATATATGAACCATCGCGGTTTCAGCCAGATCCATCTGTACGTAAATTTATTGAGATGAATGCAGATGTAGCAAAGCATATGGTAAAGGGTAAATTGGATTTTTCTAATAATGAGCTAGCACAAATAAAAACAGATGAAGCAATTGTTACTCGAATTAATGGTAAAAGAACTGGGATTTATAAGGATAAAGAGCAAACATTGCATGCTGTAGACACGACCTGCACACATTTAGGCTGTGAAGTCGAATGGAATTCTGGTGACCGAAGCTGGGATTGTCCATGTCACGGATCGAGATTTTCTTATGAGGGTAATGTAATGGAAGGTCCAGCAAAAAAACCTTTAGCTAAAGTAGACATTAAAAGTGAACATGGTTGATTAGAAATAAAAACATAAAAAAACTACACTAAGAAAATTGTTTCTAGTGTAGTTTTTTTACAAAATATCTCACTATCTCAAGTATACTTTGATATTAAGATTAGATTTCAGGTTTTTGCTACAACTTCCTATAATATATATTATGTAAACCCGAAGATAATAAAAAATTAGTAGTCACCATTTTAGTTAATTCTCTCCCCCAATAAGCTACTGGATTCGAAAAGTTACTTTTTTTCCCGAGAAAGTCCGGATTAGATTTAGAAATCACCTTGTAATGAATCTTTGTTTTTAACTATTTTCATTACCATCAGGTTTAATAAAACAAATTTAACCCGATTATAATAATCATTAAATCTGCACAAATATGTATTATCCATGATGCCCAAATGGTTCTGTTCTTCTCATTAACCAACTGGAAAACCAAACCAATTACCCATAACCCAATAAAGCAAATTAAAATTATTTCAGCTGTAAACCACAACATAATCATCGGGATATGGTAGCTTGCAAACAATAACGGACTATATATATAGCCCCATTTACGCGGTAAATTAAAGAATATAAACCCTCTAAAGAAATACTCTTCAAGTAAAGAGTTACCAAAAGAAACATAAATCCCGACAAAAATAAAACCAGTTGCTGTAATGCCGAGTCTATCTGTTAAGTCTTGCTGGATCAGGTTAAGATCAATTTGTGGTAAAAATAACAGATAAGCAGCAAGCACAATTCCTGCTGATGATATGCCGAGAATCATAACTTTCAGCCATTCTCTCCTTCCCATCTTGGATAATGCAAGCACTTGTTTGAAATGAAAATCCTTAAATAACTTCATATAGACCCATACAACGATGAAAAAGAAGCTTATTTTACAGACAGTCTTTATAACATAATTAATCTCTATTCCATGCTCTATAAATGCCAATACAGCACAGGTAAAGAAACTACTTAACAAAATATAGGTTGTTTTTTTAATCATGTTCTCCCCCCTTACTTTCAGAATGCTATAAATAGTAACTTTAAAAGACTACTTTTATTTTAACATAAGAAATATTCAAATGAGTTTACCAATAAAAAAGCCTGCTTCCCAAGGGATACAGGCTTTTTACCAATATAGAAATAGACTAAGGTTTTACGTTATTGAGACTTTTTTTAGGAGATTTGGAAAACTAAGCATCATTACCCTCAAACAGATTCATACTTAAGTACCTTTCTCCTGTATCAGGAGCTATACATACGACACGTTTCCCTTTTCCTAATCGAACTGCTTCCTCTATGGCAGCTGCGACTGCAGCCGCTCCTGATAGTCCAATGAAGATACCTTCTTGTTGAGGTAACCTTTTATACATGGAAACTGCAGTTTCGTCTTCAATTTGAACAATTTCATCATATATAGATGTATTTAAAATATCGGGTACAAATCCTGGGCTTGTTCCCACCAGTTTATGACTCCCTGGCTCGCCACCAGAAAGAACAGGAGAGCCTTTTGGTTCAACTACGGTTATTTTTAATTCTGGTAATTTCTCTTTTAACATTTCTCCAGTGCCCGTTACCGTTCCACCTGTCCCTGCGGTGCATACAAATGCGTCAAGCTTTCCATCCATCTGTTTGAGAATTTCAGGGGCTGTTGTCACACGATGCACGTCAGGATTGGCTACATTTTCAAATTGCTGAGGTATAAAACTGTTCGGTATATCCTTTTGTATCTCCAACGCTTTTTGAATTGCACCTGGCATTTTCTCTTTGCTCGGTGTTAACACTACTTGTGCTCCAAAAGCTTGTAGAAGGTTTCTTCTTTCCTGTGTGCTATTGTCAGGCATAACAAGAATCGCTTTATAGCCCTTGGCAGCAGCATTCATTGCTAGGCCAATTCCGGTGTTCCCACTTGTTGGTTCAATAATCGTGTCCCCTGGTTTAATGAACCCTTTTTCTTCTGCTACTCTAATCATATTATAAGCTGCTCTGTCTTTAACACTTTTACTCGGATTAAACATTTCCATCTTTATATATACATCTGCTGCATTCTCTGGAACGAGTCGATTTAACTTTACCATTGGTGTTTCGCCAATTAATTCTGTTATATTTTGAACAACCTTCATATAGATAACCTACCTTTTCGCACTCTCTTTTGTATTTCGATCATATCACCTTAAAGTTATGACAAACAAGTAAACTGCACAAGATAAATTGGTATTAATTGGTAGTGTGATGAAATGTATAGGAATTGCATAAAGGGTTAAAATAATTTTTGTAATTGTTATGTGGCCTGCAAAAAGTAAACCACATATAAAAAAATAAAAGGAGTGTTAGCGATGAGCAATAATAACAACAACAATCGTCAGAACAACCGCAATAACAACCGTAATGAGAACAACAATAACAATAACAATAACAATAACAACAACCAGGATATTAACAACGTTGAATTTGCGAATGAATTCCTAGACGATAACAACAATAACAACAACCGCAACAAATAAATTAACCTCAAAAAAGCTGCTTCCATTATGAAGCAGCTTTTTTGTCACCAACTCAGTATAAATAGCTATAGAGTCAACGAAACATCGTAAATTAACATTCTTCTACTCATTTAAAGTCTTTAGCGACTCCACAGCAGGACCTTCAATTACATCACCTGTTCCACTAAAACGTGATCCGTGGCATGGACAATCCCATGTATTATCACCGTCGTTCCATTGGACACCACAACCGAGATGCGTACAAGTAAGATCAACATAATGTAAGTTGCCATTTTCATCTTTATAGGCTCCTACCTCTTCGCCGTCTCGCTTGGTGATCATCCCTTGATTATTTGACAGTTCTTTCGGATTATTCTTTTCACTGGCATCATCATAGTGATTAGGGTTTTCTTCCTGCGGTTCTATCGAGGTCCTTTCCTGAATGTTTCTTTCAGGAGAAAATATAGCTTGATAAGGATTGTCTTTTTCAAGAATGGTGTCAGTAAGAATTTTTGCACCAGTAGCAGAAATGGCCAGCCCCCACTTGCTTAACCCTGTTACTACATAAACATTAGGTTGATCTTCTGAAAGTGTGCCGATAAATGGGAGTCTGTCTTCTGAAATATAGTCATGGGCGGACCAGCGATTTATAATCTCTTTTACTTCAAACAGCTCCTTAGCAAAAGATTCTAGCTCTTTGTATCGCTCTGAGGAAGACTTTCCATCACCAGTCGAATGACTTTCTCCACCAACTAATACAACCCTTCCTGTTTTACTATCTAAACCACGTAACGTCCGTTTTGGTAAGTCTGCATTAATGTATAATCCGTCTGGGAATTCATCCTCTGTTTTAACAGCAAGTGCATAAGAGCTCTCTGGATTATTTTGTTTTGAAAAGAATTTACTTTCAGGTTCTATAATGGGTAAATGTGTTGCCTGTACCACTTGGCTAGCTGTTACTTTTAACCCACTTTCTGTCGTACATTCTGTCTTATTGGCTTTTTCGGTAATGTCTATTACCCTTGTCTGATCATATACTTTACCACCAAGGTTTACAAACTCTTCTAACAGCCCAGCTAAAAACTTAACCGGATGAAATTGTGCCTGATTACGCATCATAATTGCCGCTTCTACATCCATATTTAATGGAAGGTCTTCAACAAACTCGCCTTCAATTCCCAGTTTTTCGTAGGCTTCTGCCTCTTTTGAAATTTTGCTGCGGTTTTCTGCCTTTTGAGTAAAAACAAAAGCTTCTCTTTCTTCGAGTTCACAATCAATACCAAATTTGTCGGCAAGTTCCTTAATAGAGGCAATCCCTTCCATATTCGCTTGATAGAACAGTTTAGCTGTTTCTTGTCCGTAACGATTTATTAATTCGTCATAAATGAGATTATGCTGTGCAGTTAGTTTTGCTGTAGTAAAACCGCTCGTACCACTAAATAATTCACGTGCTTCAAGCAGTGCTACTTCTTTCCCTGCCTTGGCAAGCTGATAAGCAGTCATCACACCAGCTATTCCTGCTCCGACTACTACCGTATCCACATGAAGATCATTTTTCAGCTCACCATATGAAGGAACTTTTCCTGTGTCTCTCCAGTAGGACTCGTTTGCTTTAGGTAAAATAGATGTCGTCTCATTTTGTCTCAATGTTATACCTCCAGGTTAAACTTTGATTATGTTATTCTAATAACCTGAATTAGCAAGGTGTAAACACTAAGTCAGAACTTCTAATTTAATAAATGGTTTATATGAGACCGAATTCGTGCAACATAGGATGGTGATAGAATGTCTGCAGCTCCCCGTAATATTTCGTTTGCATATCTTTCAGTAGGCTTCGTTTCCTTATCCTTTTCTACGCTAACAAAGGTTAGGCCCTCTACTTCCTCCCCGTAATTTAAGGTTAGCTTTATAATCGTCGGGCGGTATCTTTTAGAATACACTCCTTCTCGCTTATATAAATAATCAATCGCTTCTAAAGGTACTTTATAGACCACTCCTTCCACCTTTTCCATTTGGGATACAATAATATCTGCTTTCCCGCCATCTTCACTGGATCTCGTAAAGCGAAATCCATAATTTTCAACGACCCCTTTTCCAGCAATAGATGTAAAGTATTGATCGACGTTTGCCATTTTAAATCGATTATCATCCATACATGATCCATATGCAAAGTAGTAAAGCGTTTCATTTTTTAAGTAACGGTATACTTTCCAGTCTCCAAATGGTACTTCTTCCAATTTATCTTCAATGTCTGCTTTTTCTTTATAAATAAATGCTTCATACTGATCATTTGTTGATGACAATACAGAAACGGTAGACCGGGAACAATTTAGTTGATTATCTAGTTCTACTAGCTTTTCATCGTTAATCTCGACTAGATCCCCATATGTTAACGCTTCGGGATCCTCCACTAAATAAGGCACTCCATTCCAGTCAAAGAGTTTACCTCTTATCCAGACTTGTTCATCTATGCTAGTCGAACCTTTTCTTAGTACTTCCGCTTTTTCACCTATTCTTAGATCGCCATAAATAAATAATAAATGCATATGAACTCCCCTTTCTGTTTTCTATACCTTATGAAGGTTCCTATAAAACTAAAGACATAAGGGTATAGATTCTTTACCTTAGATAAAAATAAGATAAACCTCAATACAAATTAGGAGTATGATAAATATGAAAGCCGTAACATATCAAGGAAAGTATGCCGTTGCTGTTAAGAAAGTCCCTTTTCCCACAATACAGGATTCAGAAGATGTAATTATTCGAGTTACTTCTACTGCTATCTGTGGGTCTGATCTTCATTTATATCAAGGAAATTTCCCATTACCTATTGGCTATACTATTGGTCATGAACCGATGGGGATTGTAGAGGAAGTTGGTCCTGATGTAACGAAAGTAAAAAAGGGTGACCGGGTCGTTATCCCCTTTACGGTAGCCTGTGGCTCATGTCCCTACTGTACGAATCATCAGGAGAGTCAGTGTGACAACTCCAACCCACACTATGATTCAGGAGGATATTTTGGTTACTCCGAAAAATTCGGTGACTTTCCTGGTGGGCAAGCGGAATATTTACGCGTCCCTTATGGAAATTATACCCCCTTTTTAATACCAGAGGATTGTGAGTTAGAAGATGAGCAATTGCTTTTCTTATCCGATGTCCTTCCTACAGCATATTGGAGTGTGGAGCATGCCGGTGTCAAACAGGGGGATACAGTTATTGTCCTTGGTTGTGGACCTATTGGATTAATGGCACAGAAATTCGCCTGGCAAAAAGGTGCAGAGCGTGTAATTGCTATTGACTATTTTGATTATCGTCTTCAACATTCTAAGCAGACAAACAAGACGGAGATCTTTGACTTTACGAAGTATGATGATATGGGTGAAACATTAAAAGAGTTAACAAAGGGTGGAGCTGACGTTGTAATCGATTGTGTAGGGATGGATGGAAAGAAGTCAGCTTTAGAATTTGCTGAGCAAAAGTTAAAGCTTCAAGGTGGCACATTAGGTCCAATTCAAATTGCTACAAAAGCGGTTAAAAAATGGGGTACGGTGCAATTGACAGGGGTATATGGAGGGCTCTACAATATGTTTCCATTGGGGCCATTCTTCACAAGAAATATTACCCTAAAAATGGGGCAAGCCCCTGCACGAAGTTATATGCAGGAGCTTTACCGACAGATTACAGCTAATGAAATTGATCCAACTGATATTATCACCCATAAGCTTCCCCTAGATGACGCAGCAGAAGGATATAAGTTATTCCAAAATAAAGAAGATGACTGTATAAAAGTCATCTTAAAACCATAATTCTTAAATTAATTTGGCGAGATTTTTAAACTCCAGCTCGTCAAATTTTTTCTGTATCTTCTCTTTATCATAAATCCATAAGGCCCCGTCTAGTTCGCAAGTAACAGGCACATCACATTTAATTTCTGCGAGGGTTCTTGATAGGTGTAGCATATCTAAGTTCGCTTTAATTTTAGTTTGTACACCTTGTGGCAGGGAGTCTATATTAACAAGCAGTTCGTCTATTGTTCCGTGCTCTTTTATAAGCTTTAGTGCCGTTTTCTCCCCAATCCCTTTTACACCAGGATAGTTATCAGAGGCGTCTCCCATTAATCCTTTTAAATCTATGACCTGTCTTGGGGTAATTCCTTTCTTCTCATAAAAGTTTTCATTTGTGAAGACCTCATAATTTCCTTGACCTTTTCGCATGATTGCAACTTGGATATGCTCCTCTACAAGCTGTAAGATATCTTGATCGCCTGTAAGGATCGTCACGTCATTCTCTTGAGCATATGTTCTGGCTAATGTTCCAATGCAATCATCCGCTTCAAAGTTTTCTAATCCGATGTTTGGCATATCAAATGCCTCGACAACTTCTTTTACTAGGTCAAATTGTGGGATCAATTCTACTGGTGGAGCATCACGGTTAGCTTTATATCCTTCATACATGTCAGTACGGAAAGTCTTACTCCCCATATCCCAGCAACATACTACATGGGTTGGTTTGAATGTTTTTACGGCATCCAGAAAATAACGCATAAATTGGTAAACACCATTCGTGGGGATGCCTTGCTTTGTAATCATAAAGTTACCCCTGAAGGAAGTAGCAAAGAATCCTCTAAATAGGAGTGCCATTCCATCGACGAGTAATACTTGTTTTCTATCCATCATTTCTCAATCCTTTGTATTTTGATTAGTTAGTATACCTTCCAACTTTTGACGTTTCGCTGTAAGAATGTCTGTGTTCAGCGGGATTGTCAACGCAGCAAGGGAATCTTCTACATATTGTTCGACTCTTAATTGAAGCTGCTGCTGAATTTCTGAGACGTTTTCCTGCCATTGTATATCATATTGCTGCTCCAACACCAGTCTAATTTCGTCTAAATAAGTTGATGCCATTGGGCGAATCTGTTGGAAAAGTGCTTCTTTCATTTTTTCTTTTTCATTATGTGCAAAGAAAGCTTTCGTGCCTCGATAGGATGCTAACACAGTAGAAAATTCCTTCGCACTCACAGATTGGAGCCCTTTTTCAAATACTGGCGTCTCTAGCGTTACCATTTCCAAATCTGCCACCTGAAATTGAGCATCCCGCGCATTCAATGTGGTGTATAGATCGTGGTATACCTCCTGAAGCAGTTTATTTACCAATGCTTCAATCCTCAATGCGACAGCCTGTACCTCTTGAAGTAACTCAAATGCTGTATATTCAAGCAGCTGTTGCAAGGCTAGTTTTAATTCTGGCTGTGCAGCTTTTCCAGACTGTGTAATCGTAGTTGGGTTAAATGTTTCTTTAAACATATCATGAAATCGAATCGTATAGCGTTCTAAAACATGAAAAAGTTGTTTGGTAATTTTTTGCTTCATTTGCTTGGACAGAACATCTGTTTCATACCCTTGAATATCCTGTATCATCTCATGCTTCTTATCAGATAATGCTAGTTCGTACTGTTCTTGTTCCTTTTGATCGAGCTTGCTAGAATTCAAGAAATGCGTCAATGTCGACAGAGCCCGCTCCATATCTCTAACTGCTGAGGCTACAGTAAGTGAGCTTAGATCATGTTTTATAAAGCTATAGAATGTTTCTTCAAAACGATCCATCCCTTTATTTAAAGGCCTTGCCTGCTTCTTTTCTAACAGTGAAACTTTACTTGATACAGGATAAAGCCTTGGGAAGCGAATTCCTAATTGTATTAACTGCTCTTGGACATAATCAGTAACGAGATTTAACTCTTGTTCATTCTCCGCAAGGTCAGCAGCATTTACTATAAAGAACATTTTATCAAGCTCGAAAGTGTCTTTAACACGACCAAGTTGCATCAGAAAGTCTTTATCTGCTCGGGATAAGGCATGATTATAGTATGTTACATATAAAATAGCATCAGCGTGTTTAATATAGGTGAAAGCCGTATTTGTATGTCGAGCATTGACAGAGTCGGCACCTGGAGTATCCACAAGCGTAACACCCTGTCTTGTAATCTCACAATCATAGTAAAGGTCTATCGCATCAATATAACAGGCCTTTTTTTCATCTGTTATATAAGGACCTAAATCCTTTAACTGGAGAGCAAGTTGTCCTCCGATGTACTCCTTCATTGCCTCATATCCATCTATCATTGCCTGGAGATAAGATTGATATAAAGGATTTAATTGGTTACTTTGTTGGTAGTTATGATCTTTTACCCAAATAAGCAACTCTTCAAAATCTGTAACAGTAGGTTGAAATACCTTTAATATTTCACGTAAGTCTTTTTCCAAATCTTTTCTTTTTTTCACACTTATATGAACCTCACCATGTGCTATAGCACCAGTTACTGGGTTGATTCGGTTGACGGCAGCTGTTGTTGGATTCGGAGAAACAGGAAGCACATTATCACCAAGTAAAGCATTGGCAAAGGAGGACTTACCTGCACTAAAAGCACCAAATAATGCAACGGTGTACGATCGTTTTTCTAGACGTTGTTTTTTCTGAAGCAGGTCATCGACAAGAGTCTTCGTTCCTGGCACACCCTCTAAAATTTTTATCGAATCGTCTAAATGGGGAAGGATATCCTTTTGAGATGCGAAGCGGTTCTCATCAGGTAGTCTATTGGTATCTTCTTGGTATTCTCCTTTCGCCTCTTGACTCAATCCTTCTACAGAACCCTGCTTCCTTTTTTCGATTCGCTGATGAAGGGCTTCCTCCAGCAATTCACTTGATTTGACGGAAGGCTGATCTGCTTCCAATTGTTTCTGTACGACAGCTTTTTCCTCCGCAAGATCTTGCTCCAATTCTTGCAGACGTAAGATGTTAGAAGTTTCTATTTCAAGCTCAGCTATAGTCGTTTCCCACTCCGTTAGTTGCTTGCTACTTTGTTCAAAAAGTTTAGCTTCTACCATATCTGCTACATGTTTCGCTTGTACTTTATATTTTGATTTAATATCTGCTGACACATCGTTTGTATAATTTAAAACGTAGTCACTGTTCATGGTGGCACCTGATTTAATTAAACGAAGAAGGTCTTCTTTGGTATAGTCAACGTCCATCCCCTGTACACTGTGGATTAGCTCTGTATCATGAATTTGATATTCTGATAAAATAGCCGATAACTTTTCTTTCAAACGCCATTCTAACGAGGAATTTACCGACTCATTTAATTTTTGTAAAAAAGTGAGGAGTCTAGCTTCCTGCTCCTCTTTTGTTTTCTTTTTAGAACCAAAAAGCCCGACTTTAAAATTAGGCTGTTGTGAAGCAAGAAACTGTTCAGCATTCTCTCTCAGTGTTGCTGGCATTACGTATGCATTCTTAATTGTTTGCTGTGTTTCCAACATCAATTGATTCTTTACAGCTTTAGGCTTCTCCACTAACTCGTCCTTTTGTATAATGAGGTCCCTCTTCTTTTGGAGCATTTCTTCATACGTATACTTGTTATCTACAACAGGCATTTTTTCACTATAAAGACTATCTAAATACGTTTCATGTGCTTTTACAATGGTCTCAAGCGCGTTATACGTTGTATCGTGGGCTTTTGGCTCTTCTTCAATCATATTATTAATTGTTTGTTGCAATGCTTCAAATTCATTATAACGGGCCGACCTGTTAGTTAAAGAGGTGTAAAATATGCCCAAGGGAGAGATCCCCCACTGTTCAAACGTTTGTTTGATACTGGCTTCAAACAATGCAAACGGAAGTTCAGAATCATCATGTTTATCAACCTGATTAATGATGACAAAGTAAGGAATACGTTTTTCCTGAAGAGATTCGAGGAATTGCAAATTCACTTCTGACTGAACATGATTATAATCCATAACATAGAACACAACGTCCACCAAATGCATAGCAGACTCTGTCATTAGCCGATCCGCATCATCCGCTGCATCAATACCTGGTGTATCCATAATTACGGTTCCTTTTGGGAGAACTGTATCATGAGAACGAACGTCAAGTTGCTTTATTAGTTCCCTGTCTTTTGAATATTTTTTAATCAGTTCAAGATCATAGGGTTCTTTTATCTCTATTGTCTCACCGTCACGATAATATACTCGAATAAGACCTTCCCCTCGAGAAATGGTCACAATATTAGCACTTGTGGGTACAGGGCTTTTTGGCAACAAATTTTCACCCAAAAGCGCGTTTATCATAGAAGACTTGCCAGCAGAAAAATGACCAGCAAAGCTGATGATAAACTGGGCATTCTGTTGCTTTTCATAAAGGTCAACTAATTTCGCAACATTAACGTGATCCTGTTTGTCGAGTAAATGGTCATATATGGAAGCCATCTTTTGTAATATCAATTGTTTCTCTTCTTTTAGCATGATCAATTCTAAGACCCTCTCCGTAAACTTTCTCCTTCTCATTATACGCCCTTTAGGTACTATTTTCTACATTTGCTAATACTTACTTTTCAACAGCCTGATCGATCAATTGTGTAGTAATATAGCGGATTAAATCACCTCGGCTTATTACTCCAATGACTCTATTTGCCGGGTTTACAACAGGTATTTTTTTAATATGGTGTTTAGAGAAGACATTCATTGCTTCATCAATCGGGCTTTTTGGGTTAACTGTAAACACATTCTTTTGCATAATTTCTTTTACTTGTCGATTTAATGAATAGCTTAATCGTTCGGTCAGATCTGTTTGTTCACTAACTAAGATTAAAGAAAAGATATCGTAGACCGTTCTTCCTTTTGGCTGTATGTGTCGAATTACGTCTCCATCGGTAACCATCCCGAGCAGTTTACCTTCCCCATCGACCACAGGGACACCCGTAATTTTATTTTGTACTAGCTTTTCTAGAAGCTGCTTAATGGTTGTTTCCTTGCTAACACTTATTACATCTCTAATCATGAACTCTTCTATTTTCATATTGCACCCTCCATTTCAACGTACTGTTACGGTTTATTATTCTATTTTCCTGGTAAATGTCAAATAGGAACCATTATTTAGAAGTTAACATAATAATATTATCGTAAACCTTTTATTTAGAATTCATTTCAAAGTACAAATTTAATCCTATTTAACTATACAAAAAACCAGAGGCTATGCTTTCCACCTCTGGTTAAAACGTTAAACTATACAGGATAAACACCATGTTTCCTCTCCGTAAAGGTCACATTTTTTGTCTCATAAAGAGAGAAACGACTAGACAGCTCTTCCCTTAGATGTTCTGGATCAATTACCGCATCGATAACCATTTCTGAAGCCATCCGGTAAATGTCAATATTATCTTTATACTCATCTTGCTTTTCCTTAATAAAAGCAGGTCTTTCAGATTCAGGGAGTTCTGCGATTTTGTTTGCGTACACCGCATTCACTGCTGCCTCCGGACCCATGACAGCAATATGGGCTGTTGGTAAAGCGATACAGCTATCCGGCTCAAATGCAGGGCCTGCCATCGCATATAACCCTGCACCATAAGCTTTTCTTACAATAACGGAAATTTTCGGGACGGTTGCTTCACTCATTGTTGCCACCATTTTAGCCCCGTGTCGGATTATTCCTGCCCGCTCCACTCTGGTTCCAATCATAAAACCAGGAACATCTACTAGAAATAACAATGGGATATGGAAGGCATCACAAAGCTGCACAAATTTTGCTGATTTATCTGCTGAGTCAGGAAAAAGAACACCACCCTTTACCTTAGGTTGGTTGGCAATAATCCCGATTGGTTTCCCATTTATCCTAGCTAAACCAGTAATTAATTCAGGAGCAAATTTTTTCTTTATTTCACAAAAGCTCTCTTCATCAATCAGCTTATCAATTAAGTCATACATATTAAAAGGAGCATTTTGGTTTTCCGGAATGATATCCGTAACGCTCTTTTCTATGAATTTTGCTTCCCTTGCTTCCATTACTTTTGGGTTCTGTCTAAAATTAGTAGGAAAATAGCTTAAGTATTTTTGAGAAAATGAAATGGCCTCTTGCTCAGTCTGGACTAATACATCCCCTACACCCGAAACACTGCAATGCATGTTGGCCCCACCCATTTCTTCAAGACTCACCTTTTCTCCAATTACCTTTTCTGCCATTCTAGGTGAACCCAAATACATTGAAGCATTGCCATCCACCATGACAACAATATCGCAAAATGCTGGGATGTATGCTCCACCTGCTGCTGATGGGCCAAATAATAAGCAAACCTGTGGCACGCGTCCAGAAAGCTTAATTTGATTATGGAAAATGCGACCTGCTCCTCTTCTTCCTGGAAACATCTCTACTTGGTCCGTGATTCTAGCACCAGCTGAATCTACCAAATAAAACATCGGTATTTCAAGCTTCATAGCGGTCTCTTGAATTCGGAGAATCTTTTCAACAGTCCGTTTTCCCCAGGAACCAGCTTTTACTGTAGAGTCATTTGCCATTATACAAACTGCTTCTCCGTTAATTTTTCCAATTCCTGTGACCACACCATCTGAAGGGAGCGTATCATCCATACAATTGGCGAAAAAGGCGTCTTCTATATTAACATCTTCATCAAAGAGTAATGTGAGGCGCTCTCGGACAAATAATTTTCCCTTTTCTTCGTTTTGTTTATGATATTTTTCCTTGCCACCGCTTTTTATTGATTCAACTTTTTGTTTTAACGTATCTCTATAATTCATATCTGCCCTCCTGCGTAAACTAGTTCCCTTTATAGATAGGTTTTCTTTTCTCTTTAAATGCTGCAAGGCCTTCTACCCGGTCTTTTGTAGGGATTGTTTCCTTATATGCCAGGTGTTCTAATTTTAATCCAGTAGTAAGATCTGTCTGAAGTCCTGAATTAATCGCAAGCTTTGCCTGGCGCATGGCAACAGGCCCGTTAGATGCAATTTTGATTGCCATTTCTGTTGCTCTTTCAACTACATCATCCGGGCTAGTTAATTCCTCTACTAAGCCAAGCGTGTATGCCTCCTCTGTGCTAATCGGTTTGCCTGTATAAATTAAACGTTTTGCCTGACCAGGTCCAATTAAACGTGGTAAGCGTTGTGTTCCACCAGCTCCCGGGATAATGGCCAGCGTGGTTTCTGTCAGCCCTATTTTAGTTTGATTACTAGCTATTCTGATATCACAGGCCAATGCTAGCTCTAGACCGCCCCCAAATGCCGCACCATTTATCGCCGCAATGACGGGGATACGAACGTTTTCCAATGCAGTAATGGTTTGGCCGATATAATGAACTGCTTGCACTACTTGGTCTTCTGTCATCTCTTTGCGTTCCTTTAGGTCCGCACCTGCACAGAAAGCCTTGTTTCCAGCCCCTGTTATAATGAGGCAGCGAATAGTAGTGGATTGATTAATTTCGTATATATATTCATTCAATTCATCAAGAAGTACTTTCGATAATGCATTCGCTGCATTTGGCCGATTTAGTGTAATAATCGCAATACTATCGTTTAGTAGTCGATATGTTGTACCACGCATAAACACCCTCCCATTCAGCTATTTAGTAGTTTCATTTGATGGCTTGATAGTTCTGGTACATGCTTTGCAATATATGTGGCTGCCTCTCTAACTTTTTCCGTATCAATGCCTGTATGAATGCCCATTCGGTGCAACATATATAAAAGATCTTCCGTTGCTAAATTACCTGATGCCCCCTTTGCATACGGACAACCGCCTAGTCCTCCAACTGCACTGTCAAATTTGGCAATACCTAAATTCATTGCTGTTAGGACATTAGCTAGTGCCGTCCCTCTCGTATCATGGAAATGCATGGCTAGGCGATCACTTGAAAAGTGGCTAAGTAAGGATTTAGTCACATTTTCTACCTGTAGGGGATCCGCAATCCCAATTGTGTCTCCAATCGATAACTCTTCGACTCCCATTTCCAATAACTTGTCACAAATAAAAAGAACTTGATCAATAGAAGTCTCTCCTTCATAGGGACAGCCGAAAACAGTGGAAATATAGCCCCTAATTCGCTTATTACTCTTCCTTGCATCTTCAGCAACTTTCTCCATAATAGGGATTGTATCTGCAATGGTTTTATTTACGTTTTTTAGATTATGCGTCTCACTAGCTGAAATAAAAACGCATACTTCATCTACGTCTACCTCTAACGCCCGCTCCAGTCCTCTTTGATTAGGGACAAGAGCTGCATACGTAACACCAGGGTGCCGTTTAATCCTTTTTGCAACCTCTGTTGCATCCTTTAACTGTGGTATCCATTCGGGTCTAACAAAGGAAGATACTTCGATATAGGAAACCCCGGTCTCACTAAGCATATTGATCCATTCCACTTTTGCATCTAGCGAAACGAAAGCACTCTCATTTTGCAATCCATCCCTAGGACCGACTTCTTTAACCGTCACTTTTGGTGGAAAGTTCATATACAACCCTCCTCACATTCAGCTTATTCAATTACCGCCAATACATCTCCCTCATTCACAAAGTCCCCTTCAGCTACGTTTAATTTCGCTAAGGTACCTGATTTTTCTGCAGGTATGGGGATTTCCATCTTCATTGATTCCAAAATAATTACGTCCTGTCCTTCGTTCACCGTCTCTCCTTGTGCAACAATTATTTTCCATACACTTCCTGCCATGCTTGCTTTTAATTCCATCTTTGTGTCCTCCTTATTTCGCTTTGATAATAGGTAAATAGTGTTCCTGAATATACGCGGTGGTTACATTTCCTTTTTTAAAAGTCTCATCTTCTGCAATGCGTTTAAGCATTGGTAGATTCGTTTTTATACCTTCCACTTTATATGCCTGCAAAGCCTCTGTTAGTATGGAAATTGCATCCTGTCTGTCCGTTCCGTGGACAACCAACTTTGCTATCATCGGATCATAAAATGGCGTAACATCACATGTTCCCGTGATAGCTGGTTCGTTTCGTATATGCTCACCCTGTGGGAATATCACTTGACTCACATGACCAGGCGAAGGTAGAAATGTCTCTGGATCTTCTGCATAAATACGTACCTCGATGGCATGCCCATTGATCCCAATATCCTCTTGTGACAGGCCAAGGGGTTCACCAGCAGCAATTAAAATTTGTTTTTCTACAATATCAATTCCTGTTATTTCCTCCGAGACAGGGTGCTCAACTTGGACACGGGTGTTCATCTCCAGAAAATAAAAATTCTCCTTGCTATCTACTAAAAACTCGATTGTTCCTGCATTGGTATACCCAAGCGTTCTAGCTGCATTTATTGCGGCTTCAGTCATCTGGTTCCTTGTTTTCTCTGTGATAAAGGTAGACGGCGCTTCTTCAACTACCTTTTGATTGCGGCGTTGAATAGAACAATCCCGTTCAAACAAATGAAGAACGTTTCCTGTATTATCAGCGAGAAGCTGGACTTCTATATGTCGAGCATCTTCAACTTTCTTTTCCATGAACATGTCACCATTACCAAAAAAGGTTTTGGCACGCTTTGTATTGCTTTCAAAGGCAACAATTAGTTCCTCATCGGAATTAACTACTTGCATTCCAATCCCGCCACCCCCAGCGGACGCCTTTAGCATGACGGGATATCCAATATCGTGTGCAGCTATTAATGCTTCTTCTGTTGTACCGAGAGCATCCTTTGTCCCTGGAATGGTAGGTACGCCAGCTTTTTCCATTAGCTGTCTCGCCAGAATTTTACTCCCCATTTCCCTTATTACAGAGGCACGGGGACCAATGAAAATAATACCTTGTTCCTCACATTGCTCGGCAAACACATCACTTTCACTTAGAAAACCATAGCCTGGGTGAATGGCATCTACATTCGCTTGTTTTGCTACAGAAATAATTTTATCTGCATTTAAGTAGCTTTCGTTTACCCGTGGTGGGCCAATTAGATAACTCTCATCTGCCATGTCTACAAAGTCTGCTTTTTGGTCAGCCTCTGAATATATTGCCACTGTCATAATGTTCATCTTATTGCATGTTCGAATTATTCTAGCAGCAATTTCCCCTCTGTTTGCTATTAGTATTTTTTTAATCATGGTATCTCCCCTATTGCTTCAAGTTTTTTCATTGCATCCTCTCTCAATTTATATTTTTGTATTTTACCACTTGCTGTCATTGGATAGGAGGTAACGAATTGAACAAATTGCGGAATTTTATGTCTAGCTATGTTTCCCCTGCAATAAGTACGAATATCTTCTGCTGTTATTATTTCTGTTTCTTTTAGAATAATAGAGGCTAACACCTCTTCTCCATATTTCTCATCTGGTACCCCAACAACCTGCACATCAAGAACAGCTGGGTGCTGGTATAAAAACTCCTCTATTTCACGAGGGTAAATATTTTCCCCGCCTCGGATGATCATATCTTTCATCCTACCGGTAATTTCCAAATAGCCATTCTCTTGCTGAATAGCTAAGTCTCCTGTATGAAGCCATCCATCTTGATCTATCGCTTCAGCGGTAGCTTCTGGATTTTTATAATAACCTTTCATAACATGATAGCCTCTTGTAAGTAGTTCACCAGTCAGTCCTTTTTCTTGCTCTTCACTAGTCCCAGGTATCACAATTTTTACTTCAACATTAGGATGGGGCTTTCCTACCGTACCGACCTTTCTTTCAATCGGATCACTTGTTTTTGTTTGGGTAATTACAGGAGAAGATTCTGTTTGCCCATATGCAATGGTTATTTCTTTTGCTCCCATTTTATCCATTACCTTTGTCATCACTTCCATAGGGCAAGTAGAGCCTGCCATAATACCAGTTCGTAGAGAGGTTACATTATAATCAGCAAATTCAGGATGATTTAATTCTGCAATGAACATGGTTGGTACACCATGCAAAGCAGTACATCTCTCGGATTCTACAGCTTTTAAAACTGCCACAGGATCAAACTGCTCAAGTAACACCATTGTCGTTCCTTTAGACACTGCAGCCAAAATACCGAGTACACAACCAAAACAGTGAAAAAACGGCACCGGAATACATAACCTATCAGCTGGAGTTAATTTCATACAATCCGCTATCTGATTGCCGTTATTTACTATATTATGGTGTGTGAGCATAACTCCTTTTGGAAAACCGGTAGTGCCTGACGTATATTGCATATTTATGACGTCAAATGGGTCTAGTGAACCACTCCGATCCTTTAACTTTTGTTCGCTTACAGCGTGCCCTGCATTGACAACCTCCTGCCAGTTATATGCATAATTTGGAGACTTATTATCTAAAACAATTATATTTCTCAAGTTTGGAAGGTTGTCAGAATAAACATTTCCTTTGTCACTTGTCTGAAGTTCTGGGCATACCTTCTCCAAAATGTCCAAATAGGAAGTACCTTTAAAGGATGGTGCTAGTATCAACGTCTTTGTGTCAGATTGTTTCAGCAAATAATCAAGCTCCATTGCTTGGTAGTTTGTATTCACTGTTACAAGCACCGCGCCTATTTTTGCTGTAGCAAATTGGGAAATAAGCCACTCTGGTTTATTATCAGCCCATATTGCTACATGCTCTCCTTTTTCTATTCCTAGAGACATAAGTCCTTTTGCTGTTTCATTTACCATTTCATTGAACGCTTTATACGTTTTTCGAAAATTTAATTCTGGATAGACAACTGCCTCATGATGGGGATTTTCATTCACCTGTTTCTCCAATAGTTCACTAATTGTTAATGACATCAGCCCCATGAATTTTCTCCTCTCATCTTTTTAATCTAGCAACCTAGTTGTCTAGCAATGACAAGGCGTTGAACCTCAGAGGTGCCTTCCCCAATTTCCAATAACTTTGCATCACGCAAATATCTTTCCACTTCATACTCTCTCATATATCCATAACCGCCATGTATTTGAATAGCCTGATTTGCTGCGCGAAAAGCTGTTTCAGTTGCATAAAGTTTGGCATACGCTGCTTCTTTACTAAACGGCTTCTTATTATCCTTTAACCATGCAGCCTTATGAACCATGTTTCGTGCTAATTCTATTTCCATCGCCATGTCAGCCAACTTAAATTGAATAGCCTGGAACTTGGATATTGGCTTTCCAAATTGTTTCCTTTCTTTTGCGTAGTTTAAGGCTTTATCCAAAGCCCCCTGTGCAATCCCTACTCCAAGAGCAGCAATCGATATTCTGCCCCCATCAAGAGTGTACAAGAATTGATTAAATCCTTTATTCGGATCACCAAGCAGGTTAGTTCTCGGAACCCGCACATCTGTTAGCACGATTTCCGCAGTATCTGAACCTCTAACTCCCATTTTCTTGTATTCACTTGTAATCGAGACGCCTTTCGTATCAGTAGGCACAATAATGGCAGAGATGATATTTCTTCCTTTTTCATTTTTGCCTGTAACAGCAGTAACGATAAGAGTCTTAGCAAAGCTTGCATTTGTGATAAAACATTTCTCTCCATTTATAATAAAATCGTCGCCATCCATAACTGCAGTTGTTTTTGTACCACCAGCATCTGACCCTGCATTAGGCTCTGTTAGACCAAAGGAGCCAAGTGCCTCCCCTCTTGCAAGCGGTTTCAAAAAAGTATCTTTTTGTTCCTCTGTTCCAAAATAATAGATAGGACTTGCACCCAAAGAGACCGCTGCTGCATAGCTTAGCCCAGTACTACCACAAACTCGCCCGATTTCTTCAACGGCAAGAGCGTAAGAAAGAGTGTCTCCACCAGAACCGCCTATCTCCTCAGGAAAAGGGATACCGAGCAATCCGAGTTTCCCCATTTGCTCAAAGATATCGACGGGAAAGGCAGCCTCTTCGTCAATTTCGATGGCTCTTGGCTGGATAACCTCATCAGCAAAATCTTTAACCATTTTCTTAACCATTAAATGTTCCTTGGTAAGTTCAAAGTTCATAATATACCTCCCTTAAGTCAGACCGACTGGTTGGTCTGTTTACGCTATTAAAAAAGTATGCGAATAACCACATATTTAAAACACTTTTTCTAAAGAAACTTTTTCACTTTCTTTCTCTAATACTGCTCGTAAGATTAGATCAACGAAAATATCTCCGATTTCATTAATCGACTTTTCCCCTGACTGTTTATACCATTTGTATGTCCAATTAACCATTCCTAATATGGCCATACTTGTAATTTCCACGGAGAGATCTTGACGAAATTCTCCCGCTTTCTTTCCATCTTTTATGGCTTGCATAATCATTTTTTTATATGTGTCACGTTTTTCATTGATAAGCTTAGCATAATGTGGCTTTAAATAGATGTTCTCTTGATAGAACACAGAAATATGTGGTTTGTAAAGATCAAACACCTTTACAAAATCTTTGATGATAGCACGAAGCTTAAGGGTTGGTGAGGTATGTATGGCGTTTGCTATGGATGCTTTTTCCAAAACATACGATATAAAAGTGTCATGAATTACAAACAACAACTCATCCTTTGATGAAAAGTGATGATAAAAACCACCCTTTGACGTCCCGACGTTTTCCACAATTTGTTTGACCGTTACACCATGAAATCCATTTTGTTCAAATAAGAGCAGGGATGATTGGATTATTCTTTGACGTAGCCCCGTTATGACCCCTCCTTTCTCTTAATACATATACTCTAGCATACTTTTCTGATAATAGAAAGCGTTTTCATTAGTGTGAAGATTAACTTTGACAAGAAAGTTTGAATAAAGCAAACGCCGAACAAATATGTGTAAACTGATACCAGTTTACCAAGTTTGTTCGGCGCATAGCTTATTTAGTGTTCAAAACATTTACGGTAGTGAAGGAAGTCATCTCAAGCCTTACTACCTAATCGTCTTAAAGAAGACTTTGAACGTATAAATCATCGTTCTTCTATAATTAGTCGTTCATATCTTCAAATGGTTTGATATATTCAGCTTGCTTCCATGCTTCTACAACTTCCCCGTCATGATCGGCATCAATAACAAAAGAGCCATTACTGTAACGATCACTTGTAGAAAGTGCAAGTGGATAAATACTATGGGTTTCCCCATTTGCAGTATTGTAACAAATAGTATCGTTGTCATTCACTACAAAGAAGCCTTGTATTCGATGCGGTTTGCTTTTTAGCTCCCTGAGCATAAGCAATCCGCGTTTGGCCCTACTGGTCTTTTCAAATTCCTGTAGTTTCATGCGTTTGCATGCACCGCGCTGGGTAATAATCGCTAATGATGGTGCGCTCATATCATTAAAAATCTGGCCATTTACGACATATTCTTCTTCTTTTAGCTGAATCGCTTTAACTCCTGCAGCACGCTGTCCTACAATCGTTACTTCTGATTCATGATACCAGAGTCCATATCCTTTGTTAGATGCCAGGAATATATCAGCATGTCCGTCTGTCTGGTAAACATTCACAACTTCGTCGCCTTTTTTTAAATTTAATGCAATCAGTGCTTTAGAGAAACGCTGCGAGTCATATAATGCAAGTTCACTACGTTTAATCATCCCATTCTTAGTAAAGAAGAGGAGGAAATGCTTATCAGAAAATTCCCGAATAGGTAGGACTTGGATAATACGCTCATCTTTATCAATCGACGCGAAATTGGAAATATGCTGTCCAATATCTTTCCACCGTATATCTGGTAGCTCGTGTACAGGGATTGGCAGGTACTTTCCTTTATTGGTAAATAGAAGTACTTTATCGGTAGTATTCAGCTCTACAAGACCTACTAAGTGGTCTTCCTCTTTAATTGCTAAATCATCCCCATTTGAAGCACCATAAGAACGTAGACTTGTTCTTTTTATATAGCCATCTTTCGAGACAGACACAAGTACATCTTCGCTTGCTACCATTACTTCTATATTTATCTTCAGTTCTTCAATTTTATCCTCTATCACAGTTCTGCGCGGAGTAAAAAAGGTTTTTTTAATTTGTTTTAAATCTTTCTTAATGGTCTGAAGAAGTTTTCTATCACTTTGCAGGATAGCTTCCAGATCTGTTATATTTTTGCGCAATTCAGCTGCTTCTTTTTCAAGTGATGTTATATCTGTATTTGTTAATCGATATAACTGTAGCATTACAATCGCTTCTGCTTGAGCCTCGGAGAAATCATAGCTTGCAATAATGCGCTTTTTGGCATCTTGCTTGTCCTTAGAAGCGCGAATTGTTGCTATCAGCTCATCCAAAATTGAGATTGCCTTAATCAGACCTTCCACAATGTGCGCTCTATCCTTTGCTTTCCGCAAATCGTAATTGGTCTGTCTTGTTACAACTTCTTTTTGATGTTCTATATAGGCATCAAGCATTTGCGGTAACGAAAGAAGCTTCGGTGTTTTATCCTGTATAGCTACCATATTGAAATGATAGGTAACTTGTAAATCTGTATTTTTAAAGAGGAAGTTTAAAATTCCTTCACTGTTAACATCCTTTTTGAGCTCTACTACTACGCGTAAGCCAGTTCGATCCGTTTCGTCACGTACTTCGGCTATTCCTTCAACTTTTCGGTCGATGCGTAGCTCATCCATTTTCTTCACCATATTTGCCTTATTCACTTCATATGGTATTTCATCAATCACAATTTGTTGCCTGTTTCCGCGGACTTCTTCAATCGATGTCTTACCACGAACAATGATCTTTCCTCTACCAGTTTCGTAGGCTTTTTTTATCCCTTCAACTCCCTGAATAATTCCCCCTGTTGGAAAATCTGGTCCTTGCATCACCTGCATTAATTTTTCAACTGACACCTCTGGTTTGTCAATCTTCATAATGACAGCATCAATCACTTCAGAGAGGTTATGTGGTGGTATGTCGGTTGCATAACCAGCAGAAATCCCTGTAGATCCGTTAACTAAAAGGTTAGGAAATTTAGCAGGCAAGACTACAGGCTCTTGGATCGTATCGTCAAAGTTAGGTATGAAATCTACGGTTTCCTTATCAATATCTCGTAACAGTTCGGAGGAAATGCTAGAAAGCCTTGCCTCCGTATATCTCATTGCAGCTGGTGGGTCACCATCGATACTCCCGTTATTTCCATGCATTTCAACAAGCACATTACGAATCTTCCAATCCTGACTGAGTCGCACCATTGCTTCATACACAGAAGAATCACCATGTGGATGATAGTTACCAATTACTGTACCAACCGTTTTGGCAGATTTACGAAAGTTTTTCTCATACGTATTTTTTTCTACATGCATGGCATACAAAATTCTTCGCTGTACTGGTTTCAAACCATCCCGGGCATCAGGTAATGCCCTATCTTGAATAATATATTTACTGTACCTTCCAAATCTGTCGCCAATTACTTCTTCTAATGGAAGGTCTAGGAATGTTTCCGGTTGTGACAAATGAAGTCCCCCCTATTTCTTTAAAACATTAGCTTTCCTCATGTATCCGTTCATTTTCTAGAATGTTGGAATCTTCTTGAAGACCAAATTCTACATGACCTTCAATCCATTTTCTCCTTGGTTCCACTTTATCGCCCATCAGAGTAGTGACTCGACGCTCTGCTCTAGCAAGATCTTCAAGCGTTACCCTAATAAGCGTACGCGTATCCGGGTTCATTGTCGTTTCCCATAATTGATCGGCATTCATTTCCCCAAGCCCTTTATATCGCTGGATCATATAACCATTTTTGAATTCAGCTACCGCTTTTTTCATTTCCGCTTCATCCCAAGCGTAAACAATCTTTTCTTTTTTTCCTTTACCCTTTGAGATTTTAAACAATGGTGGTAGCGCTATATAAATTTTACCTGCTTCAACTAGCTGACGCATATAACGATAGAAAAAAGTAAGCAGTAATACTTGTATATGGGCGCCATCTGTATCAGCATCTGTCATGATAACGATTTTATCATATTGCACATCTTCCAAATCGAAGTCGCCGCCCACGCCTGCGCCAATTGTATGGATAATCGTGGAAATCTCTTCGTTTTTAAAGACATCCTGCAGCTTTGCCTTCTCTGTATTGATGACTTTCCCCCGCAATGGTAGAACAGCCTGAAACTTACGATCTCTTCCCTGCTTTGCAGAGCCACCAGCTGAATCACCCTCCACCAAGTATAACTCGTTCCGCTTTGGATTTTTCGACTGGGCTGGTGTTAGCTTTCCACTTAATAGTGTATCTTTTCTGCGCTTTTTCTTACCAGAACGTGCTTCATCTCTGGCTTTTCTCGCTGCTTCGCGAGCTTCCTTTGCCTTAATAGACTTTCTAATAAGTTGTCCTGAAACATCAGGGTTTTCTTGAAGAAAGTAAGCTAGTTTTTCTGATATAACACCATCAACTGCTGAGCGTGCCTCAGAAGTACCCAATTTCCCCTTTGTCTGTCCTTCAAATTGAAGCATTTCTTCGGGAACACGTACGGATACAACTGCTGTAAAACCTTCTCTAATGTCCGTACCTTCTAAATTTTTCTCTTTTTCTTTTAAAAGTCCATTTCTTCTTGCATATTCATTAAAAGTCCTTGTAATTGCGGCACGTGCTCCAGATTCGTGCGTTCCGCCGTCTCTTGTGCGCACATGGTTAACAAACGAAAGCATACTTTCTGCGTACCCATCATTAAATTGAAATGCAAAGTCCACTTCAATGTTCTGTTGTACTCCCTCAAAGGAAACAACTTGATGTAGTGTATCCTTTTCTTCATTCAAATAACTAACAAACGACTCAAGGCCGTCTGGATATTCGAACACTTCAGTAGTATCGTGGCGGTGATCATCTAATTGAATTGTTAATCCTTTTAGTAAAAAGGCTGCCTCACGAAGGCGCTCAGATAATGTTTCATAGTCATATACTGTAACAGAAAATATGCTAGGGTCTGGTTTGAAATGAATGGTAGAGCCTTTTTTCTTGGTAGGACCTTTCTTTTCAACTGACCCCACAGGCTTTCCACCATTTTCAAAACGCTGGTAGTATGTAAAGCCATCCCGGTGAGTCGTTACATCAATCCATTCTGACAGTGCGTTTACTACTGACGCTCCTACACCGTGAAGTCCCCCACTTGTTTTATATCCACCTTGGCCAAATTTACCACCCGCATGTAAAACAGTAAAAATTACTTCTATTGTTGGTCTGCCTGTGCTATGCATTCCAGTTGGGATGCCTCGTCCATTATCTGTGACAGATATACTGTTGTCTTTATGTATCGTCACTTTAATATTATTACCATAACCGGCGAGTGCCTCGTCTACTGCATTATCGACAATTTCAAATACTAAATGATGTAACCCTCTAGTATCCGTGCTACCGATATACATACCAGGCCTTTTTCGGACAGCTTCTAGTCCTTCAAGCACTTGTATCGAATCATCACTATATTGTAATGGTTGCTTAGTCAAAATATTTAACTCCTTTCTAAAACCCGCTCTTTCCACACATGTATGTATTATAATAGAACAAATGTTTTACTTTTGTAAAGACTATAAAACATATTCAAAAATGCGCATATAAAATTGATTACCGGCCACCTATGGCTCCCTCTATTTGTAGACATGTAATTAAGTATACTATAAAAGAAATCAGCTTGTATAGGTGAACCGTAGTGTCAAACCTTCTCTAGTCCAGCTAAATCGGCTAAAAAAACAGCAAAAAGGATGGTATTCTCTGATACCATCCCATGCAATCTATCCTTTTACCAGTACGGCATGAACTACCTTTATACAAAGGTCCATTATTACTGTAAAGTCTTTTTCTTTAAGAAAATCGTAGGCTTCTTGATTAACTATTCCTTGTTGTGCCCAAAAAACCTTGCAGTTTGTTTGTGCCGCTTCTTCTGCTATAGCTGGCAGATGTTCTGGTCTCCTAAATACATTAATAATGTCAACATCATCTGGTACGTCCTGCAAAGAAGAATACGACTTCTCTCCTAAAACCTCATCCACTGTTGGATTAACGGGGATGATTCGATAGCCTTGTTTTTGCATAGCCTCCGAAATTTGGTAGGACGTTCTTTCGGGTTTGTCAGAAAGCCCGACCACTGCGAGTGTCTTTGCATCTGTTAATAGTTGTTTTAATTGTTCATTCGACGGATTTTCCCATGTCATAATGAATACCTCCCTAATTATCTAACAAACCTTCATCTTGTAGAAATTCCTCCGCTACTTCCTTTGGAGAACGGTCTTCATAATCCACTTCATAGTTCATCTGGCGCATTTGTTCATCTGTGATCTTTCCACCAAGTTGATTAAGAATATCTTTAAGTTCAGGATACTCCTCCATTGTTTCATTACGCAATAATGGAGCACCTTGATATGGCGGAAAAAGATTTTCTGGGTCATCTAATGTGACAAGATTTAATTCTACCATATAGCTATCTGTGGCATAAGCGTCTATGATATCAACCTTACCATTTGCCAAGGCGTCCTGCCTTATTCCTGGTTCCATTGTACGGATATTACTGATATCCAGGTTATAGACATCCTGCATGCCAACATATCCATCGTAGCGGTCATTAAATTCTAACGTAAAACCTGCCGTCACTTCATCCTCTACCGCCTGCAAGTCTCCAATCGCCTCTAAATTGTATTGATCAGCAAGTTCCTCTGTAGTTGCCACAGCATACGTATTATTAAAAGCCATCGGCTGTAGTAAAGCCATATCGTATCTCTTATCCATACCAGTTTTAGCCTGTTCGTAGACTTCTTTCGCATCATTGCTTTCCGCTTCTTCTTCCATAAGTGTCACAATTGCTGTTCCAGTAAATTCTGGGTAGATATCAATACTTCCTTTATCTAAAGCACTAAACACAAAGGAAGTTTTCCCAAGCCCTGTTTCCAACTCAACATTTAAATCAGTATCTTCTTCAATCAACAACTTGTACATATTTGCTAGTATGGCTGGTTCAGATCCGAGTTTTCCGCCAATTATGAGATCTGCTCTTTGAGAGCTGTTAAATATAAACGGGGATGTAACCACAAGCACAGCTATCAGTAACATGGCAACAAATGATTTAAAACCAGCTCTTTTTGAAATACGTTCAAATCCGCGAAGAATTAAATCAAGTATAATAGCCAGTAAAGCTGCCGGTATCGCCCCAAGTAGGATTAGATTGATATCTGCTCCTCGATCAATTCCTAAAA
Source organism: Oceanobacillus jordanicus (assembly GCF_022095695.1). GTDB lineage: Bacteria > Bacillota > Bacilli > Bacillales > Amphibacillaceae > Oceanobacillus_B > Oceanobacillus_B jordanicus. The sequence continues at coordinate 28,258 of NZ_JAIFZM010000005.1, forward strand.
GAATCAGTTCGCCAAGCCCACCTGCTCCAATTAGTGCTGCGATTGTCGTGGTACCGACGATTAGTACCATAGACGTACGTATCCCAGCCATAATTACCGGCATGGCAATTGGTAGCTCTACTTTAGAAAGTCGTTTAAACGAGTTCATCCCCATACCGACAGCTGCCTCTTTCAGCGCAGGGTCGACCCCTATAATTCCCGTGTAACTGTTACGCAATATCGGGAGCAGACCATATGCAGTCAGCGCAATGATAGCAGGTACTTTACCTATGCCCAAAAACGGAATTAGGAATGCTAATACTGCCAGACTAGGTATGGTCTGCATTACTGCAGATATTCCTATTATTGGCTCAGCAACTCGGGGATATCTTGTGAGTATGAGTCCAAGTGGAACGGCTATTATAATTGCAATAACTAAGCTCAATAGGGAAATCTGTAAATGTTCCCATATCGTCTCTAACAATTGTCCTCTTCTATCCTGGAAAACGTTAATAAACTCCTGCATTACTGAATCACCCCGTTTTCAAGGGTTGTTTTACTTCTTAGGTATTCAACAATTTTTTTATTACTTAATACCCCAATTAGCTTCCCTTGTTTAATGACAGGGAATAAGTGTTGGTTATCGTGTTGTTGTATTAAAGCGGCAGCCTTATAAAGTGGGAGATCATTCTCTAAAGTCAAAGTTTCAGGCTTAATAGCACCCATACTGACCACCCCTTCAAACATGTTGTTTCTATCTGTAACAATATAGGTCGCGTTTTGATCAAAATTTCCTTGTTCAAATGCTTCTTTTGTAAGAACGTGACTTGATAATTGATCGCAAATGACGTCGACAGCTGTTTGCCAAGGTGATTTTCTTTCCCCAATAAAGTTCTTCACAAACTCTGTTTTGGGGTTTAAAATGAGCTGCTGTGGTGTGTCCAATTGCACAATTTCGCCATCCTTCATTAAACACACTCTATCACCAAGCGCCATCGCTTCATCCATATCATGGGTAACAAAGAGAATGGTCTTCTTTATTTCCTTTTGCAATGTCTTTATGTCTGTCTGGAGTTGCTCCCTGCTGATCGGGTCAAGGGCACTAAATGGTTCATCCATTAGAATAATATCTGGGTCAGCAGCCAAAGCACGAACAACGCCGATCCGTTGTTGTTGGCCACCTGATAGTTCTCTAGGCATGCGTTTTTGATAAGTGGTAGGGTCTAATCCCACCATCTCCAATAATTCGTCGATTCTCTTTTTTACTTTTTTTCCTTTCCACTTTTTCATTTCGGGCACAACGGATATATTTTCTCCTATCGTCATGTGCGGAAATAATGCAATTTCCTGTAGAACATAACCAATATTCCAGCGAAGTTCATGTATGTTGTATGAATTTACTTTCTTTTCATTTATGTAGATGTCACCTGCTGTTGGTTCGATTAATCGATTCACCATTTTCATGGCTGTAGTTTTACCGCAGCCACTCGGTCCGATTAACGTTACGATTTCACCGGCTTGTACCTTCAAAGAGAACTCACGTATAGCCTCCGTTCCATCTGGGTAGATCTTTTTTACTTTATCAAATTCAATCATCTCTTGTTCCCCCTTAGCAATATACACAAACCATTTTCAATTTCTTAAAACCTTACCCTATCTTTGTTGAATAAAAACTTCAACTGGAATGTTTCTCTTTAAAATAATAAAAATGGTTCTTTCCCCACTTACTTCGTGCTAGAATGTAAATAGAATTTTTTTGCTACATACTAATCGGAAAGTAGGAATCATGATGGAATATATTATATTCGCTATTGTTGCTTATTTATTGGGTTCTATTCCAACAGCACTAATTGTTGGAAAGCTGGGTTACAACCTGGATATACGCGAACATGGAAGCGGAAATCTTGGTGCAACCAATACATTTCGTGTGCTTGGATTCAAGGCTGGGAGTATCGTAATCGTTACAGATATTCTTAAAGGAACTACCGCTACATTAATCCCCCTTCTTTTTGACGCGGATGTTTATCGATTGATAATCGGCTTATTTGCAGTAATTGGACATACCTATCCACTATTTGCTAAATTTAAAGGCGGAAAAGCAGTCGCTACTTCTGGCGGAATAATTTTAGGGATTAATCCATTATTATTTGTCATTACGATAAGTACTTTTTTAGTCAGTCTTTATTTGTCGAAGTATGTTTCATTATCCTCTATTATCACGGGGTTTGTTGCAGTTATTGCTTCCTTTCTTTTTCAAGATACCGGACTTATTATCGTAACTGCCCTGCTCATGCTATTTGTAACTTACCGACACAAAGCTAATATTAAGCGGATTAGAGAAAAGACTGAACCGAAGATTACGTGGATGTAATTTCATCAAAACCAATAAATTGAATATTAAAAGGTGCTCACGTATACTTGTTTATACATGAATAGAAAGGGGACTGCGTCGTGAATACGAAATTCTTCCCACTAAAACAACTGCCATCCAAGGCAGAACGACATAAATTATTCGGTTCAGTATTACCAGTTCCGAGAACAAAACCCATTGAAAAAAGTCAGATGGCTGACTTGCAAAATACAAAAAAAGATTTTCTTTTTGATCTAGATGCTGTAGGGATTTCAAATGTAAAACATCCTGTTTCTGTTACTGGTGACCTGGACCCTAAAGTCCAATCCAGTATAGCCAACATTTCCTTTTCAACTAGCTTGAAAAGCACTAGTAAAGGGACAAATATGAGTCGCTTTACAGAACAGCTTAGTACCTATTACAGACAAGGTGTCTTCCAAGCTGATTGGCAAATATTAAAAACATTTACAAAAGAATTAGCAGACCGACTCGATCAACAAGATGCGACAATTGAGTTGCAATTCCCTTGGTTCTTTGAACGGCGTGGCCCTCAAAGTGATCTCGCAGGATTAAATCACACGGATATAACCATGAAAGTGATCTATGACTATCAAACAGGTTATACCCTCTCCGCTTCTTTATCGGCTTTAATTACTACACTTTGTCCATGTTCCAAAGAAATTAGTGAATACAGCGCACATAACCAAAGAGGTGTTGTATCAATAGAGGTGGAACTAAACGAAGGAGCAGTTCAAGCAGAGATGGACTGGAAAACAATGCTCTTAGAAGCGGCAGAAAGTAATGCTAGTGCAAGGATTCACCCAGTGCTTAAGCGACCAGATGAAAAAATGGTAACGGAACAAGCTTATGAAAACCCACGCTTTGTTGAAGATATGGTTCGTCTCGTTGCAGCTGACTTATATGAAATGGATATGGTTGATAAATTCCGAGTTGCTTGTCGAAATGAAGAGTCTATCCATATGCATGATGCCATTGCTTCTGTTACGTATGATAAGCGCACTGAGAATCTCGGGTAATATAGATGAAATATCTATTCATTGGGCTCATTACATTTTACCGTAAAGCAATAAGTCCATTTACTCCAAGAACATGTCGTTTCTACCCAAGCTGTTCTGAATACGGCCTTGAAGCGTTTAAAAAATTCGGTGCCTTTAAAGGAGCATATTTAACAGTAAAAAGAATTAGCAAATGCCACCCTTTTCATGAAGGCGGTGTTGATTTAGTACCGGAGAAAAAACAAAAGATCAGGAAATAGTTTCAAAAGGAGTTGTCATAATTGAAGTTGCAGGTTAGCAAGGAAGCTGCTAAATGGTATAAAGATGAATTAGATTTAGAAGAGAATAGCCCAATACGCTTTTATGTTAGGTACGGCGGGGTAGGTGGAAATCTTCCTGGTTTTTCCCTCGGAGTTGCTGTTCAAGAACCAGACAACAAGCATGCTTCTGTTATTGTGGAGGGGGTTTCCTTCTACGTAGAAACAAAGGACGCATGGTACTTTGAAGACAAGGATTTAAAAGTACAAATGAATAATAAACTTGCAGAACCTGCCTTTAAATACACGTCCCTTAATAAGTAAACAATCTATCAATAAACAACAGCACAGAGAAGTCCCACGTGCTGTTGTTTTCTTATTTAGTCAATAAATCAAATTGTTCTAGTTGCTTCCATTGCTTTTCGGAAAGTAATATATCCCGTTGTCTATCTCCAAACAAATCAAAATGGGGAAATTTTTGGTCCCTGTGAATCCATTCAGCTTCTAAACCATATTGTCTTCCCCATTTAGTTAGTTTCTCGAGATCATTACAACCAACCTTTGTAACGGTTGTACACCCAGGAAACCGATTATCGAGCCAATAGTGTGTTAGGATTGCAATTTCTCCAGCAAGTACTTTCTTCTTCCAGGAAATTAACTCATCTCTTTTTAAACCAAACGCCATGCCTCTTATCCCTCTTTCAATTTGTTACTGTATGCTTCATGCCACTCAGGGAAAGCTTTTCTAAGTGAAAGTGGTCGAAAGCTGTCCTTTTTCACAATCACATGCTCCGTCTTACCGCTAACTGCTACATGTCTTTTTGAATTGAGAATCTGATATCCATAGACTGTTCGTAATCCATCATAACTTTCCAACCATGTCTCTACAACCGTGTCTTCACCGTAACGAATGGGCTTTTTAAAGCTAATCGTAGCATCTGTGACAGGTGATACAACGCCCTGCTCCTCCATCGCTCCGTATCGTAATCCTAGTGATTCTATAAATTTTGTTCTCCCTATTTCAAACCATACTAAATAATTGGCATGATAGACGACACCCATTTGGTCGGTTTCCTGATAACGTACTTCAATTGGTGTTTGCACTTTATTCAACAATGATTCCTCCAATACAGCTTGTTACACTTTATATCCTATCATACCTACCAAAGCCTCCGCCTAATGAAACACTTATAAAGTGAAACTTCAATCAGTGGGGGTTTTCATTCTTCCCCCACTGATTGTTAGTTGAACGAATCGGCATGTTAGTCCGTCTACTCCCACTTAAACACCTCCGTTTTACTTTATCTTTTGAAGTGGGAGTCTTACGGAAAGTTGCACTGCGATAAAAGATCAAGAAAAACGTTAAATTAAAATAAAAGTCGAACGAAAGCTCAAGTCCTTTACCAAGGATTTGAATTCGTTCGACTTTAAATACTGTGTAAAGTTTATGGGAAGCAATACAATATCTAGTCTAGTGCATTATATTCATCTTTGATTTCATTACGCATTGCATCAATTGCTTCTTCGCGGCGTTTATTTTTAGTTTCAATAGCTTGCTTTTCCTCACCATCAGTAAAACGCATGGTTTCATGGGACTTTTCAATGTTTTGAATTGTATCTTGCACCATATCTTGCAATTTCTCTACGTTATCACTACGATCATCAGGTTTTGGTTTGTGTGAATGTTTATCAGTCAACTTCATGCTCCTTTCCTTGTTTCTTTTTTATTCTAACTTAATATTAGAAAGCTATACGTCCAGGAAGAACTTTTAATGTTTTCTAGACATAAAAATACTCCTCTGAATATTCAGAGGAGCTCGTCCTTCTAAGATTCTTTCCTTTTAAGGCTTTGATTCATTTTCATTTCTAGATTCCGCTCTATTCTTTCTAATAATGAGGCGTCTTGCATGATTTGCTTTTTATTATCCTGTACAAGTTGTTCAAATGATACTTTCTTTTTCAAAGAAATGGTAATTCACTCCTTTTTAAATAGAAGTATTACCATTCCTCTTTATTTTCATACTATTATTCCATTTGTGAAATACTTTCCACCATGAAATCATACGTCATGGGCCCTGATTTCCGCGGCAATGCTATCTTACCATCTGATCCAATAAAATACGTCGTTGGGACATTATATACCTTATAAGCTATACTTAATTCTCCATCTTCATCAAGTGGCATCGTGTAAGTATACTTGAATTCTTCTTGAAACTTTTTGACATCACTTATGCCCTTCGCTTCTGAATCTGTCATATTAACAGCTAAAATCTCTACTTCATCCCCGTATTCTTCCTGGATAGCTTGCATCTCTGGCATTTCTTTCTTGCATGGTGGACACCATGTCGCCCAAAAATTTAGAATGACCTTTTTCCCCTTAAAGTCTGAAAGCTGAATCGGTTCACCATTTAGCGTTTGTAGGCTAAAATCAGGTGCCGCTTCTCCTGGTTCTAGTCCAGCACTTTCGACTGGTGCAATTGCTCCGCCCTCAGAGCTTATATTCTTAGCTTTTTCAGTCTCTGCTTCTTTTTGATTATCAAAGAAGTTAAATACAACAATACCTACCAATACAAGCAAAACACCTGTCGCTATTATATTTTTAATCATCTTTTAGCTCCTTTAATACACGTCCCTGACAAATTGGTTCTCTTCTTATGTTAGTTAGAATTGAGCCATTTGTAAAGTAACATTTCTTATAATCCTACTAGTCTTCTTCCCCTACTTTTTATTTAGCGTATACACCAAGAAAGGCTTGTTACACAAAAAACCGCGCACACACAGAAATACTGTGTCGCGCGGTTTAATCCTTAACAATTATTCATTTCGTAAAAGTATTTTTATATGACTTGTTTACCATACGGTATTACGGCTTTTATTTCTTTAATTTGTCGCGAAGTACCATTTGTAGTATGCCGCCATGACGGTAGTAGTCAATTTCCACTTCACTGTCGAAACGAGCAACTGCCTTGAAAGTTGTAATTTTACCATTTTCATCTGTTGCGGTAACATTTACAAGATCGTGTGGTTTTACACTTTCATCTACTTCAATATTAAAGGTTTCTTTACCAGTAAGACCAAGCTTTTCAGCACTTTCACCTTTTTCAAACTGTAATGGTAAAACACCCATCATAACTAAGTTTGAACGGTGAATACGTTCAAAGCTTTCAGCAATAACCGTTTTAATCCCTAAAAGGTTTGTACCTTTGGCTGCCCAGTCACGTGATGAGCCCATACCGTAGTCTTTTCCACCCATAATAATAAGGCCAGTGCCATCCTGTTGGTATTTCATTGCTGCATCATATATCGGCATTACTTCCTCAGTAGGCCAGTAGGTTGTATATCCACCCTCCGTCCCAGGAGCAAGTAAGTTACGAATACGGATGTTTGCAAATGTACCACGCATCATTATTTCGTGGTTTCCACGACGGGAACCATATGAGTTAAAGTTACGTGGGGTAACACCTTTGTCCTGTAAATGCTTGCCTGCAGGCATATCCTTAGCAATTGCCCCAGCAGGTGAAATATGGTCTGTTGTTACAGAGTCGCCAAATTTACCAATGGCACGCAAGTTTACTAACGGATTAACTTTGCCAGCTTCTTTGCTAAGCCCTTCAAAGAACGGTGGATTTTGAATGTACGTGGAATCATCATTCCATTTAAACAATGGCTCATCCGTTGTATCAATTTCATTCCAGCGTTCGTTAGATTGGAACACATTTTCATATTCTTTGCGGAAAATCTCAGGTTTTACAACATTTGCCACCTGTTCTTTAATATCTTCCATAGATGGCCAAATATCATCCATATAAACTGGCTTGCCATCTTTATCTTCACCAATCGGCTCTTTAGTTAAGTCAACATCCACTGTACCAGCAAGGGCATAAGCTACTACAAGTGGCGGTGAAGCCAAATAATTCGCTTTAACTAACGGATGAATCCTTCCCTCAAAGTTCCGGTTACCTGACAGGACAGAAGAGACAAGCAAATCATTGTCCATGATGGCTTGTTCTATTTCTTCACGCAAAGGACCTGAGTTCCCAATACATGTTGTGCAACCATAACCAACAAGGTTGAAGCCAAGTTTATCAAGATAAGGCGTTAAACCAGCATCTTCCAAATATCTTGTTACAACTTTAGAACCGGGTGCTAAAGAAGTTTTTACATAGTCAGGTACCTTCATACCCTTTTCAACAGCATTCTTCGCAAGCAGTCCAGCACCAAGCATAACGTATGGGTTTGACGTATTTGTACAAGAAGTAATGGCAGCGATAGCTAATGCGCCCGTTTTCATAACTGAGCTATTACCATTTGGATGATTAACTGTTACCTCTTTATTAAATTCTTTTTTATCCATCCCGAAACCTTGGTTGCCTGCAGGCGCCGTTATAGCTTTATTAAATTCTTTTTTCATGTTTGATAGTGCTATTAAATCTTGTGGGCGTTTCGGTCCTGAAAGGTTTGGTTCCAGTTCGGAAAGGTTAATTTCGACTAATTCGGTATATTCCGGATCAGCCTGATCAGGAGAATACCAAAGCTCATTTTCCTTACAATACGTTTCTACAAGATCTATTTGTTCTTCGTCCCGCCCAGTTAGGCGTAAATAGTTTAATGACTCTTCATCAACAGGGAAGAATCCACATGTTGCGCCATATTCCGGAGCCATGTTTGAAATGGTTGCTCTGTCTGCAAGTGGCATGTCTTGTAGACCAGGACCAAAGTATTCAACAAACTTGCCAACCACTTTCTTTTCACGAAGTACTTGTGTTACCTTCAATGCCAAGTCTGTTGCGGTTGTTCCTTGAGGGAAACTACCTGTGAATTTAACGCCAATTACCTCTGGAGCAGGGAAAAAGGATGGTTGACCAAGCATTCCTGCTTCTGCTTCGATGCCTCCAACTCCCCAACCTAGTACACCAAGTCCGTTAATCATCGTTGTATGGGAGTCAGTACCAACCAGTGTATCTGGAAATGCATCATACTCTCCATTCTCATTTTCAAGGCCGTGTACCACATTGGCTATATACTCAAGGTTAACTTGGTGAACGATCCCTGTAGCTGGTGGTACAGCTCGGTAATTTTCAAATGCTTTTTGCGCCCAATTTAAAAATTCATAGCGCTCGGCATTACGCTCAAATTCAAGATCCATGTTTGCTTTTAATGCATTTGCTGTTCCGTATTGATCAACTTGTACGGAGTGGTCAATTACAAGGTCAACTGGAACTTCAGGGTTAATTTTATTAGGTTCTCCCCCCATATCTACCATAGCTTTACGTAGTGAAGCCAAATCAACCACTGCAGGAACTCCGGTGAAATCTTGTAGTATAACTCTGGAAGGTTTAAAAGGAACATCTACACCTTTGCCTTCTTTTGTGCCCCATTTTGTTAGTCTTTCAACGTGTTCATTTTTGATTTGTCGTCCATCATGTTGGCGTAGCAATGACTCTAGTAATACGCGAACAGAAAATGGCAAACGGCCAATTTTACCATGGCCAGCTTCTTCAAGTGATTTTAGACGATAATAATTGTACTTTTTCCCGTTTAAATCAAACTGTTTTTTCGCATCATAAACATTATGATTCCCCATTTTGTCTTCCCCTTTCAAACATACTTCACTTAATCATTTAATAAACTCTACAAATTTCGACTGCTTTTATACTATTACTCTATCATTCATATAAAAGCGATTTCCTTACAATTATATCTTAAAGGATAATCCAGGAGAAAACAAACCATTCCCTTTTTCTTGCATATATTAAAATCTTATGTAGAGTGATAAGTTTTACTTATTAGTTTGTTTAAAAAAACCAAGGGCAACGAATAACCAAATCATTTATGAAAAATCATGTGGAACGTACTTCCACCCTTCTCGTTTTGACTGATCTCTAATCTTGCTTGGTGTGACGCAAGGATTTGCCTTGTAATCATGATACCAAGTCCCGTGCCTGTTTGCTTTGTTGTAAAAAAAGGCTCGCCTAACTTATGTATGATTTCTTCTGGAATGCCGGGGCCCTCGTCACTGATACTAATTATAATTGCTTCCTCACTGTCCTTCACGTGAAACGTTATAAAACCTGGTGATTCCATTGCTTCAATCGCATTTTTCAGCAAATTAATTAGGACCTGTTTAATTTGAGAACGATCGCAGTTAATTTGGGCTTTATCTGAGCCTTCAATTCTAATGTCTATGCCCTTTAATTTGGCTTGTGGACCTAAAAGAACTGTTACATCATGAATCATATCTTTAATAGACTCCATTTTTCGATTGTCAGTTAATGGCTTTGAAATGAAGAGCAGTTCAGATGTTATCGTTTCTATCTTTTCTATTTCTTCCACCATGATTTGATAATATTCCTCTTTTCCCTTTACGCCAGCTTGTAAAAGTTGAAGAAACCCTTTTAGAGAGGTCAAAGGATTACGTATTTCATGTGCGATTCCAGCAGCAAGCTGCCCAGCTACTGACATCTTTTCTGAACGGATCATCATTTCTTCTGCTTCTTTTTTATCTGTAATATCTTTTAAAATCGAAATATAGTATTTTGTATTAGTTAATTTATCCGTTAACTTCGCGACCTTGCATTCTGACCAAATGTATTTGCCATTATTATTTAATATATTTACATTAATTTTCTGAAAGGTATCGGCAGCATTCTCCAACTGTTCTCTAATATAACTCACATCTTCTGCCGATATTTTTTCGAACCAGTAGGTGCCTCTTAAATCAGAAGTTTGATAGCCCAATAAATCCTCTATTGAGCTAGAGATGTAAATAACCTTACCACTCTCATCCCAGACTGTCACAATATCATGGTTGTTTTTTTCTACCCACTCTACCATGTATAGGGGTAGTTTCGATAATGCTTCAAAGGTATCCTGTGTATTGGCGGGTTCTGCTTTTTTTACAGTATGTTCAACTTGATATTTATTTTGATCTCTGTTCTTAAAAGCCATAGTACTCCCCCTCTTTGTCATAATGTAACAACCATTTGGCGTCTCATAATTCTATGATTATGATATATCATGCGATAATATGTCGCTTGTTTGCAGTAATTTTCCTATTATAATATGATATAATTGTTTTACTTGTTATCTTTATGAATATATACCCAATTATTAGTAATATTACTATACCTGCGTAAAAAAATAAATTACTTATGTAAAATACTTGTAACAATTTGTAATTTCATTTGATTATTTGAAGAAAAAGGTGAAACGATGTCGGGATTTGTAGATTATTCTATTATAATCATTTTATGGGGCTTTCTTATGATTATCTTTATGGCAATAGGTGGTTTTTTCATGTTCCGTAAATTTTTGAAACGACTTCCTAAAGAAGATGGAAAGTCCATTATGGACTGGGAAGAGTATTACATGGAAAAAAGCCAACATATGTGGAAAACAGAAGAGAAAGAACTTCTTGAAGAATTGGTTTCTCCTGTGCCTGAACTATTTAGAGATATTGCAAGGCATAAAATCGCAAGTAAAATTGGAGAAATTGCGCTCAAGAGAGAAATGAGTACTATCAACCAAGAAGTGGTAATCGAAGGATATATTCTAGCTACACCTAAACGGGATCATAAGTTTCTCAGAAAAAAATTAAAAGAGAAGAACATTCAAGTTGCTCCTTATGAACATTTGTTTATCATGGCAAAAGAGGATTATACGCCAGATTGGGAAAAACGAATGGAAAACAATAATAAAAAGAAGTCCGAACACTAAACATTTCGGACTTCTTTTTATGCATTAACGTGTAATTGCTTTTCAAGCTGAAGAAATTTATACAACATACAGCATCTCCACGTAAATATCATCCCAAATGCCAAGATAAAAAACATTCCACTTGTTTCTCCTGCTGAAATACTGCTACCGATGATCAGTTTCATTACAATTCGAAAAAGCAGTAAACCAAACAGAATAAAAACAAATGATTTTGAGGGAATCAAATAGATCGCTTCATGCCGAATCTCAAATCTGGAAGCTCTAACTAAGAAAAACGAACAAATAACGCCTACGATAAGAGCTTCTAAGAACTGGCTTAAGCTAATTTGAAAAACAGGAAATATAAACATTAATGCACCTGTACTCATAAAAAGGGGCGGCAACATAATTTTTTTAACCGAAGCCGGCTTCTTGGCTCCCCTTATGCGAATAAAAATCATAGTCACAGCCATACAGGCTGCAACAATAGTACTGGCTACCAACCAAAACATAATGACATTACCTCATACTTTCTATCAGGTTATACCCTTAGTTGTTACCGTTTCTCATTTCACTAAGCGGTTAACAGTTTCCAAGACCTGACTATCATCAAACGGCTTTACAATAAAGTCTTTTGCACCAGACTCGATTGCTTCCACCACAACCTTTTGTTGGCCCATAGCTGAACATACAATGATGGTAGCATGCGGGTCATAAGACTTAATCTCCTTAATTGCATCAATACCATTCATGACAGGCATCGTAATATCCATTGTAACAAGGTCAGGATCCAGTTCCTTATAGAGCCTCACCGCTTCTGCACCATCCGCAGCTTCCCCCACAATATCATGGTTTTCTTTTTTAAGTATAGTGGATAAGGTTACCCTCATAAAGTTTGCATCGTCAACTACCATAACTCTGGCCATATTCTTCCTCCCTAAATGTTACTGATCGTTTGCTATGGTTAAAATGATTGTCATCATTACTCCGATTACTGTGAAATAGACTCCTAAGTCAAAAATCATAGCTGTTGCCAACTCAATTTCACCAAATAAAGGAATTGTAAAGTAATCAAAGGTCTGGGATAAGAATGGTACACCAAATATAAATGAACCTATACCTGTACCAAGTGCGATAGCTAAACCAATTGGAATTAATATCAAGAAGTTTATTGGTAGTACTTTCTTTACAGCCTCGATTCCATAGGCTATATACATAAGCAAAATAGCCGCTGAGGTCATAAGCCCACCAACAAAACCACCACCTGGTGAATTATGTCCGGCAAGTAATAGATAGACTGCAAAACCTAGCAGGATAAAGGCTATCAATGATGTGGTAGTACGTAATATTAGATCGTTTGTTTTGTACATATAAAAAGCTCCTTTATGCCTATATATCATAAGTTTAATATACTCTGCTAATAAAATCCATCAAAATCCTGTGAAACCAAACAACCCGCCCAAATAGGACGTCAATTTATAAATCCAGTCAAAAAACAACGCTATCCCTATCACTACCATTAAGTACCCACCTATCTTCACAATGATGGAACTGTGTCTTTTTATCCAACCTAATTTCCCAACGAAGAAGGATAATATAAAGAAAGGGACAGAAAAACCAAGTACGTAACTGATCATCATCCACATCCCAGCTTGTGGCTCTGTATACGCAAGTGACAGGACGACACCTAGTATGGGACCAGTACATGGCGTCCAGCCAAGGGAAAATGCCAACCCGATGATAAAAGATCCTACAAAGCCAGCTGGGCGATTTTTAAACATAATTTGTTTATTCTTCATCAAGAACTCAAAGTTCAACACTCCTGCGATTACTAATCCAAAAAAGATAATTAGAATAGCGCCCACTTGTCTAATTAAGTCTTGGTTTGTCCTCAAAAATTCAGATATGTAAAGGCTCGTGAACCCCATCATGATAAACACACAAGAAAAACCTAGTAAAAAGAAAAGGGTATGCATTGTGCTCTTCACATTGAATTTTTTATTATCCTCTTTTAATTCGCTTACACTCATACCTGTAATATAGGATATAAAAACTGGAAATAACGGCAATACACAGGGAGATATAAACGATAAAAATCCAGCACTAAATGCAATAAAAATATTTACTTCAGACATATTCTACCTCCTCATAGCTAACTTATCACAGTGTAGCTAAAAAAGTATTGTTCCATGCATTAAATTTATGACGAAAAACCGAAAATATTAAGCGTTGTAATAAAAAAGCCCCTTACGTTGTACGGTAAGGGGGTAATTCGCGCGGATGCTTGTTGCAAAATTATAAAATAATTGCTTACTTACCAGATTGATTATTCATAGAACGCATCATCTGATTAATTTTCTTCTGGGATGGTTTTTGTCCCATTTGCATCATTAACGTACGAAGCATTTGCTCATTAATTGGTGGATTCTTTTTTAAATAGCTCATCATATATTTTCTTGCAATAAAAAATCCAAGAGCAACACCAGCAATTAACGCTGCTATAGCAATTAGTACTACCCAAATCGTGCTCATGTCACGCCTTCCTCCTTCGTGTTGTCTCTTTAACAGTATAGTAAATTAATGATAAGAATACAATCGATTACGAAAATAACGTCATAAAAATTCGTAAAAGGTTGATGTATCAATGATTCTACACTATTATAGTATTTTTTACAAATGCAAGATAATGTATGTAAATGAATTGATTTGGGGCTAAATTGGGGCTAGTTTGGGGCTGAAAATATTATACGTGGGTAGACGTTAAGAGAGGGAGATCATTCCCCTCTCTTTTATTTAGTTTCTACTATTATATATGTCCTTCTATTCTAGATTATTTATTCCCGTTGACTGACTCGTCTATTATATCTTTGAACCTTTTTCTTTTATTTGTAGGTTCCTCCCTTAAGAGAGGAGAATAATCTATAGTTTCAACCTTATCTTCTTTGTTTTTATTTGGAATTTCCGATTTCAAGTGTTGGTTGTTCGTTTCATTAGATGTGCTTCTATCTCTATTTAATGTACTATTTAAGCTTACTAACTCTTTCAAAGATTCTCTGACTAACGTCCTTTTATCATCCAGTATTCTTATAATCTCTGCAAAGCCAAAGATCATAATACCCCATATGAGTCCAGCTAATATATATATGGCGGCATTTTCCCAAGATGTTTCAGTAATTGGTTCTCCATCATAAATAGAGAATTCGCTCGACTCGTATCCTACAACTGTTTCGTAATTAGCAATGCCTAGTACTATCCCACCTGCTATAGTTAGCCAACCTATAATGAATAATAATTCAGCAATTCGATTCAAATCGATATCCCCCTAATTTCTTTTACCTCATATTACCATAAAAATGCAGGACTTTGGACACACATATTGAATTACGTTTTAAGGAGTTGATAACAATGGTGAAAATGTATTGCCCTGTGTGCAGGAAAGAGTACCAGGAGGATGACCTAGTTTGTTTGGATGACATAAACACAGTAAGGCACTTACACTGTAGCGACAGGGAAATTATTTATAAGGATGCCCGGCCATTTAAAGAGATGATTTACAAGTACGATTTTTTTAAGAAGCTTAGAATAAAAGTTTGAAAGGACACCCCCTTCTAATACCCATTTACGATTATAGGGTTAGGAGGGGATTTTATTATGGAGAAAAAGATACTTGGACACATTGCCGGATTTGGAACACTGAGGGATATGGAGAGATTGGAACAAGATTACTACGGAGAGTTTACGGATGCTGGCATGAGTGAACTTTTAATAAAGGAAGAGCTGACCACCAAGGAATGTGATCGCTTGAGTGAGGAGTTGTCTGGGAAGGTTGTAGTAATAAAGAAAAAGCCCTCTAAGTGAGGGCTAAATATTTACTGCTTATATACTACCAAAATAAACTTATAAATAAGAATAATGTTTCTTATGGTTACAATAAAACTGTGAAAAATAATAACATTCCAGAATGTATATAAGGTGTAGGTTATCACTTGTTTGGTAATATTACTTAGTTGTCTTAACACTTCAATATCCAAGATATTATTTATATTAATATTATAGAAGAAGCCTAATACAATTACCCCTATTTGTATGAATACACAATATATAAATGAAGATATTAGTTGTCGAAGGGCACCTTCCTTTTCTTTATCTTCTTTTAATTTTGAAAATGCGTTTTTTAATGTTTCTCTATTAAATACTGCAATTAATGAAACTGATGTTATATTAAATCCAACTAAAATGGCAATTATCGTAAAAAAATCGGTGTTGGTTTCTTCTACTTTTAATAGTGTTTCTGATACGTTCGACTGAGATATATACGTAATTATAGAACTAAATAACGCAAGAATAACAGGAATAATAAATTCTAATAAGATTCTACTTCCATTTATTCCATGGAAGTATGATTTCCATATTAAAAAGGAATTAGTTTGTTTGCTCTTGACTGCCCGTATCTTGGTTCCTTTCTGAGATGATCTTTTGAATCTGTCCTTGAACATCAGCGTCTTCACCTACTGCTATAATATTTGGTGTTCCCCCCTTGCCAATTAAGGGATTTTCTTGTTTTATTATCTCAATCATTCTATTAAAAAGGTCATCTGTAGAAGGTTCTCCATTAATATTATATTCAACCTTACCGTAGAAATCCCTTGTTATAGTATCAGGAGTAATTCTTTTTGTTTTCCCATTATTTAATTCTCCTTCAATTGCGTATGAATCATACTTTTGTTGCTCAATAACTGACTCAAAGTATTTTTCAAAAACACTTACCATTGCTCTACCTGTTTTATTCTTAATTTTAATTTCCATATCATACTCTTCGATCTCATTTTCTTCTAATTCCTCATCTAACATTTTACTTACATCTACGGCCTTTTTATTAGTAGTATGGTCCAATGTAAGGATAGCACTTTTAATTTTTGTAAACTCTTTTAATTTATCCATGAAATCAATTGGTGGAAGTGTTTGCAATCTGTAAGATGAACGTTTATGAATAACAAAAGGGTGTTGCGAATTTAATTGATTAAATTTTTCAATATATGGGTAGATTAAATTTTTATGTAAATGCAAAAAAGTATGAAGTAATTTTCTGCTAAATACTTTATTGAAATCTTCCTGTATTAGCAGTAAACCGCTACATTTATCTATCATAAAATGTACATTATATTCTACCCCATGAATTCTTTCAATAGTTCCAACTTCTTCCTGTGTTTCAACGTCAATTTGAGATCGGCGAACACCGTGTCGAGCAGTTATGAAATAACCTTCAACATAATTCGGTTCGGTCGAGTCTCTATAATCACCAAGGTTGATTGAAACTGTATCATTTTTATACTTTCTGATAGATTTTTGCAATTTCATTATTGATTTAAGTAGTAAGTCAATTACTTCATAATCATAAGTGTATTCATACTGAACATCACCAGCAAATTTAGGTGTCGTAAACTCATAAGCTTTTATGGTAGTTGTTTGTTTTGTCACGATTAGTTCCCTCCTCTTTTATTGTCAAATATTACTTCAACAAAGAGGGCCTTTATTCCTGCATTTTTGACAAATTCATCTAAAATTTCTTATTACTAGTCTATCCAGGCACCAGTTATACTATCCAACGGTACTATCTGTTCGTTTATTGTTACAAACTGATTAAGCACATCTACACCGAGCACCTTCCCTTTAATCTTATGGTAATCATGATCTCTAAAGAACTCCAATTCAATAGTGAGATCATCTTTTAAAGCTAACTGTAGAGCAAGGTTAATCTCTTCTTTTTGAAATTCAGAGATCATAGGCTTTTTTTTCCACTCTTGCTGCTCATGTATTTCTTTTAGAATTTCAATGTGTTCCGGCATCATCATAGAAGTCCATTTGATTGTTCCTCTGTCATTTACACTCATTGCTAAGATCCTCCTTTCAGAACGTTTGTTTCTATATTATATAAGAACAAACGTTCTTATAGCAATAGCAAATTTAAAAACTTGATATTATTTATTATTTTAATGCAGATTTCTTGTTATTATTAATTTCAAGGAGGAGTGCATGATGAAAAAAATAGCGATGGAAGGTATTATAACTGCATTAATGACAACATTGGTTACTTTGGCTGTAGGGGGGCTGTTTTCCGAAATCTTCGCAGACAATTCGAAAGTAATTATCGGCGAAAGTACAAAGGTAAGTGATAAGGATTATTACACTCCTGTTACCATAAATACTTTTAATAATGAGATAAATGGATTGGAAATAGGTCTACCTAACTCTGTAGGTGGTAATCAAATAAAAACTAGTGAGCCAGTCAACATAACAAAAACTGTGTTTGACCTCAGTAACAATGACAGTTCAATTTACAAATTAGACAATATCCCACAAGATACTAATCTACAAATTGCTCTTTTTTCAGATAGTGTGATTGAAAATGAAGATATTTCTATACATAAGAATGGAAACAGGATTGAGGTTGAAACATTATCTGAAATACAAAGCCCACAAATGGAAATGTTTAGTTATATTATTGCTTCTTCGATACTTTATGGAATTTATATTTTAGTTTTAACTATGTGGCGTGAGAAGAAAAGAAAAGAGATGTTTGCAAGAATTGAGGAAGCAGCTAAAAGAGATATGGAAAGTATACAAGAACAAAAATCATACTTGGAAAGAAATATGGAGTACACGAATAATCAATTAAAAGATACCAAGGAAGACCTCGAAAAAATTGATAACTTTCATAAGAAACAACGGCTATTAACAAACGCACAACTCAACGATTATAGTAAAGAGTTAAGTTTCTGGCGTGATACAATAAGGAAAGTTATTTATTCATCCAATTCAAACTCCAAAGAAATAAATGCAAATGAATTAATAAATATAGTCTCGAAAAACTTAGAAACTTACCAAACCATGGAAAATAAAACTCATGACTTCGAAGCTATTAAGGCTTTGGCCAGAATTTTAACTGAAGAAAAAAAGAATGATAAAATCTAAAGTCCTCCTTTGGAGGACACTTTTTTGTGTAAAAAGTTATTATTACATTTTGGTTGCGTAAACGCAACGATTTTGCTATAATATAAACATAGACAAGGAGGTGAACAAGTGGAATACTTAGCAAAAATAATAGCCTTAGCAATATCGATACTAACCCTCTATAATCTTTGGTTGACAGCCCAAAAGAAAAGGTTAGAAATCAAAATGCTAAGACTAGATATTAGAAGAAAGAGAAGAGGGGGTTAAACCCCTTCCCTCTTTTCCTAAGTATACCACATGGATTATGTTTTATATACTAATGGTAATTTTATGGAGTTCTATCGGGGTTTTGGGAATATGGAATGTAGTATTAAATCGCAAGAAAAAGAAACTAAAAAAGGAGTTGGAGAACTTACATGAAAATAAATAAGCACCCTATCATTCAAAATATAGAAGCTCTTTTGCACTCGAAGATTACAGCATACAAGATCCAGCAGGAAACTGGTATTAATCGAAGTACCATAGGAAGGCTTAAAAGTGGAGAAATAGAGATAGTGAAGCTTTCATTAGAAAATGCATTGAAATTAAGTGATTTATGGCATACTCATAAAAAAAGTGAGGATCTAATTAATGAGTAAAGCTATAGGTAAGATGAGCCCAGAAGAAATAATCAGGGATAAGTTTGGTATACCTGTCATCGAGGGGTTAAAAAATGAAAATTTAAGCTTGATCACTAACGCGGAAAGTATTCCTGGCTCTGATCTTAAAGGTTACCGATGCAAAGATGGAAATTATAAATTCTGTTTAGTTAAAGTCACACAGAACAACAGACAACTACCAATATTTTCTATGGACTTCTTTAGATCTTCTGATAAGTTATTGAAGTTAACAAACTCGCCAGCTTGTTATACGCTTGAATACATCCATGTCCATGACCCACAATATCGTAATAGAGGCATAGCATCTTACTATTTAAGCAAACTAGTAGCTTTGTTAGAAGAAGAAAACATCCCCATTTTAAGAATACACCCTGACCCTGATGCTAATAATTTTAAGCACACTTCTAAAGAGAAATCTTTGAACATTAAACAATTAAAAGAGTTTTATATAAGAAAATGCGAAAACCAAAAACTTAAAATAGACTTTTATTAAGCCCCCAAAAGAGTGAGGGCTTTTCTTTTCACTTCGTATAATACCTTACATAATTAGAGTTGGCTGTAATATACAATCCACTCTTAATTTGATACATTTGACCACCGTCCACAGGGAACTTGTCCCGAATAATAGTAAACACTTCTCCTCTATTTACAACAACAGCCTTGTCGTCCCAATCAGCAGTATTATACGTCCAAAGAGAATCTGTTACAATCTCCACATACCCTTGTCCGGATACGTCATCATCTTTCTTTACTAATCCAAAGTGCGAAGCAATGGCATCGGCCAAGGCTTTACCAGTGTTATCCATTACAACGTCATTGCGCATCTTCTGAATATCAATGGTTGAGTCCATGAACCCACCTTCAATAAGAATGGCTGGCATGTTCGATTCACGGAGCATATGAAAGTTCGCTGTTTTAATGCCACGATCACGGAGCCCCATCGCTGTTACAATACTAGGATGGATTCCTCTTGCTAAGGTATTACCTGAAGAGGAACCAGGATAGTGATACGTTTCTGTTCCTGTCCAAGATCCCCATTGCCCTGTATTGGCATTGTGGTGGTACGATACCAAAATATCCGCATTAGCATTGTTTGCCTTGTTAGTTCTAGTAGATAGTGGGACGTCTGTATTTCCAGTAGGATCATCTAATCTCACAATACGTGCGTTCTCGTAGCCTCCAAGATCCTTAATAGCAGCTGAAACTACCTTATTGTTAAAACTCCATTCTCTTTCTCCTGCCGGTGATCTTTTCCCCGGTGTGTTGATTCCATGTCCTGCTCCAATAGCGATAATTGCCATAGTAAATCTCCTCCTTGATTTAATATATTAGAAAAACGGCTTGCCCGTTTGGACTAGCCGCTTGACTATTTGGTAAGGTTATTTCGTTGTAAAACTTTCTTTTGCTGCTTCCCTTTAAGAGTAATATAGTTGTTCTTAAACCAAGTCCATAGAGAAGCTAGAAAAGCCAATCCATAAGCGATTGTTTCCTCGTCTAATACTGGAATAGGTTGTAATCCATATTGAGCCAACAATGCGTTTATCCATGCAATAGCTAGCGCTACTGTTCTAACGATAGTACCTTTGTCCATTTTGTTTCACCTCCTTTCAATTTGCTAAATAAGTCAATAAAAAAACCGCTATGGATATGGCTAATGCCAACCATGACGGTAAGTTCTTAAAAGTATTTTCTCTTTGCTTAACAATGCGTTCTACATCTTCTTTACTTGCGGAATGTGACACTTCTTTACTTAACGCTGCAATATCCTTCTCGTTCTCCTTTGCTCGGTTATGAGCTCCCTTAGCAATATCGTAGGTCTCATTGATCTTGTCTTTCATATCGAGCAAGTTGTCCAATTTCCCATTTTGTTCAGCAAGCGACACTTTTACCTCCATGAGCACTGTCATGAATTTCTCCATGTCCTCCACTTCCTTCGCTGTTTGTGTCATTCTAGACCCCCTAACGATTTGACGTAAATAACCCGCCATGTAATATGACGGGGTGTTTCTGTACATAAAAAAGCACCCTGTTAAGGATGCTTTAAGTTATTATTCCTTCATCTTTAGCTTTTTCTAATAATTCTTTTAAAACGGATGGTGTAACATCTAAAGGTCTAGAAATAAAACGCAAATTATCATCTTCCTTTTTATAGAAAGCAAATCTAACTTCGTCTTGTTTCAACTCTTTAACTGTTATTAACTCTATTGCGGCTACTCCATCGTTTTCCACATTTACTGTAACCCGTTTCCATAAAGTACAATATTCAGTATCGTTTATTGGTTTAGATTGGGGTTTATTTCCCTTTTTACGCTTCTCTTCTTTTAAAATTCGTTCTTCCCTATCACGTTGCCTCACTATTTCTTGAGCTTGGTTTGACTTTCCCATCATATCATATCGAAAACCCAATAATATCCCCTCCTATCTACCTATTTCGACAGGAGGGTCGAAAGTCCTTTATTTTATTTATTTAATCGGAATGTATATTCCCTTAATAAACTACTATATCGGCTGGAAAAAAGATCACTAGTTGAATAATCGAAGCCTTCTATTCTATAAACTACCTGCCTTGAAATCTCGTCTACATAATATTTTGCTTGAATTCCTTTTTTATTTAAAAAATCTGTAAAAGTTTCAGACATATATTCACCTCTTTTCTTAATATATTACTAAACTATTATTGGCTAAATTCCCTTATTTTAAACATTTTTTATAATCATAGACATAAAAATAACGCCTTACTGGGCGTTAATCAGATCTTCTCTACCTTCTGAAATTATTAGTAATCTTACATCTTCTTTGTAATCATTCGGCACTCTGTCATAGGTCCAATTTCCCTTAATTATTTGTGTAGCATAGATAACGGCCAACATTTACCCACCTCCTTCCAATTTATATAGTTTTTCATTCATTTCTAGTAAAGCAATAGATAACTGATCCTCTATGCTTGGTTTACTAAGTTTCTCTTGTTCTTCCTCTATTAACTGCTGCTCATATTCATCGTCTTTTACGAGTTCTCCTTCTACCAACTTGTATAGCATTGGTGAGTCAAAGAAGGGGTGACTTTCGTCTATCTCCTGTTCAACTGTGCCTTTGTAATAGGTAGAACTCCAACCTTGCACTCTGCCTTCATCAGACACTTCCATGTGAATAACCATTCTGCTGTTTTGCCTCCCTTAGTATTCAAAAATACCAATTAGCACTCGTTCATTGTGAGGCGATTCCCTGTTGGTGTCGTTGCCCCGTATTTCGCCATTATCAACGTATATATATTTTCTATTAACGGTTGTACCTGGCGTATCTGCACCTACAAATAGATTAATACCTCCACCGCCTCCAATATCTAATCTTGATTTATGGATATGAGAAAAACTAAGGTTGTCCCTATACATAGTGCCACTAGCGTATCTAGCCCAAACTAAAACCCAACCATTCCTACAGTCTGTGAGTGGTTTGGTAGGTGTTGCGGTCTGCCCTCCCTGCATGTAGATCGCACCGGTCCACAAAGTAGGGGCTCTCCCTATCGCGTTATATCTCCCTTTTGCTATTTCCCAAGTAGAGTCTTCTGGCATGTAAACGGATGGTGAAGTGCCCTCCACTATCTGTATGCCATCACATTGTACCCATTCATTGTTACCACCAGACACTTTAAACTCCAGTGAGTCTCCCTCTGAGAAATCAGTGGGTATAGCGAATGTGACTGCATGTCTTACTACAGAATAATCATCAGGAACAGCAGGAAAGATAGTGTTGGTTAGTCTTCTGATAAAATCTCCCGCTGCGTTTATATGATCAATTTCAAATCTTGGTGTACCCCCTGCTACTACATTGTGCTGTCTTTTGAAGAACCCGGATGCGGTGAACGTCATACCACCAGCTACGCCATCGTAAATAGTCTGATATACGTAATCTCCGCTTCTAACGCATATTGCCTTCTCACCAAATATAGGCAGTGCGCTCCGATTATCCGGCCCCCACACCATCGCTACCTTGGCTCCGCCCCGTTCTATCCATATATTCTCACTAGGATTATCGGACATCCTCATATCCAACCAGTTATACTTAATAGCAGTTGACCCCATAGAGTCTGGATCATGTTTGACCAATTCGAATGAGTGGTCTTTAACTATATTCCTCCTTGGTGTGGCGTTGTATTTAAGTCCCGATTCTCCGTCCCTGAGAAAGAACCCTCCGTCTTGTACCGTAATACCTTCATTATCTACCTCGGTTACTGCGTTGTTTAATTTCCCATCTATACTATCTGCTCTATCCTTAGCATAGTCTTTTGCATTAGTTTCTGCCGCGTCCGCTTTCACTTTGGCGTCTGCTTTCGCCTGTGCGAGTTTATCTTTGGCGTCTTGAATAGCACGAGCTTCTTCGGCAGAAACTTTCCCGTCAGCGTACGCCTTTGCTTGTGTTTCAGCGAGATTAGCTTTAGCAACCGCAACAGATTCAGCTGCGGATTGGGCTGCATCTGCTTTATCCTGTGCATCTTGTGCTACATCTTCTGGGGCTATACTCCAATCTGAAGCTACATTACTTTTTTCTAACTTTTCTCTCCCCATAACAAATTCTAAAGAGTCGCTTTCATTGTAAGCTCTCACCATTGGTTGAATCCAATCATAATCTATACGCCTTACCCCTGTAAGAACTATTCTTTTACTTTCACCCGGGTCTACTCTTTCGCTTTGACCAGAAGAACCTGAAAAAACTAAACCGTTAATATGAAAATAAAAAGGGGTTATTCCTACATTTTTAAGATATATAGAATATACGTATGTTTGATCTAATACCATAGGTTCTGAAACAGCTGTACTACTATTAGTTGTGTATAGAAATTTGATGCCATGACTCCCGCCTGTTGTTGTGACCTTATATGCTTTAGAAAAACCCCACTCTTCCCTCATGCTAAATTCTTCTACTTGTGCTAAAGAACCACTATAAGTATTCCATTTGTCTATGTTGTCACTATTTAGTATTAAGTTTCTTCCACCCGGTTTTACATTATCGTACAAAGGCGACCAACTATAATCACTAGCATTATTTGATTCGGAAGCAGTTGTTTTATTATAGGCTAACCCTAAATACCTTTTTCCTCCAGGGCTATCTGACATCCCATTTCCATCTTTGTCATCAGCATATTTTGTCCATGTATACCTTGGAGTGCCATCTGCACCGGGGTCTCCTGGTATTCCTTTATCCCCCTTTGTTTTTGCCCAGGTATAGTCCTCGTAATTCGCACTCTCATTAGGAGAACTTTTATTATAGGCTAAACCTATATATTCCTTTCCAGTTGGAGAATCGCTCATACCACTTGTTGGGCTATCAGCGAATTTCAACCATGTATATAAGGTTCTTCCATCTTCACCAGGCGGACCAGGTAACCCTTGGGGCCCCCCTGGGCCAGCCTTCCAAATTCCTTCTTCCTCACTCCAAATTTTCCAGATCACGTTCTTCGTATCCGAAATATCTACCCAAATTACTGTCTTATCATTAGGTGGCGTTGGAGACTCTACGCGCTTTTTCTCAGCGTATTCTTCCGTATGCCTAATAGAAACTTCAAGGTTCGCTTTGGCTTGTTCGATTCGTTCCTGTTCTTCTTCTAATACTTTCTGATTGGTATATTTCTTTGTTTCTACCGCAATTAAAGCTGGAAGCTCTTGTTTTTCCACTCCTTGCAGTTCATCAAATTTATTTTTCATTTTACTTATCAAAGTTGGACGGGAGCGACCAAAAGTAGCTTCTAAACGAAAACCGCTTACCTCATGTATCTCCTTGAAGTGTGTTATAGGAGCCGTCATCTGCAGCCCCCATGATTTATTAACCACTTGGACTTTATCACCTAAATCAAAGTCTTCTCCGTATTGGAAAGGAGACTCTTGGCTAGGTGTTATAATCTCTGCCTCTAATGTATAGACGCTCTCCATATCACGCATTTTGGACTGACCGCGTTCTTCTAGTTGTTGTCTAATTTCTTCTGGTGACAATTCTTCTTCACCTTTTCCGCCAACATCTCGAGCATCAATAAACGTTTCGATACGATCCCATCCAGCATTATTCCCAAGCGTGATAATTTCCCTTTCAGCACCTTCGCCTTGCCCACCAACATAACCCACATTACGTAAATCATTATCACTGTTGATAAATCCCTGTGACTTTATGGTCTCAAATTCGGGACTAAAAAACACAGGATGGTTTCCATATGGATTATCCTGTGTGAGGTCTTTTGCTTCTATGACATCAAATATTAACTTTTTAGTCTTGAAGTTTGCGAATAACCCCCATCCTAACCCCGTTTTGATAGAGATGCTTTCAAGCTCATCCGCAATGTTTTTATATCGAGATTCCCATTCAATATGCCCACCTCGCTTAAGGTCCGGAGCTACTTCTATATGTGGCATTTTACGACTTGGATCCACAGGATTAACAAAATGGTTATATACATAATGTTTCAGCACCGTTTCCGTATTTCCGGTTTTACGATCATGGCTTGTGTGACCAGGCGGAACAGTTAATCGTCTGCCCATAATGCCATCTATTGTATAGCCTGTTAGCTTAAAATTCTCCGAATCTTTACCACTATCATCTAATGCAATTTCTTTCGTAAGAATAATACCTACTTTGTTGCTTTGTTTGTTTAATGCAACCAGGTTTCCTTTTTCTAGATATTTTGCTTCATGCATATACCGATTCACATGTAATTCAAAATCTCCCACTCCATGAAAATCACGCCCAAACTGCAAGGATTGGTAGGTATCAATCTCTGCTTGAAAATCTAAAAATCGGTTATATATCCGTAATGGCATCTTCACATTATCACCCACCTTAAGCTACTTTAGAAACTCGTACTCTGACAAATTGTGTCTGTGTATCTCTATCAAAATTACCAGTCGTGAATCGGAAATCTACAACATCCCCCTCTTGCAAATCATCAAACCCACTCACCATCAGGAACCTATCGGAAGTGGTACCGAAAGACTTCGTACCTAACGGGAAGCTTTGCGCTCCATTAACGTATACATAAACAGAAATTTGACCATCGATCACTACGTCACTAAATTCAAAAGCCATTTCAATCCAAAACGAATAAATACCATCTGCTTTAGCTACGAATTGCTCATCACTTATAATTTCGGACTGCTTATCGGCTTGCGTTTCTCCAAACTTAATTTTTAAAGCCTGTGATAAAGAAACACCTGCTGGAACTGGTTGTGAGGTATTATTCCTGGTTTTTATAAACGACTGATTAGGCATACTAACCATGCCAACCTCATTAATAGTTAATCCACGGTAAATGTTGTGTAACGGTATATATCCACACACTAGATCGTCCGCCCGTTCATCTTCGATTTCTGACTGCTCGACAAATGATTTTCCAGCAATGATCCTCACCTGAGCAACACTCATCTCAAAAACGTAACTATCGCGAGTTAAACTAGGTAATACAGGATTACTAGCAGGTGTCCCCTTTTTAACATACGCATAAATACGCCGTTCTGCTGGGTTGTTATCAAAACAAATAACTATCCTATCAATACGATCATTATTAGGATCTGCGATTGCATGCGTTAATGTCATCGTACTATCGTTTTCGTACATATACCCATTCGCAAACATAAAGCCTGCTCCTAGTGCAATCTCCATATTTGTTTTAGCAGTAACTTCTAAATTGGGCAAGTTAGGATCATTGGAAACACCATTTCCGATTATTTGTCCATGAAATCTTGCCCAATCGGCAGCTTGATAAACCCGTTGATCATCTGCAGTACTATCGAAAAAATACATTCTTTCCATTTACTTCACTCCTTTGAAGGAAAAATATAACTCCCTGTCGAATAGTGTAGATTGGAGGGAGGTGGTATCACATGGCTAAAAGCTTTCTTGAAAAGCGAGATTTTAAGGCATTAACTACATTAAATGTTTATTCAGCAGTTCAAATAGCAAATGAAAACTCTGACGATAAGAATAAAATTATTTTTATCACTAACTTTGGAATTGTAACTGCAGAAAAAATATTAACTGGAGATTTCAAAGAAGATGAATTAAATGAAAGCAATTATTCTAAATTCATCTCCCAGAGTGCTGTTTCCCTAACAAGAGAAGCACTTAAAGAACATAATAATGAAGATGTTTTGTTAGATAAAACATCATTTGTTCTTGAAAATGTAGTAATTAGACCTTACGGTAGTGATCAAATTAATAACTTTTCAAGTTTAATTTTATTTTCTGACCAAATTGTTGGGGTGTCATCCGGAACCCTTTCGGAAAATAATTCTTAACATCAATGGAACGGTGCTCATAAGCACCGTTTTTCACTTTTTTACTCATTCCTTTTCCTCCTTCATTTTTATATCCCCACATACTGACTATTCCAGGTGACAGACACTAAGCTATTCCTGTCCCCTGCATCCGCGATGTGTTCAATTTCATTCTCTCCTACTTCAAGCTTTAACCAGGTAGAATCATGATCCATATAGCCAAGTGCTGGATAAATCATATTTCCACGGTAGATTTCGACCCGTTTGCTTCCTTCAGTTGTATCAATATGCAAAATTTCATCTGTAGCAATCGCTCGATTAATCCGAATCCATGCTCCCGTAGTTTGATTAATAATTCGGGGATTAGTAACTGGTCCCTGTACATCAATTCTTACTGCAGCTGGTACATCACCCTCATTAGTCAATACTGTTCTGGATCCTGATTTCCCAAGTTCAACAGGGAAAGTATTTGGCAAGGTAAAGTTTCCCACGTATGCTTGTAATGGTTTAGAAGTTTGATTCGGGTCTAGCCAATATGGATTAGAGCACTTCCATGCTATCGAAAATTGTTGCCAGACGTTGCGCCCTCTTTCCGGAAAAACAGGAACGCCATCTAGTGCTCCGTAAATCTCTTTTATGTCTCCATCCAGTTCCAAGATAATTTTCCCTAAGCCAAGTTTAGGATTACATACCCGTAAGATCTCTTTTCTGTAGGATTTTATTTCCTTCAAGTCTTTTTTTAATATGGATCCTTGTAAGTCGATATAACGTGGTTGTAAACGTGTATCTATATACGTATCACCATCTTGATAAGGTGCGGTTTGTCCTTGAATGTCCGCATCAACTTCCCCGATTCCATTCAAACTTTCAATTAGCAATGGAGATAGATAAAAGACAATCGACTCTCCACGTGCGTTTTCATATGTTAGCCGTCTCATTATCTAATCCCTCCATTCCATTGCTAAGTCTTGAATAGCTTTCTTCTGTTTACGTGCATTATCTGCAGGGCTTGATTCGGTACTGTGAAAATGAAGAGTTTGGTTAATTTCAGGCTGCTGTCTCATGTTACCTAGCAGAGATAGTAACTTGTCCAGCTTTTCCTCAATACTAGAAGCACCTTTAGGATTATGATCATTAGTTTTTATTTTATCCTTACCTAGTAACGCTAATAGCTTGGAAAAATCGGTTCTAATAGAAATCGGCTCCAAAAGTGACTGCCAGTCTTGTGTCCCCTCAGCATACTTTGGTGCGGTTCGCATTAACTCTTTAGTCTTTCTTGCTGGCATTACTTGGGAGCCTTTAGGCAGATCAGGATATAAAGTCGGCCTGTCTGCACTTAAAAACATCTTACCTGTTGGCAATGTTACTAGTTCTCTTCCTGCGTTGGATCCTTTTCCATCCCCAAGAACAGCATCACCGCCCGGGTGTCCGGCTGTAGGCGTACCACTCGCCCACCATTTAAACCCATTCGTTACAAATTCAATAGCCTTTTTAACTGGGGATTTAGCTCTCTCATTTAAATCATCAATTGACCCATTGTCCGTTACCGTAATAGGCTTGGTTAACCCTGCTCTAGCAGCGAAATCTAAAACAGATATAGTACCGTTATCTGATACATCAACATCCTTGTCTACATCTTTCCCAGCTTCCTTAGTCCGGTCTTTTTCTAAGCCAATACCCGTTGATGTTTTGGCATTATTTCTATCAATTTGAGAACCTTGGCCCTCGAGCGCATCAGTACCAAAATTGATTTTGTCTTTTGCTTCCTCCCACAAGCCAGCTTCTCTAAGGATTTGTTTCAATACGTCGTCATTTCTAAATATCTTGCGATCTATTTCATCAATCTGACCTTGGATCTCTTGTTTGTTTGCCCCTTCTTGCTTCCAATTTTCTACTAAGTTTGCTCTTTCTTGGAGAAGTTTCTCGTTTTTCTTATCCATCTGTTTAAGGATGTTACCTTCCTCAATTTTAATTTCAGATGTCTTAGCAAGGTTGGCGACACGCTTCTCTTTCTCTTTGTCCAAGGAACCTAGTTTTGTGTCGATCAAAGAATTGAGGTCATTATATAGATCTAATTCTTCGTAAAGATAATTTCTGGCTTCTTGCTGCTGTCCCACTATCTCTTGTAAGGTTGCTCGTCTTTCTCGGTCTTTTTCATTAAGCACACCGTTCTTTTCTAATTGAGCATCTAATTTAGCGAGCTCCTGTTGATTCTTGGCTAACTTTTCATCAAGTTGCGCTAGACCTTTTTCACCCTCGGCATTAATTCCATTTTGCTTTAGGATGATGTTGGCCATTTGCAGATCCATAGCTTTAAACTTTTCAAGTTTCTGCTCGGTTTCTTCTTTGCTTTCCCTAGCCTTTTCCGTTTCTTCTGTTTGCTTTACAATCCTTTCTTCCAAATTCCCACTCAATAAATCATCAATAGCGTAATGTTCTGCTCTTAGTTCCTTCTTCTTCTCTTCTGACAAAGTTTCATCTTGCAAGGCTTCGTTGATTTCCCATTGCCTATCCAAAGCTTCTTGTCTACTTATGTTCTGAAGCTTTATCATTTCTTCAAGTTCTTTATTTTTAAAATTATAAACCTCTTGTTGTCCAACCAATTCATCACGAAGTTCCTTTTCTTGTTGGAGCTGCTTTATGCGCTGACCTTCTAATTCTGCTCTAGAAGCATTATATAGAGAGTCTATATATTCGTTTACAGAGTCCGTGTTAGACACAAAAGCATTACCAGTTTCTGATACTGAATGTTGAACATTAGGTGCCTGATCCATAATATCTTTATTTGCATCAAATAAATAACCAAGTTCGTCCTTCGACAATCCGCTTTTTTTCGCGAGCTTGTCATATTGTTTTTGCAAAGCTTCTATTTCACCCGGGTTACTAGATTCACGGATTCTCTGGTTTAAGTCGTTAAGTTCTGCTAGTTCATCATTACTGATTTTAGCCTTGGAAGAAAGCTTATCAAATGTCTCAGCGCTGGTTTCAAGTTGTACCGCTTGATCACTTAAAGACTGTGCAAGATCCAAGTTAACTTCTTCGGATTCCTTTGATTTTTTAATTAAATCAGCAACGGTAAGGGTGACCCCAGCAACACCAGCAATGGCTAGTCCTGCTACACCGCCTTTACTTAGCAATGATAAGGCTCCGGCTGCACCTTTCCCACCAGATTTTCCTATGGCCGTAGTTAACCCACCAGTTACTTTCATTAGCCCGCCAATTCCAGAACTTAAACCACCAACTACAGTTAAAACAGGCCCTGCAGCTGCTGCCATTCCACCAAGCATAACAATGTTCTTTTTGCCTTCTTCGTCAAGTTCTGAAAACCATTGTGTAACATCCTCAATGCCTTCTTTGACATCAGGTAGGACTTCCCTCGTAAAATCAAGCAGGGTTTCACCAACGGGCAACAAGACTTCCTTCGCTTCGCGCCAAGTGGATTTCCATTGTTGTGAAATATTCTTTTCAGCATTTTTTGTCATATCGTCCATAGTGCCGTCTACGTCTTCTATCCCGTCACCAATCCCGCCAAGGGAGTACATGGCTTCTGCTTCAAGATCTTCCCACTTACTACCGAAGAGCTCTACACCTATCTGGTTAGCTTCAACTTGATCATCCATACCTTTAAGGTCTTTCAACACCGCATTTGATACGTCTTTTACAGTCTTGTCGCCTTTTTTGAATTCCTTCCACACATCTTGGGTGTCTTTTGACATTTGGCCCATTGCATCAGTGGTTGCGTCCGAACCATCTTTCACACGAATCTGAAACTCTTTCATTACATCGTTAATGTAATCGAGATTATAAACACCAGCCTCGGAACCTTTTTGTAGCAATTCAAAGTATTCTTCAGCAGAAAAGCCCATTCTAGCAAACAGCCCTGAATACTCACTTAGGTTGTCAAACATCTCATTAGAGAAGTTTAATCCATTTTGAGCCCCTTTAGCCATCAAATCAAAGGCTTCATCTGATTCAAGACCAAAGCCCTTCATAAGATTGTTTCCGGCTCGCGTGACCTCGTTTACGTCTGCTTCGAAGGTATCGGCGAGGATAACTGCTTTCTCGGTGATACGTTCTAGTTCTTCGTTGTTTAGATCCTTTATGTTTTGCCTAGTCTGTAATAAAGCATGGTCAATTTCCTCAGCGCTCTCGCCAAAACCATTATTGTAAATGTTGCGGGATATATCCGTTAATTCCTTAGCTTCTTCTGCAGTTAGACCTAAAGAATTTTGGATCCTTGTTGCTGAATCTTCATAACTGCCTGCGACTAAACCTGCAGCTGTCCCGATGCCCAAGATAGCAGGGGTGACCGTGGTAGACATAGCCTTTCCAGCGTCAGACGCTTTATCGCCAAAGGCTTTCATTTTATTACCAGCGTTATCTAATTTGTCGCCCATCTTTGTCCAGTTGGAGTTGGCAATACGCTGTTCTTCTCTCAGTTTTGCAAGATCATCTTCTACTCGGCCAACATAACGGCTTAAGTTATTCAAGGAAGCGACCTGGTTGTTATATTCTTTAGCTGCCTTCTTTGCTTCCTCGGTACCTTCTCCGTGTTCTTTGACCATCTTCTCATACGTTTTTCGCGCACTCTCTGTTACAGCTTTTTGCACTTCTAACTTCTTATTAAGACCTTGCAACCTAGTTTCATATTTTTCAACAGATTTATCGCTACGATCAAACGCAGACATATTGGCTTTCATTTCGCTATTAACAACGGTAAGTTGAGACTTCAAATCTTTTAGACCGGAATTTATTTTCATAGTCTCTAAATCTAGCTCAATGGAAAGGCCTTCTATTTTTTCAGCCATGTTATATACCTCCTTTCTTTAACCGCCAAATGCAGCTATTAGGGATGTTTCTTTTCTAGGTTTATTCTTATCTTGCATGAGCTGGACAACGTAGTGGATTGGCATATCTAGTATTTCGTTGATGTCCTTTCCACTCTTCATTAACTTAAGGATGAGTTTGTCCATGTACTCGGCTTGCTTTGCGATAGAAAAATCCTCATCCTCTAATCTTTCCTCGCCAATGAGTTTTTTGTTTCATCAGATTGCTGTCCTTGAGCCACGAATATTATCTGCTGATTTAACACATTTTTTCCTCCTGGTGCATGGAGACGGTTATAAATGTCATCTGATGTTATCTTTCCTCCGTAAATGTCATTAGCTACAAAGTCTGCAAGCTTATCGAATTTATCACCTTCGGACATATCGGAACCTGTGTCAATCTCATGCCAAAGTTCAATTGCATCTCGTGCTACTCGGAGAGGAATAAAACTTGGAGTCCATACTTTCTCGATCTCCGGCTCGTCGCCTTTAGCAACTCTTTCCGGATTCTTAATAAGTTCTAACATGTTTCGTTTTAAATTTGCCATTGTTAATTTCCTCCTAAGTAAAAAGAGCAGGGATTACTCCTGCTCTTTGATTAGTACTTTATTTTGTTTATTTTTGGTAGATTTTAATTCTTGAATTCGTGCTTCATCAACATCTTTATTCTCTTTACGTGGGAAAGAATCGCCTTTAAAATATACGAAGCTATTGTCTTCCAAATCTTTAAAGTCCCGGACCACAACATATTGCTTAGGTTTAGGCTCTTCTTTTGTTTCGGTGTTTTTCTCTTCTGCAGCTGCGTCTGGTTTGCTTGTCTCTTTTTCCTGCTCTCCATTCAGAAGATCCAGAAGTTCTTCCTGTTTCATGTTGCTTTTATACTCAATACCTTTTTCGTCCAACTGCTTTTTGATTTCTGGAATTGTTAGTTTACTCATATTAAACTCCCTCCGGTTCTGTTGGTGTTCCTGCTTCAGGGTGTGACACGCCAAAGACTTTCATAAACAATGCGTCACGATTGGTAGTTACGCCTTTTGTATCACGGGCAAACAATGCAGATTTCTCATCATCAAATCCTTCGACTTCACGGTCCATAAAACTTGCAGTAATTTCTTCCGTTGTAAACTCTGTACTTTCCCCTTTCGTGTTCCCTGTTACAGAAGGACGCGTGAACATCCCCTTTGGCAATCCTACATATTCTTTGGATCCATCTTCATAGGTTTTTGCAAATATAGCAGCAACATATGGTGGATTGTCATTGCTACCAGTTGCGGTTATTCCGTCAACAGTTTCCCAGCCAAGAAGTGTTTCTTTATCTTCAATTGGAATCTTATGAAAACCTGCAGTAACCGAAACATCTCCGCCCGATACGGCAATTTCTGCAGTCTGATTATCACCATAAGCTCTAACTGGCTCCTGGGGCATTTCAACCGTAATAGTTTGCAAGAACTTCACCCGTTCAATTGCTTCTGCAATGGTTCCATCGCCCACAACGCCGTAGTAAAACTCATCTACACCTGTTGAAGCGCGGTAATTCTTTTCATCTGCAAAGTGCTGCAGGTTCATTTTTAACAAGTTTGCTTTATTCATTAAACTCACTCCTTATAAAATAAAAATAGACAGCCTATAAGCTGTCAAAGTCCTCTCGATATAAAGTTCCACGGTAACGTCTTGCGTCACGAAAAACACCTTCAGCATATTCTTTTGGTCCAGCTTTTTGAGCAAATCCAAATTTATTCCACATGATATCTCGTATCTTATCTGCTACTTGATTAGTAGTCTTTCTATCTCGCGTCCATACATCAATCTGTAAAAGATAATCTAACTTAGTCCAGTTGTTATCTGCAAAGTCTTTGGGAGTAGGTGGGTCAATAGGATCTATCACAATATGTGGGTTAATTACATCGCCAGTCGCCGGATATTCGTAGAATTTAATTCTATCTAATGCTTGTTCTTTGATGTAATCGTCAGCAACCAGCGCATTATAAACTTCTGTTAAGATATCCATCACAATCCACCTTTTAATGCTTTCTTTACAGCATCCCGATATGCCTTTTCACTATTTTTCAATGCTCTTGCAATGGCACCTTTACCAGCTGGGTTTGGATTGTTAATGGTTCCCCACTCATTTAGGTGTATAATCCGATATCTACCATCAGGACCACGCCAGTGTATTTTAATTGTGCGTACACCATTCTCCCAAAGAGGCCCCGTAATAGTGATCTCATCTATACTGGCACCAGTGTCTTTAAAACTTTCAAACTCTTGTTTAAGCACTTTGACAAACTCATTAGCAGCATCTAGTAAAGCCTTATCGCTGACATGTTGCATTGCTTGTTGTCCAAGTTTGTTTTCTAATCCAGCTAATAATTTTGATAATCCTTTTACTTTTACGCTCACGTTACCAGCTCCCCAATAACATTAATGAATCTGTTATTTTGCGGATCTGGCTGAACGTGTTTTACGTTGTAGCGATTGTCTTTATATTGCGGATGATCAATTGATATATAATGCTTGTCCGTTGGTACATAGTCCTGTAACGGATCCCGGATAGTTATCGTAATGTCAGATAATGTTCCGTTTGACTTTGCGAGCTCCACGTCTTTTAACCAAACTTCATCAATCTTGGCCATACAAGTGTAAAGAGTTTTCTTCTCGCTCTCCCCAGGTTCTGGACCAGGGTTAGGTGCGTATTCATAGAAAGTAACAGGAGTACGTAATTCCCCACTATGCAACCGTGGTGGTTTGTATTTAAATTCCCTCATCCGTCTCAACCTCCTGGATGAATAGAATGTCCAGACTAAGACCAACAATGTCACTTAAAAAGTTATCGTCAAAATACTCGACTGCATCATTGTAAGCATATCTGGTGCGCTCAAAGACGAGTTCTTTGGCTCTGATATCAAGATTGGTTTCTCCAGATATATTGAAATCACCACATTTGTCTTTAACGAATGCAAGAGAAAAGGATAACAACCGTTTGAGATTGTCATCCTCTCCACTATGAGATATATGCATTCGTTCTTTAAATGCTTTTAATAGTTCATCAGTGACCAACTAGATCACCTCCACTATGCTCCTGCTGGTTCTGTTGGTTCTTCTGTTGGAACAGTAAAGTCAATATCCAAATCATAAACTTTAGCAGTGTTATTATCCTTCGGTTTACCATTTGCAAACTGCTTCATTGTGTATAAACGTGCATCTTCAATGGCTAGTGTTTCATCAAATTTATTGATTTTATATCCTCCTGCGATGGCTGCTAAGTATGCATCTTGGACAAAGAACAGTACTTTACCTTCAGGAACTTCTTCGGATTCAACTGGCTTAATGTTATAAGGCAGGTTTAATACCCATTGACCATTATCTGTTTGAATCGTATTTCCGGCTTCGATTTTAATTTTATCTATTGGACTAGCTAGCATAATAATTTTATTAGCTA
Source organism: Oceanobacillus jordanicus (assembly GCF_022095695.1). GTDB lineage: Bacteria > Bacillota > Bacilli > Bacillales > Amphibacillaceae > Oceanobacillus_B > Oceanobacillus_B jordanicus. Next base: position 63,685 of record NZ_JAIFZM010000005.1, read on the forward strand.
CTTTTCGAGCTTTGCCTTTTGCATCTTTTGATAGAGTCACTACTACGCCACCTAATTCCTTTGCAACAACTTCCCCTTTTTCAGAGCGAGCAAAGGTTAGTGTTCCAGAAGAAGTTTTAGTTGTAACAGCTCCGTTTTCAGCAACATCTTTCATTAGCCCGATCGGTTCATTTTGGGATGGACCACGGCCACTTACAAGACCGTACTCTAAGCCAACTGAATATGATTCAACAAGGACGGTACGGACATAACGTTCTACATATTCAGGTCCAAGAACTAACATATCTTTTGGAATAACCGCAAAAGCTGTTAGTTTCAATTGTTCAACTTTTTCTTCACGGAATGCTGCTGAAATTTGTCCTTTAATTTCACCGAACAGAGCACCCCAAGCGTAGGCTTTAGTTGCATCAGAGTAAATATAACGAGTTATCGCACCCAGATCTTTTAAGCCAATGGCTTCAAGTAGAGGGTGTTCGGTTTTTAAATCCTCGAAAACACGCTCTTGAGTGGTGATTGGCAGAATAGTATCTTCGGCAAAGCCCTCACTTGCAATTACTTCGTTAAAAAATTTACGTTCTTTAGAAGTTAAGACATTTTGACCGCGTGCTGATAGTACTTGGGCGTCGTGCACCTCATTACGTGCCTCGTTTGAAATTTTCTCTGTTAAATCAGTCTGTAGAGCTGTGAACATCTCATTAAATGCTGTTTCGTGTTGCTCTGTTGTAGCTTCTTCATTTTTCACAACATCCATATACGCTTGCTTTTTGTTTTCAAAGTTCTCCAATTTACCTTTTAATTTAATTGTCATGCTTTATTCCTCCCTATTTTTTGCATTATAAAAAGCGCTTCGGTTTCTTATTTACCGGCGCTTCAGTTTGTTGATTATTCGGCTTCAAGATATCTTTTAATTCGTTAATGATTTCTTGTTTTTGATTACTATTTAAAGCTGAATTAGTTACATCACTTGTTTCTCCAGGTTCCTCTTCCTTAGCACTTTCTGACCTGGTTGCAAAACCAATTTCAACTGCCTTCTTAGAACTGAACCAAGTCTCAGCATCTACTTTTCCACGAATTTCTTCACGACTGACGTTTGCTTTTGTCATATAGATGTCGATAATACCTTCTTCAAGTTCTTCTAAAACATCGGCTTCTTTACGCATGTCCACTTTAGTTCCGAAAGCAATTGAAGAAGCTTGATGAATCATTAACATTGACCCGAGACCCATTATTGTTTCATCTGCTGCAGCTGGAAATAAGGATGCTGCTGAACATGCCCAGCCATCTACATGAACTGTTACTTTACCTTCATGTCGTTTCAAACGATTGTAAATAGCGATTCCTGCAAATGCATCTCCGCCTGGACTATTTAAATTGATAACAATATCATTAGCTCCGGCTTCATTTAACGCATTATCAATATCTGTTGCAGAAAAGCTTTCGCCCATCCATGAATATCCAATTATCCCGTAGATAGTAATGTTTGTTGTTTTGCTCTCTTCATCATGAACAACATTAAATTTTTGTGGGATTTCTTTTAGTTGTTCAACGTATGACTGATTTTTAAATGCTTTAAAAAAATCCTCTTTGGTCATTACTTTCACTCATTCTCACCTCCTTCAAGTTCATCTAAAGTTTGATAGTTTTTCGTGATAACATATTCATCCATTCGCGGATCGTCAACACGTTCATCTCCAAACTTTTCTCTAACATCATTTCTGCTCCAAGCACCACTAGCAACCATTTTGTCTGCATTATTTGCATTTTCTATAGCACTCTTTTCAGTAACACCTTTAACTTCAACCTTGTCACCTTTTAAGTAATCAGCTTTCTCAACTAGCTTTGCGTTTAGCTCATCAGCTATTTTTTTTATTAACGGTCCAATACAAAACTTTATATAAGCTTTTAGACTTGTTTCATACTCTGCTAAATCTCCGTGGACTAAAGCAGTTGGTATACCAAGTATATTTGCCACCTCATCAACTAAAGTTTTTTTGAGTTTTGTTATTTCATCAATTGATTGCCCCTTTCCCTCTCCTTTAGAAACTTCGTTATAACTAAAGCCTTTTAATTTTGGTACAAGAGCAACCGTGTTTTTCTTAAAGGATTGAAAAAGTTTATCGATGAAGGCTTGCAATCGGTTCTGGTTCTTCTCATCGAGTTTCCCTGTAGCGTCAACATCCACCGTTCCTCTTATTTGATGATTCCTCATACTGATTTCAATCATACGACTAAACAAATCACCAAAGTCTTTAAACATACCATTCATAAACTTGGTAAGCTTTTTATTGTTGTATGTGAGATAGAGAACCTCATCCATTTGGAAGGTACGCTGGAATGTGTAATCTTTTACCGTGACATTCCTAAATATGTCTGGATAGACAGCGTATTCGATTCTCTCAAAGTCATCTGCTATTAAAAGATCATTATTGTCTGTTAGAACTACCAAAACTTCATTTTCATCCAGCAACTTGTAGATAAAATCTTGCCAGAACTTTGCAGCTGTCTGATCTGTGTTAGGCCTGACATTTAATAGATAATGCCAGTCATCAAATTGACGCTTGCCATTTTTCATAATTCTAAAATCTGACTGGCTTATTGTTCGTGCTATAAAGTTAAAGTTGGTTTCTAAGGCCATTTGTTTTAAATAGACCCTGTGATTTGTTTCATCGATTAAATCCAGATCAAATAAGGATTCTAGCTCACTATTACGTCTTAAAACTTTGTCTAACCATCCCACCTTTATACTCACCTCCCTCTTAGAAATTTAATGCTTCAAGTGCATCTAGAGAATCGTCTATATCTATTTCATCTTCCAGGTAATTATCTGCTTGCCATAGTGCATAAACGAAGGCTGTAAAACCATCTGTTTTCCTTCTCACTTCATCTTTCTTCAAGAAATCTTTATTTCCATCATTTTTTATCTTTACTGCAATGTTATTAGTGTTCCAACGCATTAAAGGATTGTCCCCAAATATTATTCTGTTTTGAGCAAAGAGCATTTCAATTCTTGGAGCAAGCTTTGCATAAATGGCGTGAGGGTTTCGAACGTATAAAACATGAAAACCTTCAGCTTCTAATGCGGTTTTCACTATATCCAGCCGGAAAGTATCTCCTACTATAATTTCTAACCCATATTTCTCCCGCATATTGCAAAAGTAATTGACCATGTGCTGAATATTAATTACTGGCTCATCTAGTAAAGTTAGCAGCCCTTGCTCTTCCCATTCTTCAATCGGTGGTTTTAGGTTTGCCTCTTTCACAAAATCTCGTCTAGCAAATTGGTGACTATCCCAAATATAATTTTCTCCGTCTTTAAACAACACTCCACAAGCTGTAAAGTCTTTTATAAAGGAGAAATCAATGGCTCCTACACATGTTTGGTGCTTTAACTTTTCATATGGTATGGGCTTATTTGTGGCCATAATGTCTTTCCATGAAGCGATCCTGGTTGCTGTGTCCTCTTGTGGTAGATTCATTCTTTTAGCCATGAACTCGGAGCGACCAGAAGGATCCTCCTGCAGGTCTAGAAATTCGTCCATAACGGTGTCATACAATTCTTCTGCATACGGACTCAAAGGCTTGCTAAACATTGGATTTGCCTTTTCCCACAACTCCGGTTCTTCTACTTCTTCTTTCTTATCCATCTTACAAATGAAAACAAAGCGATTTTGTCGCTTACTTCCGCCTTTCAATACTTCCATACATTGCTCAATGAATTTATCAAAAAAACCACCACGGACATGGCCGTTGGTGGATATGAATATACGCCTTCTATGTTTTACTTTTCCTAAACCAGAGCTTAGTGTGTTAATCAATTTCATGCCCTCGTAGATATGCCACTCATCAAAGATTAAGCAACCCGGACGGCCACCATCTTTTGTATCAGCGTTAGATGTCCTGAAGCGAAATTCAGCTAAAGATTTTTTTCCAGTGACTTTTGTCTTAGTCCAGGTAAAAAACTTTTTCATGAAGTTCTTATGCTTTTCTTTCATGTTGTAAACTTCTTTGATGGACGTTTCCGCTTGCTCTTCACTGTTAGCTACTACATCAACGTTATATCCGTCAATACCATGAGCTGGACTAATGAAATAGTCACCCAATCCCGAAATAAGACCGTTTTTCCCATTCCCCCGCGGTATCACGATAACAATATCTTTGTAGAACAGTTTATCGCGCTTCTTATACTTAAGAAATATAAAAGGAATGATGAACTTCTGGAATGGTTCCAACTTGAAATACCATTTTTCAATATAACTTATACATTGCTCAATTTGTTCTTCATCAAAATATATATCATCTCGAACGAGGACTTCTGACTCAAGCTGCCTAACCAGATCTATTCTCTCTTGATTAAATAAGATCTTTCCTGTTCGCCACATTTTTATATAGTCATCTACATACTTTTGTTTGATCAGTATAAGTCACTGACTTCTGGTTCGTCATTATCCTTCTTGTCCTCATTTAGTACAGGGGGATTGATCATTTCAAATTTTATAGATTTTTCAAGAGAAATTAATGTTTTTGTGAGACTATTTAAGTCTTTTATTGCAGGATTTGCTTTCATAAATTCCTGACTGCCGTTTACTGTTTTGGTCAGCACACCATGTTTGTTGATCTCAGTTTGAAGTTTTCTCGTTTGCTTCACAAGCGCGACATACCGCTTTACTTTATCAATTTCTACTAAATCGCTAGAATCGATCCGAAGCAATAATTGTTTTTCCAATTCGGTAATTTTGACAGTTCGACTCACAAAAACACCCCCCCTCTATTTTTATCCCCCCTAATACGAGTGTGGATTTTCATATATTTTTTGGACAGCAGAGCCCCCTCCCCGGTCCCCTGGGAATAAAAATTCGCCAAACTTTTTGGACGGGGGGACTATTTAATACTGTCTTTACAATGTTTTTCGCTAGTGTCTTCTATGATTGCATTGTCATATAAACTACAACGATGAATACCATTATCGTAATGAAGTTGTTTGCAGTCGGAACAAATCTTCGCTTCATCAACTGATTTCTTCACCTAATCACCACCATTCATCATCCCATATACGCTTCTTCTTCGACTTGCCTATCTTATCGAACGTCCTGCCTTCTTTAATGTTGTGATGGTTAATACATAATGTCTGTAGGTTATCTAACACAAGCGCCAGCTTAGGATAATCTTCTATCGGATACTTATGATCCACATTAAGTACAGTCTCTTTACGTTTACCTTCTTGCTTAATAGAATCGACAGTTACAATACCCTCAGCTTTACAATGCTGACATTCATAGTTGTCACGCTTTAATGCTTCTAATCTTAATTCTTCCCAAGCTCTAGACCGGTAGAACTTACGCTTCTGTTCTTTAGTAATGTATTCAGGAATAGGAATCACCCCATAATAAAAAGACACCTTCTATGAGATGTCTTCACTTGAATTAACTTTATTTTATTTCGTAATCTTGACTTCCTATCTCGTCTCCCATGATTCCTTGAGTGGCCACCAATGTAACTGGTGTTTCTAAATCATCTAACTCATAGGAAACAGAGTTTTCTACTGTTCCATCTTTCTTAATGGTTTCTAATTGTGAATCTTGATGGGCTTCATCTGGTAGCATTCCTACTTCTAATTCATTTACTGCATTGGGGTCATTGTCTTGTATTGCAGTAAATACTGCCATCCACGCTGTAGTAGGATCTAATTCTTTCTCGGTAAGATTAGTAGTTTCATACCAGATAGCAAATACCGGTTTTTCTCCATATTCATTACCTGGTTCTCCAACAGGGATAACTTTTGTTTCAGTGATATTAATTTTCAAATCATTAATCTTAGCTTCGTTGTCTTTAAAATATACATCTGTATCTTCTTTTGACTCTTCTTCTGTTTCTTCCTCTTTGTTAGAATTTGATTCAGTAGATTCATTACTGTTTCCATCACTAGCCTCTGCTGTAGAATCTTCACTCTGATCTGAATCACCGCACGCAGCTAAAATTAGAATTAATCCGACTATCAAAGTAAAAAGATATTTCTTCATAAATAAAACCCCCTATATAATTTAATTCTATTATCGGTTTGTTGTTAATTATATTGAATACAAATATAAATAATGTGGAAAAAGTTTCCTAAAAGTAACATATATAACAAAAAGACATCTCAATGAGATGTCTTGAAACTTGAATAGAATAATATTGTTGTTATTTCTTGAACAAAATACGGTAAGTATCAATTTCTTCACTAGAATTTAGTAAATCATGTTGATCTTCAGTCAATTTCACTCCGGATTCTAGTAATTCTCTTAGCCCGTTTTTTTTGATTTCAATTGCTCTATTATAACAATACAGATAATATTTAGAGAAATCTTGAGAGAAATTTTGTGGGTCAACCTCTTTGATGTCTGCAAAGCTATAGGTATATTTTTCTTCTGTATCCGGATTCTCCAGATCCAATAATAATAGATAACCATTTTTTGTTTCAATTAATTGATGACCCAATAACTTATGTTGTATCACTTCGTCAATTCCTGGAATGTTTGGATACATACTCAATTCTACTGTTTTACTTGTTTGCAAATCATTTTTAAAGAAAACATCGATATTCAAATTATCTCCCCCTTCATAATAATTTTTATATCGACATAAGAAGAAGATTATTAAAATAATAAAAGAATCATTTGCTAGTATCTTTCTTTATATCTTTCTTTAATTCTTTCTTTAGCGTTTTGACATTATATGAAGGAAAAATTTTCACTGTACCCGAGTTAGGGTATAGCACTGTACTCTACGTAGGGTACAACACTGTACTCTAGTTAGGGTATAGCAAAAGGTGTCCCTAATTAGGGTACAAACAAATATTCGCTTGTGATTTGGTTATGTCTAATTGGTTTTCCGATAATATAAATTTATCACCTTTTCAACAAAGTTTCTTGTAAATTAACGGTAAATAAACTGGAATTATTTCGATTTTTTTTCGTAAAAAACCCGCCATTTAATCTAAGTAGTTCCGATACTGTGGAGAAGATTTAAAAAGCAATCTAATTAGACAAACTAAACGCACTATTTTTAGCAACATAAATATATACAAAACGCTTGAATTTTAATATCCAAGCGTTTTGTTTTTACAATTTTCTTATTCAATTAAAGCACCCGTTAGTGTAGAATCGACTAACTAAAATGTGACATCATCCATTTTCAATTACATATTTAAAAAGTAAAAACAAAATTACTATAATAAGAACTAATGAATAGATAACAGACCATATACTTTTAATCAAATAAAGAATCTAACAAAACATCAAAGGATGGAATACCTATAGCTTAAAACTTTTTTGATTGATTCTCTTAGTTTGTTAGCTTGGGATTTATCAGATTCATTAACTCAAATCCTGTATTCATTTTAGAATAAATTGAGCACACCACAAAGAGCTCTTTGCTTGCAAATTTCACAATTTTGCTTTGGCCAGATGATGCTGGTATATGATGATGACCATGTATGGCTCCGATTATATTATATTCCTTAAATAATTTTTCAATTTTCGGTTCAGACAAATTGTAATCCTTATTATACGCCTTGCTTTTTATTGAAAGCATACTCAGTTCATTAAACAGTGGTGCATGTGAAACTATTATTGTTGGAATATCATAATCGTTGTTTAGTAATTCCTTTAATGATTTAAGAATAAACTTTTGTTGCTCATCCTTTCTCTTAACTAAAGCAACAGGTATTGTGAGCCCAATATACCGGATTCCTTCATGAACTATATGATTATTATGTAATACGTTTAATTGTGGAAATCGTTTTTCAAGTTCAACCTTTACTACCTCGTAAAATCTATGGTTACCCACAGGCAACATGTGCCATGACTCATCAGGATTTTCTAAGAGTTGTTTAAACCATTTACTATTCCAAAATAGACTCCATTTTTTTCCTTGCAGTTCGTCTATATTATTATTATCCGGCAATACATCTACTAATTCATGATTTCCAATTACATAGATACCTTTAATATCTCCGTTTGTTGCACGAGAATCTGAAATATCCCCTACCAATATATTGAAATTCCTGTTAATAAATGGAAGATTCCCGTCAATAGTGTGGACATCAGAGACAACATTCAGTAAATTTGTATTCTCTGTCGAAAGAACATTTTCAAAATATTTTTCTGATTCTTTAGGATGAACACTATGCGGAATATAATTTTTTCTAACTTCAGAGATTTCTTTCCCTGATCTTGATCGTAAAATCGGCTTATCATTTAAATTCAAGGACTGTTTGGCAATGATGATTGGATTTTCTGTATTTACCTTTTCTGCTTGAGGTACTAAACTCAATGCTGGTTTTATATCTGATTTATAGGTTAAAAACTTATCCTTATTTCTATTATTAGCAAGAGATCGCTTTAGAAGATTTGTTTCTAACAATTTAACACTCTTTCCATCAGTTGTTATGGGTAAAGATTTAGTAAGTTGAACGACAAAGTTATGATATTCGAAAATATACTCGGATATTCCTGTGTTTACATTCTCACTAAACAAGAACTTACCTGCTAAATTTGCAGAAATAGGTCCAGTTTCATCATGCTGCAGTAGTCGCCCAAGAATTTGAATCTCAAATAATGGATTTTGAAATATTGCATTATATGCTTGTTTAACTTCAAAAGAGTTTTTATCAACACGTTTTTTTGTAGCTTGAAAAATACTAAGCATAATGTATTTTTCTAAATTACCTTTATGCATTTTAATATACTCGCGTACCTCTTCTGGATGGAGTAAGTACTGAATAGTTGCACGTTGGATATAATTCCTAGCTGTATCATAAGGAATGGCTGAATAGACAATATCTCCTCTGGATGATATAACCAAATCTTTTTTCTTCATACTATATGTCAATTGAAAATAATCGTTTCTAAATAATATTTTGTTGACAGGTCGTCGTGTATTTTCTGGATAAAGTTCGAAACGTGCAACAAGTTCTGACGATAGTTCATCCTCAGTTTTTGTTGCTATAAATGGGATAAGCTTTTTAGCGACAATTAAAGAACTTTTTATTTTATTAGTTTTCATTAAATCACCTCATCATTTTAAGATAATAACTGACTCTTGCACTATCCTGCCCCGTTAGTTGAATAACTTTTAATTCGAAACATCATATCAATACTTTAACACAAAATTACAAATTACTTCCTTGGTTTATAAGAATACTGTATTTCGAAGAATATAAAGAAAAATAAGAAGACCAAATCATATTCGATTTGGTCTGTTAATTAGTATGTTGTTTTGTATGTTTCTCCACCGAAGCAGAAACTTACATTTCAGCGAGTTAGTTATTCGTGTATTCTTTTGTTACTGCAATATTCAGGTTCAAAGCTAGCTTGTAAAAAGCTTTCCAACGTATCTTGGCATATGTTTTCTCACTTATTGGTGGTTGGAATGTAAAGCAGTATACCTTATAATCTGATAAATATTCAGCGTCCTCACTCAAATATCGCTCCTCGATCAAAAACCTTTCCATTTTTGGTAATCGTCTCACAGCACGTTCAATCCGATCACAGTATTTTTTTCTGTACTCTTTCTCATCGACATTATGGGTAGCAGCCATACCTGTTTGATCACTAATAGTATTCGCTTTACCACCACCTACGTCATCATAACTCACTGTAATGGATGTCTCTCTTTCCTCGAATGTTAAGTATTTAAAGAGTCGATACTTTTCCAACGCTGCTTCTACTTCCTGTTGTGTTGCTTTTCTATCTAACTCTGGCAATTCGAAACTCATATAGTAGCATCCCCCTTTAAATAGGAGTGGTCCCAGTTTCCCAGGACCGAATCTATTAATTTAATACTTCATCATCATCAAATTGAATGTCTGGATGGTCAAAGCTCACGTCATCATCTTCCACATTTGGTATATCGTCCATGCTTACTTGTCCTTCTGCTACTTCTACAGTTTCATCACTACCCACACTGTAGTCAATGCCTTGGTGATCCTCTGCGCCCTCTTCAAATTCTTCAATACTTAGCTGAGACGGTTCAAGGAAAAGTGTTACGGTACTCCCCGCGAATTTGTACAGCTGCAGCACTTTGTTTTCATTGTCACCTTTTACATTAAATTTTAGGACAGTCTTTTTGCTATCTCGCTGGATTGACTTAAACTCTGTAGATAATTGCCCAGCCTCACTACCCTCTACTTCTAGTACAGCAATATTACCGGCAAGTGTGACCAGCTCATCTGAATGTTCTAGCCCGCCCCCTTGTATATGAAACTCCAATACTTCCTTTTTATCGTCCTTCTGGATCTTCTTAAATAACACTTTCACTTCCATTTTAGACATGAACTTATTCCTCCTATTAATTTAGCCACTATTCTAAGCGACATTTGATTTTTAACACCTAATGCGAACAATTTATATTCGTAAACCTTAGAATCTCTCAAAATGGCTCTAAGTGCTTTTTATAATTATCCTAGTTGTACTTTGGTTAATACTTCAGCTTGATAGTTAAACTGAACCTTTTTTAACACTAGTGATCTAGCTATTTGAGCCATAATATAAGCGTCTACCACGTTGTCGCTAGGATGAATAAAGCCAAAGTGTTTTTCTACTGCATTCATTACAGCTCTTTTCTTAGCTGCTCCTTTTAACCGTTTCTTATTACCTGGTTCACCTGTCCAGCCAGTTTCATTTACAAACTTTTTAACTGCGTTAGGAGCAACTTCGTAATATCTCAATTTACGCTTATAGAGTTCATTCCGGATCCCGTGATGTAATCCACCTGCAAACATAGCTTTCTGCGTACTGAAAGGGAAACCTTCAATGGTGATAATGTCACCTGATTGCACATGATCAACTACTTCACTTATTAAAGTGATCATTCGCTTTGGATCCTTATCACTTATGCCTGTTAATTCCTTTGCTTTTAACACATTTCCGTTTTCATCAAGTGCAACGAAACCTGTTTTAGAAGCTGGGTCAATTCCTACGAATCTCATTATCTATCTACGCCTTTCATAGCTCTAATGGTTGCTAGTTTGGTTTTTAACTCCCGAAAAGTCTTTCCTTCAATATCTGTATAACCATGCTTTTTTAATTGCTCAATAACATGGGCTTCCATGCGTTTGTGTTGAACGTCTACTGGTTTCATTTGATTATTCACCTCTTCTTGTCCAGCTCCACAAATTGCTGTTTCCATCCTCTAAATAAGAGGCGGAACTCATTCAAGCCTGTGTTACGCCCTTTAGCAATAAACTGCTGCACTACCTTGCCGTTAGGTTCGGTGTCGCGTGGATCCAGCCAAAGGAACTCAACTACATCTGCATCTTGTTCGATGGACCCTGATTCCTTTAATTCTGATAGAGTGGGCTTCTTTGGATTTTTGTCACTATCTCTTGTCATTTGAGATAACATCATGAACACACAATTTATTTCACGCGCTATTTGTTTAGCGGCTCCCGTAACATTACCTATTGCAGTGGACCTGTTTTCGCCATTCTTCTGTGGTATTTTCATAATCTGCAGGTAATCTACAGCTATCATGGCAATATCGCCAAGTTGCCTTTTAAACCTTCTAGCTGTGGCTCTAACTTCTTCAATAGTCACACCGCTGCTGTCTTGAATGTAGATTGGTAGTTTTTCCAATCGGTTGTATGCTTCTTCAATCTCTCCATACTGGCGCGGGCTAAGTTCTTTATTCCGTATCTTGTTATAAGGAATATCAGTCATATTGGAAACCATTCTATCCTTAAGCTGTGCATCATCCATTTCTTGTGACCAGATAAGGACTGGCCCCGAATAAGCCACTCCCATAGTCCTTTGTAAAAGCTTTGCGGTTTTACCTACAGAAGGTCGACCAGCTGAGACAAATAAGTCTCCTCTATAAACGCCTTTTGCCCATGTATCAAACTGAGGAAATCCTGTCTCAATATAATTAACTTCCTTGTTAGTAAGGTGCTGGAAATAGGTCTGTCTTGTTTCAGCCATGCTTTTCATCCGTCCCTTCTCTTTTGGTCGTATCTCTGTAGCAAGTGCTTCTACTGCAGCAAAGTATTCATCATCACTATCAAAGTCTTCTCTAGACGTTTCAGCTATCTTGTTTCCTATCTCTGCACCTCGTCTACGCACAGCCTTAGACCGAACTATATTAGCGTGTTGCATTACATTGGCTGTAGTCGGACATGATTCTGCTAGTTGAGTGAAGTAAGATACACTTACCTCATTTGCGCGATTGTTCTTCACGTACATTTCTGTAACAGTTACTACATCTACTGGCTGTTCTTTATCTTCTAGCCACCTCATAACACGGTAGATTTGTTGGTGTCTTAGATCTTTAAAGTCTCGATCCTCAAGAAAGATAATGTCATCAAGTACATTGGGATCCAAAAACACTGCACCGAGCACAGATTGTTCAGCTGATAAGTCTTCAATTAGTCCATTTGAATTCATCCGGATCCTTCCCTTCTGCTATCCATTGTTGAAGTGCGATTTCCATATCGCGATGGTCTGGATGTTGCTTCGGCTGAGAAGGCTTTTTCTCTTCGTTCATTCTAATGGCAAGATCCATAAACTTATCCCGTAACTTCTTAGCTGATAGGATATTAGTCTTCCAGAAAGAATGCTGCGTAACCCAATCCATGACTTCTTTTGCTTGCTTTTTGGTTACTCCGTCCAGTTCGACAAGCTTCCTAAATTCATCAGCATAGTTTTGTAGGTTCGCTTTCTTAACTAAGTGCTCCACACCTGCTTCTTTTGCTACAGCAGTGATAAGTGTATGAAAATAAACGGCCATTTTATAATAGGTGTTGTCTTCGGTGTATTTCGTTTTCTTTTGTTTAGGTTTTTTATTCGTTTTTATCTCAGGACCAGGTTCCTTGCTACTTTCTTTCTTGTCCCATTCTTTATAATTCTTGTTGAATGTCAAAACTCTCGCCCCTTTCTGACCAATCTCTATGGAATTAATAACGTTCCTTGCGATTAATACTTTAAGCTCCCGATCAACAGCACTACGACTAGAATTAATAACTTCTGCAAGGTAGGTAACGGAAAGTTCTCTATGTTTTCTCTGATAGCCATATGTATTTCTCCATATAGCTATCACGAGTCGAAACTGTGTCCCATTGAGATTGGCCTTCATGATTTCGTCCAGAATTTCATTGGCAATCCCTGTATATCCATTTTCTCTTTGTGGATTTGCCATAGTTAATCATCCGTTCATTGTTGAAATAGTTTGGTGACCATTTTCGCGAAGTTACTTATATCTCGTTGCTCGTTATCTACATATGGCTTGTCTAGCCAAACTTTGATCATCTTCTCCAATTCACTTGAAAGGTCGATTTCAGGAATATAACCATGGAGGATTGCTCTTAAATACGTTGTTGGATTATCTTTAGCATATTCCTTTATAATTTGTGCCGGTCCGTGCACCATAGACACCGGAATAGCCATAAGCATTAGATTAATAGAATCCCTCGACATGGTTTTCCACTGGTTATAATGAAAATCCAAAGCATTCGCAACATCTTTGGGAAGTTTTACTGGCTCCATTCAAACAACCTCCAATTTATAATGTGTGTCTCTTTTTAATCCTTTTTTCATCAACGCTCTAACGGTAGTCATTTCAGCCAGGGCAGTCATGTTGTTATTGCTAGATAAGTGAGTTAAATAGATTTGCTCTCCGTTGCCCTGGACTAATTCCGCAAGTGCTGCAGCTGTCTGCTCATTTGATAGATGCCCTACATGAGAGAGGACCCTAGCCTTTACGATGTTGGGATAATCAGAAGCTTCTACCATTCTTGGTTCGTGGTTGCTCTCTATGATGTAAATATCGCTGTGTCTCATCTGAAATAGCATAAGCTCGTCTACTTTTCCTGTATCTAGACAGATAGAAGCTTTAAAGTTCCCGTCAACATTTTCAATCACATAGCCTTTAGGTTCGTATGCATCATGATGAACATCAAAAGCTGATACTTCGAATACCCAATCCTCATCCGAGAAAGGTACTAACACCGACTCTTGATCAGCTATATAACATAAGTCCTCATTCACTAAATCAATATCCTTCCATTCTTTTTCGCCAGCAAAGACTGGTATTTTATATTTATTAGCCAACGGCAACCCTTTTGTATGGTCCTTGTGAGCGTGAGTTATAAAGATAGCCTCAATCTTGTTTGGTGTGATACCAACTTCCAGAAGCCTTTTCTCTATCTTTGTTTTAGTTATTCCAGCATCTACTAGAATGGTAGATTCTCCACTTGTTAGGGCAATGCAGTTACCAGCCGATCCGGAAGCTAAAATGTCAACTTTCATTTCGTACCCCTCATTTCCTCCTGGCATCGTGGGCAAATTTTAAGCCCGCGATAGTATTCTTCTTTACCAGGATTCATTTCTTTACCGCATAGCTCACAGTCCGGCCTGCGTTCAAAAACAATTACTTGTGGCAAGTACTTAGTCGAGTGTTTCATCATCAGAAGCCTGCGCTTGTGCTTCTTGCATTTCTAGGTGTACGTCCAGTAATTCGATTAAGCCAACTAGTTCAGCCTCAGTTGCCGGATCACTCATCTTGACGTTGTTGTCTTCAACGTATTTACCGATCTTGGCATTAGTTGTTATTCCAAGCTGTTTGAATTTCTGTTTCATTTCTTTTCTCAACTTTTGGAGCGGATCTTCTTCTTTAGGATTGTCTTCTGGTTGATCAATTGTATCTGGGTTTGGAGTAATATCTTTGCGCTCCTTTGGTTTGTATCCCTGAGCACCTTGCCCTTCCCCGTTGTTAATCGTTTCATCGTCAAACTCTAGACCGTATTGCTTCTTAAGAGCACGTTGCTGAACATGCTTTCCAAACATATCTGCTGTCCATTTCTTCCAGTTATCTTTGTTTTGGCCAGTAAACATATGATCCACTTCCGTAATATCCATAATCACTGTAACTGGTCTGTGGTCATCTCTATAAGCAATAGAGTATGCGCCAATGATCTTCCCTCGAGGGAAACCAATTTCATGCTGCACAACTTCCATTTCTTTGGTTTCTTTGTTCATAGCAATTTTAAATTCGTCATTCTCATGAACCATCTGCGTATCTGGTGGCTGGAATCCTTCTTTTTCTCGAGCCTTAGAAAGGTAAGCTTCTGCAGCAAACTGGATGCGTGCTGTGTTGCCATACTTGATAAAAAAGATTTCATTTTTAAATGGATCAAGTCCATAAGATGCAGCCTTATGTGCAAAGAGTAGAAACTCCTGATCGTTTGCTGTTGGAGCAATTGAACCCCTTATTACTTCTAAGACTTCTGGTTTGAATGCTTCCTGAATTTCTGGTGTGATATGTGCTTGTAATTGGTTATTTGCCATTACTGATTTCCTCCTAAATGAATATTTTTGCTGTTGCCAGTTTCCCTATGAACAACTACTAACCGTTGCTCGAGATGCGCAAGATCCTTTACTATAAGCCAGTTGTTCGGGTTAAGCTTTTTGGATGTTAGAATGTCCTTGTGTCTGCGGGTGGGCTTTTTTCCGTGTTTCATTACTCTTCAACCTCAATTGTCAATTCCTGACCTGCCACTACTCGACTAATGATCAGCTGACCAGTTGGTTCTTTGAACTTGGTAATGGATTCAGCGTTATCTACAAATACTGGAGCAACTAGATCACTTTGTTCGGATAGCACTTCTCTAAGTTCTAACCCTGCTCTAATGCCTTCCGATAAAGAAAGCTTGCGATAACCTTTGCCATCCATTTCAATCTCAAAGTCTGGCTTAATGTCCCCGTTCTTCTGCTCTTTAAATAGATTAATAGATAAGATGTCAAACAAGGCTTGTACCTTTTCAGCTTGCAGCTCTGCTTCTTGGGCATAGAATGCTTTAATGCTGTCAATAATGAAGATGGACTCATTGAGCGAATCAAGTGTATCTTTCTCAGCTGTTTGAGCTTCTTCCAACTGTTCTTTAAGTGCTTCGATCTGTTTATGCTTAATGATCTCCTGTTGGATTGGAAAACGTTTGTCTTCCAAATCGCGAACCTGGTTAATCTGTTCCGTAACGTCAATGTATTCCAGTTCTTTTAGCTGCTCTCTTAATGCGTTGCGCTTTGCAACTAAATTTGCATGCTGTTGTTTATACTCTTGTGTGCGTTTTTCTTTATCTTTTTCTACAGCCTGCACAGCTTCATCATCTAACGGACGTTTACAAGTACGGCAAGTATCTTCAATTACTTCATTCTTAAGCTTTGGCCAGCGTTCCTTAGACATAGCAACCTGATCCGTAAGAGCCTTCACTTGTGATTGAAGATTGTTATATTCTCGGTTGCTATCACCTGCAGAGTCCGTAACCTTTTCAATTTCTTTAATCTGTTTAAGCAGCTGACTATCTTCCACCTGCAGAGATTCTAAAGGCACGGTTGGAGCGTTGTTCTCATATTGCTCTTTAAGCGTTTTGGTGCGACTCTGTGCAGCAATATACATTTTTTCTAACTTGGTCTTGTTCTCACGATGTATTTTTTCTAGGTCGGTCATAGAATGTTTCTTAACCAGTTCAGCAAGTTTTTCTGCTTGTGCTCTAGGCAACTCCTTAAACACTTCTTTATTTGCTGGAGCTGATACATACTTTAAAAGCATTGGTCTTTGCTCCTTAGTTGGGTGCAGCGTAAAAAAGTAATTTGGATTGTACAGTGACAAGAAAAGATCTTTATCAAATAGTTTATCCAGTAACTCGTTATAATCCGTTGCTTTGCTTGGAACCTCGTTAATGTAGTAAGTTGCCTTACCTTTATTTAGAGATCGTCCTAGCAAAGTTTCCATCCCATCAACGCTTAGCAATAGTGAAACCAATGTTTCTTCTGCTTCGTAATTACTAGGAAATGGGTCGAATTTGGTAGACCCCATTAAGTCTGTACCGTATAATAACCATGTAACAGCTTCTCCAATGGAGCTTTTACCTTTTGTGTTGTCACCAGTGATTACCGTGCGCTCGCCAAAGTTTACGGTTAGTTCCTGGTGGCTTTTAAAATTTTGTAGAGTAAGAGATTTAAATTTTATATCCATTCATTAAGACTCCCTTCGATAAATGATTAATGCATCTGCTACCATTTCTTCTTCATTAGCACTTGCGCTAAATTTAATGTCAATGACCTCAACATCTGCATTTATTACAAGCCATTCATTAATTTTTGCATCTATAATTTCACCTGATATTTGCTTGACTCCAATGCTTCCAGCTACTCCTAAATCCAATTAACTCACCTCCCCTTAAATGATTAATGCCAGGAACAATCCGACTGCTATTGCTCCGATTAAGCTTGATCGTTTCATAGATTCTCACCCCCTTTCAGTAAGTAACTAATAAATGTCTAATCCAGATAAGAACAATTACGAACAACACGTTATAGAACCAATCAGCAGCCGTTAGCTTTTTCATCAGAACCAATGCCTTTGAGTGTATTCTGCAGAAGCAATTTGTTCGCTCTTTATCTTCTTCTCATGAAGTGCAAAGAGCTCATTAAATGAATGTTCTATTTGAAATACTGCATTCTTCTTTAAGTCTTGATTGGCAGTCTCTGCAGCTTTTAATCCATCAAGGCCTGCATTCATTAGATTTTCAATATGATCTAAGACCTTAGGCATGTCCTCCATCTTGTAATGATCTAGTAAAGCCATTTAGTTTCCCTCCCTTATATATCCCTTGCATAGCTTATTTCTCGATAGAGCTTCATAACTTCTGGATTGTGATATGCATAAGCAGTTGAGTAACGCATTGGAATGTTATAGCACTGTTCCATGTCTGTCATTAATACTGCTAGGCGTGTTGTACGAACTGGTTCTTTGCCTTTCTTTATTTCCTTGAAACGTTCACGGAAGCTTTCTAGTTCTTCATGCTTCATTCGTCTGCAGCTCCTCTCATTCGATAATTTGTTTCTCTTTTGAAAATGAGTTATCGTAACGTCTACCCACGTTTTATTTTTCACCACTCAGATACAATTTCCTCGATTGCTTTAAAGGTAGGTTGTGCAAGCCACCACCGTTTTCGATTTTTCTTGCGTTCATGAACTCTGATTCTTGGATCACGTAGAATTTCTTCTTCTAAATACCTGACTGACATGCAAGTTAATTCGGAAAGCTTGTTAATGTCTACCAATAGCAATTGCTGATTAATTTGCTTCTCCAATTCACCTTCGATAAACTTTTGAACTGCTTTTTCATCAATACTTACTTGTACTTGTGCGGGAATCACGCTACATTCCTCCTAGATACCCAGGATCTTTTTAATGTGTTTAATATGTTCTTGTGCTTTTGGACCAGTTCTCTTTCCGTTAAGAATATCGGATAAATAAGGTCCGGATATCCCTAATACTTTTGCTAATTCAGCGTGCTTCATTTTCTTCTTATAAAGTTCTGAACGAACTCGAATACTTAAGTCCTCTGACATGATTTCACCCCACTTTTATTTAGTTACACCTTCGTTGGCTAGGTGTCACAGCGCATAATTAAACTTATGGCTAAATAATTAGCAAAAACCATTGACAAATATTAAAACTAGTTTTAATATAAAGCCATAGCTAAATAAGACTTTAAAAAGCCTGCAACATCACATTTTACCTGCTCCCCAGCATTGAAAATGTATTTAGATAGGTCGAATTTTTTATTGTCTTTTTGCTAATCAAATAGCTTACCTAGAGTATATTAAATCTAGTTTTAAAAGTCAACATCAAAATAAAATCTAGTTTTAACTTTAGGAGTGCCAAGGAAAGGAAACATTGATATGACGGCTTTTGACCGCTTAAAAAAACTTTGCGATGAACAAGGTATTTCAGTAAATAATCTAGAAGAAAAACTTGGAATTGGTAAAAATTCTTTATATTCTTGGAAGAAAAATATTCCTAAAGGAACAAACCTAATCAGGGTAGCCGACTACTTTGACGTATCCACTGATTACCTACTTGGTCGTACAGATAAGAAAAGATATTATGAACTTACTGATAAGGACGAAAGAGACATACAGAAAGAATTAGAAAACATTTTAAATGATTTTAACAACAGTGGTTTCGCCATGGCAGATGGAAGTACGCCTGATGAACTGGATCCAGAAGATAGAGAACTATTATTAGCATCCTTAGAACAATCACTTCGTATAGCAAAGAGAATTGCGAAGAAGAAATTCACCCCTAATAAATATAGAGACTAGGAGTGGGCTTGTGGATATTAAAAAGAAGGTTGATCAACTAGTTAGGACACACAACACCAATAACCCATACGTGATAGCTGAAGCAATGGGTATAGTGGTTAGACATGTCCCACTTGGTAATATTTTAGGATTCCATACTAGACAGTGTCGTGTTTCTCTTATTCATGTAAACGAGTCATTATCTACTGAGCAACAAATATTTACTTGTTCTCATGAAATGGGACACGCCATTTTACATCCAGAAGTTAGCACACCATTTTTAAAATCTAGTACCTATTTTTCAAATGAAAAAATTGAAAAAGAAGCCAATGAGTTTGCAATAGAATTATTGCTGTCTAAAGAGGTTGTTAATCCTATAACGGTTCAAGATGCAATTGAGTCTTATCGTATACCTAAACAACTTCTTTATAAAAAAATTTACCCTTAAAACAGAACAAGCATTCTTATTTTAGGAGGTGATGCAAACCGTTTGTCCCCCAAAAAACGTCTACCCACGTTAGAAAAAGGGATGATTAAATTGAAATTAAACAAGTCAAAAAAGGATCCAGAAGTATACTTTTATATCGGTAAAGATAAAGAAAAGTTATGGATGTATCGACATAAGTATTATGATGATTCCGGAAAGCGTAAAGAGAAGAAAAAAAGCAGCTTTAAATCTGAAAAGGAAGCAATTAAAGCACTATTAGAAGTCAAGTCTGAAACTATTAAAGGAAACACTCGTCAAGTTCAGTATGATCGAATGACTGTATCAGAATGGATTGATATTTGGTATGAAACTTATAGTAAAGATTGGGAGATAACGACAAGGGTCCAACGAAAGAAATCTATAGATAAACAGATCAAACCGCGTATTGGAAAATATACCCTTCAGAAGTTAGACAGGACTACGTATAAAAGAGTTTTTATAAATGGTCTGCTTAAAACTCACAAACCCAGTTCTGTTCAATGGCACCATAATGTGTTCATGGGAGTTGTTAACGCAGCAGTTGATGATGAAATACTTTCCCACAACAAATTTAAAAAGATGGGAATTGAGAAGGATGAAATTCTTGAAAACTTCCTCACTCCTGAAGAGTTAAGTATTTTTCTCGAAACTTCTAAGAAGCGAAATAACATAACTGCTCATTCAATGATTTTGTTGTTGGCTTTTACTGGGTTACGTCAGGGGGAAGCTTTTGGATTAAATTGGGGAAATATTGATCTAAAAAAGAAAACGATAACTGTAGATTGTACTAGAGATAATCATGGCCTGAGAACCCCTAAAACTAAAAACAGTTATCGAACTATTAAAGTCGATGATCTTATTATAGACCAACTCCTAGCATACCAAAAGTGGTGTTTAGAAACAAAATTCCAATATGGTATGAAGCTTGATAAGAAGAATGATTATGTATTTATATCAAACCAAAGTGGAGCCCCTTGTAGTTACATGGTTTTGCAACATGCCTTTAAATCAATATACAAACAACTAGACAAAGATGAAATTAAAATTAATCACATAACACCTCACGGATTAAGGCACACACATGCAACGATCTTAATAAACAATGGTACGCCACCAAAAACTGTCGCTAAACGTCTTGGAAATAATGTAGATATGATATACAAAGTTTATTCGCATTCTACCCAGGAAGTCGAGGAAATAGCAGTTAGTGCATTCACCAATCGTCTATTTGGGGCTAAAACTGGGGCTAATTAACTTAGGTTAGCCCCTCAACCCTTGTAGCATAAGGGTTTTAACGGCTGTTATCGAATTAATGATAAGAATACAATACTTGTCCACTTTTTGGTTCACGTATACGAATAACTGGTGATACCCAGCCATATTGCGCTGTATTTTCTCCAATGATAAAGAAGGTAGAGTCAATCTCCCGTAAT
The DNA here is from genome assembly GCF_022095695.1 of Oceanobacillus jordanicus. GTDB lineage: Bacteria > Bacillota > Bacilli > Bacillales > Amphibacillaceae > Oceanobacillus_B > Oceanobacillus_B jordanicus. The sequence continues at coordinate 84,701 of NZ_JAIFZM010000005.1, forward strand.
ATTGGAAACAATATCTCTTCAGCTTCCAGTATTGTTTCACAACGAAATTTTAAATGTTTTTCACTTATATGTAAAGGAATATTAGTCGAATTTTTATATAATCGTAAAAAATCTCTTGTTTCGTATGAAAACATCGTTTTATCCAGCTTCTCTTCTACGATCTTACAGAACTGTGTTCCAGGAAAAGGATAGGTACTATAGTCATATTGCATTTGTAGCTCCGGTCTTTGCTGACATTCTTTCTGATAATGTTTTATAAAACGATAAAGAATATCACTTTTATGGAAGTAATGCCAAGAAAACTCTTCCTTCATCCGGAATACAGTATATTCATACATACTAAACTTCCCCCTTTTCCTTCTATTATACGGAAAGAAGCTTTAAAATAATGTCGGTTCATCGGAGATATTTTAACTTGTTTTGTCGAGAAAAGTTTATAAATATACAAAAGCCCTAATACCACTAGAAAGTTCTCTTTTTAAAGCTCTTAAAAGAGTTAAGATTCGTAATTTATATATTAAAAATTAGAGTAATTTTAGATCGACTGAACGTATGGTAGTCTTATTCTGTGAACTATCTCAAACAAAAAAACAGCATACCAATCCTAATGCGAATTGGTATGCTATTTCATTTAGTTTTTCTCGACTTAAAATGGATTATTCATCCTAAAAAATCAAGCTATTTTGTTAGTGATTCTACATGTTCTACGACATTCTCTACAGTAAAACCATATTCTTTTATAACTCTATCACCATTAGCTGATGCACCGAATCGGTCAATGGCAATAATTTTTCCATGGTCACCTACATAACGATCCCAACCGAATGATGCTGCCATTTCAATTGCTACTCTGTTTTTGACAGAAGAAGGTATAACTTTTTCTTTATATGCTGCATCTTGGGCATTAAAACGATCCCAGGATGGCATGCTTACAACGCGAACGTCAATGCCTTTTTCTTTAAGGGCTGTTTGTGCAGAGACAGCCAACTGTACCTCAGAACCTGTCGCTAAGAGCAATGCATCTGGGGTTTCTTTGGTAGCATCACTTACAACGTATGCCCCTTTCTTAACACCTTCATATGCATACTCTTTTGTCCCTTCAAGAGTAGGAAGGTTTTGACGTGTAAGCACAAGTGCGGTAGGTTGATTGGTTGATTCAATTGCTAATCTCCAAGCCGCTTGTGTCTCATTAGCATCCGCTGGGCGAATTAATGACAAGCCAGGCATAGCACGTAAAGCTGCTAATTGCTCAACTGGTTCGTGCGTCGGACCATCTTCTCCTACTGCGATGGAATCATGTGTGAATACATACGTCACAGGTGCATTCATAATGGAAGAAAGACGAACTGCTGGACGAAGGTAATCACTAAATACAAAGAAAGTACCCGCATAAACCTTCAATCCACCATGAAGAGCCATTCCATTTAATGCTGCGCCCATAGCATGCTCCCGTACACCAAACCAAACATTACGACCTGCATAATTTTTTCGCGTGAAGTCTTCTTCGTCATTCATGGTTGTTTTATTTGATCCTGCTAAATCCGCACTTCCACCAAAGAAATTAGGAACAGCTTTAGCAATAGCGTTCAATACTTTTCCAGAAGAAGCACGAGTTGCAAGGGTGTCTTTTCCTGCTTCAAAGACAGGTAGAGATTTTTCCCAATCAACAGGCAGTTCACCTTTCATAGCTAATTCAAATTGCTTTGCCAATTCTGGATACTTTTCATTGTATGTTGCCAATAAAGCGTTCCATTTATCTTCTGCTTCAGCACCTTGTTTCCCAATTTTTTCTTGGAAATCTTCATACACTTCTTCTGGCACATGGAAGTCTTGTTCATAGGTCCATTTATAATAATCTTTAGTTAGTTTCACTTCGTCTGCACCTAAAGGAGCACCGTGAGAAGAAGCTGATGCTGATTTATTAGGAGAACCATAGCCAATAATTGTTTTCACTTCAATAAGTGTTGGTTGATCAGTATTCTCCTGTGCTTGTTTAATCGCTTTTCTTAATTCATTTACATCGTTGCCGTCTTCAACGCGAATTACTTGCCATCCATATGCTTTAAAGCGTTCTTCCGTATTTTCAGAGAAAGATTGGTTAAGATCGCCATCCAAAGATATATCGTTGGAATCATATAGTGCAATTAGCTTACCTAGACCTAAATGGCCAGCAAGTGAAGCAGCTTCATGTGAAATACCTTCCATTAAATCTCCATCACTTACAAGTGCATAAGTGTTGTGATCGACGATCTGTAGATCTTCCTGGTTAAATTTCGCAGATAGATGTGCTTCAGCCATCGCCATCCCAACTGACATGGCAATCCCCTGACCTAGTGGACCAGTTGTTGCTTCTACACCGTCTGTGTGATGTACTTCTGGATGGCCTGGTGTCTTAGAATCCCATTGACGAAATTCTTTCAAGTCATTCATCGACACGTTATAACCAGATAAATGAAGCAAACTATATAGAAGCATAGATCCATGGCCTGCTGAAAGAACAAAACGGTCTCTATTAAACCATTTTGAGTTTTTAGGATTGTGGTTCATGAAATCAGTCCATAGCGTGTAGGCCATTGGAGCTGCTCCCATTGGAAGTCCAGGATGACCAGAGTTCGCTTTTTCGATTGCATCAATAGATAATGTACGGATTGTAGTAATTGAATTTTGTTCTATGTTGTTTGACATATTGTTTAGCCCCTTTCAAAGATAACTACTGGTTGTTTCCTCCTCATTCTATAACGAAACCCATCCAGGAACAAGTTAAAACGGATAGGCTTCCTTATAAAAGGGCTGATTTTTGTCGTAGTATGGTACAAAATTAGTGTTTCTTATTTCTCTCTTGCAAGTCTTTCACTTTTTTTGGTGTAACATCGTTTCCTTTAGGATCCACAACTGTCATGGATTTAAACTGGTTTTTAAAAGAGCTTCTTACATTGTTTAGATATTCTTCACGGAGCTCTTTTTGTTCCTGCTTCTCTTTCTCAGTTAAACCTGTATCTTTAGCCTTTTTCGCCAGTGAATTAATTCGCTCAATTTTATCCTGAGATAACATGGCTTTACCTCCTTTTCAATTATCTATTACACAAGTCTGAATACCCCTGGGATTTTACAAACTTCATCGTCGTAATTGTGCCAATGTTTTCGGCTGTCTAAGATCTTATTAAGCTTTATCTTTTAAAAAACTATTTTACGTCTGAATACAACAAAAAACAAGAGCCATTAGCTCCTGCTTAGTTATTTTACGCCTATTAAGGCTTATATTCAAGTATCTTGCAGTTCCTTATACCTCCGATGGACCGTCGCTTTTGAAACAGGGTAACCCATTCCATTTAATGTACTCGTAATCTCTTCAAATGTAAGTTTTTTCTCTCTAAGTCTAACCACTTCTTCTATAGGAAAGTCAACTCTATCACGCCCTGGCGCATGATGCTGGTTTTTGAGATTTTCAGCAGGATTATACCCTTGTTCTACTGCGCGTCTCATTCCTCTTTTAATCTTTGCATTGTGAATTTTGCGTTGGTATTCTTCCACTATCCCAACAATTTGCAAAACCATAGAGTCTGATTCTGATAGTTCAAGCTTCCCATCATGCATTGCTGTATATACATCTATATGGAGCTTTTGAAGTTGATGGAACAACGCAATTTTGGTATTCCCACGCCCTAGTCTAGTTTCATCCTGGATCAGTAAGCAGTCAGCATCTTTAGCTGCAAATATATCGAGCATCTCAAATATGCCATTTCGCTCTATCTCATAGCCACTCTTCTGTTCTTCTATACAAGCTATTACATTAAAATTATAGCGTTCTGCTAATCCCGTTAGCTCTATTTTTTGTCTAGCAAGAGAGGTCTCTTGGGTATGTTTGTCGGTACTCACGCGACAGTAGATAATTGCATTCAACACGCTTACTCCTTCTTAAACCAATTAACTCGTAATCATAGTAAAGTACAGGAATCCCAGCGTCAAGGCAAAGGCAACTATATAAAACAAATCCGTTTTTGTAAGTTTACTAAACATAGTCTCATTCCCTCCTTTTCTAAATAGGAACCTTTGTTCGCTTATTTGTAATTTTAATTATAGCAGAACATATGATCCTGTCAAGGCTTTTTCTCGAACGAATGTTTGCTTTATGTGGAATCAAATGGTAAACTATTAATAATTAATCTTATGGGCGAGGTGAAAAATTTATGTCAAAACTATCAAAACGTCAGCAAATGATTTTAGACTATATTAAAGACGAAGTAACAAAAAAAGGATATCCGCCTTCCGTCCGGGAAATAGCCGAAGCTGTTGGACTTGCCTCAAGTTCTACAGTGCATGGACATTTATCTAGAATTGAAAGCAAAGGATACATTCGACGAGATCCGACTAAGCCAAGAGCAATTGAAATACTGGATTTGTCGGAAGGAAACAATATCCCTAGAGAAGAAGCTCGCTATGCTCCTGTAATTGGGAAAGTAACAGCAGGCCTACCTATTACAGCAGTTGAAAACATCGAGGAATTTATTCCTCTACCAACCACAAGTGCCGGACCTGATGATAATCTTTTCGTATTGGTTATCGAAGGGGAAAGTATGATCGAAGCAGGAATACTTGATGGGGATATGGTTATCGTAAAACAGCAGAACACAGCACAAAACAGTGATATAGTTGTTGCGATGACAGATGAAAATGAAGCAACAGTGAAAAGGTTCTTTAAAGAAAAAGACCACATTCGCCTCCAGCCTGAGAATGCAACGATGGATCCGCTTTTATATGATAATGTAACAATACTAGGTAAAGTAATTGGTTTATATCGCAATATCCATTAAATCGAGCAACGCGTAGTACCTGGTACTCGCATCTCAACAACACCAACTTATCTTTTTCTATTAATAAAAAAACAGCTACCTCGAGGGCAGCTGTTTTTTATTGTTCCATTATTACTTTGGCTGATTGGAAAAGAATGTTAACAGCAGGTAATAACGTGTCTTCTTTAATATCAAATTTTTCATTATGATGGCCTGCAGCCAGTTCTGTTCCGAATACACAGTAGGTTGCCTTTCCGCCATTTTTCTGCACTTCGTTCATAAAATAGGTCGCATCCTCTGACCCTCCTGGTGTGTTATCCTCCAGTCGACTTTTTTCAATATCTGGGGATGCTTCGGCACATTGATGGAGGATACCTGCTAGGTCCAACGAACATTTACAGCTTAGTGCCTCTCCTACTGTTTTGATCTTATGTTCTACTTGGTACATGGTAGCCGCTCCACTGACGATGGATGTGACCTGTTCTTTCACATACTCATTTATTTCAGAAGTCTCTCCTCGTGTTTCTACTTTCATGCTAGCATGGTTGGCAATAATATTTCTACCTGCACCGGCTTCAAGCTGCCCAACATTTATCCTGGTAGCTCCTCCTGAATGGCGTGATATACCATGAAGGCTTAGCACACTAGCGGCTGCTGCCAAGAGTGCATTCTTCCCTTGTTCAGGACTTCCTCCGGCATGAGCTGCTTTACCAGTATAGCTGATATCTAACTTGGAGGTCGCAAGAAAACCACTATTGGCAGCAACGAACTGCTTATGCGGAACACCGACCCCAATATGGGTAGCGACGAAATAATCAACATCTTCCACTACATTTGCTGCCGCCATAGCTTTTGCTCCTCGTGTGCCTTCCTCAGCTGGTTGAAATATTAATTTTATTTTCCCCTTAAGTTGGTCCTTATTTTCAATAAGCAGGGTGGCGAGGCCTAAACCCATCGCGGTGTGGGAGTCATGACCGCAGGCATGCATTTTCCCGTGAACTTTTGAGCTAAATTCTTCATTGCGCGGGAAATGCTCGTTACTGTTTGACTCTAAAATATCCAATGCATCCATATCAAATCGAAATGCAATGACAGAACCTTTCTTACCTGTATCTAGTGTGGCAACTATTCCTGTATAGCCTTCAGAAAAGAGATGAAGATAATCACCAATCGCCCCATTTTTTTGTGCCCATTGATAATGTTTCTTTGTTTCCTCCTCAGTTGGTTTTCCCATACAGTCTGCCTCAGACATAACTTCCTTTCCCATTTTCAATTGGAAACCAAGCTCATCTAAAATAGAGGCTACAATAGATGCTGTTCTCATTTCCAAAAAACCTGTCTCTGGATATTGGTGGAAATCTCGGCGCCACTTAATTAATTTATCTCCTAATTGTTGCATACTGCTCTCCTCCTTCTATAAGAACGGGTATATTCCTGGACCAAATGGTAGTCCTGAATAGTAAAATACTAGAATTAATATAATCCAAGTAGTTAAAAACGCAATACTATACGGTAGCATTAATGAAATATAAGTACCTATACTTGCTTTTTTATCGTATTTTTTTATAAACGCCAGAATAATAACCATATACGGGAACAATGGTGTAATAATATTTGTTGAAGAATCTGCCACCCTGTACGCAACTTGCGTAAAGGCCGGATGATAACCGAGTTGCATAAACATCGGAATAAATACTGGAGCTTCAATTGCCCACTTGGCAGACCCTGAAGTGATCAGGAAGTTCATTAATGCTGTAAATATGATATAGCCAATAATCAACCAAATACCTGTAAAATTAATATCCTTTAGATAATCAGCGCCATTAACTGCTACCCATGTACCTAGATTTGACCAATTAAAATATGCAATAAACTGGGCAATGGCAAACACTAAAACGATATAACCCGACATGTCTTTAATAGAGTCGGCCATGTAGTCTCCTACATCCTTACCAGATCTAATTTTACCTACTGTTATACCAAACGTAACACCAATTACCACAAAGAATATTAAAACGATTGGAACAATACCATCTAAGAAAGGAGAAGGAACAATACTACCATCCTCACCCCTTAACGGGCTATTTGGTAAAAGTATGATCGTCAAAATAATCGCTATGTATGCTAGGCCAGCAATAAGCGCATTACGGAACCCTTTCCCGCCATTTTTTAATTCTTCACTGTTCTCTTCTTCAACGGCTCCTCCTTTGTATTCCCCCAAACGTGGTTCAACAAATTTAGTAGTAACGAGTCCCCCAACAATTGTCATAATAAATACAGATACAATATTAAAGTACCAGTTATCTACAGGTGTGATCACCAGAGAATCGTCAAGGATGGCTGCTGCTTCCGTGGAGATTCCTGCTAACAATACATCTGTCCCGGCGATAAAGATATTTGCCGTAAATCCAGCTCCTGCCCCGGCAAAGCCTGCAGCTAATCCAGCTAATGGATGCCGTCCAACTTTATAAAACACCATCGCAGCAAGTGGTGGTATCAATACAACTGCAGCATCAGAGGCTAGGTTTCCAAGAATCCCCACAAATACCACCGTATAAGTAACTAAACTTGGAGGTGAACTCAAGATAGTTTTTCTGATGGCATAATCCATCAGTCCAACCTTCTCAGCTAGACCAATTCCTAGCATCATGACAAGAACAAGTCCCAGTGGAGCAAAACCAGTAAAGTTATCGAGCATGGAAGTTAAGATAAACTGCAACCCTTCACCTGATAGCAAATTTTGAATTTCTAGCTCTTCCCCTGTACCTGGATGCACAACAGAAGCATTAAACAAACTAAATATATAGGAAACAACGATCATTAATAATGATAAGCCAATAAATAAAATAAACGGATCCGGTAGCTTATTCCCTACCTTTTCCACCAAATCTAAAAATCTTTGAAATAAACCACGCCTCTTTTCCATAATATCCCTCGCATTCTACACTAATATTACGATCTAATTATTTGGAAAGCCTGAAAGCCTATTTCTCATGCAACTTTGAAGGATTTACACCCTCAGGAATAGGATTGCTGTATGGATTGGCTTTCTTAAATGCCTTGAATTCTTCTTTTATGTTTTGTAGGTCTTCTGGGCTGTTAAACAGCTGAATACCAGCTAAGGCCATTGTTTCTGCGGCGCGGAACATACCGTTTAATGCATAGTTTCTTAATCCTTGTGTTGTCATTTGCCATGTGTGTAAAGCAGTACCCAGCACAGAAGTGGATGCTGATAATTGAGCTGTTGGGACGACCCAGCTTACATCTGAAACATCTGTAGAACCAGCAAGAATTTCCTTGGATTCATGATAAGGCGAAATAGAGTCAGAATAATACTTACCAGCAAACTCACTACCATCTCCAACATAACCAAAACCTTTCATTGGATCTAGGAAATTTTCTTTCTCACCGTCTGTAAAGGTATTCCATAATTTCTCTGCAAAAGCATTCTCTTCATCTGTTGGCTTTTGTACCCCCACCTCGGTAAATTTTTTATATAAAATTTTCTCAAGTGAACGATTGGGAATATAATTAGAACATGCCTTATCAAAATCAATTGTTACTTCAGTTTCTGTCATGAGTGCAGCACCTTCAGCAATTTTCTTTACTCTTTGAAAAATGCTATCCACTTGTGCCACCTTTGGAGCTCTTACCAGGTATAGTACCTCGGCATTTGCTTGAACCACATTTGGGGATATCCCCCCTGTGTTTGTCACAGCATAATGAATACGTGCCTCTGGCACAATATGCTCTCGCAAATAGTTAACGCCCACGTTCATTAGTTCCACAGCATCCAATGCACTTCGACCCAAATGTGGCGTGTTTGCAGCGTGAGATGAAATGCCTTTGAATTTAAATGAAACTTGATAGTTTGCCAAGCTTGATAAACTCATAATCGCATTTGCAGGAGAGGGGTGCCATGTAAGCGCAGCATCGACGCCATCAAACACACCTTCTCTTACCATAAATGTCTTTCCTGAACCGCCTTCTTCTCCTGGACAGCCAAAAAATTTCACAGTACCTGGCAGGTTATTTTCTTCTAAGTATTTTTTTGCAGCACATGCAGCAGCAAACGCCCCTGTACCTAACAAATTGTGACCACAGCCATGTCCAATATCTTTCTCTAAAGGTTGATAACTCGTTTCATTAGGCTTCTGACTTAAGCCTGAAAGTGCATCAAACTCTCCTAGATATCCTATTACAGGCTTACCCTCGCCATATGTAGCAATAAATGCCGTTTCTATCCCAGCAACATTACGTTCAACAAGAAAGCCTTGTTCTTCGCAAGCCTTAGCAAAATAGGAAGCTGATTCATATTCTTCAAATCTTGTTTCTGGATGGTAGTAAATAAAGCTACTCACCTGTTCAAAAGTATTCCGATTGGTAGATAAATAGTTTGCAACAAATTTATTCATGTTAGTTCCCCCTTTGTTGGACTTAAAGATTGATTAACGACATGATTAATAACATTCTGAATTTTCATCTCGCAATTTAAGTCGAGAAATGTAGATTTATTTTACCATAAGTCTAAAATATTAGACAAATGAAATCGTTAGAAGCATAGGAATGTTTTGACATTTTAAACGAAAGGATAGAGTGCCTGCATTATGGGACACCTGCTCTATCTCCCTTTAATCTCTAAATCAATCAAGAATTCAAGTGTAATTTCTACAAAAATTTATTTTAAAAAATACCGCCCATGGATGGACGGTATTTTTAATATACATTTAAAATAGTTGCATACTTAAAAGCCGTAAAAGCTTAGTACGTGCTTAAATATTGTTCTCTTTCCCATGGATGCACTTGCGTTTTGAACATCTCCCATTCGATTTCTTTTGCTTCAACAAAATGTTCGAATAAGTGTTCACCAAGTGAGTTTACGATAACCTCATCTTTTTTAAGTTCTTCAAGTGCACCAGCTAATGTGCTAGGTAGATCCTCGATTCCAGCTTCTTCACGCTCTTCTTTTGTAAGAACATAAATATTGCGGTCTACGGCAGTTGGTGTTTTCATTTTCTTCTCAATTCCGTCTAGGCCTGCTGCTAGTAAGGATGATAATGCCAAGTACGGATTAGCAGATGGGTCAACACTACGCGCTTCTACCCGTGTGCTAATTCCACGTGAACTTGGAATACGCATTAGACAACTTCTGTTAGAACCGGACCATGCAATATAACTAGGAGCTTCATAGCCAGGAACTAATCTTTTATATGAGTTCACTGTAGGATTCGTAACAGCAGTAAAGCTTTTCGCATGACTGATTGTGCCTGCAATAAACTGATAAGCCGTTTCGCTTAGTTGCATATCTCCTTTTTCATCGAAGAAGGCATTTTTACCGTCTTTGAATAGAGACATATTAACATGCATCCCAGATCCGTTAACGCCGAATAATGGCTTCGGCATAAATGTAGCGTGTAAATTATGCTTTCTAGCAATTGTTTTAACTACTAGTTTAAAAGTTTGAATATCATCAGCATGTTTCACAGCATCAGAATATTTAAAATCGATCTCATGCTGTCCAGGTGCAACTTCATGATGGGATGCTTCGATTTCAAAGCCCATTTCTTCAAGTTCAAGTACGATATCACGACGACAGTTTTCCCCTAAATCAGTAGGAGCCAAGTCAAAATAGCCACCTCTATCATTTAGTTCAAGGGAAGGGTCTCCTTTTTCATCTAATTTGAAAAGGAAAAATTCTGGCTCTGTACCAATATTAAAAGCATCAAACCCTAGCTCTTCCATTTTCTTAAGGTTACGCTTTAGATTATAGCGTGGGTCCCCTTCAAATGGCGTGCCGTCTGGCTTGTAAATATCGCAGATAAAACGGGCAACTTTACCTTTTTCTGAAGTCCATGGGAATACAACGAAGGTATCCAGGTCAGGATATAAATACATATCAGATTCTTCAATGCGAACAAATCCTTCGATAGAAGAACCGTCAAACATCATTTTATTATCTAATGCTTTATCTAATTGACTTAGTGGGATTTCAACGTTTTTGATTGTCCCTAGCATGTCTGTAAATTGAAGACGGATAAACCTCACGTTCTCTTCTTTAATTTGTTTCATGATTTCATCTTTTGATAATTTCTTTCCCATTCCTTCTCCTCCTAATAATTTATATATTTGAATAAAAAATATGGTTATATAAGCTAAGCTATGTATCCATATTTTCTATACATTATTAATATTAATGATTGGTAAAGAATCTGGATAATTCACCTTGGCGCAGGTTTGTTTTACCATGTCTGCCCGCATCAGTAAGTTCTGTTCGTAAAATTTTCCGAAGTTCCTTGTCTGACAATTCGTTTGATGTTGGCTTTGGCAACACTTCTTTTGTCTCGACCATTTCCTCTTGAAGCATGAGCTTGATCCCTGCGATATTTAGGCCTTTATCTAAGAGGTCTTTGATCTCAAGTAATCTGTCTACATCATTAAAAGAAAATAACCGTTGATTTCCACCTGTTCTTTCTGGATGGATTAGATCATGCTCTTCATAATACCTTATTTGTCTTGCAGTTAGTTCTGTAAGCTTCATTACAATACCAATTGCAAATAAGGGCATGGAACGTCTATCTTGATCATTCAATTCATGACCCCCTTGTAACGAATTAGTTATATTATATGAGATGTCAGGTAATATGTCAACCTGATGTTAGGTTTTCTCACACAATTAAACTTCTACTTCTTTTTAATACCCTAACTTTTCTTTATCAAACCTTCTTTTGTCAATGTCTCCACAGCTGCTACTAGCGCTAGCTTAACATGTGAATACGTTAAGCCTCCTTGAACAAAGGCTGTAAATGGTTGTCTTAATGGGCCGTCAGCTGACAATTCAATACTTGCCCCTTGAATAAATGTACCTGCTGCCATAATCACTTTATCTTCATAACCGGGCATTTCACTAGGGTATGGAGTGACATAAGAATTCACTGGCGAGTTCCGCTGTATTTCCTGGCAAAAGCGTACCATCGGCTGCTCTTCCCTGAAGGTGACGGATTGAATAAGGTCTGTTCTTTTCTCTTGGTAGTGCGGGCTTGTCTCAAAACCAGCCAGTTCTAAAAAGCGAGAAGTGAAAACTGCACCTTTCAACGCTTCTCCCACAATATGCGGAGCGAGAAAGAAACCTTGGAACATTTCTTGAAGCGTATGAAGAGTCGCCCCCGTCTCTTTTCCTAGACCAGGTGCTGTTAAACGGTTAGCACACTGTTCAATTAGTTCTTTATTTCCCGCAAGGTAGCCACCAGCCCTTACAATCCCCCCGCCTGGGTTCTTTATAAGAGAGCCAGCAATAATATCTGCCCCCACATGCAATGGCTCTCTTCTCTCTACAAATTCCCCGTAGCAATTATCAACAAATACAATAAGATTTTCATTTATCTCTTTAACAAAAGAAATCATTTCTTTTATTTCATCAATCGTAAAGGAGGGGCGATCATCATATCCTTTTGACCGTTGAATACCTATAACCTTTGTTTGATTAGAAATAGCTTCTTTTATACCCTGGTAGTTCACCGTTCCATTTTCCCTTAAATTAACTTGGTTGTATTGGATACGGAACTCTTTTAGTGAACCTGTATTTTCACCACGAATGCCAATAACCTCTTCCAACGTGTCGTAAGGTTTGCCCGTAATGTAAAGTAATTCATCTTCTGGTCTTAAGAGTCCAAATAATGCTGTTGTAATAGCATGGGTACCTGATACAATTTGCGGCCTTACAAGCGCATCCTCGCCACCAAATACATCTGCATAGACAGCTTCGAGTGTCTCTCTTCCTATGTCGTCGTACCCGTAACCACTTGTTGAATGAAAATGGCTGTCACTAACCCGGTGTTTTTTAAAGGCATCTAGTACTCGTTTCTGATTTGTTTCTCGAACTTCTTCAATACTCTTATGGTGAATAGCACAATCTTCTTCTGTCTTTTGTATTATATCTCTAATCATGTAATGTCTTTACTCCTCTAAAAAGCCCCTTAAAGGGTGATCTTGTTTGATATAGCCTTGTAATACATACCGGTTTGTTGTTTCCTCAAACTCTTTTCGTATGATAAGTGTTTCTTGCTCTAGTCTGTTTAATTGTTTTCCTTCCTCAGGACCTAGTTGGACATTGTATGGTTTCCATATTTCTTGCAAAATCGTTTCTACTTTAGAGAGCATATTATCAATATCTTTTTGTTGATAAGCGCTCATGAAGAAGTAAGGATGCTGCATGGGGATAACTTCTTCCCCATTCAGACGGTCTTCTTTATTGTAGATAGTAAGCATGGGAATGGAACCAGCATCCAATTCATCTAAAAGCTTGATAACCGTATCTTGTTGCTGTTCCTGATCAGGATGGGAAACATCCACGACATGTAATAAAAAGTCCGCTTCTTTCACTTCTTCTAACGTGGAACGAAAGGCGGCAATCAAGGCCGTTGGTAAGTCTTGCATAAAGCCCACTGTATCGGTAATAAGCGCTTGAAAACCAGAAGGTAATTGAATTTGCCGTGTTAGTGGATCCAATGTAGCAAACAATTGATTCTCCTCAAGCGATGAACTATTTGTCAAACGATTAAACAACGTTGATTTCCCTGCGTTGGTATACCCGACAATGGCAATTTGAAAAGCTTCATTTGATTTTCTCCGTTTTCTGTATTGCTCCCGTTGACGAACAATCGTTTCTAGTCTTCTTTTAATATCATAGATTCTTCTTCTTATGTGACGTTGATCGGATTCAAGTTTGGTTTCACCTGGCCCTCTCGTACCAATACCCGCTCCCAGACGGGACATTTCAATCCCCTGACCTCGAAGTCTTGGCAAAGTGTATTCATGTTGCGCTAATTCAACTTGAAGCTTACCTTCCTTGGTCCTCGCCCGCTGGGCAAAAATATCAAGAATTAGCTGACTTCTGTCAATTATCCGCACACCAAATTCTGCCCCTAGGTTCCGCAATTGGCCAGCTGACAATTCATCATTGGAAATAACTAAATCTATACCAAATTCTGTGATGGCTTCCTTAATTTCTTGTACTTTCCCTGTACCAATATAGTGAGCAGGGTCGATTCGATCTCTATTTTGAGTCATTATAGACTCTACATTCCCACCCGCTGTTTCACTTAAGGAAATAAGCTCATCTAAAGAGGACTGGAATTTTGCTTCATTTTGTTGCTTTTTATTTACGGCAATTATAAGAATTTTTTCGGACATAACTGCATCCTTTCTTTCGATGAGTGTATTGTTTTCAGTGTTCTCGCTAGTTTTATCTTACCAAAATTGGCAATCGAGTACAAAATTGAGACTAGCTAGTTATTGCTTGAAAGATCTTCTCGCGTTAGATGAATTAAATCGTGCGTTGTAAAATGTTCTTCTGTAAGAAGCCTTACAGCATGCATACGGATAGCATGCTCTATCACATTTCTAACATAACGTGCATTGGAGAAGTTCCGCTCCTCCTCTTGCATCTTTCTCGTAAGCCGTTCCCTTAGTTCATATCTTGCTTCCTTTGTAAATCTATATTCACGTTCAGCCGCCATTTGGGTTGCAATCTCCATCAACTGGGAAACTTCATAGTTTTGAAAATCCAGAATGAACGGAAAACGTGATTTGAGTCCTGGATTTAAAGAAAGAAATCGTTCCATCTCAGAAGGATAGCCCGCAAGAATAAGAACAAAGTCGTTTTGATAGTCCTCCATATGCTTAACTAACGTATCGATTGCTTCTTTCCCAAAATCTTTTTCACCACCGCGCGCTAGCGAATAGGCTTCATCAATAAATAGGATCCCGCCCATTGCTTTTTGAATAAGCGCCCTTGTTTTTTGAGCAGTCTGCCCGATGTATTCCCCAACCAAATCTGCTCTTTCTGCTTCAATAAAATGACCTTTTGATAATTGGCCCATATCAAAATAAATTTTGGCGAGCTTGCGAGCAACGGTTGTTTTTCCTGTTCCCGGATTGCCTTTGAAAAGCATATGAAGTACTTGTTTAGAACACGATAAACCTGCTTGCTTTCGTTTTTCATTGATTACTACCGTAGCATAGACTTCTTTTATCTTCTGCTTTAGTTCATGCAACCCCACAAATGAGGAAAACTCACTGTCAATGTGTTTAAAAGAATTACTCTCAGCCATTCGATTTTGCTTATTTGGTATTGCCTTAATTTCCTCTTTTCTATCCTGAAGAATAATGTTGATTTGGTTGCTTTTACTACGCATTAACTGTGTTTCCATGCCTTCACCCCTCCGTCATTTCATTATACGCGGAGGCATAAAAGTTGTGACATTAGCCCAATAATCTTAGGAACGCAGCTAATAAAAGAGCAAATGAAGAGAGGCTGGGACATAAGAATATTAAACAAGAAAAAACTGATGTTCAAACGAGTTATTGCAGAAAAAGTTCGAATACATCTGGATAGCCCCTAATTTTTCTATATCTGAATCACACTTTAGCGAAGGAAAAATGCGGAGACTCCAGTGGGAACAGCACGAGTCCGAAGGCCCCGCAAGAAGCGATTTTTGCTTCTGAGGAGACTAAGGCCGTGCCCACGGAAAGCGAAGTATTTTCCAGAGCGGTAATTAAGCAGTTAGTTTAGTATTGTTCGTGTTTTAAAAAGGCTGGGACGTTATGTCCCAGCCACAAATTTACTTATTCTTTTTCCAACGTTACATTTTTGACAGGAGCGAATGTGGAAATTGCATGCTTAAATATCAGCTGCTGTTTTCCGTCGGTTTCTAAAAGAACGGTGAAATTATCGAATGCTTTCACTACTCCACGTAATTGAAAACCGTTTGTCAGAAACACAGTCACCGCAATATGGTTCTTTCTCAATTGGTTTAAATATTGGTCCTGAATATTTACTGTTTGCGCCATTTTCCTTCCTCCTCTTTTCTATCTATATATTCATTTCTATCTTTCTTGAAGAAATCCTGCAATATCGCGTAAAATAAGTCTAGAATTTTCCCTAGCCTCTTCGGGTTTAATCGAATACCAATTGACATCCATCTTGTTTCTAAACCATGTATACTGTCGTTTTGCAAACCTGCGAGAATTCTGCTTTAGCGTTTCGATTGCTTCCTCAAGAGACTGGTGATTTTCAAAATAAGGAATAAACTCTTTGTAACCAATCCCCTTCATTGAAGGCTTATCTGTATATCCCCTTTGATACAAAGTTTGAACCTCTTTTACCAATCCCTGTTGCACCATGAGATCTACCCGATGATTAATTCGGTCGTATAAGAGCTCTCTATCCATCTCCAACCCAATTAAATGCAGCTGATATGGAGAAGTTAGCTGCTGTGTTTCTTGCCACTCTGACATAGTCATTCCCGTTGTTTCATAGATTTCAAGCGCTCGAATAACGCGTCTAGCGTTGTTTGGGTGCGTCTTTGCAGCCTGAACTGGATCCAATTCTTTTAACCTATTGTACAGGACATTCGCTCCATCTTCTTCCATTTGTTTTTCCAGCTTCCTTGAGATGGTAATGTCTCGCTTTACATTGGCAAAATTGTAATCATATAAAGCAGCCTGTACATACAGACCGCTTCCTCCTACGAGAATGGGTAATTTATGTCTTGAGCTAATTTCCTCTATGTGCTTTTTAACACTTGCTTGGAATTCAGCAACAGAAAAAGATTCCCAAGGCTCCTTAATGTCTATCATGTGATGGGGGATACCTTCCATCTCTTCTTTTGACACCTTGGCAGTCCCAATATCCATACCCTTATAAACTTGCATCGAATCCCCGCTAATAATTTCTCCGTCAAATCGTTTTGCTACCTCAATGCTGAGTTTCGTTTTACCAACTGCTGTTGGACCTATTATCGCGATTACTGTTTGTTCCATTATTATCCCCTAAATCCTAAATGTTTAATCATATGCCATGTACGCTCTAAGCATCCAGCATCTTTTCTCCGTTTTTGCTTGGATCGTTAAAAGTAAATCCTCTGTGGGGCCATCCTCCAATTCTCTTGCAAGTTTAAGGCCACTTGAGCGGATTTCCTTATTAAGTTGTGTAAGATCATCATACAACTGACTTATTAATTCGCTTTCTTTGTCATCTGCACTGGCTTCCACCAATGTCGCTTCTTTAAGATACATACTCATAGTAGCAAGCGGTTTTCCCTCTATCATTAAAATTCTCTCGGCAATTTCATCCGAATCTTCCGCAACATCTGTGTACATTTCTTCAAATTTCTCGTGCAATGTAAAGAAATGTCTTCCTTGCACATACCAATGATATCGGTGTAATTTGACATATAGGACAAAATGATTGGACAATAATTGATTGAGAAAATTAATAAGTCTTTGATTTTCCATTAAATCCACCTCGGTGATCGTTTTTTTCTATCATCTGCGAGGCGGATTCGGTTTATTCATTTTTACATAACTCTTTTGAACATTTTTTCAAGCTCATAAGAAGAAAAGTGCACAATAATTGGCCGTCCATGAGGGCAGGTAAATGGATCCGTGGTTCCTCTTAAGTCTTCAAGGAGGCGAAACATATCTTCCTGATTTAAATAATGGTTTGCTTTAATCGATCGCTTACAAGACATCATAATAGCGGCCTCTTCTCTAATCGACTCGATATTGATACGTTCATCCGCCATTATTTGCTCCATCATTTCCCTGATAACCTCTTCTTCAAACCCTTTCGGAAACCAATTAGGGTGTGAGCGAATCACATAAGTATGCTGTCCAAAGGACTCAAAAAACAGGCCAACCTTTTCTAAATCTGCTTTATATTGCTCAATAAATATCGCTTCCTGTTTAGAGAAATCAAAGGTTAATGGCAACAAGAGCTCTTGGGCCTCGTTGTTCGTACTTCCAAGTTTTGCTTTAAAAAATTCATATTTAATGCGTTCTTGGGCGGCATGCTGGTCCACCATATAAAGCCCGTTTTCATTTTGTGCCATAATGTAGGTACCGTGGAGTTGTCCAATTGGATACATCATCGGCACTCGTTGTGCTTGTTGTTTAGGTTCCGTGCTGTCGATTTCGGTTTCGGACAGTTTTTTATCTGGCAATTCCTCTGTATACACGTTTCGGTTCTTTTGCTCTTCGGCTTCTTCGAAAGGCTTGCTTGTCAGAGGTTCTGTTTTAACCGCTGCTTGCTCTTGATTAAAAATGTTTTCTCGAACTGTATCCATGTTGTTCCAAGTTTGGTCTGATACTGATTCTGCTTTTTTCTGTTCAAAATCCATCGTATTTTGAACTGTTTTTTCTCTTGCAATAGGCTTTGATTGTAATTCCGGAATCAACGTTAGTTGTCTAAATCTTTCCCGTATGGTCTCTTCTATAAGCTGGAACAATTCTTTTTCTTTACTAAAACGTACTTCAAGCTTCGTTGGATGAACGTTCACATCGACAAGGATTGGATCCATTTTAATATCTAGTACAACGATAGGATATTTTCCAATTGGCAATAAAGTATGATAGGCTCTTAGAATTGATTGAGACAGTGGAATACTTCTAATATAGCGACCATTGATCATGGTAGATATATAACTTCTTGATGCCCTAGTCACTTCAGGCTTGGCAATGTAGCCTTTAATTGAAAAATCCAGTGTCTCCCGTTCTATCCAAAGCATTTGCTTGGCAATTCCCATACCATATACATTTGAAATGACCTGTAAATGGTCACCTGTGCCAGGGGATTTAAACAGGCCTTTCCCATTATGGGTGGCTTCAAAACGAATTTCAGGATGGGAAAGCGATAACCGGTTTAGTAGGTCTGTTATATGACCAAGTTCTGTATGGATTGTTTTCATATACTTTAATCTAGCTGGCGTATTAAAGAATAGATCTTCAACAAGAATCTCCGAGCCTTTGCGTGCATCACTTTTCGCTTTACGTGTAACCTTGCCACCTTCTAGTTGGAGAAGTGTGCCCGCCTCCTCACCCTGCGACGTTTGAATGGTAAGTCTGCTAACAGAGGCAATACTAGCTAGCGCCTCGCCACGAAATCCTAATGTCCTTACATGAAAAAGATCGTTCTCATCTTTTATCTTACTTGTTGCATGGCGGAGGAAGGCGCGCTCACAATCATCCTCTGCCATTCCATCCCCATTATCGGTAATTTTAATTTGCTGAAGCCCTGCCTCCAATATATCTATTTTTATCCATGTGCTATTTGCATCGATGCTGTTTTCTACCAGCTCTTTTACGACAGAAGCAGGACGTTCTACTACTTCACCAGCAGCAATCTTATTCGCTAACACATCGGGCATTTGCACAATGCTCATACTAACATTCCTTTCTACTTCGTGCTTTTTGCTTCTTTCTGTAACTGATACAAAGTATTCATGGCATCCATTGGTGTCATGTCAAATAAGTCAAGCTCTTGTAATTGTTTTAACAGCTTCGCATCTATCGGCTTATTTTCACTACGGGAGTTCGAAGTTTCACGCTTTTCTTCTACGAAAAAGGACAGTTGATCAGACGCTGGTAAATCTTCTATCGCTTTCGTTTCCTTTTGCTCCCCTTCTAGCTGTTGCAATATAAGATTTGCACGTTCAATTAAAGTTTCCGGAAGATTAGCAAGCTTTGCTACATGAATTCCATAACTTTCGTCTGCTGCACCTTCTTTAATTTGATGGAGAAAGACAACATTTCCTTCATACTCCTCTGCACGTACATGAATGTTCTTCAAGCGATCCAGTGAGTTTTCTAATGAAGTGAGCTCATGATAATGGGTGGAGAATAATGTTTTAGCATGAATATTATCATGGATATACTCGACAATCGCCTGGGCAAGCGCCATTCCATCGTATGTACTTGTTCCCCGACCTATTTCATCTAGTAAAATCAAACTTTTATCTGTTGCATGCGAGATGGCATGGTTTGCTTCAAGCATCTCTACCATAAACGTGCTTTGTCCTGAGACTAGGTCATCAGCAGCTCCAATCCTAGTAAATATCTGGTCAAATAATAATAATTCAGCTTCATCACAAGGAACAAAGCAACCAATTTGTCCCATGATGACCGTCAAGGCAAGTTGCCGCATATACGTACTTTTACCTGACATGTTTGGACCAGTAATAAGTAGCACATTTTTCTCAGCATCCAATTCCACATCATTTGGTACAAAATTCCCGTCACGCATGACCTGCTCAATGACAGGATGACGGCCATTTTTGATAGCAAGCTTTTCTGTGCTAAAACTTGGTCGTTTGAAATTATTTACTTCACTAACTGTAGCAAAGGTTTGAAGAACATCTATCCTGCTGACTATGTCAGCCAAATATTGTATCTCTGGAATATGTCCCTTGATTTTTTCCCGAATTTCTAAAAAGAGCTGATATTCAAGTTCAACGCTTTTCTCTTCTGCTTCTAATATAAGTTGTTCTTTTTCTTTTAATTCTGGTGTGATAAATCTCTCTGCATTGGTTAGAGTCTGTTTCCGTTCATATTTATTTTCCGGTAGGAGGTGAAGATTCGCCCGTGTCACTTCAATATAATAACCAAATACACGATTATAGCCGATTTTAAGTGATTTAATATTCGTCTCTTGCTTCTCTCTCTGTTCCAGTTCAGCAATCCACTGTTTTCCATTTCTTGACGCATAACGATACGTATCAAGCTGTTCATTGTATCCATCTTTAATGATAGATCCTTCTTTTATGGAAACGGGCGGATCGTCTACCAAGCTTTCATTCAATAACGTTACTAAATGTTCCGGATAATGAAGATCATTTGCAAGGTTTACAACCTCTTTTTGATCTATTTGATTTAGGGATTCTCTTATACCTGGAATCTTTTCTAGGGACAGCTTTAACTGTTGGAGATCTCTGGCATTGACATTACCAAAAGCGATTCTACCAGCTAGTCTTTCAAGGTCATAGACGGATTTCAATGTTTCCCTTAATGTATCTCTTTCTAGAAAATGCTCATAAAATGCCGATACTGCATCAAGTCTTTCCTCAATTTTCTCCTTGTGTAGTAATGGGCGTTCAAGCCATTTCTTCAACATGCGGGATCCCATTGCCGTTACGGTCTTATCTAAAACCCAGAGCAAGCTTCCTTGTTTTCCCTTTTTCATTATCGTTTCGGTTAATTCCAAATTTCGTTTCGAGTACATATCCAACGAGAGATAATTTTTTCGATTAATGATTTCTGCTTGTTTTAAATGATCAAGGGACCGTTTTTGCGTGTCTTGCACATAATTGAGCAGTCTGCTGAATGCTGTCATTAACCGTTCATCATTGAGATTCTCACTAAGGTCGCGATACTCCGCACTAAATTTGACTTCGTCCTGATAGGATAATGTGACCTGCAGGCGTGTTCGCAATTGACTTTGTAAGCCTTCGGGCAGTGTAGATGGAATTACTACTTCTCTGATCGGCTGGTTGTAAAATTCATGGATGACCGCTTCAAACCCTTCCTCGATAAGGGCAAGTCGATTCTCTCCTGTAGATAAGTCATTGTAAGCTATCACAAAAGAGCCATCTTCAAAGTGAGAGAGGCTGGCAATATAATTATTTTCTCCCTCGGTAAGCATAGTGCTTTCCATGACTGTTCCAGGAGTTATAAGTTGAACAACTTCCCTTTTCACAACACCTTTAGCCGTCTTAGGATCTTCCACCTGTTCACAGATGGCAACTTTATAACCTTTTTCCACAAGAATTTTTATATAATTAGCTGCTGCATGGTATGGGATACCACACATGGGGATGGGCTCTTTCTGCCCAGGATCCCTTTTGGTCAAGGTTATCTCTAACTCTCTTGCAGCTTCTATTGCATCATTAAAAAACATCTCATAAAAATCACCTAATCTAAAAAATAAAAAGGCATCTTTATAAGCTGCTTTTATTTGTAAGTATTGCTCCATCATGGGTGTATATTTTGCCATGTTTCATCCTCCAAAACGTATCTTATACTAGCTATAGTATAGCATACATCCCCTTACTCATACGAATTTCCAAGAAGCTTCTAACTAGATAAAGTGAAACTTCAATCAGTGGGGGTTTTCGTCCTTCCCCCACTTGTTAGTTGAAACGAATCGGGGTGTTAGCGTCCGTTACACCCACTTAAAACTTAACGGTTTTACTTCATGTTTTGAAGGGGGAGACTTACGGACGACTGCACCGGGATAAAATATTATATTTGGCTAATTAGAAAACTTATTTAAAAACAAAAAATTACGAGAGAGACTATCCCTCGTAATTTTTATTAGTCTTTATGATGAAGGAAATCTGGTTCAACTTCTTCCAGTTCATCATCAGTTAATTCAAAATCCCAATTGTCTTCATCGTCATCATAGTTGTTCTCAGAAGGATCAACACGGACAGCGATTTTTGTTTCACCGATAATTTGAACAACAAATTCTCTTTCAATCTCGACAACAATTTTGTGTCCCTTACTTGCAATTTTACATTCCAGGCAGTTTGGTTGCTGTGTAACTTTTGCGATTACGTCAAACTCATCATTGATACATTTATCATCTTTAACAGAAAGCGGGATTATGTCCGTATAGGTAACCCTCTCCGTTACGACCTCTGTTTTAGTATTATCATTATAGGAATACCATACATTGATGTCATAGCTCCCATTAATTTCAACAGTGTCTTCGGACTTCTTCTTAGCATTGTATAAATGATTGATCACCCAGCACCCTAGGATGCTTGATGGTCTATGAGATGGCGTAATGGAATGAGAAGCTTGCGTGAATTTTTTTCCTTTTCCACAAACGGCTTTTGTAATGATTTCTCTATAGTCTTTTTCAAGAAAAGTCATAATTACTTTTACCTCCTCTTTTTTCATTCTCATTTTATGCAAGACAAATACCTAAAGTGCATAGCTATTTGTGAAAAAAGAAAAGAAACCAATTTTAGGGTGATTGAGAAGTGTCAGGATGCGGTTTGGAAATAAAAAAAGAAAGAGACTGCTTCGTCTCTTTCATCGTAATTAGTTACTGCAACTATGATTCTTTTTTGCTTTTGACCCAGTTTCTCCTGCTAAAAGGTCACCGCCTGTTGATTCAATGACATTATTGGTAACTTCTCTGGCTATCGTTCCAGAAACGAGTTGTAATACATCATTTACCACAATTTGTGTTTCTTTAAATTCCTGAACTACTGGAATTTCGTCAATTTCATTTTGCAGACGATCAATTTCTTCCTCGATACGTTTTAACGCTTCTCTTTTCTCATAAGCCTGAAAGTTTACTGCTTGTTTCTGCAATGCTTTAATCTTTGTGATTAATTTTTGCACTTTTTGATTTTCATTTATTTTTGCTTCTACTTGCTTAAAGCGATCAATTTCTTCTGTATTTGCAAGCATTGATGCAAGTCTTTTTGCTTCTTCTAATACTTGTGTACGTGTATATTCTGCCATATTAGTTCACCTCTACTGTATTTTCTACCATCACACCGTTTAAAGACCATGTTTTTGCTTCTGTAATTTCAACTTCTACAATACTGCCAATCGAAGACTTCGGCCCTTTAAAATTGACTAATTTATTTTTTTCTGTATATCCTGCTAGTACGTCAGGGTCTTTCTTACTTTCCCCTTCTACAAGCACTTTAACTTTATTATTTGTATAGGTTTTCATTGACTCTGCCGACTGCTTATTAACAAGATCATTTAAACGATATAGGCGCTGTTTTTTCACTTCTTCTGGTACATCGTCTTTTTTTCTTGCAGCAGGTGTACCTTCACGAGGTGAGTAGATAAACGTATACGCTGCCTCAAATCCAACCTCTTCAACTAACGTCATTGTTTCCTCAAATTGTTCATCTGTTTCATTTGGGAACCCAACGATTATGTCAGTTGTTAATGTCGCATTTGGCATTGCTTCACGTATTTTCCTTACAAGTTCAAGGTATTCCTCTCTCGTATACTTTCGATTCATTTTCTTTAAGATCTCACTGCTTCCTGATTGTACTGGCAAGTGAATATGATCTAGTAAATTACCACCTTTGGCCAATACTTCAATTAGACGGTCGTCAAAATCGCGTGGATGGGAAGTCGTAAAGCGTACCCGCGGAATATTAATTTTGTGCATGTCATCCATTAAGTCACCAAGACCATAGGTTAAATCTTCAAAATCTTTACCGTAGGCGTTAACATTTTGCCCCAGCAATGTTACCTCCTGATAGCCTTGGGCAGCAAGGTGACGTACCTCTTGTATAATATCCTCAGGTCGTCGACTTCTTTCTTTTCCTCGGGTCATGGGAACGATACAGTAGGTACAGAATTTATCGCAACCATACATGATATTTACCCATGCTTTGATTTTTCCTTTCCTTGCTTTAGGAAGATTCTCTATAACATCGCCTTCTTTTGACCACACTTCTACGATCTTTTCTTTGCCAAACATTGCTTCTTTCACTAAATGTGGCAAGCGATGAATGTTGTGCGTTCCAAAGATGAGATCCACATGCTGATGCTTCTTCAGTATACGGTTTACAACAGATTCTTCCTGGGACATGCAACCGCAAACACCTAGGATAAGATCAGGCTTTTCTACTTTTAAAGGTTTTAAATGGCCAATCTCACCGAACACTTTGTTTTCAGCATTTTCTCTGATGGCACAAGTGTTTAGTAGAATAATGTCTGCTTCATTTGTATCAGAAGTTGACTCATATCCCATTTCGGTTAAGATACCCGCCATCACTTCTGTATCGTGTTCATTCATCTGACATCCATATGTACGTATTAAAAATTTCTTTCCTTCACCAATTCGCTCCATGTCCTCAGGAATAGCAAAATCATAGTGAACGTTTACTTTATCCCGGCCACGCTTTCGAGCTTTATTTAAATTAGGTGGTTCATAAGTAGTTTCAAAGTATTTTGCAAAATCAGCACTTGTTTTTTCATGTAAAGGTTTTTCCAGTCCGGATTTTCTGTCCGCGGCATCTGCCTGATTGACTATTTGCGACTGTTCTTTTCGTTGCTGTTCGTTCATTTAAAAGACCCCTTTCATGTTTCCACACCAAACTATACCTATACAATATTACAGTATAAATGCTACAAGCAAAATATACAATATTATTGAACAAAAGCGTAGAGCGACTGTAGTAAATCAACTGAGATAAAGGAATTATGCCCCTGCAAAAGGGGTATGTCGGCGTTGGCCGGCAAGGCCGATTTTAGTCCGACCTACTTTAATTTAAAAATCGATAATGACTTTCACCCTCCGGGTATAAGTGCGACTAGGCCTCTAGTTTACACCAGTCGGCAAGTCTTCTTTATCTTATGGCGATTTGCGAAGTAGACTAGTTTTTGGCGATCGAAGCTAGAGGATCAAAAGCATGGAGCACTTTTTCATCTTTTTGGCAAAGTGCTTGTATTAAAATTGTCCCACCCCATACTTTCTCCCTTAAACTATCTCTTTTAAGCTTATTTCTACCATAATAAAAACCTCCCTAAATTGCGGGAGGTAATATCGGTTATTCTATTTATCTCGGTTCTACAATAAGTTTAATGGCTGTTCTTTCTTCATTATCAATCATAATATCCGTAAATGCTGGTATACAGATTAAATCCACTCCACTTGGAGCTACGAACCCTCTTGCAATAGCTACAGCTTTTACCGATTGGTTTAGTGCACCAGCACCAATTGCCTGGATTTCCGCTGTGCCACGTTCTCTTAGGACATTCGCGAGTGCGCCCGCTACTGAATTTGGACTTGATTTAGCTGAAACTTTTAATACTTCCATTACTAGTACCTCCTTTATTTGCTATTGTAGTTCTATTTCTACTATATTCTTGGAGATGTTAGCTTATTACAGTATGGACAAATAATTCACAGATTCAAAGACTAGCCAAAAAATGGGTGATCCTCATTAATCATGATCCGTTCTACTTTAGTTGCTTTCCCACTATTCTTATCAATTGAAACAACGAATCCATTTAATTGTGTTCTTCCCTCTTTCGTAATTTCAAAACGCACCGGCATAGATGTAAGAAATCTTTTCATAACAGCTTCTCTATTTACTCCAAGGATTCCATCATATGGCCCTGTCATCCCAACATCTGAAATATATGCTGTTCCCCCTGGTAAAATACGTTCATCTGCTGTTTGTGTATGTGTATGCGTACCAACTATAGCACTTACCCTTCCATCCACATACCATCCCATCGCTTGCTTTTCACTTGTAGCTTCACCGTGAAAATCAACAAAAATAATATTCGTACGTTGCTTTGCCTCTTCAATTAAAAGGTCCATTTTTTGAAATGGATCATCTATAACAGGTAGAAAAGTGCGGCCCTGCATATTAATAACTGCTATTTCCGTACCATTTACATTCAAATAAACAATACCCTTCCCTGGATTATTTTCAGGAAAATTCGCAGGACGTATCATATATTTTGCGTCATCAATAAACTCAAAGATTTCTTTCTTATCCCATGTGTGGTTACCCATGGTAACGACTTGTGCGCCCCATTCTAGAAATTGCTTGTAAATTTTTTCTGTAATGCCCTTTCCGGAGGCAGCATTTTCACCATTGATAATTGTCACGGTCGGGCGATATTTCTCTTTTAATTTCGGTAAGTAATCCTGTACCATGTCTCTTCCCGGTGAACCTACTACATCACCAATAAATAATATCTTCATAAATAGTTCATCCCATCTCTATTAGTTATATTTAGTTTTTCATATAAACTTTCTATTGTCAAAACGTAGCCATTTTCTAATCCCTTTGGTATGAAAGGCAACTTTAATTGGCCACAACCCAACCAGATAACTTTTTACCAAACAAAAAAAGCGGTCAATGACCGCTTTTTTTGTTTGGCTATGCATTATTTTGCATATTCAACTGCCCTGGTTTCTCTGATTACCGTAACTTTTATGTGTCCAGGATAATCAAGTTCACCTTCAATTCGTTTTCGAATGTCTCTAGCGATACGAACCGATTCGATGTCATCAATTTCGTCAGGTTTAACCATGATTCTTATTTCTCTTCCTGCCTGGATAGCAAAAGATTTTTCTACTCCCGTAAAGGATTCAGATATCTCTTCCAGTTTCTCCAGCCTCTTAATGTAATTCTCAAGTGTTTCACTTCTTGCACCAGGTCTAGCAGCAGATAGTGCATCCGCAGCAGCAACCAGGACAGAAATAATGGAGGTAGGTTCCTCGTCACCATGGTGGGAGGCAATTGAGTTAATGACAACTTCGTGCTCTTTGTATTTCATCGCTAATTCTTTTCCAATCTCAACATGGCTACCTTCTACTTCATGGTCAATTGCCTTTCCGATATCATGAAGTAATCCGGCTCTTCTAGCCAATGTTTCATCTTCTCCTAATTCAGCTGCAAGCAATCCAGATAAGTAAGCAACTTCTGTTGAATGCTTAAGGACATTTTGTCCATAACTTGTCCGGTATTTCAGTCGACCAAGTATTTTAACCAGATCCGGGTGAAGACCATGCACACCAACTTCAAATGTTGTTTCCTCACCGATCTCTCTAATATATTCGTCCACTTCACGTCTGGATTTATCAACCATTTCCTCAATTCTTGCAGGGTGAATTCTACCATCCTGTACAAGTTTTTCAAGTGCCAAACGGGCAGTCTCACGACGAATTGGATCAAATCCAGATAGAATTACCGCCTCAGGGGTGTCATCTATAATAAGATCAATTCCAGTTAATGTTTCCAGTGTACGTATATTACGTCCTTCTCTACCAATTATACGCCCCTTCATTTCATCGTTTGGAAGATTCACTACAGAAACGGTTGTTTCCGCAACGTGGTCTGCTGCACAGCGTTGCAGGGCAAGGGAAAGAATATTCTTCGCCTTTTTGTCTGCTTCTTCCTTCGCACGATTCTCAGCTTCCTTGATCATTAGTGCGGATTCATGCGCAACATCTTTTTCAATACGCTCTAAGATAACCTGTTTTGCCTGGTCGGTCGTGTATCCTGAAATGCGCTCAAGCTCTGTTTGCTGCTCCTGCTTCATAGCTTCCACTTTGCTTTCCATTTCTTCAATTTGTTGTTGTTTTTCTGTTAGTGACTGTTCTCTTTTCTCTAACATGAGCTCACGCTTGTCTACTGTATCACTTTTTCTGTCCAGATTTTCTTCTTTTTGCATCAGACGATTTTCTTGCTTTTGTACATCTAAACGACGTTCTCGTAACTCGTCTTCTGTCTGCTGACGAAGCTTGTGATTTTCATCCTTCGCTTCAAGAAGTGCCTCTTTTTTAGCGGCATCTGCATTTCGATGTGCCTCATCCACTATTTGTTTAGCTAAGGTTTCTGCACTGGAGATCTTAGCTTCAGCAATAGATTTACGAATCAGATAACCAACAACAATACCGACGATTAGGAGCAAAATGGAGATGATTATAAAGATAGGATTGTCCATAATTTCACCTCCTATTGCTATTAAGTTTTACAAATCATTATTGTCGGCATGTACCGTTTTCAAATGCAAAAGAACAATAATTCATATAATATAAATTATAAATTTATACATATTTAATTTTAATTGTCTATATAAGGAATGTCAAGGAAACGTCACAAACTATTTCCTTACCCTAATAGGAAATAAAAGAAACGCTTTTATTTCTCTTACTTAATAGGAAGTAATTAGCTCGATAGGACCTCTTTTTACCACTCTCATAACTAAAATATAGCCATATAGAGAAAATACTAAACTGTAATACTCAAGCTTAAACCTTATAAAGAAAACCGGACATATTCGAATTAGCTTCGAAATATCGTCCGGCATTAGTTTAATAGAACACTACTAAATTTTTCATTTCCTGCTTACACATCAAAACTTTCCTGGCTAACCTCTTCAGCTTCTTCAGGCTCTTCATCCAACTTATAATGTTGACGGATTGCTTCGTGGATTTCAGTCGTTATGTCTGTGTTTTCCTTTAGGAATTGCTTCGCATTTTCGCGACCTTGGCCTAACCTTTCTTCATTATAGGAATACCAAGCACCGCTTTTCAGTACAATGTCCAGATCTGAACCAATATCAAGGATCTCCCCTTCTCTGGATATACCTTCACCATACATAATATCTACTTCCGCCTGTTTGAAAGGTGGAGCTACTTTATTTTTCACTACTTTAATTCTAGCTTTATTCCCCATGATATCGTTGCCTTGCTTCAATGTCTCTGCACGGCGAACTTCTAGTCTTACAGATGAATAGAATTTTAGTGCACGACCACCTGGTGTAGTTTCAGGGTTACCGAACATAACACCTACTTTTTCACGAATCTGGTTAATAAAGATAGCAGTTGTTTTTGACTTGTTAATTGCTCCAGATAGCTTTCTGAGTGCCTGTGACATAAGACGAGCTTGAAGTCCAACATGGGCGTCACCCATTTCACCTTCTATTTCCGCTTTCGGTACAAGGGCAGCAACTGAGTCCACTACGACGATATCTACTGCACCACTTCTCACAAGTGCCTCAGCTATTTCCAGTGCTTGTTCCCCAGTATCTGGTTGTGATAACAGCAATTCATCAATGTTAACACCAAGTGCTCTTGCATAGATTGGATCAAGTGCATGCTCTGCATCAATAAAAGCAGCCTGTCCACCTTTTTGCTGAGCCTCTGCAATGGCATGTAAAGCAACAGTCGTTTTACCTGAAGATTCCGGGCCATATATTTCAATAACACGTCCGCGCGGGTATCCACCTATTCCTAATGCAACATCTAAAGCAAGTGATCCACTTGGAATGGTTGCTATCTTCCTTTGTTCTTGCTCCCCAAGTTTCATTATTGATCCTTTACCAAATTGCTTCTCTATTTGTCTCAACGCCATATCTAACGCTTGTTTTCTATCGCTCACAACGTACTCCTCCTTCAGTTCTTCTATTTACATCATACATTGTTTTTTACCTTTTGCCAAGAAAAAAACGAATAAATGTTCCCTTTTTTTAATATGGTTCTTTTGGAAAAAATAGCATTTTACAGTATGAAGGCCAAGCTAGAATTAAATTAACTCCTCATACAACCTACTCAATAGTGGAATTTAAATAATTAAAAAGAAATTCTAATCCCTTAATTGTCGCCCGATGTCTTACTGAATTGCGATCACCATGAAAATGATAACCTTTGGTTTCAGAGCGTTTATTTACGTGGTCGTATATAGAAACAAAGACAGTACCTGGTTGGTGGTCCTCAATTGACATAGGGCCCGCAACTCCAGTAAATGAAATTCCAAATGAACTACCCAGCAAACCACTGACCTTCTCAGCCATCTGTTCTGCACAAGCTTCAGAAACAGTCCCGTCTTCTACGAGGACTTCCTCTGATATTCCAAGTACTTTCCTTTTTACATCCGTGTCATAGCATACAATTGAACCCTTACAGGCAGCTGAAGCACCAGAAATAGAGACGAGTTTATCAGTAAACATTCCGCCCGTCAGGCTTTCCGCTGCAGCGATCGTCTTACCACTAGATTTGAGTAAATCTATTATTTGTTGCTCGATCGTTTGCTCATCGACACCAAAAAGATATTCCCCGAGTCGATCCTCTACTTGTGCTTTTGTTTGTTCTAGTAAAGAATTGGCTTCTGTTTCGGAGTTATGTCTGGCAGTCAGCCTGATTACAACACCACTTTCTTGCGCTAGCGGTGCGAGAGTAGGGTTGCTTTGATTTTGAATTAAATCATATAATTCATGCTCAAGCTGGGACTCTCCGATTCCGATAAACTTTAAGATCATTGATTTGATAACTTGCTTTTCACCAGTCAAATTCTGCAAATAAGGGAAAACAGAAGTACTGGCCAAATGCTTCATCTCTCTTGGAACTCCTGGAAGAAAAACCCACGTTTTCTCTTCATAAGTGACAATCATACCAGGTGCCATCCCAGCATGGTTTTCCAATACGCTAGCTCCTGCAAAAACTCGCGCCTGCTTCCGATTATTCGGTGTCATATTGGTTCCGCGTTTAGTGAAAAAAGCTGTTATTTTATCCATGGAAGGCTCGTGTTCTACAATGTCCATACCACTCATTGCTTGAAATGCCTCTCTTGTTAAATCATCATCTGTCGGACCCAATCCCCCTGTCACAATAATCACATCTGAACGAGCATGGGCTTGGTTGAATACTGTTTTGACACGCTGCAAGTTGTCTCCTACAACAGTATGATGGTACACATTCACCCCGAATAAAGCGAGTTGTTGAGATAACCATTGTGCATTTGTATTCGAAATTTGTCCGAGCAATAATTCCGTGCCTACTGCAACAATCTCTGTTTTTAATTGTTTCATCACTTCGAATCCCTCATGACATGCCAATTTTTCATGAAGTAGTCAACTCCCGAAACAATGGTAAAGAATAGTGCAGCATAAAGCATTACCGTACCAAACGGGAAGCCTATGTAGGAGAACGGGAACTGATGTAGAAGCAAAATTGCGATTGCAATCATTTGTGTTGCAGTTTTAAGCTTCCCCATGCTTCCAGCAGCAAGTACTATACCTTCCCCGGCTGCGACAAGTCTTAGCCCTGTAACTGCAAACTCCCTACTTATAATGACAATAACAAGCCAAGCTGGTGCCATCCCCATTTCCACTAATAGTATTAACGCTGCTGAGACAAGAAGCTTATCAGCAAGCGGGTCTAAAAACTTACCTAGATTTGTTACGAGGTTATGCTTACGTGCATAATGGCCGTCAACCCAATCCGTAGCAGCTGCTAAAATGAAAAGCAAAGCCGCTATGAAATCTGATACAGGTAGAGATGTTTCCCCAATATCCCAAGTGCCCCAATTAAATGGAATACTTAACAATAGAATAAAGATAGGGATTAGAAAAATTCGAGATAGCGTAATTTTATTAGGTACATTCATTCGTAAATCCTCCTATTATGTTTACTATTATGTGTAAGTTAAGTGATAAAACCCTTCCGTCAGTATAAAAGGGAAGGGCTTCTCTACAATTATTCTGTTTCCTGGTTAATTTCCAGCCAAATATCCTGACGCACTTTTGCATTCGCATCAACCGGATATTCCATCTCCACTCCATTTATCGTAATGGTTAAATTAGAGGCATTTCCGATCTTAAAGAATATGCGTTCTTTTCCACTTAAGTCAATTTCTAATGGGGATTGGTCACTGGTAAACATTCCTTCTTCAAAAAATGTCTCCCCATCTTCAGATTCTACAAGAAGCCAAGTATCGCTTGTTGCTTCCAATGTTGCTGTTATTTCATCCCCTGCGTTATCTAATGCTACAGTTGAGACAGGTGTAGATCCAGTCCCCTCTTCCACTACAGAAAAAGAAGGCTCTGGCTGATTTTCTTCCTGTTCTTGTTCATTTGTTTCTTCCTGATCCGCATCGTCAGTAGTAGACTCATCTTCATTGCTTTCATTATCTTCATTACCAGACGCATTCTCTTGTGAATTTTCTGGGTTGGTTATAATAATGTCTTCTTCCTCGCTTGGCGCATTACTTTCATCATTCCCCATGGATTGCTTAATAAAATACCATGCGGCAAAAAGGATACCTATAACAAGTATAACTGTAATAATTGTTGGCAGAATGGAAGAATGGGAACTGCTTTTCTCCGTATTTCCAGATTTCCTTGTCCGTTGCATACGAGTATATTGTACTTCTTCTTGTTCTTCTGTTTTAGGAACTTCTTCTTTGTACTCCTCTAATAATTCATCTGGATCAAGTCCTACCGCGTTGGCATATTCCTTAATAAACGCCCGTGCATAAAACTTACCAGGAAGGATTTTCATATTCCCTTCTTCAATCGCCATGAGGTAACGTTTCTGTATTTTGGTAGATTCTTGCAGACTTTCTAAAGAGATATTCTTCGCTTCTCTCGCTTCCTTTAACCGTACACCAATTTCCATATATAAACACCATCCATTTTAAAAATCAAACATTGTAAAGCCATTGTCCTGGCTAAAATCCTGCCTTTCGATAGGCTCATATGTAATTACTTCATCTTCATGGCTTCGAAGTTCAATGATGTAATCAAAATCATCTATTTTATACTCCGTCGCCTGTACAAAAATATCTGGATGCTCAACCACCTTTATAGATGGAAGCTGCATCACTTCTCGTATTAACTGCCAATGTTTCTCATTCGCTCTGTTTTTTGAAACAACACCATCAATAATGTATATATTATCGGGGTTATATTCACCTTCAATCAGTTTGCTGCGCACCGTCTGCTTTAGTAATGTGCTTGATACAAACAACCATCGCTTGTTTGCACAGACACTTGCTGCCACTACTGATTCCGTTTTGCCAACACGAGGCATTCCTCGAATACCAATTAGTTTATGTCCTTCTTGTTTATATAATTCCGCCATAAAATCGACTAATAAACCAAGTTCATCTCTCACAAACCGAATTGTCTTACGGTCATCAACATCTCTATGAATGTACTTCCCGTGTCGCACGGCTAATTTATCACGCAGTTTTGGCTTCCTGATCTTTGTAACATTAATTGTATCCATTGTTTGCAAAATTGTCTTTAGTCTTGTAATGTTTTCATCATATTTAGAGAGCAGAAGCATCCCTCTCCTGGAATTCTCCACTCCATTTATTGTGATAATGTTGATTGACAACATTCCTAGCAATGAGGAAATATCACCAAGTAACCCAGGTCGATTTATTTGGATTTCATATTCAAGATACCATTCTGTTCTCTCCATAAGATTACTCCTTAGTAAATAACTTCCTAAAATCTATCATGTCAATCCCTCTCTATATAATAAATGATTTTTACGTAAGTGAAAAGAGATTATCATCCATATGTGTAAATAAAGTTAGAAAAGTGAAAAGCGCCGCTTAGAAAAGTAGCACTGGAAGTGGAGTAAACATGGAAATTATACTCACAATAGAGGAAAAGGAAAAAGGAATTGTACTATTTCTCTACAATTCCTTTTTCTTCATAATTTTTATTTGCTTATTACTTTTGAACAAGCTTAACCATTGTGTTTGCAAGTGCTTGTTGTTCCTCTTCATTAGCAGCGTTCCATAGTTCACGCAACACAGCTTCTTCTTCATTCTTAGCTTCTACGCTTTGTGAAAGGTAATCGCCTACTTCTTGTGCTACACTTTGAATTGTCTTTTCACTCATACCCTGTTGCTGGGCCTGCTGTAATTTATCCGATAAGAAACCCTTCCAGGAATCAAAATTATCCAATACTGACATACAGATGCCTCCTTCCATGTTATACACCTATAGTATTTGATGAAAAGCAGGCTTTATACATGGAACTTGTTAAATCACCAGCCACCAGTCATATTAATAATTTCACCATGAATATAAGGAGAGTGCTTATCAAGTAAAAATGCGACTAAATTTGCTATTTCTTCAGGTTTACCAGCTCGTCGTAATGGGATCTCATCCAATATGGCTTCTCTCTCGCCCTGGTCTAGTTGTGCATTCATTTTTGTTTCAATAAAACCCGGGCTTATCCCATTAACTGATATCCCTGTTGGTCCTACCTCTTTTGCAAGTGCCTTAACAAAGCTGTTTTGTGCACCTTTTACGGAAGAGTAAACCACTTCATTGCTAGCACCTTCTCTACCCCAAATGGAAGTAATAAAAATGATATTACCCTCGTTTTTTTGAATCATAGAGGGGAGTAGATGCTTGGTAAGCAACCAAGGAGCTTTGACGTGTATGGATAACATCTCATCCATTACCTTATCCGGCGTTTGCTGGAAGAGCCCATAATAGGCATGGCCCCCAGCATAAATGACACTATCTACCGAATAAGCGAGTTGGTTCATAAAATTCTGTATTCCTTCTGGTTCTGCCAAATTCGCCTCGATTATATCTAAAACAGCTTCTGAATTATGCCGCCTTCTAAACTCGTGCAATCTTGCTTTGTTTTGGTAACCATGCAAAAGAAGCGTATAGCCGCTTAGCACAAGTTTTTCAGCAATTGCCACTCCAATATCTCCACTTGCCCCTATAATTAATACATTCTTCCCCATTATATCTCCTTATTCTCCTGTAATCACATGTACAGCTAATTGTTGTTCTGAAATCCATTCTTTTAAGAATCCATTGGCATCTTCTAATGTAAGCGCCTGTATTTCCGGGATAATGTTAAAGAAATCAATTCCTAGCATGTGATAATGCGTGTATTTACTTGCAATAAATTCCAAGGAGTTCATTGCTCTTAATAATTGCCCAATCTTTTTCTTTTTCATACGGCTAAAATCGTCTTCTGCCAGATCATTATTTCTCGTAGAAAGCAACATTTCTTTCACTTTACTTGAAAAAGCTTCAGGTTTCTGTGCATTACTTCCAATAAGGGTATAACCAAAATTTCTTTCAAGGTTGGTTTCATAAAAGAAACTATCATCAATTAACTCTGATTGATACAACTCTTGATAAAAGTCCCCACCTTTAGAGAAATAATGATCCATAACCATGCTTTGCAAAAGTTCCCTTTTTAAAAATTCATTCTTCGTCAATGTAGAAACAGAGTCTTTAATCCCAATCGTACATTTGGGTACTGACACGGACATGGTTTGCCTTGCTTCTGGCTTTGCCACTTCCATCTTTTCTTCTGGAAATTGTCGTTTAATTTCATCCATTTTTTGAAATGTTTTTGCATTCTGATTGGCTTCAATTAGTTCCATCATCGAACTGGGATCAAAATTACCAGCTAAAAAGAAAATCATATTCTCCGGATGATAAAATGTATTGTAGCATGTGTATAAATCATCTTTGGTGATGGTATGAATCGAATCTACTGTCCCTGCTATGTCAATGTTTACAGGGTGTTCTTTAAACATGCTTTTAATCGTGCCCATAAAAGATTGCCAATCCGGCTGGTCATCATACATCTTAATTTCCTGTGCAATGATGCCCTTTTCCTTCTCGACTGACTCCTCGGAAAAATAGGGATCTTGGACAAAATCTAATAGTGTTTCTACGTTTTTTTCAATATGATTCGTTGCCGAAAACAAATAAGCGGTTTTTGTAAAAGAAGTATAAGCATTTGGTGAAGCACCCTGCTTACCAAAGTCTGCAAATACATCTCTATCTTTTTTTTCAAAAAGCTTGTGTTCTAAAAAGTGGGCAACCCCTTCAGGAACGGTAACTGCCTCATCTGAACCTATGGGTGTAAAGGTTTGGTCAATGGATCCATAATTAGTGGTAAAGAGACCATATGTTTTTGCCATCTCTGGCCTTGGCAATAACAAAACGGTCAGTCCATTATCCATCTTTTTCGTGTATAGCGTTTCGGATATCTCCTCATAAACTTGCTTATTCATTTGTTTCACCGTCCTTGCTTGTTAACAGATAAAGAGTGTCAGCTTCCACTTTCTCAGCTGCTGAGATGACTTGTTCACGGTTTACTGCTTTTATTCCTTTGATTAACTGCTCAGGAGTTCTTTCTTTCCCAGCAAGAACCTGCTGGTAAAGCAATTCAACTAAGCCTTGCGGATGGTCCATTGTTTCTCGTAATTGATTAACAATAAGGTCTTTGGTCTCTTCCAATTCCTCGTCGGTGAAATCCCCTTTTTTCATGGCTTCTAGCTGCTCATTCATGATGTCTCTTGCCTGTTCGTAATCCTTTGGTGCGATACCACTAAATACGATTAAGAGACCTTTCTGACTCTCCAGACGCGAGGAAGCATAATAGGCCAAACTATTTTTTTCTCTAACGTTAATAAATAATTTAGAGCTCGGAAAACCTCCAAACATTCCATTAAACACCTGTAAGGCAAAATATTCGTCATCATGATACGTACAATTTGTACGGTACCCAATGTGTAGCTTAGCCTGCTGGATATTTTCCTTTTCCACCACTTCTGTTAATTCCCCAGAATTATTTTTATTAGTGGGGCTTACTTGCGTAGCCTGAGTATTCACTTGCTCACGCTTTAGCTTTGCGACAAGTTGCTGCTTTAATGTTTCTTCGTCAAAATCTCCCTGTACATACACATCCAGCTGGTCTTCTGAAATGGCTTTCTTATAATAGGTGTATAAATTTTCAGGTGTTATTTCCTCAAGATCTTCTTGGTAACCATGTACATGGAGGGCATATGCTTCTCCTTTACACATTTCATCAATTAAGCGCATGTTTGCATAACTCATTTTGTCATCTTTAATGGCATGAATCTTCTGTTTTAGTGTATCCTTCTCACGTTTAACTACTTTTTGGTTAAATGCATCATTCTCTGCATTTGGATTAAAAAGAAGTTCACTTAGTAAGGATATGCTTTCCTCTACAATTTTTGATTCATCCGGTATAAACTTCTCGTTTGGCACTTCCAAGCGGAAGCTTATAATATGTTGCTCTCCTTTTTTTGAACCATCGACCGAGAGTACAGCACCATATAAGTCATCCAATTTTCTTTGTAGCTCCTTTTTACCTGGATAGTTAAGCGTCCCTTGTTGCAAAATATACGGTAGTAATGCTCTTTTCGTGATCGTGTCTCTTTCTAGCGACGCTTTCAGCTTTACAACAATATTAATTGTTTTGTATTTCTTATTATGGATAAAATGTAAGTTTAGTCCATCTGTATGGACGACGTTTTCTTCAACAGCTTCCATCCTGTTTCCTCCCGTTCTTTTTATACGTAGCATTCTAGAGTACGTTGATTATTCTGTTCAATTTTACCAATTGTAATCCATTATAAAATAAAAAAATCTGACTTGCTACTAAATGCAAGTCAGATTTCTGAGCAGATTTTATCTGCTTCCTTTTATATATGGTTCCCCATTAGCTCTAGGAGCTTCAGAGCGACCGATAAATCCAGCCAGAGCTAGAATTGTCAGTACATATGGTGCGATTAATAAAAATACCTGTGGAACATCAGCAAGCAACGGAATTCCCGCGCCGATCACACTTAAACTTTGAGCGAATCCAAAAAACAATGCTGCGCCCATCGCGCCAAGTGGATGCCACTTACCGAAAATAACTGCTGCTAAGGCCATAAATCCTTGTCCAACGATAGTAGCGTGTGAGAAATTTAGTGCAATGGTTAAGGCAAAAACAGAACCGCCCAATCCACCAAATGCTCCAGAAATAATGACAGCCACGTAACGCATCTTCGTAACGCTAATTCCATTGGTATCTGCAGCCATCGGATGTTCTCCCACCGCCCGCAGTCTTAAACCAAATGGTGTTTTATACATAATATACCAGCAAACCAGCGCTAATATAATGGATATATAGGAGATAACATAGATACCTTCAAAGAAGATAGGCCCTAAAAATGGTATGTCTGATAAAAACCAAATATCTGTTGTGTAAAAAGGTTGAGTGACCATATCGGTCTGTCCCTTACCGTAAAATTGTTTGGTTAAAAATATACCGAGTCCTAGTGCCAAGAAATTAATAGCTACACCACTTACAACCTGATCTGCTCTAAAAGAAACAGCTGCTACAGCATGTATCACGGAAAAAATTGCGGAAACGACCATGGCAACTAGGATGGAAACCCATGGTGTCCATGGACCTAAAACATCTGCGAAAGTTAAATTAAACACAATCCCAACAAACGCTCCCATTACCATGAGCCCTTCAAGGCCAATATTAACGACACCTGATCTTTCACTGAACACTCCGCCTAGCGCTGTAAAAATAAGTGGCGCAGAGAAGAAGAGTGCTGGTGGAATAACCTGTGCTAATAACTCAATAACCCCCATCTATTTCTCCCCCTTTTTTAAACGAAGCAATACCCAGCGAATAATATAGCTTGATGCAACAAAAAAGATAATGAGTGCAATGATAATATCAACTAACTCGTTTGGCACGCCAGCTTCTGTCGGCATATTCAACGCTCCGACCTTTAATGCACCAAAAAGAAACGCAGCTAAAATGACGCCAATCGCTGTATTCGCCCCCAATAGAGCAACAGCTATTCCATCAAATCCAAGGTTTGTAAAGCCTGAACTTACAGACATGTTACCATAGGTCCCAAGCCCCTCCATTGCTCCAGCAAGACCTGCAAATGCTCCAGATATAACCATTGCAAGGATAATATTGCGTTGAACATTCATACCTGCATATTTTGATGCATGCTGGTTATAACCAACAGACTTTAATTCATAGCCAATAGAAGTTCGTTCAATTAAAAACCACATAATGATAGCTGCGAACACTGCAATTAAAATTCCATAATGCATTCTTGAGAAAAAAGTTAGGTTCTGCAACCATTCTGATGAAAGAGAAGCGGTTGCAGCAATTTTATCTGTTTTATCCTGATTATCAGATAGGACAGAACGAATTAAGGCATTTGAACTGTATAAAGCTACATAGTTAAGCATGATCGTAACGATAACTTCATGTACTCCTAGTCGTGCTTTTAAAAGACCTGGAATAAAGCCCCAAATTGCGCCAGCCAAAGCAGCAACGATAACCGCAAATGGAAGATGAATATACATTGGTAAATCAAATGTAATACCTACCCAAATTGCTGCAAGCCATCCCACAATAACCTGGCCTTCTGCTCCGATATTAAATAATCCAGTTCGAAAAGCAAATGCTACGGCCAGCCCGGTAAGGATATATGGCGTTACTTGTCTGACTGTTTCACCTACAAAATACATATCACCAAATGCGCCTTCCCATAATGCAGCATAGCCCTCAATAGGGTTATATCCAAATCCGAGCATAATAACGGCACCTGATAGAAGTCCAATTAATACTGAAATAACCGGAACCAAGATGTTAAACATTTTATTCGAGGTCATTTACAACACCTACCTTTTCTTCTGAACTTCCGGCCATCAGTAGTCCCAATTTTTGTTCGTTTGTTTCTTCAGGTTTCACATTTGCAACAATTTCACCATCAAAAACAACTGCAATCCGGTCACTAACATCAAGGATTTCATCCAGTTCAAAGGAGACTAGTAAAATTGCCCGCCCTTTATCTCTTTCTTCGATCAGCTTTTGATGAATAAATTCAATTGCTCCAACATCAAGACCTCGTGTAGGCTGTGCGGCAATTAATAGATCTGGTGAACGGTCAACCTCACGACTGATAATCGCTTTCTGCTGGTTTCCACCGGATAGGGCACGAGCTTTTGTATAAACACTAGGCGTTCGAACATCGTATTCTTTAATCAATTTTTCTGCTTTATCGTAAATTTCTTTGTAATTTAATACCTTGTATTTAGAATATGGTTTTTTATAATAGGTTTGAAGTACAATGTTTTCGCCAATTGGAAAATCTAGGACCAATCCAAACTTATGTCTATCTTGTGGAATATGACCGACTCCACTTTCCGTCACTTTACGAGGAGATAAATTTGTAATCGCTTTTCCATTTAACTCGATGGAGCCTTTTTGAGCTTTTTTCAATCCCGTAATGGCTTCGATTAATTCACTCTGTCCATTACCATCTACTCCCGCAATTCCAACAATTTCACCAGCACGGACTTCTAGGTTTAATCCTTTAACCATTTCAACTTTTCGCGAATCCTTCACATGTAAGTTATTCACCTTTAATATGGTTTCTTTAGGCTGTGCAGGCGTCTTTTGTGTCTTAAACGAAACATCCCTACCAACCATTAAGGAAGCCAATTCATCAACAGACGAATCAGCTACATCGACTGTGCCAATACCTTTTCCTTTTCTTATTACAGTACATCGGTCACATATTTGCATAATTTCTTTTAATTTATGTGTTATGAGAATGATAGATTTCCCTTCTGCAATTAGAGACTTCATAATCTGCATAAGTTCAATAATCTCTTGTGGTGTTAATACAGCAGTAGGTTCATCAAAGATAAGTACGTCAGCTCCACGATATAAGGTTTTCAAGATTTCTACCCGCTGTTGCATTCCAACAGAAATATCTTGGATCTTTGCTCTTGCGTCCACCTTTAAACCATATTTATTGGATAATTCTTGTACTTCTTTTTCTGCCTTTCGTAAATCAATTTTCCCCATGGAAGTCGGTTCAGCACCCAAGATAATGTTTTGCGTTACGGTAAAAGGCTCTACAAGCATAAAATGTTGATGCACCATACCAATACCATGGTCATTCGCGACATTTGGGTCGGTCATGTTCACTGGTTTCCCTTTAACTCGGATTTCTCCTTTTTCCGGGTGGTATAATCCAAAGAGTACATTCATTAATGTTGATTTCCCTGCACCATTTTCTCCTAGCAACGCATGAATTTCACCTTTTTTTAGCTGTATGGTAATATCATCATTCGCTACAATTCCTGGAAATTCTTTTCGTATATTTAACATTTCAACAACATAGTCCACCAAAAATCAACCTCCTTATGAGCAGAATTATCTGAATAAAATCGTTATACTTAAAATGAAGATCGCCAACTGAAGGAGCGGGATACTACCCTTCAGTTGAAGATCTTCTTAATAGAACACCACATAATGGCATGGGTTAAATTTAAAACCTTGATTAGAGAGTGAAAAAGGCTGTCTATCAGCCTTTTTCACGTTTTCTATTACCTTATAATTCTTCTTCGAATGCTTTTAGTTCGTCATGAGTTTGAGGAACTGTAACATCTCCATTAATGATTTTTTCTTTCCACTCATTAACTGCTGTTGCAATTTCTTCTGTGTATGCTTCTTCATTTGTTTCAGCAATCCCGATTCCTTCATCTTCAAGTCCAAATACGAGTACTTCCCCTCCAGGGAACTCTCCGTTAAGACCTTGGTTACTTACTTCGATAACGGAAGTATCTACACGTTTTACCATAGAAGTTAATGTTACGTTGTGATCACCAATTGCACCTTCTTCATATTGGTCACGGTCAACCCCAATTACATAGATTTCTCTCTCTGGATCTTTTTGTTTTAAATCTTTAGCCTGTGCAAATACACCATTCCCAGCAGCTCCTGCTGAATGATAGATTACATCTGCTCCATCATTGTACATACGTGTTGCAATTAACTTACCATCTGCAGCAGAACTGAAGTTACCTACATATTGAATATCTATTACAATATCAGGGTTTACAGATTTAGCACCTGCTACAAATCCTGATTCAAATTTATTAATTAATGCAGAATCTACGCCACCAATGAAGCCTAGTTTATCTGTGTTAGTTTTCATTGCTGCAGCTACACCAGTAAGGAATGAACCTTCATGTTCCGCAAAGGTAATACTCGCTACATTCGGTGCTTCTACTACTGTATCGACGATCGCAAAGTCATTATCTGGGTTTTGTTCTGCAATTTCAGCAATTGCATCTTCAAGTAGAAAACCGATTCCAAATACTAGATCATAGTCATTACGAACAAGACGTGTCATGTTTGGAAGATAATCAGACTCATCTTCTGATTGTGCATAGTCGAATCCATGTGCTTTTGATAGATCATGTTCTTCTCCCCATGCTTGTAACCCTTCCCATGCAGATTGGTTAAATGATTTATCATCAACCCCACCTTCATCTGTTACCATTCCGACAGTATAATCTGAAGAACCCTCTTCAGAAGATCCCTCAGACGACCCTTCACCTTCGCTATTACCACTCGATTTTTCATCACTGCCACCACATGCAGCTAATACAAGACCAAGACTTAGCAATAATGCAAACAATAAAATAAATTTACGATTCTTCAACATTGTTACCCCCTGTTTTCTTTAATATTGTGAAAATTAAGCGCGCAGTTATCTCGTTAACTATCACCTCCCCAAATGCTTTCTATTACGATTGGTTACATTCTTTTACGTAACACGTGGAAACTAAATACATCGGAACGAAAATAGTTTGCAGAATAGAGGACTGGTTCGTCGGTTTCCGTATAGTGCATTTGCTTTAACAGTAATAGAGATTGCTCTGGTTCACAGTTAAGAATACTGTAAATCCTTTCATGATAACTAACTGGTTCGATATAGGTTACAGCATAAGCGACACGCTTATCTGTATACTCCTCAAGTAATTGAAACAGTGAATCTTCTTCATGCACTCTCTCCAATGGAATTAAATGTGAAGGTATTTTATCAATACAGAAAACCACTGGTATATTATCGGCAGTTCTAACTCGCTCAATTTTTGCAAGAATATCAATTTGCTCAGGAGCAAATCTGTTTCTTTCTTCATCTG
Organism: Oceanobacillus jordanicus; assembly: GCF_022095695.1. Lineage (GTDB taxonomy): Bacteria > Bacillota > Bacilli > Bacillales > Amphibacillaceae > Oceanobacillus_B > Oceanobacillus_B jordanicus. Next base: position 127,384 of record NZ_JAIFZM010000005.1, read on the forward strand.
TTGGTTCTAAAAACTCTGTTGTCAAATATTGAGAGGCTGCCTTTTTACCTGATTGTTCAATCATATCTGTGACACTATTTAACTGTTCAATGCCAGAGGAAAATATCGGCTTTTGATTAACGAATGTTCCCACACCATGTCTTCTTGTAACAATATTATCTTCTTCTAGAATGCGTAATGCTTCCCTTAATGTTGCTCTAGATACTCCTAAAAGCTTGGATAATTGAAATTCAGAAGGAAGCTTTTGCTTTTCTTTATATTTACCGCTTTCAATATCCCGTTTAATTTCATCGATTACTTGAAGGTATAAATGCCTAGCATCGATTTTAATAGACATGAAGAGCTTCCCCCATTCTCTCCGGTATGTAAAGTCTAGAGAGTTCAGACCTCTGACGTTTGACATATCTCTCATTTATTCGAGATAAATCATACCATTAATAGAAGAATAAATAAATAGTTATAGGACAAATTCCTTAAATAATTTGCTAATAATTCGACGTTTTTCTACAATAAGCCTTTATATATCACACAAAAACCAGTTTTCAAGATGAAAGCGTTTCCTTTGTTTAGTTCACTTAACACTTTTATTACCTCGATGATTATTAATTGATTACCTTTATACTACCTTATGTAATAAGATCTTTGGGGTATGGCAACTAACAAAGTATATCTCCATCTAACAATAAGCAGCAGGTCACTATTGATAGTGCCTGCTGCTTATTTTTAATATATAAATAGATTCCACTAAGAAGATTTTTCTTCTGAATGTGTTACGAGTACTGTACGTGGCTTACTTCCCTCATATGGGCCAACTATCCCTCTGTCTTCCATCGCATCTATTAACCTTGCAGCCCTTGTGTAGCCAATTCTGAACCTTCGTTGCAGCATGGACACACTAGCGCTTTGCATTTCAGTAATTAATTGGACAGCATCGTCAAATAATTCGTCACTGACTTCTTCACGAACCTCGTTCGTATCATCTGGAATCATTTCCTCTTGATACGAAGCTTTTTGTTGATCAATACAATGATCAACTACTCTTTCTACTTCTTCATCTGAAAGAAAAGCACCTTGTACACGGGTCGGCTTGGAGGCACCAACTGGGAGAAATAACATATCACCTCGTCCAAGTAATTTCTCAGCACCGCCAGAGTCTAAAATTGTTCTAGAATCGGTTTGTGAAGAAACACTAAATGCAATCCTAGAAGGAATATTAGCTTTTATCACACCTGTTATAACATCAACAGAAGGACGCTGTGTGGCAATAATCAAATGAATGCCGGCCGCACGAGCCATTTGCGCCAAACGGGTGATCGCATCCTCTACGTCATTTGAAGCAACCATCATTAAATCTGCTAGTTCATCGACCAATACTACAATGTACGGAAGATTTGGCTGTGTATCCTCTGTGCTTTGATTAGACTTTCTTATATATTCGTTATATCCTTCAATATTACGTGTGCCCGTATCCGAAAACAACTCATATCTTCTTTCCATCTCGGAAACTACTTTTTGTAAAGCTCTTGATGCTTTTTTCGGATCTGTCACGACTGGTGCCAATAAGTGAGGGATCCCGTTATAAACATTTAATTCCACTTTCTTAGGGTCAATCATCATCATTTTAACTTCATGGGGTTTAGTCCGCATAAGAATGGTTGTAATAATGCCATTAACACAGACACTTTTCCCACTACCGGTTGCACCTGCTATAAGCATATGCGGCATTTTATTAAGCTCTGCTACTACGGCTTCTCCCGAGATATCTCGTCCAAGTGCAAACAACAATTTTGCACTTGGGTTCTGTAACGTTTTATCTACCACTTCGCGTAGGCTTACCATTGCAACTTCTTGATTAGGCACCTCTATACCGACTGCTGATTTACCTGGAATAGGAGCTTCAATTCTTATATCCTTTGCTGCAAGGGCGAGAGCCAAATCGTCATGTAACCCAACAATTTTACTTACCTTTACACCAGCTTCAGGGTACACTTCATATTTCGTTACAGCTGGCCCGACATGAACCTTTGTGACTCTTGCTTTAACTCCAAAACTATGAAAAGTCTTTTCTAGTTTTCTAACAGTTGCCTGGATCTGAGACTTTTCCTGTTGCTGTGAGTTATTAGCAGGCTCTGCTAGCAACTTAGGAGATGGGAGTACATACTCATGATTCTCCGGCTCAGTCATTGGCATATTTCCCATAATATCGTCTACACTAGTATCTTCTTTTTCAGCAACATCCGTCTTTTCCTGAGGAGCATCCTGTTTTGATAGTTCTGAAGCAGCGTATGTAACATCAGTGAAGTCCTGGATTACCGGCTCATTTTCATATGCCTGTAACGGAACTTCTGTTACTTCATTCGTATCAAGTTCTTCGATTTCTTTATCCTGTTTACGTTTGCGTTTTGCTTCCTTATTATCTGCTGCTTTATCTTTATAGTTGCTTATCACTTGTGCTAATTTTTTTCCAAACTTGGAAAATAAATCTCCAATCGAGTATTCTGTCATAAAGATTACGCCGATTAAAATAGAAAACACGGAAACAATTTTTGCACCAACTAAGGAAAATAAATAATAGCAAAAGGTAAAGAGTAATGCTGCAACCATGCCTCCCCCAAGCATAGAGCTACTCGTCTTCCCATTTAAACTGGAAATAAAATTATCCCAAGAAGCAGCCATTATGGAGACATTACCATTTTGCACAACTTGCTCGTATGCTTGTATATGTGTCAGCAATAAGACGCCACCAAATACAATATAAAAGCCTACCAATCTTTTATTAGTTAAATCCGGATATCTTCTTTTGACAACCAGCAACACACCAGTTATGAGTAATAAAAGAGAAGCAACAAAATACCAGATTCCGAAAAAGAATCGAAATACATGTTCTAACCCACCAGGAATTGCACCGTCGCTAATTGCACCTGCTCCACTACCAAGTATTGCTAGAAAGATAAACAGTAGACCTAATAGTTCATATTTTAGTTGTTTTTTTAACTTACTGTTTCTTTTTTTTCTTTTTTTTGCCATTTTTTCACCTCTGTTCTATCACGCATTATGACGATTAAACCCCTGCCGCTTACCGACAAGGGTTATTTCTTTATTTTCTCTATTATACCATAAAAAACCTCTCTAAGATAAAATCGTTCCGGGGCTATATGAGTCATTCATAAAATCATGTGGATCAGTGGAAAGCAATTGTAACAACTGATACGATCCATCTTCTTTTTGCTCTACATACATGCTCTTCCCCTGAAAGACAACACAATGCCGATTTGCAATAGCTTCATCCTGCTGAGGAAAAATTTCTTCTTGAGACAATGGTGTATATAGGATCATTGAATCACCTGATTTTCTTCTGGTTTCGGACCTATCATTTCGTTAATCTTCTGCATAGCTTCTTTTACCCCACCAACGCGATCAATCAAGCCATACTCTACAGCATCTGTTCCCACTACATTCGTACCAATATCCCTTGTTAAATTTCCTTTGTCGAACATGAGGTCCTTAAATTTCTCTTCCTTAATATTCGAATGGCTGACAACAAAATTAATAACTCTTTCTTGCATCTTGTCTAGGTACTCAAAGGTTTGTGGTACACCAATAACCAAACCGGTAAGCCTTACAGGATGTATGGTCATCGTCGCTGTAGGTACAATGAAGGAGTAATCTGTGGCAACGGCTATAGGTACACCGATGGAGTGACCACCACCAAGTACAATGGAGACAGTCGGCTTAGAAATAGATGCAATCATTTCAGAAAGGGCAAGCCCTGCCTCTACATCCCCGCCTACCGTATTTAGCAATATAATTAATCCTTCTATTTTAGGGTTTTGTTCAATTGCAATCAGCTGCGGCAATAAATGCTCGTACTTCGTTGTTTTGTTTTGAGGAGGTAGTTGTATATGTCCCTCTACCTGACCAATGATGGACAGCACATGTATATTGGAGTCAGGAGCTTGCGGAACACTTGATTGTCCCAGCTGCTGAATCTTTTGCACCAAAGCAGAAGAGTTTTGTTGACCATCCTGATTTTGATCTTCTTTTCTACCTTCTTTATTCATTTACGAACACTCCTTATCACTAGTAACTATTCCTAGTATGAACGTAAATGAATAACTCCATGCAAAAAACAAAATACCAGCTAGGAGCTGGTATTTTGCACTACATATCGATTTTTTCTTTTAAAAGGTTTCGTTCTTCATCTGTTAACGGGAGAAGAGGAAGCCTCACACTACCTGTTTCAATTCCTTTCATTTGTAGTGCAGCTTTTACAGGTGTAGGGGATGGTGATGTAAACAAGGCACTCATAACAGGAACTAATTTCCTGTGTTTGGCTGCAGCCTGTTTTACGTCGCCGTTTAGATAAAGATTTACCATTTCCTGCATTTCATTGCCGACAATATGAGAGGACACGGAAATAATTCCATCTGCTCCAATTGAAAGCATTGGGAGTGTCATGCTGTCATCTCCGCTATATAGACTAAAATCGTCACTTGTGTTCTCAATAATTTCGGCTGCTTGATCAAGGTCACCTGTTGATTCTTTAACTGAAACAATATTAGGGATTTTACTTAGTTCAATAATCGTATCAGCGGTCAGTTTTACAACAGATCGACCAGGAATATTATAGAGCATCACCGGGAGTGTTGTGGCATTTGCTATCGTTTTAAAATGCTCATACATGCCTCTTTGATTCGGTTTATTGTAGTAAGGAGCCACAAGCATAACAGCGTCTACACCACATTTTTCTGCTTCTTTGCTTAATTGAATAGAGGCTGCAGTGCTGTTACTACCTGTACCAGCAATTACCGGGACTCGCTTTTTTACAACTTTAACTACATGCTTAAAAAGATTTACTTTTTCATCCACTGATAAAGTTGGTGATTCTCCCGTCGTTCCAGCAATAACTAAACCGTCAGTGCCGTTCTCAAGTAAGTATTCAATTAGTATGTCAGTCTGATCATAATCAATCTCTCCAGTATGATCAAAAGGGGTCACCATTGCTGTTAAAACACGACCAAATCTCATTTCTATCACCTTTCTCTTTCTTGTCTTATCTAGGATTGTTTCTGTAAACCGCTAAGCTCAAATACCTCATGCAGTGCATTTACTGCAGCTTTTAAGTCCTTATTGTTAACAAGTACCCAAATCGTTGTGTGACTGTCTGCTGATTGCAGGATCTGTACTCCGGCGTCAGTAAGTGCCTGCACAATCATGGAAGCAACACCAGGCACCCCTGTCATCCCTGCACCGACTGCAGAAACCTTAGCACAGTTTTCCGTAATTTCTGGATAAAATCCAAGTGTTTTAAGAATGTGCACAGCCTTCTCAGTATGTCTATCGGGAACTGTATAGGCTACTCCTGTTGGAGAAATATTAATAAAATCTACAGAGATTCCGGATTCCGCCATTGCTTTAAAAACTTCTGACTGCAAGCGGTACGCTTCTTCCTTGGCTTGCACTCTTATCTGAGTTATCGAGGATATGTGTGCAATACCCGTGATAAGCCGTTCTGTAACATCCATGCCTGCTTCCTGCACCCTTGATGATGTAACAAGCGTTCCTTCCTCCTGAGAATATGTGGATCTAACACGCATCGGTATTTTGGATTGCATTGCTATTTCAACTGCCCGTGGGTGAACAACCTTTGCCCCCTGGTATGCCAAGTTACAGATTTCCGTGTAGGTTACTACATCTAACGGGCGAGCAGTTTCCACTACCCTTGGATCTGCGGTCATAATACCATTCACATCTGTGAAGATTTCAATGCGCTCTGCTGCGAGTGCGGCTCCCAGGGCGGCGGCTGTTGTGTCACTGCCACCACGACCAATTGTGGTTATTTCACCATCTTCAGTCTGTCCCTGAAATCCAGCAACAACTACTACATCATGATTTTCCAGTTCCTTAATAATTCTTTCAGGATGTACTGCTTTAATTCTTGCCTGATTAAAATCATTATTTGTAATAAAACCTGCCTGCGCACCCGTTAGCGCTGTAGACGAAATATGTTGTTTTTTCAGTTCATTAGACAATACGACCGAGGAAATGACCTCCCCACACGAAAGAAGCATATCAATTTCTCTAGCAGAACTTTTCCCAGCAGGATAATTGACCAGACCCAACAATGTATCCGTTGCATAAGGGTCTGGCTTTCTACCTAGAGCTGAAACAACAACCACAAGTTTATATTCCAGCATTAATGCATTTTTTATATGTTTTACTACATGTTTTCTATTTTCTTCGGATTGGACAGATGTTCCACCGAATTTCTGAACAACTATTTGCATTGTAACACCTCAAGTACTATAGCCATTTATTTTCAACTAATGTTTCCGCAATTTGCACAGTATTCCAGGCAGCACCCTTCATAAGGTTATCGGATACGATCCACATGTGGAACCCATTCGCTAAGTCTGGATCCTTTCTAACACGTCCGACAAAGACTTCTTCCCTATTCGCTGCACTTAATGGGGTTGGATATGTTTGTGTCTCTGGATTATCTTCTAGAATAACACCCTCTGCTTCGTTTAATACTTTTTGAATATCCGCTGCAGTTAAGTCATCTCTATTTAATTCTACATACACACTTTCGGCATGCGAAGTGAAAATCGGTAAACGAACACACGTAGCCGCTACCGATAATTCGGGTGCATGCATGATTTTCTTCGTTTCATTAATCATTTTCATTTCTTCAAAAGTATAGCCATTTTCTTGAAAAACATCAATTTGAGGCAAGGCGTTAAACGCGATTGGATAATGTTTTTTATCCCCTTTTACTGGTAAGATCTCAGCGTGCATTTCTTCCTTGTTTAAATGGCTTGCTGTCTGATTTTCCAGTTCCTTATTGGCAGTCATGCCAGCACCAGATACGGCCTGGTAGGTAGATACAATTACACGACTGAGGCCAAATGCTTTTTGTAACGGTTTTAATGCTGCCACCATTTGAATAGTAGAGCAGTTAGGATTAGCAATAATTCCTTTATGATTTGATAGGTCTTCTTTATTTACTTCTGGCACAACAAGTGGCACATCTTTATCCATTCTATACGCACTCGTATTGTCAACCACAACCGCACCATGTTTAACCGCTTCTGGAGCTAGTTTCTTTGAAATAGAACCACCTGCAGAAAATAGAGCTATGTCTACACCAGCGAAGCTCTCAGGTAATGCTTCTTCCACTGTGACTTCTTCACCATTAAATGATATTTTTTTACCTGCGGATCTGCTTGAGGATAAAAGCTTTACTTGATCTATTGGAAATTTCTTTTCTTCTAATAGTTTTATAATTTTTTGACCTACTGCACCTGTTGCTCCTACGACGGCCACGTTGTATGCTGCTTTATGCGACATCCCCATTTCTCCCTTCACTCATAAAAAATATTTCTCTTCTAGCTTTTTATTCTACCACAATCTAATCGATATGCGGAACAATAACAGGCTGTAGTTGTCTATGTTCCAAAGCAGCCTCTACTGTTTCGCTTAGAAGATCCATTTTGGCAACTAGTGAGTTAGGTTTTTGATATGGGTCATCCTGTCCGTATGGGATGAAGTAGATGTATTTGCTAGCCATAAGCCGCATAAGGTTAACTCCATTTAGACCAAGTGCATCATTAGTAGAGATTCCCAGGACCACAGGACTTCTATTACGCATTGTCGCTTTAGCGGCCATTAACACAGGTGAGTCCGTTAAGGCATTTGCCATCTTGCTTAAAGAATTTCCCGTTAGCGGGGCAATTACCATGCAATCAAGTGGAGCAGTTGGGCCAAGTGGCTCTGCCTCCTGCATAGTGGAAATAACTCGTTTTCCTGTTATGGCTTCAATTTTTTCAATATGATCTTCTGCTTTTCCAAACTTTGTACTTGTGTTTCGCACCGTATACGTTACAATCGGCACAACCTCTGCCTTTTGTTGCATTAACTTTTCCAACTGTGGAAAAACTTGGTCATATGTGCAATGAGAACCCGTAACTCCAAAGCCAATACGTTTTCCTTCTAAACTCATAAATAATACCCCTTTTCTACTAATTTCCTATTCTTGCGTGTTTTTTTAAAGAAATTGTTTTATGACGTCCGCCAATATCCTACCCGATGTTTTTGGTGCCACAATACCTGGTAAACTTCTTGCCAAGATTGCTTTAATGCCTCGCTGCTTTGCATAATCAAAATCTGTTCCACCTGGTTTTGATGCTAAGTCGATAATTATTGCATGGGTCGGAAGATGCTGAATGGTTTTTCGATCTATAACAGCTGCAGGGATCGTATTGATCACCACATCGTACTCATTAGCATAGTCTGCCATTTTATCAAGATGAATAGCAGTTAGTGCCATTTCTGAAATTCTAGCAAGTTCAGCGCTACTTTTGGTTGCTACAGAAACCTTCGCACCCAACGCGGCAAACTTGTTGGCAATCGTTTTACCCACTCGACCAAATCCGGCAACCATGACACGAGAACCATGGATGGTATAGTCAGTATGTTCTATTGCCATCATAATGGATCCTTCTGCTGTTGGTATGGAGTTGTAAATCGCAACATCGTCTCTGTTTAATAAAGGGATTAATGAAATATCTTCTTCTGTCGTTACTTTCTTCAAATAATCACTTGAAATACCCGTAAAAATGATAGCCGTATCCTTTAATTTCCCGAACCATTCTGGCGCTATGTGGATCGTCTCATGAGAAAATACTGTTTCTACGTTTCCTGTATTATCTGTCCCTGTAATTGGTAAAATGAGGACATCAAGCTCTTCTGGTTTTAGCTCACTAAACTCCAATTGTTTTAATCCGGTAAATCCCTGTTCCAATTTATCAAAGCCGACAAGATTTATGTTCGCACCTGGAATAGCCTGTAATTGACGAATCAACTCCAGATAACGGGCGTCGCCTCCTATTACTGCAATTGTATGACTCATTATAATGAACACCCTCCAAACATCGAGTTCCTTGAATTATTTCTATATAGCTTATGAAACGGGAGAATGTTAGTGATTGGTTATTTTTAAAAAACAGGAAAAAGGCTGATACCCTCCTCTTCGGGCCAGCCTTTTTAGTAAATTTTAATTCTTATTTAATACCTTAACCGAGCCTGTTTGTGTCAATAATAATCATGTCTTCCCCAATCTTTTTTATTGCATCCCACTTAATTTTCGTTTCCTCTCCCTCTTTTTTCAAACCAAACCATTTATAATTTGGTATGATAAAGGATTCAATTTGGCCCGTATGCTCATTTATCTCGAGGTCTGTTTGTCCAAGTACTCCCAATCTTGAGCCCTCATTCACATCCACAATTTCTTTTCCACTCATATCCTTATAGCGCATTCTTGTCATCCTCTCAACTTATCGTTATTGTTCTTACATAAAGCTACACTACCGTCTTAATACGTTTATGTAGCATGCTAGAATTAACTTAATGAAAAAACACGTTAGGAAAAAGCTTATCCTTATTATTATAGTTACCGACATAAAAAAAAGAACCTATGGATTACATAGGTTCTCCTGATGGAGCAATTAGAGCACTTGAAGATGGTTTTTCAAATACGATGTCTATTACATTTCTAATCGATTCATGGTCCACAGCATCAATTTCATGTATCATGTGGTCCATCGTTCTGTGGCGTCCTAGAAGCAACTCGTTTTTACCGTTTCGACTCATTCGGCTATTTGTACTTTCCAAACTTAGTAAAAGATTTCCTTTTAATTGCTCTTTATTGTTTTTTAGTTCTTTATCGGTAATACCATCTTGAATTAGCTTTTCCACTGTACTATCAATTGTCTTCCTTAATTGCGGTAATTGATCTTTACCAGTTCCAGCATAGATAGTAAGCATACCATTATCCAAGAAAGAAGAATGATACGAAAATACCGAATAGGCAAGTCCTTGCTTTTCTCTAATATCTTGAAACAGTCGGGAGCTCATACTACCGCCCAGAACATTATTCATAATAATAAGGCTGTAAATTTGCTCATGGCCTGTTTGAAGTCCGTCATAGCCAAGGCAAAGATGCGCTTGTTCCGTATCTTTATGACGCTCAAGCTTATTGGTAAGGAATTTAGGTTTATTTAAAGAGCTAGGCTGGTGATTTGATTCATAGGAACCAAAATATCCATCTACCTTATCAATAAATGCACTATCTACATTACCTGCGATAGAAACCACAACGTTCTCTGGATTATAAGCTTCCCGCATATAGTCTCTTAAAGATTGGGGCTTAAAAGAACGCAAGTGTTCCTCTGTACCTAAAATAGGATAGCCTAGAGGATGGGTCCCATATGAAGCTGTTGCAAGCAGGTCATGCACGATATCATCAGGTGTATCTTCATACATTTTTATTTCTTCATAAACCACTTTCTTTTCTCTTTCCATTTCCTCTTCATCAAATGCAGAATTAAAGAACATATCAGCTAAAATTTCCAACGCAAAGTCTTTATGAGTATCAATGACCTTGGCATAATAGCATGTGTATTCTTTTGAGGTAAAGGCATTGACCTGCCCACCTATCGAATCAAATGCCTCAGCTATATCTTGTGCTGAGCGGGTTTTCGTTCCTTTGAAAAACATGTGCTCCAAAAAGTGAGAAATACCGTTATTTTTCTCTGTTTCGTTTCTCGAGCCAGTTAATACCCATATACCTATCGTAACAGACCTTACAGCAGGTACGTTTTCGAGGACAACCCGCAAGCCGTTCTTACTTTTGTGTTTTTCAATCAATGTACTTCCTCCTATGCTAGATATGTAAGATGAACGCCAAATTGGTTATCTTTCCGGGCTGACTAATTGTTCCATAGTACCTAGTTTATACCCTTTATCCTTTACAGAATCTATCAATTCATCAAGCCCCGCAGCCGTTGCAGCAGTAGGGTGCATTAGAATAGTTGCTCCCGGATGCAACTTACTATTCACTCGGTTAATCATAACAGATACTGTTGGATTCTTCCAATCAATCGTGTCTACCGTCCAAAGCACGGTCTCCATTTTTTGGCTGTGTGCAGCATCCACAACATATTGATTATAACTGCCACTAGGTGGGGCAAACCAAGCAGGTGTAATTCCAGTTATCGCTTTTAAAATATCATTTGTCTGGCTTATCTGTTCAACCATTTGCTGTGTAGTCAAGTTTGCCATATTAGGATGATTATAGGCATGATTTCCGATTAAATGGTTCTGATTCTTTATCATCTTCACCAAATCAACATTTTCCTTTGCCCATTTCCCCTCAATAAAGAAAGTAGCTTTGATGTTCTTATCTTTCAGTATGGCTAATATTTGGGGGACATATTCTGTTCCCCAGGAGACATTGATTAATAAAGAAACCATCTCTTTTTCCGGGTTACCACGGTATATTGGTGATGATGGCAAATCTTCTAAAGAAACCTTTGGTGCTATCTGCTTATAAACGAGTAAAGCGTCATCAAATTCTCCCTTTTCCCTCATTCGTTCATACGATTTAGTAACATCTACTTCAAGGCCATTACGCCCCGGTGTTTTCTTCCATACGTCATCAATATATGGGTCAACAGGTTCTTCCTCATATGCTTTCGCCTGCTTTTCTATTTCCTTGTATAAAGCATTATTTGGTTTTGCAGTTTGCATAAAGGTTGTACTACTTTCCATTGAGAATGGATTATAAGTAGTATTGAATGAAATCGTAACTATAATTAAAAAAACAATTACATGTATGATTTGTCGTACGTGATACATACTTACCCCCTCCTATTTCAAACTTATGTTGAAACAGGACAAGGTATGCTTAAACTATGTAAGTAGTGAGCAGTGACTTTTTTCTTTTCAAACAAAAAAAGAGAAGCAATGGCAATTGCTCCTCTTTGTTATTTGAAACAGCTGTCAGAACAGCCATCTAAAACAGGCACTATTCAATTAAGAATTTGCTTTTTCCTGTCTTTCTTTTTCCTCTTTTAATACTGCTTTTCGGGAAAGATTTACTCTGCCTTGGTTATCAACTTCCTTAACCTTAACCATGATCTCATCCCCAATTGATACAACGTCTTCCACTTTATTAGTACGTTCTTCAGCTAATTCAGAAATATGAACTAGTCCATCTTTTCCTTTAAACAATTCAACAAACGCACCGAACTTTTCAATACGTTTAACTGTTCCAAGGTACATTTGCCCAACCTCTACTTCTTTCACAAGGTCTTCGATGATCTTTTTAGCTTTTTCATTCATCTTAGCATCTGTTGATGATATAAACACACTTCCGTCTTGTTCTATATCAATTTTCACACCAGTTTCATCAATGATTTGATTTATTTGCTTACCGCTTGGCCCAATAACATCACGGATCTTATCTGGATTGATGGACATCGTAAGGATTTTCGGTGCATATTCAGATAATTCTTCTTTTGGCTCCTTAATCGTAGCAAGCATAGAATCAAGAATTTGCATTCTTCCTTTTTTAGCCTGGTTAAGTGCTTCTTCAAGAATCTCTCTTGATAAGCCATCAATTTTAATATCCATTTGTAAGGCCGTTACGCCTTTAGATGTACCGGCTACTTTAAAGTCCATATCCCCAAGTGCATCTTCCATGCCTTGAATATCTGTTAGGATAGAATAATCTTCACCAGATTTAACTAGTCCCATTGCGATTCCAGCTACAGGTGCCTTAATTGGTACACCAGCTGCCATCATTGCAAGTGTACTTGCACAAATACTTGCCTGTGAAGTAGAACCGTTTGATTCCAACACTTCTGAAACAAGGCGGATGGTATAAGGAAAGTCCTTATCAGATGGGATAACCTTTTCTAACGCACGTTCTCCTAATGCACCATGACCAATCTCTCTTCGGCCTGGCCCTCTTATAGGACCTGTTTCTCCCACACTATATTGAGGGAAATTGTAATGATGCATAAACCGTTTAGACTCTTCTAAATCAAGCCCGTCCAAGATTTGCACATCACCAAGTGCTCCCAATGTACATACACTTAGTGCTTGTGTTTGCCCACGTGTAAATAATCCTGAACCATGTGTTCTTGGTAATACATTAATCCGTGAAGACAATGGTCGGATTTCATCTATCTTTCGGCCATCTGGGCGTACTTTTTCCTTCGTGATTAATCTGCGGACTTCCGCTTTAACCATTTTATCCAGCACAGATTTAACCTGCTTCAAAATGTCAGCATCTTCTTCATTTTCATAGGACGCAAGAACATCCTCTTTCACCTTACTAATAGCATCTTCTCTAGCATGCTTTTCTTTTACCTGAATAGCTGCTATAAGACTTTCCGAAGCTTCTTTTTCTATCTTCTTAGAAAGTTCTTCATCTAATTCAAAAAGCTTCACTTCAGACTTTTCTTGTCCTACTGCTTTTACGATCTCTTCTTGGAATTCAACTAGACGAATAATTTCTTTATGCCCAAACATGATAGCTTCAAGCATAACTTCTTCAGGTACTTCATCTGCTCCTGCTTCTACCATGTTGATTGCATCTCTTGTTCCAGCAACCGTTAGTTCAATATCGCTTTTTTCTTCTTGTTCAATGGTTGGATTGATAATAAATTCGCCGTCAACTCGGCCAACGTTTACACCGGCAATTGGCTCTGCAAACGGAATATCAGAGATGCTTAACGCAATGGAAGAACCGATCATAGCAGCAATTTCAGAAGGACAATCCTGGTCAACACTCATAACTGTGCTAATAACCTGAACTTCGTTTCGGAAACCGTCAGGAAATAAAGGTCGAATCGGACGGTCAATAAGACGTGAGGAAAGGATTGCTTTTTCACTTGGACGTCCCTCTCTTTTTATAAATCCTCCCGGTATTTTCCCAACTGCATAAAGACGTTCTTCATAGTTTACGGTTAATGGGAAAAATGGCAGATCTTTCGGTTCCTTTGAAGCTGTCGCAACAGACAGAACAGATGTATCGCCATAATGCATCATGGCAGCACCATTCGCTTGCTTTGCTAATTCTCCGATTTCAACGGTGAATTTTTTACCTGCAATTTCTGTAGAAAATATTTGCTTCTCTTCTGGCATTTGTAGTACTCCTTTCAATGAAATCAAGCTCCATATGAGCTTTTGTAGCTTAGTTAATATTCATCACGGCGCTTATAGCAAACAAAATGCTAGCCGTTATAAAAAACACTCCAATTATTATATTATAGTTTATAAGCAGGAATGTAAATTTTATGTAGAAAAATCTTGTCATAATATAGAAGTTTCTTTATTCCTTTATGCAAAAACCACTTATTTTCACCAGTATCTAGGGTTAAATGAAAAATTTTTACTTATAAAAAAAGCAGGATTTCTCCTGCTTTTTGAATAATTATCGGCGTAAGCCAAGGTTTTTAATTAATTCACGATAGCGGGTAACATCTTTATTACGTAAGTAGTTAAGTAAATTACGACGTTTACCAACCATTTTCAAAAGACCTCTACGTGAGTGGTGATCTTTTTTGTGAACACGAAGATGTTCATTTAGAGTTGTGATTTCTTCCGTTAGTACAGCAATTTGTACTTCTGGAGAACCAGTGTCACTTTCATGAACCTTGTATTCATTAATAATTTCATTCTTACGTTCCTGTGTGATTGCCATATGGCGCACCTCCTGTAATTGTATTGAATCCCCATTCCCCTAGCAGTCGTCGGAGTTACGAATTGCCAAGCGATGGTTTTACGTTGTTAATACTACATGTTTTTATTTAAAAATGCAAGTAAAAGATAGTTAGAAGCAAGGTCGCTTATCAATTAAAGTACTTTCTAACTTTCTTTTCATCCTCCGCAATTTCGCTCACTAATTCTTCTACCCCGGAAAACTTCTTTTCTTCCCGAATAAAGGTATACCACTGTACTCTCAGCTCTTCTTCATACAAATCATTGTTATAATCAAAAATGTTTACTTCCAGAATCGGTTCTACCAATTGGTCCGTAAAGGTTGGTTTGAAACCTAAACTAGCCATTCCTTCATAAACTTCATTTTTATAAAGAACCTTTACTGCATAGACGCCGACCTTGGGCAACAACGTTTCATCGCTCACCGCAATATTTGCTGTTGGATAGCCAATAGTTCTGCCACGTTGCTCCCCTTTAACTACTAGACCTGTAACAGATAACGGTCTTCCAAGTAGTCTTGCTGCCTCGTCCATATCTCCTGCCTTTAGAAGATTACGAATTTTAGTGGAGCTAATCTTTTCTCCATCTATTACTACTTTATCCACTTGCGTTACGGTAAACGCTCCGGCCGCATGCTCTTGTATGGTTTGCATGTTTCCTTTTCCTTTGTGTCCATAAGAAAAGTCAAAGCCTGCTACCATATGCTTGATACGAAGCCCTTTTAGAAAATGATCCACAAACACTTGAGGAGTCAAGGATGCAAGCTCTTGATTAAACTGAATAATGTAAAGTCTATCCACCTCAAGCTTTTGCAGAATTTCTTGTTTTTCTCGAATTGGAGTAAGATATTTTACGTGCTGCACATCTTTTTTTAAAACAACAGAGGGGTGTGGATGAAAGGTAATTACGGCACTTTCCATCCCTCTTTCCTTTGCTTCTCTTACAGCTGTTTGAATGACTTTCTGATGCCCTTTATGTATTCCATCAAAAAAGCCAATGGCCGTAACCGTTTCAGGTAGTTCATTCAACACCATAGAATGTGGATATGTTAATTCAAATGTTCTCATATTCCTCACCTGCACTTTATCCGTTAAAAACACGAACGGGTTTTATTTCCATTGGTTTATCCGGATGGGTTTGATATATTGCCAATAATTCTTGGTTAAACATCATTACAAATGGCTCTTTCATTATTTTATCAGGTTTTGAGAGTTTTTGCCCGTTTCGTACTTTTATCGCTGTTTGTTCATCAACATTATAATAGTCCAGATGCTCTAGCCCTCTTTGAGCAGGCAATAATACAGATTCTGGATGCGAGACCTTTAGCTTTTCCTCAATTTGTTCAAATGTCACGGTCTCTTCCTTAGGGAAAGAAGCAACCTGTGTCCTTTCAAGATGGGCCATATGGGCCGGGTATCCTAATTTTTTTCCAATATCCACACAAAGCGTGCGTATATAGGTTCCTTTGGAGCATACAACTTCAAAGGTAATACTCTCCCTCTCCTCACATGACGAAATCTTTGAAATGGAGAAAATTTCAACCTGGCGTGTTGGTCTTTCCACAACTTGTTTTTCTCTTGCATATTCATACAGTTTTTTTCCTTTAACTTTTACTGCAGAGTACATTGGTGGTACTTGGGTGATGATACCAGTAAACGCTTTTAACACTTCATTAATCTGATCTTCAGTTGGAAATACAGTAACAGGTTTCTCTTCTATTACACTGCCATGCGCATCTTCTGTTTCTGTAGAGACACCAAGTTTGAGCTCTGCCACATACGTCTTTCTTGTATCTGTTAAAAAGGGGACGATTTTCGTTGCTTGCCCAACACATATTGGTAAAACACCTTCTACCTCAGGATCTAACGTACCAGTGTGGCCTACTTTTTTGGTTTGTAATAATTTCCGAAGCTTAAATACACAATCATGGGAAGTTATTCCCTTTGGTTTCCACAATGGTAAAATTCCATTCATTTTCTCACCTCCAATATATACATACAACATACAGAAAGGTTTTATTGCTCCATTTTAAGCACTAAATCTTGATTGCATTAAATTTTAAAGCTTGATTTTAAGTTTTCTACGCACATGGAAAAAATCTGACTCGCAAAAAAGGAGTCAGATTATCCATCAAGCTTATTTATTTAAATCACGTAGTATTGTTTCAATTCTATTTCCATATTCAAGTGCCTCATCGAATTCAAACAAGAGCTCAGGTGTTTTGCGAAGGCGAATTCGTTGTCCTATTTCGGAACGAATAAATCCTTTCGCTTTAGCAAGTCCCAATAGTGTGTCTTGTTTTTGATGTTCATCACCTAATACAGAGATGAACACTTTTGCTTGTTGTAAATCTCCCGTTACTTCAACGTCTGTGACCGTAACAAATCCAACTCTAGGATCTTTTATTTTTCTGGTCAAGATTTCTCCAAGCTCTTTTTTCATTTGTTCTGCAACGCGGTTTGCTCTTAATTCTGCCAACTTTTTCACCTCTTTAAGAAAAGCTTCATGCTTCAATTAGAAAACTACAATCACTCTCTTACCGTACATTTTTTATAGTCCCGATGAACGAAACATCTAACAATGAAGCCTACATCCGTTCAACCGTAGTTTGTGTTCTTTCAAGTTCAACGAAGGTGTCAATAATCTTCATCACTTCTTGCATAACCTTTTCCGAATGAACGTAATCATTAGAAATGGTTACAATGCCAAGCTTTGTTCGTTGCCATAGATCGTGGTAATCAAGTTCTGTTACCGCTACATTAAAGGTGTTCTGGAGCTTTGCGAGCAACCTTTTAAGCACAGACCTTTTTTGCTTAAGCGAATGCCCGTCGTACAACATACACTCTACTTCAGCATAAACGATCATTTGCGTTCTATTTCTTCCATTACATATGCTTCAATAATATCGCCTTCTTTAATATCATTGAAGTTCTTTATTGTAATACCACATTCGTAGTTTTGTGCTACTTCTTTCACATCATCTTTAAAACGTTTTAATGCATCAATTTCTCCTTCAAAATGAACAACACCATCGCGAATTAACCGAATACCGGCATCTCTTGTGATTTTGCCTTCTGTTACGTAGCTACCAGCAATCGTACCAATTTTAGATACTTTAAAGGTTTCACGAACTTCTGCTTGACCCGTTACTTTTTCTTCATATTCTGGGTCGAGCATTCCCTTCATAGCAGCTTCTACTTCTTCAATTGCTTTATAAATCACACGATGTAGACGTACATCCACTTTTTCAGATTCTGCAGCCTTTTTAGCATTTGCATCTGGTCTTACGTTAAACCCAATAACAATAGCATTTGAAGCTGAAGCTAAAATAATGTCAGATTCTGTGATTGCACCAACACCAGTATGAATGATCTTAATATTTACGCCTTCCACCTCAATTTTTTGTAAGGAAGAAGCTAATGCACCGGCAGAACCTTGTACATCTGCTTTAATAATAATATTAATTTCTTTCATTTCCCCTTGCTTGATTTGTTCAAACAAGTCATCCAGACTAACTTTGGTTTGTTCACTTCTGTTTTCCTGGATTTGCTTTTGTTGACGGGCTTCACCAATTTGTCTTGCTTTTTTCTCATCGGTAAATACAAGGAACTGATCTCCAGCTTGTGGTACTTCATTTAAACCGGTAATTTCCACAGGAGTTGATGGTCCTGCTTCATTTACCCGTTGTCCAAGATCATTTACCATTGCACGAACACGTCCATGTGTATTACCAACTACGAGGGAATCCCCAACATGTAACATACCATTTTGTACGAGTAATGTAGCAACAGAGCCACGACCTTTATCAAGCTGTGCATCAATTACAGTACCAAATGCATTCGCTTTAGGGTTGGCTTTTAATTCTTCTATTTCAGAAACAAGAACAATCATTTCTAACAAGTCGTCGATACCTTCATTTTTTATTGCAGAAAGGTTTACAAAGATCGTGCTGCCGCCCCAATCTTCCGGGATTAGTTCATATTCGGTTAATTCTTGCATAACACGATCCGGATTGGCGCCTTCTTTATCCATTTTGTTAACTGCAATAATGATTGGTACTTCAGCTGCTTTTGCGTGATTGATTGCTTCCACAGTTTGTGGCATTACGCCATCGTCGGCAGCCACCACTAAAATAGCAATATCCGTAACTTGAGCACCTCTTGAACGCATACTTGTAAAGGCTGCGTGACCAGGGGTATCAAGGAATGTGATTTTCTTGCCATCATTTTCTACTTGGTATGCGCCGATGTGCTGTGTAATTCCACCTGCTTCACCAGCTGTAACTTTTGTATGACGGATCGCGTCAAGTAAAGTGGTTTTCCCGTGGTCTACGTGTCCCATGATCGTAACAACAGCAGGACGTTCCACAAGATCTGCTTCTTTATCTTCTTTGAGGTATTTATCAAAGTCGGTATCTTCTAAAATTATTTCTTTTTCCACTTGAACATCAAACTCGCCACAAATCAACTCAATTGCATCATCATCTAGGTCCTGATTTTTTGTTGCCATAACACCTAGGAACATTAATTTCTTAATAATCTCGGAAGCATCTTTGTTTAGTTTAGCAGCAAGGTCACTTACCGTGAGTGTTTCACTATAAGTAATGTGCTTTGGTGTTTCTTTTACTACAGGTTGTCTAGGGACTTGTTGATTCCCTCTTTTATTCCCTTTTTGCTTTTTGTTATGCAGATTTGAATTTCCCGTGTTTCGCTGTTGATTGGAATTCGGTTTATTTTTCCCTTTATTCCCTTGATTATGATTCATTTTGGCTCCTGATGTATTCGATGTATTCGAATTCTTATTTTGCGCACCAGCATTAGCTGATGTCTGATTTGGTTTATCAGATGTCTTTGGTTTTGAGCTGAACTTTTCATCCAGCTTACTAACGGTATCAGCTGAAATAGTAGACATGTGGTTAGACACTTCTACCTTAATTTCTTCTAAATAATTGATGACATCTTTACTAGGTTTATTTATTTTTTTTGCATATTCATATACACGCATTTTACTCATACGTTCACCCCCGAATTTAATTACCCGAGTAACGACTGAATTTTAGTAGCAAATCCTGCATCTAAAATAGCAACAGCTACTCTTTGGGATTTTCCAATAGCATGTGATAGTGTCTCTCTATCATCCACTATTTCATATGGTACATTATATGATTTGCACTTGTCTGTGAGCTTTTTCTTCGTTTGCGGCCCTATATCGCTAGCCAACAGAATAAGCTTTGCTCTATTTTGCCGAATATCCTTCACAATTGCCTCTTCTCCCAGTGAAATCTTTCGAGCACGGTAGGCAAGCCCAATCATATTTAAGTAAGAATTATTGTTATTATTAGTCATGTTTTTTACCTTCAACCAGTTTTATTAAGTCCTCATAGATTGACGAATCTACTTCTGTATTCAGCTGGCGATTTAAAACACTGGTTTTCTCAGCTTGGCGGATGATTTCAGGATCCCTTGTTAAATAAGCTCCACGCCCATTCTTCTTTCCTGTTTCATCCACAAATACCTCGCCATCCTTATTACGTACAACGCGGACAAGCTGTTTCTTCGGTTTCATTTCGTTCGTTACAACACATTTTCGCTCAGGTACTTTTCTTTTTTGCACTATTGGACAGCCCCCTACTCGAACAAGTCTTCCTCAGTGTCTGGTAGAACCTCTTCCTGCTCTTTTAATAAGCCCTCTTCATTCGCCTCAGATTCACTCTTGATATCAATCTTCCAGCCAGTAAGCTTAGCTGCAAGACGAGCATTCTGACCACGTTTTCCAATAGCTAATGACAACTGGTAGTCCGGGACAATTACCGTGGTAGCTTTTTCTTCCTCATTAACAAGCACATCTACTACTTTCGAAGGGCTCAGCGCATTGGATACATATACTACCGGATCCTCTGACCACTCTACCACGTCGATTTTTTCACCTTTGAGCTCATTAACAATTGCTTGAACACGCTGTCCCTTTTGCCCAACACATGATCCTACTGGGTCTATTTCTGGGTCTGGTGCATGGACAGAGATTTTAGAACGATCCCCTGCTTCGCGGGCAACGGACTTAATTTCCACGATACCTTCATAAATTTCCGGTACTTCCATTTCAAACAGACGCTTTAAAAGGCCTGGATGAGACCTTGAAATATATATTTGCGGTCCCTTGCTCGTATTTTCTACTTTGGTTACAAATACTTTCAAACGGTCATGAACGTAGTATTCTTCTGTTGGCATTTGCTCTGCCTCAGCAAGCTTCGCCTCGATTTTACCAAGGTTTACATACACAAAGCGTGGATCTTTACGTTGAATAATCCCTGTCATTACATCCTCTTCGCGGTCAGCATACTCGGAAAAAATCACTCCACGTTCTGCTTCTCTAACACGTTGTGTTACGACTTGCTTTGCTGCCTGTGCTGCAATTCTACCAAAGTCTTTTGGTGTTACTTCAACTTCCACAACATCTTCAAGTTCGTAATTAGGGTCAACCTTTTTCGCTTCTTCAAGTGAAATCTCTTCTTGAATGTCTTCTACTTCCTCTACAACTACTTTTCTGGAGAAAACACCCATTTTACCCGTTGCTTCATTTAGTTCCACACGGACATTCGTTGCGGATTTAAAATTCTTTTTATATGCAGAGATCAAGGCTGCCTCCAATGCTTCTAGAAGAATACCCTTATCAATCCCTTTATCTTTTGCCAAATAATCAATCGCGTCAAACAACTGATTGCTCACGTTCTTTTCCCCCTTCTAAAACATTACAGCAAGACGTGCTTTTGCTATCTTATCGTATGGTAGTTCTACTTGTTTTTTTCTTGTTTTCACCTTGTACTCTATTGTTAAGAGATCGTTATCAAAGCTTTTTAGAATACCTTCATATTCTTTCTCGCCTTCAATCGGCTCGTAAAGTTTCACAAAGATATTGTTGTCAACATTATTTTTAAAGTCTTCTTGTGTCTTTAATGGCCGCTCCACCCCAGGGGAAGATACTTCTAGAAAATACGCTTCCTTTACTGGATCCGTATTATCCAATTTCTCACTTAATTCTTCGGAAACCTCACCACATTCCGTGATGTCTACACCGCCTGGTTTGTCGATATACACACGTAGAAACCAATTCTTTCCTTCTTTAACGTATTCAACATCAACAAGTTCCAGGTTTTTAGGTTCCAAAATCGGCCGCAATAATTCCTCTGTTGTTTTGATTACTTGAGAACTCAACATTCATCCTCCTTTATTCAGTTGTTTTGCTGCCTGTCAGCTAATTGCTGTCATTTCTGATAGTATGAACCATCATACTACTTTTCATTTGATCATACTGTAAATCAATAGAAAACCCCTGCCGAATTCTGTGGCAAGGGGGAGTTTACGCGAAGTTGAAAAGAAGTATGAAGAAAGAGTGGGCGTTTACCCACTCTTTTAACCGTTCGTATCAATACTTACCAAAAAATAGTATATCATAAAGGGAAACCTATTGCAAGATAGTGGGTACGTTAGTAATATAACCGTAATTGCTTCCTCTTAAACGAAAATTCTTTCGTCATTATCTTTATCGGAAAATAGCTCAAGAGCCTGTTGTAAATTCCCTGTTGTTTTTACTTTATCTCCAAAAGAAACATCAAACGCTACAATTTCTCTTACTATATCAGGTCGCAAGCCAGTAATAATTGTTTGACATCCCATCATCGATACACCATCAAGTAGTTTTAAGAAATGATGAATCGCTTCTTTGTCCATTTCTGCAATTCCTGAAAGGTCTAAAAGCAATTTCTCAACATGGTTCTTGCCAATTTCTACTAGAACTTTTTCTTCGATGATTCCTGCTCGATAAGTATCAATGGTGCCAATTAAAGGTAAAATGCTTATGTTATTGGAGATTGGGATAATTGGTACGGATAAGTTTTCGACGAGTTTCCGTTCCTTTTCCAGTAATTCATCCTTGTAATCAGAATAAGAGATAAAGAAGCCTTGAAAGAACTCGTCAATCAACTTATTAATTTTAATGACCATTTCATATGAATTCTCCGTAATTCTCTTCATATTATGTGCTTGCTCATATTCATACAAGAAGCTCCAAAAAGCTTTTCTTATAGCTTTAACCCATTCAAGTTTAAATGAAAGTGTAAGAGAAGTTTTTGCCCAGGCAACCCCCTCTTTTTTAGCGAAGTTTATCACATCTTGCTCCTGATTATTTACAATCATGAGAATCAGATTATAGGCATTATCCACCAAGTGAATGCCCCCAACAACCTTTATCTCCTCTAATTTTTCTATATCAATTGATGCTTCACTTAGTAATAGGGCTTCAAGTTCTTTTCTTTTTTCTATAATAAAACGCTCTAATTCATTTTTATCATTGAAAATATAACTCATACAGCTGCATCTCCTTCAAGTCTCGTATAGTATAAGCAATGTGTAAATTCATTGAATATTCTGTACTGATTATACCACAATCTCTGGCAACCACAAAAAAGAAATAGGCAGTAGCCTACTTCCTTTTTGTGGAAAGCACACAGATTACCTATCTGTAATTTCCCCATTTTTTAGTTATTAAAACAATGATAATTGATTTTTTTCTGCCATACCCTCAAGACAACCGTGGTTATCCAGATATTCTAGTACCGTTTTAGAAATTTTACTTCTTTCACGTAAATCTTCTTTTGAAAGGAATTCCCCTTCTTCCCTAGCTTTTACTATATTAAGAGCAGCGTTTGTACCTAAACCATCTACCGCGTTAAATGGCGGTAATAAGGAATCGCCATCGACAATAAACTCTGTTGCACTAGATTTATAAAGATCAACCTTATTCAAATGAAAACCTCGTTCACACATTTCCAATGATATCTCCAACACAGTTAGGAGACTTTTTTCTTTTGGCGGGGCATCATTTCCTTTTGCAGTAATAGAATCAATACGCTGTTTGATCGCAGCAGGTCCTTTGATCATCGTATCTAATTCAAAGTCGTCAGCTCTTACAGTAAAGTAAGCTGCATAAAAGAAGATTGGGTGATGAACTTTAAAGTAAGCAATTCGGACAGCCATTAGCACATAGGCTGCTGCGTGAGCCTTAGGGAACATGTATTTAATTTTTTTACATGAGTCAATATACCAATCTGGCACACCATGCTTTTTCATTTCTGTAATCCATTCATCTTGAAGTCCTTTTCCTTTTCGGACAAATTCCATGATTTTAAATGCCAAAGAAGCTTCCAAGCCTTTATGCATTAAATAAACCATGATATCGTCACGACAACCAATTACATCTGGGAGTTCACATATCCCATCATTAATCAGTTCTTGCGCATTACCCAACCAAACGTCTGTGCCGTGTGAAAGACCAGAAATAATAACAAGTTCAGCAAATGTGCTCGGTTTTGTATCCTCGAGCATCTGTCTAACAAATTTTGTCCCAAATTCCGGAACTCCTAACGTACCTGTTTTACAGTAGATTTGTTCCGGAGTAACACCTAACGATTCCGTACCTGAGAATATTTTCATGACATCAGGATCATCTGTCGGAATTGTTTTCGGGTCAATTCCACTTAAATCCTGGAGCATCCGTATTACTGTCGGATCATCATGCCCTAAAATATCAAGCTTAAGCAAATTATCATGAATAGAATGGAAATCAAAATGTGTTGTTCTCCACTCACTTTTACGATCATCTGCAGGGAACTGTATCGGTGTAAAGTCAAAGATTTCTTTATCATCTGGCACAACAATAATGCCACCAGGATGCTGACCAGTCGTACGTTTAACACCAGTTGTTCCCTGTACTAGCCTATCTACCTCAGCATTCTTATATACAAGTTGTTTATCAGAAGCGTAACCTTTGACATATCCATAAGCGGTTTTTTCCGCAATCGTTCCAATTGTACCTGCTCGGTAAACATTATCAACACCGAACAATTCTTTTGTGTAGTTGTGCGCTTGTGGTTGATATGCCCCTGAAAAATTCAAGTCAATATCAGGAACTTTATCCCCTTTAAAGCCAAGGAATGTCTCAAATGGAATGTCCTGTCCATCTTTTGTAAGGGGGATATTACAATGCGGACAATCCTTATCATCAAGATCAAATCCGCTTCCCACAGATCCATCTGTAATAAACTCATGGTGATGGCACTCTAAACAAACATAATGAGGTGGGAGTGGATTCACTTCTGTAATTTCCGTCATTGTCGCAACAAAGGAGGAGCCTACTGAACCACGAGAACCAACAAGATAGCCGTCATCGAGAGACTTTTTCACAAGCTTGTGGGAAATGAGGTAAATAACTGCAAACCCGTGCCCGATAATACTTTCCAACTCTTTCTCTAGTCGATCTGTAACAATTTGGGGTACTGGCTCGCCATATATTTTCTTTGCCCTGTTATAACAAAGGTCACGCATCTCCTGATCAGCACCTTCGATCGTAGGTGTGAAGAGACCATCTTTAACTGGCGAAATTTCTTCCAGCTCACCCGCTATTTTATTTGTGTTTTCAACGACTATTTCGTTTGCCTTTTCCTCACCAAGAAAGTGAAATGCCTTCATCATTTCAGTTGTAGTGCGAAAAGGTGTATCAGGTAATGTTTGACGGTTTAGCGGATTTCCTGCTTGAGCAGCTATTAAAATTTGTCGATAGACTTTATCGTGATCATCCAAATAATGGACATTCCCTGTAGCTACGACAGTTTTACCCAAACGGTCTCCCATCTCAACAAGTTTCTTTATTATATCTAGAATCTGGGCTTCATTTTGGACAAGATCTTTTTCTATTAAATGTGCATAGTTTGCAGGTGGCTGTACTTCAATGTAATCATAAAATTCTGCAACACTCTCCGCTTCTTCCGCAGATTTCTGCATCATCGTTTCAAAAACTTCCCCTTTATCACATGCAGATCCAAGGAGTAATCCCTCACGATATTTTTTCAAAAGCGATCTCGGTATACGAGGAACCCGGTAAAAATAGTCAATATGAGCATGGGAGACGAGTTTGTAGATATTCTTTAAACCTACTTCATTTTTTGCCATTATGGTGCAGTGAAAAGGTCGCGAGCGCTGGTAAGCATTGCCTTCTCCCATATGGTTATTCAAATGAAGATGATTTGCAATTTCTTTTTCCAAAAGCTTTTGCACTAACTTCCATAACAAATAGCCTGTGGCTTCGGCATCGTAAATTGCTCTATGGTGTTGAGTCAATTCAATATCTAAATGCTTACACAAGGTATTCAGACGATGGTTTTTAAGTTCTGGGAATAAAAATCTTGCAAGTTCTAACGTATCCATTACGGCATTCTGAGCTTTTGGATAATCTATTTTTTGCAAGCCTTGATTTAAAAAGCCCATATCGAAGCTTGCATTATGAGCAACCAAAATATCATTTCCCATCCACTTATGGAAATCTTGAAGAACACTAGATATTTCTGGTGCATCCTTTACCATGTCATCCGTAATCCCAGTCAAATCTGTGGTTGTTTGAGACAGGGGATGGTGAGGATTTGCAAAGGATTCAAATCTGTCGATAATTTCCCCATTGTGAACCTTTACTGCCGCGAGCTCGATGATGGAGTCATATACTGCAGACAAACCTGTCGTCTCCACGTCGAATACAATATAATTGGCACTTGCAAGGTCAACATCTTGTTCGTTATAGGCAATGGGAACCCCGTCATCTACGAGATTTGCTTCAACACCATACAAAACTTTTATACCATGTTTCTGACCAGCAGCATGTGCATCAGGGAAGCCTTGAACACCTGCATGATCGGTAATGGCCACTGCTTTATGTCCCCACTTCGCAGCCTGGGCAATTAAGTTACCTGGTGATACAACTGCATCCATTTGACTCATCGTGCTATGTGCATGCAGCTCTACCCTTCTACTATCTTCGGGGGCCTCATCCATACGAATCGCTACTTTTATCTCTTGAATGTCATTTGCCATCATGGCAAGCTCGTTGGTGTACATATCCGTTTGAATGCTACCACGCGCCTTGACCCACATTCCTTTTTTTACTGTATCGAATTTATCAGCATCCTCATCACCTTTTGAGAACATTTTAATTTGTAAGGAATCTGTGTAATCTGTTGCTTTAATAATGAGTAGACTTCTACCAGAGCGAAGCTTGCGTATATCAACATCAAAAATATAGCCCTGAATGGTTACACGTCGTTCTTCATCCTGGATTTCCTGCATTTGAAGAGGTTCATCCTGTATCTTATAACCTAAAGTTAGTGGACGGTTGTCCTGCTGTATTTTCTGGGTATCTCTTTTCTCTTTTTCCTGGACAGTCTTAAGAACAAGCTTCTGATCCTCTAAAGCTTTTTGCTCTTTAAATTTTTTCAATGCAGCTTCTTCGGCTTTAACTTCCGTTTCAATGGGATAATAACGTATACCAGCCTTTAAGCAAAACTCTTTAAAATCTTGGTCAAGGCGTTTTTTTAGCGCAGAACCTTCTGCTTCGTTTCTTACAGTTAACATAATCTTATTATTGTTAACTTGGGGTATTTGCTCATGAATTAGATCCTTATACGCAGGAGATATGTCTGTTTTGCTACCAACAAACTGTTTCCAGTATCCCGTAATTGTCTCTTCATCACAGTTGTTGTCTCCCGTTAAAATGGTTAATTCTGTTGTAGCTACATGTTCAAAAGTATCGTTTAATTTACCAACCAAGAGTTGATAAACCTGCAATGGCAGAACACGTTCAACAAAAATATGAAAATGCCATTTTTTTGTTTTCTTATATATTTCAAGTTTTTCTAGATAACTTTCATTAAAAAAGGCTTCTACATCTTCTCCAGCTATTTGCAGCTGTTTTAAGAGTAAACGCAATTTTTCTTTTTTTGTTAAGTCCATCGTATATCCCCCTGTTACAGCTGTGCTTCATTTTTACTCCTGAACATATTTTACCAAAAAACCGTGGTAAAATCAGCGAGAACCTTTGTCAATTTAAAGACAAAGGTTCTCTCCTTTTGTTATATTAGTATTTGTTTTATAAAATAATTAGAATGTATTTTACTACGTTCAAGGTAAACTCCATTTAGTAATCATATAACCTTCGAAAGTTTTCCGTGAGCAGCTGGTGAGCTTCATTGCACGAAACACTGCAGGGAGTCACCTATGATTACAATAGTAAATTTACCTTTATAAAAATAGTCGTTGGATGTCATTCCATGTTACGACGATCATTAGTAGCATGAGTAGTGCGAAACCGACGAAGTGAAAGATACCTTCTTTTTCAGGAGCAATTGGTTTGCCTCGGATCGCTTCAATTCCTACAAATAATAGTCGACCACCATCAAGTGCTGGAAGTGGAACGAGGTTAACTATACCAAGATTAATACTTAGGATTGCTGTCCATAGAAGAAAATTCATAAACCCAGTTTGAACTACCTGGTCTGTAGCATCATAAATTCCAACAGGGCCCGATAGCATGTCAATGGGAACCTGCCCTGTAACGAGCATAGCAAGATTCGTTAAGATTAATTTTGTTGTATCATAGGTTTGGGTGAAACCATATTTTAGTGTACCAAGTACTGATTTTTCATAGGCTAGGTTTACACCTAATTGGCCAATTGTTTCTTGACCATCTACGCCCTCAACTTTTACTGCGTTAGGCGTTACAGTTAGTGGTAGCTGTTCACCATTACGTTCTATGACAATATCCAGTTCCTGTCCCGGATTTTCTCTAACAATTGTCGTAAACTCGTCCCAAGAGGATACCGACGTATCACCTATTTGGACCACTTCATCATTCTCTTGTAGTCCTGCTGTTTCAGCTGGGCTATCTTCGAGAATTTTACCCATTTTTGCTTCATCAACAGGTGCCCCCTGGATTAGACCAAGGATGAAGAAAATTACCATTGCTAAAATAAAGTTCATCATAGGGCCAGCAAACAATTGCATTGCTCGTTTTCCTATACTCTTAGAAGCAAACTGGCGGTCGTATGGTGCAATTTGTGTCTCTTTTTCTTCCATAACAAAGAATGCTTTACGGTCTACTTCAAAGTGTAGTTTTTCATCATGCTCATCTGGCTCATAACCCTCGATAACCAAACGGTGATCCAAGTCTGCGTGTTCTATCTCGACAATCCTCGCATGGGGATGCTTAGACTTATTATCCACGATAATACGGTTTACTTTTCCTTGCTCGTTAAATTCAAGTCCAACATGGTAGCCTGGTTTTAAATCAATTATCTCTGGGTCTTCTCCTGCTACACGCACATAACCGCCAACCGGTAATAGACGTATTGTATATACTGTCTCATTGCGGGTAAAGGCAAAGATCTTTGGACCAAAACCAATAGCAAATTCTCGTGCCAACATGCCAGCACGTTTTGCAAATATGAGGTGGCCCCATTCATGTATAAATACGAGTAGCCCAAACATGAAGATAAATGCGATAACTGTGTTCAATAAAAACACCTTCCTTTAACCCGATATCAATAGTTGATATTCAGGAGATTGCCATTATTTAGTATGGGTGACTTTTTTAGTATACGATGGCCGAGTCATAAATATTTCTAAAATTACACAAAGCCGATGAAATGCAGGACTGGTAAAACAAATAACATACTGTCAAAACGATCTAAGATACCGCCATGACCAGGCAGTATGTCACCCGAGTCTTTTACACCATAATGCCGCTTGAACGCGGATTCTACTAGATCCCCAATTTGACCAAAAATAGAGGCTAGTACTGTTACCAATACCATCACTAACATAGAATGATGTTGAATTGGACTAAATACATGGAATATAACTGCCACAATACATGCGAGTATTACACCACCAATAGCCCCTTCGACTGTCTTATTCGGACTGATCTTTGGCCAAAGTTTTTTCTTTCCAAATGCTCGTCCGAAAAAATATGCTCCTGTATCTGTTGCCCAAATAACAAGAAACACATACACAATCGTAGCCAGCCCATCATCTATATAATTTCTTGTTTCAATAAGGAACGAGAAACCCATTCCTACATAAATAGTCGAAAGTAAAATAAAACCTGCATGGTCGAAAGAAAATCTATTCTTTACAAGCACTGTGTAGGATAATAAAAGCAATACGACTAACATAATAACATCTGATTTATGGAAAAATGCTTCTGGTATCGAGATAAAATCAAATCCAGCAGAAGGAAGCATGAGCATCCAAAGTAATAGTATTCCCAACGCTGAAGATACAGAATACTTTCCAATTTCCCTCATTCGCATTAGCTCAATTAAGCCTATTGTAGCCATGATATATACAAGTATTTCGAATGGTAATCCACCAAAGATTACAAATGGGACAAAGATTATAAGTGCGACAATTGCTGTCAGTATTCTTTGTTTCATAATGCTATAATCACCTAAATTCCTCCGTAGCGGCGCTTACGCTGCTGATATTCATGCAGTGCTTCAACGAAAACATCCTCGCTAAAGTCAGGCCACAGCACGTCAGTAAACCAAAATTCTGTATAGGCCAATTGCCAAAGCAGAAAGTTACTCAACCTTTGCTCTCCACTTGTACGGATTAATAAATCCGGGTCGCTTAATCCTTCTGTATACAAATAATTGGAGAAAGCTTTTTCATCCAACGAATCAAGCGTAATCTTCGAGCAATCGATATCTGTCATGATTTGCTTAATAGCCTGCATGATTTCATACCTACTACCATAGTTTAATGCAAAATTTAATAATAATCCATCATTATTCTTTGTTTTATCCTTTGCATACTGTACTGCTTTCTTTGTATGGGCTGGGAGTGCATCGAAATCTCCAATTGTTTCTATTCGTACATTTTTCTCCATTAATTCTGGAAGGTAAATATGTAAGAATTCCTTTGGTAGTTTCATTAAAAAATCTATTTCTGATTTCGGTCTTTTCCAGTTTTCTGTGGAAAAGGCATATAATGTGAGAACTTTAACGTTATAGTTACTCGCAGCGCGTACAACTTTCATCACGGCATTTACGCCTTCCTTATGCCCAGCAATTCGTGGGAGTGACCGTTTTTTGGCCCACCGCCCATTCCCATCCATTATGATTGCAACATGGTTTGGAATATTTTCTATATCCTTATGTTCTTTATAATCATCTGTTTGTTTCGATTTGAAAAAAGGAAGTTTCATTGACATCTTATGTCCTCCGAATGCAATTGATTATCCATACCCTCACGCACATAATATATGTGTATGCGTGAATCAATACATTCTATTCAGTATAGGTGGTATGAATTATCATTATATCATTAAAAGCCAAGAGAATTATATCGGAATAAAGGAATACGTTATGTAATTTTTAAATTGAATCCTTCATTCTAATTCATCTCATACTTCTTTTTAGTTTTTATTTAAATTCTTTTCTATTCGTTTACGGGTGTTCACTTACCTACCAATGAACCTCCCCTTCACTATATCATGATTTTGACAGATATGATACGGGGACTACTTCTAGATGTGATCCAGCATAACCGTTGAAAGAAAAGAAAAGCCCCCTTATAAGAAGAGGGCTATTACAACTTATTGAACAGAAAAGGGTATGAGTTAAACTTCCGTAATTTCTTTCTCTTTATCCCTTGCAAGTTGATCAATACGAGCAATGTGCTGGTCTGTTTCTTTTTGTACATCGTCCTGTGCAGCTCGCACATCATCTTCAGTTAGATCATCTGACTTTTTCAGTTGATCATTCGCATCTCTGCGGATATTGCGAATTTGAACACGAGACTCTTCCGCATATTTTCCAACAACTTTAATTAAGTCTTTACGGCGTTCTTCCGTCAAAGCAGGAATATTAATACGAATCACATTTCCATCATTAGATGGGGATAATCCTAAATCTGCTTTTTGGATTGCTCTTTCTACTTCTTGGATCGCTGATTTATCATATGGTGTAATAACAAGCAATCTAGCTTCTGGTGCATTTACTGAAGCGAGTTGATTTAATGGAGTGGAAGCACCATAGTAATCGACATAAACGTTATCCAGAATCCCTGGATTCGCTCTACCTGCACGGACAGTAGCCAAACTCTTTGAAAAAGCCTGTACTGCCTGTGACATTTTATCCTTCATATCTTTCATAATTGACTCTGACATTTTTATTTCCCCCTTATTATTGTACCAATGTTTTCACCTTGGACAACGCGTTTTATGTTGCCTTCTTCTGTGATTGAGAAGACAATTAGTGGAATATCATTATCCATACAAAGAGTTGAAGCAGTTGAATCCATTACACCTAAGCCTTCATTTAGCATTTCCATATAGGACAGTTGCTCATACTTCTCAGCATTTTTATTTATTTTCGGATCATCTGTGTAGACACCGTCAACATTATTTTTGGCCATTAGAATTACTTCTGCTTCGATTTCTGCAGCTCGTAACGCGGCTGTTGTGTCTGTAGAGAAATACGGGTTACCAGTACCAGCCGCAAAGATCACAACTCGCTTTTTCTCTAAATGGCGAATAGCTTTTCTTCTTATGTACGGCTCTGCAACTTGACGCATTTCAATGGAAGTCTGTACTCTTGTTGGAATACCTATGTTTTCCAATCCGTCTTGCAATGCCAGTGAGTTCATGATGGTAGCAAGCATTCCCATATAATCGGCATTTGCACGATCCATACCCATTTCACTTCCAACTTTTCCACGCCAGATGTTACCACCGCCAACAACGATCGCTATTTCTACATCTAATTCCGAGATTGCTTTCACCTGTTCGGCAACGGATTTTATAATCTTTGGCTCAATGCCATAACCCTGTTCACCACTTAAGGCTTCTCCGCTTAACTTTAGTACTATTCTTCGGTAACGAGCTGTTGTCATAATAACCTCCATGAATAAATAAGATTTTTTAGGGTTTCTACCACTAATAGGTCTTTGTTTGCTTTTTTGTTGCACATATAAACAACAGAAGCAAAAGAAGAGTAAAGTAATTTGGAGAAATAGGGAACAACGAGTGCTCCCTATGTGGTTTATTATTTTTTAATTTGGCTCATTACTTCATCAGCAAAGTTTTCTTCACGTTTTTCCATTCCTTCTCCAACTTCATAACGGATGAAAGTTTGAACAGTAGCACCTTTATCAGCTACAATTTTCTTCACTTTTTGGTCTGGATCTTTAACGAAGCTTTGTTCTAAAAGACAAATTTCTTCAAAGAATTTACCAAGACGACCTTCTACCATTTTTTCAACGATATTAGCAGGTTTTCCTTCGTTTAACGCTTGTGTTTTTAATACTTCGCGCTCATGATTTACTTCTTCTTCAGATACTGCATCACGAGATACATAACGAGGGTTAACTGCAGCTACGTGCATCGCAACATCTTTTGCAAGATCTTCGTCTGTTGTACCTTCAAGTAAAGCAAGTACACCAATACGTCCACCCATGTGTAGGTATGAACCAAATGCATCATTATCTGTTTTGGTTAGAACTGTAAAACGACGTAGAGAGATTTTTTCTCCAATTGTAGCAACAGTAGAGTTGATATATGTTTCTACTGTATCGCCATTTCCGTGAAGTTCTTGTTGAAGTGCTTCTTCAACAGTTTCCGGCTTATGGTTAACAATATGTTTACCAAGATCTGCTAACAAATTTTTGAACTGATCATTTTTTGTAACGAAATCTGTTTCACAGTTTACTTCAAGTAATACAGCACTATTGTCTACAACTTCAATGTAAGTAGATCCTTCTGCAGCAATACGATCTGCTTTTTTAGCAGCTTTAGAGATACCTTTCTCACGAAGATAGTCTACCGCTTTATCAATATCGCCTTCAGTTTCTTGAAGTGCTTTTTTACAATCCATCATTCCTGCACCTGTTTTTTCGCGTAGCTCTTTAACCATTTTTGCAGTAATTGCCATTATAATTCCTCCTTGGATTAAGTCATTTTCTAGGTTTTTTGCTTTAAAAAAGGGCGATAAAAGGCTCTTATCCTCTTATCACCCTCACCTTTTACTTGAATTTACTCTTGATTTGATTCAGCAGCAGTCACTGTTTCTTCTTCAGCCTGCACTTCTTCTGTTTCTTCGCCTTGTTTCACTTCCAAAATAGCATCTGCCATTTTAGATGTCAAAAGTTTTACTGCACGAATAGCATCATCGTTTGCAGGGATTACATAATCGATTTCGTCTGGATCACAGTTAGTATCAACAATTCCGATAATCGGAATGTTTAACTTGTGAGCTTCTGCGATAGCGATGCGCTCTTTACGTGGGTCGATAACGAACAATGCATCTGGCAATTTAGTCATTTCTTTAATTCCACCAAGGAATTTTACTAGACGTTCTTTTTCTTTTAAAAGGTTTACTACTTCTTTTTTAGGTAGTACTTCAAAAGTACCATCTTCTTCCATACGCTCAATGTCTTTAAGACGGTTGATACGTTTACGAATTGTTTGGAAGTTAGTAAGTGTTCCACCCAACCAGCGCTGGTTTACATAAAACATACCAGAACGAGTTGCTTCGTCACGGACAGAGTCCTGTGCTTGTTTTTTTGTACCAACGAAAAGTACAGTCCCGCCATTTGACGCGATTTCCTTCACGTAATTGTACGCTTCATCAACCTTTTTAACTGTTTTTTGTAGGTCAATGATGTAGATGCCGTTACGCTCTGTAAAGATGTATTTTTTCATCTTTGGATTCCAACGGCGAGTCTGATGTCCGAAATGTACACCAGCTTCAAGTAGTTGCTTCATAGAAATTGCTGACATAATATCTTCCTCCTAAGGTTTTATTCCTCCGTTCAGGTCATCTTTATATAGAGACTGTTATACAGCACCCACTATACAAATCACGGAACGTGCGTGTTTTCGTACCTCGTTCATTAATATATGAACATAGTATTTACACCAAAAGTTAATATATCATACCGTTCGCCTCTAAGCAAGTATTATTCACCATTTTTTGCATACAATTTTATAATAAGCTCAACTTCTGTCTTGCCGCAGTCCAATTGCTTTGCAATTTCGGTATTGCTTTTTCCCCTATGGTGCAATTGGAGTATCCTACTTTGCAAGGATGCTTCCACTTGATCTTCCTCAATTGGGGCTGGTGGAGTATACGATGAATTCTCTTGTTCACTGTAATCATAGTTTGCTTGAGAACGAACGGGTTCATAAGCAACTCCCTTAGGTACAGAAGTTGCCATATCTTCTTCGCTACTTATTGCTTCCTGTAATCGATCATTTTCCTCTTTTACTTCTTGAAGGTATGTTTCCAATAATGTGACTAACTCTTCTGTTTGTGTATCAGACTTTGGCTGGGATCTTTGCTTAAAAAGCTGAAATATAATAGTGAGTGTCACGATATGTAATAAAAAACTAATAATCAGTAAAAAAGATTCCATATAATTATAATTCTCCCTACTATCCGTTAAAATCTATCCTCTTTCCTAAAAAAGGGTGGTCATTTTTGTTTATAGATTGCTGTTCCTGCTCTTTCTCATTCTGTTCGGAGCAATTAGTACGTTTGTCTTCCTTTTTAATTTTCTCCGTGGTTTCAGACCTAGTCACCTGTTTTCGCTTTTCCAGTTGTTGTTTTAACTGCACTCCAGCTAAGGACTCTTGAAAATGCTGGTTCTGTTTCATTTGTTGTTCTTGCATTTTACCTGCATCCTGTGTTCTTGGCAAGGCTACCTGCATTTCTATAGAACGCCAACTCATAACCACACTTCCCTTTTTGGGAGCAATCCCTGAATTAGCTGAATAATGGATGTGTTACGATTTCGTTCTTGTTCATCTCTAATCTTACATAATGCGAATCTGACTTGATCGCTTTTTTATATTTCCCAAAAGCAATCCTGACGTTACGGTAAAGATTTTGCCTAACAGTAATGAAGGCCGTTTGTTCATTTCCTAACGTGACTTTAACCATTTTAAGACTTTCCGTGACGGTGGCAAGTTCATTACAAGCTTTTTCATAAAGATTTCGCTGCCTTAGTTTTGTAATGCGTAATTTTACCTCGCTTGTTGTAAGAGATGTGTTTTCCATCCTTTTACCCAGTATAGAGAGTTTCGCTATCTCATCTTCTAATTCCTTCTTTTTTCTAACTAATACTTGCTCTTTTTCCAAAGCTAGCTTGTTTATACCAAGGGAAATCTCTGTTTTTATAAGTAGTCTGTTGCCAACATCCATCGCTTCCACAAATTTACCCGCAGATACACTGCCACCAATAATATTACCTTTTTGGCAATAGACCTTTTCACCTGCTGAACAAGTACTGTGAAGAATGGAGTTCTCTACAAAAATATCCTTTTCTGCCACCACGCTGCCCTGATTAATATACCCAACTCTGACTGTTTCTCCTGCTACTACGGAACCTTCCTTCTGACCTGCAAGTCCTTCTGCAATATAAACTGTCCCACCTGCAATGATGGTGGCCGCTTCCACTAGACCATAAATTTTGATGTCTGCTGTAGCCTTAACCGAAAACCCTGAGGGGACATCTCCGTGAATAATAATGGTCCCAACAAAGTCAAGATTGCCGTATTTCATAGAAAGTGTCTCATGCACTTCATAGACTGGATAAACATGTAACGTATTACCCATTATGCTCAGTTGCCCTTCCGCTTCCGCATAGAAAGATTGGTCTTCCTGATGAAATACCACGTTTTTACCTGGTTTTAATAAAGCCGTCTTGCCTGGCTTGGCTCTTATTTTCTTGTTGAAAATGTTAATTCCATCTTCCTCATTTGTAGGTGGTTTTAATGTAGCAAGCTTCTGTCCAGTTGTTGCGGCAGGAATCCGCATAATATTGCGGAAATTTGCGTTGGAATCGCGATCTATTTCCGTAGTAAAGTTAGAATGATAGACAATTTCCCCGTCTATTCCATTTATAGCTGGCTTACCTTCTGCAATCGTAATAGGAAAAGAAAGATCCTCTTTGGCTATAAGTTGTTGAAAATAAGTTTGGTTAAGTCCATAGTGAATTTGCTTCTCTTTCATAAAGGTAATTAAGATTTCCTCATCTACCTTTAATTCCCTGTACATCTCCCTATCAAGACAATCCAATTCAGCAGATAAGCCATCCTTCTCTAAAACGACTTGAAAGCATTCTCTTAACTGTTTCATCACTTCTTCTCCTTATCCTGTTTTTAAAGAACGTGTTCAAAAGGAGGATATAAAGGACCGAGGTCGGCTAAAACCACAACGTCCTGGGCCTGCGCTAACTCGCCCCACCGAAAAGATTTATTGCAACGCCGACACTAACACGTCCTATGCGTCGAAGTTCAAGGCTGCGTAGCTTTGAGTACCGGGCTTACACAGGATGTGTTGACTTCTGTGTTGTCCACAGGACGTGGACGGTTTTAACAGAAGTTCAGTAGTACCGATGTGTCATTTATACCGGACTTTTTGAACAACCTTTTAAAGCATAAGTGTTAAACTTCTACTCAGGCATCTAGATGTAAGAAGAATGGTTTGTTAGTTGACAGCCTGGATTTTTTTGAGCGTACTTCTTAATTTGACGATAGACTTTTTATGAATCTGTGAGATACGGGAAGTAGTTAGGCCGAGTACCTGGCCAATTTCCGTTAAAGACAATTCATCCTGGTAAAACAAACTGATCACCATTTGTTCATTTTCATTTAAACTGCTAATACCTTCTGCTAGTTCTTTCTTTAATTCATTTGAAAGAACATTGAGCTCAGGTAAAACCGTTGTTTCATCAGGTACAGCATAGCCGATTCCCTCTTTTAATTCACTTCTTCCATCTTTTGGTTTTTCTTCGATGGATAGGACATTCGCAAATAATGAATCATTTAAGATGGTTTCCACTTCTTTCACTCCCAGTCCAGCCTTTTCAGCTATCTCTTCCATTGTCGGCATGCGTTGGAGTGCTTGTTCAAGTGAATGGGTTAGCTGCTCCAGTTTTTTCGTTTTCTCACGTAATGATCTAGGAAGCCAGTCTTCTCTTCTCAACCCATCCATAATTGCTCCTCTGATACGGAAGGATGCATATGTATCAAACTTAAGATCTCGAGCTGGTTCGAACTTTTTAAGGGCATCATATAATCCGAGCAATCCAAAACTCTTAACATCATCCCTATTTACACTACTCGGCAAATGACTGGAGATTCGATCAGTATGGTAGCTTACAAGATACATATATGTTTGAATGAGTTCATTTGCAGCATCGTTATCCTTTCGGGTCTGCCAATCATGCCACAACTTTTGTTCATGAGAAGACTTGTTCACCGTCATCATTAACTCCTCCCTCTCTACTATTAAACCAACTAGCTTCAATTAAATCAGTTGTTCCTCTTTACTAGCTTTTTTTATTTTCAATTTACTTGTTTCAGGATTAAACTCTATTGTTCTCCCCACGTTGCCACCCGTATCGGCTGCGATAACTGGAATGCGCAAATCTTGTAAAATAGCTAAAACTGCTTCAGAATTTCGTGGGCCAATTCGCATAATGTCAGAATTAGAAGTGAAGTGAAACATTTGTGCCCCACCAGCCAGTTTTGCTTTTAATGCATACTTTCTAGCACCCTCGTCAATTAATTTATTAACTAGGATCGGGATGGCAGTATCTGCATATTTATAAGCATTTAGTTCCGCCTGTTTTGCCAAATTAGAATCTGGTAGAAGGACGTGGGAAAGTCCTGCTATCCGCTTAACATCATCATAAATTACTACACCTACACATGATCCAAGTCCAGAAGTCCGGATAACACCTGGTGCTGTTACTATATTTAAATCTGCTA
This sequence comes from Oceanobacillus jordanicus, assembly GCF_022095695.1. GTDB lineage: Bacteria > Bacillota > Bacilli > Bacillales > Amphibacillaceae > Oceanobacillus_B > Oceanobacillus_B jordanicus. Next base: position 165,604 of record NZ_JAIFZM010000005.1, read on the forward strand.
TACCAACTTTCACTATAGAGTTAACCTCAATCATATTCCGTAATTCCTAATGCATGAAATAACTTAGTGAGTGAAGCTGGATCAGGTATTAGCAAGAAATTCCCCTGAACACCTTTTTGCTCTTCTTGTTCATTAATTTTGGTATCAATGATAATGGCGTAATCTGAGACTTGCGATAACTCTAATAACCCTACTGTCAAAATAGCACCAGCCATATCAATACTTAAATAAGGTACAGAGGGCTGCATATTGATACTAGTAAAGTCTGACAACGCGGATAAATAAGAACCAGTCAAAATATTCCCCGCCTCCTGCAATGCAGAGATAGCAAAGTCGTTGGCTGTCTCACCGAGTAAATTCCCTTTATTTCCAGGTACTATTTCATTAACCAAGAATTCCGCCTCTTCAATAGATAATATAAAATACACTGTCCCAGGTGCCTCTCCCTGTATTCGGAAAAACACTGCAGCAATTAGTTCATCAGGCCCTCCAATTAATTCCATTACTTCATCAAAACTTACCACTTTAACTGAAGGGACTTGCATATCAATTTTCTTATTAAGTAATTTTGCCATGGAGGTTGCTGCATTTCCTGCTCCAATATTACCTATTTCTCGAAGCACATCTTTTTGTACGTTGGTTAGGTTTGTAAAGTCGTTCATTTATTAAGACCCTTCCACTCCATGTAATTCCTTCATTTGATCAACCGTTAAAACCTTCTCAAGATCAAGAAGAATGAACAATCGATCTTCCATTTTCACAACACCTTCGATATAGTCTACATCTACAGTTCCAATTACTTCAGGTGGTGGCTCGATTGCCTCTTCAGAAATATCCATTACATCATTGGCAGCATCTACGATCAAACCGACTTCCATATCTTCCAAATTAATAATAATAATTCTAGTAGATTCATTGTATTCTGTTGCTTCGAGATTAAATCTGACGCGCAAATCAATGACTGGTGTTACAACTCCTCGCAGATTTATCACACCTTTAACAAAGTCAGCAGTTTGAGGTACTCGTGTAATCGGGAGCACCCTTTCTATTGCCCCTACTTGCTGTACTGATACTGCATACTCTTCATTCTGCAATTGAAAAATAATAACTTTTCTATTAAGTGAAGTTCCTGTTTCCATTTTTCACGCCTCCGTTTTTCTTTTTTATATTTTGATAATAAACCTAATTGGCAATTCTAAAAATACTTTTCGGCTATGAGACAAAGTCTATATACTCTTATACGTTCACCAGATTTTCAAGCGTATCAGCAACCTGGTTTAATGCCACAATGTGATTAACACAGTTCGTTTTAACCGCAGATTTTGGCATTCCATAAATAACGGCTGTCTTTTCTGATTCCGCTATGGTTATTGTAGAAGGATCTATTGTTTTCATCCTCTTGATTCCGTTAGATCCATCGCTTCCCATTCCCGTTAAAATAACGGCAATTTTGTTTGTTTGATCTAAGTCACCTGCAGATTCAAACAACACATCAACAGAAGGCCTATGCCCGTTAACTGGTTCTTTTTGAGATAATTCCACAACCATCGCTATTCCACGTTTTTTAACATGCATATGGTAATTGCCAGGGGCAATATATGCTGTTCCATCCTCAAGGACTTCACCATGAACTGCCTCTTTGACATGAACTGCTGACATTGAATTCAGACGCTCTGCAAGAGACTTGGTAAAGCCAGGAGGCATATGTTGAACAATCAAAATCGGCGCTGAAAAATCAGACGGTAGGCAAGGTATTACTTGTTGTAAAGCGCGTGGCCCTCCCGTTGACGTACCAATGGTTACAATCGTTCTGCTATATGTCTGTTTCCCGTTTTGGACAGGAATGTCAGTAGATTGTATCGTAGACTCTTCAGGTTTTTCCGTAATAGATACACCAGACGCTGCTATTACTTTACTAATAATTTCTTGTGTTATCTGACCATTCTCTATCGATAGATTTCCTGAAGGCTTCGTTATAAAATCAACTGCTCCATTAGAAATTGCCTGTAAGGTTTTGTCTGCCCCCTCTGCAGTAGCGCTCGATAACATTACAACAGGAACAGGGCATTCACCCATAATGTATTGAAGTGCTGTAATACCATCCATTACAGGCATATGAATATCCAATGTTACAACATCTGGTGACAACTTTTTTATTTTCCTAATCCCGTCCTCACCATTACGGGCTGTAGCAATTACTTGAATACGTTGGTCTGATTCCAGCATATCCTTAATAACCTTACGCATAAATGCAGAATCATCAATTACCAGCACACGAATAGATTTCATAATTCGTTACCTCTCTGTCATCAGTTGTTTTAGTTTTTGTAGGAAAGTCTTACGGCCAGATTGTTGAAAATCGTGCGGTAAATTATCCGTATAATGATAGGCTAGTTGTTTCATAGCCTTACTAACAGGAGCATTTTCATTATATATAGTATAAGGAATCTGCCGAATAACGGCTTGGGATACATGCTTATCATCAGGTAATATGCCCAGTGCATTCACATTAACCTCAAGAAAACGCATCACCACTTCACGGAACCGCTGTAAAGCCCGTTCACCTTCTTTTGTACTTGAAGCTCTGTTCATAATAACTTTCATTGGCATGTCCAGGTTGTTGGATACGATATGTTTAATCATGCCATACGCATCTGTAATGGATGTTGGCTCTGGAGTAGTTACAACTATACATTCATCAGAGGCCAAAATAAATGACATGGTATCCTTAGTGGCCCCCGCGCCCATATCGAAAATAATATAATCATAGGAAGAGACTAGCTTATGATACTGTTCAAAAAAATAATCTCTGCTTTCTTTATTAAGTGAAAACAATTCATTCAGCCCTGATCCACCTGCAATGTACCCTAACCCCTTAGGTCCCGTTTCAATGATATCTTCAATTCTTTCATAATTTTGCAAGAGGTTAACAATTGACTTTCTTGCCGGCACTCCCATTAAAATGTCTATATTCCCCATGCCGATATCCAAATCGAATAAAAGGACACGGTTTTTCTGACTAACTAACTCTAATGATAAATTGAGTGCTACATTAGACTTGCCTACACCGCCCTTACCACTAATAATAGAAACAGTTTTTGCTTGTTTTAATTCAGGTAAAGGGTTATCTTGTTTCAATTTTTTGCGAAGACTTGATGCTTGATCCTCAAACATCTCGCAAACCATCCACAATGTAATCACTTATCAGCGAAGGAGACAATTTTAATAGATCTTCAGGAACGTCCTGTCCATTGGTTGCGTAAGCAATTCCAGTCTGTTTGCCAAGTGATATATTTAGAAAGCTACCATATTGTCTGGTTTCATCAGTCTTTGTGAATACTATTTCTTTGATACCAATCTGAGAAAACTGGTCATAAATGGTAGTAATATCTTCTGCTTTTGCCGTTAGAGCTAATACAAGATACGTATCCATCTCCCATTCAGGACGAGTGGTTTCCTTTAGCTGTCTTATATACTGTTCATCTCGGAAATTTCTGCCGGCTGTATCAACAAGAATGACATCATAATTAGCATATTTTTCAAATGCTTGCCTAAAGTCATCTGCTGTATATGCAACTTCCATTGGCACATCTAATATCTTGGCATACGTTCTCAATTGCTCTACAGCTGCAATACGATACGTATCCGAGGTTATAAGCGCAACTTTCTTCTGGTCCTCTAACATACATTTAGCTGCGATTTTAGCGATGGTTGTTGTCTTCCCAACCCCTGTCGGACCTACAAACTGTGCAATTTTCTTTGTATCCTCTATGCCTTTATATGGAAATCCAGAAAGCTCTGTCTTTAAAACCGTCGCTAAGGTGTTAACTATATCACGATAATTTACATTTTCTGGTTCTAGATCGCTTGCCTTATCCATTACTTTATCTACAAGCTGTTTGGCAAGAATTGGCTCTACTTCTTGTGCAATTAAGCCTTCATAAACAAGTCGATAGTTCATTGGATAATGACTGGTTTCATCTGTTGAGTAATGAAGCATTTTTTTTAGTTGCTTTATTTCCTCCAAGACAAGGTTATCAGAGTCTTTTTTAGGACCATCTTGCTTGTTTTCAGTTTTTGTTGTATTGGCTACTTTGTCTTGAATCATCTGGTTATTGCTTGGTCGAATTGGATCTGGATCATGTGCTGCGACCACTTCGATTCTGCTTTTTTTAAAAAGTCCTAAAAAGCCTTTGTGTTTTACCTCTTTGGAATTTAAGATAACAGCTCCTGTACCTAATTCTTTCCTTACCTGCTTCATTGCTTCTGGCATGGTTGCCGCTGTATATTTTTTTACCTTCATTGAATATTCACCACCCCTACGCTTTGTACTTGTACTGTTGGCTCCAATTCATTATAAGATAGCACTACAACCTGTGGAAGGAAACGTTCAACCAGCTGTTTCAAATACATTCTGACAGCTGGAGAGCAAAGTACAATTGCAGTCTCTTCCTGTAACGATAACTTTTCAGCTTCATTGTGCAGGGATTTTACAATTTCTTGTTGGGAATCAGGGTCCAACGCTAAATAATTCCCATGCTCTGTCTGCTGAATGTTTTCCGCTATAAGTTTCTCGACTTTCCCTGAGACAGTCAATACCTTCAACGAAGAATCATCTTCTGCATATTGCTTAGTAATCTGTGGGGATAAAGCTTGTCTTACATATTCCCCTAGTAGTTCCGTATCATTTGTTAATTTTGAGAAGTCTGCTAAGGTTTCAAAGATTACTGGCAAATTTCGTATGGAAATATTTTCTTTTAAAAGTTTTGCCATTACTTTCTGAATGTCTCCAACAGATAAAGGATCTGGGGTAACTTCCTCTACTAATATTGGATAGCTTTCTTTTAGGTGATCGATTAATTGTTTGGTTTCCTGACGGCCTAGTAAAACATGTGCATGTTTCTTTATCACTTCCGTAATATGGGTGGATACAACAGATGGTGGATCCACAACAGTATAACCGGACAATTCTGCTTCATCTTTCACGTCTTCGTTTATCCATTTAGCAGGAAGACCAAACGCTGGTTCTTTAGTATCGATACCATCGATGTCATCATCTGCTATATCAGGAGACATGGCAAGATAATGATCGAGCAACAACTCCCCTTCTGCCACTTGGTTTCCCTTAATTTTCATCTGATATTCGTTAGGGTTTAGTTGGATGTTATCACGAATGCGAACAACTGGTATAACAATTCCTAATTCGATTGCCAATTGTCGGCGGATCATAATAATTCTGTCCAACAAGTCTCCACCTTGATTCGTATCTGCTAAGGGTATTAAAGCATAACCAAATTCAAATTCAATCGGATCCATATTAAGTAAACTAACCACATTCTCTGAAGTCTTCATAGCACTGCTTTCTGTCTGCACCTCTTCTTCCACTTCATCAACCTCCGGCTCTTCAGCCTGTTTCAATAACAAGTATCCACTTAATGCAAGCACTCCGGCAATGACTGTAGTAAGGAAGAAGTTAATTGGTGTTAAACCAAGCAAGAAGATCGTCCCTGCTGCAATAAATAATAGCTTTGGATATTGTAGTAGCTGACCTGTAACATCACTTCCAAGGTTCCCTGTACCTGCCACACGTGTTACAACTATCCCAGTTGCTGTTGCAATTAATAAGGCTGGTATCTGACTAACAAGCCCATCCCCTACAGTCAATCTCATATATGTATTAATTGCTTCTTGAAACGGCATGTCCATTTGTACCATGCCAATAATGAGGCCAAAAATAATGTTAATGAGAACGATGATTATACCAGCAATAGCATCACCTTTTACAAATTTACTAGCTCCATCCATAGAACCGTGAAAATCTGCCTCATTTTCTACCTTTTCCCGCCTTGCTTTTGCTTGCTGCTCAGAAATCAGTCCAGCATTCAGGTCGGCATCAATACTCATTTGCTTTCCTGGCATTGCATCAAGCGTAAACCTTGCTGCCACTTCTGATACACGTTCTGAGCCTTTAGTGATTACAAGAAACTGAATGATTACAAGTATAATAAATACAACGAAACCTACAAGAGGATTATCACCGATAACAAATGTACCAAATGTTTCTACGACCCCGCCTGCCTCAGCTTCAGAAAGAATTGACCTGGTAGTAGAAACATTTAACCCTAAGCGGAAAAGTGTTAAAAGCAGCAAGAGAGATGGAAATATGGAAAACTGCAATGCTTCCTGTGTGTTCATTGATACAAGTATAACGATTAGTGCAAGGGTTATATTACATAAAATAAAAATACTTAATAGCCATCCCGGTAGTGGAATGACAAGCATTACGATTATTAATATAACACCTAAAAGGACGGATAAATCACGAGCTTTCATTATTGTCTCTCCTCATTGCTTAAGCTTTTTTCTCTAGTTTATATACATACGCCAACACTTCAGCCACTGCTTTGAAGAACTCTTCTGGGATGATATCCCCGATTTCTGCTGCTTTATATAGGGCACGGGCCAGTGGTTTATTCTCTACTGTGGTTACCCCATTTTTCTTAGCAACTTCTTTTATCTTCATTGCAATATCGTCTGAACCCTTTGCGACAATGTACGGTGCGTCTGCTTTGGTCTCATCATACTTAATCGCTATGGCAAAGTGAGTCGGGTTCGTGATGACAACATCTGCGTTAGGGACCTCACTCATCATTCTGCGCGTTGCCATTTGACGTTGTCTTTCTTTTATTTTGGACTTTATTAATGGGTCCCCTTCAATATTCTTGTATTCATCCTTTACATCTTGTTTAGACATCTTCATATTCTTTTCAAAATCGTAACGCTGGTAAGCATAATCGAAAACAGCAAGAAAAAGAAGAGCAATGGTCGCTGATATAGCCATGATAACCGTTACCTGACCAAAGAAGGCTAGCGCACCATCCACCGTTTTAAACGATAGCATCATCATTTCATCTTTATTTATCCAGATCACAAGAAATGTGATGGTGCCGATGAAGACAATTTTTAATAATGATTTCAGCAATTCAACAAGTGCTCGGATGGAGAATATTCTTTTAGCACCTTGAATTGGATCTATTTTCTTCAGATCAAATTTTAAAGGCTCTGTTGTAAACAAGAATCCAATTTGCAAAAAATTAGCCGCCAACCCAGCTATTATCGAGATTACCATAATAGGCGCCAGCATTTTGGCAGCTTCAATCGCTGCACCGGTAAAGACTTGATGAACTGTGTTTTCCGTAACATCCCATTGAATGTATTCCGTAAAAGAATGTGTAAAGAAATCCATCATACTATTCTTTATCGAGCCACCAAAAACAATGAGAATAATAAAGGTAAAAAGCAGCAATATTGCTGTATTAATATCCTGGCTCTTCGCAACCTTCCCTTTCTTTCGCTCATCTTGACGCTTTTTCGGAGTTGCTTTTTCGGTCTTTTCACCTGCAAAAAATTGTAAATCAAGCCTTAGCAAGTTACGCACCCCCGAATAATTGCATCAGTCCCTGCATTGTTTGGAACAGATATGTAAATAATTTTTTAACAAGTACAATATAGAGACTTAGAAAAACGAATAAAGTTAGGAAACTTACAAGTATCTTTAGTGGAAGTCCTACTACAAATACATTTAGTTGCGGGACTGTTCTCGCTATAATACCAAGTGCGACGTCAACTAAGAACAGGCAGCCAACAATTGGTATGGCAATTTGGAAAGCGATCAGAAACATCGTATTAAACGTATCGATAACAAAATCAGCAATAGATTGGTTGCCAAATGGTATAAATGTATCTACAGGAATGAACGAATAACTATTGTAAATTCCGTCTATTAATAAATGATGCCCGTCTACAGCCAATAAAAAGAGTAAGGAAAAGATATAAAAATATTGACCCGTTAATGGACTTTGTGCGCCAGTTTGCGGATCAATAACATTAGCTATTGCAAATCCCATCTGAAAATCTATAAACCCACCAGCGATTTGAACTGCTGAAAGAATGATGTATGCAATTAGACCAATCAATAGTCCAACCAATACTTCTTTTATTAAAAGAAACAAGTACAATTCATCGAAAGTAATATCTGTGGTGCCAATTGTATAAAACATAATAAAAGCTAAAAAGAAACTAAGGCCTATTTTAAATGGTGTTGGTATAGTTCCGTAAGCAAACAGTGGCAACGTGACAAAAAAGGCTAGCACTCGAACAAAGACAAGAATAAAAACTGGCAAGCTATTAACATTAATTAATTCAAGCATGGGTTACCCTACAAACTGATTTAAATTTTGAAATATGTCGGAAGTAAATTTAACCATTTCTGTAAGCATCCATGGTCCAAAAAAAATGAGTCCAACCAATACAGCTACAATTTTCGGAACAAAAGCCAAGGTCTGTTCCTGTATTTGGGTTGTCGCTTGAAAAATACTTACCAGCAAGCCAACAGCAAGCGCTAGTATCAACAATGGGCCTGTGATTAAGAGAATGGTATACACTCCCTTTTCTGCGAGGCCTAATACAAATTCACTGCTCACCAAAATCACCTACTTTTCTTAAAATATCCAACTTAGAAACTATCCAACAGAGAATGTGTAATCATATACCAACCATCAACTAATACGAATAGTAGAATTTTGAATGGCAGGGAGATCATTACAGGTGGCAGCATCATCATCCCCATTGACATAAGGACACTTGCAACAGCCATATCAATAATCAAAAAAGGAACAAAAATCATGAATCCCATTTGAAAGGCAGTCTTCAATTCACTGATCGCAAATGCTGGAACAAGGGTTGTCAGCGGTATCTCCTGAACTGTTTCTGGCTTTTCTAGCTGTGCATAATTCATAAATAAAGCAAGGTCTTTCTGGCGTGTATGCTCTGCCATAAAGTCTTTCATCGGAGCACTCGCTCTATCATAGGCCTCATCAAGGGTTATTTCTTCATCAAATAATGGTTGAAGTGCTTCATCATACACCTCACCAAAAATAGGTGCCATAATAAAAAAGGTTAGAAATAAGGCAATACCAATAAGCACCTGATTTGGTGGCATTTGTTGCGTTGCAAGTGATGTTCTTACAAATGACAAGACTATAATGATTCTAGTGAAACTCGTCATCAATATTAATATACCTGGCGCAAGAGACAAGACTGTTAATAGAAGTAATAGTTTTACAGATGTCGCTACATTCGAAGGATCCGAACTAGAAAACATGTCTACGAATTCATTCATGTCTATCTTCCTTTTGCTTTTGCTGTTGAATCAATTTGTTGCGATTGTTCTTTAGCTTTTTCAATTCACCCGAGAAAAGATCTTTAAAATCTGATCCATCTGATTTCATAGTTGATGTTGTAGACTTTCCTTTTGATTGAAATAGATCTGCAAGAATTCCACCTGTGCCTTGCTGTGCTTCATCCTGCCTTATCAAATCTGCCTTCACATTTGCATCTGTGATTTCCTGTAAAAGTTCAACATTATCGCCCACACCAAGCAGGTAAAAACGATCCCCTAAACGTACAATTTGCACAGATTTATTTTGTCCTACTGATACACCACCAAGGCTTTCAAGAGCTCTTACCTTTGTAAATAACTTGTTTCTCTTATTCAAAAACTTTAAAAGCACATAGATAAGTGCCAATACTAATACTAAAGCAAAGAACATTTTTATAAGATCAAACAGCATGAACCCATTTTCTTCCACTTGCCCCTGTTCTACCTGCTCTTCTTGATTGTTTCCTTCTTGTTCATCTGGGCTATTTTCTCCCTTCTCTTCTTCATTTAGCCAGTCCGTCACATTAGAAGAACTAGCAGAGATTTCGTTAGATAGAAAAGAAAAGGAGAAAATCGCGATGAAACAGATAACTAGACTTATTTTTTTAATTAACATACTCACTCGTTCCTAATTCAAAGCCTTTTGTATTGCTTCAATAACCCGGTCTGATTGAAATGGCTTAACGATAAAATCTTTCGCTCCTGCTTGGATGGCATCAATTACCATCGCTTGCTGTCCCATTGCAGAGCACATAATTATTTTTGCACTTGGATGCTTTGCTTTAATTTCCTTTAACGCGGTTATGCCATCTTTTTCAGGCATCGTGATATCCATTGTGACCAAATCAGGTTCTAATTCGTTATATTTTTCAACAGCTTGTACACCATCTTGTGCTTCCCCCACTACGTCAAAACCATTTTTAACTAAAATATCTTTAATCATCATTCTCATAAAAGCCGCGTCATCTACAATCAAGATGCGTTGTCCCATTTAAAAATCCCCCTTCAGCAATATGTTATTTAAGTCTGCGTAACCTATCTGACTGGCTTAGGATATCTGTAACCCGTACACCAAAGTTTTCATCAATTACCACTACTTCTCCTCTAGCAATAAGTTTTTCATTTACTAGAATATCTACAGGCTCTCCAGCTAATTTATCTAGCTCTATAATAGATCCAGCAGATAAATCCAGAATATCCCGGATCGTTCGTTTCGTTCTTCCTAACTCAACCGTTACTTTTAAAGGAATGTCCATCAACATATCCAAGTTACGATGTTCTGATTTGTTTAATTCTACAGGCTCAAAGTTAGAAAACGCTGCAGGTTGGACGGCACTATGTTGATTTGCGGTATTTCCTAACATGCTTGGATCCTCTTGATGATTTGTCTCATATTGATGTTTCACAGGCTCTTTCGTCTCGGTTTCAAAGCTTCTTTCTAGCTCTTCTACCGTCACAGCGGCTTCTTCCTCAGCTTTTCCATTGAGCAATTCATCCACCAATCCCTTTGCAAAGCTCATCGGCATAAGTTGCATAATATTAGAATCTATTAGATCGCCAACTTTGAGCTCAAAAAAGACCTTTACATAGGCATCTTCTGTAAATCTAGCTTTGGTGTCATCCTCGGGGTCCGCTAATAGTATATTGGGTGGTGAAATATCAACTTTCTTGTTGAAGACTGTTGACATGCTTGTTGCAGCAGCTCCCATCATTTGGTTCATTGCTTCCTGGACAGCGCTCAAATGAATTTCATTTAATTCCTCAGCAGGAGAAGTTCCATCTCCCCCTAACATAATATCAGAAATAATCGCTGCATCTGGTGATTTTAGTACAAATACATTTTTCCCAGTAAAGCCATCAATATAGCTTACTTCAACGCTGACTGGTTCAAAGTTAAACTCTTTTTCTAGATCTGCCTTCTGAATTACAGATACGGTTGGTGTTGTAATATCTACTTTTTGATTTAACAAAGTTGATAGTGTCGTAGCAGAACTCCCGAAGGATATGTTGCCAATCTCTCCTAATGTATCTTCTTCAATTGTAGTTAAAGACTGATGTACAGGTGAAGTGACTTCAGCATCGTCTGCATCATCTTCGCCAATCTTCAATAATGCATCAATTTCATCCTGTGACAGCATTCCATCATTCATCATCTATGTTCACCCCTTTAATTTCTTCCATTACTTGCACTGACAATTTATTTTTTAGCTTGCCAGGCTGTACATAAAATTTTGGCTTATCATTAACTTCCAGTATAAGTGGTTGATCTATTGTTTGATCTAGCCCAATTACATCATTTGGTTTAAGATTAAGAAATTGCTCAATGTTTATGTCTGTAGTCCCCAACAAAGTCTTTGCTTCTACTTTTGCTGTTTCCAAGTTCGTAGACAATTTATTGTATGCTTCATCGTCTCTTTCTTTAGTCGACGTCTGCATCCAATAGTGGACAGATAACTTTGAAATAATGGGCTCAAGCACGATATGTGGAATACAGATGTTAATTAACCCACTCGTATCACCAATAGCTGTGTTTAAAGAGACTACAACTACCGTTTCATTTGGTGAAACCATCTGTAAAAACTGTGGATTCACTTCGAATTCTTCCATTACAGGATCAATTTCTACAATAGAAGCCCACGCTTCTTGCAAGTTTACAATTGCTTTTTCAAATATTTGTGACATTAGTATCGTTTCAATCTCCGTCAAGTTGTCCACTTTATTGGCACTATACCCTTTGCCCCCGAGTATTCTGTCCAGCAACGCATAGGCAATATTTGGGTTAATTTCCATAACGATCCTTCCCTCAAGCGGAGCAACACTATATGTATTAAGTACTGTCATTTTTGGAACTGATCTTATAAATTCTTCGTATGGGATTTGATCTACTGATGCCACATTGATATTCACATATGTCCGCAATTGAGCAGAGAAAAAAGTTGTAAGCATCCGAGCATAGTTTTCGTGAATTCTGGAAATGCTGCGGATCTGATCTTTTGAGAAACGTAGTGCTCGTTTAAAGTCATAAACACGGACTTTTTTTTCTTTATCTTCTTTTTTAAGCTCTTCTGCGTCCATTTCACCTGACGTGATAGCAGACAAGAGGGCATCTATCTCATTTTGCGAAAGAACTTCATCTACCAATTAACTCACCTCCATGTTGGAGTATTACATCTATGTTTACTGCAAAATCTTATTGATTGTATAAACATCGGTAATTTTTCCATCTGTCATAACTTCATTTAACTTTGTTTGGACGGTTTCTTCTAATTCAGATAAACCTGCTTTAAAATCCTCTTCACTCAACACGGCTAACTCTTTAATAAGGATATTTTTAAGCTGGAAATCTCGTTTAGCAATTTCTTCCTTGGCATCTTTACTATCCGTTATAATCTGGAATTGAATCCGTACAAAGCTGCCGTCATCCAGATCTGTTGTTACTTCAGGTGACTCATAGGAATACTCCACAATATCATCGATCGTTTTCGCTTCACCTTCTTTTTCATCATTGAAATTAAGGATAACTAGGAAAGCTACAGCTGCTCCAACAATCAGTATTGCTATGGAGGAAAGCATCACCTTAACTAACTTACTCATTTTTACCATCACCTGCTTTATTTAATGATTGTTGCAAGCCGATTTTCTTATAAAATTCTGTTGCTAGTTCAATTACCGTCTGTTCCCTGTCTTTTACAACAACCTTTTTACCGTTTAACAATGTTATCGTAGTGTCAGGAAATGATTGAATCTGTTCGATCATTAACGCATTAATCGTAAATGTTTCATTATTTAAACGTCTTAACTCAATCATAAAATGGGCGGGAGTGCCAAGATACGGCACTCCCTACCTCCTTATCGTTTTAGATTTACTAGTTCCTGAAGTATTTCATCCGATGTTGTAATAATACGTGTATTTGCCTGGAATCCACGTTGTGCAGTAATCATCTCTGTAAATTCTTCTGAGAGATCAACGTTCGACATTTCCAGTGAACCACTTACGATGGATGCAGTTCCTTCTGTTTCAGGAGCAACTATACCATTGTACCCAGCATTTTCACTATTAAGGAATAAGTTACTTCCGGACTTTTCTAAACCAGCGGCATTCGAGAAAGATGCAATCGCGATCTGACCAGCTTCTTGAGGGTCGCCCTCTTCATCAATATAGGAAACTGTTCCGTTGCTTTGAACACTGAAGCTTTGTGCAGTATCCGGAATACTTATATTACCGTCCATACCTTGTAGGTAATAACCTTGTGGATTAACAATAGCTCCTTCACTATCTAGGTAAAAGTTTCCTGCTCTTGTGTAAAACGTTTGATTACCATCCTGAACAACAAACATTCCGTCCCCTTCTAAAGCAAAATCCAGTGGACTGTTGGTAGTCTGTCTAAAGCCTTGTGTGTGAATGTTGTCAATTGTTCCAAGCTGTGAACCAAGCCCTACCTGGGACGGGTTAACTCCACCTCGTGTGTCAGTTGCAGCTTGTGCACCAGCTGTCGTTTGGCTCATCATATCCTGAAAGGTTACCCTTCCTTTTTTAAAGCCTGAAGTGTTTACATTGGCAATATTATTTCCAATTACATCTAATTTTGTTTGAAAGTTTTTCATACCTGAAATCCCAGCATACATAGAACGTAACATTTATCATTTCCCCTTTTTGGTTATATCGTTTTACGCTGTATCTATCCTTCAACAGCGGTTTGGCCTCCCAGAAGGGTCCAGCCTATTTATCCATCAGTATTGTTCCATTAATGTTTGTGAAAATTCGACTTGTCGCTTCCTGCCTGTTCATCGCAGTTACAACCGTATTATTTTTTGCACTTACAAGTAGTGCTGCTTGCTCTGTAATGACCAACGAATCTGTTATTCCTTTAGCTTTTGCTTCTTTTACTTTATCGTTTATTTTTTCCCATTGCTTTGTATCAATTTCAATGTTTCTCTCTTGAAGCCGCTCCGAGGCATGCTTACTAATTTTTAAACCTGTCTGTTCTGTAAGAACATCTTTAAAATTAACGTTCGATTTACTACTTGCCTGCCTTACAGGCGTCGCTACATTCAGGGCATGCTGGTGCGGCAATTGATGAATTCGATGATCCATATGCTCACATCCTTTTTTGTGCCATTATGCTTCTTCTTCCACCTCTTCGGTTGGATCACTTACTTGAATAGCAGCATCTGCGTAAATTTTGTCACCGTTTTTCAGTTCTAAAACAGCCCAACCCTCATGCTGACTCACTGAAACCACTTGACTTGAAATCTCTTCCCCTTTTTCCCCTGTTTCTTCATCTACAGCCCGATAGCTTACTTCCTTTCCAATCATATGACTATACTTAATGACAGGAGAAATCATTTGACTCTCTACAAGACTATCTATTGAGTTTGCCATATTCATTGTCTGCTCTAGCGAAGAAAATTGTGCCATTTGCGAAATAAACTGCTTGTCATCCATGGGGTTGCTCGGGTCCTGATTCTGTAACTGTGCCATAAGAATCTTTAGAAATTCATCTTTTCCTAGATTTGTGCTCGGTGTTCTTGCACTGCTTTGATTTTTCAAATACAATGACGGGTCTAGGTTAACGGGCATTTTTTCCACCTACACTTTCTCATTCATTAATAATTCGTGAAACTGAGTTGCAAAATCATCTTCCGCATGACTTTCTTCATCCTGCCTAGTATCTCCAGATCGATCTTGTTGTTGATCAGAATGCTGGTTATCCTGTTCCTCTTGGAGGTTTTGGCTTTGTTGAACAGCCATATCCTGTTTCTCAATCACCACTTGGTGTGGAGAGAACATATTACGTAGTTGATGAATATTCCCTTCCATCATCTCTTTTGTTGCCTGAGAAGAAACAAGTATTTTTACCGTCATTTCTCCGTTTATCTGTGTTAATTTCACCATCATGTCTCCAAGATTTTCTGGTCGTAATGAAATGGACAGCTGTGTTGTTCCATTGGATTTAGCAGCAAACTTGCTTGATTGTATTAATTGCTGAAACTGCTCCAGTAATTGTTTATCCGGTGACTTCGTAGATTGGGTAGAATTAACATGGATAACAAGCTGTTCTACCTGGCTCATTGGTCCGCTTATGACAGATGCAGTATTGCTAAGGCCCTCTGTTTTTAAAGTAGGTTGTGCGTGCTGTTCCAATGCGCTTGAAAGCCACTTGGCAATATCACTAGTGGTGACCTTTGAATCAGTGTTGTATTGATGTTTTGTAGCCATCTGATTTCGCTTTTCAAAGGATTGAATTAGATCCTTCCAGACCCCTTGTAAACTAGTACCGTCTTTTTTCATAAGGTTAAGCACCGCGTCCCCACTGTTCGCTGCGCCTGCTTTCTTTTCAAGCGAAGTCCATTGCTGCAACAGTTGTAATAATTTTGGTGCTACCTTTTCAGCATCTTCTTTAGAAGTTATTTGCGATAAAACAGGAGCTACTTCACTTAACAGCTGAACAAATTCGTTAAATAATGGTGGTAAATTCATCATCTCATCGAGTTTCATTCCAACTTCAAGTTTTTCTTGGTTATTCTCCGATTCCATTAGGATGGTAAGCAGATCCATCAGCTTTTCCTGTTCTTCCTCGGTCAATTGAATTTTCTCTCCGTTGTTTTTCTCATCACCAGACTGAAATATAAGCGATAAAGCAGGTTGTATAGATTTGGTCAGCGTATCCTGATCAGACGCTGTTGCTAGTTTAGAAGCATTATTATTACTATTCTGTCCTGCTAATAGAATCATCTCTTTTAAACCAGTTGCTTCGTTACCATGCTCACCATTCAGCATTGATTGAAATAAATCACTTCTGCTAGAGGTCTTCTCGGAGGCAGCAGGTACTTTTACAGATTGTATTTGCTGAACAAACATTCCGATTGCATTCATTAAGTTTCACCCCCTTTCAAATTATCTAGTTTCCAGCATCTATGAATATTTTTGTTAAATCTGCCGCTTTAGCTGGTTCCATTTCTGCCAAAATGGCGCCTCTTACTTTATTTGAAACTTCTTCTAATATAGAGACAGCTGTTTGATTATCTAAATCCTGCATGATTAGAGCAGCCTGTTCACTGTCCATGTCTTTAAAAGAGCTTGCGATTGTAGTTATTGAACTATTTTCTGATTCACTATCAGCCTCCACCTCAGCAGTAGCTTCATTCTGTTTATTACGATTTTCTAGAATTACCGCTTCTTCTTCTAATCGATCAATCGTTGTTTCCATATCCTGTACTTGCTGGTTAAGTTGCTCAATCTGCTCATTTTTGTCAGCTAGCTGCTCTGAAGTTTGATCTGGTGTTTGTTCTACTGACTCCCCTTCTGGCGATTCTATAAGCGAGGACACAACTGGAATATTACTTCCTTTTTCCTTTACCCAGTCCATTACGTTTACTCCTGCCATACTAAAGGCAATTACCGCAATCACGACTGCAATCAATAGCGGAATTACGATTGCAAAAAGAAACCAGAGAAATGGATTCATTTTCTTTTTTTCTGTTTTTAGGTCTTTTTCCATGTCATCACCTGTTTATATGACTTAAATATTGCTGTATCGAGACTTCATCCATCGAGGATTTCTCCATTTTCTCCTGGATAGCTTTTTTCTCTTCCTGTCTCATTTCAATAATCTTATCGAATTTCTTCATTTCTACATGTGCTTCAGTAAGTAAACTCTGCTTCAATTCCATATCATTTCTCGCATTCTGAACGGCATTTTGCATGTCCATAATTTGCTTATTTAATCGCTCGATATATGCATTTTGCTCTCTTATTTTATCAAGCGTTATAGCTTGTTGAATTGCATCTTCATAATCTTTTTCAGCGTTTTCCTTCTTCTTTAATAACTGGAACATTTTTGTGGCGATATCCTCGAAAAATTCTGTTGATTGATGGTAGGCCTTTTGCGCATCATTTTTTTCTTGTTCTCGGACATTACGAATCTTTGATAAAGCTAGTATTTCCGCCATTAATTCATGCCTCCATTTAATAATGCTGTCATTTGTTCAATTGATTCGGTACGTGATAATACTTCATGAACATCCTGCTTTAAAAAGGACTGTATCTTAGGTTGATAGGAAATTGCTCTGTCGATCATTTGGTCAGTGCCCCGTTTATAGGCACCAATGTGAATTAATTCGCTATTCTCTTCATATTTTGCCATTAGCGAGCGAATTTCCTGCGCTATTTGTTTGTGGGAAGCTGCAGTAATTCCATTCATTACACGGCTAATCGACTTGAGAACATTAATTGCGGGAAACTGGCCACGCTCTGCCAGTTTTCTATCCATAACAAAGTGACCATCTAATATCCCTCTAACCGTGTCTGCTATCGGTTCATTCATGTCATCACCGTCTACCAATACAGTATAAAAGGCTGTAATGGTTCCGTTTTTGTTTGTACCTGTTCGCTCGAGTAATTTAGGAAGGGTGGCAAATACAGAAGGGGTATAACCTTTTGTAGTTGGTGGTTCTCCTGTAGCTAGTCCAATTTCTCGTTGGGCCATCGCTACCCTTGTAACAGAATCCATCATGAGGTTCACGCTATATCCCTGATCCCTGAAATACTCACTGATTGCTGTTGCTGTATAGGCACCCTTTATGCGCATTAAGGCGGGTTGATCTGATGTGGCTACCACAACAATCGATCTCTTAAGCCCTTCTGACCCTAGATCTTTTTCTATGAATTCTCGAACTTCTCTGCCTCTTTCACCAATTAGTGCGATGACATTTATATCTGCGTCACTATTTCTAGCAATCATTCCTAACAGTGTACTTTTCCCAACACCACTACCTGCAAATATTCCAATACGTTGGCCTTTTCCTACTGTAAGAAGGGAGTCTATAGCCTTCACCCCTACCTGTATTGGTTCGGAAATGGGTGGCCTCTCCATTGGATTAGGCGGAGCCTGGTCGGTTAAGTACCGGGTTAATCCTTTTGGAAGTGAAGAATGGTCCAGTTTCTCTCCTAGTGAGTCAACGACATTACCAATTAAACCTCTTCCCACTTTTATACTTAGAGGCTTCCCAGTCGATTCTACAAGACATCCAGGTCCGATTTCATTTACTTCTGAATAAGGCATAAGAATTATTTTTTCATTATTAAAACCAACAACCTCTGAGAGGATCGGAGAACGGTTCTCAGATGAATGAATATAGCATACTTCCCCTATATTGGCAGCAGGACCTTGTGACTCAATCATCAATCCAACCACTCGAAGGACTTTTCCATAACGTTTATATGTGTCTGCTTGTTCTACTGCTGATAGGTAGTCTGCGATATTCATTGCTTTTGCTCCAATACAATTTCATGTAATACTTCTCTAATTTGCTTTAACTGTGTATCAATTCCAATATCCAATTCACCAAACGGGTGCTGGATACGACAACCGTTTTCTTCAACAGTGTCCTTTATATAAATTGCGAGCTTTGTGTCATCATCCAGAATTTGTAACAGTTCTTCCTTTTGCTGAACGACAAACTCGTAATTTGCAGGATTAAGGTAAATCGATATGATAGATTGGTCCTTTAATTCCTTAATTGCTTTATTTACGATGTGTAGAAAAGAGGTAGGCTCCTCTGTGATCTTTTGATCAATTATTTTCTCAGCGGTATTTAACGCGATATTTATAATTTCATCTGTACTTTTTTCTACTGTTTGTTGAAACTCTTTCATTGCCCGTTCTGTTAACTGGTTCAACTCATCTAACTTTGTTTGGTATACCAACAGACCTTCATCTCTACCTGAATTAAACCCGTCCTGGTATCCATCGTTTTTTGCTTGTTCGACTAATTTTTTCTTCTCTTCTTCCCAGTTTAGCTTCGCTTGTTCGATCTCATCATGTGTCTGCTGTAGCATTTTGGCAGTGTTTTCCTTCACTTCTTCAAAAGTTTGTTGTGCCTCTCGAAGTTCTGCCTGCACTTGTTCTTCTGTCTCTACTCCTGCTGCTACATCATTTCGTGTTATGACTGGTTTGATTTTGATTACCTTGCCACCCGTCACGCTAGAATCAGACAATGATATCATCTCCTCCA
This sequence comes from Oceanobacillus jordanicus, assembly GCF_022095695.1. Classification (GTDB taxonomy): domain Bacteria; phylum Bacillota; class Bacilli; order Bacillales; family Amphibacillaceae; genus Oceanobacillus_B; species Oceanobacillus_B jordanicus. The sequence continues at coordinate 184,841 of NZ_JAIFZM010000005.1, forward strand.
CCTCTTGCAATGACAATCTCACCTATATCTTCTAATCTTCTAATAGAGCCAACAATTCTTGTTTGTGCTTCCTCTACATCACGTAAACGTACTGGCCCCATATATTCCATCTCTTCTTTAAAGGACTCTGCCATCCTTTGTGACATATTTTTAAACACAATATCTTTCACTTCATCACTAGCTACTTTAAGTGATAATCGTAAATCGTCATTTTCAACTTCTCGTATTACCCGTTGAATTGCTCTGTTATCAAGAATAACAATATCTTCGAACACAAACATACGTTTTTTGATCTCATCAGCAAGCTCTGGATCTTGTATTTCAAGAGCATCTAAAATCGTACGTTCTGTACTCCGATCTACTCCATTGAGAACTTCTACGACGGCTTGGATTCCACCCGTTTGTGTGTAGTCCTCTGTTACAGAAGAAGAGATGTTTTTTTCTAAAACTTGTTCAACCTGTGTAATGATCTCGGGTGATGTAGAATCCATTGTAGCAATTCTTCTTGCAATATCTGCCTGCATTTCTTGTGGCAGTGCTGATAAAATTTGCCCGGATTGCTCTGAATCTAAATAAGAGAGAACAAGTGCAATTGTTTGCGGATGTTCGTTTTGAATGAAATTTAAGACTTGCTGTGGATCTGCCTTTCTCGCAAAGTCAAATGGTCTCACCTGCAAGGAAGATGTAAGTCGATTAATTATATTAGAAGCTTCCTGGCTTCCAAAAGCTTTTTCCAGAACTGTTTTTGCATACCCTATCCCCCCTTGTGAGATAAAGTCCTGAGCTACTGCAATTTGGTGAAATTGGTCTAAAACATCGTCTTTTAAAGAATTATCTACTTTTTTAACTGAGGAAATTTCCAAGCTGAGTTTTTCAATTTCCTCTTCTGTCAAATGTTTGTACACCTGAGCAGAAACATCCGGGCCTAAGGAGATCAAAAGTATCGCTGCTTTTTGCCTGCCTGTTAAGGCGCCTTTTTGTCTTACCATTTAATCCCCTCCTAATCTTCCCCGATCCAGCTTCGTAAAAGTTTCGCGAAATCTTCCGGCTTATCTTTTGCAATTTTTTCTAATTGTTTTTTACGGACATCTGCCTCTGTCTGTTCATTTTCAGGTAATTCTGGAATCTCGGCAGGTATTTCTTCTGAGATATAGCTCTCTTCTATAATTTCTTCTTCTCCACGATTACGCAACAACATAACAACCAATACAATAATAATTAGTAGTAATGCTCCTCCTGCTATATACATCCAAGACGGAATACCAGCAGATGTGGCCGCAGCGCTATTCGTTTGTTTTCCACTAAATTCTTGGAACGTGATGGATACATTTTCTCCTGGCGCAGCATTAGCTGGCTCAAATTCTGCATCAACCGTAGTGGTCACAATGGAACTTAAAATAGAAGAAATACCTTCTTCAACAGTTGTTTGTTCCTGCTGTGTTAAATATTCAACGGTTTCGCCATCGTCATTTTTAACATTGTTAACAGCTACCTGTATCCCAAGATCACGTACTTTATAAGGACTTTCTACAATCTCTCTTTGAATACGGTTGTATTCATTGTTTACTGTTTCCTTAACTAGCTCATAATCTCCGTCTTCGCCTTCTTCAACACCTTCATAATTAGCTATGTCTTCATCACCAGTTCCAGCATTCCCACCAACAGGAGGGTTTCCACTATACGTTTCTTGGATTGTTTCAACGCTAACTGGCAGACCTTCCATATTTTCCTCATCAGCAGGTTCTACAAGATTTTCCGTTCTGTTTTCTTGTGTAAAATCAATATCAGACGTTACAGATACGATTACATTTTCGCCACCTACCATAGCACTAAGCATCTGTTGTAATCTCTTTTGGATATCTCGTTCTATGTCCTTCTTAACGGATTGCTGATATGTATGTGCATCCTGCGAGCCACCGGCAGTCTGATTGTTTCTATCAAAGTATTCAAAGTACTGGTTCATAATAACGATGTTGTCCGCCGGCAGATTCGGTACTGCTTTTGACACTAAGTGGTAAAGCGACTCTATTTGGTTTCCTTCAAACTGATATCCAGGCTGCGTATTCAAGACTATGGATGCACTGCCTTCTTGTGCTGCGTCGCTAACAAAAACGGGATCCTCAGGCATATTAATCATGACCTCGGCATTTTCAATTCCATCAATCCCTTTCATTAAGTTAGCCAATTCGGTTTGCATCGCATCCAGCTTCATTACGTTAAACTCGTTGTCTGTTACTCCCCAAGATGCATTCTCACTGAAAAAGGAATAATCGATGTTCCCACTATTTGGTAAACCCTGTCCGGCAAGATCAACAAGTAGTGAATCCACTCGCTCTTCTGGAACATTTACAGTTGTTCCGCCGTCTTGTAATTCATATTGTATGCCTCTTGTATCAAGTTCTGTTTTTATTTGCCCTACTTCCTGCAAGGAAAGGTTGCTATATAATGGAACCAACCTGGACCCGGGCGACAAAAATAAGATCCCACCAATCAGTAGGATGACTAGTAATACAGATCCAAGAAAGACGCCCTTTTGTGTATTGGAGCGTTTTTTCCAGAATCCAGTTGTTTTTTCTTTCCAGTTCATTATCTTCTCTTTCATATATTCCCCCACCATGATGCCAAAATTGATTCAAACATTTACTACATTGTCTAGATTTTGTAAATTTTAAGGATTCGAAATCCATTATTATTTCTGAAATTAGAATGTTTGTTAAGAAGTACACAAGTATACTCTTGCTTTTGAAGCGAATGGACTTAAACCTGCATCCTCATTATTTCATTGTAGGCATCTATAGCTTTACGTTGCATTTGTACGCTTGTTTCTAATGTAATGCTTGCTTTTTGTGCAGTTATCATTACGTCATGCAAATCATCAATTTGGCCATTGGCAAGTGCTTCTGTCTTGTTATCTGAAGCAATTTGGCTATTATTTACGTTATTAATTGCTGCTTTTAATGTATTTGCAAAACTTTCCTGCGCCTGTCCTGGTGATACTGCAGGTTTTGTAATCTGTTGATCCGCCATAGTTCCTAGCGTTATGTTATTTATCATTATTTAAAACTCCCAGCATAATTATTTACCGATTTCCAATGCTTTCATGAGCATACCTTTGCTTGCATTCAATGAAGTTATATTTGCTTCATAGGACCTAGTAGCACTCATTAGGTCAACCATTTCTTTTAATGGATCAACATTTGGCATTTCAACATACCCGTTATCATCTGCGTCTGGATGTGTTGGATCATATACTAATTTAAAAGGGGTCTCATCTTCTGTAATCCCAGTAACCTTAACACCATTGCCGGTATTGTTTTGAGATGTTCCAGATGCTTTATGTAAAAACGATTTAAAACTTCCGCCGTTTGGCTCTACCGTAACCATTTTCCTTTTGTATGGCTCGTATTCCCCATTTTCGTTAATTGTCGCTCTTGTAGTCTGAGCGTTTGCAATGTTTGAAGATACAACATCCATTCTAAGGCGTTGAGCAGTAAGAGCACTCGCACTTGCGTTTATTGAATTAAAAATGGACACTTATTAGCTACCTCCCTGTAAAACTTTTTGCAGGCTTCCAAACTTACCATTTATCCGATCTACTAATGCCTGATAATAGATTTGGTTTTTGGCAAGTTCTGCCATCTCCTTGTCCACATCAACGTTATTTCCGTTACTATTGTAGGATGTATTGTTATTTGTAATTATTTGGTAAGATGAATCAGAAGTACCATTAAAAGATAAGTGCTTCTCGTGAGTCTTTTTTGCTTGTTCGCTCGTTGACATACTGTCGTTTAATATATCTTTGAACACTGCATCCTTTGCTTTGTAGTTTGGTGTGTCAACATTCGCGATGTTGTTTGATATAGTCTGGTTCTTTGCTGACGCGTATTGCAATGATTTTTCCAAAGTGGAAATAGTGCCTCCAAATAAGTCCATCCATTTCCCTCCTTAACCTTTTTATCAACGGTCATAAATATTAATATCCTACGAATATTGTAATTTATAAATACTGCAAAGTCTATCACTTTTCGACATTTTCCTTATTAAGAACATAATATAGTTAAATATAACTAGGTCTAATTTATCAATAAGACCGTATTTTGTTTGTTAATTTTCGATAACTTTTCTTTTTTCTCGAATTTCTATTGCTAATTCGTCGAATTTGATCGAAAACAGCAATTATTTTTTTCATTTTACAGATTATATTTACCCGCACAAAAAAGCCCCATAAGACTAAAGTCTTACAGGGCTTTTTTGTTTTATCTTGAACGAAGTTTCTCAAGCTCAACTAGAAACTTACTGTTTAACACTTTAATATATGTTCCTTTCATTCCTAACGAACGAGATTCAATAACACCAGCACTTTCAAGCTTTCTAAGTGCATTTACGATAACAGATCTGGTGATACCTACTCGATCTGCAATCTTACTTGCAACAAGCAAGCCTTCGTTACCATTCAGCTCTTCGAAAATGTGATCAATAGCTTCTAATTCACTATATGAAAGAGAGCTTATTGCCATTTGCACAACTGCTTTACTGCGCGCTTCCATTTCTATTTCTTCGGTTTTTTCGTGTAAAATTTCCATACCTACTACTGTTGCACCATATTCTGCAAGCAATAGATCATCATCATTAAAGCTATCTGTTAACCTCCCAAGTACCAATGTACCAAGGCGCTCTCCGCCTCCGATGATCGGAACAATCGTTGTTAAACCTGTTTTGAACAATTCACGATTTTCTACAGGGAATACAGTTTGCGGACTGTCAATATCCAGGTTTGGAGTGGTCTCATGAATGTTAAACAACCCTTCCGTATATTCTTCTGGAAATTGTCGTTGTTCTAGCATATCTTTCATACGTTCATTTTCTATTTCTTGGTTTATTGAAAATCCTAATAATTTACCTCTTCTACTTAGAATATACACATTCCCTTTAATTACGTCACGTAAAGAAGCAGACATATCATTAAAATTCACCGATTTTCCTGTTGCTTTCTGTAGCATTGCATTAATTTTTCTTGCACGTCCTAATAGTTCCATTAATAATCCTCCATTCAATTGTTTGGTATTATAGTATAAATTGACTTAAGTCCTTGTTTTTAGCAATAGTACTTAGTTTTTCATCCACGTAAGTTGGGGTTATTTCAATTTGCTCCATATTAATATCAGGCGCTTCAAATGATAAGTCTTCTAGAAGTTTCTCTAAAATGGTATGCAATCTTCTAGCACCGATATTATCAGTCTCTTGATTTACCTGATAAGCAATCTCAGCTAGTCTTTCTATAGCTTCGTCCGTAAAAACAACATTTATACCCTCTGTTTGCAACAAGGAAGAATATTGTTTGAGTAAAGCATTAGACGGCTCACCAAGTATACGTTTGAAATCTTCAACTGATAGTTTATCTAATTCCACTCTAATAGGAAACCTTCCCTGAAGTTCAGGAATGAGATCACTTGGCTTTGCCATATGAAATGCACCAGCTGCTATAAAGAGCATGTGATCTGTCTTTACAGGGCCATGCTTTGTGACCACAGTTGATCCTTCCACAATTGGCAGGATGTCTCTCTGAACACCTTCACGCGACACATTTGCTGTGTTATCCTGCTTTCCGGCTACTTTATCAATTTCATCGATAAAAATAATTCCGGATTGTTCTGCCTTTTCCACAGCAATTTGGGCTGCTTCTTCCAAATCGATCAACTTCCCCGCCTCTTGTTGGGTCAGAACCTTTCTTGCCTCTGATACAGGTAGTTTACGCTTTTTCTTTTTCTTTGGCATGAATTGACCAAATGCGTCTTGCATATTCATCCCCATTTGTTCCATTCCCGAACCTTGGAGCATGTCAAACATGGAAGGCGGAAGTTCCTCAATTTCAACGGAAACCATATGATCCTCTAGTTCACCTAGCGCTAACTGGTGCTCTATGCGTTTACGTTTGTTTTTAATTTCCTCATCATTTTCTGCATTCGTTTCACTTTTGTCACTGTCATCATTGCCAGAAAAGAGCATTTCAAAAGGATTTTTCATAGAGGACTCTTTTTTAGCCTGAGGAACAAGTAATTTCACTAATTGTTTATTTGCTTCCTCTTCAGCCTTTCCCTTAACCTCTTTCATTTTCTCTTCTTTTACCATGCGCAATGACATTTCAACAAGGTCCCTGATCATGGATTCTACATCTCTTCCAACGTAACCCACTTCTGTGAACTTGGTCGCTTCCACTTTTATAAAAGGGGCGCCCACCAATTTCGCTAACCGTCTGGCAATTTCCGTTTTACCTACTCCCGTAGGTCCGATCATCAGAATATTTTTAGGAACTATTTCATCCTTTATCGAGTCATCAAGTTGCATTCTTCTATAGCGGTTGCGCAAAGCTATTGCAACAGATCGTTTTGCACTTCCCTGACCGATTATATATTTATCCAATTGACTGACAATCTGTTTCGGAGTGTAATCAATACCCATTGTCGAAAGGCCTCCTTTTAGTCAAGCACTTCTAAGGTTATCTGATCGTTCGTAAACACACAAATTTCTCCCGCTATTTCTAAAGCTGATCTTGCAATTTCCTCTGCAGTTAGATGATCCGCTTTTCTGGCAAGCGCTCTACCAGCGCTTAATGCGTAATTCCCACCAGATCCTATGGCGAGTATGCCATCGTCAGGTTCAATTACTTCACCTGTACCAGAGACTAAAAACATATTTTCTTTATTCATTACAATCAGCATGGCTTCCAGTTTACGAAGAACTTTATCACTTCTCCATTCCTGTGCCAATTCAACCGCAGCACGAGCTAGGTTACCATTAAAAGCTTCTAGTTTTCCTTCAAATTTTTCGAATAGCGTAAAAGCATCTGCCACAGAACCAGCGAAGCCAGCTAGAACTTGACCACGAAATAATGTACGTACTTTTTTAGCCTTATGTTTCATAACAACTGCGTTTCCTAGGGTTACTTGACCGTCACCACTCATTGCGCATTGTCCTTTATGGCTGATGGCAAATATAGTCGTTGCATGCATCTCGTTTGCCAAAATAATCACCTCTTCTAATCGTTTGATTGATTATTTGCTCTTGGGTGGCTGTTCATGTAGACACTTCGCAAATAATCCTTTGTAACGTGTGTATAAATTTGTGTAGAAGACAGATTTTCATGACCCAAAAGTTCCTGCACACTACGCAAATCCGCCCCCTCATTTAATAGATGGGTCGCAAACGTATGCCGTAGCTTATGGGGGTGAACATGGACTGTTAACGCAGCCTTTTCAACCATTTTATTAAGGATTAATCTAATCCCTCTCGCCGTTATAGGATTTCCACGTGCATTTAAAAAAACAGCTTCGTTCTGCTGTTCCGCCTTTTTCAACAACGCTGGGCGCCCTTCAGTTATGTACGTTTCCAAAGCGATTTCTGCAAATCTTCCAAATGGAATGTACCGTTCCTTTCTCCCCTTACCTCGAACAAAGACAGTGCCAATCGAAAAATCAATATCTTGAAGCCTCAACCCCTGACATTCACTCACCCTCATACCTGTAGCATAGAGCAACTCAATTAATGCCTGATTCCGTTGTCCTGTCGGTTCATTAAGGTCATTAATCTCAAAGAGCTTTTCAAGTTCCTGTTTATATAAGAATCCAGGAACTGGGCTCTCGGTCCTCGGTAGGGATATGTGGACAAAAGGGTTGGAGAATAAGACATTCTCTCTTTCTAAATATTTATAGAAACTTCTCAACGTTGAAATTTTGCGGGAAACAGATCTCCGGCTTAGCTGTTTGTTATATAGCATCGTTAGATATATTCGTACAACTTTCTGGTCTACATCTCCCAGATCAGTGATGCCTTCCCCTTGCAGAAAAGCGAAAAAAATTTCCAGATCATTCTGATAATATTTCACAGTATAAGGGGACGCATTCTTCTCAATCTGTAGATAGGATGTAAATGCTTTAATTGCTTCATCAAAATTAAGCAAAACTTCACCCCATTGATTAGCGAATAAATCATATCATAGAAAATCGTGTAGTGCAATAAATTTAACAAAATTGCAACAAAATTCTGAATTACCGATTGTGCAATCGTGTTTTTCAATGATTTATCCTGTGTCATAGCAAATGAATGCTTTACTAGTAAGGTTTTGACTGTCAAGGTATTACACTTACCAAGGCGTAATTATATCTGTTTCCATCTAAATAGTCAACAATCTTGCCTTGAAACAATACGAATACTTATTTTAACCAGTCTTCACCTAACATTTCACCATTATAAATGGTAGTTCAGCCATTCCTTTTTAGTGAACTGGAAGGATTTTTTAGAAAATAGTCTATAGACACAATCTTCTCTTCATAATATTGCCAAATTATTACTTCAGTATTCCTAACTCATTTATTTTTTCTTTGGTTTTATCCGTTCCTAATTTATATACATTACGATAAACGGTAATAAGATGATCATCATAGCTATTTCTTTCTTCATCTGCTCCCCATTCATCAAAAGGCTTGGATAAATACTCAACTGAGTTTTTTGCATTTTTGTTCTCTTCTAGAAAAAGTTCCCGTAATTCTTCAACCTCATCATGAGTTGCCACAATTTCATATTCAGTGGATCTATCCGGTATGGACATCTCATTAATTTCCTTTTCTGTTATTTTTACGAAATAATGTTGTTTACGGTCCATTGGATTACCTCCTTTTGTTTTCTATTACGAAGGTTCCCTATTTAATGAATTTAGAAACGCCTAAAGAAAAACTGGGCTTAAACTTCATGAACCAAACAAAAAACTGCCCGTTATTAGATACGGACAGTTAAAGACCTTCTTGTCTAGGCTTGCGCTGATTCCTTATATTCACAATTTGTACATTGGATTTGTGTTTCCTTCTTACTTTTCTTTTCGACTAATAAGGCATCACATTTTGGACATGGTCTTGAGATTGGTTTATCCCATGAAAGGAAGTCACATTCCGGAAATCGATCGCAACCATAAAAGACGCGTCTTTTTTTGGATTTTCTTTCCACAACGTTGCCTTCTTTACATTTCGGGCATTTCACACCGATTTCTTTAAGGATAGGCTTCGTGTTTCGACATTCTGGGAAATTAGAGCATGCTAGGAATTTTCCGTACCTTCCCATTTTATAAACCATCTCATGCCCACAGTTCTCACAGTCAATGCCAGCTGGCTCATCACGGATTTCAATTTTTTCCATTTCTTTTTCAGCAGTTTCTAGTCGCTTTTCGAAACCTTTATAAAATCCGTCAATAATGGTAATCCACTCGGTCTTACCTTCTTCAATTGCATCAAGGTCCCCTTCCATTTTAACTGTGAACTCCACATCAATAATTTCAGGGAAAAACTCTTCGACAAGCTCTAATACAATGGTCCCAAGCTCTGTTGGGATAAAACGTTTGTTATCAATTGTTACATAACCTCTTCGCTGGATCGTATCAAGGGTTGGTGCATAGGTTGAAGGTCTCCCTATTCCTAACTCCTCCATAGTACGAACAAGCCTTGCCTCCGTAAAACGTGGTGGCGGCTGAGTGAAATGCTGATTCGGCTCAATTTCTTCTGCCATAACATTCTGTCCTTCGTGAAGGTCCGGTAAAAATTTGTTTTCTTCTTTTTTATCATCATCGGTCCCTTCCACATACACCTTCATGAACCCTTTGAACTTCACTTTTGATCCAGTAGCCCTAAATTCCACTTTATTATTTAGCATGTGAACGGTCATAGTATCCAAGACTGCGGGAGCCATTTGGCTAGCAAGAAATCGTTCCCAAATCAATTTATAAAGTCGAAGCTGATCTCTCGATAAGATCGCTTTTAACGATTTTGGATTGCGTAAGGCTGAAGTTGGTCGGATTGCTTCGTGTGCATCCTGAGCTCCTTCTTTCTTTTTGGCAGGTTTACTTGTCCCCAAGTACGCTTCCCCGTAATTTTCTTCTATATATTCTTTTGCTTCCTTCTTCGCTGTATCAGAGATACGTGTTGAATCAGTACGCATATACGTGATAAGTCCAGTGATACCACCTGATTTTTTTCCTAAATCTATACCTTCGTACAATTGCTGTGCTACCATCATGGTTTTCTTCGCTCGGAAATTCAGCTTTCTGGCAGCTTCCTGTTGTAAAGAAGAAGTAGTAAATGGTTGAGATGGATTTCTTTTCCGTTCTCTTTTATTTACTTTATCAATCTTAAATGCCTTTTCATCTAGCTTACCAAGAATTTGTTTGACATCATCTTCTGTCTTTAACTCTTGTTTCTTACCATCAACGCCATAAAAAGACCCATTAAACACTTCATCGTCCTTTTTAAAGCTTCCTTCAATTGACCAATATTCCTCTGGTTGGAAGTTTTCAATTTCTTTTTCTCGATCAATTATCATTTTAACAGCTACAGATTGAACACGGCCTGCACTAAGTCCTTTTTTCACTTTTTTCCAAAGTAATGGACTGATGTTATAACCGACCAGTCTATCTAGAATTCTCCGTGCTTGTTGCGCATCTACTAAATCTGTATCAATACTTCTCGGATTTTTAAAGGATTCTTTAATCGCTTCTTTCGTAATCTCATTGAATACGACACGACACTTCGATGTCTCATCAACATTTAGAATGTGGGCAAGGTGCCAGGCAATTGCTTCCCCTTCTCTATCGGGGTCGGCCGCAAGATAGATTTTTTTAGCTTTCTTTGCTGCAGAGCGCAATTCTTTTAGTACATCGCCTTTTCCGCGTATCGTAATATACTTTGGTTTATATTCATCTTCTGTATCAACGCCCATCTGACTTTTTGGCAGATCACGTATATGTCCCATTGATGCTTTTACTTTATATTTCTTCCCCAAATAACGTTCAATCGTCTTCGCTTTTGCCGGCGATTCTACGATTACTAGATAATCTGACATTATATTTCCTCCCACAATGAGGTTACAACTAATTTAAATTGGAAATCTTCACTAATAGTAAATATATACGTTTCATTTGTCAAACATACAATTTAATGAATGGTATAACATTACCTTCTTTTTCTTACCATTATCCCTTCCATACGGAAGCTAAATGTGTCCCTTGATCGTTCCAGTCTTCTAGGATACATTGTGCATCTATTACAAGCTTTGCACCTTCCTGTATCATACGATGGCAACCTTTTGTTTGTGCCACTAATGGAGACCCTGGCAGGGCATATACTTCCCTTCCCTGATCTAATGCTTGATCTACTGTAATTAATGTACCACTCTTCTCAGTAGCTTCTATCACTAGCGTTCCAAATGTCAAGCCACTTATAAGTCGGTTACGTTCAGGAAAATGGTGTCGACTGGCTACTACGTTGGGAGGGTACTCAGAAAGGACTATACCACTTTTACAAATTTCTGTAAATAAATCCTCATTTTCCTTTGGGTAGATATGTTCAAAACCACTACCGAGTACAGCAACTGTTTTTCCGTTTTGAGCTAATGCTACCTTATGGGCATAGGTGTCTATTCCTTTCGCCATCCCACTTATAATAACCCAGCCTTCCTCCACTAGAGGCTTCACTATAAAGTTTGTTTTTTGTTTTGCTTCACTTGTTGGTCTTCTAGTTCCAATAACACTTATGCAAGGAGAGCAAGATAACAATTCATTATTGCCGATTGTATATAAGACTAGTGGTGGGTCTTTTATTGTTTTTAACATGAAGGGGTAAGCTTGATCAAGAATGGTAATGATAGAGCATTGTGTTTTATCCTGTTTAATTTGTTCAATGAGGACGGGGTTATGAAGGTCATGATAAAGAGGGACTGCTTTTTGTTCGGGGATGTGGTAAATTTGGGTTAATTCTTTAGGGGAAAGATAGTAAATTTCTTTTAGTTCCGTGTCTTTTTGGATAATATACTGCATTATACGTCTTGTAATGCCTTTGCATCTTGATAGATGTATTAACCTGTTACTGCGCCGACTCAATTTTAACATCCTTTCATGGAGAAAAAGCCCGGGAATTTCTTTATTCCAGGGCTTCTTCACTATCAAATTTTTAATGTGTTTTACACTTCTCTTTTAAACCATTTTCTTCCAATACACGAATCATGGTCTCGCCCATTACAGCAGGTGTTTCTGCAACTTGGATACCGCATTCATTCATCACGCGGATCTTTTCGTCAGCAGTACCTTTTCCTCCAGAAATAATGGCACCAGCGTGTCCCATTCTTTTTCCTGGAGGGGCTGTAGCTCCACCAATAAACCCTACTACAGGTTTTTTCATGTTGGCTTTCACCCACTCTGCTGCTTCTTCTTCAGCAGTACCACCAATTTCACCAATCATTATGACGGCTTCTGTTTCACTATCTTCATTAAATGCTTTTAGTGAATCGATAAAGTCCGTACCATTTACTGGGTCTCCACCAATTCCTACAGCAGTGGACTGACCATAGCCAGCTTCAGATAATTGATGCACGGCTTCATAGGTTAATGTTCCTGAACGGGAAACGACACCAATATGACCTTTTTTATGGATATAGCCAGGCATGATACCAATTTTACATTCTTCCGGAGTGATGACTCCAGGGCAGTTTGGTCCAACCAGGCGAGTCTTTTTCCCTTCCATATAACGTTTAACTTTTACCATATCCATTACAGGAATATGCTCTGTAATACATATAGCTAAATCTAGCTCAGCATCTACTGCTTCTAATATTGCATCTGCCGCAAATGGTGCCGGAACATAAATAACGGAAGCGTTTGCGCCAGTTTCTTCAACTGCTTCTTTAACTGTATTAAATACAGGCACGCCTTCTACTTCTGAACCGCCCTTTTTGGGTGTAACACCTGCAACGATATTAGTACCATACTCTAGCATTTGCTTGGTATGGAATTTCGCTGTACCACCAGTAATTCCTTGTACAACTACTTTTGTATCTTTATTAACGAATACACTCATACTTGTCCGTCCTTTCCATGCAAACTATTACGTTTTTATTTTACTAGAGAAACAATTTTCTCAGCGCCGTCTGCCATAGATCCAGCAGATGTAATATTTAAGCCTGATTCTTCGAGAATTTTCTTTCCTAATTCAACGTTTGTTCCTTCCAGACGAACAACAAGCGGAATTTCCAAACCAACTTGCTTAGTTGCTTCCACAACACCTTCTGCAATTACATCACATTTCATGATTCCACCGAAGATGTTAACAAAAATTCCCTTTACATTGGCATCAGATAAAATAATCTTAAATGCTTCTGTTACTTTCTCTGCTGTAGCGCCGCCCCCAACGTCAAGGAAGTTTGCGGGGTCTCCGCCATAATGTTTAATAATATCCATTGTAGACATAGCAAGTCCTGCACCGTTAACCATACAGCCAATATTTCCATTCAGCGAGATATAGCTAAGATCGTATTTGCTTGCCTCAATCTCTTTTTCATCTTCTTCATCTAGATCACGCAATTCCTGAATATCTTTTTGGCGGAATAAAGCGTTATCATCAAAGTTCAATTTAGCATCGAGGGCAAGGACTTCTCCGTCGCCTGTTGTTACCAATGGATTAATTTCCGCGATGGAACAATCCTTTGCAACAAATGCTTCATAAAGCGCCATCATAAATTTCACAGCCTTGCCCATTAATTCATCTGGAATATTAATGTTGAATGCAAGTCTACGAGCCTGATAGCCTGATAGTCCTACCACAGGGTCAATTACTTCTTTAAAAATCTTTTCTGGCGTAGCCTCTGCTACCTCTTCAATCTCTGTTCCACCTTCTTCAGATGCCATCATGACAACACGAGAAGTGGCACGGTCAAGAACCACACCAACATAATATTCTTTTTTAATATCGCAGCCCTCTTCAATAAGCAAGCGTTTTACTTCTTTACCTTCTGGGCCAGTTTGATGTGTTACTAATGTCTTTCCAAGTATCTCATCAGCGTATGTACGCACTTCATCCAAGCCTTTGGCAACTTTAACGCCGCCCGCTTTACCGCGGCCGCCGGCATGGATCTGAGCTTTTACTACTGTTACATCAGTACCTAGTTTTTCAGCCGCTTGTACAGCTTCATCAACTGTATAGGCAACATAACCATTAGGAACGTTTACACCATACTGACGCAAGACATCTTTGCCTTGATATTCATGAATGTTCATCCTTTATCCTCCCATCAAAATTCACTGCATTTCCATTGTATTAAAAAAAACGAACTTTCACAAGAATAATAGAATACTTGCAATTACAATCTTTGAAATGAAATTACGATTTATCCAATTTGCGGTCCACTCTATAGACGAAAGCAAACACTTCTGCTACCGCTTGGTATAATTCTTCTGGAATGGTTTCATTAATATTTAACTCTGCCAATATCTCTACCATGGAACTGTCTTCCATAATAGGTACATTGTGCTCTTTGGCCTTTTGTATGATCGCCTCAGCTCTCATTCCTTTGCCAGTAGCTGAAACGATTGGGGCAGTTCCTTTCTGCAAATCATAGGATAATGCGGCAGCTTTTTTTCTGTTTTCTGTCATATTCGAAAATCAACTCCTTGGTACGAGCTAGGATGTGATTGTTGTCGTTTTGACCCAGTTAATTCTTCTTCTCGAACAGGCTTAAACATCACACTTGATAAATGATAATCTAGTTCGTTCAGCCCATTTTTTAAAACAGCCTGATAGTCTTTGGCTAAAGGCCTCAACTCTTCTTCACTTTGATTGTATATTGTAACGGATACATTTCTATTTTGTACCGTCATATCAATAATCGTTTGATTTAAGTTAGCTAAATCCAAATAAAACAAAACCCGACAATGACTAGAATCTATTTCCCCATCTTCGGTTTTTCTTCCTTCAAACTCTAGCTGAAGATCTTTAGCTAATCCTAACTTTTCGCCCGGGAGTTGCAAACTAGCATACAAAAAATTACCCGTATCTTGGACAGATTGTAACTGAAGACCGTTAATAAAATGAAGGAGTTGTTTGCTTTGTTCGGTTGTATTGTTATTGTGGTCGCCCTGTTGCATGAGCTGTAGGAGCACACCTTTTAAAGAGGTTTGTTCCTGCATTACCTTATTTGCCAGATCATGCTCATACGAATATCCCGTGAACGAAAGCGTGTGTTTAAGATGCTGCAAGAATTGATCCTTTGGGGATGCCGCCATCAGTAGGTTTACGTCTCGTAGCTGCTTCATCGTGACTTCTATGTTTTCCGTAGTAGTGGAAGCCGCATTTTGCAAAAATTCATATACCTGTGATAGAGCATGCCGATTGTTTTGCAGCATAGAAGATGCTGGGAAGGTAGTATTCTTTGGCAGATATGGTAGTACCGACTGGGTAAACTGCTCCTTTAACCGGGAAAAAAGTTGGGTATCTAAGTTTCCTTCATTAGCAATGGACTGAGGTAAATTATGGAAACTATTTAAAAGAAGCTTTGCATTCTGCTGCAAAGTAGCTCTATTATCTATTACAGTTTGCAGATTCCGCAACTGTGCTTCTGAGAGTTGGAAAGGTATATCTTTTTGTCTTCCACTTTGTTCAGTTGTAGTATTCGCTCTCCATGTATCAAATGGTTGGGCAGGTTCAATCGTACCTGAAAGTTTCAGTAGGTGAAATAGATTCTGATTGTTTATTCTCTCCCCCATTAACTTGCTTTCTGTTGAAATGGCTGCATGATTGCTGACTAACTTTTGTAGATTTTGGCTTATGTTTGGTTGGACATTAGCCTGATCCAATTCTGGCATAGCGCTTGCTAAACGACCTGAAAAGCTAGAATTGGATACAGACTGAAGAGCTTCCAGCACATTTTTTGTAATGGGCAAACGATTAGAAATCATTTCTACAAGCATCTTTCCTGTCAGTTGTTTATCCTTGGAACCTTCAAGAAGGTGGAAAGATTGTGTGAGCTGAGGTTTTTCAAATGGAATCTTCTTTGCGATAAGCTGTTGCAGAAAAACAATATTCCGCTTGGATGCCTTTAATCCAAGCTGTTGGAGCAGGTTAAGACTATTAAGATGGTCTTGCTGTTGTAATTGCTCCCCTATCACTTTTAGTTGGATGACAGGATCTGTTGATTGCACCATAAAATGATACTTCCCACCAGCAGAGAGGGAAGCCTCTAATTGAGCAACCATTTTTTGCGATCCCAGCTGTATTTCAGCCTTATTTTCTGGATAGATCTTTAAAATACTACCCTTAATAACTTGTCCGGGTTTAATTGTATTAGGCGTTGGTTGAAGCACACGCAAACTTTGACCTGTTTTTTGAATGCCCAATGGATTGTCCTCCTATTTCACTTCTACATTACCGACCGGTGCAAAAGATTTACGATGATATGGCGTTGCCCCTTGATTGCTTAATGTCTCCATATGGTGTTTCGTTCCATAGCCCATGTTGGAAGCAAAATCATATGCAGGATAGCTCATATGTATCTCTTTCATAAAACGGTCCCTTGTTACCTTCGCTAGAATGCTGGCAGCTGCAATAGATATACTTTTCGAATCTCCTTTTATGATGGATTCAGATGGGCAACTTAGCCCTTTCAATGGCACAGCATCTACTAACACAAAATCGGCAATTGGATCCAATTGATTAATTGCCTCTTGCATAGCAAGCTTGGTTGCTTCATAAATATTCACCCTATCGATTACGTCATTATGGATAATCCCAACCCCATAGCTAATAGCATTATCTCTAATCACTTCATAATAAGCTTCTCTTGTAGACTCACTTAACTGCTTCGAATCATTCAAACCTAGTAGCTTAAAGTCTTGCGGCAAAACTACGGCAGCGGCAACAACTGGTCCTGCCAATGGGCCTCTTCCCACTTCATCTACTCCAGCTATATTTACATAACCATTATTCCGGAGTTTAAGTTCGAATTCTGACATGGCTAAAAATTGTTGTTCTAATGCATTCATTCTATCCTGCTTAACGTCATATCGTTTAAGCAATGTTTGAACGCCTTTGCGCTCATCCTGCCGCATTTCGGCTATCTTTTGCTCCGTTAGTTTATCTTCTTCAAATAACTGTTTTAGCAAAGCTATTGAATCTTTTTGCATACGTCTACCTGCTTTCTTCCTTATATCGGTTAATAACTAGTAAAATTGAAACAAAATGCCGTATTTCTCCACCCAAAAGCTGAGCTAATCATTTTATAAATTTTAAAAATACCATGTTAAGCTCTAACAAGATAGGTTGTTGAAGGACAAATGAAAAAGACATGCATCCAGTAGATGTATGTCTCTATTCTTTAGGGTTCTCTAGTGTAATATTACCAAGTCTTCCTGTACGTAAGTCACGTATCACTAGATCTGACACTTTTTCAAAGTTAACGCTCCCGCCACTTTCCAAGGCTCCACGTTGTTTTCCTATCGCTTCAAAGATCTCCCACATATCCGTCATATCACGGTCTATCGGATAGCGTTCCTCTAATCTTTCAGGATAATGTTTTTGTAGATAAGAAATAACAAAAGCGACGATATCCTGCATGGAAAGAAGTTGGTCTTTGATTGTACCTATTGCGGCTAATCTATATCCAACAAGCTCATCTTCGAATTTTGGCCATAAAATACCAGGTGTATCAAGTAACTCAAAATCTTTTTTTACTTTAATCCATAATTGTTGCTTCGTAACACCCGGTCTGTCACCTGTCTTAGCAATTTTCTTGTTAGCAAGTCTATTAATTAAGGTAGATTTACCAACGTTTGGTATCCCCACAATCATGGCTCTTGATGGACGCGGTTGGATTCCTTTTTTAATAAGTTTATCCAGCTTTTCTTGTCCAAGATCTTTCGCAAGTTGAATCACTTTTTTTATGTCTGATTTATCATTTACATTAATTGCTATAGCGGGGATGGACCTTTCCTTAAAATATGAGATCCATTCCTCAGTTTGACGATTGTCTGCCAAATCCTTCTTCATAAGAACGACCATTTTTGACTTCTGTTGTAAAACTTGCTGAAGCATAGGATTTTGCGAGGATAGAGGCGCACGTGCATCCACTAATTCCATGACAAAGTCAACGAGCTTTAATTTTTCTTCTACTTCCCGGCGTGCTTTCGCCATATGTCCGGGAAACCATTGTATTGTCATAATTATCCTACTCTCCCAATTTCATAATATCTATACGGTCAAACGGCCAGTATCGTACACTCGTTTTCCCTACAATTTGATCCATTGAAATCATTCCTAAAATACGGCTATCTGTTGAGTTCCCACGGTTATCACCTAATACTAAGACTTGGTCTTCTGGAATGGTTTTATATTCTCCTGGCAGTTCTTCCAGCTCAAAATCATTAGTTAAAATGTCATTGTTATACTCTGTTAAAAAAGGTTGCTCTACAGGTTGGTCATTAACATAAAGGACATTATCTCTTACGGCAATATGTTCCCCTGGTAGACCAATCACACGTTTTATGAAATCCTTTTGATCTGAAGCATGGAAAACGACAATTTCAAAACGTTCTGGATCACCAAAACGATAGCCAATTTTATTAACAATCATCTGATCCCGATCATGCAGTGTTGGGAGCATGGAAGGTCCATCCACTACAATAGGGGCAAACAAGAAGGTACGCACAATAAAAGCTAATCCAAAAGCTATTAAAAGAGCCTTCAGCCAATCCAACCACTCACTTTTTTTCTTTTTCTGCTTTCCCATCCAATCCCTCCATGCCAGGCAATCTACTATTAGTTTAATCCGACATTACGCAGATAATACAATATAAAGCCCATTTCATTCTATACTAGCAAATATGTATGATCAAAATTACATGTAAATAAGCAAAAAGGAGCTTGTGCATATTGCCAAGCTCCTTTCCAGTGGTTTTTGTTACAACAGCTGTATTCAGCTTTAACGGCGTTCTTTAATACGTGCAGCTTTACCACGTAGATTACGTAGATAGTAAAGTTTAGCACGACGTACGATACCGCGACGAGAAACTTCGATTTTATCAATACGAGGGGAATGTACTGGGAAAGTACGTTCAACACCTACACCATAAGAAATTTTTCTTACAGTAAATGTTTCACTAATTCCACCGTTTTGACGTTTGATGACAACACCTTCGAATACCTGAATACGTTCACGAGTACCTTCCACAACTTTCACGTGGACTTTTAAAGTATCTCCTGGACGAAAATCTGGATGATCCGTACGAAGCTGATCTTTTGTAATGTCTTCAATTAGTTTTTGCATCTTGTTACACTCCTTCCAAACCAATGCTCTTTCTCAGTAAATGACAGCGGAACATCGTTTATAGTACAAAAAGTCGACACTTTTAGCACAAGATTAAATATACCATAACCTTAGGTATACTTCAAGTTGTTTTGTAGCAAATCTTTCAGATTATGATTCAGAGTTTTCTTCCGACTCTAGTTGCTTTAAGTAGAGAGCTTCCTCTTTGGATAGAACCTTATCTTCAAGTAGCTCTTTTCGACGCTCATAGGTTCGTTTCAGCGCCTGCTGTTTTCTCCACGCCTCAATTTTTGCATGATCACCAGACAATAAAACATCTGGAACCTTCATTCCTCTAAAATCAGCTGGTCTAGTGTAATGTGGATGCTCCAGTAACCCTGTCGAAAAGGAATCCTGCGGTGCGGACTCTTTGTTACCTAAAGCATCTGGGAGCAGGCGAATAACACTGTCCATCACTACCATGGCACCTAATTCACCACCAGTTAACACATAATCTCCTATGGAAATCTCATCTGTTACCAGGTGCTCTCGTATTCTTTCGTCAAAGCCTTCATAATGGCCACATATAAAAACTAAATGATCTTCCTCAGCCAATTCTTCTGCCTTCTTTTGATTGTATGGTTCACCCTGTGGGCACATTAACACAACGCGTGGCTTTGCCGTACTTTTGCTGGTAACGTCTTCCACCGCATCAAATAAAGGCTGTGGGGTGAGTACCATCCCAGCTCCTCCGCCATATGGATAATCATCTACCTTGTTATGTTTGTTCGTTGTGTAATCCCGAAAGTTAACAAGCTTGTAGGAAAACGTCTCCTTATCATGCGCCCTTTGAAGAATAGAAGAGTGGAAGACCCCGTCAAACATTTCTGGGAAAAGCGTTAAAACATCGATATGCATTAATCAAGCAACCCTTCCATTGGCTCGATAACAACCTTTTTATTCTCAATGGAAACTTCTTTCACTACTTCATCAATGTATGGTATTAATAAATCTTTCTCTTTTGGACGCTTTATCACCCATACATCATTAGCACCAGGAGAGAGAATCTCTTTTACAACACCTAAGCTTTCGCCAGAAGCTGTCATGACATCACAACCAATTATCTCGTGGTAATAATATTCGCCACTTTCCAGTTCGGTCAATTGCTCTTCGGTAATTTTGAGATAGCCACCTTTGAAATGCTCAACATCATTAATGTTTGCAAACCCTTCAAACTGAAGCAGATCAAAACCTTTGTGGATTCGATGTGCAGCTATTGTTAAAGCAACCGGTGCTGCTTTCTCTTTTACTGCATAAACCTGGTTTCCAACTGCAAAGCGTTCTTCAAAATCGCTAATCCTGACTACTTTTACTTCGCCACGAATGCCATGTGTATTCACGATTTTTCCAATATTGTACATTTTTTGGCTCATTAGTATCACCTACTATTCGTCAATTCTGATTACCACATTATCTTTTATTATAATGGTTTTTTCTCCTATGATCTCATCCCAATGCGAGCCTTCGGAAACTTCAACAAGAGCTTCAACTTCTTTTTCTGTGATCTCACTGCCCAACTCCAACATCTCAAGTTGTTCCAGTTTAAAATCAGCAAGTTTAATTTTTTCTTTGCGATTATTTATTTCTTGTTGAAACCTGTGACTTACATCCTGTTTGGAAGCCCTCGATTTATTCTCAAATTTTCGCTGTTCAAACAACAGTTGTTGACACTCTTGTTCAAGCCGCATTTTATGATTATAGAAGTTAGTCTGCAATGTTTCCTTGCTTTTTTCTGTGACTACTTGCTTCACAATAACTTTCGTAATAATTTTCACAATTTGTCCTCACTCTCAAAAATGATCTTTTGTTCAGAAAATCCTGAGGTGTTAAGAAAAGCTTTATCGCATTATTAATGGACGCCGACTAAGCACAACCTTTGCTAGGTTAACGTAGCATAACATACTTCCTGTAGGTCACCACACGTATACTTCCTTACATGTGTAAAAAGGGAAAGGTTCCCCTTTCCCTTTACATAATATCCAAATAAATACGTTTCTTAGCGTCTGTCTTTGCAGCGTAGACTACTGTGCGTATCGCTTTGGCAATACGTCCGTTCTTGCCGATAACCTTTCCGACATCATCCGGGTGAACAGTTAAATGATAAACCAGCTTGGCCTCTTCTTCTGTCTCCGTTATCTTAATATCATCAGGATAATCTACCAATGACGAAACGATTGATTCAATTAGGGCTTTCATGATATCACACTACTTTACTGATTTTTCTGTTCGTGGAATTTCTTCATGATGCCTTCATTTGAAAATAGGTTACGTACTGTATCACTTGGTTTTGCTCCATTAGTCATCCAGCTAAGTGCTTTCTCTTCATCGATTTTCACTTCAACCGGGTTTACAACAGGATTATATGTTCCAATTTGCTCAATTTGACGTCCGTCACGAGGAGAACGTGAATCAGCTACAACGATACGATAGAAAGGATTTCTTTTTGATCCCATACGTTTTAAACGAATTTTAACAGCCATTTATTTTGCACCTCCAAATATTAATGTTTTACACAATTTTAGATTCTATCAGAAACAAGGAAGTCTGTAAAGTGTTTTTACATTACAATGTAAAATTCCTTGTGTATAAAGGCATTTTTACATAAACGGGAACTTCATCCCTTTGCCTTTTTTCCCTTTTTGCATGTTTGTCATTTGTTTCATCATTTTTTTCATTTCGTCAAACTGTTTAAGCAATCGGTTTACCTGGGAAACAGAAGTACCAGAACCTTTTGCAATTCTTTTTTTGCGACTTGCGTTCATCAGACTTGGGTCCTGTCGCTCTTTTTTTGTCATAGACTGAATGATTGCTTCTACATGAGAAAGTTGTTTCTCATCAAGTTGTGCATTTTTCAGTCCTTTCATTTTGCTAGCTCCAGGAATCATGGCCATTAAGTCATCTAATGGTCCCATATTCTTGACCTGTCCCATTTGTTCAAGAAAATCATCGAAGGTAAAGGACATTGTCCGCATTTTTTCTTCTAATTCCTTCGCCTGCTTTTCGTCTACATTGGTTTGCGCTTTCTCGATTAAGGATAATACATCGCCCATCCCAAGAATTCGCGATGCCATTCGTTCAGGGTGGAATGCTTCCAGCTGGTCTAATTTCTCACCCATCCCGGCAAACTTAATAGGCTTATCTGTTACGGCTTTAATAGAGAGGGCTGCACCACCTCTAGTATCACCATCTAGCTTCGTTAACACGACACCTGATAAATCAAGCTGCTCATTAAAGCTTTCTGCCACATTAACAGCATCTTGACCAGTCATGGAATCGACCACTAGAAAAATTTCATCTGGTTTTACATTTGCTTTAATTTCTTGCAGCTCATCCATAAGTTCATTATCGACATGTAAACGACCTGCTGTATCAATGATCACATAATCATGATGCTCTTCCCTAGCCTTTTCAATAGCTTTTGTCGCAATATCAACTGGATTAGCTTCTGTTCCCATGGAGAATACAGGCATAGTTAATTGCTCTCCAAGTGTTTCTAATTGCTTAATCGCTGCAGGACGATAAACGTCACATGCAACGAGTAATGGGGAGCGGTTATGCTTTTTACGTAGTAGGTTCGCTAGCTTACCAGTTGTTGTCGTTTTACCTGCCCCTTGAAGTCCCACCATCATAACGACTGTTGGTGCCCGGTCAGCTACCGCAATTTTACTGTTTTCTCCACCCATTAATTCAGTAAGTTCTTCTTTAACGACCTTAATGACTTGTTGTCCAGGCGTCAGACTTTCCATTACTTCTTGTCCAATTGCCCGTTCTTTAATGCGCTTTATCAAATCCTTGACTACTTTGAAGTTAACATCTGCCTCTAATAAAGCAAGACGAACCTCACGTGTCATTTCTTTTACATCTTGCTCACTAACTTTCCCTTTACCTGTAATCTTCTTTATCGTACTCTGCAGGCGGTCGGCCAGTCCTTCAAATGCCATAGAGGGTGTCCTCCTAATCTAATTCTTTTAGTTGATTCAATTTATCAAAAAATAGCTTCTCTTCTTTATTTGCAATAACCGCCTCTAATTCATTGATTAAAGTAAGCCGCTGTTGGAACTTTTCATATAAGTGAAGCTTTTCTTCATATGTTTCTAACATGGATTCGGTTCTCTTAATATTATCATAAACTGCTTGTCTGGAAACCTCTGCTTCTTCAGAGATTTCTCCAAGCGAATAGTCTTCTAGATAGTACATTTCCATATAATTTCGTTGCTTTTGGGTCAGTAATGCCTGATAAAAATCAAATAAATAATTCATTCGCGTTGTTTTTTCCAGCATAAGGCACTTCCCTTGTTAAGTGAATTTGCTTTACATTCCATGATATCGAAGTATTGCCGGAATTGTCAAGCTATCTTCTATTCTGTTTCTTCAAGCATATCGGCAAATAAACCATAAACAAACGCGTGAGCATTAAATTCTTGAAGATCATCTATTTTTTCACCAAGACCTACATACTTCACAGGAATATTGAGTTCTTTACGGATCGCTAACACAATTCCACCCTTTGCAGTACCATCCAATTTTGTTAGAACAATCCCGGAGACATTCGTTGCCTCCGAGAATGTCTTCGCTTGGTTAAGCGCGTTCTGACCTGTTGTGGCATCAAGAACGAGGAGTACTTCATGGGGCGCATTCGGCACTTCTCGCTCGATCACACGCTTCACTTTAGAAAGCTCATTCATTAGGTTAACCTTGTTTTGCAGCCTACCAGCTGTATCACATATTAGCACATCTGCATTTTTAGCCTTCGCTGATTTTATGCCATCAAAGATAACAGCTGCAGGATCACTTCCTGCCCCTTGCTTAATGACATCTACGCCTGCTCGTTCTCCCCATACTTCCAGTTGTTCAATCGCTCCTGCACGAAACGTATCCCCTGCAGCTAGAACAACCTTTTTGCCTTGTGACTTTAACTGATTCGCAAGTTTGCCGATGGAAGTGGTCTTTCCAGCCCCGTTCACACCAACGACCAAAATAACAGAAAGATCTTCTTTATCTAGTTTTAAGCCCTCAATCTTTTCGTCATCATCACCGTAATAAATTTCGACAAGCTTTTCAGAGATGACTTCCTTAATATCCTTTGTATCTTTAATGTTTTGTCGCTTTACTTCCATTTTAAGTTCTTCCACCAGATCCATAACAGTGGTTACACCTACGTCAGCAGAAATAAGAACCTCCTCAAGCTCCTCAAAAAAGTCCTCATCTACTTTTCGATAACGTGCAATTAAATCATTAATTTTCCCGGAAAAGGTTTGGCGTGATTTTTTCATTCCCTCTTTATATTTCGTAGAGACTTCTTCTGCGTTCTCGTCTTGTTTAAAACGGTTTTTAAATTTATCCATAAAACCCATGATTGTAACCCCCTTATGATTTAACTAATGCTTTCGTATCTTCAAGCCGGACAGAAACCAGTCTAGAGACGCCTGATTCCTGCATGGTAACACCATACAACACATCAGCTTCCTCCATTGTACCCTGTCGATGTGTAATCACGATAAATTGCGTGTTCTTACTGTAATGATTTACGTATTTCGCGAAACGAGCGACGTTTGCTTCATCCAAGGCTGCCTCTACTTCATCCAATACACAGAAAGGAACAGGACGCACCCTTAGAATAGCAAATAATAAAGCAATAGCAGTTAATGCCCTTTCACCACCAGATAATAAACCAAGGTGTTGGAGTTTCTTACCAGGTGGTTGCGCGATAATGTCCACCCCTGTATCTAACAGATTTTTTGGATCTGTTAGCTTCAATTCAGCATTGCCTCCACCGAATAGCTGGCGGAACACCTCGGTAAACTCTGCTTTAATTTTGGAAAACGTATCGTCAAAGCGCTTTTTCATCTCCTCATCCATTTCAGCAATAACTGCATACAGTGTTTGCTTAGCTTCCACAAGGTCTGCTTGCTGATCTGTTAGAAAGGAATAGCGCTCTGAAATTCGTTCATACTCTTCAATCGCTCCAAGGTTTACCGTGCCCAATCGGTCAATTTCCTGTTTTAATTGCTGTACATTTGCTTTGGCTGCTTCCATATCCTCTGCCTGCTCATAGGATGCCTGCGCTTTTTCGAATGTAATGGTATATTCTGTCTGTAAATGAGAAAGGCGATTTTCTAAATCAACATCAACTCGGTTAACTTTCACTTCCTGTTCATTTATCCGCTTTACTTGCTCTTGATGTGCATAATTCTCTTCTTTCAGCTCTTTATCCTTTTCCTGCAGTAATTGTGTACGTTTTTGACGTGCAGAACGCTCTGTTTGTATATCGGCTGTGAGATTTTGTTTTTCTTTGCTTTTTCGATCAATTGTGGTTTCAATCTCTTGTTCACTTTCCTCTGACAGCTCGTATTCCAATAATTCATTTAGTTCGCCAGCATAACGGTCATACTGCTGCTTTGCTTCAGATAATTGCTTTTCAACACTGTCTGACTTCTCCCGCTGATTTTTCAATCGCTCTTCCTGCTCAGCTAACAGCACTTGTTTTTCATGAAGCTCTTGTTGCATCTCCCCATGATTCTCTTTCATAATAGCTTCTTTGCTTGATAGCTGATCGATTTCCGACTGTATGTTTTCTAATGCGTTCTTTATCTGTGTCAATTCCTCTGTTAGCTTTTCTTCTCGTTCCTGGAAATGTTCTGTATCCTCATTAAACTGTTGTTTGTCTTGATCATAAATCGTTAAGTTTTCATCAAGCGTTTCTTTTTTTAATTGCAATTCACGTAACTGAGCATGTGTCTCCTGCAATTGTCTCTGCTTTTTGGATAACTCCTCTTCTTTACTAGGAAGTTTCTTTTCAAGCTTAGCAACGTTTGCTTTTTGTTCTGCAACCTGCTTTTCAAATGCAATGGTTTTCTCCTGGAAAGCAGTTAGTTTTTCTGTCATTTCTTGTAAATCTTGTTCCCGGGAGAAAAGGGATTGGTTCGTCTTCTTCTGTGCACCACCTGACATGGAACCCCCTGGGTTTACCACATCACCTTCCAACGTCACAATACGGTACCTACGCATAACCTGTTGCGCAATGTCATTTGCATCTTTTAACGTGTTCGCTATAATAACGTGACCCATCAAGTGGTTGACAGCACGTTGATATGCAGGCTCTGTAGAAACAAGCTGTGAAGCTACTCCAATAAAGCCAGGATGATTCTCAATTTTTGTTAACAGATCCTTTGAAACAAAGCGCTCTTGAATGGACTCCATTGGAAGAAAAGTAGCACGTCCATTATTTGTTTGTTTGAGCCAGGAGATTGCTCTGCGGGCAGCTTGGTCATGCTGGACCACAATATGTTGTGATTGCCCTCCCAATACTGTTTCCATTGCTGTAATATATTTCTTAGGCACATCAACAAGCTCTATTACCGCACCGTGAATATCTTGTAGCTGTTTCTCTTCGCGCGCTTTCAAAACTGCTTTTACGCCTTGGAAAAAGCCTTGGAAATCTTCCTTCATTTCCTCAAGCATTTCTTTTTTTGATTTCAATTTTTCAATATACTGATACCCTTGATAAAGCTTTGTCTGCTGTTCTTGAAACGTGTTTCTAGCATTTCGTAGCTCTGTCTTAATCGATTCGATTTCCGTTTTATGATCTTTGACGTCTTTTTCCTGTTTTTGATAATCGACTTCAAATACTTCTAGACTGCCAAGCAGTGCTTGCCGTGATTTAACAAGGTCTTGAAATTTCCCATCCTGCTTATCCTTTTTGCCGTTCATTTGTTGCATCTGTTGGGCAATGGACTGTTTTTCATTTCGTTTTGCTGCTTGCTTGTTAAGGTACTCGATGTATTCTGATTTTAAATCCTCAATTTTTTCTGCTATGTCC
This sequence comes from Oceanobacillus jordanicus, assembly GCF_022095695.1. Lineage (GTDB taxonomy): Bacteria > Bacillota > Bacilli > Bacillales > Amphibacillaceae > Oceanobacillus_B > Oceanobacillus_B jordanicus. The sequence continues at coordinate 211,824 of NZ_JAIFZM010000005.1, forward strand.
TCTTGGTTTGTTGTTAAATCCTTTTCTAACTGTTTAACACGTTTCAGCGTTTCTTTTCTTAATTCCTGAAGCTCATGTAAACTTTTTCGTTCTACAACCAATTGATCATGCAATGTTCCAACACGGGTAGAGGACTCTTGTTTTTGTACTTCGAGTTTTTCTTTATTCTCAGAAAAATGCTTCGATCTTTCAGAAAGCAGCTGCTTTTTCCCTTCATTCTTCTCAAGCTCTTCTGTAGCAGAAAGAAGCTGGGCTTGCATTTTTTCAATCTTGTTGTCCAACCGGTTTATTGCCTGTTGTTCTTCCTCCATTGCAGCCTCTTTTTGCTGAATGTTTCGTTTCATTTCTGACTCGATACGTTTGTCTTTTTCTACGTCATCTAGCAGATTTTGCCACTCATTATGCAAGTTTTCAATTTCGGTAATTAGATAGGCAATTTCTTCTTGTTTTAACTTTTCCTTTAAACTCACATATTTTTCTGCCTTATCAGCCTGAGCCTTTAATGGGTTTACTTGTTGCTCTATTTCATGAATAATATCTTCTACACGATTAAGATTCTCCTGCGTTTCAGCCAGTTTGTATTCTGCTTTTTTCTTTCTTTGCTTGTACTTGAGTACACCTGCAGCCTCTTCGAAGATAGTACGTCTTTCTTCAGCCTTAGAGCTCAATATTTCTTCGACTTTCCCCTGGCTAATGATAGAAAAGGCTTCCCTACCAAGCCCTGAATCCATAAACAGATCAACAATATCCTTTAACCTACAGGCTTGTTTGTTCATGTAAAATTCACTATCCCCTGATCGGTAAACCCTTCTTGTAACACTTACTTCCTCATAATCAACCGGCAATGCTTGATCCTGATTATCAAGCACAAGGGTTACCTCTGCAACGTTCAATGCCTTTCTAGAATCACTACCTTGAAAAATAATATCTTCCATTTTAGATCCGCGCAGTGATTTAGCTGATTGTTCGCCCAGTACCCAGCGAATCGCATCTGTTATATTACTTTTCCCGCTGCCGTTTGGCCCTACTACTGCCGTAACTCCTGGAACAAAGTCCACTGAGATTCGTTCAGCAAATGACTTAAAGCCAACACTCTCCAGCCTTTTTAAATACATATACATTCTCCTATTTGAAAAACCGCGTAAAAGGTAAATGGGAAGGTTTTTAGAGACTGATATTAATATAATCTGTCTAGCATTTACCAGTTTTAAAGTCAAACTCCATATCCTCTATGCTTTTAATAGCATTGCCTTTTTACCTACCGGCTTTTCGTCCTCTTTATTGAACACGTACATTTATATAAAACACCATTACGTTACGTATTAGAAATTCATCATTGCTTTCTGTTGTCAATCGATTTTTAGGCTACTATAAATTCCCTTTATAGTGCCAGCTACCAGAATAGCGAAAGCGTCTTTTATATGCTTGTCATGTTATTATGTAGTTTTTTACCGCATTTATTTTACCACAATCATAGCATACTGACATGTTTAGAAGGAAAAAAAGGATAATGTTCGAATGTTCATTCATAGGATAATCGCAATCTTTGTACTTCAACGTGTTCAATTATGTTATGATAAAAAGAAAATGAGATAACTAATTATACGGGGTGTTGTTATGAATTTAGAAAATCCAAACAAAGAAAATATGTCTTTCATTCTAGAACAATTAGGAGAACGGCTTGATGTAGTTAACCGAGCAATTTTGGATCCGGAAGATTATGATTTGAATAAATACGATGACCTGAAACTGATGTATGAAATTGTTGTCCAAAAAGGGCGTCTAAGTGCATCAGAGGCACAGGCATTTATTGAAGAATTACGTTCCGTAAGAAAAAACTAATAAACCAGATAAAGGCTGTGAGCAAATAAATCTCACAGCCTTTTCAAATTGGATGAAAGTGCAAAGGATGCGCTTCCTGGAACGGCCTTTGCTTTACTAATACTATGGTTGATATTTGTCTAGGGCAGCCTTTGCTGCTCTTTGCTCGGCTTCTTTCTTTGTTCTTCCCTTACCTGTTCCTGTAACCTTCTCACTTATCTGTACTTCGGCTAAAAACTCCCTGTCATGGGAAGGCCCTGTTTCATCAATAATCCTATACGTAATCGTTTGATGTTTATATTGTTGTACAAGCTCTTGTAATTGGCTCTTATAATCCATCGCATGCGAAAAAGCACCTGTAGTGATTTTCGGAAAGACGTGACGTTCCAAAAAGGCTAATGCCTCTGAATAACCTTTATCCAAATAAAGTGCTCCCAGAAATGCTTCAAAAACGTCTGCCAGTAAGGCCGGCCGTTCTCTTCCACCAGTTTGTTCTTCCCCTTTGCCAAGACGAATGAACTTACCAAAATCTAAATCCCTCGCAAAATTTACTAAGGATGGCTCACAAACAATTGCTGCTCGGAGCTTTGTCATTTCTCCTTCTGGCATTTCTTCATTTTCCTTAAAAAGATACTGTGATACACCAAGTTCAAGTACAGCATCTCCCAAAAATTCCAAACGTTCGTTATCCACAACCGTTTCATTACGATGCTCATTCACATAAGATGAATGTGTAAAGGCTTGTTTAATCAGCTCATGATTGTCAAACCGTATAGCTAATTCTTTTTCTAATTGCGCGATTTCCATTCATTTTCACCCCCTAAGTTTGTTGTTATATACGAAAGTCCCGCTAAAACGCGAGACTTTCAATTTTTTTATATTTTTTAGGTTTGTGGGACTATAAACTGTTTATGTAGTTTACAGCGTCACCCACTGTATTAATTTTTTCAGCTTCTTCGTCAGCGATTTCCATATCGAATTCGTCTTCCAGTTCCATAACTAATTCCACTACATCTAAAGAATCCGCCTCTAGGTCATCTTTAAATGAAGCTTCCATCGTTACTTTTGACTCGTCAACGTCTAAACGATCTACGATAATAGCTTTTACACGATCAAACACGTCTGCCATTCTCTCTTCACCTCCTTTCAAAGAAAGTCACTTGATTTATTACATAACCATTCCTCCGTCAATATGAATGGTCTGCCCAGTAATATAAGAAGCATCTTCTGAAGCAAGGAATCGAACAACTTTGGCCACTTCTTCAGGCTTCCCTAATTTTCCTAGTGGAATCATGTCTAGCATTCCTGCTTGCTGTTCTTCGGTCAATGCATCTGTCATATCAGTTGATATGAACCCTGGAGCTACCGCGTTAACACGAATATTACGTGAAGCAAGTTCCTTAGCGGTTGTTTTGGTTAAGCCAATCACGCCTGCTTTTGCAGCTACATAGTTAGCTTGTCCAGGATTACCACTTACTCCAACAATGGATGAAACATTAATGATTTGGCCAGATTTTTGTTTCATCATCTGACGTGTTACCGCCTTAGTACAAATAAATACGCCTTTAAGATTTGTGTTAATAACCTGATCAAATTCTTCTTCTTTCATACGCATCAATAAATTATCTCTGGTTACACCAGCATTGTTGACAAGGATATCTAAGGTGCCAAACTCACCGATAACCTCTTTAACCATTTCTTTAACACATGTTTCATTTGCTACATCTGCTTGTACCTTAATAGCATTACGGCCTATTGCTTTAATCTCTTCAACGACTTCCTGAGCTTTTGCTTCGTTACCAGAAAAATTAACGGCAACATTCGCTCCTTGTCTTGCCAGTTCCAAAGCTATTTCCCGTCCAATACCACGCGAAGCCCCGGTTACTAAGGCATTTTTCCCTTGTAACATTATGCTTCCTCCTTATACCACGAAATAAATTCATGAAGGGATGCTGTATCTTGTACAGCAAATGTCTTAACGCTTTTATCTATTTTTTTCACAAGACCACTTAGCACCTTACCATTTCCTACTTCAACAAATGCATCTACGCCTTCATTAAGCATATGGCGAATAGATTCTTCAAAGCGAACTGGTGAATATAATTGTTCAATTAATAATTCTCTAATCTTCCCACTTTCGGTTACAGGAGCGGCAGAGACATTTGCGTATACAGGGATAGAAGCATCGTTGATCTTCACTTCATCCAAGTACTTAGAAAATGCTTCACTTGCTGGTTGCATTAATGTGGAATGGAATGGCCCACTCACATTAAGAGGAAGCACCCGTTTAGCACCATGCTCTTTTAAAAGAGACGTAGCTAGCTCTACACCTGCCTGTGAGCCTGAGATAACCACTTGCCCTGGACAATTCAGATTAGCGATATTAACTGTTTCATCTTCCACTTTGGCAAGCGTTGTAGCAATTGCCTCTTCGTCAAGACCTAAAACCGCCGCCATGGTACCTTGTCCTTTAGGAAAGGCTTCTTCCATTAACCTACCTCTAGTAGCTACTAACGGCAATGCTTCTTCAATAGATAAAGCGCCCGCAGCAACTAATGCGCTATATTCGCCTAAACTGTGTCCAACAGTCATTACGGGCTGGATTTCTTCTTTAAGCAATAACGAGTGCAAAGCAATACTTGATAGAAGGAGGGCAGGCTGTGCGTTCTCTGTTTCAGTTAGTTCATCTTTTGGTCCCTCAAACATTAATTTGGACAGATTTTTATTCAGTACTTGATCAGCTTCCTGGTACAACTGTTGCACATCGGAAAACTCATCAAAGATATCTTTTCCCATTCCAACAGCCTGTGACCCTTGTCCCGGGAACATAAATGCTACTTTTTTCATACGTTATCCTCCTTATCTATTTCCATTGCTTCAATTGTTTCTTTTATCGTGTCTGTCACATTAAATTCCACCATATGGCACGCTTGCTTTATCGCATTAAATATTGCTCTGCTATTGGATGAACCATGTGCTTTAATAACAGGTGCACCAAGTCCAAACAATCCAGCTCCACCATATTCTGAGTAATCAAGTTGATTTTTCAGTTCAGTTAAATCCTTTTTCATTACACCGGCTGCAAGTTTTGTTTTGAACGATCCCATAAACACTTGCTTGAGCATAGAAAACATTGATTCAGCAGTTCCTTCGATCGTCTTTAAAGCAACATTCCCACTAAATCCATCCGTAACAACAACATCAGCTACCCCTGACAATAAATCACGCGCCTCTACATTGCCAACAAAGTTAATTGGTGCTTCCTTCATGAGAGAAAAAGCTCGTTTTGTCAGATCGTTTCCCTTGCCGTCCTCTGTGCCAACATTAAGCAAACCAATCTTTGGTTCAGCAATCCCTCTAACTTTCTGTGCATATACAGAGCCCATTATGGCGTATTGTAAAAGATGTGAAGGCTTCGCATCAACATTCGCCCCTACATCTAAAAGCAAAAATCCTTTTCCATCAAGTGTTGGAAGCGTTGGACTTAATGCTGGTCGTTCAATCCCCGGGATTCTACCAATGACAAATAAACCTGCACTCATTAAGGCACCAGTATTGCCCGCAGAGATACACGCATCTGCTTGGTTTTGTTTTACTGCTTTCGCCATTACCACTAAAGAAGCATCTTTTTTCTTACGTACTGCCCTTACTGGTTCATCATCGCTTGTTATAACTTCGGTTGTATGTACAACATCAATATTTTCGTTCGCAGATAAATATTGGTTAATTTTTGCTTTATCACCATATAACGTGATATGCAAATTGTCAATTTCAGAAACTGCTTTGATAGCACCACGTACGATTTCTTCTGGTGCGTGATCTCCACCCATTGCATCAATTGCTAATCTCATCATCTTGTTCTCCTTTGTGTCCACTAGTTTGGTACATATGGAATACACCTGTAAAAACCAGTTCGTTTTCTACAAAGCTGTTAACGTGAACAATTGACTTGCCACTATCATCTTTACCTTCTACCGTAGCCTTGGCTATCACCCGTTCTCCCTGTTTGACCTGACGAATGAATTTAAGCTCAGTTTTAACAGTTAGGGCAAGTTCATCATTGATAACGGCAACAGCAAGTGAATTAGCTTGGGCAAACAAATGATGTCCGCGCGCTATTTTATTTCTTGAAAATACAAGATCACTGCTAATATCCAAAATAGAGATAGCCCGCTGATCTAGTTCAAGGTCAATAACTTCACCAATGACTTCCTCTAGCGGTAGAGCTTTTACCGTTTCATTCCACTGATCCGTCGCAACCGACTTTATACGCTGGCGCAGTTCTGGAATCGATAACTCCAATCTATCCAGCCTAATTGTTTGGATACTAACAGAAAATTTCCTTGAAAGCTCTTCATCTGTGATAAAAGGTGTTTGTTCAATTGTTTCTTTCAGCATCCGCTGGCGTTCTGTTTTCGTTCTTCGCATTGATACACCGTCCACATCGAATTAATTACGTAGAAACTACATATTAAGACTTGGTCCTAATAGTAATATATAATACCTTGTGCATTTATGCAAGGATCTAATCTAATTTATCCGTGAGTGCAGCGTCCTTTTCCAGTATACTTTTCAGTGCAGAAAAAGCAGGATTTGTATCCAACATTCCTTGCTCGATAATTTCCTGAGCGTCATTTCGGGCAGTTTCTAAAGCACGGTAGTCATGGACCATATCAGCAACTTTAAATTCCGGCATCCCACTTTGTTTCCTACCAAAGAAATCTCCTGGCCCTCTTAATTTCAAGTCCTCTTCCGATAGCTCAAATCCATTCGTAGTTTCTGTCATAATACGCATACGTTCTTTTCCTACCTCACCCTTTGGATCAGCAATTAATATACAATAACTTTGCTTATCTCCCCGACCGACTCTACCACGCAACTGGTGTAATTGGGAAAGCCCAAAACGTTCCGCATCATAAATTACCATAATGGTTGCATTTGGAACATTTACACCTACCTCAACAACTGTTGTGGAGACAAGAATTTGGATTTCATTTCTTGAAAACTGTTGCATGACGTCATCCTTTTCATCTGTATGTAGGCGTCCGTGCATCAAACCTACCTTTACCTCAGGAGGATAAAATGCTTCCAGTTGTTGATGTAATTCTACAGCGTTTTGGATGTCTAGCTTGTCCGACTCTTCAATTAGCGGACAAATGACATAAGCTTGCTCTCCTGCTGCTACTTGTTTTTCAATAAAACGAAGTACTCTGTCTAACGTATTTTCTTTCGTCCAATAAGTCTCAATTTCTTTTCTTCCGACAGGCATTTCATCGATAACGGATACATCCATATCACCAAATGCCGTGATAGCAAGTGTACGAGGGATCGGTGTTGCCGTCATAAACAACACATCAGGGTAAAGGCCCTTTTCTCTTAACATCCGTCGTTGAGCTACTCCAAATCGGTGCTGTTCGTCAACTATGACAAAACCTAGGTTGTGATAGGTGACCTCTTCCTGAATAAGAGCGTGCGTGCCGATCACAATATCCACTTTTTTCTCTGTAATAGCCTGCAATACTTCTTTTCGCTTTTTCCCTTTTACAGAACCAGTTAATAAGGTGATGTTTGCACGTTCCCCAAACAATTGACATAAAGACTGATAATGCTGCTCTGCTAAAATTTCTGTTGGTACCATTAAAGCGCCTTGCTTTCCTGCTGTAATGGATGCCAGTAAGCAGATGGCGGCAACAGCCGTTTTACCTGAACCTACATCTCCTTGCAGCATACGACTCATTCGATATGGCGAACGCATATCGTTTAAGATTTGCCCCAATGCCTTCTGTTGTGCATTTGTTAACGGAAATGGAAACGAGTCAATAAAATCTTCAACCTGTTGTTTGTCATATTGCTGAGCATTGCCATCCGTTGCTTCCCTTTTCCATTTTCGTAAAAGTTGCATTTTAAGTTGAAAGAGTAGAAATTCTTCGTATATAAACCTCCTACGCGCATGTTTAAGAGCCAACCTATTGGCCGGAAAATGCATGGAGGTAACAGCCTGTTTTCTATCCGGAAGCTTATACGCGTTTAAATAGTTTTCTGGCAATATTTCGTCCAACTGATCTCCGTAGGCTTCTAGTGCTGTTTTCACTGTTTTTTTCAAGCGAAATGGCGTAATATCACCCTTCACAGCGTAAACCGGTTGAATTTCTGCTTGTGAAGCTGCCGGTCCTTTTTTATATTGACTTACGGTTATTTGTAGGCGATGGGCATCCCATTTTCCCACCAAGGTAACCGTATCTCCTGCATTAATCTGTTTTTTGGCAAAGGCACGATTAAACATGACCGCTTTCACAGCTATATTTTCTACCTCTAGTGTAAAGGATAAACGCGATTTCTTTTTCCCAAAGAAAGAGAGGGAAGGATCATGTACTACCCTTCCCTCAATCGTTACCTTGTCATCATGTACCAGTTCAGCAAGCGGCTTAACTTCAAACACATCAAAACGGTATGGAAAATAATACATCAAATCCTCAATTGTTTTTATATCGAGAGATGCCAGTGACTCGGCATACTTCTCACCAACACCTTTTAAAGCTTCTATAGATTCATTCAGCATATGACTAACACTTCCTATACAGACATACCAAATATTTTTTCTTTTAATAACCGTCCAGTCGGCGTATCCGCTAACCCGCCTTCCCCTGTTTCTCTTAAACTAGAAGGCATTTGCTTTCCAATTCGGTACATGGCGCCTATTACTTCATCACACGGAATACGACTTGTTACACCGGCTAAGGCCATATCCGCTGAGACAATTGCTAAGGATGAGCCTGCTGCATTACGTTTAACACAAGGAACCTCAACCAAACCTGCAACCGGATCACAAACCAAGCCCAGCATATTTTTCAGTGTCATTGCAAAAGCATCTGAAGACTGCTGCGGAGTACCGCCAGCCATTTCAACTATAGCTGCTGCTGCCATCGCACCGGCTGATCCTACCTCTGCTTGGCAGCCTCCTGCAGCCCCTGAAATAAAAGCGTTATTTGCAACAACAAAGCCAAATGCTCCCGCTGTAAATAGAAAGCGAATCATTTGTTCGCGAGTTGGGTTTAACTGCTCTTTCACAGCAAAAAGCGCGCCTGGCACACAACCCGCACTACCCGCAGTAGGAGTAGCGCAAATTGTACCCATGGCTGCATTTACTTCATTTGTGCCCATCGCTTTACTTACTGCATCAAGCATTAAATTTCCTGAAAGCGGATTTTTTTCTTTCATATACTTTTGAATTAAAACCGCATCCCCGCCTGTAAGGCCAGTAACCGACTGAACTCCTTGCAACGCATCCTCGATCGCCTTTTCCATTACCTGAAGATTTCTTTCCATTTCCTCATATATTTCTTCACGGGATTTATTTTTCACGTCCATTTCCTGTCTTATCATGACTTCGGACAATTGAATTTCTTCCGTTTCAGCTATCTCCACTAATTCCTTTACTGTTCGAAACACGTGGATCCCTCCTTCTCGACAGACCTAGCTGTCAATTTTTGCTATTCTTACTATATGGTCAGCGCTTTCTAATTCCTTCAGAACAGCATCCCCCACATTTTGATCTACTTCAATTACCATCAACGCTTCTTTTCCAACATCTTTACGGTTAACTTCCATATGTCCAATATTTATTTCGTATTTAGCTAATATCCTTGTAACAGAGGCTATGGCACCAAAGCGATCATTATGCATAATCAAGATAGCTGGATGATTTCCTGATAGCCTCAGATCAAAACCATTTAGCTCCGTAATCTCCACTTTACCGCCACCAATTGATATACCGACAAGCTCAAGTGATCCAGATGCATTCCCAATAATTAATCTAGCTGTATTGGGATGACTCACTGCAGCGCTATCTTCGATGAATTCAACAGTTATATTGCGTTCCTTCGCTGTTTCTAGTGATTTACTAATCCTTTTATCGTCGGCTTCATAGCCAAGTAACCCGCCTACAAGCGCAAAGTCTGTGCCATGACCCTTATAGGTCTTGGCAAAAGACTCATAGAGATGTATTTTTGCCCATGTTGGCTCTTGACCAAATAGATTTCGTGCAGCTTTCCCAATGCGAGCTGCACCTGCTGTATGTGAACTTGACGGCCCAATCATCACCGGACCAATAATATCAAAGACTGAATTATATTTCATTATCTCACCGCCATTTTAACGTATAGGTTATCGTTCTATTGTAAATTATAACAAAAAAGTGTAGAATAATCATTTGTGGATTACAGGCAAAGTACGACAGAGTAATTAGTTGAAGGGAACTTCAGCAGTACTCATCTTCCTTGCCATAATCGGGTGGGAGAGGGATGTAAGTACGATGAGGAGATATCATGGCTTTTTCGAATGAAAGACCAGATAAAAAAGAGAAACTTAGTCTTCGTACAGAAATTGTTGCTGGGTTAATTGGATATTTAACCACCGTATATATTGTTGTAGTAAATGGCTCCATTCTAAGCGAGGCTGGAGTTTCTCTGGAAGCTGGTATGATTGCCACTATTCTCGTTAGTTTTTTAGGTACCATGTTAATGGGAGTGTATGCAGGTGTTCCTTTGATCCTGATACCAGGCATGGGTATTAATGCTTTATTTGCCTACTCCATTGTCGAAGGAACCAACCTTACATTTGAAGAAGGACTAGCAGTTGTGCTTGTTGCTGGCTTTTTATTTTTGCTAACTGCTTTCAGCCGACTGGGAATACTTCTCAAAGAAGCGATACCAGATTCATTAAAGCATGGCATCACTGTTGGGCTTGGTTTTTTCTTAATTCTAATTGGCTTAGAGAAAAGTGGACTTGTGGTCAATGGTCAAAACACTATTCTAGCGTTTGGCGATTTCACCTCACCAACATTTCTTGTTAGTTTGCTTACGTTATTTCTGGCTATTTTTCTTTTCGTCAGAAATGTACCTGCAAACTTTCTTGTAACTATGATTGCTGGCACTATCCTCGCTTCACTTTTTGGAGTCTTGGAAAATGGAAGCAATGCGCTTCATGTGGATCCGAAAGAAGTTATTTTCTTACCATCCTTTTCAGCAATCGGGGATTTGAGTTTCTGGCTGGCAGTTTTTCCTTTAGCGATCATTCTCATATTTGAAAATATGGGATTACTAAACGGGCAGCTACAAATGCTTGATAAGGAAAAAGCATACGACAAAGCATACAAGGCAACAGCTTTCTCTACGGTAGCTTCTGCTTTTCTAGGGACTTCACCAACAGTTTCGGCTGCTGAAAATGCAGCTGTCATTGCTTCAAAGGGAAGAGCTGGAATAGCAGCAATAACAGCAGGTCTGTTGTTTTTGGCAACATTGTTCTTAATTCCTTTTATTACAATGATACCAAATTCTGCTTTAAGTCCGATTTTAATTATTGTCGGTTTTCTAATGGTACAAAACATTCGACACATACGTGTAAGTGATTTGTCAGAAAGCCTTCCGGCACTGCTTATTGTAGCGATGATTCCATTCTCCTACAGTATAGCAGATGGTATGGCTTTTGGTTTTATCGCATATCCTATTGTAAAAATAGCGACTGGCAAACCAAAAGAACTTTCGATTCCTTTAATAATTATAGCAGCTCTATTCCTATTTGACTTCGTCATGAAGATTATGGGAATATAAAGATATAAATAAGATGTTTTTTATAGCTGTGGCTTATTATAATTAAAATTGTGATATGTTTTGTTTTTCTTCATAAAACATTAAAACTAAAAAAAATCGCTCAAATTCCGTTTGGAAGAAGAGCGATTTTTTTAGTTTATTTATTCGACTGAGAAAATATAAGAGTATATTGGTTGGTTACCTTTGTGTACTTCAATCTCAATATCTTCATATTTTTCTTCCACGTAACTTGTCAGTTCTTCTACGTCCTGATCTGCTACATCTTCACCTTGTAGAATGGTGAGAATTTCGTCGTCTTCTGAGATCATTTCCTGTAATAGTAATTTCACTGCTTCCATTTTTTCTTTATGTGTAGCCTTAATTTTACCATCAAGAATACCCATGAAGTTACCATTCTCGATCGTGATACCATCTATTTGCGTATCGCGAACTGCATAGGTAACCTGCCCTGTTTTCACATGGCTTCTTGCTTCATCCATTGCCTCTTTATTCCCATCAATATCCGACTCAGGATGAAATGCAAGCATAGCACTGATCCCCTGCGGAATTGTTTTGGTTGGGATAACACGAACATTCACGTCAGCTAGTTCAGCAGCCTGATCTGCTGCCATTAAGATGTTTTTATTATTTGGAAGAACAAGCACATTTTTAGCGTTTGTTTCCTTAATAGCGTTTGCTATGTCCTGTGTGCTTGGATTCATAGTTTGTCCGCCTTCAATTACAACGGTTGCGCCTAAACTTTCAAGTAGCGTCTTTATTCCTTCGCCCATTGCAACTGTTACAATTCCATACTCTGTTAGTTTCTTCTCTTTAGGCTCAGAGGTCTTGTTTCCAACAATGGCTGTGTGTTGCTCTCTCATGTTTTCGATCTTCATATTAATTAAGCTACCATAACGCTGACCAAGCGTCATACATGTGCCTGGATATTCCGCATGGATATGCACTTTTACGATTTCCTCATCGGAAACTACAAGGAGTGAATCTCCGTGTTTACTTAGCTCATTACGGAAATCCTCTTCATTAAATGGTTGTTTTTCAAGCTTTTCATCTTCAAATTTAACCATAAATTCTGTACAGTAACCAAATTCGATATCAGATGTATCCATAAAGTCTTGCGTGATCTTATGGTGCTCTGCATTAACCATATCGTCCATTTCAATTTCAGTAATATGCTCAGGCAGCTCCTCACCCTTTAATACAGAAAGGAAACCTTCATATACCGTGACTAAGCCCTGCCCACCTGAATCCACAACACCAACTTCTTTTAAAACAGGCAAGAGATCTGGTGTGCGTTTCAAAGAGGCTTTCGCTTCTGTTATAACACTCTCCATTAATTGGATAATGTCCTCTTCCTTTTCTGCCACCTTAACAGCTTGTTTTGCTGCATCTTTTGCGACAGTAAGAATAGTACCCTCTACTGGCTTCATTACTGCTTTATAAGCTGTAGAAACACCAGTATCAAAAGCCTTTGCTAGGTCCTTTGTTGTTACGGTTTCCTTTTTTTCCATTCCTTTGGAAAAGCCACGGAATATTTGGGATAAAATAACACCTGAATTACCTCTTGCCCCCATTAACAAGCCTTTGGCAAAAGAATTAGCAACCTCAGAAATGTTTTCACTGTTTTGCTTCTTTACCTCAGCTGCCCCAGAGCTCATTGATAAGTTCATGTTAGTACCAGTATCCCCATCTGGTACTGGAAATACATTTAATGCATCTATCTTTTGTGCATTATTTGATAAATGGTGCGCTCCGGCCAATACCATTTGAGCAAATGTAATGCCATCCAAATTTTTTATTGTCACTATACTTCCTCCTCTTGAAACAAAAGCGTGAGCGCTAACGAGCGTTCTGACACTTCAATTGCCACATGGAAGGTCAGTAAGTGCTAAAATCTGCTTGAAGCGCTGGCGAAACACAAATCATACGCAATTGTTCGATGCTAGCTTTTCGAATTTTTTAATTTGTTTTCTTAATCTTGTGCAACCCGTACACCTTGTACGAAGATGTTAACAGAATCAATCGCTAAACCAAGTGATTGACTAAGTGTATACTTCACCTGTGATTGTACATTATGCGCTACGACTGAGATCTTTGTTCCATAGCTTACAATAATATACATATCTATATCCAGTCTCTCATTTTCCTGGCGAACTACTACACCTTTAGAAAAGTTCTCTTTTCGTAGAATTTCTGCGATACCATCTCTAATTTGACTTTTAGAGGCCATCCCAACAATTCCGTAACACTCTATTGCAGCGCCACCGGCGATTGTAGAAATAACTTCATTTGTTATGGTTACATGACCATCATTTGTATTAAGCTCTATGGACATAACATAATCCTCCTTTAATACCTACACAATTATATAAGCATATTCTACTACATGCCGAATCATTTTAAAAGCAGAGTTCATAATATGTAAAAATGTCCTCTATAACAATGGACGAATTACACTAATCTGTCAAGTGATTATTCTTTATATAATATAAAACAATTATTGCATTCTCTCGTGACTTATGGTAAATTGTATAAGTATGAAATGACACATGTAAACAGTAAGGAGGGATTTGCATGGCTAGAAAATGTGTTGTAACTGGACGCCAGACACGCAGTGGAAACCAACGTTCTCACGCTATGAATTCCAACAAGCGAAATTGGAAAGCTAATGTACAAAAAGTACGTATCATGGTAGACGGAAAACCTAAAAAAGTTTACGTATCTGCACGCGCACTTAAATCAGGTAAAGTAGAGCGCGTATAACTTACGTGTCATACAGAACTGGAATTGTACGATAGAAAAAACACCCTATTAACAGGGTGTTTTTTTATTGCTATAATACTAGTTTTCTGTAGATAACAGCATGTCCTTGCAAATACGTCCAACAAGAATCAAAGCATAAAGGGTACACTTAATGCTTTGAGCCATTTGTCAAAACACCCATCCTGTTTTACAGTAGTAAACAGACCATTTTCATGGTTTACTAGCGTGCAAAAAAATCAGCTTCTGTCAATCTACTGACAAAAGCTAAAATGTTTTACTTATCCTTTTTGAACACACCAATAACCACTTTGACAAAACCACCGATAAATCTTGGGAGCTTAATAGTATAAAATTTCATGAGTTCGCCCTCCTCTTCTACATGCACAGCTTACCTTTGAATCGTATCACGACTCTTTATTAGTAATAGTATGCCTTCTGTAAAAGAAAAAGTACCAATATTTCTAATAAGTCTGTTTGAAATACATAGGGTGGATCCCCATGCTACCGTTTTATCTGATAAGGGATAATAGAAGCCATTTAACGTCAACCCTTTAATTGTTGGAGAGAAAGGGATAAACGAAATATTAGCGTATAACGCACTGTCTTCTACGGTATACTCTCCAGGTTTATATAATTCCACCAAATTGGATTGATCGACAATCATGCCATGCACGCCACTTTCAGTAATGGTATGCAGTAACTGGATGTTAATCATCTCGTGATCCAGACGGCCTCCTGTCACGCCGAAAAGATAGAGACATTCAGGGTGCTTTTCCAATGCCTTGAGGAGAGCAAGTTCTAAGTCTGTTTCATCCTTCTCCGCCGGATATTCCTCAAATTGCTTCGCATGTAGTCTGACATGTTCTTTTTCGACTTCTGTAATAGAATCAAAATCTCCGATCGCTAGATCTATCGGAATATTATGATCCAGTAAAGCCAAAGCGCCTCTATCAGCGGCAATCCAAAAATCGATTACTTCCTTGAATGGCGAGAAATCCGGGTAGTTCTGAGGTCCATTTCCAATGATACCAATTGCTGTCATTCTCTTATTCCTTCACGGCATCTTTAATTTCTAAGATGGCTTCATGTCGATTAGTTGGATTAAAAACTGCACTGCCAGCAACCAATACATCTGCCCCAACATCTGTACATTGTTTTGCTGTCATGGCATTAATGCCTCCATCCACCTCTATTTCAAACGATAGGTTATGTGTTTTTCTAAAATCTGCCACCTGTTTAATTCGCTCAACGGTAGACGGAATAAACGACTGGCCACCAAACCCAGGGTTAACTGACATAAGTAAAACTAGATCTACTTCTGGCAAAATCGGATAAAGCATTTCGACAGGTGTAGCAGGGTTTATCACTACACCTGCTTTTACACCATTGTCTTTAATGAGTTGGATAGAACGGTGTAAGTGTTGGCTTGCCTCTTGGTGGACTGTAATGATATCCGCGCCAGCATTAGCGAATGCTGGTATATAGCTGTCTGGATTCTCTATCATAAGATGGACATCAAGCGGAAGGGATGTGATTGGTCTTATAGCCTCTACAATTAGTGGGCCAATAGTAATATTTGGCACATAATGGCCATCCATCACATCGACATGAATATAGTCCGCCCCTCCATTTTCTACTTCTTTTATTTCTTCTCCCAGTTTGGCAAAATCAGCTGAGAGGATTGATGGTGCTATCTTTACCATACTAATACCTCGGCTTTCTCGATTGAATTTCTTCTAAAAAAGTAAGATAATGCTTGTAACGATACGGGCTAATTTCTCCGTTTTCCACACCTTCTTTTACCGCACAGCGTGGCTCCTTATGATGCATGCAACCACGGAACTTACATGCACCTTTCCTTGAGCGCATCTCGGGAAAACAGTCACTAAGGTCTTCTGCCTCAATTTCCTGAAAATCAAGCGCACTAAATCCTGGCGTGTCAGCTACTAGCCCTTTGTTCACCTGAACCAGTTCTACATGCCTTGTCGTATGCTTTCCCCTACCAAGGCTCTCTGATATGGCAGCGGTTTTTAATAGCAACGAGGGTTTTAGTGCATTGAGAATAGAAGACTTCCCTACACCTGATTGTCCAGCAAACACGGTGACACCTTCAGAAAAATAGTCTTTAAGTGGCAACACTCCGCCGCTTGCCTTGGAGGAAACTAATTCTACCTTGTAGCCAATTCTTTCATAGTCATTCCGATAGGCTTCGATTCTCTTCTGTTTTTCAGGTGAAATCAGATCCATTTTTGAAATAAAGATAATTGGCTCGATGTGCTTTGCCTCTATTAACACAAGAAATCGATCCAAAAGGGTTGTGCTAAAATCAGGTTGAATGGCAGAATTTACAATGATAGCCTGATCAATATTCGCTATAGGCGGTCTGACCAATTCATTTTCTCTTGGTTTGATCTCAATAATATAACCTTCATCAGGTGAATCGGCTTCAAATACTACAAAGTCCCCAACAAGAGGGGTAATTTTTCTTTTTCTAAAAACCCCCCTGCCACGGCACTGTATTACTTCGCCATTTTCTACTTTTACATAATAGAAACCACTTAAGGCTTTAATAATTCTTCCTTCTGACATTTAGTCACCTTCTTCATACGAAACCGTTTTATTTGTAACCACTTCATCGTCCCGTTTTATTAAGTATTCTGCTTCATCATCAGGTGCAATGACCAGTGTAAATGTAAATTCCTGATCAGCTGTAATGGTTTCTTCTCGGTACACTTCTGACAAGTCATTTTCCATGTCATCAATATAAATTTGTACCGTTTGCTCTACTGGTTCTTCCCCTTCCTCCTGCTCTGCTTCCACGCTATATGGAACTGTAAACGTTATACGATGGGTAACTGGGGGCTTCTCTCCAGGTCCAGTTGAAATATATACATTTACCGTAGAACGCGGTTCGACTTCAGAATTTGCCGGAGGATCTTGTCGTATAACTTCCCCTTCAGGTATGTCTTCAGAGTTCTCTTCAACTTTATTCATTTTAAGATTATTTTCTTCTAAATAAGCACTTGCTTCTCCTTCTGTCATACCAGATAAATTGCTAATCTCTACCAATTCTGGTCCATCACTAACTTCAAAGATAACCTTTGTTTCTCCAGGTACTACCTCACTATCTGGAGCTGGTTGTATTTGCGTAATGATCTCTCCAACAGGACGGTCGGAATGTTTCTCATAAGAGATAACCTCACTGTAATCATCTTCTAGCATTCGTTTCACCTGACTGTAGTCTCTACCTACATAGTCCTCAAAAACTTCTTTCTCTTTCCCGTCACTGACTAGAATCGTAACCGTAGACTCTTCCTTCACAGTTCTATTCGCTTTTGGCTCTGTTTCAATAACAAAGCCTTCGTCCACATCTTCAGAAGTTGCGTATTCTCGCTTCGTATTCAAATTAACCTTTTCGAGTTCATCTACAGCCTCTTCATACTCCAAACCTGCAACATCCGGAACTTTTACATCTGCAGGCTGAAGCCATCCAGGAATAAGAAAAAGCGCTGCCACGCCAGCTACCATTAAGAAAAATAAGACAAGTAAAATAATAAGCCATTTTTTCTTTTTCTTCGGTTTGTCTTTTTTATTTTTCTTTCCTTTTTTCTTTTTATCAGGTTTATTATTGGTTTCAGCTTTATCCTCTGCAGCATAATTTTTTGTCATATTATTTGTTTGATGGACAATTGTATCTTGACTTGAATCATGTAGCTGATTATCCGTGATAATCGGGATAGCCTTTGTCTCTTCCCCGGCTTCTACAGGTGGTTTATATATCGCTTCATTTAATTTACTCGGATGTAACGCTGTTTCGAGTGCTTCTTCCATTTCATAGACTGTTTCGTAACGATGAAATGGATCCTTTGCGGTTGCCTTTAATACAATATTTTCCACGCTTTGCGGTACGTCTTGATTAAACCTTCGTACAGAAGGCGTATCGCTTTGTAAATGTTTTAAGGCGATAGAAACAGGAGATTGGCCTGAGAAAGGAAGCCTTCCTGTAAGTAGCTCAAATAAAACAATACCAATCGAGTAAATATCTGATTTCTTTGTTGCCATTCCTCCTCTAGCCTGCTCTGGTGAAAGATAATGTACAGAACCGAGAATAGAGTTCGTTTGTGTGAGTGATGTAGCACTTAAGGCAATCGCAATTCCAAAATCAGTTACTTTTACTTGTCCATATGTATCAATAAGAATATTTTGAGGCTTTATATCCCGATGCACAATATCATTGGCATGAGCATGTGCGATTGCAGCAGTAATTTGCTTCAAGATATCTAAGGCTTCCTGAACAGCAAGTGGTCCATATCGCTGGACATACTCCTTTAAAGTCATTCCGTCTACGTATTCCATCACCATATAAAGAATATCGTCCTCTTCCCCAACGTCAAAAATATTAACAATATTCGGATGGGATAGACTTGTTGCTGACTGTGCTTCTCGATCAAACCGTGCAATAAATTCCTGGTCGTTTACGTATTCCATTCGGAGCACTTTAATGGCCACGTCACGTTCAAGAATTTTATCTCTTGCTAAATAAACGTTTGCCATACCGCCACCACCAATAGTGTCGATTATTTCATAACGTTCATTTAATAAGTGTCCTCTTCTTAACATTAACGATCACCATCTTTCTCAGGTGAATCGTACATTACAACGATGACGGAGATATTGTCTTCCCCACCTCTAGCGTTCGCTAAACGGATCATTTCATTCTCTATTTGCTCGATATCATTATCAACGAGAATAAATCGATGTAGTTCTTCGTCCGTGACCTTATTAGATAATCCATCTGAACACAAAAGGAGGCTATTCCCCATTTCCCATCCTAGTGAAATAATCTCTGGAACAACAGTTTTCTCTGTACCTAAAGCTTTTAGTAGAACATTCTTTCTCGGATGCTGTTCGGCATCATCCTTAGAAATTTGTCCAGAACGCACAAGTTCATTAACAAGTGAATGGTCCACCGTTATTTGCTTGAACCCATCCTCGCTAAGCATATAACAACGACTATCCCCAATATTCGAAACGGTGATGAAATCCGTCGTGCATATGGCTACCACAAAAGTAGTACCCATACCTTGACACTCCTCCTTGGTAAGAGAGTGTTCATATACTTTCTGATTAATCTTCTCAACAGCAGTCTGAAGCCACCCTTCTGCTGCTTCAGGGTTGTCCAATTGTTCAGATTCCAGCCACTCCTTCTCCATTAAAGATGTTGCCATTCGACTGGCAACATCGCCTGCCTGGTGACCGCCCATCCCATCGGCTATGACTGCAAGCAACTGATCATGCTTATTATAAAACACACCGCCTGCATCCTCATTATGGCTTCTGACCAGTCCCTGATCAGTCATAAATTGACCTTTCATTATTTCACCCCTCCATCATTCACGGATCAGTATTTATAACAAGTATTACACAAATAAGTGTAAAAAAGAACATTTTTTCTAATCAAGTCACGTATTATATGTTTCTGTAATAGTTGGAGCGATTATTTTAGTTCTCTACAAACCAATATTTCTAAATACTCATTGATTAAATTCGCTTAATCCGTGTCAAAAAGAAGCCATCCGTATCTTCATCCTGCGGGAATAATTGTAGTCCATAGGACGTAATCCCTCTTGCTTCTTTTAAACTTTCTGGAAGCTCATCAAAGAAGGTCTTATCTACTGTATAAGAAGCGTTATTTGCAAGAAATGACTTCACCACACCTTCATTTTCTGCTGCATCTACAGTACATGTGCTATAAATTAACAAACCATCTTTTTTAAGAAGGGGTGCAGTGCTTTCTAATATCTCAAGCTGAATATCAGCTAATCGTTTTATATCTTCTTCTTGCTTATGATATTTTATTTCTGGCTTTCCTCGCATCACTCCTAGGCCTGAGCATGGAGCGTCAACAAGAATGCGATCAAAACTTTCAAGTTCATGTGTTTCTTGCAAGCTTCTTGCATCTTGAGCTGATGCATGGATAATCGATAAACCTAGGTCTGATGCTTTGTACTCTATCCTTTTTGCTTTCTTTTTGTGAAGATCATAAGCATCTATGCGTCCCTTGTTCAGCATTTTTTCCGCAATATGGGTCGCTTTTCCTCCTGGTGCACTGCAAGCATCTAAGACCTGCATACCAGGTTGTGCTTGCAATAACTCTCCTACAAGCATGGAACTTTGATCCTGAATGGTAATTTCTCCGTCTTTAAATAAAGAGGACCTTAAAATATTTCCTTTTTCCACGATTATTCCTTGTGAAGATAATGTAGAAGAACTTACCTCGTAGCCTTCCTGTCTGAGCCTATCCATTGCTTCACTTCTTGTAATCTTCAACGGCTGGATCCTGATGGCGGTATGCTTTCTAGTTATATTTTTCTTACACATCTCTTCGACAGTTTCATAACCATAGGTAGATACCCAACGACTTACCAACCATTCTGGATGACTTGTTTCGATAGAAAGACGTTTCACATCATCTTTTATTAAAAAAGTAGAGGCGACTCCCTTACGTTGTATCGTTCTTAAAACACCATTAACCAATGAAGCAACCCCTTTATGCCCACGGCGTTTAGCCAGTTCAACAGCTTCATGGATGATAGCATGGTCAGGGATCTTATCTAAATAAACCATCTGATAAACAGACATTCGCAGAAGCATACGTACCCATAGATCTAACTTCTTTTGTTTATCAATAAAATTCTGTAGATAATAATCAAGCGTTATCTTATATTGCATCGTCCCATACACGATTTCAGTTAGGAGTCCCTCATCTTTAGCTTGTATTTTTTGCTTCCTTAATTCATTGTCAATTAATAAATGACTGAAACCATTGTCCTTTTCAATACGGATTAATATATCGAGAACTGTATCTCTTAGTAAATAATTATTCATTTAACCACCCAATACTGTGCCTGTTTTTATTCGTTCGGCGGATCCTTGTAAATAATCTTTAACCGACATCCGTTTTTTTCCTGCTGGTTGCATGTCTGTTATCTTAATCGCTTTTTCGTCTCCACATACAACAAGGAACCCATCTTCTGTTTTTTCTACAATTTCTCCTGGGCTGCCATCATAATGTTGGTCCTGTATTTCTCCCCACCAGACTTTCATATTTGAACCTTGATAGGTTGTAAATGCTACAGGCCAAGGATTAAGCCCCCGGATGTGATTATAAATCTCCAAGCTGTTCTTATGCCAATCAATTTTTTCCTGTTCACGCTTGATATTCCCAGCAAAGGTTGCTTTTGCATCATCTTGCTTCACAGGATTGATATCACCATTAAAAAGACGTGGTAAGGTGTCCATCAATAATGTAGTTCCCACTTCAGAGAGCTTATCGTGCAAAGTACCGACATGATCCTTATCATCTATAGGTACGGATTGTTGGGTTAATATATCCCCAGCATCTAGCTTTTCCACCATATACATGATTGTGATGCCTGTTTCTTTTTTACCTTGCATTATCGCATAATGAATTGGAGCGCCGCCTCTTAACTCAGGAAGCAAAGATGCGTGGACATTTATGCAACCAAACTCTGGACCCTCTAGCAGAGCGTTTGGCAATAGTTGGCCGTATGCTGCTGTAACAATTAAATCAGGCTGATAAGCTAGAATTTCTTCATAGCTATCTCTTAATTTCTCAGGCTGATAGACGGGAATGCCATGTTTTTCTGCTTCGACTTTAACCGGTGGTGGCGTGATAGCTCGCTTCCTCCCCTTCGGTCTGTCTGGTTGAGTTACGGCAAGCACTACCTCATACTCTGATTTCACTAGGTTATGTAAGATGGGAACGGAAAAATCCGGTGTTCCCATAAATACGATTCGTTTCATTTAGTTCCCTTCTTTCTATTTATAATATGTTAAACGTTTCTGCACCCATTAAATATGGTTTACATTAGGTGGTGTGGTTGCATGTCCACTGTAATAAGTAGTTCCCCTTTTTGGGTTTCCTCTTTAAAATGAGCCATAATACTTGAAATGATTTCCCGCAGATGTGGTTCATTTTTGTATTTTATCATGCATTGGTACCTATATCTATCTTTTATCCGTGGGATTGGAGATGGAGAAGGACCTAGCACTACCGTATTATTCCTAACATTGTGAAGTAAATCTTTTACAATGTGACTTGTCGTTTGTGCTGCTGAGACTTTATTTGGATGTGAGACTGTTATAAGAGCCAAAAAGAAATAAGGTGGATATTGAAACGTCCTTCTTGTAGCCATTTCCTTCTTATAGAATCCCTCGAAGTCATATTGACTGGCAAGTTCAATACTATAGTGATCTGGTGTATATGTCTGTACAATAACTTCACCAGTAAGTTCATGCCTACCTGCCCTGCCACTTACTTGTGTCAATAACTGAAAGGTTTTCTCTGACGATCTAAAATCTGGTAAATGCAACATAGAATCTGCTGTAAGAACTCCTACAAGTGTCACATTTTCAAAATCCAGTCCCTTAGCTATCATTTGGGTCCCAAGTAAAATGCTAGCCTCTTTATTAGCAAATTTCCGCAGAAGTTTTTCATGCGACCCTTTTCTCCTCGTGGTATCTACATCCATTCGGATAATTCCTGCCTCAGGAAGTAGCTTCGTTAAGGCTTCCTCTACTCGTTGTGTTCCAGTTCCAAAATAACGAATTAAATCACTCTCACATTCCGGGCACACAGTAGGCATTGGTTCTTCATACGAACAGTAATGGCATTTTAAATGATTTGTATTTTTGTGGTAGGTTAATGCAATATCACAGTGCGGACACTCTTTAACATGACCACAGTCCCGGCACATTACAAAGGTGGAATAGCCCCGCCTGTTAAGAAGCAAAACGATTTGCTCTCCTTTTTCGAGACATTGCTCCATTTTTTCCATTAATACACGGGAAAACATCGTTCGGTTGCCAGCATGCAGTTCTGCTCGCATATCAATAATATCAACTTTTGGCATGTCCTTTTGGTTCGTTCTTTTAGATAAGGTGGCAAGCTGGTATACGCCTTTTTCCGCTCTGGCAAAGGTTTCCAATGTTGGGGTAGCACTACCTAAAACAACTGGACAATGATGGGTCTTTCCGCGCTCAATAGCAACATCTCTCGCATGATACCTAGGTTGATCCTCTTGTTTGTATGTTCCTTCATGTTCTTCGTCAATAATAATAATTCCAATATTTTCAAACGGAGCAAAAATGGCAGACCTTGCACCAACCACAACTTGTACTTCCTTTTGGTGAATGCGTCGCCACTCATCATATTTTTCACCTGCCGACAGTGCGCTATGCATGACGGCAACCTTTGAGCCAAATCGACCCTTAAACCGATTAACCATTTGTGGTGTTAAAGCTATTTCTGGAACAAGGACAATAGCCTCTTGCCCTTTGTGAATAACATCCTGAATCGCTTGGAGATATACCTCCGTTTTTCCACTCCCTGTTACACCGTGCAGCAGAAATACCTCATGTTCATTGTTTGCTATTTTTTCCTTCATCGGTGCAATGGCCCTTTTTTGTTCCTCTGTTAAATCTAATGCCGTCGTTTTACTAAATTGCTGCTGTTGATGTGGATCTCGGTAAACCTCAACCTGATTGGTCTCAAGTAATGCTTTATCAACAAGTGTTTTAATCGTACTGGAAGTCGTTTGGTATTTTTTTAAAAGTAGTTTCTTTTCCACCGGTTCAGGTTTTTCAATAAAATAAGCGAGTAGCTCGCGCTGTTTAACAGCCTGCTTTGAAAGATCCTGAAAAGCTTCTTCCATTAGGTAAGGTTCCTTTGCGGGTTGAACCATTGTGACATACTTTTTTGTTATTTTAGAATGGACCAAGTATTTTATAACAATATCTCCATCCTGTACTGCCTTTTGTAATTGATAATAACTAATGGTAGATCCTTCAAACTCCTCATAGCCTATTACATCCCTTCCAGCAAAAAGGTGCTCCATCTCTTCTGAAAGTTGTTCTTCGGTATCCCGGACTAACTCCTTTTTATACTGCGCTTTCAGCACTTGTGGTAGCATTGCTTGTAATGCTGTAATGTAAAAGCTCACGGTATTCTTGGCCACCCATTTACCCAAATTCAGTAACTCTGTGGTCAATACTGGTGTTAAATCAAGAACCTGATCTATCTCACGAAGTTTTTTAAATTCAGATTGCGCTGCTTTTCCAACAACAAACCCCATAATTTTACGAGGACCAAAAGGAACAGTGACCCGCATTCCAACCTGGAGAATATCCAAGTATTTGTCCGGGATCAGATAATCAAATGTCTGGTTTATCGAACTGGCAGGGACGTCAACGATTACGTTCGCTATTTTCACATGGCCCCATCCTTCATATCTCTTAAGATAAGTTGAATAATCGTCTTCGCAACCTCTTTCTTCGTAGCTAAGCCAATTTCATTCTTATCCTCTTGTTTATTTACATATGTCACCATATTGGTGTCGCCTTCAAATCCAGCACCTTGTGCTGCAACATTGTTAATGACAATGGCGTCTAAATTTTTGGCACGTAGCTTTTGCAATCCATATTTTAGTGGTTCATTTGTTTCTGCAGCAAAACCAACCAGAAACTGCTTGTCTTTTTTATTTCCTAAAGACATCAGGATATCTTGGGTCCGTTCCATTTCTAGTTGTAAATTCCCACCTTGTTTTTTCATCTTTTCCGTGTAAACGTGTTTTGGTTTGTAATCTGCCACTGCTGCTGCCTTAATCACAATATCACTTGCAGCATAATGCCGATGCATTTCTTCATACATTTCCGCTGCTGTCACAACGTTAACCCGATGAATGTTTTGCTCTTTCAGTTCCTGCTCAGAAGGTCCCGCAATAAGCGTAACTTCTGCTCCTTGCGCTGCTGCAGCCTCTGCCAGAGCAAATCCCATTTTTCCCGAGGATCTGTTCGTGAAAAAGCGAACTGGGTCTACCATTTCTCGTGTAGGTCCAGCTGAAATAAGTACTTTTTTTCCTGATAGATCGCCAATCAATTCTTCATGTTGATGGTGGGTAATGGTTTCAATGATCGTTTCAGGCTCCTCTAACCGACCTTTTCCTACATACCCGCATGCCAAGTAACCGGCTCCAGGCTCTATAAAATGGTAACCCCATGATTCTAATTGTTGCATGTTTTTTCTAACGGCCGGATGTGCATACATATGTACATTCATCGCAGGTGCAATATAGACCGGCGCCTCACTTGCGAGTAGTATAGTGGAAAGCATGTCATCTGCAATACCGTTTGCCAATTTCCCGATAACATTTGCAGTCGCTGGTGCCAACAGAATAAAGTCAGCCCAGTCAGCTAAGTCTATATGGGCTATTTTGCTCGGATCCTTTTCATCAAACGTATCCGTATAGACAGGATTCCTTGAGAGAGCTTGAAACGTTAGCGGGGAGACAAATTCAACCGCGCTTTTTGTCATAACCACTTTCACGATTGCTCCCTGTTGTGTCAACTTACTAGTGAGTGCACAGGCTTTGTATGCAGCAATCCCACCGCTGACTCCAAGTAAAATCTTTTTATCCTTCATCATTTATGATACGCCCCTTCCCGACAGTCGCTACATTAGTTATAACATATACGAATCCTATTTCGCTTTTAATATGAATTGCCGCACAATGAATAAAGTCTCCTCAACAGACCATGTGAGGAGACTTCTTAAATGTTTATTCTTCCGTGATGAAAAGTTTGTCGGCCTGAACTTCTTCCAGCGCCATTCCAACAAATTTATGTGATTTAGGATTATCAATCAATACCTTGTTCGTTTCACTCATTTGCCTTGCGCGTCTTGCAGAAAGTGTTACAAGGGTATATTTGGAATTTATCTTCTCCTGTAGTGCATCAATTGACGGTTCTAACATTACAACTCATCCTCCAGTAATTTCTTATATTGTTTTGCAACACGTTCACGCTTTAAATGTTCACTTTGAATAATAGATTGAACTTTGCTTACAGCGTGTTCTACCTTGTCATTAACCACGACATAATCATAAGCATCCATCATTTCGATCTCTTTCCTTGCTTCCTTGAGACGGTTTAAAACTAAATCAGATGATTCGGTTCCACGGCTAACAATTCGATTTTTCAATTCTTCCAGACTTGGCGGGAAAAGAAAGATAAATACACCTTCCGGGAAATTCTCTTTCACTTGCAAGGCACCCTGAACTTCTATTTCCAAAAAGACATCATAACCAGCCGCTAAGGTCTGTTCCACGTACGTCCTTGGTGTACCATAATAATTATTAACATATTTAGCATATTCTAACAGCTCGTTTTGGTGAATCAGCTCTTCAAATTCTTCTTTGGACTTAAAAAAGTAGTCCACACCATCTGTTTCTCCCGGTCGACTGTTTCTTGTAGTCATCGAAATAGAATACTTCAGCTCAGTTGCCTGATCAAATAATTCTTTTCTAACGGTGCCCTTTCCTACGCCAGAAGGCCCGGAAAGTATAAATAAAATTCCCTTCTCTTCAATCAAAATTGTTCCTCCTATACAAATCCATTAATTCTCATCTGATATTTCTTCATGGCTCAGCACGCGCTGCCCGACTGTCTCTGGTTGGACAGCTGAAAGTACTACATGGTCACTGTCTGTTATAATAACAGCTCTTGTTCTTCTGCCATAGGTAGCATCAACTAATTTATTATTGTCTCTGGCAACCGTAATAATACGTTTAATCGGCGCTGATTCTGGTGAAACAATCGATATAACACGATTAGCAGAAACAACATTCCCAAACCCTATATTTATCAATCGTAGACTCAACTTGCTTCCCCCTTAATATTGCATAAACTTCTATTATATTAGTAGGCTATAAGTTCAATTCCTTATAATATAATTATTATATGAAAAAAGATAGATTAAACTCAAGCATTACTCAATATTCTGCACTTGTTCTTTTATTTTTTCTAGTTCACCTTTTAAATTAACAACATGCTCACTTATAATGGGATCATTCGATTTAGCACCAATCGTATTTCCTTCTCGTTGCATCTCCTGGATAATAAAGTCAAGTTTTCTGCCAACGGCACTTCGCTCTTCCATTGTCTCAAGAAAATGGATCACATGGCTGGATAGCCGTGTCAGTTCTTCCGTGACATCCCCTTTTTCTCCCAATAAAACAACTTCCTGGTGAAGCCTGTCATAATCCATCCCATCTATTTCAGACAAGTGCTGCTCAATTCTATTCCAAATTCTCTCTTTGTAAGCATTTATGACAACTGGTCTCTGTTCTTCGATGTTTTGAATTGTATTTTTTACTAATTCAAGCCTAGTTCTTAAATCTTCCTCCAAAAACTTACCTTCTGACAATCTCATTTCCTTTGCCTGCCGTGCAGCTATACGTACTGCTTCTAAAATAGGGATTTGGAGATTTTTTGCAGAAGGCTCTTGTTCTGTAACAGTAAAAATTTCAGGCAACAAGGGCAGTGCTTCTACTGATACATTCCCAGACAGGCCATATCGTTCTTGGGCCATTTTCATCTGGGACATATACTGATCCAGCACTGCCCAGTCTGTATGTACTTCCCTAGCGTTCGTTTGCCCGCCAGCTATTTGAATTGAAACCTCTATTTTACCTCTCTGAAAAAAAGATTGTATTGCTTTCTTTATTTCATCCTCCATCATCGATATCGAGCGAGGTAGCTTTGCAGTAAAATCAAGAAAACGATGGTTTACACTACGAATTTCTACATTGATGGTACCGTCCAAATATTCGGATACATTGCTTCCATAACCAGTCATACTTATTAACATGCTATCACATCCGTTATTATCCATTATACCTTGATTCACCAAAAATGAAAACAGATAATATAAAAGCGAAGAGCGCCTGCTTAAAAACGTAGTGACTGGAGTGAATCAACCAAGATAAAGGAATCACGGTGAGGGACGAACCGATGATGACTTATTGTAGGGCGATTAACGAAGTCCCCTAGTTTTTGGCGCTCAGAGCTGGACGATACAAAAGCTTCGAGTGCCTGATTAAAAAGCCTCTTCCTAATTAACCTCTGTATGTTCCAGATTTTTTAGGCTACAGTAGAGGATCCGTGCATCAATTAAAAACCACGTGCTCTAGTAACAGAGACACGTGGTAGCTTGTATTATTTTTTTGTAAACCCAAATAGTACAGTCGGCAGGGCGCTTAATACAATAATTAGCATCCAATCCCTGATTCCTAGAAATGTTGTATGGAAAATTGGCTGAAGAGGTTCCCAGTATATAACAACTAGCAACAACAGCAATGATGAAATTACCGCAAATACTAAGTAGATATTTTCAAAAGGATTTCTTGCAAAGACAGACTTTTCACTACGACAATCAAACACATGAATTAGTTGTGCCATAACAAGCGTTGTAAAGGCGATGGTCTGACCATAAATCAAGTTATCCGGATTGTTTTGATATGTTACCATAAAGCCAATTAATGTTACAATCCCAATGAGAATTCCTCTTGTTATTATCTTATAACCAAGCCCTCTTGCAAATACTCCCTCACGCGGATTACGTGGAGAATGTTTCATAACATCTCCTTCCGATTTATCTAGACCAAGAGCCATGGCGGGTAATCCGTCAGTAACCAGGTTGACCCAGAGTATCTGAACCGGAATTAAAGGTAGCGGCATAGCTAGGAGCATTGCAAATAACATGACTAAGATTTCTCCAACATTTGAGGCAAGTAAATAGCGAATAAATTTTCTAATGTTTTCATAGATGTTTCGACCTTCGTGGATTGCCGACTTTATTGTTGCAAAGTTATCATCCATTAAAATGAGCGATGAGGCTTCCTTCGTTACATCGGTTCCACTAATTCCCATGCTGATCCCAATATCGCTTGCTTTAATTGCTGGAGCATCATTTACTCCGTCTCCTGTCATGGCAACAATGTGCCCTTTTCTCTGAAAGGCTTGTACAATTTTTAATTTATGTTCTGGGGTTACTCTAGCAAACACATACGTATCATCAATCACATCTTCTAAATCCTCAACCGACATTTCCGATAGCTGATGTCCTTCAAGAACCAACCCATTCTCCGGTAAAAGGTTCAAGTTTTGGGCAATGGCACGAGCTGTTTTGACATGATCCCCTGTAATCATGACTGTCTTGATACCTGCCTGGTTACACTCTTCAATCGCGGCTTTTACTTCTTTACGTGGAGGATCCATCATGCCATATAAACCGATAAAGGTAAGATCCTTCTCTAGAAAAGCATTATCAAGGTTCTCATTCTTGCTTAAGGGCTTTATGGCAACAGCCAATGTTCGTAGTGCTTTCTCAGCCATATCATTTACTGCCCTATCGATTCTCTCTATATCGACTGCTTTTAAAACAGAACGTCCCTGCGCATTCCCTTGATATGTCGATCTAGGTAATAAAACATCTGGTGCACCTTTGGTAACCAAATAGCGCATCTGATTTTCATCTTCAATAACGACACTCATCCGCTTGCGGTCTGAATCAAAAGGTAATTCTTTTATAATGCGATACTTCTCCGTAGCGTTCACTGTTAGGCCAATCTTTCGCGCTGCAATAAGAAGCGCTCCATCTGTTGGATCTCCATCAATATACTGTTTTCCTTTTTTCACCTGTAAGGATGCATTATTGCAAAGCGACCCATAGAGCAGCATTGCTTTTAAATTCGGATAATCTTCATCCACTTTCTCTTTGTTTAGAAAAAAATCTCCTTGAAGATTGTAGCCATCTCCTGTTACATAAAGTTGGTTTCCTCCTAAATATAGCTCTTTAACAGTCATCTTGTTTTCTGTCATGGTCCCTGTTTTATCACTACAGATGACCGAAGCACAACCTAGTGTCTCCACTGCTGAAAGTTTTCGTACAATCGCTTTTTTGCGTATCATTCGTTGAACACCAAGGGAAAGTGCCACTGTAACGATTGCCGGTAGTCCTTCCGGTATGGCCGCCACAGCTAGAGATACACCTGCAAGAAACATATTATAAATAGGATGACCTTGCATAACACCAAGCATCACAACGAGTGCAGTAAGGAATAGGGCAACTACGATAAGAATTTTCCCAAGCTCCGCAAGTTTTCTTTCCAATGGTGTCATAACCTTTTTCGTATTTGCCATTAAGGAGGCTATCTGGCCCATTACCGTATTCATGCCTGTCCCAACGACAATCCCAATTCCTGACCCTCTTGTCACTAGCGTACCCATGAAGCCCATGTTCACTTGATCCTGTGCTTCTAGCTGATCTCGAGTAATCGCTGTTGCGTGTTTCATTACAGGAAGTGATTCTCCAGTAAGCGTAGATTCTTCTGTTTCCATCCCACTTGATTTTACGATTCTTATGTCAGCAGGAATACGGTCACCACTTGAAACTTTCACAATATCGCCTACAACTACTTCCTTTGAATATATCTTTTCCCACTTTTCATTACGCAACACCGTTGCAAGTGGGGCAGAAAGTTCTTTTAATTTCTCCAGTGACTTCTCAGCTTTTTGTTCTTGAAAATAACCGAAACACCCATTTACAAGGACGATAATCATGATTGCTATGGCATCAATATATTCTCCCAAGAGCCCGGCAATTAACGTTGCCGCCAATAATACTAGAACCATAAAGTCCTGAAATTGCTTAAGAAAGATAAGCCATTTGGATGTATTTTTCTGTGTTTCCAATACATTATAGCCATATTGTTTGCGTCTTTTTTCTACCTGTTTCGTCGTTAATCCCTTTCTTGATGTTACTTGAAGCTTTTGTTCCACCCGTTCAACGTCTAATTGATACCATTTCATCGGCATTCCTCCAAATAAGCCAGTAATTAGTTGTGTTTTATATCACCTAAACCATGCAGATGACTCCCCTATGTAATTAATATCTATGCAGACTTGTCCTTAAAAATGCTATAATTACTCAGGAGGTGATCTTATGCCGTTTGATGGTATTGTTACAAGAGCAGTCACAGAAGAATTGAAACATAAATTATTACCAGGTAAAATAACAAAAATATACCAACCTACCCTGACGGAAGTCGTGTTTACAATAAGAAGTCAAGGCAGTAACCATACCTTGCTTTTTTCAATACATCCCACATATGCTAGGTTTCATCTAACCGATGACAGCTACCAGAACCCTGCTGAAGCTCCCATGTTCTGCATGGTTTTGCGAAAGCATCTATCAGGAGCAATCATTGAGGATATCTCACAACAAGGAATGGAACGTATTGTAGAATTTTCTATTAAAACGCGAAATGAAATCGGTGATATCACCCACAAATCACTTGTTATGGAGTTGATGGGTAAACATAGTAATGTCATGCTCATCGATAGAGAGAAAGGGCATATTATTGATAGCTTGAAGCATGTTTCCATGTCTCAAAATCGGCATAGAACTATTTTGCCAGGAAATGAATACCAGCTCCCTCCACTGCAAGATAAATGGGACCCACTGCAAATAGATGGCGAACAATTTGTTAAGAGAATTGACTTTAATGCAGGTAAGGTAGATCAGCAGATTGTCAATACACTTACAGGTTTTTCTCCTTTTATTGCAAAAGAGTTAGTAAAAAGAGCAAACCTTGGATCTACTAAAACTTATGTTGAGAAATTTACCGAATTACAACAGCAACTTATAGAAAATAGGTACGAACCAATTATCTATCGTGGTAAAAAAGAAGAATTCCATGTCATCCCATTGTCTGCTTTCACTGGTGACACTGAAGCATTTACTACGACTAATAAAATGCTGGATACCTTTTATTCTGGTAAAGCTGAAAGAGACCGTGTAAAACAACAGGCAAAAGACCTTTACCGGTTTATAAAAAATGAGAAGGACAAAAACGTCCGGAAATTAAAGAAGCATGCTCAAACGATTAAGAAAGCGGAAGGCGCGGAGAAGTTTCAAAGGCTAGGTGAATTATTGACCGCACATATCCATATTGTGAAGCCAGGTGCCGATACAGTTGAAGTGACGGACTATTATGATCCGAATGGCGGTACCCTAACTATTGACTTAAATCCAAATAAAACAGCAAGTGATAATGCCCAAAGCTATTATAAAACCTACCAAAAGCTGAAAAAATCAAAGCAGGTTATTGAACAGGAAATTCTCAAGACAAATGAGGAAATTGCTTACTTTGACCAGCTATTACAGCAGCTCGATGTTGCATCAACAGGAGATATTGAAGAGATTCGTGAAGAGCTAAGAGAAGAAGGCTACTTGCGGAAACAAGCGAAGAAAAAGAAGCAAAAAACAAAGCAAACCAAACCTGTACCAGAATCTTATACATCCAGTAATGGGACTGCTATTTTGGTCGGGAAAAACAATAAGCAAAATGAGTATGTCACGATGAAACTAGCCCGTCGAGACGATATTTGGCTACACACAAAAGACATACCTGGATCCCATGTCATTATTCGGGATAGTGAGCCAAGTGAAGATACACTATTAGAGGCTGCACAAATTGCAGCGTATTTTAGTAAATCGCAACAATCCTCTTCTGTACCGGTTGATTATACGCTTATACGGCATGTGAAAAAGCCGAACGGTGCAAAGCCTGGTTACGTAACATACGATAACCAGAAGACACTGTACGTCACACCAAATGCAAGCATTATTGAAAAGTTAAGAAATTCTAAAAGCAGTTCCTAATTGGGTTAACTGTAGCAATAAGAATAGAAAAAGGCTGTCGATTATGTCGACAGCCTTTTCATGTACCTTTTATTTTACGGTT
Organism: Oceanobacillus jordanicus; assembly: GCF_022095695.1. Classification (GTDB taxonomy): domain Bacteria; phylum Bacillota; class Bacilli; order Bacillales; family Amphibacillaceae; genus Oceanobacillus_B; species Oceanobacillus_B jordanicus. The sequence continues at coordinate 244,681 of NZ_JAIFZM010000005.1, forward strand.
GGGTTTAATTCCACATCAATGTTTCCTCTTGTTGCTTTAGAATAGGGGCAAAAGTCATGCGCCGCTTCTGCTAGTTCTTCCGCTTCTTCAGGTCCAACTCCCTCAATAGAGATATTTAATTTCACTGCTATTTTGAAACCACCATCTTCAGGATCCTTTAAGAAGCTAACTTCTGCAGTTGTTTCAGAATCAATTTTCTTTTTCTTCTCTCTGGCAACATGGTTAAGCGCACCATCATAACAGGCCGCATATCCTGCTGCGAAAAGTTGCTCTGGATTTGAGCCTTTATCCGATTTATTCTTAGCTGGGTTGACCAGATTAACATCAATTAAACCATCATCTGATTTAACATGTCCGTCGCGTCCGTTTTTTGCAGTTGCACGAGAAGTAAATAATACATCGCTCATAACTAAAAACACTCCTTTTTCTTGTTCTACTGTTACTATTCCTCTTATTAACGCCTCTTAAACATTTATAAAGGTTGTTCAAAAAGTCCAGTAAAAATAACACATCGGTACTGATGACCTTCGACTAAATTCCGACACGTCCTGTGTCGAACGTCGAAGTCACCACATCCTGCGGAAGCTCGTTGGCTTGCTTTTACGATCCTCACGTATTAATTGCATACGTTCCGGTACTCAAAGCTACGCCGCCTCGAACTTCTCGGTCCTTTTTATCCTCTTTTTTGAACACGCATTTATAAAAACTTTTGACCAGACATTGCTCTAATAAAGTGATCTACTTGTGGTAGCTGACGTACCCCTTCTTGGTAGCAAATCCACGTATCCCGGGTTACCGCTTCTCCTTCAGAAACTAACGGTAGATGCGGATACTGTTCCTTCATAGAATCGGATACACTTTCTGGCAAAACAGCCATCCCTAACCCCTGTTTCATTAATTGTTTGCATGTTTCGATCTGATCAACTGTAATGGTCTTCATCGCTTTTATCGAGTTTTGTTGGTAGAGCCAATTATCTACTAATTCATGCATACTATCATCACTTTTAAAAGAAATAAGCGTCCTTTCCTTGATTTCATCGGAAGGAAAGGGCTCAGAGTCAAATAGATATAACGGATCCGCGAAAAGGCGCTCACAATTACTTTCCTTCAACTTTTCTCCACGGATGATACAAACATGATATTGTTTGTGATGACTTTTTATATCTTCACTAATCCCTGTTACTAGATCTATCGCCACTTTTGGAAAGCGTGCAGTAAATTCACCTAAAATAGAAGGCAAAAAGCGCTGACTAATAAGAGAAGAACAGGCAATGGACAATGTCCCCTGAACTTCTTTGCTAGAGCTTGCGAGCTTATTTTTTATTTCCTGTTCACCGTGGACAACCTGAAATGCATGCTCTAATATCATTTCACCACCAGGAGTTAATAGCAGTCGTTTCGGGGTTCGAATAAAAATGGCTTCACCAAAGTATTCTTCAATATATTTCAGCCGTTGTGTCACAGCTGGCTGTGAAATTAATATCGCTTTTGCGGTACCCCGAATGGTTCCAATTTCATTTAATTTAAGTAAGAGAGCATAATCGTCTATTTTCAATCGTTTCATCCCCTATACGATAAGTTTTATTTATCCCTTTTAATTATAAAATAATATTTTAATTATTGCATTTTTCGAGGTATATTAAAAGAACGAAAGGTGTGATGGGAATGGACAAAGAAGAGAAGAAACTTGTGCAAAAAGTGTTTTCTGAGAATAAACAAGCTTATGTTACAAGCAATACACATGCAAAGGGGGCTGATTTACTGGCAATACCAGATTGGCTCTCCCTATCAGCAACAGACAGGGTGTTGGACATTGCAACTGGCGGTGGTCATGTAGCTAGAACACTCTCACCATATGTGGAACAAATGTATGCAACAGATCTTACAAAGGAAATGCTTGAAGAAACAGCGAGACATCTTCAAAGCTTTAATAACATTCATTATATTATTGCAGATGCAGAAAACTTACCTTTCTTAAATAATACCTTTGACCATGTCGTATGCCGAATAGCTGCACATCACTTTCCTTCCCCAAATTGCTTTGTTAAAGAAGTGGAAAGGGTGCTTAAACCGGGTGGTTCCTTTTTGCTTATTGATAATATTGCACCAGAGACAGATTCCTTCGATATTTTTATAAATATGTTAGAAAAAATGCGTGATCGTAGTCATCATCGTTCACTAAAAATATCTGAATGGAAGCAAATATTTCATCGGAATCAGCTAAAGATTACGAAAGAACAAACACGTAAAAAGACACTTCCCTTTGATGATTGGCTGCATCGCACTGTACAGGATAAAAATTTGAGACAAAAGGTATCTAGCATTGTATTAACAGCAGGACCCGATATATTAAACCATTACCAGGTGGAAATTAAAGAAAAACGTATTCACAGCTTTGGCCTTGATGAATGGATGGTATTAGGCACTAAATTATAAAATGCCCGCTTAAGTAAAAGTACAAACCCTTCTAAAAACACGTAAATGATTTACATCAGCGATATAGAATGATGGTTTCATAAAAGCGCTGACTTCTGTATGTAATACGCAAA
>NZ_JAIFZM010000006.1 GCF_022095695.1 Oceanobacillus jordanicus
CAATCATAGAAGAGGCCCAATCAACGACAATGCAAGTCAATCAATCATAGAAGAGGTCCAATCAACGACAAGGCAGTTTCAATCAATCGTAAAAGAGGCCCAAGCCAACCAACCGTCCTTACGTTCAATTAAATCAAGGTGTAGAGTGTATGATAATAGGGTACATGGTTAAAAATAAAAACAGCTTGTCAGCATGGGCGTGAGGAATGTCACGTGATTGTCATTACCGTGTACACATTAATGCACGGAACTGCGTTATAATTTAGTGGTACACCGTAAATGAACAGTATATACCGTGCTTACTTGCTGGCGTTTAGCTTGTGAGCTTTTAAATAGATGATAGTTTGATCAGTACTGAGCAAACTCTTTTTAATCAGGGAGGTTTACGCATGTTTGATTTGGATCCGGTTTTGATGAGCCGATTAATTACTGCAATGACATTAATTTTCCATATTATATTCGCCACGCTTGGTGTTGGTGTACCGTTATTTATTTGCATAGCCGAATTTATCGGAGTGAAAAAGAACGACCAACATTATAGAATGCTGGCAAGACGCTGGACACGAGGTTTTGTTATTACCGTGGCAGTGGGTGTAGTAACCGGTACTGCTATAGGACTACAGCTATCCTTAGTGTGGCCAAATTTCATGCAGCTTGCTGGTAATGTTATTAGCCTTCCTTTATTTATGGAAGTATTTGCATTCTTCTTTGAGGCAATCTTTTTAGGAATTTATCTTTATACATGGGATCGTTTTAAAAATCCGCTAACTCATTGGTGGTTTTCTTTGCCGATCGTTATTGGAGGGGCGTTATCTGCATTCTTTATTACCACAGTGAATGCCTTTATGAACACACCAGATGGTTTCACGATGGAGGATGGGCAATTTACAAGCATTAACCCGATTGAGGCAATGTTTAATCCGGCCACAACCTCAAAAGTTATTCACGTATTGAGTTCTTCTTATCTTACCGTTGCTGCAATTCTTGCTACCATTGCAGCCTTCAGTCTGCTTAAGAAAAAACAATCGGAATATCATAAAAAAGCACTAAAACTGACAATGACCCTCGTGTTTGTGTTTTCTATACTGACCGCACTTGCTGGTGATATATCAGCAAAGTTTCTTGCAGAACATCAACCAGAAAAGCTTGCTGCTGCAGAGTGGCATTTTGAAACAGAAGAAGGCGCTGACCTTGTGCTTTTTGGTTGGCTGAATAATGAGGATAATCCAGTTGGTGCAATCCGTCTGCCTGGTCTTTTAAGCTTCTTAGCACATGGCGATTTTGAGAGTGAAGTTACCGGGCTAAATGAAATCCCGGAAGACGAAAGACCACCACTTTGGGTCCATTATATGTTTGACTTGATGGTAATGATCGGTATGTTCTTAATCGCTGTTTCCTTGCTCTATATTATCGTAAGCAGAATAAAGAAATGGGATCAGCACAATAAATGGATGGTTCGACTTCTTTTCTTAGCTGGACCGCTTGCGATGCTCTCAACAGAATTTGGCTGGGTTTATGCAGAGGTTGGAAGACAGCCATGGATTTTGCGTGGCTATATGAAAGTTGATGAAGCGGCCACCACATCGCCACAGATCGGCCTGATGTTTATCTTCTTCCTTGTTCTGTACATTGTTCTCGGAACATTGTGTGTCATAGTGCTACGAAAGCTCTTTAAGGGGAAACCGGCAGAGGAAGAGTTAGAGAAGAGGTACCCAACGATTGAAGAGGAGGATAAAGAATGAGCTATGAAATAATCGGAATTACAGTTCTGTGGATCTTTTTGTACGGATACCTTATCGTAGCATCTGTTGATTTCGGCGCTGGCTTTTTTGCCTATTATGCGAAGATCACAGGGAATGACCATATCATTAATCAATTGATCTCGCGCTATCTCTCCCCGGTCTGGGAGGTAACCAATGTATTCTTTGTTTTCTTCTTTGTAGGGATTGTTGGTTTCTTTCCAGATTCGGCATACTATTATGGGACAGCATTGCTCGTGCCTGGGAGTATTGCCATTATTTTGCTGGCAATTCGCGGTTCCTTTTACGCGTTTGAGAATTATGGATCGAAGCGAAGTAATGTCTACATGTTTTTATACGGGGCAACAGGCTTGCTAATCCCTGCATCCCTTTCCACAGCGATGACCTTGTCTGAAGGTGGATTTATTACAGAGAGTGGAGGAACTGTATCCCTTGACTATCTTGCTTTATTTACAAGTCCTTACTCTTGGAGTGTTGTGTTTCTTGCGCTTGTTTCTGTTCTATACATCAGTGCTACTTTTCTTGTATATTATGCAGCGCGGGCAGATGACCAAAAAGCATTACAGTTGGTTAGAAAATATGCCCTGTTTTGGGCAACGCCTACCATCGTTGCGTCTCTGACCACTTTTATTGCATTGGGGCAGCATAATGAAGTGCATTATGATAAAATGCTTGATTTATGGTGGATGTTTGGCCTATCGGTTGGGTTCTTTATGATCGCCATGTGGCTTATCTATATTGGGAAATGCTATGGATGGGCATTTATTAGTGTTATGTTGCAGTTTTTCTTCGCATTCTTTGGGTACGGCGCAAGCCATTTACCATATATTTTGTATCCATATATTAATATCTATGACAGTGTTACCTTTGAATCTACAGCAATTGCACTCATTATTGTCTTTATCGCAGGACTCTTACTACTAATACCTTCGCTAATTCTATTAATGAGATTGTTCCTGTTCAATGCCGATTATGTAAAAGGTAAAAAATAAGCTCCGATTGGAGATACGTCACATGGATAAGTTAAAAGCAATGATTAAACAACAAAAAAAACGTATGGCCTTACTGGTTTTATTTGCTCTAATTGCCGGTACGATGGTTATTGCCCAGGCGTATCTTCTTGTCATCATCATTGAGGATGCCTTTCTGGGAGATGCAAACTTAACAGACGCACTCCCCTGGTTAGGCATACTCCTATTAGTTTTGCTTTTTCGAACAGGTTCTACCTATTTAAGCGGAAGAACAGGGGTTAAAATTGGTGCACATGCCAAGGGAGAATTCCGCCAATCCTTGTTACACCAATATAAAGTGACCCCTGTTCAGGCTTCTATTACAGGACAGTCTGGTGGAAAAGTAAGTATTTTAATGGATGCTGTCGACGAAGTGGAAAGCTATTTTAGTTCCTATATTCCGCAGGTGATTCAATCTAGTCTCATTCCATTGCTTATTCTAATCGTGGTATTTACGCAGCACGTGAATTCAGGGCTCATTATGATCATCACTGCTCCGTTTATTCCCATTTTTATGATTATCATTGGGATGCAAACCCAGAAAAAATCAGAAGAGCAGCTGGACAAACTGGCATCATTTTCGGGTGGTTTTTTGGATACCTTGCAAGGCTTAACAACACTTAAGCTTTTTGGCCGTGCTCGAAAACAAAAACAAACCATTGAAAAGAGCAGTTTGGGTTTTCGTGATGCGACGATGGAAATTTTAAAGGTTGCTTTTACTTCTTCTTTTATGCTGGAACTCATCTCCATGCTAAGTATCGGAATTATTGCTTTAGAAATAGCCCTGCAACTTATTCTTTTCGACGGGATTACGTTTTTTGTAGGATTTTTAATTCTAATTCTTGCGCCAGAATTCTACACTTCTCTTAAGGAATTAGGAAGCGCCTTTCATAATGGTCAAAGTAGTATCGGTGCTGCGAAGAAAATTGCCGAGGAGCTAACAGAATCCGACAATGAAATCACCTGGGGCGAAAAAGAGTTTACAGAAGTGCATCAACCACCGAATCTGAAACTGAACCAAGTTAGTTTTAGCTATGGTGTTGATCAATTTCATTTGTCTGCTATTGAAGCTAGTCTTCCGCCTTACTCTTCGGTTGCGATCGTAGGAAGAAGTGGCTCAGGAAAATCTACATTACTGCATTTGCTAGCAGGACTATTACCATTGTCAGAAGGTAATATTTTTGCAGATGGTAGCCCATTAAGCGACTATAAGGAAGCGGAATGGTTTAGTAAATTGAGCTACATATCACAGCATCCTTATATATTTTCAGGCACCTTTGCGGAAAACATAGCAATAGGCTCAACAAATGATGCTTCTAGAGAGGCTATTCAAGCGGCTGCAGAGCAAGCGGGTATTATGGATCTCGTCCAATCACTTGAGAAGGGCTTGGATACACGAGTGGGAGAAGCAGGTAGAGGGCTTTCTGGTGGGGAAAAACAACGTTTGGCATTAGCCAGAGCTTTCCTTAATCAGCCCTCCCTTATCTTGTTTGATGAGCCAACAACGGGTCTGGATCTGAAAACAGAACGCATTTTACAAAACTCGATTAGAAAACTTTCGGAGAACGCAACAATCATAACCGTTGCACACAGACTTCACACAATTAAGAATGCTGATCAGATTCTTTTCCTTGAGGAAGGGAAGTTAGCTGGTAAAGGGACACATGAAGAGCTGGTTGCAAGCCTTCCAGCATACGCAGCAATGGTTTCCGTACAGCAAGGGGGCACAGCCTAATGAAGGACTTAGCTATCGTTACAAAATTAATGATGTTTGAAAAAAGGGATATTTTCTTGTCGATTCTGGTGGGGTTCATTGCAGGGATAGCTGGCGTTGGGCTGTTTGCGGCTAGTGGATATTTAATTTCCAAGGCAGCGCTTGCTCCCCCTTTATATGCCTTGATTGTGTTGACGTCTACTGTAAAGCTTTTGGGCTTCACAAGGGCTTTGACCCGTTATGCAGAAAGGTATTTCTCTCATCGTGCGACGTTTACCATTCTAAGTAATTTGCGTGTGTCTTTATTTGAAAAGATAGAGCCACTCGCGCCTGGTATCTTTCAGAAATATCGAAGTGGGGATTTACTTGCAAGGATAGTGGGCGATATTGAGAGCCTGCAAAACTTCTTTCTGCGCGTCTTCTACCCACCTATTGTGCTTGTCTTGGTCTTTTTAAGCACAATATTTTTTACCGCATTCTTTTCAATTTATGCAGCATTTGTCTTATTTTTAGGTCTTGTCATGACAGGATTTGTAGTCCCTGCCATTTTTGCTATAAAACAGCGAAGGATCGATCAGGATGTTCGAGAAAATCGGGCAGTGCTTTCGACAGATGTGACAGAATACCTCTATGGGTTCCGTGATCTGAAAGTCTACCAGCAGCTTGAGAGTCGAGAGGAACAGCTGTTACAATCCTCGGGTCAGTATATTAAGGAACAAGAGGTAGAAGGAATTAGTAAACTGTTTAGCCAATCATTAAATACACTTGTTTCTCATATCATTACAGCCATTGTGCTTGGGCTTGGTGTCTATTTAGTTGCAAACGGGAGCCTGGAAGGCGTATTACTGGCAATGCTGGTAATGATTTCGATCACTGTTTTTGAAGATGCTTCCCCGATGGCAGCTTTTCCTATCTACTATCATGATAACCAAAGAGCAGCACGTAGGTTGTTTCAAGTTGTAAAAGATGACAAAACTTCTGCTAATGAAAGAAATCTTCCTTCTATTCCTGATGAGGTGCCCTCTGTAAGAATGGATAACGTGACGTTTACCTTTGAAGACGAATGGAGACCGACGTTGAAAGATATTAGTTTTGAACTGGAAAAGGGAAGTAAAACGGCTATAGTCGGTCCGAGTGGTTCTGGTAAATCAACGATTCTTCAGCTTATTTTAAAGTTGTATGAACCCGTACAGGGAGACATTAAACTAAATGATCTCTCGCTTGCATCATCTAACAAGGAATCTATTTGGAGTATGGCCAATGTTGTGTTACAAGAAAACCACTTTTTCTTTGGCACCATCAAGGAAAATCTACTGTTGGCTGGTGACGATCTAACAGATAAACAATTAACGGAGGCGTTACAGAAGGTTAAGTTAGATAGATTTTCCTTGTCTGATGATGTACTTGAAAAAGGCGCTAACCTTTCCGGTGGGGAGAAGCAGCGACTCGCTATTGCCAGAGCTTTGCTTAAAAAAGGTAAGTTGTGGCTTCTAGATGAGCCTACATCTTCTGTGGATGCTCTTACAGAGAAGTCGATCCATGAATGTATTTTGCGGCAAGCAGAAAAGGATACCCTAATCCTTGTCAGTCACCGTTTGGCTGGGATGGAAATAATGGATCACATCCTCGTTATGGACCAAGGGGAAATTGTGGAATTCGGCTCTTACGAGGAGCTCATGGGTAAGAAGGGTTATTTTTATGAGATGAAGGAAATTGAGAAGAACTTGTTATAGGCTTAGTGAAAAGTCCGGGATACCGGGCTTTTTTCTTGCGTAATTAGTGGCAATTATAAAAAACTCACGTAAATTAGGCTTGAAGGAAAACGCATTCCATGCTAATATATCGTTATACGATACATCGACATGCGATGTAATGAGGTGAATAAATGAAGCAGCCAGAGGATTTCTTACCCTTATCCCAGGCAACATACTATATACTTTTATCATTGAGAGTGAAACGACATGGCTATGGCATCATGCAGGATGTAGAAGAAATTAGTCAAAGTGAAGTAAAAATGGGTCCGGGAACGTTATATGGTGCCTTAGGTAAACTAGAAAAGCAACAAGTCATACAGAAGGTTACCGTGGAATCAGATGAACGCAGAAAATACTATGACCTTACAGAACTGGGAAAACAGGTTTTGCAGAAAGAATATATAAGGTTAAGATCTTTAGTAAACAATGCTACAGATATAATTGAGAGGTTGGAGGTTGAAGAAGATGGCTATTAGGAAATTTCGTCTATTCCTTGCTTCTGGACTGGAAAAAGAAGAGCAATGGCTCACAGCAATGTCTGCAAAAGGGCTGCATATGAAAAAATACAAACTAGGCTTTTATACGTTTGAAGAAGATAAAAACAAAGCGTTTGTTTACCAAATAGATTTTCAGAGAATTGCAACAGATGATTATATTCAACTTTATGAGGATGCTGGATGGAATTATGTAGATCAGTCAATTGGACTGTTCCATTATTTCCGTACGGATGCTTCAAATGAATCGGTTCCTAAAATTTACTCTGACTATGAGTCGGTTGTGGAGTCGTATAAAGGTATGTTACGGTTTTACATGATTCTTTTCGCCATTTTGTTATTATCCCAACTAGGTGGATTGCTTACTTGGAAGTGGGGCGGTTTGCAAATCTTTACCATGTCACTTACTGGTGCTGTCGTAGTCCTGTATATATATATGCTTATCGCGCTTAAGCGAAAGATTAATTTCTATAAGAGAAATTGAAAGCAGGCATTCATTAAGGATGCCTGCTTTCAATTAATGAAATAAATTCTGTCCACTCGTACAACCGGATTGCTTGGGTAAATTCTCGGTTATAGGATTGGTCTTTAATTACTAAGGTTGTTGGTTCTTCCTGTAATGTGTTTAAAACAGCAGGTTTATCATCCACATAGTAATCGAGCTCCAGGTTTTGAATAATGTTTATTTTTTCATGGTCATTCATACCGTAGAAGAAAGCATCGTCCTCTATAGGGAAACCTTTCTCTTTCATCCAGACTTTCGTCCGTTCACCATGGACCATAGGTCGTGCTGTAATGTAGTAGATCGTATGCCCTTTTCCTTTTAATTCGTTTAGAACCTCAACAGCACCCGAGAAGGCGGGGCAATCTGTATAATAAATTGACTCTAAAGATTGCTCCCACATTGCTTTACCTTCTTTGTCATTTAAGCCAAAAGGCTCGTGGATCTCCACACGCTTGAGGGCATGAAATGTTTCGGTGGGTATCTGCTTTCCGAGCTTTTTATTATATATATGAAAGGCATGTGCTCGTAAGTTAATTAAGGTGTCATCAATATCAAAACCAAATTTCATCCATATCCCTCAGTTCTTTTCGCCATGAATAACTGGGTAGCCAGTTATTTTCAGGTCGCTCCCAATTGTCTCCACCTGGAGGTTGTTTAGCTCGATGGCATCCTGCATCTCTTCCGCGCCCGTTCCTCCAAGGAAGGACGGGGCTTGCTGGCCACCAACGAGTTTTGGTGCCATGTACACGACCAGCTTATCGACAAGCTGATGCTCTATAAAGCTTGCATTTATAGTAGCTCCTGCTTCAACTAACAGTGAAGAAATATTCTTCTTCCCCATATAGTCCAACACTTCTCCGGGATGAATATAATCCCCTTCTAGCATAATAACGTGAACGCCGCTTTCCTCTAGTGACTCTTTTTTTTCCTCATTATAACGGCTTGTCGTAAAAACCCAGGTTTCCGCTCTATTGTCTTTTACTAGCTGACAGTCTAGCGGGATTTTTAGGGTGGAATCCAGTACAATTCTAATTGGATTTTTTCCATTTGGGATTCGTGCGGTTAGGGCAGGGTTATCCTCTAGTACAGTGTTAATTCCAGTAAGAATGGCCATATTTTCATGTCGCAATCGATGGACATCTGTGCGAGCTTCCTCTGATGTGATCCATTTACTGCTATTGGTGTGGGTGGCGACCTTTCCGTCAAGGGAGGATCCAACCTTTAAGCTAACAAATGGCCGTTGCGTAACAATATATTTGTTAAAAACTTCATTCATTTTAACAGATTCTTGTTCGCAAATTCCCGTGATCACTTCAATGCCAGCCTTTTTTAGAATGGCAACTCCATTCCCTGAAACTACTGGATTTGGATCAAGGGTGGCAACCACCACTCTTGCAACGCCTGCCCTAACAACAGCTTCTGCACATGGTCCTGTTCTGCCGTGGTGAGAGCAAGGTTCAAGGGTGACGTACATTGTCGCACCTTTCGCATGCTCACCAGCCATACGTAGTGCATGAACTTCTGCATGCGCTTCCCCTGCTTTTAAATGGCTGCCAATTCCTACGATACGACTTCCATTAACGATGACACAGCCTACCAGTGGATTAGGGTCTGTTTGTCCCTTCATTGCTTTAGCTTGGTTTAAAGCAAGCTCCATGTAATAGCTATGATCAGTCATTCAAACACGTTCCTTCTTCTAAGTGTCCGGATTTAGTTACCTTGGTCTCTAAATATTTTTTGTTGTATTCCGATACATCTCCCCAAAGAGGTGTTCTACCTGAAAGCGGAAGACCAGCCTTTTCTAATGCTTCCATTTTTTTCGGATTGTTTGTAATGAGCGTAACTGCTTTGCTTCGTAGTTGTTTTAATACGTGGATGGCATCATCATAATCCCTTGTGTCATTTTCAAATCCGAGCTGTTCATTTGCTTCCACGGTATCATAGCCACTTTCCTGAAGAAGATATGCCATGGCTTTGCTGAACAATCCTATACCCCGGCCTTCGTGATTGGCCAAGTAAAAGAGCGCTCCTGCTCCGTTTTCTTTGATACGCCTCATAGATTCTTTTAATTGAAATCCACAATCACAGCGCTTGCTACCAAAGATATCTCCTGTGTGGCAGATAGAGTGCATCCGGATAAGTGCTTCATCTGCATTGGCAAAGTCTCCATAAACCAACACACTTGATTGCTGGTATTCGGCTAGATTAGAGGATGCAAGCTTTTCAATGATATGCTCATAGTCTTCTGTTACTTCTTCTTGGCTCAGCCAGCAATACCATTGAAATACTGTCGTTTCGCCATATAAATTAACGGGCAGCTGAATGGGCCCTACTAAGTAGATTGCCTTATCCTTTTGTTTGATAAGCTGTATTTTGTCTTTCAGTATTGAATAAGCATGATGATCATGTTTCATTTCTTCCATTGTTAAATCTCCCTTCACTTTCAATAAGTATAATGAAATTAAGCGGTTGTATCAATTTTCTGTTCTCGTGTATTTGTTATTGTATGTGAAAGGAAGGGCGCCCGTATACGCGAGGGTATCAATCAAATACCCAAACAAAGGATGGCGGGAAAAGATTATTTACGTAAAAGATAAATCCGAAAGAATGGTGTTTGAAAAACAGCTTCAGAAATATACTTCGCTTTCCATGGGCGGCTGGTGAGCCTCCGGATGCTCCGCATTCCGGGGTCTCACCTAGGCCTTCCTCCCATGGGAGTCTCCGTATATTTCTTACGCTTATTCTAGTATCATCCGTCTTTTGACTAAAACTTTTTGTTATGTTCTAGTCTCTTTGTTCCCAACTATGCCGTAAAACAATATGTGCATGATATCTTCTGTCAGAGGTAAGATTTTTGTATAGACATCTTTTTTTTGCATGTATTCGTTCATCATTTGGATATAGAAGAAAATGGCTTCATTAGAGATAGCAGGGTCAACATAACCTTGAGCTTTCCCTTCATTAAATAAATTCATCATCTTCGGAATAGCTTCTTTGTTCATCAGTTTTGCCATATAGCCATCCCCTGTTGTATATGCTTTCATGAAATGCTGATAAAAATTTTCATGGATGTTATTGGCTGACCTTTTTTTATTAAAGATTAATCGTTTAATCTTTTCTGGGAAGGGGAGGTCACTTGTCAGAATAATATCTGCCTCCTGCCACGCCTTGTCCACATAGTAGCGGATGACCTCTTCAACTAATCTATCTTTGTTTTTAAAATAGTTATATATTGTCACCTGAGAGACACTAGCTTTTGTGGCAATTTCGTTCATGCTTACCTTTTGCACGCCAAACTCTAAAAATAAGCTTAGGGCAGCCTCCAGGATGCTTTGCCTTTTGCGTTCGCGGCGTCGTTCAAATCCGTCCATTTGTTTCACCTCTTTCTAAAGTGTATAAAAAAATATGTAATAAAACAATAAATATATTTCATGAGTTATTGCAAAGCGGATGTTCTTTATATATTATGAACTATATAAGTAACAATATTTCATAATTTAGTGAGGGAAAGGGAGGCCAAGGGACCATGACCATTCTCAAAGCGAATAATGTAACGAAGTATTTTGGAAAGTTTACAGCGCTGGATGGCATTGATATGCAAGTGAATGAAGGGGAAGTTTTTGGATTTATTGGACCGAATGGGGCAGGGAAGTCTACCACCATCCGAATCCTGCTAGGTATCTTGAAGGCATCAGAAGGGTCTGTAAAGATTTTCGGCAAGGATGCTTGGAAGGATGCAGTGGCCATCCATGAACGTATAGCATATGTTCCTGGTGATGTGAATCTATGGGCAAATTTAACAGGTGGAGAAGTCATTGACCTTTTTACAAAGCTTCGGGGGAAAGTTGATAAAGGGAGAAGGGAAAAACTGATAGAGCGTTTTGAACTAGATCCGACGAAAAAGTGTAGAACGTATTCGAAAGGAAACAGACAAAAGGTGGCACTTGTAGCGGCTTTTGCTTCTAAGGCAGACCTGTATATTCTGGATGAACCAACCTCTGGACTTGATCCATTAATGGAACGTGTTTTTCAGGAGTGCGTCCTAGAAGCGAAAGATGCAGGAAAGAGTGTTTTATTATCAAGCCATATCCTCTCTGAAGTTGAAAGGTTATGCGACCGTGTTGGGATCATTCGTCAGGGCAAAATAATAGAGACTGGCTCGATGGCCGAATTGCGTCACTTAACAAGAACAAACCTTATCGTCCAGACAAAGCAGCCGATGAGCGGATTAGGACAGATGGCGGGAGTGCATGATGTAGAAGAGAAGGAGGGAGTTCTTTCATTTCAAGTCGATTCAGAAAAACTCGATGAAATGATAAGGTATATCAGCTCGTTTGGCATTTTGAAGTTGGAGAGTGCCCCCCCTAACCTAGAAGACTTGTTCATGAGACATTATGAAGGAAGCCGGGTAGATACTGAGGGAGGCAATCATAATGCGTAGTACAAGGAAAGGGACGGCTATACTTCTTCGCTTTTTGGTGAAAAGAGATCGGGTGCGAATCCCGGTGTTTGTTCTCGCGCTCGTTCTGATAACTTGTATGACTGCGATGGCATTATCAAACTTGTATTCTACTAGTGAAAGTAGACAAATCATGGCTGAAACCATGGTGAATCCAGCAATGACAGCAATGCTTGGAAAAGGTTATGGGTTGGATAACTACACCATTGGGGCGATGATGGCCCACCAAATGCTTCTTTTCACCGCTATTGCGATGACGATAATGAATATTCTCCTCGTGGCAAGACACACGAGAGCAGACGAGGAGGAAGGTAGAATTGAACTTATTCGTTCGTTGCCTACCGGTCGTTTAGCAAATTTATATGCAACGCTCACCCTTGCCGGTTTTACTAATCTCTTCATTGGAATTCTTACTGGCCTAGGGCTTTTTTCACTCGGTATAGAGAGTATTAACTTGGAAGGATCACTACTATACGGAACAGCAATAGGCGTGACAGGTTTTTTCTTTGCTACTATTACTGCTATTTTTGCACAGCTTTCCGAGAACGCAAGAGGCACAATTGGATTTTCCTTTACGGTATTAGGCGTTTCCTATTTATTACGAGCGATAGGGGATATCGGCAATGAGGCTATGTCTATGGCTTCTCCATTGGGTTGGATTTTGAGTTCAGAGGTTTTGGTTACGAATAAATGGTGGCCAATTATTATCACATTCATTGTTTCGCTGTTGATAATGATCACTGCTTGCGTCTTGTACAGTAGACGAGATCTTGGGGCAGGTCTGCTTCCAACAAGGCCAGGTAAAAGAACAGCCTCAGCTTCCTTATTAAGCCCATTTGGTTTAAGTTTACGCCTGCAACGAACTGGGCTTATCTCCTGGGCAATAGGAATGTTTCTGTTAGGAGCTTCGTATGGGTCTGTACTGGGAGACTTGGATTCCTTTTTTGTTGAAAACGATATGTTCCAGCAATTGCTTAATCCAGAAAACGGGCATTCCTTAACAGAGCAGTTTTTAACCATGATCATGTCCATTCTAGCGATGATTAGTTCGATTCCGGCACTGATGTCTGTTAACAAACTCATTGCGGAAGAGAAAAAAGGGCGTATAGACCATCTGTTAAGTAAGAAGGTTTCCCGTAATAGATTACTTGGTAGCGCCTTTCTTCTATCTATTATTACTAGTTTGATCATGGTTTCGCTAACAGCAATTGGGCTATGGACTGCAGGAAATATGTCGATGGAAAATGGCCTGGATTTATGGAATGTTTATAGTGCGGCGCTTGTTTATCTGCCAGCTGTATGGCTTGTGATAGGGTTGGTTATATTGGTGATAGGCATTTTTCCACGAGCAAGCATTGTTGGTTGGATTTATCTCATGTATTCTTTTATCGTCGTTTATCTAGGAAATCTATTAGAATTTCCCAAGTGGCTTAGCGGAATATCACCGTATGGCCATATACCTGAACTGTTAATCGAAGAAATGCGTTATCTGCCAGTTTCCATTCTATTTTTACTTGTAATACTTTTTGTCATTACAGGGTTTATAGGGTATAACAAACGTGATATTCAGGCGTAAGAGGAATTAGGGAGAATTCGTGTGATACTAGCTATTGGCCGTATGCCTGATCTATAATTGAAGCAGTAAGACTAGATGGGCAGGGTGAGGTATATGGACGGTGAAAAAAGTAATATAAAAGACTTTTATTCTTTAATGCGATCAACGAACATGCCAAAGATGGCGTTAACGTTTGGCTTAATTGGTAGTGTTCTAACAACGCTAGTAGGGCTATCCATCCCTATTTTGACAAGAGAGCTGGTTGATGGTTTTTCACTAGCTTCGTTAAGCTGGTTCCTTGTTGTAACAATTGGGGTGGTTTTCATCCTGCAAGCGGTAATAGACGGGGTGTCTACGTATTTGTTGGCAATGGTTGGGCAGCGCATCGTAGCCAGTTTGCGGGAAAGAATGTGGCGCAAGCTAATCCGGATGCCTGTTAGCTATTTTGATAAGACCAAAAGTGGTGAAACAGTCAGTCGAGTGGTAAATGATACAGGTATTGTGAAAGAGTTAATTTCAACGCACTTTCCTCAATTCATTACAGGTATCATTTCTATTATTGGTGCGGTTATCATTCTGCTGATCATGGATTGGAAAATGACTTTGATTATGCTTATATCCGTTCCCGTGACGATAGGCATTATGATTCCGCTTGGCAGAAAGATGGCCAAAATATCGCGAGCATTACAGGATGAAACAGCTACATTCACAGGCGATATTCAGCAGACCCTTAGTGAAGTTCGATTAATGAAATCCTCTACAGCAGAAGGGTTTGAGGAGAAAAAAGGGTATGCTGGGATTAGTAAACTGTTTGCCTTCGGACTAAAGGAGTCCAAAATCTTTGCTCTAATTGGACCATTAATGTATCTCATCATTATGGTTGTAGTAGTAGTTATTATTGGATATGGTGGGATTCGTGTGGCAGATGGAACGATGTCAACCGGTTCCTTGGTCGCGTTTCTTCTTTATCTATTTCAAATTGTGATGCCGATCACCTCGTTTGCTATGTTTTTTACTCAGTTACAAAAAGCAAAGGGAGCCACAGAGCGTATACAACATATTTTGGAGCTTTCTGAAGAAAAAGGTCAGGAAGGGGAACAAGCACAAGTCGCAAATCAGCCGCTATCGGTTGAAAATGTCTCCTTCTCCTATAATGAGGAAGAACCAGTTTTAGAATCTATCAGCTTTATTGCACAGCCAGGTGAAATGATTGCCTTTGCTGGTCCGAGTGGTGGCGGTAAAACGACATTGTTTGGGTTACTGGAACGGTTTTATGAACCTAGTGAGGGTGAAATTAAAATTGGGGAAACACCAATTCAGCATTTATCCTTACATACATGGCGTAGTCAAATAGGTTATGTCTCGCAAGAAAGTGCTATGATGGCAGGTACAATTCGAGAAAATTTGACGTACGGGCTGGAAAACCCACAGGGCGTTCCAGACGAGAAATTATGGAAAGTTGCAAAAATGTCCTATGCAGACCAGTTTATTAAGGGTTTTTCTGAAGGACTTGATACAAAGGTTGGCGAGCGTGGTATAAAGCTCTCAGGCGGGCAGAAGCAACGGATTAATATTGCACGAGCCTTCTTACGTGATCCGAAAATCCTGATGATGGATGAGGCGACAGCTAGTCTTGACAGTCAATCTGAAAGCATTGTGCAACAGGCATTAAGTCGTTTAATGGAAGGGCGAACGACATTTGTGATAGCACATCGCTTATCTACTATTGTAGACGCAGATAAGATTATCTTTATCGAGGATGGCAACATGACTGGAAGTGGAACACATCAAGAATTAATCTCCACTCATAAATTGTACCGGGAATTTGCAGAGCAACAATTATCATAAATTAGGAAAACGCCCATTTGTTATTAAATGGGCGTTTTAAATTATCTTATAACCTACCTCCACTGCTTTAGTTATAAACTTAGTAGATGGAGCAAATGATAGGTTTAACCTATTTAAAATTTTCTAAAAATATAATATAATCTCTAATTATGCATCTAAGAGGGGGATTAGCTTGAAAGTTTTAGAAAGAATTAGCAGTTTTGTCGGAAATACATTTGCTATTTGGGTGGTATTATTTGCGGTTTTATCCTTTTTACTACCTTCAGGATTTACTTGGCTGGCGGCCTATATCACACCTTTACTCGGTATCATAATGTTTGGTATGGGGCTTACACTGTCAGCTAAAGATTTCAAAGAAGCATTTAAACGCCCGAAAGATGTTGCGATTGGTGTAGCTGGCCAATTTTTAATCATGCCATTACTTGCCTTCGCACTTGTGACGATTCTGCCTGTTTCCAAAGAGATAGCAGTAGGTGTTATCTTAGTTGGATGCTGTCCTGGTGGTACTTCTTCTAACGTTATGACATTTTTATCTAAAGGGGATACAGCATTGTCTGTTTCAATTACTGCTGTATCTACTGTTCTGGCACCTATTTTAACACCTGCTCTAATTTATCTTTTGGCTAGTCAATGGTTAGAAGTATCTGCAGGGGCTTTATTTGTTTCCATTGTACAAATTGTTTTGGTACCCATTTTACTAGGCTTACTCGTTAAAGCATTGTTAAAAGATAAAGTCGAAGCAGGGGTAAAGGCCATCCCCCTAGTATCAGTTATAGGTATTGTAGCAATTGTTACGGCAGTTGTAAGTGTGAACGTAGAACAAATTGCAAAAACTGGACTACTAATTTTTCTAATTGTTGTGCTGCATAATACATTGGGTTATGTAGTTGGCTTAGGGCTTGGAAAAGTCATGAAGATGGGTCCTAAGCAACAAAAAGCGGTGTCAATTGAAGTGGGAATGCAAAACTCAGGGCTTGGTGCAACTCTTGCTGCCGCGCATTTTAATCCATTATCTGCAGTGCCAAGTGCAATCTTTAGTGTATGGCACAATATTTCAGGGCCAATCATAGCAACGATTTATCGTAAATTACAGGAAAAAGAAGAGAATCGGTAGAAAGGTAAAGCCAGAGCTCCCATATGGGGAGCCCTGGCTTACTTCATTCTTAATAAAGTGAAACTGCAATCAGTGGGGGGTTCGTTCTTCCCCCACTGATTGTTAGTTGCACCAGGATAAAAGTAGCGTATAAAAAGCCGAGCGAATCTAAGTCGCTCGGCTCTAATCATGCTGAATTACTTTATTCTGATCCATTAAGCTTTACAATAGTACGTCCTCGTACGCGACCTTCAAGGATTTCTTGGAGTGTGCCTTCTACTTCTTCTAAGGAAACTTCATTCACAACCTCTTCGTTTAGGTTTGAAGGCTTAAGGTCATCCGCTAATCGTTCCCACACTTTTCTACGAAGTTCCATTGGGCATTGTACGGAATCGATCCCAAGCCAGTTTACACCTCTGCCGATGAAAGGTAGTACGGTTGTTTTTACCTCAATGCCACCAACTAACCCTGAAGTAGCGACAGATCCGCTATTTTTCAGGGTGCTGAGAATATATTGCAAGGTTGACCCACCGACAGGATCTACTGCTGCAGCCCAACGTTTTTCTCTTGTTGGTGTATTATCCTGATCAGTAACTTCTTCTCTAGAAATAATCTCTTTCGCGCCAAGCGTCTCTAGATAATTTTTCTCACTAGAGGAACCTGTACTAGCGGTTACGTCATACCCTTTTTTTGCGAGCATATCAACAGCTAGGCTTCCTACACCACCTGTCGCTCCTGCTACTAACACGGGACCTTGAGATGGAGTAAGTCCATTGTCTTCCAAACGTTGCACAGAGAGGGCGGCAGTCAGGCCTGCTGTTCCAAGGATCATAGCCTCTCTAAGGGTTAGACCGTCTGGTAAGGGCACGACCCATTCCTTCGGTACTCGTGCTACCTCACTGAAGCCACCATGATGCCCCGTACCAAGCTCGTAGCTTGTGACAATTACTTTATCCCCAGCTTTGTAGGAATCATCACTAGACTCAATGACTGTCCCCGCAAGATCAATTCCTGGGATGTGAGGAAAAGATTTAACCATCTGATGATGCACGCCAACCATGGCGTCTTTATAGTTAACGCTGGAGTACGCAACCTTAATTAATACGTCTCCCTTAGGTAGATCTTGAAGCCCTAGTTTTTTGACAGATAATGTTGCTTCATCGTTTTCTTTTGTTAGTACTAATGCTTGAAATTCATTCATCGTAAATCCTTCCTTTCAACTATAATTTACGAAACTATCAAAGTTTATATATTCCCTTAGAATAAAAATGTAAACATAGCAGTAAAAAAAGTCCAGTAATATATTGCATTTTGCAACTAATCCTAGTAGTATGAACTATACTGATATATTGCATATTAAAATATAAAATACAACGTAGAATAAACACAGGGGGATTATATATGAAGGACAAGCTATCATTTTCATCGTATGCGGTTGTAGGTTTTATGCTTTTCGCACTTTTTTTTGGTGCAGGTAATTTAATTTTCCCTGCGCAACTAGGTCAGAATGCTGGTACTAATTTTTGGCCAGCGGTTCTTGGGTTTTTGCTAACAGGGGTGGGATTGCCATTACTCGGTATATTGGCAATGAGCTATTCTGGCAGTAAAAACTTGCAGGAATTAGCTAGCCGAATTCATCCTGCTTTTGGCATTACCTTTACTGTTATGCTTTATTTAACCATTGGTCCCTTCTTTGCAGCCCCAAGAACGGCAACGGTGGCATATGACGTAGGATTCTCTTCTTTTATAAGTGAAGGGTCACAACAAACAGGTTTACTAATATTTACGCTACTATTTTTCTTGGCAACCCTGTTTTTCTCGTTAAAGCCAGGGAAGCTTATAGACTATATTGGTAAGCTACTGGCTCCGAGTATTGTCGTACTACTTTTAATATTGCTTGTCATGGTAATTGCAAAGCCAATGGGCGAAATTCAAGAACCATTAGGAGACTTCCAAGGGAACGCTTTTGTTCAGGGCTTTCTTGAGGGATATAACACGATGGACGCTCTAGCTTCTTTAGTTTTTGGCATTATTGTTATTAAAACCATTCGGTCATTAGGTGTCACATCAACCAAAGGGGTCCTTGCTGCTACGGCTAGATCAGGCTTGGTGGCTATTACACTTCTGGGTGTGATCTATGTTGGGATTGCCTATTTAGGTGCTGTGAGTATACAGGAACTTGGTGTCTTCACTACTGGAGGCCCTGTGTTGAGTGGTGGTGCTGCGTATTATTTCGGGCAAACAGGGACGATTTTGTTAGCTGTCATCCTTACGCTTGCCTGTTTAACAACCAGTATCGGGTTAACCACAGCATGCGCAGAATATTTTCAAACCCTTTTCCCGAAAGTAGGATACAAGGCTTTTGCGATTTTCTTTACAGGGATTACGTTTATTATAGCTAATTTCGGGCTCGCTAATATTATTACCTATTCTGTTCCTGTTCTAATGCTTCTTTATCCACTAGCAATCGTTTTAATGCTTTTAGCATTCTTATCAGGTTTTTTCCAACACAAGAGAGTCGTTTATGCTATTACCATTGCTGTAACGTTTCTAATTAGTGTTACAGATGGCCTGAAGTCATTATGTAATTCGTTGGGTATAGAGTATTTTGACTGGCTAACGCCAATTCTATCCTTCTATGAAAAGGTATTGCCATTATACAATCAAGGGCTGGGCTGGTTGCTACCTGCCTTGGTGATTGTACTTATTGCAAGTGTAGCTTTACGCGGGTTCCATGTTACGGCAAAAACGTCAGTGAAATAAAGGTTACTGCTAGTTTTGTTTTATCATATCTATCTTTAAAAATGAAAAAACGCCGGACGATAGCTGAAAATCGTCTGGCGTTTTTCTATTCCTTGTCATGCAGTGCTTGAAATTCATCAATCGCCCGAAGCCAATTTTCTTTCATGATAGGAGCGATAGCGTCGCTATTACCTTCTCTCATTAATTGGATAATGGCGTGATGTTCCTCAACAGATTTCTCAGTTAAGATAATGGAGTTATGAAAGAATTGCCTTCTAACATGCGCTTGTAGGGAGGAAATAATAGAATGTATATAAGAATTATTTGCTGTATTAACAATAATTTGGTGAAAGTCCTCATCTATTTTAAGAGAAGCATAGTAGTTCTCAGATCGAATGGCATTGGCAAATCGCTCGTTTGTACGCTCCAGCAGTTCTAAGACGTCTTCGGTAATATGGGAGATAGCTAGTTCTGCGGATAATGCCTGTAATGCGGCAAGTGGTGGTAACAGGTCAAGAATAGCATCCTTTTCAACCTCTGTTACTTGTGTCGCCTTCCCTGGGTACATTTTTACAAATCCCCGCATCTCTAACATTTGTAGTGATTCTCTAATTGGAGTTCTACTCACACCAAGCGCTTTGGCAAGTTCGGTATCATTCAACTTTTCACCGGGCTGTAAGGTTCCATCAATAATCCATTGTTGAATTTGCGTGAAGGCATTCTCTTTAGCAGTCTGACGGACAGGTTTGGCATGATTAGCTGGAATCGGCATATTGGTTCACCCACCTTTTTTATTATCGTATACTATTAGTATACATGAAAAAGCTTACGAATAAAATATCCAATATATCGCTGGTTTGATAGAAAGGGAGGTGTCGTGTTGAATCACTATGAAAGAAAGGCGTATGAGGATTTGATGGAATGGAAATGGGAGCTATTCTCTAAAACAAGCTTGTTTAAAAAGTTCTCTAAAAAAGCCCAAACAAAAATTAACGGTATCATCCCTGAAAAGGTACACCAAGTTATGACCGACGGGATCCAGCAAATGGTGAAAATGACCTTATTCGGTTCCGATTTAACCACAAAAAAACCAGAGCTTGCCTATGCAAGTCTTCAGGAAAAAGATGAGCTTGTTAAAGAAAAGCTCACTATATATAGAAGGACTGCAACAGTAGAAGGTGCGGGGACAGGAGCGGGTGGTATCTTTTTAGGTATAGCAGACTTTCCTTTGTTACTGTCTATAAAAATAAAATATCTATTTGAAGTTGCTGCTATCTATGGCTTTGATACAAAGGATTATTCTGAACGATTGTTTATTCTGCATGTGTTCCAGCTTGCTTTCTCAGATGATAGAAAAAAGAGGGAGACATTCCACACGCTTGATAATTGGAATGAAAAAAAGCATGAGATAACAGAGATGGACTGGCGGGCATTTCAGCAAGAGTATCGAGATTATATTGATTTAGTAAAGTTACTGCAACTTGTCCCTGGGTTTGGGGCTATTGTCGGGGCCTATGCCAATTACAACTTATTGGACCAGCTTGGAAAGACTGCTATACACGCATACCATCTTAGGTTATTTAAGGAAAGCCCACTTGATTATGTGGAAGAGTAGGGTATGGAAGCATAAAAACAAGAGCCAATAGTGTGATTGGCTCTTTGTCTATTCAAAGGAAAACTTATTACTCAAACTTTTTAATAAGGATCTGCTTCATGTCCCTTTTTAATTGCTTGTTCAGGTGCTTTTTCACTGTCCTTATTACCTAATGGGTTCATGCTAGATCCGTCTTTCTTTGCATTCGCAAGACCTTCGCGAAGACGACGGCCATATTCTTCATCGGCCTCTTCAGCAAGGGCGACCATTTTATCTTGGATACGCTGGTCACATTCAGCTAGATCACCAACCATATTGCCAATTAATTCATCTTTCTCCCAATCTTTAAATTGGCGGTAAGTCTCTCCGGCTTGTTTCGTATTATCGTTACGTTCAATAGACTCCCTGACTAATTGTCCTTGGACTTTAGGGGTATGTTCTTTTCCAGTTTGTTCTGCTTCCTGTAGTCCGCCAAGTGTAGAAGGCTCGTAGTTAACATGTGGATTCTGTCCCGGTGCCTTATCGTTTTCGTAACGTAGCTGACCACCTTCTTGATTTGTGGCCACGCGTTTTTTAGCTGCGTTAATTGGTAGCTGGAGGTAGTTAGCTCCGACGCGGTACCGCTGTGTATCCGAGTAGGAGAAGGTACGCCCTTGCAGCATTTTATCATTGGAAAAGTCAAGCCCGTCCACTAAGACACCAGTTCCAAATGAAGCTTGTTCCACCTCGGTAAAGTAGTTTTCGGGGTTTTTATTTAAGACCATCTTTCCAACTGGAAGCCATGGGAATTGGTCTTCAGGCCAAAGCTTCGTATCGTCAAGTGGGTCAAAATCAAGCTCAGGATGCTCTTCATCGCTCATAACCTGTACAAAAAGCTCCCATTCCGGATAGTCGCCTTTTTCAATAGCATCATACAAATCCTGGGTTGCATGATTAAAATTCGTTGCCTGAATTTCAGCTGCTTCTTTCATAGTTAGATTTTTAATCCCCTGTTTCGGCTCCCAATGATACTTAACCAGCACAGCTTCACCTTCCTGGTTAACCCACCTGTACGTATTGACGCCAGAACCTTGCATCATCCGGTAGTTTGCTGGGATCCCCCAAGGAGAGTAAACAAACGTAACCATGTGAAAGGATTCAGGAGAGTTGGAACAAAAATCGAAAAAACGCTGGCTATCTTGAATGTTGGTTACGGGATCTGGACGAAAAGCGTGAATCATGTCCGGGAATTTCATAGCATCGCGGATAAAAAAGATTTTTAGATTGTTTCCTACAAGATCCCAATTGCCATCTTCGGTGTAGAATTTAACTGCAAATCCACGTGGATCACGGACGGTTTCAGGCGAGTGATTACCATGTACAACGGTAGAAAAACGTACAAATACTGGTGTTTGTTTACCTTTATCCTGAAATACCTTTGCACGGGTGTATTTTGAAACAGGGTCGTCTCCAGCTGTTCCATAGGTTTCGAAATAGCCGTGTGCTCCTGCTCCACGAGCATGTACAATCCGTTCTGGTACTTTTTCTCTGTCAAAGTGACTTATTTTCTCGATGAAGTCATAGTTTTCTAACGTAGCTGGACCGCGATTCCCTACTGTGCGTATGTTTTGGTTATTCGTGACGGGATGACCCTGTCTGGTGGTTAATGTGTCTTCGTTTTCTATGTTCGTTTGTCCAGTACGTGACTCTTTTTCACTCACAATATCAACCATCCTTTTTAAAATATTTCATTCCTTATTAGCCTTCCCAAAAAAATAAAAAGCATCCCTAAGGAAAAATAGGAATGCTTTTAATTTGTTCTTCATATTAAGTTAAACCGCTAATGTTCGTTACTAACTAGTTCAGCTTTTGCTATTAATAGAACCGCCAAAAGTAATAGGATAATAGAAATAGCGGTTGCAATAATGATCATCAATATATCTGGCTGCCCTAAGAAAAAGCTGCGAATTGCCGTAACCTGGTACGTTATTGGGTTAAACCAAGATATGAATTGAATATACACAGGTGCGCTTTCTATCGCGTAAAACGTCGGAGCTGTAAACAAAATTGGCAATGTCATTAAGCCAAGGACAATGTCCCTTTGATGATAATCATTTATTCTTGTCGTTATGATAATACCTAGAGAACACCAAAATATAATCCCTACTATTCCAAGGGATATGGCAAGTATTAAATTCATAATGGAATAGGTTATTCCGTAGAACAAAGAAAGCACGGCAAGCAGCACTCCTTGAACTAAAAACACAAAAAATGGGTAAACCATCAATCCGGTTACATAACTAAGTGGCGATATGCCATTCATAAATTTGTACCCAAGTAGTCCCCACCGCTTATCAATGGTACTTCTGTATACGGTGTGGCCCATTAAGCTGATAACTAACATCATAAGAATCCCGGGTAGTGTAAAAGGTAAGAAATCTACTTCTATACCATTGACAAGTATTCCACCAGTCATTCCTCTTAATCCAGCCATGAAGAATACGAGGTATAAAATAGGATTTAGAAAAGCATTCACGAGTAATGGTTTATGATGCCATACTGCCTTAAGTTCATTCTCTGCCAGAATAAAGGTTTTTTCCCAGTGAAAGCGGGTCCCTTTGCGAAACGTTCTAGTATTTACAAAATTTGCATCGCTTCTCAACATCATCCTTCCTCCTTTGCTCTTGCAACTTCTAGATATGCTTCTCGAAGTCCAGGGGAAGTCCGATTTATGTCCATTACGAATACAAGTGAATCCAGTTTATTTATTATCTGGCCAATTGGTGTATTCCTTTTAATTTCTAAAACTAAAGGCTTTAAATCGTTAATCGTAACGACACCTTCAATTTCTACTAACTTCCTTTTATCTAGCTCTCCCTCATACTCAATCGTGAGTATTTCTTTATCACGATAACGAGAGATGAATTTCGTTTTAGGCTCATAAGCTACAATACTTCCTTGTTTTAAAAGCAACACGCTATCACAATAACTGTCCAATAGATTTAGATCGTGTGAAGATACAATTACTAGGCCACCTTTATTTGCTTTCTCTTTTAAATGGGACAGTAATTTCTCTGATGATTCCGCATCAAGTCCGGTAGTAGGTTCATCCAATATCATAATGTCTGGATGGTGGACGAGGGCTCTAGCAATTTGAACTCTTTGTTGCTGACCGCCCGATAATGCATCCACATCTCGATCTTTATATTCTAATAAACCAACTAAATCAAGCGCTGCAAGTGTATCTATTTTTGAGGCTTTCCTATTTTTGCCTGCCAATCTTGCGCTAACGATTACATTGTCAAATACGTTTAGATACCAATCTATTGCATGTGTCTGCTTACTCCAACCAATGTTGTGGAAAGGGGTGTTACGATTTATGAGATTTTTGTTGAAAAAGACGTCACCTTTTGTAGGCATTATTAGTCCACATATAGCGTTCAAAAAGGTAGACTTACCAGCACCGTTTGCACCGACAAGCGCTATTAATTCCCCTTTTTTAAATGTCACATCAATATCTTTAATTCCCCAAACTGTATTATCATATTGAACACCAAGTTGGGATACTTCAATTACATTTTCGTCTAAATTCACAACCAATTAATTCACTCCTTATTTTATAATTTTATAAAATAAGGTTTTTTACTAATTCTCTAATTCCCATATGAATGCTCCTCACATTAGTAATTCGCTTTCAATTTCATTCTCAGTATAACGTACTCTTTAGCTTACAGGCAATGAATAGTTTGATTAATAAGAATAATTTAAATAGGGTGTGGGCGTATACATATACAAAGGCTAGGAGCTTTTCTTAAATAAATTTGTCTTTTTATGACTATTCTTCCAGGACAGGCTATATACATAGTAATAGAAAAACTATCGGGGGTAGCTATAAATGTTTTGGAATTTTGTTCAACAATATGAAAACCAATTAAATATTGCATTGTCTATTGTTATCCTTGCAGTGTTTTTATTACTAAGAATTCGATTCACAGCAACAATTTTTCGTTTGTTGCTGAAAATAAGCAGGAATACATGGAATGGCTTTTTTGAACAACTGCGTACCTCTTTTGAGAAGCCTTTACAATTATTAATAGCCGTGGTTGGCATTTACTTCGCAGTAGATGTATTTCCTTATTTTAATGAGAGCAATGCACTATTTAACCATTTAGTTCGTTCATCGGTAATTTTTGCGGTGGGGTGGGGGTTGTATAACCTTTCTTCATCATCCTCTTTGTTATTTTCCAAGATTAATCATAAGTACAATGTAAAAATTGATCATATCTTAATCCCGTTTTTTTCAAAAGCGCTGCGGCTCATTATCGTAGCCATCGGTATTAGCGTTATTGCTCAGGAATTTGAGTATGATATTAACGGCTTTGTTGCCGGTCTCGGTATCGGAGGGCTTGCCTTTGCTTTAGCAGCGAAGGATGCATTAGCAAACTTATTCGGTGGAATTATTATTATTACAGAAAAGCCATTTACCATTGGAGATTGGATTAAAACACCAAGCGTTGAAGGAACAATTGAAGATATAAGCTTTCGGAGTACGAAAGTACGAACCTTTGCCCAAGCGCTTGTCACGGTACCCAATGCCACCCTTTCAAATGAGGCAATAACAAATTGGAGCAAAATGGGGAAGCGCCAAATCACATTTAAATTGTCCTTAATGTATGGAGCCAAAAGAGAACAATTGGAAGGGATAGTAAAGGAAATCCAAGTTCTCCTAAGGCATCATGATGCTATAAACAAGGAAACGATTCTAGTAAACGTGGACGCATACGGCGAAAACGGATGGGAAATCTTCCTTTATTTCTTCACAAATACTACAGATTGGGGAGAACACTTGAAAGTAAAGCAAGAAATTAACCTTGCTATTCTAGCTATTATTGAAAGAGAAAAACTCGAGATTGCCATTCCTACAAGAAAGCTTTATGTGGAGCCAGAAATGGTGAAAGGGAAGCAGAGAGAGACGTTATTAGGTCAGGAAAGCTAGCAGACTCTAGCTTTCCTGTTTTTCTTTAATTTGAATAGTGGTTTGTTTAAATGGTGCTTCTACATAGCTGTTAAGCAGGCCATTTTTACGTATCTGGTATTTGGGAATTAGTTTGAAATCGTATGTGACGGAGAAGGGATTGTTAAATGGAAATTCCTTTATTACCATGGTTTCATCATTAACCCATGTTACGGCCATCTTCTCCTGGGAAAAATGAGGGAGCGCACTGGAAAGCGGTATTCCCTTGGTGAAAAAGGGATGGCTGTTTTCACCAGGCTCATTTAAGCATAGAAACAATGATAAATTATCGCAAAACTGTAATAATGCATAGTGGTAGGAAAAAAGTTCCTCATCAAAAGAAGTGAGTAATGAGTGGATTATCTCCTGCCTTTTCTTTTCCTGCGCTACGAAATTCCTACCTGACTCTGTGCCGTCCTGTTCGAGAAAACGGACATAATGTTCACTACATAATAACGCGGCATATAAATCAGTTGTTTGTACCTGATCTATCCCATGCGAATAGAGTAATGTTTTCATTGGCGCAGGGAAATCTATAAAGCTATACGGCATTTCTTTGGCGTCATTCCAAAATGGTTGTTTATCTGCTGGGATCCAACCAGCATCATGTTGCTCAATGGCAAAGATAACAGCCTCTTGCAAAGGTGAATCATTGAATGCCCCCATCTTCCACTGTTTGATAAGCTCCCCCGCGACAAGCGCATGATTATGTTGTTCAATAAAGATAAAGTCATGCTCGCGTTCTCGAATGATCACAATTATGCATCCTCTCTTAGCAAAGAAGTTTTATAATTCCATTATATCATTTCGGATGTATCACGACACAACTCGAGTGATAGTAGCTCCGCTGATTCTTGTGCTAAGGCGATGTGCCTCTGATCAAGGCCGATAACCTAGCCTGAAGGACCAATAACATAACCTAAATCATTTCAAGTATGCTATACTAAATTAGGTTACAATAAGTAAGTTAGTTTTATAAAGTTCCTTTTTATAAATGAAGATATATAGGAGTGATTTCATGGAAAGAAAGTTTTTTACTGAACCGGCAACATATGTTGGAGAGCTCTCCATTAATGTGACAGACCTTCAACAAGCTATAGAGTTTTATCAAACCGTTATAGGCTTTCAGGTTTTGGAGAAGACTGAAGGAGCAGCAAGGCTTTCTGCGAATGGAAAAACAGCCATATTAACGCTTGAAACACCAGAAAATGTAACGGGAAAAGAGCGGAGAACGACTGGGCTTTACCATTTTGCTATCCTTTTACCGAACAGAGCTGCACTGTCTTCCTTTCTGGAGCATGCTCTCAAACAAGGAGTACAGCTTGGTGCTGCTGATCATGAGGTGAGTGAAGCACTCTATCTCTCAGATCCCGATGGCAATGGGATTGAAGTTTATTGTGATAGGGACTCAAGTGGGTGGAATTGGACTGGTGATCAGGTTAAAATGGGAACAGATCCACTAGATGGTGATGGGCTTTTAGCGGAAGAACATAAAGTTTGGAGTGGATTACCGGAGGAAACAATTCTCGGTCATATCCATCTACATGTTGCTAATTTAGAAGCATCAGAGGTTTTTTATTCTAAAGGGTTAAACTTTTCTGTGGTAACACGATATCCTGGAGCATTATTCATTTCAACAGGCGGTTACCATCATCATATTGGGCTAAATACTTGGAATGGCGAGGGAGCTAAAGCCCCAAGACCAAACGGGGCTGGATTAAATTGGTTTACGCTTGTATTCCCTAATGAAAATGCTATAACAGAGACAGTTAAACGGCTTATAGAAGCACAAGTAAAAGTGAAGACATACCCTGAATATAGTGAAGTGAAGGATCCTGCAGGAAACACGATTCGCCTCGTGTTATAGTTACTAACATATAGCAAGGGGGGTCTCCTATTTTCAAGTTGAAATAAACTTGAAAACTTTCGAAGACGGGAACTGGGGTATGGTTTTCTAGGGGAAAAATCTCATTCAGAAAAAGGACGTGGAAGGGCTTGGCTTATTTACTTTTACTGGTAGGATTTGTATTACTAATTAAAGGAGCGGATTTGTTTGTTGATGGCTCCTCCAATATTGCAAGGCTTCTCAGAGTGCCGCCCATCCTTATTGGTTTAACCATAGTTGCTTTTGGAACAAGTTCCCCAGAAGCAACTGTAAGTATAATTGCGGCAATGGAGGGGAGCTCCGATGTATCGTTGGGTAATGTAATCGGAAGTAATATATTCAATCTCACACTTGTTGTAGGGATAGCGGCCATTATTTTCCCTTTAAAGGTGGAAAACGAAACGATCCGTAAGGAGATCCCCTTTACATTACTAGCAGGCGGTGCACTTTTAGTAGTCATAAATGATACTTTTTTACAGGACCACAGCAATAATCTGATAACCCGTAGTGATGGTCTTATTTTCCTCTTATTTTTATCTGTTTTTATGTACTATGTAATTGAAGTAGCGCTTAAAAGCCGCCAAGACAGTCAAACAGAGGCTATTCCAGATGAGATTAAGTGGGGTAAAAATATTGGGCTTACTATTTTGGGGCTTGCTGGAATCGTTTTTGGTGGGGAGCTTGTTGTTAGTAATGGTACAGAAATTGCTTATGCAGTAGGGATGAGTGAAACGTTGGTCGGCCTCACGATCATTGCGATAGGGACCTCGCTTCCTGAGCTTGTAACTTCTATCACGGCAGCTTTGAAAAAGCAAAGCGATATTGCACTTGGAAATATTGTCGGTAGTAATATCTTCAATATTTTGTTTGTGCTTGGTGCTTCTTCTGTTATCACACCACTTTCTGTTAGCAGTAAAGTTGGGATAGACGTTGTGATCATGCTTCTTTTAACAATATTGTTGCTCGTGTTTTCGCGGACAAATTTCCGTGTTGGAAAGCGAGAGGGAGCTGTATTAGCAATTTTTTATGCGGTGTACCTCGTTTATATTATATTGCGAAATTAAAAAGCCACATAGGAGGCCCCTATAGGTAGGGAGCCTCTATGCGGCTAGCACTTTTTAAGAATTTCTTAACGGGCGCTTGAGCTTTTGTTTGTAGTAAAGAAGGTATAAAGAATTGAGCTTTATTAGATTCCTTACCAGGAACGGCCACGTCCAGCTCCAGCTCCCAGAGACTAGCGAGACTTCCCTCACCTTCGTTTCAATAAGTCAACATCGGCGCCCTGAATTAGGGTAGGTCGACTAAAATCGGCCTTGTCGGCCAACGCCGATATACCCCTTTTGCAGGGGCATGTTTCCTTTATCTCCTACGGAAGAATGTTCGACAAATCGAACCACCCCAAAGTTCGGGGCGCAGTCCGTACGTCTCTTAACGGTCGCTGGAGCTTTTGTTTGTCTAGCTTCTGGAGCGCCATAAACTAGGTGACTTCCCGAATCGCCCTACAATAAGTCATCATCGATTCGTCCCTCATCGTGATTCCTTTATCTTGGTTGATTCGGTCCAGCACTACGTTTCTAAACGGCGCCCAGCGCTTTTCTTAGCGATACCAAGCTGATGCGGCTTCTACTTCACTGAATGTTAGCTGGTGCCCGTGGTTTTCCCAGTGTACTTCTACATCTGCGGAAGCCTCTTGTAGTAGTTGTTGTAAATCTATTGATTCTTGAGATGGGCATATTGGATCATTGGTCCCTGCTGTGATCAAGACCTTCTTGCCACTTAAGTCAGGTAGACTAATTCCTCTGCGTGGCACCATAGGATGGTGCAGTATCGCAGCGTTTAATGCGTCCTTATGATGGAACATTAAACTTGCGGCAATGTTAGCACCGTTGGAATAGCCAACTGCAGTAATTGCGCTTCGGTCAAACTCATATTTCTCGGAAGCTTCATCCAGAAATTGATTTAATTCTTCTGTACGAAAAATGAGATCCTCTTCATCAAATACGCCTTCAGCTAAGCGTCTAAAGAATCTAGGCATTCCATTTTCTGAAACATTCCCTCTTACACTTAATACATTCGCTTCGGGATCAATTTTATCAGCTAATGCAAGCAAATCCTGCTCAGTACCTCCAGTACCGTGTAACAGTAGTAGAGTAGGTCTTTGTGGGTTACTGCCCTTCTTAAAGATATGTTTCATTCCCATGCTCCTTTCCGTGTTTTAGGCTTTGAGGCCCACTTTTTTCAATGTCTCTATTACAACACGCATATCCTCTTTACTAACTCCTTCGAATAAATTCTCAATCACTTGTTGATGCTTTGGAAAAATCTCCTGCATTAACTGCGTACCTTTGTTAGTAATCTGGATATACACAACACGCCGGTCTTCCTTACAATGTTCTCTTTCTAGTAAGCCTTTTGTTTCCAGTTTATCAATAACGTAGGTGATGGAGCCGGTGTTAATTAGGACTGCTTCAGATATTTGCCTAACCGTTTGGCGCCCCTTGTGAAAGAGTGTCTCCAGGATGGCAAATTCAGATGTTTTCATACCATAACTCTGGATATCTTGTTTCACTCGCTCTTGTATTGTTTTAGAGGATTTCATTAATACAACGAATGCTTTTAATGAAAGGTTATCGGCCACTATGCTCATCCTCCTTATATATATTTAATTAATGTATTATTAATTAAATATATATAACAATCTCTTCAAAGTCAATGGAAAGCAAAACACTGTTATCTTTATCCCGGCTTAACTGGCAATATAACACGGACCTAAAGAATGTGAGAAGTCAAGCATCCTAAGTGGGTGATCAACTGCCAGTAAAGGCCCGATTCGTTCAGCTAGCATTTGATGGGGAAGAGGGAACCCCACCAAATGAAATTTCCCTTTATTGGAGCTTTTTTTGCAGCTCTCTCTTTTGCTGTAAAAGGTTTTGGAAGATACTGTCCAATTCCTCGGAAGGTTCTATACTTAGCCTGCTTAATGTCTCCGTTATTCTTGTTTCAATGACGAAAAGTTCTTCTTCAACTTGGCTTGGCGATTCTGAAGCACTGTCATTTTTATAGGTTTGATAATCGCCTTCTACAATGTGAAGGGTACTGTCTTCAATGGAAAAGACGCGACTGGCAAGATGCTCTATAAAGCGTCTATCATGGGACACCACAATGATAGTACCTTCATAATCTGACAGTAAATTTTCTAATGCTTCTACTGCTTCAATATCTAAATAGTTAGTTGGTTCGTCTAAGACTATCGTATTAATATCATTTAGGAGTAGTTTTGCGAGTGCTACTTTAACGCGCTCTCCACCACTTAAGATATCCACTTTCTTATACACATCATCACGAAAAAAACGTAGCCTGGCAAGAACAGTACGGATTATTGTTTCCTCTTGACTGGATGTTTCGCTAACATTTTCTATAATGCTTTTTTCATTGTCTAGAATATCAAGGTTTTGACTAAAGTAACCAATTTTTATGGCAGGGGAGTGTGTAACACCCGGAGCTTCCTTAATAAGCTTTTTTATAAGTGTGGTCTTTCCACTGCCATTTGGTCCAATAATGGCTACTTTATCACCACCAGATATTGTAAAGCTCGCATCCTTCCACAGTGTACGTTGCCCTACTTTTGCGGAAATTTCTTCGGCACGTAAAATGATCCGGTTGCGAATGCGATCTTTATTTGGTAATTGCATTTTAATTGGTGCAATTTCCTTAACTTTATCGGCCTTTTCTAGCTTATCTAATCTGGTTTCAATTGCTTTTGCTGTTTTGCGTAGTTTCTTTTGTTTGTTTGCAAAATATGGCTTTGCACCCGTAATCTTCGCCTCTGAATTACTTGTATGTTTCGGCTTCTTTGTTGCTCGCTGGGCCTTTTGCTCTTTAATCTCAAGCGCTTCTTCCAGTTGTTTCTTCTTTTTTTCATACTGGGCGTGAGCCTGTCGCTTTTGTTCTACTTCTTGTTCCTTCTGGCTTGCATAATCAGAATAATTTCCTTTGTATTCTGTTATGGTTCCTTCATCTAGCTCCCAAATTTTATTGCAAAGTGCATCAAGGAAGGCCCTGTCATGCGAAATAACCACCATGGCCCCCTGGCGTTTTTTCAGTTGTGTTTCTAGCTTCTCTATATGGGCTGTATCAAGATTTGTTGTAGGCTCATCAGCAAAGATTAAGCCAGCATTTTGGGAAAAAGCGTCGTTAATATATTCCTGAGTCACCTCACCACCACTTTTTACCGTATCTGTTCGTTTCAATTGGGGGATGTGAGCGATAGATGTATGGACTGTTACGAGCCCGCTGTCAGGTGTTTTTTTCCCTGCGAGCACCTCAAGTAATGTTGTCTTTCCACTTCCGTTTTTCCCTACAAGGCCAATACGATCTCGGGCATGTATAGCAAGGTATTCTAGTTGGACTAAACGACGATCCCGGGCATCAATGTTTATATCGCGTGCTTCTATCAAACGCATAATATCCTCTCCGTTCCAGTTTATTAAGACTTGTATAATCCATTTGCAAAAAGGCCACGTCTAGCTCTAGCGCCCAGAGACTAGCGTGACTTCCCTCACCTCCGTACGATAAAGAAGACTTGCCGATTGGTGAAAACCAGAGGCTTAATCGCACTTATACCCTTGCGGTGAAAGTCAATATCAGCTCCCTAGATTATTGTAGGTCGACTAAAATCGGCCTTGTCGGCCAACGCCGACATACCCCTTTTGCAGGGGCATATTTCCTTTATCTCCGGCGGTTCACTCCAGTCCGTACGTCTCTAAACAGTCGCTTCCGCTTTTGCTTTGGAGACAAAAAAGCCTCCTATTCGTTTTTAGAATAGAAGGCAGCATGCAGGTGTAGCACAAAAAAGGATACTTCCCCCTTGTGCAGTTATCCAAATACATGAAACAATCCTATTCTAAAAACATTCATAAGTGGCATGCCCAAAAAGACAGATCTGGTCTGTTTTTCTTCTCATACCTATGCAGATGTTTTTAAGTGAAATAGGATTATAACTTCATGTACCCGGGTCACCCTTTCGTTTTAAGTTAGTGCTATTATATAAGAAACAAGGTGTGCTGTCTAGATTGAAAGGGGGAGATTTTCCATGCTTATATGGATTAATGGAACGTTTGGGTCAGGGAAGACAAGCACTGCTTACGAACTAAAGCGGAGATTGAAACAAGCCTGTGTCTATGATCCAGAGCGCTTCGGCTTCGCTTTAATGAAAAACGTTCCTAAAGAACTTGCCAAAAGTGATTTTCAGGATTATCCGCTATGGCGGGAGGCAAACAGAACGTTACTAAAAGAGCTTGCTCATAACTATAACGGTATTATAATTATTCCAATGACGCTAACAAACAAGGCGTACTTTGAAGAAATCATCGGAAATTTAAGAGATGATGGCATTGAGGTAAAACACTTTACCCTCATGGCGTCTAAAGATACAGTAGCTAAAAGACTTCGAAAAAGACTTGAAGGAAGAAGGTCATGGGCGTATCAGCAAATGATAGAAAGAATGAGAGAGTTGGAGGATAATGTGTTTGCTACACATCTCGATACAGATAATTTGTCCATTGATGGTGTAGTAGAGACCGTTGCTAAACTGTCTGGCATTTCACTTTTACCTGACAAGCGCTCACGGCTAAGGAAAAAGGTGGACCGGTTAAAAATTATGCTCCAGGAAATCAGGTAAGTGCTTTACAAACAGAAAATAATTATATATAGTGAACATACCTAATAATTCTAGGTAGGTGAAAAAATATGTTTAATCGGGAGTTAGTGAAAGGCAGTACCTCTTTGCTTGTATTACAGTTGTTGGATGAACGGGATATGTACGGTTATGAACTTGTAAAGGAAATGGATCAGCGTAGTGAGCATAACCTGCAAATTAAGGAAGGTACCTTGTATCCGGCACTACATAAGCTGGAGAAGCAGGAGTATATTGAATGCTATTGGCAAAACCAGGAGAAGGGGCCTGCACGTAAATATTATCGGATTACCGATCAGGGGAAGGCAATGCTTGAGGAAAAGACGAGTGAATGGCATCGTTATGTTCAAGTAATGAATAACCTGATTCGGAGAAACGAAACATGAATGAGGCAGCAAAAACCTTCCAAGAGAAATTAGCAGATGAGCTTGATGACCATCCGGATAAAGAGTCGATTCTGGCTGAATACCAGGCCCATATTTATGAATTAGAACAAGAGACGGGAAAAAGCTCTTATCCCATATTAGTGGAAAGACTAGGGGAGCCGGAGGAAATAGCCTCGTTATGGAAACAGGAGGCAGCGATTACGCCTAAGAAAACACAGTGGCTTTTTGTAATCTTAAATGTGGCAATTTTTTTAGGTGGCGCTACCTTAACTATTATTTATCATCTATTCGATTGGAATTGGACAGATATTCTTTGGGAAGGCCTCACTAAAGCAGCGTCTCTCATCATGGTGATCTACACTTTTTTTTGGGGATTGCTTGGCTATGAGATAGGCAAGGAATTTGGTGAAGCAGGAAGAAAACTGCTGAAAAAAACGTTTCTTATCTGTTTAATCCCTAATCTGGTCTTAATGTATTTAGTTATATTTAAATTTATTCCACATAAATGGTTTGAACCATTGATAAGTTTGCCGTTTATTATGGCGTGTATCGGATTTACGATCGTATTATATCCCGTCAGTCGACTTGGGTATAAATGGGGACGGAAGAAATCTGTGTAAGGTATTTCCTTCCTTCTGTCCCAAACGGATATTTTTTTACCTATATACATAGAATTACTATGCATATAGAATTACAAAGTATGCTTGGAGGAAATTCCATGAAAGTAGAAGTGACAAGAAAAGACTTTCTGTTTTTAGTCGTGTGCATAGGGCTCGGCGTGTTAGCGGAAATTAGCTTTTTCCATGGACGTATTGGCGTCTCGTATTTGTTGTTTGTTGCCGGATTTTACAGCGTTCTTTTTTATCGCACTGGCTTTGCTTTTTATCATAGGAGAATCGGCTTGCTCTTAATGCTCATGATTTGGATATTGGCAGGGAGTTACCTCTATTACGATTCGATTTTGTTTTATGGTCTGAATTTAGTTGTCATCCCTTTATTGATGTATTTACATGTCATTTTAATTACAACACCAGAAAACTATAATTGGGCATCGAGTTATTTTATCGCGGTATTAAAATCAAAACTAGAGCAACTGTATCAGTATATTTCTGCCTTTTTTCAAAGTATCTTCAACCGTCTGTTTAAGAACGTGAAGGACGGAACATCTAAAGTAATGATTCGCATTTTGATTGGGATTGGCTTTAGCTTACCGCTTCTGTTTGTTGTTGGCGCTCTTTTAATGTCAGCTGATTCAGTATTTGAGGAAATGCTCGTATCCTTGCCAGCGTTTCTGTTGCAGTTAAACTTTCTTGAAGGCTTCTTCCGAACGTTATTTGTCATTATAGCTGCACTCTTGTTTTTCGGTCTGTTTCAGGCGATTCGCATGAAGCGGTTCCCAAAACAATCTTATGATCCCTATAAAAAAGTGACCGAATGGGAAGGCGTTACATCGGTTACCATTCTTTCAATTTTAAATCTCTTGTACGGCCTTTTTGCAGCTGTTCAGTTTACCTATTTCTTTGGAGGCAGCCTGGAGGAAGGATTCACTTATGCAGAGTTTGCAAGAAGAGGGTTCTTTGAATTGAGCATGGTCACATTAATCAACTGGACGTTGTTAATCAGCTTTTTGACCTTTGTTAAAGCATCCACAAAAGTTAACCGTGTATTAAAGATCCTTTATACTTTGTTAATTGTATTCAGCGCCATTTTGCTCGCATCTGCTTACCAGCGATTAAGCATGTATGAAGCAGCCTATGGTTATACCATTGATCGAGTGTTGGCACACGGATTTATGATACTGCTTATGGTTATTTTTGCGTACACCTTAATAAAAGTATGGCTTGAAAAAGTCTCTCTGTTACATTTTTATTTGATAGGCGCCATTCTGTTTTATACAGGGTTAAATGCAGTCAATGTAGAGCAGGTTGTAACCAAACAAAACATTGCCAGATACGAAATGACAGAGAAGGTAGATATTGATTATTTAAATTCACTATCTTATACAGGCTGGGAAGGATTATTGGAAATCTATAAATTAGACCCGAATTACTTGGGATTGAAACCAATGCTGACGCAAATAGGGGAAAGGCTACGCCAGAAAGAAGAAGCGCCGTGGCAATCGTATAATTTTAAACGACAGGAAGTCATGCAAAAGTTTAAGGAAATGGGCTTTTAATAAAATGAAAGGGAAGGAGATGTTTTCGATGGGTAAAAGTGTCCCAAAGCATGTGGCGATTATGATGGATGGAAACGGAAGATGGGGAAGACAACGAGGCCTGACGCGAAGTGAGGGCCATTATGCTGGCGCGAAAACGATGGAAAAAATTATTGATACCAGCATTGACTTGGGTATTGAAGTTCTTACACTTTATGCTTTTTCTTCTGAAAACTGGTCAAGGCCAATGGAGGAAGTAAACTACTTAATGCATCTGCCTGTTAAGTTTTTTAAACAGAAGCTTCCTGAGTTTCAAAGACGCAATATTGTTGTCCGTATATCCGGTAATTTAGAAGCGCTCCCTACTCGAACAAAAACGGCCTTGAAGAATGCGGTAAACGAAACAGCGGACAATACAGGATTGATCGTAAATTTCGCTTTTAACTATGGCGGGAGGGACGATATTTTGCAGGCGGTACGACATATTGTTAAGGAATTGCAAGACGAGAAGATGGATCTCACGCAGTTAAATGAACAAGTCCTCCAGCAATGTTTATACACAAGAGAACTTCCGGATCCAGAGTTGGTTATACGAACAGGCGGGGAAAAGCGGATGAGTAATTTTCTGTTATGGCAGTCTTCCAGCGCGGAGCTATACTTTACAGACGTCTTTTTCCCTGACTTTGATGGTCCGTTATTAGAAAAAGCAGTTCGTTTTTATCAAGAGAAAAACTCCGAACTTATTGTTTAAGCGTTTAGTAAATAAAAATACCGTTATTGGCGGATAATGCCACTAACGGTAAGATATCGGAAGTCTCCCTTTAAGGGGAGCAAAGATTATTATGATCTACCAGAGTGCATGGCACTAGGGTGGATTATTTTTGTTTAGCAGCCTCTGTCATTTGATGCCAAATCGATCCTTTGGCACGTTCTCCACCTTGGATTCGAGCCAATGCCATTTTAACTTGCATTCTTACTTCGAACTCTGGGTCCTGTAATGCGTCGTTTAAGGCAGGGATTACTGTTTCATCTCCGAGTTCGTAAAGGAACATGGCTGCCCGCCAACGGACAAGACGACTTTTGTCGGTCAAGGAATTGACCATTTCTGGCATCGCTTCTTCAAAGCCGAGATCAGATAGACAATCTCCAGCCGTTCTTCTAACATTAACTGCCTTGTCTCTTAATGCTTTGTATAAATATGGCAATACCTTTTTCTCTTCAATCATACCGAGATAGGCGGTGGCTAGTCTTCTAATTGAGGCCTTTTCATCATCCAAAGCTTTATCTAGCACAGGTAAGTCAGCTTCAGTAGGGTCCATTCTATCTAGCGCTGCATAACGATCCTTCCAGTTAGGAGCTTCCATCATTTCTAATGTTACCTTATGATAAAACGTTCGATTTCCCGTTGCATCGTTATTTAAAGCAAAGTGTACGAGTTGAGCGAGGCGTGTCTCGTCATAGCTGGCGTTTATTTCCTCCACCACCTCTGAACCGATCTCTTTGAGGTCGCCATAGCGAGGCGATTGTTCAACCCATTTTCGTTCCATCAACATATTATCAGTAGCTTCAGAAGCCTTCAAGGCAGCGTTCATAAAACGTTCTGGAAGCCCAAACCGTTCCTCTGTATCGCCTTCTTCGAGTTTTACCTGCATAGGAATATAGCGGAACATTTGAATATAGACATGTACCTCTCCAAAAGCCTCTTCCTGTTGCTCGCTGTTTGCTTCTTGCTGTTCTTCAGTTGGCTGC
Organism: Oceanobacillus jordanicus; assembly: GCF_022095695.1. Classification (GTDB taxonomy): domain Bacteria; phylum Bacillota; class Bacilli; order Bacillales; family Amphibacillaceae; genus Oceanobacillus_B; species Oceanobacillus_B jordanicus. The sequence continues at coordinate 37,392 of NZ_JAIFZM010000006.1, forward strand.
TCAGAAGAACCTAATGTTTGCCGAACTGCTGGAAGAATCTTCTCCCATGGCGTTCGGGGGTTTCTTTCCAGTGCAATAAAATCAACAACACGGTAAAGCCCTTTAACCCCATCTATTTGAAATAAACTACGGACATAAGCTGGAGCATCATCCATTTTATCTTCGCGCTTATAATTCTCTGTTTGGCCATCAGGCATTTTTTCATCCACATTTATTTTCATAGAATAGGGGCTTGGTGTCGGTTCGATCGAGATAATTTTCATGCGCTAACTTCCTCCTCTTCACGTCCTTATACTGTCTATATTTTAACAAAGAGCAGGATCATTATCCAATCGGTTAGCCCATCTCTTGGTTGCCTATTGACATTCATTTCGATTCGAAGTATAGTTGGTTACACAAGTATACAACCAACCATCCTGAGAGGAGGGTCTGTAGTGAGAGCGGTTTTAGATGAGTCCCAACCAATATTTCAACAAATAGCCGATATGATACGGGACGACATAATAGATAGAGAGTTTAAAGAAAATGAAAAGGTCCCCTCAGAAAATGAATTATCACAGTTCTATAACATTAATAGAGCAACAGTAAGGAAGGGTCTCCAACAACTTTTAGATGAAAACCTTATTTATAAAAGGCGGGGTATTGGCATGTTTGTTAAAGAGGGAGCAAGAGAAAGCTTGGTGAAGGAAAGACAGAAGCAATACGTGCAGGACTATATAAAGCCTTTGTTAGATGAGGGAAACAGGCTCGGATTGAATGTAGATTCTATTATTCAGTTAATGAAGGAGGAGACAAAATGATAAGGCTAGAAAATGTGACATTTGCCTATAGTGAGGAAACAATTCTAGAGGAGATTGCTTTCACCGAGGAAGAGCCTGTTATTACAGGACTTTGGGGAAGGAACGGCTCTGGTAAAACCACCCTCATGAAATTACTCGCCGGCCACCAAAAGCCCACAGCCGGGAATATTGAAGTATTTGGTCACTCCCCTTTTAATAATCTAGATATAGTGAAGGATATTTGCTATATGGAAGAGGATCATCCTTTCAGTATCATCTGGACTGTAGAAGATGCTCTGAGGTTTGGCCGTTATTTTAATCCAAATTGGCATCAGGAAACCGCTGACCGACTATTAAAGCTTTTCAATCTCCCAAGAAATAAAAAGGTAACAAAACTGTCCAAAGGAATGAAGACAGCTGTTCAGATTACAATTGGCCTTGCTAGTCATGCGAAGGTCACGATCTTGGATGAACCGACAAACGGATTAGATGCAGGTATACGTAAGAAATTCTATCAAGCATTGAAGGAATCCTATGAAGAAAACCCGCGTTTCATCTTACTATCCTCCCACCACATAGAGGAAATCCAGCCACTCTGTGAGTCCTTGGTCGTTATCCACAATCAGAAGATTTTCCTTCATGAGGAGATGGAGATAATTAGGGAAAAGGGGTTCTGGCTAACAGGTAATCAGGAAAAAGTAGAAGCGGTCATAAAGAATGAGCGTGTCTTGGAGAGAAATACGATGGGTAAAATGCTCAAGGTGATGATGCTTGCCACATATTCTAAAGAGTGGGAACAGATCGCAAGGGAGAACGGGTTATCTGTTGAAAAGGCACAGGTACAGGACTATCTACTAAATCTAACAGATGGGGGTGTACTTGATGAGCATAACTAGTGGAACAACAAGAATGGTTTACGAAGATGCCAGGTGGTTTTTCCTAAACGTCTTGATTCTCTCCGTTACCCTGCCGCTGACTGTTCTTTGGATCGTTTTAGGCTTAATATTTGATATGAGTGAAGCGATTGGCTCTATAGCTGGTCCTGCTTACTTCTTTATTCCGAGCTTTGCAATATTTGGGTTTAAGACACTATTACCAATTGGAGTAGGAATGGGCAGCACAAGGTTACAGATTTTGAAATCCTTCTATGGGGTTGGAATCTTATCTGTTGCGGTTGTGGTATTTATTTTGAATGTGCTCCAATTCAGCCTTGTGACATTAAGTGATTGGAAGCTCAATTTCAGGGGAGTTTTACATCCTGGAGAAATCTTTTATAAAGACTATCATTTCGTGTCCTATCTATGGCTCGATATGATGACAGCTCTCTTTCTATTTGGAATGGCCTTTCTCCTATTTAGCTTATTTTACCGATTAGGATTGGTAAGATTGACACTATGCTTTATGGTTATCGTTATTCCTGTTATGTTTCTATATTATGGTGGCGTGCTAGCTCCTCTTATAGAATCGCTAACATCGTTTGAATGGCGCGGGAATGTCGTTGCCATTATATTAGGCGCATTTGGAGCTGTCGGGCTAGCTATCACATATCCAATGATGCGAAACGCACCACTAAAACCAAGATCAGCCAAATCTTAAATACGTGTTTTTATATAAAAGGGGCTGGAATTCCTATGACGGGTCTTCCAGTTCCCTCAATTTTTGCGTGAAAAGGGTAGCAAATTTTTCTCTATCCTCATGCGTAAATGGCTTTGGCCCTTTTGTCCGTTTTCCGCTTTTTCTTTCCATCGCACTAAGATACCGTGTCTGGAGAAGCTGATCAATATTATCATTGGTATAAGCAAATCCTTTATGATGAAGAACATGGCACTTCTTGGCAAGTGCAAGGGAAGCAAGACCGTAATCTTGTGTGACAAGTACATCTCCGTGATCTGCTAGTTTCATGATCCGATAATCCGCTGATTCAGCTCCGGTATCAACATAAATATTTTCGACTCCTTCAGGGTGTTGTTCATTCGAATAATGTGCAAAGCTAGAGACAAGGATAACGGGAATCCCTTTTTCTAATGAAATGTTAATAATGGTATCTTTTACTGGACAAGCATCTGCGTCTACAATCACTTTCATGTAATCACCTCCTATGTAACCAAAATTATAGCACATCAAAGAACAGCTGAACTATTCTGAAAAAAACACTTGCAATTTTAGGGTATGTTTATATATGATGTTTTATAATCATGCACCTAAAGGGGGGATTTGATGAGGTTAGTACGCCCGTCAAATGAATGGAAAGAAGAGCACCGGCAATATGTGAAAGAATGGGGTCCATCTCGCATGATCCCCAGTAGTTTTAACCTCACGGGGCACGATACATACGAGGAATATTTAAATGCCCTGCATGTGAGGGAAAGCGGGCAAGGGAAGTGGGTGCCGAGCTCTAATTACTTCCTAATTAACGAAAATGATAGGATAGTTGCAATGGTGGATATCCGGCATGAACTGACAGAGTATTTATGCAATGTGGGTGGACATATTGGCTATAGTGTAAGACCTAGTGAAAGACGTAAGGGTTATGCGACACGTATTCTCGCGGAAGCTTTGTTGAAATGTAAAGATCTAAAAATTTCGCGCGTCCTTGTTACTTGTGATGAGGATAATATTGGGTCTGCTAAAACCATTCTAAACAATGCTGGTATAGAAGATAAAAGCTTTCTTGATACAGATGGCACGATAAAACGGAGGTTTTGGATTGTTAATGAGTAGGGATGTAAATGACATCGTTATGGATCAAATGGTCGCATCAGATTGGCCAGAGGTGAGATCCATATATTTAGAAGGAATTGAAACAGGAAATGCAACATTCGACACAGAGGTCCCAAGCTGGGAAGAATGGGATCAGAAGTATTTACAAGACTGCAGATTAGTAGCCAAAATCGGAAAAGATGTTATTGGTTGGGCAGCGCTTCTCCCCACTTCGAGTAAAAAAGCATTCGCAGGAGCTGCGGAACTCAGTATTTATTTGAGTAAAGCAAGTACAGGAAAAGGAATTGGTACAAAGCTAATGACCTATATGATTGCTGAAAGTGAAGCAAAAGGGTTTTGGACATTGCAATCGGGGATATTTCCAGAAAATAAGGGGAGCATTCGCCTCCATGAAAATGCTGGGTTTGTAGAAGTAGGAGTTCGTGAACGCATTGGTAAATTGAATGGTGTTTGGCGCGATGTAGTTCTTTTGGAAAGAAGGAGCCGCGTTGTTGGATTAGATTAATAGAGAGTATATAAATTAATGTCTGCTATGCAGGCATTTTTTTGATTGCTAAAAAAAAGGGTGGTTTGCTCTTGTTTTTTTATTGAGAAAATTATATACTACATTACACGACTAATGCACTAAGTTAGCTAAAGGAGGTTGCTGGTTTGCATTTACTTTCAGATGGCACGAAGCCCATCTATGTCCAAATTGCGGAATGGATTGAAACAGAAATACTCAATGGAAATTTTCAAGCAGATGACAAGGTTTATTCCCAATACAAGCTTGCAGAAATATTTACAATCAATCCGGCAACTGCAGCAAAAGGGCTAACGATCCTTTCTGATGAAAAGATTCTATACAGCAAGCGTGGCTTGGGGAAGTTTGTTACCCCAGAGGCGAGACAGTTAATTTTAGATAAACGAAAAAACCATACATTAAAAGGATTATTAGATGAGGTGGCATTAGAGGCAACACGATTAAGTGTAGGGGAATCGGAGCTACAAGAAATGCTTCGGGAGAGCATGGAAAAGATAGAGGGGGAAGAGCAATGAATGTAGTGGAATGCGAAAAGGTCACAAAGAAGCAGGGCAGTGTAGTTGCATTAAATGAACTGAACATCCAAATAAAGAAAAATACCATTACTGGGCTGATTGGCCGAAACGGAGCTGGAAAAACAACCTTATTAAAAATTCTCGCTGGTCTTTGGAGGCCAACATCCGGCCATGTAGAGGTGTTAAGTGTAAACCCGTTTAATAGTCTGACTGTTTCTGCCAACGTTGCCTATATTGATGATTCAATGGACTTTCCGAATACGCTTACCTTGTCAGAGATATTGCAGGCGGGTAAACGTTTTTACGGCAATTGGGACAGTCAGCTGGCAGAACGCTTATTCGAGTATTTTTCCTTCCATCCGAATCAATTACATACCCATCTTTCAAAAGGGAAAGCGAGCACCTTCAATATGATCTTTGGATTGGCTGCACGTTGTGAAATTACCTTGTTTGATGAACCAACTAATGGGATGGATGCTTCAGTAAGAAAGGACTTCAATAGGGCCTTACTAAAGGATTATCTTGCATACCCAAGAACGATGATTATTTCCAGCCACCATTTGGAAGAACTGGAGGAGTTATTAGAAGACATACTTGTAATAAAAAATGGAAAAGAATTACTTCATGAGCCAATTGATGTGATTCGCAACTATGCAATAGGCTTAACTGGCAGATCCGAATTGGTTAGACAATGGGTAACAGATAAGCAAGTATTGTATACAGAAGAGGTTGGGGCAAATACCTGTTATGCAGTAGTGAAAAGTGAAGGGATACCTCTGGAAAAAGCGAAGCAACTAGGTATGAAAGTCACACCAGTATCAGCAAGTGATGTCTGTGTCTATCTAACAAACCGCACGACAGGGGGGATCGACGATGTCTTTAAATAATATGTCACTTGGTACATTGGTTGGAAAGCAATACCTCTTTAAATGGAAGGCATTTGCAGGTGTGTTTAATTCAATGATAGCCTTGCAGCTGCTTGCGATTGTTTTTAGTGCTGGTGGGGTAGGGCAAACAGGCACAAGTACGGGAAGTGTATCGATTGATTTGTATTATTACTCTGTTGATAATGTGGTCGGTTTTACTATGGTATGGGCCTTCTTCAAATCTATCCTAATTACTACGAAGTCGTATCGGAATGACGATTATCTTTTCGTCACAAATCGTTTGAGCAGTAATTTAGCTAATATTCTTTTCGTTTTCTCAGCCAGTGTAGTTGCAGGACTAACAGCTATTTTATCTGGATATGTAATCCAAATGATTCAGTATGTTCAAGGAAATACATTTTTAACAGAAGCCAATCCACTAAGTCTTGGTGAGTGGTTCACTGGGGCATTTGCTACAATATTGTACATTCTCTTTATAGGTGCACTCGGTTATTTAATTGGCAGTGTAGTACAGTTGCATCGTACATTAGTTATTATTATCCCTGTTGCACTCCTAGGATTCCTTTTTGTCTATGACTTTAATGAACCTGGTATGATATCAATGTTTAAGTTTTATTTCAAAGAGAATATTTTTTGGTTATTTGCAATGAAAATTTTAGGAACCGTTTTACTGCTTTTTGCAGCAAGTATGCTCGTTTCTAATCGTCTGGAGGTTAGGAAATGATAAACATTAACGGAGTATTTGCTCCATTATTAATTCTTTTCGTTTTAATAGGGGGAGCTCTTTTATTAATTAGGTTTATTAGTAAACACTTTCCAACAATGCGGCGAAAAGAAAGGTGGCTACTGCCCATTTATGGTGCCGTTCTAGTCTCCTGTGGAATTATTCTCGCTTTTTTAGAACCGTTCGAAGAGCGCACAGCAAGTAGTGAAGAGGAGAGGCTGAGCAGTCTTTCGCTCTATAGCTATATAGAGTCTGGAAATATAAAAAAAATCGATTCGGAATATATCCGCAAAGAGTGGGATTTCACCCATACGGATGGGGATCTGCGAATATCCTCAGAGCCGAGTCATGAATTTATGGCTTCTATTTTTGTGGAAAAGGTCCCTGGATTAGAAAATAAAGTTGAAGTTACGTACTATGAAACACCACTGTATGTGGATGGAGAGGATATGAGCAATTATATCAGACCGCCAGAAGCAACACTCTCCAAGGGCTTATTAAAATTAAATAATCCCGTTGAACATCAGTATGTAGAGCTTTATACCTTTAGAGAACCTTTTCCTTATAACCAATTTATAGAAAGAAAAATGGTTGGAAATCAAAATGAGTCAAGCGTGTTTCACGGCGAAAGTATCATCTTAATCCGGGTAGGGGAAGAAAAGACACTTGATCTTGATCCAGACTCTTATATCGAATACGTAAACTAATAAGCCAAGCTTTATAGGATTAATGCTCCTTACAGAAAGAAAGCTAAAAAATCCGAGCGACGACAAGTTGAGTCAGCTCGGATTTTTGCCATATTATTAGCTTTAAAATAGATACTTAGAACCCTAGTTTCCCTGCATACTCTCCCATTTCCCATTCCTGCTTCATCGTTTTGCGGTGGTTTTCTTGTAATTCCTTCACAATTTCCTCTGCATCTACTTGTTTTTCATAATGCCATTTTAATGCGATAGACATATAGAGCTCGTTTAGCTGGGCGATGGATAATCCCTTCGTCTGCTTTGTTAACTGTGAAATAGCAGTCTCGTCAAGGAACCGTTCTAGCCCCTTACTACGTAAATAGGTTTCGCGCAGCGGTTCGCCGGGCTGTTTAATTTCATAAGCTCGGTCAAATCTACCAGCTCGGTTAATAAGTGCTGGATCAATTTTCTCTGGATAGTTTGTGGTACCGATAAGGAAAATGCCTTCCTTTGAAGTCGCGCCATCCAACGTATTTAAAAATACGGAGCGTGACTCTTCTGGCATGGAATCAATGTCTTCAATGATTAATGCTAGTGGTGCCATTTTGGTTACTGTAGCGAAAACCTCGCTAATGGAGTAGCTTGATGTATATTCGGTTATTTGCCAATAGACGACAGGAGCAGGCACACTTCCGGCAATCGATTTGACGAGCGTCGTTTTTCCATTACCAGGACTTCCGTATAGGAGAATTCCTCGTTTATAAGGAATTTTAAACTCCTTATAAAACTCCCCGCCCTTAACAAAGAACTCATCAATGGAACGGAAAATATCTGTTTTTACGTGGTCATCTAACAGGACGTTCTCTCGGGATACCTGATTGTTTAATTTTTCCTTAGAGCGATTGAGCCCCGCATCTGTATCTGTTAATACTGTAATACCTTCTGTCATGAATTCACGTTGCTTTAATGTAATATATTCAAGGAAGTGTAGGAGATCTTGATCACATCGCGCAAATAAAAAAGAACGTTCGAAGCTCATATGGTTTTGATGGTTTGGTATTTTTATGCTCGCAACATGAAAAGTAGGAAAGTAAAAGAAATGATTACTTAACGAAGGCTTAATTTTGTATTTATCAGTCTCGTTATAGGAAATGGTGGAGACAGCTGCTCTATCATAGATGGAGCTCAATGTTTGTATGGCTGGATCTTTTTCCTGCAACATCATTTCGATGGATTCGTCTAATTCGTCTAGTCCTTCTTCTGCTTCATACACAGTTAGTTCTTCGCCGAATTGTTCTTCTAAGAGTTGATGTGCTTTGTTGAGTGGGTAGGCAAATTCATAGTAGTGGGGAAGTTCAGCTGGCGTAATATTTTTAAGATTAATAAGCGATTTTGTTTTCATGAAAGACTCCTTTTCACTTTGTTGGTTTATCCCGGCGCAACCGTCCGTAAAGACTCGCACTTCAAAATATGAAGTGAAACCGTGATTTTTAAGCGGGAGTAAACGCTAACACCCTGATTCGTTCAACTAACAATCAGTGGGGGAAGAACGAAACCCCCCACTGATTGAAGTTTCACTTTATAAATCCCATCATACCACACTCCCTAACCGTTATTTGCAGAAAAGTGAATTTTTTACACAGGGAATAGGGAATAATGAATAATGAGAGATAATCGGTCTTTACTTTCGATTTTACAGAACACATGCGATAATAAGAAAAAAGAGTTAAGGATGTCGAGATGCAAAAAACGATTGAACTAAAAGTCAAAGAACCATTTATACAGGATTTTCAAAAGGGCGTTCCATTAGTTAGTAAGGAAGCGATCACGAACGAATCTGCCTTGAAAGAAGAGGGAGCCATTATTGATTTGGTTGACTCTACAAATAACTTTCTTGGAAGAGGTTATTATGGGCGGCAAAACAAGGGGATTGGCTGGGTGTTAACAAATAAGCAGGATGAAGCAATTGACTTCTCCTTCTTCCAGCGAAAAATCCTTAAGGCGATAAATAAGCGCCAAGGCTTTTATCAGGATGAAGAGACGACCGCTTTTCGTTTGTTTAATGGCGAAGGAGACGGAATCGGCGGACTTACTATCGATTACTTTGATGGCTATTACCTGATCAATTGGTATAGCGATGGAATTTATACGTTCAAAGAACAAGTTATCCAAGTACTGGACAACCTCGGTGATTATAAAGCTATTTATGAAAAGAAGCGTTTTGACACAAAGGGAAAATATATGGAAGATGATGACTTTGTCAAAGGTGAACGTGGTGAATTTCCACTTATCATTAAAGAAAATGGCATGCGCTATGCTGTCTATTTAAATGACGGGGCCATGGTAGGGATATTCTTGGATCAAAGAGAAGTAAGAAAAGCCATTCGTGATAAGTACGCAAAGGGCAAGCATGTGTTAAATACGTTTTCTTATACAGGAGCTTTTTCCATAGCCGCCACGCTAGGTGGTGCAGATAAGACGACGAGCGTCGACCTTGCCAAACGTTCCAAAGCAAAAACGATTGAACAATTTAGCGTTAACGATATTGACTTTGAACAGCATGATATCCGGGTTATGGACGTATTTGATTATTTCCAGTATGCGCAACGTCATCAATTGAAATTTGATATGGTGGTACTTGACCCACCAAGCTTTGCAAGGTCAAAAAAACGTACGTTTAGTACCTCAAAGGATTATCCAAAGCTTCTAATGGATACCGTATCTATTACAAAGAAAAATGGCGTGATTGTCGCATCGACAAACAATGCCAGCTTTGGAATGAGAAAGTTCAAGGGCTTTGTGGAAAAGGCCTTTAAGCAAATGAATACAGGCTACAAAATTTTAGAGGAATACCATCTTCCGGCTGACTTTCAGGTAGATCGTAAATTCCAACAAGGAAACTACTTAAAGGTGCTGTTTATACAGGTGAAATAGTCTTAATCGCTTTGCTAGAAAAATTAGCAAGGCGATTTTTTTGCGAAAGTTATTGTATATTTATTCTAAATAATGCATAATAATTCATATACATTCTGAAGGGTGGAGATGGATGGTGACGATGGAATTAAAAGAAGCGCCAAATAGTATGAAGTCTTTAAAGGGCCGTGATTTTCTAACATTAGGCGATTACAAACAGGAAGAAATCAACTACTTACTTGAATTAGCAGAACAGCTTAAGGTAAAAAGGAAAGCTGGACAGGAGGAATCCACTCTAACAGGAAAAACGCTTGGCATGATATTTGAAAAGGCTTCGACTCGAACTAGGGTTTCTTTTGAGGCTGGTATCTATCAGCTCGGAGGAAATGGAATATTTTTAAGCACAAAGGATTTACAAATTGGCAGGGGTGAGCCAATTGCCGATACTGCCAAGGTATTATCAGGATATCTAGATGGAATTATGATTCGAACTTTTTCTCAAGAGACGGTCCAAGAGCTTGCTGCAAATGCTAGTATCCCTGTTATAAATGGACTTACTGACCTTTATCATCCCTGTCAGGTGCTTGCAGACTTGTTAACAATCAAAGAACAAAAAGGTGTACTTGAAGGAGTTAACATTACATACATTGGCGACGGGAATAATATGGCGAATTCACTCATGATTGGGGCAGGTTTAATGGGGATGAATCTTACAGTTTGTGCTCCGGATGGCTATATCCCAATGAAGGAAGAAATAGACAAGGCAAAACAGCTTGCAGCAATCTCGGGTGGAAAGATTGTGGTGGAGTCTAATCCGAATGAAGCTGTGCAAGATACGGATATTGTATATACAGACGTGTGGGCGAGTATGGGGCAGGAAAAGGAGCAACAACAAAGAATAGAAGCATTCCAGCATTATCAGGTTACATCTGAGCTTCTTTCTTTAGCAAAGCCGGACGTTTCGTTTATGCATTGCCTTCCAGCACACAGAGGAGAAGAGGTAGATGCAGCGGTCATCGATGGAAAACAATCTGTCGTATTTCAGCAAGCTGAAAATAGACTTCACGCGCAAAAAGCATTGATGAGTTCGATTATGAAATAACTAAAAAACGCTGAGCTCGCTACAGTAATCTGTAGCTGGTCTCAGCATTTTTTGTCCGGTCTTAATAGCAATAAGATCCCACCAAATGAGTTTCAGTATATTTGCATGCCCTCCTGATCGATCTGGGCAACTTTCACTTGTAAGTCCGGAAATAGTTCTTGCAGGTGTCGAGCTAAGGAGCGGCCAGTCCCTTTTCGCGCAAATGAGATCATAGAGGGACCTGCCCCGCTTATAACAGTGCCATAGCTCCCAGCCAACTTTGCTTCTCGCTTAATCATCTCATAATGGGGGAGTAACCCGGCTCGGTATGGCTCGTGAAACAAGTCCTTCTCCATCATTTCTCCCGCTAGTTTTACGTTTCCTGAAGCTAAAGCAGCAATTAGTACATTGCTAAGACTGCTTGCTGTTGCTGCTTGTTTTCGAGTGAAGTGGTCTGGCAATACATTTCTGGCTTCCTCTGTTTTTAACTCAAAGGAGGGGATACTTATAACAGCTTCTAGTTCGAAAAGGGGAAGCTTGACGTAATGTACCTCCTCTTCTTCTACGGTGGAGATGACTAATCCTCCCAATAAGGAAGCAGCTATATTATCTGGGTGGCCTTCCAATGCAGTGCCAAACTTCAGTATGGCTTCACTAGACAGATTGAGATGGCATAGTTGGTTTGCTATTTCTACCCCAGCGAGGGCCGCTGCAGCACTACTGCCAAGACCACGAGCTAATGGAATGTCACTGGTGACCCTCACCTTACAAGGAGGTAGTACTAAGTCAAATTGGTCAGCTGTCTGCTTGGCAATTTGGTAAATAAAATGTTCCTCATAGGTTGTAATAGTTGGAAGCAGGTCGGAAACGTGGATAAATTCCCATTCATCCTGTGTTTTAACTTCCAGTGTTAAATATAAGTTCAGCGCAATTCCTGCTGAATCAAATGCCGGCCCTAAGTTTGCGGAGCTGGCAGGAACGCTAATACGAAAAGCTGTCATACTGTCACCGTACTTCCAATATAGCGTAGCAGAGAGTCTGAATCATTCGGAAGGGCAACAGGCTTAACCTCCATCTGTTCAATAGCAGTCTGTGGATCCTTTAGACCATTTCCTGTTAGAACGGTAACGACCTTGCTGCCCTTCGGAATAACTCCTTGCTCACATTGCTGGATGACACCTGCAATGGATGCGCAGGAGCCTGGTTCAGCAAATATTCCTTCCTGCTGGGCCAATAGTTTAAAAGCTTTTGTAATTTCTTTATCCGTAACAGAACCAATTATTCCAGCCGATTCGTCTCTTGCGGCAACCGCGAGTTTCCAACTTGCTGGATTACCAATTCGAATTGCTGTTGCAATTGTTTCAGGATCTTTAATAATTTGATCCTTTACGATAGCTGCTGCTCCCTCTGCTTCAAATCCAAACATTTGTGGAAGGCCGCTATCTGTCTTTTCGTTATACTCCTTAAATCCTTTCCAATAGGCACTAATATTCCCGGCATTCCCAACAGGGATAGCAAGGATGTCAGGGGAGGCCCCTAATTGTTCGCACACTTCAAAAGCAGCTGTCTTTTGTCCTTCTAGTCTGTACGGATTGACGGAGTTAACCAGGGTGACATCTGCCTTTTCACTAATTTCCCTCACCATTGAAAGGGCTTCGTCAAAATTCCCGTCAATCTCTACAATTTCTGCTCCGTACATAATAGCCTGCGCGAGTTTCCCCATTGCTACCTTCCCTTTTGGGATAACAATAATAGCCCGGATGCCAGCTTTAGCCGCATACGCCGCGGCGGAAGCCGAAGTATTACCTGTAGACGCGCATACAATGGCATTACTTCCTTCCTCTACCGCTTTTGCTACAGCCATCACCATTCCTCTGTCTTTAAAAGAACCTGTCGGGTTTGCGCCTTCTACTTTTCCATATAATTCGATCCCAAGCTGTTCGGATAAATTTTTAAAATGGACAAAAGGAGTGTTTCCTTCTCCTAGGCTGATATCTGGTGTGTTTTCGGTTACAGGCAAATATTCCTTATAATGTTTTAGTAACCCCTGCCATTTCACGTTCAACATCTCCCTCAACTTTGTAGTAGCTTTTTACTTCCATAACCACATCTAAATTCTTTAGATCATGTAAGGAATGATTAAATGTTTCTAAAGACGTTTGGTGTGTGACTAAAATGATTTCCGCAACTTCATGTTTCTTCACGGGTGTCTGTAAAATCCGCTTGAAACTAATATTAAACGTATTAAAAAGAGAAGAGATAGTGGAAAAAGCTCCTACTTCGTCTTTTACATGCAAACGGATATAATATTGACCGAGTCGCTTATCTGCTGTTTTTAACTCTTTTTTAAAGCGTGGTTTAACGGCACTGTGACCGCTCACTCCTAGCTTCATGTTTTTAATAACTGTTACAAGGTCAGAGACAACAGCAGTGGCTGTAGGTAGGCTACCAGCACCTGGACCATAAAACATCGTTTCGCCAACTGCTTCTCCATATACATAGACTGCGTTATATTCATTCTTCACATCTGCTAGTGGATGGTCTTTGGATAGCAAGGTCGGTTGGACATTTACTTCGACTTGGCCATTCTCACAGCTTGCAAAGCCAATGAGCTTCATGGTATAACCTAGGCGCTCTCCGTATTTCAAATCTTCTAGATCGAGATTTTTAATCCCTGCTACCTCCACCTCTGACAATTCGATGTCCGTGGAAAAAGCTAGTCTACCAAGGATCGCCATTTTTCTTGCTGCATCAAGTCCTTCTACATCAGCGGTGGGATCTGATTCAGCGAATCCCAGTTCCTGTGCTTCCTTTAAGGCATTCTCATAAGAGACTCCTTCGTTATTCATTTTGGTTAAAATATAATTTGTCGTACCGTTTACAATCCCCATTACTTGTTGAATGCGATCGGAAGAAAGGCCATCGGTGATTCCCCTTAAGATAGGGATACCGCCAGCAACACTTGCCTCATAATAAAAGTCGCAATGATTTTTATCGGCAGCTTGTTGAAGTTCTGGACCATGTAAAGCTACAAGATCTTTATTTGCCGTAACGACATGTTTCTTAGCAGAAAATGCGTCCAAAATGTGCTGGAAAGATTCCTTGATACCTCCCATTACCTCCACCACAACGTCCACTTCGGGGTCTTGTAATATATCATTTGGATCTGTGGTGAGAAGTGTCTGATCAATCGAAACATCACGCACTTTTTCAATATCCCGTACTAAGATACTTTTTACCTGTACGCTACAACCTAACCGATGTGCTAATTCTTCTTGATGGTTCTCTATGAGCTTTACAACACCTGAGCCAACTACCCCTAAACCAAGTAGACTGACAGAAACTTGCTCTCCCACACAATCACCTCTTCGATTTTTTTGGTTACTAGATATTTAAACACGTATAAAGAAGTATAGCAATAAGGAATTTTCCGAATATAATGTAAAACGCTTACATATACTTTTCATTTTGTAGTGCTTTGGGCCTGGAATTAACCAAACGAAGAGATGCTTAATACACTACACTATATATTGGAATGCGGAGGTGTCGAAATGAGTGAAGCGAGTGTAGGATTAACCTTTATTACGTGCTTATTAGTCGGTTCTAGCGTTGGATTGTTGTTGGGAAATCTGGAAGCTGGAGGAGCGGTTGGGTTATTATCAGGAATTCTAAGTATTGTCCTATTTCGCAAAGGAAAGAAATGAGGGTAGGCGATCAATCTTTGCAGCCAATGCCGACGCACCCTTTTGCAGGGGCGTGGCTACTTTCGTTACAAGCATAAGAGTCACCATGATTTTAACATTCGTTAAAGTTCATTTAATCTTTTATAAGAATGTTTTACCCCGAACCATCCTATCGTTCGGGGCGCAGTAGCTGTGTTGTCACAGGTGAACTTAGATGGACAATATTGGAATGAAGTGGTCTGCTTTTAATTGCATTCCCATATCGCCGCTCTATGCTTTTTATGTCTGTTGCCACGATTTGCGACTTATGCCAAATAATATCCACGGGGAAGGTAGCTCAAATGGATGGTAGTCTGGCAGTTTTTCTACTTCTGATGGGATTAAATCCATCCATACATAGGTATTCTCACCAGTCCTTTGAGTTAATTGTTTATAATCTGCAGTAATTGTTTCCCATAAACCTTCCTGTTGATGAATATCATCCCAAGGATAGATAGTATGAAGGTAATGGTTTTTCTTTTGGTCTTCTTTGGTGATGAGAAAACGATTTTGCTTCTCGTTTTCATAGAAGGACCAACTAAGCAAGTTCTCATCCGTAAACAGTTCCCATGATGCTGGGAAGGAATAATAGCATTGATAGGGGAATATGGAATAGGTTTCAAGGTATCCCTTATAGATGAGGTCTTTTTTTCTTTTTAGGGTATGTACCTCTTTCCATGGTTTCGCCCCTGTCTCAAGCTTAGAAGGACTCTGTGTGATTGTACTATAAAGTATTTTATGTGAATGAAGGCCAGCCTTTCGGAGAACCTTTTTGGCTGCAAGGTTGTTTTCTTGTGTATTGGCTCCCACCCAATGTATCCTCTCCATTTTAAATACTTCCTCTATCATGTGCTGCATTAAGGATGTAGAGAAATTTCTCCCTCTATAACGAAGGTCGCTTCGCAATCGCCCTAGCATAGCGTAATGGGAGGCGTAAAGCGAGTATCCGGCAATACTAACTAACTGACCTTTGTTGAATAAACCAAATAGCCGATTATTACCATCTAATAATCTATTAAAAATCCGAAGAACATAATCCTCTTCTATACCTGTTTCCATTTCTTCCACAAGGCGGAAATCTTGTATGGTAAGCCTTCGTATGGCGTTCTGCATAGTGATCACTCCTAGGTACATTTTCATCTTCATGTTATACCAAGATCTTCCACTCCCAAAACAAAAAGAATTCTTCTTGTAAATTTAATTGATGCGGGGTGAGTTTAATTATCTTCATAGCTGTTATTTCTCAAAAAAGAGATTAGTATAATCTTTAATTGGGTACTATTTCCTATGGATAGTTGAATTTTTAGTATAATTAGCATAGTATCATGATGAGAGAGGTGGGGACGTGAAAGCGAGATTCCGATTGAAACTATTTGTTACCATGATTACCTTTGCTCTAATTATTTCCTTTAGTATAGCTATTATTGATTACATAAAGCTGAAGGGGGAGGCTATCACCAATAACCAGGTGCAAATTCAACAGACAGAGGATATTGTAATGGACTCTCTGAGTAACCTAGATAAAGCGTATAGCATTTTTGATGAGGATACGACAGAGGAAATGAAGGAACGAACCAAGGAATTGGTAGAACGCTATCAATCTAATCCTTCTTTCAAGAATTGGGATTTTGCTGCGATTAAAGAAGAAATAGGAATGGATCTCTATATTATCAATGATCAAAATGTCATCATACATACAAGCTTTCCAGAAGATCAAGGGCTGGATTTTTCAGCGTGCTGTAGTGAGTTTTCAAGCCTACTGGACGAGAGAAGGCAGGCTGGTGAATTTGCAGTGGACGAATTGGATGTGCAACAGAAGACTGGGGACTTAAAAAAGTTTAGCTATATGCCGACTCCAGACGAGAAGTACATCATTGAATTGGGTTATTCGTTAGCTGACAAACGTATTTTTAATGAGTTTAATTTTCTTGAAGTAATACAGGATTTGGAGAATCAGTATGAGGCAATTAATGAGATAAATGTATTAAATATAGATGGGTATAAGCTTGGGGCGCCCACAGACGAAAACCTGCTCAACGGGGATAGACAGGAGGCATTTAATCAGGCTATTCGTTCGGAAAGTACAACTGAAGTAGAGGGGGAATGGGGTGGAAATCCCGCTCTATATCGGTTTAACTACTATTCTGCTGATAATACGCAAGGTATTTCTACCAATCGGGTAGTGGAAATTAGTTATAACCATGACGGACTAGGTTCAATTTTAGAAAGAAACCGAACGATTTTTATTTGGCAACTGGCAATCGTATTTGTAGTGACCATTATTCTTGCTCTGCTCATTTCAAAATGGGTGGCAAGGCCAATGTATATGGCGTTTCACGATCAGTTGACAGGATTGAAAAACCGTACAGCATTTGAAGAAATTTTGGAAAAGAGAATAAAGGATCGACAAGAAACGGCAATTCTAATGATTGATTTAGATCATTTTAAAAATGTAAATGACATATTGGGCCATGACAAAGGCGATGAATTGCTGATTAAGCTAGCGTCCTGTATTCGCAATAACTGTCGTCAGGATGACACAGCGATCCGTATGGGTGGAGATGAATTTATTATCGTCTTGCCTAATACAAATGGGGAGGATGTAAGCAATGTTGCTGAAAGACTACTCCAATCAGTTTCTAACCTATTTCAGTCTGTTACAGAAGAAAGCGGTATTTCTCTGACAGCAAGTATCGGGATTAGCGTGACGCCGCAGGATGGGATTGATATTGAAACATTGTATAAAAAGGCGGATATTGCCCTATATGCTTCAAAAGAAAAAGGAAAAAACCAATACTGTGTGTATGATGCAACGAAATCATATGCCAAAAATATGTAGAGCTGTCAAAAGATTTTCCCCTTTTGACAGCTTTTTTCATACTGGAACGCTATGCTTTTCTTTTGTCTAGCTCCGCGTGCCCAGAAACTAGGCGACTTCGCAAATCGCCCTACGATAAAGAAGATTTGCCGATTGGGGTTAACCAGAGGCCTAGTCGCCCTTATACCCGGAGGGTGCAAGTCATCATCGGTTTCGTAATTTAAGGTGGGTCGACTAAAAACGGCCTTTGCGGCCAACGTCGACATACCCCTGTTGCAGGGGCATGATTCCTTTGTCTCCTAAGAGGAATGCTCCATTAAAACCGCCACTTTGCGTGGCTACATGGAGCCACCTGGCATGGCCAGGCGCATTCGCTACATTTCTAAACGGGCACGCTACGCTTTTCTTTACTTCTGGGTATAGTAGTCAAAGGTGTCCATTGCAAGGGTTACCCCTTGAGAAAATGCAGCGCCGCCACCTACTGCAGCACTAACGGCAATGGCTTCCATAAATTCTTCTTCTGAGGCGCCATTTTCCACGCATCCTTTTGTATGGTACATAATGCAATATTCATCTTGGGCATAAATACTAATGCCAAGCGCTATTAGCTGCTTTTCTTTCTTTGCAATAGCTCCTTTATCAAAGCATGCTTCTGTAAATTCGAAGTACCCCTTAGTCATTTTAGGAAGTTTTGCCTCAAAGCGACTGGTTCCTTCTTTAAATTCTAAAATTGACTGATCAAAATAATTTACGATTTCCTCTTCACGTGAATCCATGTTGTGATTCCCTCCATCTCAAATGGCAATATTGCTAACTAATGCTTACTGGCAAAAGAATTGTTCAAACATAATAAGCCAGTTACAAAAGGCTCCTGCTTTTTTATAGCTTTCTAAAAATAGGGAAAAATATGTGTGTGAAAATTTGGAAGTCATGCTGTGGGCATCAATCAACTCTAGGATAAAGAACCCATTACAATTTACTTTAATTTACGTTTACCATTGTGGAAAGTGGCATAAGCATGTGAGGGTTGGTATACTTAAGGTACCTCAAGGAAGTAAAGGGAGGAAGTAACCATTGATTAAAAAAACAGGTTTAGAGAAAGACGCCATGCGTGTCCTTAAACAAACAAGTAGAACATTCTACATACCGATTACACTTCTAAAGCAACCACTTAAAATGACGGTGGGTTCTGCTTATTTGTGCATGCGGGCCATTGATGAAATAGAAGATCATGAAGCACTAGATAATAGTAGTAAACAAGCATTGCTGAACGCTATCAGTATCCTTCTACTAAATAAATTTGACCAACAGGCCTATAACGAGCTGCTGGCCCCCTATGAGGATATTCTGCCAGAGGTGACATTAAGACTGGGCGAATGGATTGAAGTGTGCCCAAGAGGAATTGTTGATAAAGTTTTAGAATCTACGGGTATTATGGCAAAAGGAATGGCAGACTGGGCAGCACGCGATTGGGTAGTGAATACGGAAGAGGACTTGGATGATTATACATATTATGTTGCAGGTCTTGTTGGTGTCATGTTATCAGATATATGGGAATGGTATGATGGAACGATTACTGATAGAGAATTGGCAATCGGCTATGGAAGAGGTCTCCAAGCTGTTAATATGCTACGCAATCAAGAAGAAGATGCCGAACGTGGTGTCACGTTTATCCCTGATGGATGGGACCGAGATGATTTGTTTACATATGCCAGTGAAAACCTTGATAAGGCAGATACCTACATAAAGTCAATTCACACACGACATATTTTACACTTCTGTAAAATTCCGTTAGCTTTAGCAAAAAGAACGCTTAGTGCGATGCAGAACGGAAAAGAAAAAATGTCACGTAGTGAGGTTGAAGAAACAGTTGATGAAATTATAAAAGAATAGCGATAGAAATAGTTGACGAGGTTTCAGGAAATAATAATGATGTATTGCCCGGCATATATTTTATAAATGGTGCAAAAAATAGGTAAAAGCACATGTATAAATTATAGTAATTTTTTGACCAATTAGCTAATTTAGACTATAATATTGACCTGTGTTATAAAAAAGGGCAAGCTGGTGGAACTTCGTCAAGGGTTATTTACTATAATAACAATAATCAACTTCCATCCAACGGTCTTAAATGACAAAGCTAAACAACCAATTTTAGACACTTGCTCCTAAAAAAATTAGGAGGAAAAGCGTGAAACGTAAATCAAAAAAGTTAGATTGGCCAGTGTTCATAATTAGTGGTGGTTTTCTAACTGCATTTATCGTACTTTCATTAATTAACAGTGACATGGTTGGTAGTGCAATCAACAACTTATTTAGTTACTCTGCAACGTTCTTTGGAGCTTATTGGCAGTTGTTACTATTAGGGAACTTCTTTATCGGGATTGGACTAGCCATATCAAAGTATGGAAAAGTAAAATTGGGCAAGCAAGATAAGCCAAAGTATAGTTATTTTCGTTGGGTTGCAATGATTTTAGTAACCTTATTGGCAAGCGGAGGAGTCTTCTGGGCTGCTTCTGAACCAATGTATCACTATATGACCACACCGCCTTTATTTGGTGGAGGAGAGTTTAATAATATTAATGCCGCGTTAGCACAATCTTTTTTGCATTGGGGATTTACTGCCTGGGCTATTCTAGGTACACTCGCAACGATTGTAATGATGTATGTTCATTATAATAGAGGATTTCCACTGCGCCCCAGAGGGTTGCTCTTCCCTATCTTCGGAGAGAAAATTTATCATAAAAGTATTCTTGGATCCTCTGCAGACATCTTTTCCATTATCGCAACGGTTGCAGGGACACTTGGACCTTTAGGATTTCTTGGGTTGCAAATCTCTTATGGATTACACCATTTATTTGATGTGCCCAATACATTGACCTTAAGTATTACCGTTGTCTTAGGATTGGCAGTAATTGCAGCTATTTCTGCGGCCACTGGTGTAGATAGAGGGATCTTAACACTTAGTCGTTATAATGTTGGTCTTACAATATTTTTAGCAATTGTTGTTTTAATTATTGGACCGACTATGTTTATTTTAGATGGTTTTGTCGGTGGAACAGGCCATCATATCCAGAATTTCTTTACCATGAGTATGTTTAGAGGCGATAGCGCTTGGTTGGGTGCTTGGACAATCTTTTTCTGGGGATGGTTTATCGGTTATGCGCCAATGTTAATTGTCTTTATTAGTCGTATTTCTCGTGGTAGAACGATTAGGGAACTTATTATTGCTGTATCCATTGTTGCACCATTAGTAAATAATTTCTGGTTTTCAGTAGTTGGTGGAACAGGGCTATTCTTTGAAACCGAAAATCCGGGATCTGTTTCTGGAGCTCTGAGTGAAGGTGGTATGCCTGCTGCTGTTATGGCAATATCTGATCAGCTTCCGCTGGGTACATGGATAGGACTAGGATTTCTTATTGTATCTGTTGTCTTTGTTGCAACAACAGTGGATACCATGTCTTATACTGTGGCTGCAACACTTACGGGAAATGACAGTCCTAGAAGATGGTTACGCGTATTTTGGGCGATCATTTTTGGTTTAACAACAGCTGTTATTCTTTCCATTGGTGAGGACAGTATTTCTTCTATCC
This sequence comes from Oceanobacillus jordanicus, assembly GCF_022095695.1. Lineage (GTDB taxonomy): Bacteria > Bacillota > Bacilli > Bacillales > Amphibacillaceae > Oceanobacillus_B > Oceanobacillus_B jordanicus. The sequence continues at coordinate 58,351 of NZ_JAIFZM010000006.1, forward strand.
AAAATTCAATTGTAATAACCGCAGTACCTGTATCATTACTCTTGCTTCCGCCGTTGTGGAATGCTCCGAAAATTGCTAGAAAAATGGCCATCGAACAAGGGTTGATCTGGCAAAGAGAAATGAGCAAGAAAATGAATAAGCATTAAGATTGATAAAGAGCAAAGACACCTCCAGTAGACTGGATGGTGTCTTTGTTTTTGTGCTATCTTTTGTTGAATAGGGATTTAAAGCCCAAGTAAAGTATGGCTACACCAAACACTATTATGGCAATGCCACCAACAAGGTCAAAGATGTTTGCGATTTCAGCAGTAACAATGGCGGAAGATGGCAAGTTAGCGAGTCCGAAGCCAGCGAGAACACAAGCTAAATAGAGTAAAGCTAATTGATACACGTTGGATTCCTCCCTTCATCTTATCCTATGAAAAAGTGAGGGAGGAGGGTGTGCATGAGCCCTGGATAAATAAAGTTCTACCTAATAACATTGAAAGGATTGCACATTGTCTAGGTCGGTGCCGAAAAAGAACCATCTATTTCCAGTCCATCTAAACCCAGAAATAGAATTTCTACCTACAAATGTAGGGAAAAACCAGAATGACTGCCAACGCGTCCAGATAAAAGTGAAGCGAAACAGGCAGCTTCGGATTGCGCCAGGATCAACTGCAAACAATTGCGCTTGTGGCTGAACTGGTTGAAAGGACGGTGGAGGGGTAGTTGGTGCGCCTCCAGACTGCCCTGGTCCTGGTCCGGGCTGACCCGGGAAGCCCCCTCCGCCAGGAAATCCTCCTTGGCCAGGAAATCCGCCTCCGCTACCAGGGGAACCTTGACCCGGGAACCCTGGAAATCCTCCTGGACCTTGATTGCCTGGTCCTCCCGGAAATCCTCCCTGCCCTGGCTGTCCCGGGAAACCTCCTCCGGGGCCGAATAATCCCCCGATAATCTGTCCTGGGAAATTTAATTGTCTTTCCTCATCGTCTTCGTATGGTGGTTGATTATAATAAGTCAATATATTACCTCCTCAAATGTACTCGATATAATATATGGTTAATCGTCTATTTTGGGATTGCTTTATGAAAATTGGGCGAATGCCCTGATCCTGTGTTTTGGTCTATTGTCGTTATCCGTATATTTTTAAATGGGCTTTTTTCTTCTTGACTCTAACGTTACGTTATACTTTATTGTAGTTATTGAAGGAGGGATTTATCGTTGAAAGTAAAGGAAGTGGCTAATTTAGTAGGAATCAGTGTGCGCACACTGCATCATTATGATGCGATTGGGCTACTAAAGCCTGAAGAAATAACAGATGCCGGCTACCGAATTTATTCCGAAAAAGATCTTGAAAAACTGCAGCAGATTTTATTTTTTAGAGAACTGGACTTTCCTTTGAAGAAGGTCAAGGAGATTATCACTGATCCAACCTTTGATCAAAAAGAGGCGCTAGCTTTACACCGAAAAATGCTACTGGAAAAAAGAAATAGGATTGACAAAATGATGAGAACAATCGACAAAACGATTCAGTATTCGAAAGGAGAGCGAACAATGAGCGCAAAAGAGAAGTTTGAAGGATTTGATTTTAGCAAGAACCCCTTTGAGGAAGAAGCCCGTAAACGGTGGGGGGATAAAGCAGTAGATGAATCAAATGAAAAGCTAATCAACATGTCTGATGGTGAAAAAGAGGACTTCGAGAAGAAATTCAATGCCATATACAAAGAGTTGGCAGCGATTCGTCAACTAGAGCCAGGTTCGGACGTTGCACAAGATAAAATTGGAGAGTGGTTCAACTTCTTGAATGTAATGGGGACTTATTCTTTTGAAGCATTTAAAGGACTTGGCCAAATGTATGTAGACGATCAGCGGTTCACAAAAAACATTGATCAATTTGGGGATGGCCTTGCAGTATTTATGCGTGATGCAATGGCGATATATGCAGATAAAAGGAAGTGAAAACAGGAAGAAGGGGGCACAACGATGCTCCCTTCTTCCTAGTTGTCTGGGAAATCTAAACGGACGCTTGCGCTTTTGAGGTTTATAACTGATTTACGGCTTTTTGTATGTCTGATGCCTTGGTGATGGCAGATATGATAGCCACACCATCTGCTCCAGCTTCCATAACATCTCTAGCTGATGTGGTGGTAATGCCCCCAATCCCAACGAGCGGTAAATGTGATAGCTGTTTTCGAACTTGAGATATCCATTTCGTGCCAACAGGAGTTTTGGCATCCTTTTTTGTCCCAGTTGGAAAAATAGGACCTACTCCGAGGTAATCAATTACAGATAAAGGGCTCTGTTCAAGCTCTGTTAGCGTTGATATGGATAATCCGATCATTTTATCAGGAAATCGAGCCCGCACCTCTTCTGCGTTGACGTCGTCTTGGCCGACATGGATTCCATCTGCATCTAAGACCTCTGCAAGCTCTAAATCATCGTTAACAATAAAAGGGATGGAGTTCTGGTAACAAATCTTTCTTAGCTGCCTTCCTAGCATTACCTTTTTTAAACCCATTAGAGAGTCAGGGCCTTTTTCACGAAATTGAAAGGCCGTAATCCCTGCTTGAGCTGCTTCTGTTAAGATATCCACCGGGTTTCTATCGCAATCTTGGCTGCCCATTATGAAATATTTGCGAAGTAGGTGTGCCTCCATTTAAATCTTCCTTTCTTGCAATTGCGCTGGGTCAAGGGATAATGCATCAATAAACATAGGTGAGAAGCTACCAGGACCCGTCACATTATGCTGTTGTGCTGCAAACTCAGCGGCATGCCCATAAAAGGAAACGGCTGTTAGCAGACTATCTTTCGCAGCGTCCCCCGAAGATAAACAAGCCGTAATAATAGAACCAAGCAAGCAACCTGCTCCAGTTATTTTTCCTAATAAAGGATGACCAGAATCATTTGTGTATAGATTGCCATCTGTATAGATGAAATCTGTTTTTCCAGTGATAATAGCTGAAGTTTGAAAGGTTTCTGCTACACTTTGGACAACTTCATTTGCATCACCATCTCCCACAGAATCCACTCCTCTCGCTTCCCAGGGGGTACTTACAAGATGAGCCAGTTCTCCTGCATTGCCTTTAATAGCAGTGAATTGGATTTCATCTGTAAGTTGCTTTACCGCATCCTTACGAAAATCAGTTGCAGCCACACCAACTGGGTCGAGTACAACAGGTATTCCTTTTCTATTTGCAGAAATTCCCGCTCTTATCATGGCGGGCAGTTCCTCAGGCGTCAATGTTCCAATATTGATTAATACCCCATCAGCTGCTGAGGCCATTTCGGCGGCTTCTTTCTCCGCTTTAGCCATCACGGGAGCTCCGCCGAATGCCAGCAGTCCATTTGCTGTGAAATTCATCACGACTTGGTTTGTTAAATGATGGATAAGTGGATTGTTTCTCCTTACGTCTTTGATTAGATCAGCATTCATTGCTTATCTTTCCTCCTTTATCCCGGTGCAACAGTCCGTAAGACTCCCACTTCAAACAGTGATATTTAAGAGGGAGTAAACGGACGCTAACACCCCGATTCGTTCAACTAACAATCAGTGGGGAAGATAAACCTCCCACTGATTGAAGGTTCACTTTATCCTTGTCGCCCAATGGTTCGTCGGACCATTTCCAGCCCCAATTGGAAAGGAATAGCGTATTGCTTCCGTAACAAATTTCTTCGCATGCAAAACAGCTTCATAAAGCGATAAACCTTTACTTAAGTTAGCGGTTATTGCTGCAGAATAGGTGCACCCTGTGCCATGTGTATTCTTTGTGTTAATGCGTTCCTCCGAAAACGTATATATGCGATGGCCATCATAAAGGAAATCTACTGCTCTTCCCTGAAGATGTCCGCCCTTAATAAGTGCTGCACCAGCTCCCAGTTCATCAACTATATAAGCAGCAGCTTCCTTCATATCTTCTGTTGACTCTATTTGTCTTCCCGTAATAAATTCCGTTTCTGGAAGGTTGGGGGTAACAATGGTTGTCAGTGGAAGCAGCTCCTTTTTTAGAAAATGGCGTGCTTCTTCAACAATGAGAGGATCGCCACTTGTTGCTACCATTACAGGGTCCATGACATAAGCAACTTTCTTCTTGGTTTTAGTTATATACCTCGCAATAACTTCCATCATGGGCTCATTTGCAATCATTCCCGTTTTGAGGGCATGCACCGGCATATCGGAAAGCACAGATTCGAGTTGTTGCTCAATAAATTCAACTGGAAGGTGATGCACATCCTGCACACCTGTTGTGTTTTGGGCTACGACTGATGTAACAACAGACATCCCGTAGGTTTGTAATTCCTGAAAGGTTTTTAAATCAGCTTGAATGCCAGCACCCCCGCTTGGATCTGTTCCGGCGATCGTTAGTGCACAAGGTATTTGTTTCATTAGCGATTCCCCTTTTTAGCTGATGGCCATTCTTCGCACGTGTAAGCCATCTCCCAAAATTTCAACTCCAACTGGCAACTTATGCGGAAGGCTTCTTTCATTTTTTCCTGTTCTTCAAGTGAACTTTGGTTAGCAAATCGATCTAGACGAGTGCGTAATTCATTCGTTGTGTGCTCGATTTCTTCTCCAGTATAAAAGGTTATCCAATCGTAAAAGGGATGACTTTCATCAGGTTGATATTGTTCTACTAATTTCTTGCCAATTTCTAGATATGTCCATGGGCAGGGAAGTAAAGCCCCGATAATCTCACCAGACGAACCCATTTGAGCATGGTACATCATATGTTTAATATAATGGTCGGCAGTAGGCGGAAGTGAATGCCCTTGTAATGCTTCATATTCTACGCCAATATGCTCACAGAAATTTCGATGTGGATGAATTTCATCGTGAAGTACAAATTTAATCTGATCGAAGAAATAAGCGATATCTTCCCGATCTTGTGACTTTGAAAGGGCAATTCCATAAATTTGCATAAACGCGTTCAAGTATTCATAATCCGCTTTAATATAATGGGCGAGCGCTTCCTTTGAGATGTCACCTTTTCCGACACCTTGTACAAATGGATGCGCGAAAATCATCTGAAATAGATCATCGTTTTCTTTTCTTAACTGTTCTGAAAAGTTCATAGTTAATGCCTCCTTTTAATGTAGATAACCATTTACTGGACGTTAAACCTTTTCTCTAATTCCATAGATTCGAAGGTGAATAAAAGACTAAGTGCCTTGTATTCTAGTAATTGAACGTTCGTTTAAACGGGAAACGATAAATAGACCAATGAAGGCGCCTGTAACACTGCTGACGAGAAAGGATGGCATGAAGAAAAGTGCTCCAACAGGATTTCCTAGCAGAATAGTTGAGATAGGTACAGCGCACAGAGAACCCAAAACTCCTGTTCCAATCATCTCTCCAAGGGTTGCCCAACGCTTTTTACCAAGCTTTTGATATAGAATGCCTGCAAGAAGAGCACCTATCATTCCGCCTGGAAATGCTAGCAATGTTCCAAGGCCAAGTAAGTTCCGCACTAATCCGATCATAAAAGCAATCCCAACTGCTGGCACAGGGCCTAGTATAACTGCTGCAATGACGTTAACTGCATGCTGAACTGGGTAGGCTTTGGCAATGCCAGCAGGAAACCAAAGTAGTTGGGAGCCAAGTGTTCCAATGGCAACAAACACTGCCATGGTGGTAATCATTTGTGTCTTTTTCACGATAACCTCCTTTCTTTAGACTAACCTGATGGCAATAATAAAAAGCCAGGTCACAAGGGGACCTGGCTTCGGTAATTTGAAATAGGATAGACGTAACTTGTACGTCCACTACTTCCCTCCGCTGGTATTAACCAGATCAGGTTCATAAGAGTCGGTAGCTCATGTGCTAACCTCTCAGCCCGCCATAATCGGGCCCCCCTAGTAGTCTTCTTCGTATGAAATTATTGATCAGCAACAATGCCGATACTTATAGACTAACAAACTATTTAGCATTTGTCATGGGTATTATGGTTTGAAAATCACTTTAATACTTCCATCTTCTTTCTTGTCAAACATGTCATATGCTTTATCCGCCTCATCTAAGGACATTCTGTGTGTAATAAGGTCAGTAGGATCAACTTTTTTCTGCTCCACCATATCATAAAGCTTTGGCATCATATGGATGATCGGAGCCTGTCCCATCGTCAGGGCGACGTTTCGGGTAAAGAAATCACCTAATGGGAAACTATTGGCATCTGATCCATATACACCCGTCAATTGGACAGTACCAAACTTTCGTACAGCTTTTGATGCTGTTATGATCGGACTGATTGTTCCAAATTGGTTATCCATTTCCGAACCAAATTCTGTTTTTGGTGGCACGGTTCCGTCCATTCCGACGCAATCAATCACTACATCTGCTCCACCTTTTGTTTCTTCATGAAGCAGTTCACCAATTTTTTCATGCTCCTTAAAGTTAAATGTTTCTACATTATTGGTTTGAGCAGCATGGTCAAGTCGGTAATCCATCTGGTCAACGGATATTACGCGTTTTGCTCCCTTTAACCATGCAAACTTTTGAGCCATCAACCCAACTGGGCCTGAACCTAGAATGATAACAGTATCGCCTTCTTGTACCCCGCCATTTTCCACACTCCAATATGCGGTTGGAATGACGTCGGATAATAATAACACCTGTTCATCACTCAATTCGCTCGACTCTGGCACTTTAAAAGAGGTAAAGTCAGCGTATGGCACACGGAGGTATTCTGCCTGTCCTCCTGGATAGCCACCATTTTGTTCGGTGAAACCAAATAGCCCACCAACTTCACCATGTGGGTTGGATTCATCACATTGGCTTTCCATTTGGTTTTTACAGAAGAAACATTCACCACATCCTATATTAAAAGGAATGACCACTCGATCCCCTTTTTTCAAGCTTTTCACTTCTGAACCAACTTCTTCTACAATCCCCATTGGCTCATGCCCAACCACATAGTCGGTTTCCGGCTCTATTCCTCCATGATACAGATGAAGGTCTGATCCACATATGCCGCTTGCTGTGATGCGTACAATCACATCGCTATTTTCTTGAATCGTTGGATCCGCGACTTGCTTTCCTACCATTGCTTCTTTGCCTTGAAATGTTACAGCTTTCATTCCGCCACATCCTTTAGTATAAGTTATAGAGAATATTTCCGTTATTTAGTACTATTAAACAAAAGCTTAATAAATTTTGGATCAGGAAGTGATGGACATGACAGAAGGATTGATATTCAGCGATTTAGAAAAACAGTCAAAGGACAATATGCTTTTTCCTAATTTTGACCTTACCTTAGCTCAGGGAGAGATTGTTGCCATATACTCGACTTTAAATATACGGAAAATGCTTCTTGATCTTTTAAGGGGAAAGGCTGTACCTTCTAAAGGGAAAATTTTTGTTCACGGAAAAACATTGAAAGAAGACAAGAAGGCATATATGTCTGCTATAAATATTTGTTTTTATGAAGAAGGGTTATATGAAAGATTAAAAGTAGAGGATTATTTTTCTCTCTTTATCAAACTTTACACCTCCGGTTATCGTATGGAAGAACTTCTATTGGATACCCAACTTCAGGATAAAAGAAGGGCCAGGATCCGAAGTTTAACAGATTCAGAAAAAAGAAGAGTACATTTTGGCACAATGATCATACGAAATCCAGATGTGTTTATTTTTGAAGAGCCAGATTTGAATGTAGACATGGAAACGAGAAGGGTTTTTGTAAACCTAGTAAAGAAGCTGCAGAAAAAACGAAAAGCCAGTTTAATTCTGACGGGTAATCTGGAAAGTGCGTTGACCGTAGCTGACCAGGTGTTTCGATTGGACGATAATGGTCTCCATGTTGTGCAAGTTGCGGAAGAAGAAAGCAAAAAAGAAGAAGTACTTACAGAAGAAAAAGATGGTGAGGATATTAAGCCGTTTCACTTCAATAAGATTCCGACCAAAGTAAATGAAAAAATTGTATTGTTCGATCCACAAGAGATTGACTATGTAGAAAGCAATGATGGGCAATCAAATATATATATTAAGGGCGAATCATTTCCTAGCCTGTTCACATTAAATGAGCTAGAAAGCCGTCTACAACATGTTGGTTTTTTCCGTTGCCACCGTTCTTACATTGTTAATCTACAAAAGGTACGTGAAGTGATCACATGGACGAGAAATAGCTACAGTCTCATTTTAGATGATAAAGCAAAATCATCCATCCCGCTTTCTAAAACAAAAATGGCCCAATTAAAGGAGATGTTGGGACTGAAATAAGCTCCATTCACCCCCTTATTTGCTCTTTTCACGGTGAAAGTGCTGATTTCATGCGGTTTTCCTTCTATAGTTGAGTTATAGAGGCTGTTCAAAAAATCCGGTAAAAATGACACATCGAATTTCTTTGTTGGCTTGCTTATCCGTTCCTCACGTATTAATTACATACGTTCTGGTACTCAAAGCTACGCCGCCTCGAACTTCTCGGTCCTTTTTATCCTCCTTTTGAACACACACTTATATAAAACATCACCATCTGGGAGGAAAACAAATGGAAAACATTATCGAAGTGACATCTCTTGCGAAGATATTTGGCAATCAAACAGCTTTAGAGGATGTCCATTTTTCAGTCAAAAAAGGAGAAACATTTGGTTTTCTTGGACCAAGCGGTTCAGGGAAAACCACCACAATAAAAATTTTAACAGGGCAACTTTCGCACACCTCAGGGGAGGCATCTGTTTTTGGGAAGCCAGCAGCCACCTTAAATAAGCCCCAAGATCGTAAAAGGTTTGGTGTCATTACAGATAACAGTGGACTGTACCAACGACTCTCCATTGAAGATAATTTAAAGCTTTACTGTCAGCTATATGATGTTCCATCCACTCGCATCTCAGAAGTGCTTGAGATGGTCAGTCTGTCAGAAGAAAGAAAAAAGAATGTTGCTAAACTATCAAAAGGAATGATTCAGCGTGTGACATTAGCTAGAGCTTTGCTTCATGAGCCTGAGCTGTTATTTCTGGATGAACCAACCTCTGCGTTGGATCCGGCTAACTCTAAGCATATTCATCAAGGACTTCGCGAATTAAACCGAAAAGGGACGACCATTTTTCTGACAACCCATGACATGAGTGAGGCAGAGAGCCTTTGTGATCGCGTTGCCTTTCTTAACAAAGGTAGGATACAGCTTCTAGATGAACCAAAAGCACTGCGCAGACAATTCGCGGAAAACACCGTTTTACTAGAATTACAAGATGGAAGTAACATCACGCTTCCCGGCGGACAAGAGGGAGCAAAAGAAATTTATGAACGGTTGGCATCCGGAAAGGTCGTTTCCATTCATTCAAATGAACCAACATTAGGAGATATTTTTGTGGAAGTTACAGGGAGGGAGTATGACGTTTTCAATAAAGCGAATGTATGCCATTTTTCAAAAGGATGTAAGGGACTTAACCAAAAATATGTTTATTACAACCACGATGCTTATGCCGCTATTGCTGGCACTTTTCTACGGTAGAATGGACGAAGTAACGATTGATATGCACTATTTAATTATTAACTTGAGTTTTGCAGCAGTAGGGGTTTTTGTTCAGAGTGCCATCATTGCAGAGGAAAAGGAAAAAAACACGTTGCGTGGATTAATGCTCTCACCAGCTACATTACCAGAGATTCTGGGCGGGAAAAGTCTGGTTACATTTGTTATAACAGTGTTAACAGTTTTAGTTTGTGCCTATTTAACAGGGTATGAACCAGCCAATTACTTGATAGTCGGGGGAGCAATTCTAATCTCTTGCTTCTTCTATATAGCGTTAGGAACCTTAATGGGACTTCTGACAAAATCTGTTGTGGAAGCATCTGTCGTAACATTACCTGTTATGTTTATATTTTCTTTTGGCTCTTTATTTCTTACGCTAATTGAGGAGTACCCAATTCTTACCTTTATTGAATATTTGCCAAACGTTCAACTGGTCGAACTAGCAACAGAAGTAGAAGCAGGAGCTATGTTTTCCGACTTATGGAGCAATTTTGCCATCATTCTAGCCTGGATTGTGGTAGCAAGTCTCTTAACAGTTGTCGTTTATAAGAAAAAGGAAATGGATGCTTAATGAATGTAATGCTTTAACATGTGAAGCGCTGCAGGGTGTAACCTAGTTTTTACTTTCGTGCTCGATATTACGAATTCAAATAAAAACACCGAAAAATCATCAGATTTATTTCCAAATCGTGATGATTTTTCGGTGTTTTGGTGTACATGGCTCTATTTTAGTTCTTTATCTAAAAATGCGTAGAAGTCGACCCATTCTTCAATAATTTTGGATGTTGGTTTTCCAAGTCCATGTCCGGCTTTGGATTCTAAACGTAGTACAATAGTAGAATCCTCATGCGCTTTTTCTTTTAATGTTGCAGCAAATTTTTTCGCATGGGCTGGAACAACCCTGTCATCACTTTCCGCTGTTGCGATCAACACTGGTGGATATGTTACTCCCACTTCCACGTTATGGAGTGGGGAATAAGCATAGAGAAATGGGAAGTGTTCAGCGTTGTCAGCACTACCATACTCTGGAATCCAGTAACGACCTATGGTGAACTTATGGTAACGTAGCATGTCAATTACGGGAACACGGCAAATTACTGCACCAAACAAATCTGGGCGTTGTACCATACACGCAGCAACAAGCAGGCCGCCATTTGATCCCCCCATAATCGATAGCTTTTCTTTACGGGTATAATTATTGGTAATTAGCCATTCTCCTGCCGCGATGAAGTCATCGAAGACATTTTGTTTGTTCTCTAGCATTCCAGCTTTATGCCATGCTTCCCCGTACTCTGTCCCGCCACGAAGGTTGGCAACAGCATAAACGCCACCTTTTTCTAGCCAGCGGAGAACAGCTGGGTTAAAGGACGGAGTCATGCTAACATTGAAGCCGCCATACCCATAAAGCAAAACGGGATTTTGACCATTGAGCTCCAGATCTTTACGATAGGTGAGAAACATAGGCACTTTCGTTCCGTCTTTAGATGGGTAAAAGACTTGAACTGTTTTAAATGGGTCTGTATCTACAGTCATTTCGGACTCTGCTATCACTTCTAATTCATTACTGCCCACATTGTATGAATAAATTGTCGTTGGGTTTAAGAAGGAAGTAAGACCAAAGTATATAATGCCTTCCTCTTTGTTTCGCGTAATATCAGTGAGTGAACCTAGTATCGGTAACTCAATTTCATGCTTGTACACCCCATCTCTACTGAAAAGATGAAGTTGATGATGAGCATCCTTCTGGACTGCGACTACTAGGGTTTCGTTTAACGCTACTACATATTCTAGAACGCCTTGCTGCTCGGGAATAACTTCTTTCCAGTTCTCTTTTTGAGGGGCATTTATATCAATGGCCACGACCCTTCCCATTGGTGCCAATTGGTTCGTTTGAAAATAGAATAGGCTTCCTTCGTTTGTGATATAGCTGTACTCGGCATCTTGCTGATCTAACAATTTAATAAAAGCATCCTCAGAATTAATTGGTTTAATATAGATTCTATTCTCTGTGGCAGTACCTTCGTTTACGTATAAACCAATATATTTCTTATCATCGCTAATAAATGCAGAAAACATTAGTTCCTTATCTTCTGGCTGTTCATGTACAAGTATGTCGTCTTGTTGTTTAGTCCCTAGCTTATGGAAATATACAGTGTTGAAATTACTCTCATCCTCTGGTTCTACTGACCCCGGCTCTGGGAATCGACTGTAGTAAAATCCACTATCATCAGGAGACCAGACAATGCTTGAGAACTTCACATGCTGAATGTGGTCTTGCAGATTTTCATTGTTTGCTACATCAATAGCACGTATTTCTTGCCAGTCACTTCCATGAGTTGAAGTAGCATAGCTTATATATTGCCCTGAGTAACTGATGGCATAATTGGTCATTGCCACTGTACCATCCTCGCTCAAGCCATTCGCATCAATAACGATGGATTCCTGTCCATTTTTCTCTTTATATAAAACAGCTTGATTTTGTAACCCTTCATTACGTTGATAAAAGAGGGTTCCTTTTACTTTTTTTGGCACAGAATGCTTTGTGTAGTGAAACAACGCCTCTAGTTTTTCTTTGTCAGTATGCTGACTAGTTGCTGTGGAGAAGTAATCTGCACACTCTTTTCCAAGTTGCTTGCTCCATTCAATCGAGTCAGTTGAATCAGGATCCTCTAACCAACGGTATGGGTCACTAACCTTAGTGCCATGAAAATCCTCAATGATGTTATCTTTTTTTACCTTTTTCATTTGTAGATCCCCCTCTTGTTCTTATCTAGCTACATTCGACAAAAAAGACGGGAATCCTCCCTACCGTAATTTATCTCCGTTCACCATTTGAAACATTACTTGTTATTTTCTACACGTGCCAAAGCATAGAAAAAAGGCCAGCAGAGTTTCGGCTGACCTTTTACCTTTTCTATTATGGAGCATAGCGGGCTCGAACCGCTGACCTCTTCGCTGCCAGCGAAGCGCTCTCCCAGCTGAGCTAATGCCCCGGACAAGTAAATATTATACTTTGTCCTAACTTATTTTTCAAGTATTAAAAATAAGTCATATCACAGGGGATATGTTTTGATTGGTTACATAGAACTGTTTTTCGTTATTTATAGTTCAATAGTTCTGAATTTACATAAACTTAACTAAAATGCGATAGATTATTACAAAGTGTTATGCCATATTAGAAATGTGTCAACTTATTGCATAATACTAAATTTACTGGAGGGTCTTCATGCAAAATCTGTTTAGGAAAAAGTCTTTCTCTGTTTTGCTCATCTTCACGTTAATTTTTACAAACTTTGTACCGATTATTAACGTTGCGGCAGCAGAGACAATCACAGATGATTTACTTATTTCAGAGTACGTAGAAGGTAGTTCTAATAATAAAGCTATTGAACTCTATAACGGTACAGGCGATGATGTTAATCTAGCGAACTATCAGCTTGCATTGTATAGTAATGGCAACGAAGAGGCTAACAGTACATTAGATTTAGAAGGAACGTTAGCAAATGGCGACGTTTATGTGATAGCACATAATAGTGCTGTAGCTGAAATTAGAGAAGTAGCAGATATCACTTCCTCTGTAACAGGCTTCAACGGGAATGATGCCATAGTACTTTCAAAAAGTGAGGAACAGATTGATATAGTTGGTGAAATTGGCAACGATGAAGAGTTCGGTGCGGATATGACGCTAGTACGTAATCAATCTATTACATCACCATCTACTATATTTAATATGGAGGAATGGGAAAGATATGAACAAGACACTTTCTCTTCATTAGGAAGCCACATTGGAGGTGGAGAAAGTCCTGAAGAGCCACCAACAGATCCAGAAGACCCGCCAACAGACCCTGAAGTTCCACAAACAGTTTCCGTTGCAGATGCTAGAGGATTAAGTGATGGAACGCGAGTGGAAGTAGAAGGAGTTATTACAGTAAATTCTAATTCAGTTAGTAATGGCAACCAGTTTACTACATACATTCAAGATGAAACAGGCGGAATCAACATATTTAAATACGAACAAGGCGATTTAGAAGAATTGGAAAAAGGAACAAGAGTTAAAGTAATTGGGGAATTAGATACTTATAACGGTTTAAAGGAAGTTTTACCAGATACAATTGATATCATTGCAGAAGGACAAGCAGTACCTAATGCACAGTCGCTTTCCATAAAAGAGCTTCAGGGTGATGCTGCAGAGGCTTTTGAAGGGGAACTTGTTGAAGTGAATGGTTATATCTCATCCATACCAGGTTCTCCAGCGGGTGGCGGGTACAATATTTCGTTTATAGACGAGGATTTGAATTCAACTACATTGCGCGTAATGGAGAATGCTCTAGATGTCTCGCAGATAGAAGAAGGCAAATGGTATGACGTTACTGCGATTGTGAGTCAATACAATAGCTACCAGCTTATCCCAACAGAACAAGATGATTTCGTATTAGCGGAGAACCAGCCTGAGCCTCCTTCTGCAGCTGGAGAGTATGAGGCAACAGTAGATTATGTTACGGATGGAGATACAATTCGTATTAATGAGACGGTTCTTGGTGGGGACAGAGTGCGATTTTTAAATATGGATACACCAGAAACATATGCCGCTCATAATAATGATCCAGATCGTAATGAAATTAATGAGAACCAAAAGAAACATGGGGATGCAGCAACAGCATTCATGAAGACATTAATTGAGCCTGGCGATACGGTTACAATTAAAGTCGGTGAAGAAGCAACAGATGATTACGGACGTTTGCTTGCAGAGGTTATCACAGAAGATGGTACGAATGTTAATCTTAAAATGGTGGAAGAAGGCTACGCATCTACTTACTTTATCCCACCATTTAATGAAGAAGCATACCCAATATACCAGAATGCGGTAAAAGAAGCGAAGGATGCAGGATTAGGTATTTGGAATCCAGAGGATCCATTACTTGAGCTTCCGTTTGCCTTCCGTGCTAATGATGACGAAAAGGGTTTTCTAAGATATGTAGGGAACTCAAATACAGATAAGTACGTCGTGCCAGAAAAGTGGGCTGATGTCCCTGTTGAATACCGTGTATTCTTCTCAAGTGAAGCAGAAGCGGAGTCCTATGGCTATACGCCTGCTGGAGAAGAAGAACCGAATGAAGATAATCTACACGTGCAATTGTTAAGCATGAATGACCTTCACGGAAAAATAGACCAGCAGTACGAGCTAGACCCAGATGGGGATGGCATATTTAATATGTATGGAAGAATGGATTACACTGCAGCAGCTATGAAAGAACGTGCGCAAGAAAATCCAAATACACTGTTAGTACATGCAGGAGATATGATTGGTGGAAGCTCACCTGTTTCTGGTTTGCTACAGGATGAACCAACCGTGGAAATTATGGAAGAAATGGGATTTGATGTAGGGACGGTTGGGAACCACGAATTTGACGAAGGTACAGACGAGCTACTTCGAATGGTAAATGGTGGAGAACATCCGGAAGGGCTCGGTACTGAAGGGTATGATGGGATGAATTTCCCAAACCTTTGTGCAAACTGTGTCTATAAGGACGGTGGAGAGACAGTACTGGACCCTTACTATATTGAAGAAGTAGATGGTGAGCAAATTGGTTTCATCGGTGTAAATACACAAGCATCGGCAGATATGGTAATGCCGGCTGGAATTCAGGATATTGAATTTACGGATGAAGCAACTGCAGTAGATAACGCGGTAGCAGATCTCCAGGCAGAAGGGGTAGAAGCAATTGTCGTATTAGCACATATTCCTGCAGATCAGGATGGTGATGGTGCCTCAGGTGAAGCGGCAGATCTGGCAAGGGAAGTAGATGACGCAGTTGATGTTATCTTTGCTGCACATAACCATCAAGTAGTAGATGGTGTTGTAGATGATAAACTAATTGTTCAAGCTTCCGAATATGGAAAGGCATTTGCAGATGTTGAGTTGGAGATTGATCGCTCGACAGGTGACATTGTCGAGAAAGAAGCAGAAGTTGTCTTTGTAAATCAGGATAACTATACTCCAGATCCAGCTGTAACGGCTATCTTAGACAAATATAGTGAGCAAATTGCACCGATCATGGGAGAAGTGATTGGTTATAATGCAACCGACCTTACAGGTGATTATACAAATGATGGGGACCATGGGTTAGGGAATTTAATCGCGGATGGGATGAATGCTGCAATGGAGAGTGATTTTGCCATGATGAATGGTGGAGGAATTCGTGATGATTTACTAGCAGGTGAAGTGACTTGGGGAGACTTATACAACATTCAGCCTTTTGGTAACACACTTATGACGTTAGAAATAAAGGGCGCTGATTTGGCTCCAATCATTCAAGCACAACTTTCGCCAGAATACGGTCCAGATTATAGTATTAGTGGTTTCCATTACACATGGGATCAAGAAACAAATAAAGTGGTTGATGTAACATACCCGGACGGTTCAGAAATTGACCCGGAGGAAACATTTACGCTTACAGTAAATAATTATATGGGTACATCATTGAGTGATAAGCACCGTCCGATTAGTGAGCTAGGACAAAGCCCAGTTATGGGGCCAACAGACCTAGATGCAACGGTTGATTTTGTTCGTAGTTTAGAAAGCACGAAAGAAAATCCATTTGAATATAAGGCAGAGGGCAGAATTTCTCTAGCCACAGATAATCCAGGTGAAGAAGATCCGAATGAGGATCCTCAAACACCAGGTGATGATGCGAATGATGACTCGAATGACAATCAAGAAAACGGTGATGGTACAAATACCCCAGGAAATGATTCAGGCAAGACGCCTCCTGGAAACGATAGTAGCAAGGGTGGAAGTCTTCTTCCTCAAACAGCAACAGATATTTACAATTACTTGATTGCTGGACTAGTTCTACTAGTAATGGGTGCGAGTTCTGGTTTAGTCGTTTATATTAGGAAAAGAAATTTGTTGAAAGAAAGCTAAAGCTAAAGCTAAAGATTACGATGACAACAACCGATAGAGGCTCTTGATTTTGAGAGTCTCTATTTTGGTATTTTTTGACGTTTGACGTATGACCACTAGAGGAGTAAGATAGTTTTTGTCTTAAACAATAATTATCAGTTTATTCTAAAATAGAGGAGAATTTCATCATGAAAAAACTTAGTAAGGAACAAATCGTCCAAAGTGTTCCTCAACGGGGATTTTTTGGACAACCTAAAGGGCTATTCACCCTTTTCTTTACAGAATTCTGGGAACGTTTCTCTTATTATGGGATGCGGGCACTGCTATTATTTTATATGTATACCGAAATTGCTGATGGAGGGCTGGGCATAGATGATGGCACAGCAAAATCTATTATGGCCATCTACGGTTCTCTTGTATACATGTCAGGGATTATTGGTGGATGGATTGCAGATAGGTTGCTTGGTACGCAACGTACTGTGTTTTATGGTGGTGTACTTATTATGGCAGGGCATATTGTACTTGCGCTTCCAGCTGGTACGACAGCCTTATTCATCTCCATGTTCCTTATCGTTATTGGTACGGGATTACTAAAACCAAATGTTTCGAATATTGTGGGAGATATGTACAGCCCGCAAGATGTACGCCGTGATTCTGGATTTAGTATCTTCTACATGGGTATTAACATGGGTGGACTTCTTGCACCGCTTATTGTCGGAACAATCGGTCAAGAATACAACTATCACCTAGGGTTCGGGTTAGCAGCAATCGGAATGCTAGTAGGTTTGATTGTTTACATGGCTACACGCAAGAAATATCTTGGACTTGCAGGAACTTATGTACCAAATCCATTAGGAGCAGGTGAAAAGAAAAAGGTATTTACCCGAATTGGTTTAAGTGCCGTGGTTATTGTGATTTTAGCGGCCATTACTATTCCAGCAGGTATCTTAACGATTAACCGGTTCACTTATCTTGTTAGTATTTTAGGTATTCTAATACCAACAGCCTACTTTATTGTGATGTACCGTAGTCCAAAAACAAATGCGGATGAAAAATCAAGAATCCTTGCTTACATTCCATTGTTTATTGCAGCGATCATGTTTTGGGCTATTCAAGAACAAGGTTCCATTATCCTTGCAGAGTATGCAGATAAACGAACAGAACTAAGTTTGTTTGGATTTGAATTGCAATCATCTTGGTTCCAGTCACTGAATCCGCTATTCATCGTGGTGCTTGCCCCGATTTTTGCAAATATATGGGTGAAAATGGGTGAAAGACAGCCAACGACTACCAAGAAATTTTCTTTTGGTTTATTGTTTGCAGGTCTATCTTTCCTTGTGATGATTTTCCCAGCAGCTATGAACGGAACAGACACATTAGTAAATCCTATTTGGCTAGTACTCAGCTTCTTGCTTGTTGTAATTGGGGAGCTATGTCTGTCACCTGTTGGCCTGTCAGCTACAACAAAACTAGCGCCTGAAGCATTTTCAGCACAAACAATGAGTCTTTGGTTCCTTTCCAACGCCTCAGCGCAAGCTATAAATGCACAGATTGTGAAATTGTATAAACCAGAGACAGAAATAGTCTATTTTGGTGTCATCGGTGGTGTTGCAATTCTTCTAGGACTGCTACTATTTATGGCATCTCCAAGAATTCAACGATTTATGAAAGGTGTTCGCTAATAAAGTGAAACTTCAATTAGTGGGGGTTTTCATTCTTCCCTCACTGATTGTTAGTTGAACGAATCGGGGTGTTAACGGCCGTTTACTCTCACTTAAACATCACGGTTTCACCTCATGTTTTGAAGTGGGAGCCTTACGGACGGTTACTCCGGGATTAAATAGAAAATGATGATCCAGCAGGTATTCACCTGCTGGGTTTTTTCCTGTTTACAACGGAGAGGGGAAACGATATAGTTTTGTTAGACTATAGAAATAAATAAAGGGAGGTCGTCTCATTATCCTTTCTATAACAAAAAGGGGTGAGTCTTACGATGAAAAAAGAACATGTTAAGATCGCGAACCGCGAAGCATGGATTGGGGTAGGATTAGTTATATTTAATTTCGTCTGGTGGTTTGCATTTGCTTATGGATTTGGAAGTAAGGACCCACAAGATTATACATACGTGTTAGGTTTGCCGGCATGGTTTTTTTATAGCTGTGTTTTAGGATTTATCGTCATGGCAATATTGGTGACGATTGTTGTGAAAAAGTTTTTTGTTGCTATTCCATTTGATGAGGAGATGGAAGAAAAATGAATTGGGAATCTCTAATACCTTTAATCCTCTTTTTGATAATCATTTTTTGTGTAGGAATATGGTCTGGCGGATACTTGAAAAAATCTACTAGTTTTGCACAGGATTATTTTCTCGGAGGCAGGAGTCTCGGTGGATTTGTACTCGCTATGACAATGACAGCTACTTACGGAAGTGCAAGTAGTTTCATTGGAGGGCCCGGGACTGCATACAACCAAGGTCTGGGGTGGGTTTTGTTAGCCATGTCGCAAGTGGCAACAGGTTATTTTGTACTAATGGTGCTCGGGAAGAAGTTTGCTATTGTTACACGTCGCTACAATGCTTTAACAATGGTAGATTTCCTAAAGGAGAGATACCGGTCAAAATGGGTTGTCATCCTATCTGCAGTCAGTATTATCGTTTTCCTATTCTCGGCAATGGCAGCACAGTGGATCGGTGGCGCTAGATTAATAGAATCACTTATTGGAATTGAATATACCACCGCATTGTTCATATTTGCTGTTTCTGTACTAATTTACGTTACAGTAGGGGGCTTTCGAGCTGTCGCCTTAACCGACGCAATTCAAGGTAGTGTCATGTTTGTCGGTACGTTAATATTGCTTGTAGCCGTAATAATTGCTGGGGGAGGTATTCCAGCAATTATTGCAGATTTAACAGCAGAGAACCCTAATCTGATCACTCCATTTGGGGCGGAAGGCACGCTTACACCGACTTATGTATCGTCCTTTTGGATACTAGTTGGGGTTGGAGTGGTTGCCTTGCCGCAAATTGCAATTAGAGCAATGTCCTATAAAAGCTCTCAATCTATGCACAGAGCTATCATTATAGGGACTATTGTGGTAGGTGTTATCATGTTGAACATGCATTTAATTGGTGTGTTCGCCCGACCTATTTTACCGGGGATTGAAGTGGGTGACCGTGTGATGCCTCTAATTGCGCTTGAAGTGATGCCAAATTGGCTAGCGGGGATCGTATTGGCTGCACCAATGGCAGCTATTATGTCGACAGTAGATTCCTTGCTATTGCTTGTTAGTTCAACAATAGTTAAGGATGTATATTTAAACTATGTGGAACCAAAAGCCTCCGATATGCGCGTTAAACGCCTAAGTATAGCAGTTACGGCGCTTCTTGGTGCCGTCGTATTCATCATGGCACTCAACCCACCTGATTTAATTATCTGGTTAAATTTATTTGCCTTTGGTGGATTAGAAGCAGCCTTTATATGGCCAATTGTTCTAGGATTATACTGGGAGAAGGGGAATAAGTATGGTGCATTAAGTTCAATGATAGCTGGTGTAGGATTATACATTTTATCCGATTCCTTCTTCCCACAGCCTTTTGGATTACATTCAGTGGTAATGCCAATTGTTGTATCCTTCTTTGTCTATATTGCTACAAGCCTTGCAACACAAAAGAAAGTCGTTTGATAAGAGGTCCTGTCATACCAAGTGGCAGGGCTTTTTTATTTTTTCTAGCTTCAGCTCCCAGAGACTAGCGGGACTTCCTTCACCTCCGTACAATAAGTCAACATCTGCTCTAAAGGGAAGGAGGGTCGACTAAAACCGACCTTGTCGGCCAACGTCGACATACCCCTGTTGCAGGGGCATGTTTCCTTGATCTCCTACGGCTCTGTCCAAAAGGTCTTCGGTGGGACGAGTAATCGCAGTCCCAGTCCGTACGTCTCTAAACGGACGCTTACGCTTTTATTCTTTCTAAACATGAAGTAAATCGTTATAATGTAAATAATTCGATTGTTTGGAAAATAAGGAGTGTGCAAAGTTGGAAAAATTGTTAAGAAGGTTAACAGAATTAAGTGGACCATGTGGCCACGAACAAAATGTAGCTTATTATATAAAGGATTATGTAAAAGGTAAAGCTGATCACGTCGAAATAGACGGGTTAGGAAATGTTATCGTTCGAAAAAATGGAACAAAGCTCGGACCTAAGGTGCTACTTACTGCACATATGGATGAGGTAGGATTTATTGTTAAGAAGATTGAAGAGAATGGATTTCTGCGCTTCGAAAAACTGGGTGGTCATGATGATCGTATCCTACTTGCGCAAGAAGTAAAAGTGTTGGGAAGAGATAATGAAATTGATGGGGTTATTGGAACTTTATCTGCTCATTTTGTGAAGTTTGAAGACCCGACAAAAGTAAGACGTCATGCGCAATTATACATAGACATTGGAGCACGTTCCAAGCAAGAAGCTATTGATATGGGCGTTGAGGTAGGTACACCTGTTACATATGCTCCTAACTTGAAAATGGTGGGACCAGAATCTCATAAACTGGTTCGTGGTAAATCATTGGATGATAGATCAGGTTGTGCGGTGCTGTTATCCATACTTAATGATCTACAGGACGAAGAATTTGCTGGGGAAGTGACATTTCTTTTTACTGTTCAAGAAGAGGTAGGATTGCGTGGAGCCCAGGCAGCAATCAATAAGCTGGAGGTGGATGCTGCCATTGCCATTGATACTACTGCTGTCAGTGATACACCTGAAGATATAATGGATCAAAGCTTAAAGTTAGGAGCAGGCACTGGGATTAAGGTAATGGATTTTAGTCTAATCGTGCAGCGTACCATGAAGGAAAAATTGCTTGAACTTGCAAAGAAACATGCTATCGCTTATCAATTAGAGGTTTTTCCTGGTATTGGAACAGATGGGGGCGCCATTGCGTTGGCGGATAAAGGAATTCCAACAGGGGTGCTTTCCATTCCGTCTAGGTATACACACTCGCCTGTGGAAGTTGTTAGCATGCAAGATCTTGAAGCTACAAAGGATCTAGCTAAAGCATTTCTTATGCAACTTGATGAAAACACTACCTTTGAATTCTAGATTGCTACCTTTTTTACTAGTAAAGAAAGTATAAAATTTTGTCTTCATAATGTTCGATGGCAGAAATGGCCACGTCCAGCTCCAGCACCCAGAAACTAGGCGACTTCACGAAATCGCCCTACGATAAAGAAGACTTGCCGATTGGTTTTAACCAGAGGCTTAGTCGCACTTATACCCGGAGGGTGAAAGTCATCATCGGTTGGGT
Organism: Oceanobacillus jordanicus; assembly: GCF_022095695.1. Classification (GTDB taxonomy): domain Bacteria; phylum Bacillota; class Bacilli; order Bacillales; family Amphibacillaceae; genus Oceanobacillus_B; species Oceanobacillus_B jordanicus. Next base: position 79,998 of record NZ_JAIFZM010000006.1, read on the forward strand.
AAATAGAGGTAGGTCGACTAAAAACGTCCTTGCCGGCCAACGCCGACATACCCCTTTTTGCAGGGGCATGATTCCTTTATCTCAGTTGATTCGTTCCACTCGCTACGTTTCTAAACGGGCGTTTGCGCTTTTGTTCAAAAAATAGCCGTTTGATCATGCGAATTTAATATAAATAAATTCGAGATCAGCCGGCTATTTTGCTTTCCATGGAAATTAATAGTGCAATTTATATTCTCTTATCTCTGTATATCTTCCATTTTACCTTGATCGGCAAATTCAATAAAGAAGTCCAATGCGGCTTGATTGCTTAAGGAACCTTTGTTTACTACTTGGTCCACAGGCTTGCCCATTAGAATCTTCTTAACCGGTATTTCTAGCTTTTTACCATTTAACGTTTTAGGTAAGTCCGGGACTTGATGGATGGCTGTAGGCGTATGTCTTGGTGAGCAATGTGTACGAATTTGCTTCTTAATCTTCTGCTCAATTGCTTCAGTCAACTCAACCCCATCCCTCATTACTACAAAAAGTGGAGTGGAAGAATCTCCGTTAGTTAATGGAATATCCACAATTAAGCTATCAGCAACCTCCTCAATTTGATCGACTGCACGGTATATTTCACTTGTCCCGATTCGAATGCCACCACGGTTAATGGTAGCATCAGATCTCCCATAAATAACACAGGTATGTCGATCTGTAATTTTCAAATAGTCTCCGTGACACCAAATGCCTGGAAAGACGTCAAAATAACTGTCTTTTAAGCGGCTGTCCTTTTCATCATTCCAGAAGAAAACAGGCATTGATGGAAATGGGGCAGTTAAAACCAATTCACCTACCTCATCAATGAGAGCCTCTCCCTGTTCATCAAAACTCTCTATTCGAGCACCAAGGCCCCGGCACTGCAACTCTCCTGCGTATACAGGAAGGATAGGCACACCTAATATAAAAGCAGTACATACATCGGTGCCACCACTTACAGAGGAAATCCAAAGGTCTTTTTTCACATTTTCATAGCACCATTGAAAACCCTCGGGAGGTAACGGGGTTCCTGTTGAACTAATATTTTTTAAATGCCTCAGGTCGTAATCCTTACCAGGCTGCATGCCTTCATTCATGCATGTGGTAATAAAGCTTGCGCTAGTTCCAAACACGGTGGTCTTTGTATCCTCAGCAAATTTCCATAAACTCTTTTTATCCGGGAATGTTGGACTTCCGTCATAAAGCACGATGGTAGAGCCGACAAGTAATCCGCCAATGAGAAAATTCCACATCATCCAGCCTGTTGTGGTATACCAAAAGAACCGATCGTCTTCTGATAAATCCATATGAAAGGTCATAGCTTTCAAGTGCTCTAGCAAAATGCCTCCCTGGCTTTGTACAATCGGCTTTGGTTTTCCTGTTGTGCCAGAGGAAAACAAGATCCATAATGGATCATTAAATTCTACTTGCTCAAAAGTAAAGGGAAGGGATTCATCAAGCGTAATGGCTTTTTTCCACGGTATGCTGTTTTTTAGCTTGGACATGTCAGCTGTCTTGTTAAGATAGGGAATCGTGATGGTTGTTTCAAGGGTTGGCAGGGCTCGCTGTAAATTCTCCACCACTTCTAAACGATTGAATTCTTTTCCGTTATACCTATAGCCATCTACGGTGATCATAACCTTAGGTTCAATCTGCTGAAATCGGTCCATTACACTTTCTGTCCCAAAGTCGGGGGAAGCACTTGACCAAATAGCACCAAGGCTTGAGGTGGCCAAAAATGCTACGACAGATTCATAGATATTGGGTACATAGGCGACGACGCGGTCTCCTTTTTTAATTCCAGAGCTTCTCAATGTTTGCTGAAAAGCTCTTGTATCACGTTCAAGCTCTCCCCAAGTGATGGACGCAGTGGAGCGGTTTTCTGAGGAGTGCAGAATGGCAACTGCATCATTCTTTCGTTCGTTAAAAATATGTTGCGCATAATTAATAGATGATCCTGTAAACCATTTAGCCCCTGGCATTTTATGAGAACTTAATACAGCTTGATATGGTGTGGAGGATTTTATCTGAAAATATGTCCAAAGACTCTCCCAGAAATCTTCTGTTTCGTCTACCGACCATTTCCAGAGAGCATGGTAGTCATGAAAATCCAATTCTTTATGTTTGCGAAGCCAGTTCATATAAGTCGTGACAGCTGCCTTTTCTTTCTGTTTATCCTGTGGCTCCCATAATAGGGTTCCTTCCTCAATTTCGCTCATTGTACCCCTCCCAAATATGTCTCTATTGACTTCATTATATGAAAACGTTTTCTAAGTGTAAAGAAACAAAAGCTCACTAAGAACTCGTGAGCTTCGTGTTTAAGACCGTTAATGGTTTTGTGCTTATTCTGCTAATTTATCAGCGAAAGCTTTTACATATGGAGGTAAGTCAGGTGGACGGCGGCTAGAAATGATGTGTCCATCAGTGACTACTGCTTCGTCACTCCATGTGGCCCCAGCATTCGTCATATCATCTTTAATCCCAGGTGTACTGGTCACGTTCTTTCCTGAAAGTATATTGGCGGAAATAAGAACCCAGCCAGCATGGCAAATTTGTCCAATTGGCTTTTTCGCTTTATCCATTGCAGTTACCATTTCTAGTACCTCAGGATAGCGTCGTAATTTATCCGGTGCCCATCCTCCAGGAACAAGAATAGCGTCGTAATCATCTGCATTTATATCCTCAAAAGAATAGGCAGACTCAGCAGGTACACCATATTTCCCGATATAGGTTTTGCCAGCATCCTTGCCTACTAAATCAACTTGGGCGCCTTCTTCCTGTAGACGCAGAATGGGATACCAAAGCTCCAAGTCTTCAAAATCTTGTTCAACGAGTGCAATAACTTTTTTGTTTTGTAGTCGCATTTGTTTCCCTCCATTCTACTTAAGTGTAACAAAGATTAGTCTGCTTATCGATTTATTACTTTTTATTTAGATGCTCATTCATGGAGCTTTCCACTTTTTTATAATACGAGTAGTAACCAAACCACACAAAAGAATAGATGGTGACAAAGATAATAAAGCTCAGCAAAGCTGCCAGCCAATTTAATGGCACCCACCCTACAGTAAAAGCAATGATAAAGTAAACGGTTAGAGACAAGCAAAAATGAAAGATGGTTTTCTTTAAATAACTTCCTTCTCCATCACCATAAATATACGAGGACAAACCATAATATATTCCGAGTAACATACTAGCTCCCATGTGCATCCAAATCTCGGATACAGTAGACTCCACGTTGTTCAATTTCATGATCGTCAAGGCAATAAAGGTAAAGATTCCACCGAATGCAATGCCAATCATTGAACGCTTTGTGATTTCAAGAATCATCCCTATTGCCCTCCTTTCATCAACTGGTCCTTTATTGGTTTCACATATTTTCTCGTAATATATTCTTTACTGCCTGATTGAAAGTAGACACATAGATTTCCATTAAAAGATAATTCAAACCGTTCAATCCTACCAAGATTGCCTATAACGGATTTAGAAAAGCGCATAAACTGATAAGGAATTAGTATTTCTTCGATTTCGTATAATTTCATACGAATCTCTAATTCTCGATCTTTAATTACAGCAAAAACCTTTCTTTTCTGTGCATAGATATAGTCAATATCAGGTGGGTTTAGAAGAACGGTTTGCTCCTCGTCCATACCAAATAACCGGCGCTGCTTCCGTTTTTTAATAACGGCAGCTATTTCCTCAAGCTCCTCAGACCATTCCTTTGCTTGAATGGTGACAGAAGTTTCTTCATGATTTTCATCTATATCTATATTCAATCTCATAGTTATCCCCCGATTTCGATTTCTTTACCCCCTTGCCATCTTTAAAAAAGCAGGGTAGCGTAAAATGGCGATCGTAAAGGCGATGAATCCGTAAATGAATAAAATAGAAGCAGGTAACAATATGTCGCTGATTTGCATGGAGCCCTCCATCCCTTGCTGTAATGCTTGGTGGGCCCAATACTGTGGCAAGAATTTACTGAGGGTCTGTATGAAAGATGGCATCATGTCGATTGGCATCCATAGGCCGCTGAGCACGGCACCTCCGAGAGCTATAACTTGCGTCATGGCGATCCCCATATTGTTCGTTTTCACTAGTAGCGAAAGCGCTAATCCAATTCCCGTAACAGTAAAGGTGAGGAGAAGAGAAACAATTAGCAGCGAGAGCGGTTGCTCCAGTGGAATATCATAGACAAGCTTGCCGAACAATAGCAAGACAATAATCTGGACAAACACGATATACATGTAGGGAATCCATTTTCCAAGTAAATATTTATAAGCGGGAAGGGGGGTGCTTGCAATACGTGCTGTCATTCCAAGCTCTCGGTCCTTAATAAAGTTAGCTATCATTGTAATGATAATAAAAAAGACAAACATCACCGTATAACCGGGAACGATCGATAAGATAACTTGTTCTCTCGCAAAGCCTTCTGTTCCGGAAGTGAAAACGGAAATAAATAACACCGTAAACAAAATGGGTAACAGAAGCATCCAAAATAGCAGACCTCTGTCCTGTAGGCTCTTTAACAATTCAAACGATATAATCGAACGCATATAATTCCTCCTATCATTTTAGCATATTTAATCACGCAGTTGACTTCCTGTTAGGGAAAAGAATACATCCTCAAGTCTTGCTTGGCTTAGTTCTAGCTGTTCTGGTTGCACAGCATGTGTTTTACAGTGGTTAATAACGTGCTCCATTGCCAGTAAGGGACTTTCTGTTAGTATGAGATGCCCTTCTTTTTTAGGAGAAATAGTGAAATCTCCGTTTTCTTTGGGAAGACAATTTTCCCCTTTTAGATAGATAGAAGGGATGGCGTATCTCTGTAGCAGTTCATCTACGCGGCCATTCTCCGCTATAGCCCCTTTATCAATAAAGATTGCTTCATCGCAAATTTGCTCTATTTCTTCCATGTAATGACTAGCATAAATAATTGTACAACCATGCTCCTTCAATTTCTCAATCATATTAAAGATATAACGTCTCGATTGTGGATCAATTCCTACTGTCGGCTCATCCATAATAATAAGATCTGGAGTATGCAGCAATGCACAGCCAATGTTCAAACGGCGTTTCATTCCACCTGAATAGGTGCTTATTTTCTGTTTTGCTTTATCAGTCAGACCAATATCCTTTAAAACCGCATTAATTCGCAACTTAAGAGTTTGCCCTTTGAGTCCATAGATTTTTCCGAAAAAAGATAAATTATCCCAGGCTGTAACGGTTTCCTCCAAACAAATTTCCTGTGGTATATAACCGATTAATTCTTTAGATTTAGCTCTAGGAGAGTCCGTGAATGTTAGGCTTCCATCGAAGTCCTGAATAATAGAGGAGATGATCTTTAATAATGTGGTTTTTCCCGCACCATTTGGACCGACCAAACCATAGCACTTTCCTCTAGAAAAGTTTAAAGAAATATCATTTAAAGCCACATTTCTTCCATATTGCTTTTTTACATGATTTAGATTTAACACTGCTCTCACCTTCCTTTATAAACAGTATGGCAAAAAGTGACCAAAGTTGGATGCTTATTTGCGTAACGTGATGGAAATAGTGCATAAGTTATATAAATGGTTGAGCAGCATGTTAGAAAAACTGCATTTGATCATCTTTTAGCAAATGTTTATGTTTTACTTATATTTAGTAGCTCAAAATTTTAGCTGCATCGTTAAGTTTAAATTTCTGCATTCTTAATGTGCAAAATAAAAAAGCCACACCCGATCGTTGTCAGGTATGGCGATTAAAAGCTTACTTTTTATTGTATTCTGCGTACTTAACGTAATTCTGTTCATCCTCAATCAGCCCACATGCCCCGCATTGAATCTTATATTGCGGTCCTTTGTAGTCGATATGGAAGATGTCCGTCTGTTCAGCTGCATACTCCTGCATTACGTCACCAGTAGTGGGATCAAGCTTTACTGGCTTTGCATGCTGTTCAATAATATTAAACCTTGTTCGATTGGTTTTACAGTTTGGACATTGATATGGTTGACTCACTAATCCCACCTCCGTTTCTCTTTTATCATTTAATTATTCGGGATAAAATATTCCAACTGTAATAGGGAATACTACAAAAAAGTGCAAAAATGCTGTGTTTTAAATAATTGAAATAAGGGTATAAAGTTTGCTAGTGTAATATACGAGAAAAAGTCAGCGTTGGGAAGGTATAAAATTTTAGCTAGGAAGAGAAGGCGACGTAGCTAAAATTTGGAAGTACCGAGTATAAAAAATACATACATATAAGAGGTGAAGGGATGAAGAGTGTTTCAAATGTATTCTGGTATGCACTAGCTATTTGTATCGCGGTAGTAATTTGGGGATCTGTTTCCCCGGGAAAATTAGAGTCACTTACTAGTTCAGTGACGACGTTCATATCTGTGAATTTTGGGTGGTATTATTTATTAATTGTTATGCTCATGCTGATATTCTGTGTTTATCTAATATTTTCGAAATACGGTAAGGTGAAACTTGGGAAGGAAAAAGATAAGCCAGAATTCAGTTTGCCATCTTGGTTTGCAATGTTATTTAGTGCTGGTATGGGTATGGGTCTTGTGTTCTGGACAACTGCAGAACCAATTTCGCATGCGTTTCTTACCACACCCGGCGCAGAACCTGGTACCGAGCAGGCAATTAAGGATGGCTTAAAATACTCCTTCTTCCACTGGGGTGTTCATGCCTGGGCGGTATATGGAATCGTGGCTCTTGTACTAGCCTACTTTAAATTTCATCGAGATTCTCCAGGGCTTATCAGTGCTACGCTTGTTCCGCTTTTTGGAGAAAAAGCAATGGAAGGAATAGCTGGAAAGCTTATTGATACACTTGCTGTAGTGGCAACAGTAATTGGGGTAGCAGCTACACTTGGTTTTGGATCAGGGCAAATTACTGGCGGACTATCTTTCCTATTTGGAACACCGAATACATTTAGTGTGCAAATTATTGTATTGATCGTTGCTACCATCCTCTTTATTGTGTCTGCTTGGTCGGGAATTGGTAGAGGAATAAAATATTTAAGTAATATTAACATGGGACTTGCTTTTGTTCTATTACTTATCTTATTTATTGTTGGACCAACACTTTACATACTAAACATGTTTACTAACACATTAGGTAATTATATTTCTGATTTTTTCGATATGAGTTTACGACTTGCTCCATTAGATAATGACAATAGAGGCTGGATTAATGCATGGACCATTTTCTATTGGGCATGGTGGGTGTCATGGGCACCATTCGTAGGTATTTTTATTGCGAGAATATCAAAAGGTAGAACCGTAAAAGAATTTATGCTTGGCGTCTTGCTAGTCCCAGCACTTGTTTGCTTTATTTTCTTTGCAGTGTTTGGAGTTTCGGCATTAAACCTCGAACAAAACGGAATCGCAGAAATTTCTGCGTTGTCCCTTGAAACCTCTACTTTTGGGGTATTGGCGGAGTATCCACTTGGTACATTAATGTCGATTATAACGCTTTTTGTTGTCGCGATATTCTTTATCACCTCTGCTGATTCTGCAACATTTGTTTTAGGGATGTTAAGCACAAACGGACTGTTGAATCCTGCTAATTCGGTTAAAATAATGTGGGGACTGATGCAATCAGCAGTTGCCGCGATTATTGTATATTTCGGAGGTACACAAGGATTGCAAAATATGCTTATCATCGCAGCACTCCCATTTTCCATTGTTATCCTACTTATGGGTGCATCCTTCTTCAAAGCAGCGCATTCAGAATTTAAGCCTAGGAAATAAAGTAACGTGTTTAAAAACCCTCTTATGGAAATGGATAACCATCCGTTTTAGGCATAAGAGGGTTTTTGAATTAAATGGAGTTGTCTTCTTTCTTATCTTTAAAAGTTAAGATTTACTTTACAAACAATGGTAACTTTTCTAGGAAGATAATATCATCTCGATCTGCAGCGTCTCCTTCTGCCAAAATGGCAGCTCGTGCTTTCACTTCGGCCCCTGCTTTACGCACAAGCTCTTCTAAAGCTTTCATCGATTCACCTGTACTAATAACATCATCAATCAGGGCGACGCGTTTTCCATCAAGCTTCTCTGCATCCTTCCGATCTAAACAGAGAGTTTGTTCTTTCTGTGTCGTAATGGAAACCACTTTATGTACAAAAGGGTCTTGCATATAAGGCTTCGTGCTTTTTCTTGCAACAACATAGCTGTCCATGCCCAGATTCTTAGACAACTCATATACAAAAGGGATTCCCTTCGCTTCTGCAGTGACCAGGACATCTACCTCAGGTAGCCTTTTAGCTAATAGGGGGGAAGCAGCAGATGTTAATGTTGTATCACCAAGGATAACAAAGCTGGCAATACTGAGATTGTCAGTAATCTTAATTATCGGAAGAGTCCTTGTTAAACCAGCTACATTCAGGTTATATGTTTTCATAATGTACCACCTTTTCTATTGGTAAGAAATATAAAGCAATGGGTGCAATAGATAGTATTTATAGGTAATAAGTTTAAACAGCGCCCTTAAAAAATTCCCAATAATAATTGCATGAGGACACCAGCAAGCATGCCTAGGAATGGGTCAGAAATTGCGGTAACAACCATTGTGACACCGGCAATCCATGTAGCTCCTCCGCTTTCGGCAGTTAGAGCGGCAGCGGCGTTATCTGGCAGTGTAACAATTGCACCTAGCACAAATAGAAATCCAACAATAGATGCACTTGGTACATACTTTCCTATTTTCGGGAGTAGTTTCACAAATAGAATTATCGCCATAAGGAACATCATAATTACACCAGCCCATACCGCGTGAGGTGCGCTAGCTGTTGCAGAAATGACAACTTCCACGGGGCCACCACCAAATAGGGCTGAACCCATGTCTGCCAGACTGCTAATAATTGTAATGGTATCCACATTAACCTCCGTGGATGCAATGTCCCCGTTTATTTTCCCGAATGCTATATTAGCTCCAATATTAAGACAAACCATTGCCAATGCTCCGCGAATAACCATAGGATTGAGAATGAGTTTCTGGAGGACAAGCTTTTCTTTTGGCGCATTATCTTTTATCACGTGTTCTCCCTTTTTCGCAAAATAATAGATAATACTGGAAAGAATAACTGAGATTGTAATGGTATAGACTAAGTCATTGGTAGCTACATAAACAATTAGTGCACTGGCAAAAGAAGAGATGCCGACAAGACGGTCGTTTCTTGCCATATCCCAAGCTACCTTTGCAAGCATGATTCCAACACCAGCCATCATCCCGTTTGTAATAACAGGGCCAATCCAATCGATAATTCTTTCTAGCAGGCCAAATAAACCGATAATCAGCATAATCAGTGCCCCGAAGAATATCATAGAGATGCGTTCTCTTAGATTTTTTCCCAAAGTACCGGCGAGGGTGATCGTTTCTGCCTGATACGAGATAACTGCAACATTACTTGTCACAGCATTTCCAAATGCACCAATGACAAATGCAATAGCCGTTGGTACAGAGGCGAAGCCAAACGTGAGAGCTAGCAATCCTTGTGGCAGGGCATTTAATACCCCACTAATTGCTGCTAAAAGATCCTTCAGTATTTCCATGTTGATTTCTCCTTTTCCCCCCAGAAAATGGAATGGTGAACAAAAAAAGAAAAAACCGGTCACGAATGAACGGTTTTTTCCCACATGAAAGCTACACCGTCCATAGAGAAGTGGTTTACGGTCACTTCGTAGAGACTCCCGAACCATATTATCGGGAATATATGGGGTTTGTTTTTATTTTGTATTTACGAACGTTAAAATGATTATAGTACAAAAGATTCAGTTTTGAAACACATTTCGACAAAACAATGCAAATTTATTCGCAGGTTATAACAGAAAACCAATATTAAAAGGCTTCCAGTTGTGGAAGCCTTTTTCAGTCCAAGAATATTCTTTTGATTTTTGAAAGGAACGTGGTTTCTTGTTCCTCCTTTTCCTGTGATTGTTCTTCTGGTTCGTCTTCAATAAAAATTTGTTCCTTATCAATAGCGTAATCATACGTTAGCACGGCACCAATTTCCGTGTCGCTTTCTTCGTTCGTGATGGTAGTATAGGTAATATTATATTTTTTAGCTAAATCCTTTTCTTCCTTTAAAAATCGGTAAGATACCTGACCATTAATGAGCAATGTGGTGTTAGGATTTTCCTTCATTGCTTCCTCTAGTTTTTCTACACCCTTATCTGTCATCACTTGACCTATTGTCAAGGCAATTACAATTCGCTCTCTTAAGGTACCAAGAAACTGTTTTCGTTCAGCATCCTTAGGAAGTCGAGTACCATACATGCCTTCTGTCAGATAGTCGTCTACATTTTTGTTTGCCACCTACGATACCTCGCTTTCTATGACTATATTCTACACCTCTAAATAGGCCAGGTAAAGAATCTCGGTAGGATCTTTCAGCCTGTAAATGCATAAAGGATGCAGGTAAACGTCTCCCTGCATCCTTTATGTTTATTTCTTTCTTGCGCGGTGGTCTGCTGCTTTGCTTCTTGCTTGTGCCTCTAAATCTTCTTTATCTGCAAGTTCTTTGGAGAATTCGATGTCCAACCCATCAGAATCCTTTAGATTCTTAGGTGTTTGCGCAAGAAAGTTATTTTTGGAATTCCTATGTTCATCTCTACCCATGATTGTCACCTCACTTTAGGAGACTTACAACGTTAGTATGTGCAAGGAGGAGAATCATCTGCATGGGAATTTTTATCATGTAATAGCTGGCAATATGTATTACAGTTGAATCATAGCAGGCGAAGATAAACAGGAGGTGTGAGGCAGGTGAGGCCGAATTTATCAGGAGAGTTGCTCGATACTTTCAAGGTCAAACACGTAGTTCATGCAAACAGTGGGATTAAACCGAACCCCACTGTTTGAAGTTTCCTTTTATCTGTTTCTGTCACCGCCGAGGATGTCAAATAAGCCTCCGGCAATGCTTCCTTCACCTTTTGAGCCGCCTCTTTCTGGCGCTGCGGCAAATATCCGACTAGCCAATCTGCTGAATGGAAGGGATTGAACCCACACAGTACCAGGACCTCTTAATGTAGCAAAGAATAGACCTTCTCCTCCGAATAGGGCTGTTTTAACTCCACCAACGTACTCAATATTGTAGTCAATATTGCCGGTCATTGCCACGAGACATCCCGTATCAACGCGAATTGACTCACCTGCTGTTAACTCTCTTTTATGAATGGTCCCCCCAGCATGGACAAATGCCAACCCATCGCCTTCGAGCTTTTGCATAATAAATCCTTCTCCGCCAAAGAATCCAGCACCGACCTTCTTCTGAAATTCAATTCCTACAGTTACCCCTTTTGCTGCCGCTAAAAACGCATCCTTCTGACAAATAAGCTTTCCGTCTAATTCGCTTAAGTCCATCGGGATAATTTTTCCTGGATAGGGAGAAGCGAAAGATACATGGCTTTTTCCTGTTCCTTCGTTTGTGAATGTAGTCATAAATAAACTTTCACCTGTTATAACCCGTTTTCCTGCACCTAGCAATTTCCCCATCAAGCCACTTTGTTGGCTGGATGATCCATCACCAAAAATTGTTTCCATTTTAATTGGATCATCCATCATCATAAGGCTTCCGGCTTCAGCAATAACGGTTTCTTGTGGGTCAAGCTCAACCTCCACAAATTGCATATCGTCTCCATGGAGCTTGTAGTCAATCTCATGATTATTCATCGTGAACTTCAACCCTTTCTTAATTTGGTGTTTATAATACGTTTAAGCAACTTAAATGGATTCGAAATAATAAAATTACGTATACCAACAGCGGCCAATTCTTCCTTATTTATACAACGTACCCTTGTACTTCATTTAAAGCAGGCTACCATGTATAATGAGAAATCATACGTCTTTTAAAGGAGTAGTAAGAAATGAATAAGAAGCAGATCCGTCCTCAGGATGGTGAGAACAATATTGAAGTGTGGGAAGACCTTGTCCATATTAAGGACCTGGTACTAAGCATTGTTATATGTACAGTCATAACACTAGGTGCTTATTTGATTGCACCAAATGAACCTCCTAAACCATTAATAAATGGGCTGATTGGTGCTGTAATAGGTTTTGTGATCAGCAGCATCGTTATTAAACCAAAGCGTACACTACGTTTTGCAGAGGAAAGGGAGGAGTAGCATATGGAACTGACACTTATCCTAGAAATGATTACTGCCTCCGTTATAGGTGCTGTATTGTATACCATTATCGGGATTGCACCAGGAACAGATGAGACAGCAGTTCTAGCACCTGTCACATTGGTTCTTGTATTGTCGGGGTTTGAGCCTATCGTTATTTTAGCCTTTTTTATTTCTGCTATCGTTGCCAAAAAGCTTACCGATTCTATACCGGTTGCCATCGCAGGAATTCCTGGTGGCGTGATGTCAGCACCTATGGTGGAACATGCCATGGTGCTCAAAAAGCATGGCATGCCTGAAGTGAGTATTCGGAAAATGGCTTCAGGTTCTGTTATTGGAACATTTATTGCCGTACCTATGAGCTTGCTTTTAGCAAACTTAATTATCCCACTAGCGGATGTTATTACCCAGTATTCCAATCAAATATTTCTTGGTGGTGCTATCTTCCTTGCCCTTATGTCAAAAAATCGCTGGGTATCCTTACTTTCTATTATTCCGTTTGCCTTTTTAATTCAGGGATTAAGAATTGCTTATTGGGAAACAGGGATTGTGCCAGAGGACGTTACCGTATTTACTTCTTTTTTCCTTGGTATTACGATCGGGCCTGTGATTTTAAAGCTTGCTGAACTTTTGAGTGGTAAGGTGAGAAGACAGCTCCCGCGTTATGGATTAAAAGAAATCGTCCTCAAAAAGACAAAAACTGAAAAGGGATTTCCGAATCCATTTAAGATTTTAGACCGAAAAGAAATAGGCACAACATCCTTTTCGTCTATTTTGGGTGTCTTAACATTTTTTATGAGTCCAGTTGGAATGACTATATTCCTTGGAGAAACACTAACAAGTAGAATCAAGGATCCAGTTAAAAAGGCAACACGTGCAATCTCCAGTATGGATGGTTTAACGAATGCAGCGTATATATCCGGGACACTTATCCCGCTCATTGCGATTGGGTTACCACTGTCACCAACTGCAATTGGACCAGGTGGAGCGTTATTTAATGCCCCGCCCGTATTCACGCCGGAAAATAATATCCACCACATGTTATCAACAGGGGACTTTATTGTGGCTACGGTAATTGGCGCTTTCGTTGCAATTACCATCACGTTTTATGTAACAATTAAATATGCTCAACAAATCTGTGCCTTTGTGTTTCGTTATGTTCCACATGAGGCAATGTTAGGTCTGTTTTTTGGACTTGTGATTATGCTTGCATTTATGGATGCAGGTATTGTAAATGTGGCAGGTGTGCTTGTTGTAGCCCTTGTTGCAGGATTTCTTCATCGCAGAGGAGTGAATTATGGGGTGCAATTTATGACCTTATATGCAGCGCCGTGGCTTATCTCTGTGTTTATACCAGGCCTGTAATGGACGCCAAAGAAACAAGTAATAAGACCATTCGCTGAATTATATTAGGTAAGAAACACTCTTCCGCTAGCTGGCGGAGTGTTTTTATATGGTGAAAAGTTTCTGGGGAACTTTTTTAAAATGCAGTCGTACTACTTAAAAAAGGGAGGGGTATTGCTTGCAGTTTCGTACAGTTGGGTATTTTTTGCTGCTATTAATTCTCCTTGTAGCATCGCACCAGAGGAAGGAGAAGAGAGGGATGAAGCGATGTCGCTAAAAGGAAAATGGAACGGAGAGATAAACATACCTAATCAGCCTTTAGCTATCGAAATTAATTTGGAAGACGAGCAAAGCGGAACAATCAGTATTCCAATACAAGGGGTTACGGATTATCCGCTGTCCACGGTTGAGTTGACAAAAGAGCAAAACGTAATTATCACGATGAAGCTACAAGGTCAGCTGCTAACTTTTGAAGGCAAGGTGAAAGGAGAAGAGATGACAGGAACGTTTACGCAGAATGGACAGCAGTTTCCATTTGACCTTGTAAAAGGGGAGAAGAAAGAAAAATCCGAGGATGAGGAAGAAGGAGAATTCTTGAGCATCAATACAGATAATGGAATATTGTATGGAGAATTGGAGACCCCGACATCAGCTGGTTCATACCCTGTTATGCTAATCATTCCCGGCTCTGGGCCAACAGACCGTAACGGGAACTCACCAGCGTTTCCGGGAAAAAACGACAGCCTCAAGCTACTTGCAGAGGAGCTTGCTGAAAGCGGCATTGCGAGTGTCCGCTATGACAAACGTGGTGCAGGTAAGAATCAACAGGCGGTTATAGAGGAAGCATCAACAAGATACGATCACTTTGTACAGGACGCACAAGGGTGGTTAGACCTATTGGCTAATGATTCATCTTATACTAAAATTGGGATTATCGGACATAGTCAAGGTTCTTTAACAGGGGTTTTGGCAGCGCAAACATCATCGGTTGATGCCCTTATATCCCTTGCTGGAGCTGGGCGTTCCATGGATGAAGTGCTTTATGATCAGCTCGAGGAGCAAATTTCCGGCGATCTACTTGAGGAAAGTAAGGCAATTATAGAAGAATTAATAGAGGGAAAAACTTCCCAAAATGTGTCAGATGAACTTCAATCTGTTTTTAGACCAGCTATCCAACCATTTCTCGCATCTTGGATGAAATACACACCTGCAGATGAACTAGCAAAATTATCAATACCGACACTAATCATCCAAGGGGAACATGATCTCCAGGTAAAGCAACAGGAAGCTGCAATTTCACAAGAAGCAAAACCAGATGCTGAAATGGTAACGATTGATAAAATGAACCATGTTCTTAAGGAAGCGCCTGCCGAGCGGAGAGAGAATATCCAAACCTATGGTGACCCAGCATTACCAATTGCACCAGGGTTAATGGAAGAGATAATGGGTTTTCTAAAGGGCCATCAGTTCATAAGTGAATAAGTGTAAATAAGGAAACAGGGGGAGATGAAAATGCAGGATAAAAGACCATTGAAACTTGATAACCGTATCTATTTAATTGATGGGTTTGACCTTGGTGTAGCAGAACGTACAGGTTCCTACGTCATAGCAGAAGAAAAGCTGACCATTGTCGAAACTGGGCCAAGTCCATCTGTAAAACATATTAAAAAAGGGCTAGAGTACCTTGGCTATCAGTTAACAGATGTGGCGTACATTGTGTTGACACATATTCATTTAGACCATGCAGGTGGAGCTGGATTATTGATTAGAGATTGTCCAAATGCCAAAATAGTCGTTCATCCAAAAGGAGAGAGGCATTTAATTAACCCTAAAAGATTAGCTGCCGGTGCAAGAGCGGTATACGGAGAGAGTTTCGCGGAACTATTTGATCCAATTGTACCAATAGAAGCAGATCGCCTGCTTGTAAAAACAGAAGAAGATCGATTAGAAATTGGCCCGGATTGCGTGCTGGAATTTTGGGATACCCCAGGGCATGCAAAGCATCACCTCGCTATTTATGATCCAATTAGTAATGGAATCTTTGCGGGGGACACCGCTGGTATCCGTTATCAGCAGTTGGCTAATCGCGAAGTCGACTTTTTCTTGCCCTCCACTTCTCCAAATCAGTTTGAACCGAACAAGATGGAGGAATCTATTCAGCGAATGCAGGTAAAAAAGCTTGATCGGATATACTTTGGGCATTACAATATGACGGAAAAAACGGAGCTTGCCCTACAACAAGTATTGGAATGGCTGGAGATCTTCATGGAAGAAGGAGAGCAGGTTGTGGCAGAAGGGAAGGGATATGATACCCTTGCAGAGCGACTCCTTGCTAAAGTACAGACTGCCTTACGCTTAAAAGGAGTTCCAGATGACGACGAAGTATATATTATAATTAATCTAGACCTACAAGTAAGCGCACTAGGAATTATTGATTACTTTAAAAATTTAAAGCAATAAAATGGATAAAGGAAAGCCGAGTGGATCGATTAAAAAATCAAATCTTCTCGGCTTTTCTAACACTATATAGCTTTTCACTTTTATGAATTTGGCTGTTCCATTTCTAGCATGATGGGGCAATGGTCACTACCTAGTCTGTCGGGATGCGCTTCAGAACGAAGGAGGTACTCTTTTAGTCGATTTGAGACGATGAAATAATCGATCCGCCAGCCGACATTTCTTTCCCGAATGGTTTTCATATAGGACCACCATGTATAAATCCCTTCCGTTTCTGGATGAAAATAACGTAAGCTATCGGTGAAACCACTATCGAGAAGACGACTCATCTTTCCCCGCTCTTCCGTTGTAAATCCGGAGTTGCCATGATTTGTTTTGTGGTTACGTAGGTCGACCTCCTGGTGCGCAACATTCAGATCACCGCAATATACAACAGGCTTTTCCGCATCGAGTGCTTTTAAATAAGCAAAAAGCACGTCTTCCCATTCTAACCGGTAATCGAGACGGGTGAGATCTCGTTTAGAATTTGGTGTATAGACATTTACTAAATAAAATGTCTCATACTCTAGTGTAATGATTCGTCCTTCTTCTTCTGTTTCACAATCTCCTACACCATATTTAACCTGCAGTGGCTTTTCTTTGGTGAAGACAGCTGTGCCAGAATAGCCTTTCCTCTCAGCATAATTCCAGTATTGATAATAGCCTTCAAGATCTAGATCAAGCTGCCCTTCTTGAAGCTTAATCTCCTGTAAACAAAAGATATCTGCATCCACCTCTTTAAAATAATCCATAAAGCCTTTTTTAACACAGGCACGAATGCCATTCACATTCCAAGATACAAGTTTCATAGAATCTATTTAAACTCCTTTTTAAGTAGGTATAAGATGTACGCAAGTGTCTAGCTGAGCGCCAGAAATTAGAAGATTTCCTGGAGCGCTGTAAGAGCTTTTCTTACTATTGGTATTTCATTATTTTAACATAGAACAGATAACACTGTAGGGGGTTACGAATAGATGGGTTTTTAAAAGATTAAAAACTCCTCTTGACTTCTTAAGTGTATTAAACATATAATACACTTATCAAGCGTATTAATACATTAATACAGGTGTTTTTTTGCGACTAGTGTATTATGCGCGTAATACACTTTGGGAAAGAGTGAAGAAAGCCGAATAGGAGCTGCTGCTATGATAGTGAAATTTAACAACAGAGATCCTGTTTACGTACAGGTCGTTCGCCATTTTAAAGAGCAAATTGCTAGAGGTATGCTCGAGCCTGGTCAAGAGGTCTCTTCTAGAAGAGAGTTGGCGAGCCAGTTAAAAATAAATCCAAATACCGTCCAACGGGCATATAAGGAAATGGAGGAACAGGGATTGATTTATACGGAGAAAAACTCGCCTAGTAAAATTACGAGAGATGAAGATGTACTTCATCGTGTAAGAGAAGAACTTATCTTAGAGGCAGTGGATACATTTGTCACATCAGTTCGTTCCATCAATGTCCCTGTAGATGAGCTTTTAGAATTAGTCAAGGAGAAGTATGACCACCAAAGTGATGAAGAAGGAGGAAGCGCACATGATTGAAGTGAAGGATATTAAAAAGAAATTTGGCAGGAAGCAAGTCTTAAACGGCGTTTCCTTTACTGCAAACAAGGGAGAAATCACCTGTCTAATTGGGATAAATGGGGTAGGAAAAACCACGATCCTAAATGCAATTATGGCATTAACTCCAGTTAACAGTGGAGAAATTCTTCTTGATGGTCAAAAGGTGACCAAACAAAGCTTTGAAAAGATAACTTTTATTCCAGATGCTATTACAATGATCCCACAAATGACGATCGCTGAAGCAATGGAATTTATGGACGATTATTATGATTCCTGGAATCAAAATAGAGCCACAGAGCTATTAGGATTCTTTAAGCTTAAACAAGAGGATAAGATATCCAGCCTGTCAAAAGGGAATACCGCCAAAGTGAATTTACTACTTGGCCTGGCACTCGACGTTGATTATATCCTAATGGATGAACCATTTTCTGGAATTGATATTTTTAGCAGGGAGCAAATTGCTGATGTATTCACAAGTCACTTAATTGAAGGGCGAGGCGTCATTATTACCACGCATGAAATTAGTGATATTGAACATCTGATTGATAAAGTGGTCCTTCTTGATGAAGGAATTGTACTTAAAGAGTTTAATAGTGAAGAAGTTCGCGAATCAGAAGGGAAGTCGGTTGTGGACGTGATGAGAGAGGTGTATAAAGCATGATGCGCTATTTCAAGCTAGTTAATTTTGAACTTGGTCGGTTTTTCAAATTATATGGTGTAATAATTGGTATAACGATTTTATCCCAGCTAGTGGGACTGTGGGTGGTTTCTAACAGTTATATGGAACGTGCGAATTATGCCATGTTCGAAGAGAACCTTTCACCAGCACAATTCGTAAGTGACAATGGTGAAATGAGTCTATTGGTATTAACAAGAACATTGTGGTTCCTTGGACCAATAGCGCTAGGAGCGATTGCATTACTCTTCAATATCTTTTTTGTCTGGTATCGAGACTGGTTTGGCAAAAACACTTTTATTTATCGCTTGCTGATGCTTCCAACCGCAAGAATTAATGTTTATTTGGCAAAGGCAACCTCCATCCTTTTAATGGTACTTGGGCTAGTGGCAATTCAGATCGTGTTGTTGCCGGTAGAGAGTGTGCTTTTAAAATGGCTGGTTACAAGGGATTTCCGACTTGATTTAGCGCCTGCAGAGGTAGTGTCTGGCTTTCGTGAGTTAATGATTATTTTGCCGGCTGGAATTATTGATTTTATTCTGGCTTATGGAGCAGGTATAATGGTGATTTTTATACTATTTACTGCCATACTATTTGAACGGAGCTATCGTATAAAAGGTATTGTTTTCGGTGCAATTTATGTTGCATTAGCAACTGGCATTTTCCTTTCTCCTATTATACTAGAAGGGATTATAGGTACAAATTATTTATATCCAATGGAATTACTTGTTCTTGAGATTATTCTTGGGTTAATTGTATCGGCAGCCTCGATCTGGGTAGCAAATTATTTATTGACTAAGCGTATTACGGTGTAGGGAAGGATGGGAAGAAAATGAAAAAGTATTGGAAACTGTTGTCGATTACCACCATTGCTGTTTTAGCTATTGGCACGTTTTATATTCAAAAGGCAATCGCAAATGAAAACTCTCTGGAACTAGCCTTAGACACAGTCAGTGGTGAAGTGGCGGAATTAAAGGGAATGGAGATATCAGGAGGATATTTCGACAACTATTGGAATAAAAGGTTTACCATTACAGCAGGGGAGCTAGAATTTGATAATAATGACTCCTTTATTGGGAGCCTTGAAAGGTTTTATCAACCGAAAATAAATCAATTAATAAATGATCATCGAAGTTTTATGCGAGGGAAAAACTCTGACTTAGCAGGGTTTTATGAGGATGAACAGTTACTTGCTTATGCGAATGTTGATTCAAAATGGGATGGACAGAGCAGGTATAAAGACCACAATTTTGAAATAGATGTTTTGCAAAAGGGAGAAAATGAACGGATCACTTTTGAACAGAAAGTGCCAAATCAGCAAGATTATCGTTACATGTATGTAATGGATGTACAGGTCCAGGATGGACAGTTGAGCATTTTTACAAGAAATGAAGGAAATACAGATGCTCCTACAGAATTTCGTGTGTATCGCTTTGATTTAGCGAGTGAGAAGTTAATTAGTGAGGATAGTTTAATGATTCTAGATGGAATGAACAGTAAAAAATGGCATGAAGGTAACTTAGTGACAACCAGTACAGAAACAGAGCCAACAGAGAATGTCGTTTTCGCTAAAACAGAAATGGAAGAAGTAGAAACAGAATATGAAGAATACATGGTGGAAGAGAAGGGGACAGAATATGTTGCCTATAACCTATCTACTATGGAAAAAACAGAACTGGATATTCCTGCAGATTTAAGTACTGATTCGTTTAATGAGCTTATACTCGGCTCGACGATATACTTTATCCAACGCACAGAGCAAGGGTTAACGGTCATAAGCTACAATCTAGAGAACGAGCAAGAGAATGAATTAAATGTAGATTTTCCTTCCACAGACCAAGGTAATATGATAGTGAATGGAAAGGGAGACCGTCTATATATTGTGGGTGGAGATAGTAAAGAACTGCCTATTACGATAGTGGACGTAAATACAGGGGAGACTCTATACCAGGGCATCTATAAGAAAAAAGGTGCAAATGGAGTGTATCAACTCTTTTCAATAGACAATATATATATTAAATAATGCAGTGTGGTTGGAAAGCGAGAATTCGCTATCCAACCATATTTTTATATATTTTATTTAGTTTTTCTTCGAATAAATCCATATGCACGATACGAGCCTCCCGTAAGTACTCTTTTCCTTGTACGAATAAGAGAATGACAGGGACAGCGAAGATAGTAAATCGCCCAGCGACATCTGGAACTTCATTTGTTTCTATGTGGGCTGTCTTAATTCGAGGGTAGTCTGCTAGTAGACTTTCTACCTGTGGCAGCAAACCATGGCAAACACTACAGCCTTCCCTTGAAATGTAAAGTAGAGTAAGGTCATAAGCATCTATAAATTTATCAATTTCTTCAAGTGATCGTAAATCTTTCATGGAAATCACCTCTTCCTTTGAATGTCTTAATACTATACCCTTTTGTCACGATGTTTACAGCTTTCTGATCTGAGGAATATATTTAAAAAAGGAAAATGAGGTGATGGATTTGAAGAAAAAAGAAGAACGTTCACCTGAAAATGAAGTGAAGAACCGTAAATCGGAAAAGCGAACAGAGCTTGATTCATTTGAGGATCAGAAATTTGTTGATGATATACCAATGGATGATCTGAATGCAGAGATGGATGAGGAAAAGAAAAAAAAGAAAACGAAAAATACCTCTCAAAGTGAGAAAAAGAATATTAATTAGTCTTCAAAGCATATAAATATAGAAGAGCCAAGCGGTCATTAAACCCGCTTGGCTCTTTTTCAGTCTGTAAAGCATTTTAACATTAATATTCCATGTGATGATGGTTATGAGGTCTTTCTTCTGCAAAAAATTCTTCATGAGGGATCGGGGTAATGGCATCTAAACAGGTGATACCGAGAAACTTTTTAAGATCTAGTGTCAGACAGAGCCCTGTAGCAAGAAAGTCTGTTACAGGTTCATCCTCTGGGAAATATGCACTTACCCTATGTTTATCTTTTGGATAGGGTTGAATCTCGCAGCCATTTGAGATAGGAAGTAGTAATTCTACTTTTACACAGCAATTACTATCCATTGAAAAATGTTTTGCACGTAATACAGGAGTTTCGATGCAGCCGAAAAACGTATCGTTTCTATGATAAGGAGCCTGGAAAATTCCACTTCCTATAAAAGGACTGCCATCATCTTTTGTATATAAAATAAACGGGATAGTGGAGTATTGTGGATCCATACCGTCTCCCTTCTTAAGTTGGCGAATAGAATAATTCCAACCTTCCTCCTGCACCTCCTTTTGAGCCTTTACGATGTTCTGTACAGTATCACAAACACAACCTTTGGATTCCTTAAATTGAAACATATCGCTGTTTCTATAATAGCCCATATTATCTCTCCTTCTGATAATGATGTCACTACTTAATGTATGTTTTCTGCACGTTTTAGCCTGTTTACTCGTCCATTTTCTAGCTAATTGAGTATATAGTCTATAAGATTATTAATTTGTGTGGATAACCTGGTGGATTCGCAGAGCCACTTTCTGTCATTTGGCATAAACATAATATAAATCGATACAGGCCTGTAGAAGATTTGCCCATGATATTACCCCTAGATAGGATACGGGAAAGCTGGCTGATCACCAGCTTTCTTTTCTTTTTTCTTATGCTTTTAATCTACTAAAAATACGCATATGTACGGGTACATCTATCTATTCAAAAATCGATGGCTGACATATATATATAAGCGTAAGGAAGTTTTCCACAGAAATTAGTAGGCAGAAAGCTTCTATAAAATATACAAAGGGAGGATTATTAATGTATAAAAGAAACAATTTTTATAATGCATATAATGACAATCAAAATGATCATCACAGGCATGATGACCGAGACCTAGCACCAAGCAGCAGCTGTGACAGATGCCATAGCGATCATTGTAGCTGTCATGAAAAACCAAGATCCCAAGGTGCTTTAGTGGAGAAGGTTATCTGTTCAAAAGATGCGCATAAAACAGCGGAATTTGCTCTTCCAGCAGCTCTAGGACCGTTTGGAGCAGGAGATGCATTATTGACGGGAATTCTTGGACTTTTAACTGGCCTCATCCCTGGATTGGTAAATATCAGGGTGACGCCAAACTATGCAGGAATTGAGCAGGAAATAACCGTTCTCAAAGACACTGTAGTTAATTTTGGGTTCGTACCAGCAACTATTGATGTTATTGTAGCAGGTGGAGTCGTGGAACTTAGCATTCCGATCAGAGTCTTCTTCCAAGAGCATACGCACTGTCCTGGAGCACGACCTGGTGACGTTGTCTTTGAAACAGACCCTGTTGTCGAAGCACAGCTTATACAGCCGTTAATCGGTACTGATGATGGTGGAACCGTCATTAACTTACTTCTTTTCAAAGCAATCTTGCGCACACACATTACGGTTGTACGTCAAGGAATCGAAAGAGACGGTAAGTTCTGTGATTTGGATACTCACGACAAGCATCGAAACGGTCCTATTCCAATCAATACACCACAAAACCTTATCTCTAACTCATCTGCACTTACTGGGGGCGCACCGGTACCGGCACAAGCCAACCAAGTTAATAACAACAATACAACCTCATAACAATTTTTGCATACAGCTCCGGAGCATGAAGCTTCGGAGTATTTGCATTTAAAAATAGAGCTGATGCTATAATGATGAATAGGAATCTGTCTGTAGTGAGCAGGGAATAACCAGATATCACGCTATATGGGTGCTAAATTGGATAAAAGAAAGGGAGGTAGGGAATGGAAGCATTAAATCGCATGGCTGAAAGTTTAACGTACATAGAGGAGCGTTTAGGTACAGTGCTGAACGTGGAGGAAGCTGCTAAGATTGCCTGCATGTCCAAGTTTCATTATCAACGGATGTTTACGATGCTGACTGGATATACAGTAGGGGAGTATATTCGGAAAAGGCGTCTAACATTGGCGGCCCAGGAGTTACTTCATTCTAATACGAAAGTAATTGATATAGCAATGAAGTATGGGTATGAAACACCAGAATCCTTTTCCAAAGCATTTCGCAAGCTACATGGCCTCAGTCCCTCATCTGTGCGTAAGCATGATCAGCCATTAAAGGCCTTTCCGAAACTCTCTTTTCAAATTCAATTAAAGGGTGATGAAGAAATGGATTACAAGATTGTAGAAAAAGGTGCTTTTTCTGTAATGGGAAAGAGTATCAAGACTTCACTGGTCGATGGCAAAAATAAATTGGAAGTTCCGGCATTCTGGGAAGAGTCCAGAAATAATGGGTTGGACAACGAATTAGCAGTACACGCTGGAGAGATGGGGATTATGGGAATTTGTATGGATTTTGATAAGGAGCAGGAGCAGGTGCGCTATTTTATTGGTGCAGAGAAATCAAACACGGAAGTACCGGATACATGGGAAGAAGGCGTAATTCCGGCAACAACGTGGGCAGTATTTCCTGTGAAAGGACCTATGCCAAAAGCGATACAGCTTGTGTGGGAACGGATCTTCTCAGAATGGTTTCCATCAACAGGATACGAACATGCTGGTGGGCCAGAAATAGAGGCATACCAAAAGGGGGATCCTTACCATGAGGATTATTATAGCGAAATATGGGTCCCGATTGTAAAAAAATAATATACCCACGTTCAATGTGTAAAAAGAGCAGTTACGGGGCAATGTAATAGTGAGAAGGAGGGCTTTTATGCTTGGTTTTTTCACGGAACCTTATGTTCGAATAACTCTTACTATCATTGTTCTCGTTGTCATCTTTATTATTCTTAGTCGTAACAAAAGGCAAAAGGCTACGGATTCGCTTTCTATTTTGCAGGAGCGGTATGAAAAAGGAGAGCTGACCAAAGAGGAATATGAAGAAGCTCTCAAGAGACGTGGGAAATAATGAAGGATGTGCATCGCAACATCCTTCTTTTACCCCCCTAATATCTGTCCCTTATCAAAGAAGGAACAGATATTTAACCTTAGCCAATTATTGCTGGATGTGTGGTATCTTGAATCAGTTGTTGAATCTTTTCAGTATCTCCACGATGAAAAAACTCAACGATGGTACTACCGACAATAACGCCATCACAATAGCTACTTAAAGTCTGAGCCTGTTCTGGAGTGGATACACCAAAACCGGCCAGAACAGGAACGGAACTGTTTGATTTAAGCATTTCCAAGTAAGCTTTTACCTCATCGCCATATGCTTCACGTGCTCCTGTCGTACCTGTGACTGCTACGGCATATAAGAAGCCCTCCGATCTCTCGGCAATTTCTATTAGTCTATCTTTTGTACTTGTTAAAGCTGCCAATCTAATAAAGGCTAGCGATTCGCTTTGCAGTTCATCTGCTATAAACTTCTCCTCCTCGATTGGTATGTCTGGTACGATAACACCATCAACCCCAGCGATGGCACAATCCTGTGCAAAGGAGGCTAATCCGTAACGATAAACAGGATTTACATATGTCATCAAAATGATGGGAACCTTCCGTTCATCTTTAAATGCCTGTAATGCTTTTAAGACGCCAGAAAGAGTCGTGCCATTCTCCAAAGCCCGCTTTCCTGCTGCTTGAATGGTAGGGCCGTCAGCGACAGGGTCAGAAAACGGGATGCCTATTTCAATAGCTGCGACTCCGCAATCTTGTAGAAAGAGAACACGTTCTTTTAACACTTCTAAGCCACCATCACCTGCCATAATATAAGGTACGAAAAGGTTATCCCCTTTAGATTGCTTTTGCTTAAAATAGTTTTCCATGTTGGCTTTTCCCATTTACTTTCCCTCCAGTGTGTTTTTTACTTGCTCCACATCTTTATCACCGCGCCCGGAAAGACATATCACAATTTTTTCCTTTGGATCCATTTTTGTTGCAAGCTTCAGGGCATAGGCAACGGCATGCGCGCTTTCAAGTGCTGGTATAATCCCTTCTGTTCTTGATAAAATCTGAAAAGCTTCTAGTGCCTCTTCATCTGTAATCGAGGTGTAGCTCACGCGCTTTAATGCGTGCAAATGACTATGCTCAGGGCCAACACCAGGATAATCTAGACCGGCCGAGATAGAAAAGGCTTCTTCAATTTGTCCGTGGTCGTCTTGAAGTAGGTGTGTCATCGTGCCATGAAGAATGCCAATACTCCCACTTGATAGGGTGGCAGCATGCTGCTTCGTCTCAATGCCAGCTCCGCCAGCCTCTACGCCGTAAAGCTTCACTTCATTATCCTCGATAAATGGGTAAAACATTCCCATCGCATTACTTCCACCACCTACACAGGCAATGACTGCATCAGGAAGGGATCCAGTTTGTTCCACTATTTGCTGTTTGGTTTCTTTTCCAATGACTGATTGCAAATCGCGCACAATTTGTGGGAAAGGGTGTGGACCAACAACGGAACCGAGGATATAGTGTGTATCCTCTACATTATTTACCCAATAGCGTAAGGCTTCATTGACAGCATCCTTTAGGGTACCGCTTCCCTGTGATACACTGCGAACCTCTGCCCCGAGCAGCTCCATCCGAAACACGTTTAGTTTTTGCCTGCGTATATCTTCTTCTCCCATAAACACAATACAATCAAGATCCAATAAGGCACATACAGTAGCGGTGGCCACCCCGTGCTGACCAGCACCTGTTTCTGCGACAACCTTCTGTTTCCCCATCCGTTTTGTCAGCAGGGCCTGGCCAATTGTATTATTAATCTTATGGGCGCCAGTATGATTTAGATCCTCTCGCTTTAAATAAATCTGCGCACCAGACAACTTTTGCGTTAAGTGCTCGGCAAAGTACAGAGGTGTTTCTCTGCCAATATATTGTTTCAAGTAGTAGTCCAAGCTTTCTTGGAATGCAGGATCCAGTTTTGCTTTTTCGTAGACAGTTTCTAATTCAAGTAGCGCAGGCATTAACAATTCGGGTACAAACCTTCCTCCAAAATTACCATATCTTCCATTTTTGTCAGGTGCCGTATAGGTTGTCATTTAATCGCTTCCTTCCGTTTAGCAATCATAATAAATTTCATTATCTTCTCACTATCCTTTTTTCCAAGTGTTTCAACACCACTCGAGACATCGACGCCGAGCGGATTTGCCTCTTGTATCGCCTGTGATACGTTTTCAGATGTCAATCCTCCAGCAAGTAGAAAGTTGTTGGGCTTAAATGCTAGATCTTTAATAAGGCTCCAGTCAAAAGATTTGCCATTACCTCCACGGTATCTTCCTACAGGACTGTCCAATAAGTAATAATCGCAAGGGTAGTCTTTCATCTCTTCCACGTTGCCATCTCCTACAGAAAAAGCTTTTATGATTGGGTAAGATAGTTCTCTAGCAAGAGAAGCTGGTTCATCTCCATGTAGTTGAATGTAATCAAGGTTTACTTCCTCAGCAATCTGCTCCATCTTCTCTTTTGTTTCATTTACAAATACGCCAACTTTCTTAATGGTAGGGGGGAGGTGAGTTCCAATCTCAGCAGCAACCTTTGGATTAACTCTTCGTTTACTGTCTGCGAAAACAAATCCGATAAAGTCTGCTCCCGCCTTTACCGCAGCCTCTGCAGCTTGATCTGTCTGGATTCCACAAATTTTAACGAGCATTTTCTTTACTCCCTTCTATTATTTTCGGGACTCGTAATGCTTGAAAAGTTCCTTTTAGATCTTTAGAGCGCATCAATGTCTCCCCAACCAGAATGGCCCTCGCGCCAGCCGTGGCAGCCAATTGGGCATCTGCGCTTGTTTTTATCCCACTTTCACTAACCAAAATGGATGTTGGTCTAGCAAGTCTAGCTAATTTTTCCGTTGTATGGAGATCTACTTCAAAGGTTTTTAGATTTCGATTATTAATTCCGATTAAATCAGGATTAAGTTTGTTGGCTATCTCCATCTCTTTTTCATCATGTACCTCACAGAGCACCTCAAGATCAAGTTTTTTGGCATAGTCATAAAGCGCATTTAGCTGTTGTTCATGCAATGCTGCTACGATAAGCAGGATGATACTAGCTCCAGCTGCTTTTGCCTGGTCAATTTGTACAGGATGTATGATGAAATCCTTGCACAATACTGGAAGATTCACAGCATTGCTTACCGCCTGAAGGTCCTCCATGGAACCATTGAAGAACGTCTTATCTGTCAGGACAGAGATAGCTGCTGCACCATAAGCTTCATATTGCTTCGCTTGAGTGACTGGATCTACTGTCAGGGAGATAGCTCCTTTTGAAGGAGAAGATCGCTTTATTTCCGCAATAACACCAAGCAGATTAGAAGTAATAAGCGCTTCGCTTAAGGGTGTTACTTTCTTTCTAGAATGCTCTTGATCAAACGTTTGATTTAGCAATGAAATTACTTCTTTTTCCTTTTGCGCCACTATTTTTCTTAATATTGTCATGAGACCACCTCACCGATCAGTTTTCTGCTGTAGCTGACCAAATTTTCTAGTCGCTCCAGAGCGGCTCCTGATTGAATACTTTCTCTTGCAAGCTCCACAGACTCACGAATTGTTCCGGCAGCCCCGTTTGCATAAAGGCCTAAACCAGCGTTTAGTAAAACCGTATCTAAATAAGGCCCAGGTATTCCCCGTAAAACTTGTTGGGTTATTTCCGCGTTATCTGCAGCACTCCCACCTTGTATTTTTTCATTTGGCACCACAGGCAGGCCTACCTCTTCGGGGTGAAGGGTGAATGATGTTACATTCCCTTCTTCAAGCAGGACGAGATGGTTTTCGCCTGCAAGAGAAGCTTCATCCATATAGCCTGCGCCGTTAACGACAAGTGCTCTGCGGCGCCCAAGTTTCTTCAAAGCTTCTGCCAACATGGGTAACATATCTCTTCGGTAGACTCCAAGCAGCTGTGTATCAAGCTGAACTGGATTTGTTAGTGGTCCAATCAAATTAAATACAGTAGGGAGACCAAGATCTTTACGAACTTTTGAGAAAGGCTTCAATCCAGCGTGAACATGTGGGGCAAATAGAAAAGCAATGTTGTTTTCCGTAAGCATTTCTTCTACATGTTCCTTGGAAAAAGAGAGAGAAACCCCTAAATGTTCCAGGACATCGGCACTGCCTGTTTTACTGGATATACTCCGGTTCCCATGCTTGGCGACAGGGATACCAGCTCCTGCGATAACAAAAGCAGCTGTTGTACTAATGTTAAAGCTATTAGACTGATCCCCACCAGTGCCGCAATTGTCCATTACGTTAGCAATACGCGTTCCGTTAAATGTAGAGTGACTACGAATCACTTCTACCATTCCGGCTATTTCCTCTGGCGTTTCCCCTTTTACTCGTAATGCTGTTAGAAAGGAGGCAATCTCAGCCTCTGACACACTCCCATTTATGCATGAGGTCATCACCACTTGTATTTCTTCTGTTGTTAAATTTTCTTGGTTAATTAGTTTCTCTAGATATTGTTTCATAGGAAAACTCCTCTCTTATATCCTCTAAAAAATTGCGAATCACATTTCTTCCTTCCGTTGTACCAATCGATTCAGGATGGAATTGCACGCCATATAGAGGGAGGCTTTGATGCTTTATTGCCATGATCTCGCCATCCTCCAATGACTCTGCCGTAATTTCGAATGCATGGGGCAATGTGTTTTTTTCCACCACATAGGAGTGGTAGCGCATTACCTCAAGTGGCTGACTTAAATTACGGAAAAGCCCGGAGTTTTGGTGGGTTATAAGTGATGTCTTGCCGTGCTTCATTTGTTTAGCCTTTCTTAAAGAGCCTCCAAGCGCTTCAGCAATCGCCTGATGTCCAAGGCAAATCCCAAGGATCGGTATCTTTTGGTGAAAATAAGAAACAAGTTCAAGACAAATACCAGATGCAGCGGGAAGGCCAGGACCAGGAGAGAGGATAATGGCTTTTGGAGCTAAATGTTCCACTTCTTGAATGCTAATCGCATCATTTCGATACACCTGCACTTCCTCACCTTCTTCAGAAACGTATTGATAAATGTTATACGTAAAGGAATCATAGTTATCTAGTAACAGGATCAACGTTGGCCACCTCCATAAGTGATTTTGCTTTGTTTAAAGTCTCCGCATATTCGTTTTCCGGAAGGGAATCATGTACAATTCCTGCACCTGTCTGCAAGTAGGCAATCTCATTTTTTATGACAAGGGACCTGATAGCTAATGCAATGTTGATGTCTTGGTTAAAGCCAATATAACCAATACCCCCTGCATAGACGCCTCGTTTTGTATCTTCCAATTGATTAATAATTTGCATGGCGCGAATTTTAGGTGCACCGGAAACTGTGCCTGCTGGTAAGCAAGAGATCAGAGCATCAATGCTAGATAAACTCGCCTTCAATGTTCCTTTTACTTCGGAAACAATATGCATGACATGCTGGTATCTTTCAATTTTCATAAAGGTAGGAAGAGAAATACTACCAATTTCACAAACACGACCAAGGTCGTTTCTGCCAAGATCAAGGAGCATACGATGTTCGGCAATTTCCTTCTCATCATGCAGGAGATCATTCACCAATTCCTCATCCTCTTCTTGTGTTGCACCTCTTGGCCTTGTGCCTGCTATCGGATTTGTCAGAATTTCTTTTCCATTAGTCTGTATCAAGCTTTCTGGAGAAGCACCTAGCAAGATGTAATCCTCAAAATCAATATAAAACATATAAGGTGACGGATTAGCCTTTCGTAGCTTACGATAATAAGAGAAAGGATCACTTTTCATATGGGCTTTCATTCGTTGGGATAACACGACCTGAAATATGTCCCCCTGCTCATTGTATTGTTTAGCGATTCTCACCCTTTCTTCAAAAATAGCCTGTGAGATTTCTGGCTGAAAGCTGATGGGTTTGTTGTCAATGCCTTGATCTGGAAAGGGTTCACTTAATGTTTTCTTTAAGTTTTCCAGCCGAGAGTGTAACGTTTGCTCTGATTCTTGGTCTGGATTCATAGCAATCAAATAGATTTCTTCATTTCGATGATCAAACGCAATGATTGTCTTAAAGAGCATAAGATGAATGTCCGGCATTTCCAACTGATCTTGCAGGGCTTCTCCTATTGCTTCAAATTGTCGGATAGCATCATACCCGATATAGCCTATCGCTCCACCTTGAAAAGGGACAGGTAGGTCTGCTTCTAGCGGGGGAAGATTCTCCTTCAAGTACGCTAGAGCTTCTTGGGAATATTTCTCGTCCCGGCAACCTTCCTTTTTGACTAGCGTCACATTATCATGGCCGATAATCTCTTTGTAAGGGTTACAGGCAATGTAAGAGTATCTTCCTTTCGTTTCATGTTTGAAGGAGCTTTCTAAAAGTACTTTCTTGGCCCCAGGCAATCGCTGGAAAGTAGAAATAGGTGTTAAAATATCAGCATTTATTTTTAAAAACTTGTAATGAACATACTGTTTCACTGGGCTTTTCAATGTCATTCATCTCCTTTACTTTTAAATACCAAACCATAAAAAAACCCCCTACAAACGCAAATACTGCGTTTATAGAGGACGATTGTGACCGCGGTGCCACCTCTCTTGAAAAGAGAATCTTTCTCTTTTCATCTTGTTCAGATACGGAAGCCCAGAACTTATGGGGATCGATATCCTATCCGTGTAACGGCGGAACTCCGTGTTTTCCTACTTATAAAAACATGTTCAGAAAACCTCTTTGTAAGTCCATTCAGCATACCTATTCGTACTGGATCCCACCAATTCCAGCTCTCTGAAACGACTTTAGTATACCTACTTCTCTTACATAAACGATTTTAGATATTTAATTTTTTCCAAACAAAAAGGCCCCACATCCGAAAAGGACGAGGGACCGTGGTACCACCTTTATTAGCTGAAATACAGCTCACTTTAGCAACATCGGGCATGCATTGCCCAATATTCGTCTCGTGTAACGATGAGACCTGTTCGCCAAAGCCTACTGCATACTGGTTCGGTTTGGAAGCTCAGAAGCCCATTCACCTAAATGTCCACACTGATTCTCACCAACCATCAGCTCTCTGCAAGTGTCTAAACTAGGTTACTATTCTTCTTCAACGCTAATTAGATTAAGTTGATTGAAAATAATGATAAAGGCTTTGCGAATAAAAGTCAAGGATTTTTTCGTGGGATTTTTCTGTATTAACCTTCTAGTTCTCCCAAGCATTCTTATGGTATGGTAAAAATATATTTCAATGGAAGGATGTTAGATGGATGGGGAAGAAGAAGGTTGGAATTATTTTTGGAGGCAAATCCGCAGAGCACGAAGTATCCTTGCAATCTGCTAAAAATATAGTGGATGCTATAAATAAAGAGTTATTTGATGTCGTCTTAGTTGGTATAGATAAAAAAGGAGAATGGCATATAAACGATGCTTCATCCTATTTATTGAATGAAGAGAACCCTAAATTAATAGAGTTAAATAAATCAAATGATGCAGTTGCGGTAGTGCCAGGAAAAGGAAATGACCAGCTAGTAAAAGCAGGTGATGCTACTCCGATAGAACAGCTTGATGTAATCTTTCCGATTGTACACGGAACATTAGGTGAGGATGGAAGTTTGCAAGGTATGCTGAGAATGGCTAACCTCCCATATGTTGGGCCAAATGTTCTATCTTCGGCAGTATGCATGGATAAGGGGATTGCAAAAATAGTACTTCAAGAAGCAGGAGTGGAAGTAGCCAAAGGGTTCTCCTTTAATCGGGCGAAGAAAGACACCATCTCTTTTGAAAAGATAGAAGAGGCCTTAGGTACACCCGTTTTTATTAAACCTGCAAACCAGGGATCTTCTGTAGGGGTGACCAAGGCTACCACAAAAGAAGAGTTTATAGCTGGAGTAGAGGAAGCCTTTCAATACGATCATAAAATTATCATTGAAGAAATGATTAATGGTCGGGAAATTGAATGTGCAGTATTAGGAAATGCTATACCTAAAGCATCTGAACTTGGTGAGATACTCCCTCAAAATGATTTCTATTCGTATGAATCCAAATATATTGATGAAAAGGGCGCAGAGCTTTCCATTCCAGCAAGGCTTGAAGAG
Organism: Oceanobacillus jordanicus; assembly: GCF_022095695.1. GTDB lineage: Bacteria > Bacillota > Bacilli > Bacillales > Amphibacillaceae > Oceanobacillus_B > Oceanobacillus_B jordanicus. The sequence goes on from NZ_JAIFZM010000006.1 coordinate 112,125, forward strand.
GAGAAGGCAGCAGAAATAAAAGCTACTGCCATACAGGCATTTCAAGCGTTGCAGTGTGAAGGTCTGGCAAGGGTAGATTTCTTTTTAACACCAGAGGGAAGAATCATTGTAAACGAGGTAAACACTTTGCCAGGATTTACGAAGATTAGCATGTATCCTAAATTGTGGGAAATAAGTGGTCTGGAATACACAGATCTTATTACAACATTAATTGACTTGGCAATGGAGCGTTATGAAGAAGATCAACAGTTGAAAAGTACGGTGTGGTAATAAGAATTAATATGTAACGACCTAAAATGTTAAATTTCTAAAAAACTATAAGAATTTTAGTGGGGTTTGTAACCATTTTCCATTTATGAATAGTTCCACTATATTCTCTTATCCTTTAAAAGGGTGGAGTCTAGTAACCAAAAAACAATAGAATGAAATGAAGAGATTAAAAACACTTGAGTTAGATCAGGATTACCATATATTAAGAATAATAGTATGGTTACTAGGAAGGCCACTGAAAAATAAATAAGAAGCTGTTTAATAGAAAATAGTTTAGGTCTTTTTCTTAACCATATTTGAATTGGTACTGCAAAAATCAGAAAACATAAGAAATAAATGATAAAAATAATGATAAATCCGATATAACTAAAATGGGGATATAAAAGCATAAAGTAAAATAAACTTGCTAAAACGGAGGAGCACGTTAAGCAAATGAATACTAGTGCAATAATGTTTAACACCACCTCTGTGAGCAATTGATTTACCAAATAAATATCGAGTGATAAGTATAAAAATGGCACCAATTAGAGAGGGTTGTACCCTAAATTTATGGTGCCATTTAATGCATCAACATGTTATAAAGTTGATTTCTTATAAGCTCTTTAATGTTAGCCTTCATATCGAGTGAATTTTTCAGTGATTGGTAGTCGTTCTTTTAAGGCAGGTTGTTCATCAAAATAGCCTAAATGAACAAAGCCAACGATTTTTTCTTCATCGCCTATATTTAAAATTTCTTTTACTTTCGGGTCATAAATGTGAGGGTTAGTCTTCCAAACGGCCCCAAGCTGTCTTTCCCATGCAAGTAACCAAAAGTTTTGGATCATAGAAGCTACTGCGCCGTAGTTCTCCTCCCATTGCTTCGGTATTTCTGGTTCATCCATCACTACGACGAGAATAGCATTTGGTTCGTTGAGGTAATCCTCACGATTTTGTTGTCGTTCCTCAGGATAGGTAGAAGCGATCTTTTTGGCAAAAGTCCCTAATTTTTCAGGTCCAACAAAAATAAAACGCCATGGTTGACGCATACCGTGAGTTGGTGCCCAGACTGCATCCTCTAGTAAGTCCAAGATAACTTCTTCTGTTACTGCTTTATCATTATAGCCCTTTTTTACTGACCGACGCTCCCGGATAGCCTTTGCCAGTGCAGTTTTTTTGCCTGTCGTATTCATCTTATGCCTCCTGGTCATGCGTATGCATAATTGATAATAGTTTTCACTTAAATTGTATCGGAATAAATAGGTAAAAGCAACTGCCCTTCTTTTTTGCACATTAGGAAAGTATAAAATTTTAGCTAGGAAGCAATTACGATGCAGTTAAAATTTTAATGTTCCAAGTATAAGAAAAACGTATACATTCGCTAAAAGACGAGCGAATGCGAGTTTTTCTAAGCTACAGACAGAAAAAAGGCTTGATAAATACGTGGGCCCCCGTAATAATAAGAAGAGGGAAAGGGCTTTCTAGTTCATTAAATGTGATTTATTTCACATAAGCTAGCGAAAGGGGTGGAAAAATGAAAGCATTTCTTAATAAAAAAGAGGTTTCTCTATCCGTAAAGGAGTACCTCATTACGGCGTTAAGCTACATGGCATTGGGATTATTTTCATCTTTAATTATTGGACTTATTATGAAGACACTTGGCGAGGAGCTCATTAGCGGCTTTTCACCAACACTAGGAGCATCCATGGCGGAAATGGGTAGCTTTTCGATGGATACGAAAATTATGGGCGGTGCGATAGGCGTCGCAATTGCTTATGGTCTCAAGGCTCCACCGCTTGTCTTGTTTTCTGTTTTATTTGCTGGAGCTTATGGAGCGGAGCTTGGTGGGCCAGCAGGAAGTTATGTTGCTGCACTACTGGCAACAGAAATTGGGAAAATAGTTTATAAGGAAACACGGGTCGATATTATTGTGACACCGTTTGTTACCATTGGTGCAGGCTTTTTAGTCGGCTCCTTTATTGGACCACCAATTAATACATTTATGCTTGGCTTTGGTGAAGTAATTAATTGGTCGACTACGCAGCAGCCTTTCATCATGGGAATATTGGTAGCGGTGCTAATGGGTTTTGCTTTAACAGCACCAATCTCGTCTGCAGCTATTGCCATTATGCTATCCCTAGATGGATTAGCGGCAGGGGCAGCTACAATTGGCTGTGCTGCACATATGATTGGATTTGCAACCGCAAGTTATAGAGAAAATGGTTTTGGTGGTTTTATCGCCCAAGGAATCGGTACTTCTATGCTCCAGGTCGGGAATATTCTTAGAAAGCCGATCATTTTGGTTCCGCCGACCATTGCGGCGATCGTTTTAGCACCGTTAGCCACAGTATGGCTACAACTGACAAACAATGCTTCTGGAGCAGGAATGGGGACAAGTGGTTTGGTTGGACAAATCATGACATTTGAATCAATGGGCTTTTCAACAGGGGTTTTCTGGAGTGTCTTGCTGTTACACTTTATTGCGCCTGCGCTTATCAGTCTGCTCATTTCGGAGTTATTGCGAAAGAAAGGGTTGATCAAGCAGGGTGATATGAAAATTACTTATGAGTAGGCGAGTGTCAAAGAAAAACGAACTAGCTACATAAAAGAGGTGCCTATACGTCTCTAAAGACGGGAGGCACCTCTTTGTTTAAACTATTCTCTTCTTAAGTACACCTGCTAGTAATGCTGCTACAACAGCACCTATTATAATAGCAAGTGCATAGAGCAAGCCTTTTGCTAATCCACCTTCAACAAGGCCGATTACGAAAATTCCGCCGTGTGGGGCACGAAGTCCAATATCGAATAGCATCGTTAAACCACCAGTTACAGCACCACCTGCCATAACAGATGGGATAACACGAGCCGGATCAGCTGCTGCAAATGGAATAACACCTTCTGTAATAAAGCAGGCGCCTAACACGTAAGCTGTTTTCCCGGCTTCACGTTCTGTTTTGGTAAACTTGTTCTTAAACAAGGTTGTGGCGATGGCCATTCCTAATGGAGGGACCATTCCAGCTGCCATTACGGTTGCGATAAACGTATAGTTACCAGCATCAAGCATGGCAATACCAAATGTATAAGCAGCTTTGTTAATTGGTCCACCAAGGTCAAAGCCCATCATCGCACCTAAAATAATACCGACAAGCACTTGATTTGTTCCACCCATTCCCTCTAGGAAGGAAGATATACCAGTGTACACCTGAGTAAGTGGAGGGTTAATCAGCATCATAATGATTCCGGTTATGGCGATACTAAATAACGGGAAGAATAAAACGGGCTTTAAGCCTTCTAAAGCATTAGGCAATCTAGAGAATGCCTTTTTAACAAATAGTGTTACATAACCAGCAAGGAAACCTGCGATTAAACCACCAAGGAAGCCAGACCCACCATCCGCGCCATCAGCTCCTGACACTGTGATTGCAATCAGACCACCGACCATACCAGGTGCAAATCCTGGACGCTCGGCAATACTTGAGGCGATAAATCCGGCAAGAACTGGTACCATTAAGAAGAATGCTTTTCCTCCACCAATGGTATTTAACATTGCTGCGAATGCATTATAGCTATCACTGTCTGGGTCGGTTGCTTCAATTCCCCAGAAGAAGGACAGGGCAATTAAGATACCACCACCAACTACGAATGGTAGCATATTGGATACACCATTCATTAAATGCTTGTAAAAACCGCTTTTACCACCTTTTTCTGCTGATTCATCTTTTCCGCCCTCATGTTTGTACACAGGAGCATCTTGTTCAGCAGCTCGTGTTAGCAAGCTGTTAGATTCATGAAGTGCTTTTCCAACAGGTGTTTGAATCACATGCTTCCCATCAAAACGAGCCATTTCTACTTTTGTATCAGCAGCGACAATGATTGCGTCAGCTTCTGCTATTTCTTCCTCTGTTAGACGGTTTTTAACACCACTTGAACCATTTGTTTCTACTTTGATGTTAATTCCCATTTCTTTTGCTGTCTCGTTAAGCTTTTCAGCAGCCATATACGTATGCGCAATTCCGGTAGGGCATGCAGTTACAGCAAGGATCTTTTTCGAATCTGCTGGTGCATCCGTTACAGGCTCTTCAGGTTCGTCTAGCTCTGCTTCTTTCTGGTTAACCGCTTCTAGAATATGATCGACAGATGTCGCTTCATAAATTTTAGTTCGAAACTTTTCATCCATTAAAAAGGTAGACAAGCGGGAAAGTGCCTCGAGATGTGCATTATTTGCCCCATCTGTTGCTGCGATCATAAAGAAAAGGTGAGCAGGCTGTCCATCCAAAGAATCGTAATCAATTCCATCTGTAGAACGTCCGAAAGCAATTGCTGGCTCCTTAACTGCTGCTGATTTAGCGTGAGGGATGGCAATACCTTCCCCGATTCCTGTCGTGCTCTGTTCTTCTCTACCTAGTATTCCTTCTGTGAATTTCTGTTTGTCCTGTAACTTCCCAGCTCGATTTAGCTGGTCAATAAGTTCGGTTAGGACATTTTCCTTTGTATTTGCCTGCAAATCAAGAATGATGGTTTCTTGTTTCAGCAATTCTGTTATTTTCATGTCAGTCACATCCATTCTAATGTTTCTATTTTGACTTCATCCACTAACCGGATAACATCTTTCTTCTCACATAAATCCGTTGTAAAGGCCGTAGCGCTTCCTGTTGCTACACCGTATTGAAAAGCAGCGCTTGTATCATGGTTCATTACATAGGAGGCTAGGAAACCGGAAACGAGCGAATCCCCTGCCCCAACTGTATTTATTGCTTGTCCCTTTGGAGCAGTTGCGGCCAGTACCTGCTTCTCACTAACTAATATGGCACCCTCACTACCCAGGGAAACAATGACATGCTGGATACCAGTTTCAACAAGCTTTTTAGCATAGATAATGGCATCCTGCTTAGAACGTATGGTTACATTGAAAAGCTCTCCTAGTTCATGTTCATTTGGTTTAATGAGAAAAGGTTTCTCTTGAATAAGCGCTTTTAATGCCGGGCCAGAGGTATCGAGAACAAAGGGTACATTATTTTCTCGACATGTTGCCAAAATTCTGCGGTAGTCGTCCATCTTAATGGAATTGGGTAAGCTCCCAGCAAGTACAAACCAGTCATTTGTTGAGAGCGTTTGTATCTTGGCTGTCAATTGCGCGAATTGGTCTTCCGTAATATTCGGGCCGGGGCCATTTAATTCTGATTCTGTATCAGCTTTAATTTTCACATTTATTCTTGTAATATTTTCTGTCTCTATAAAATCTGTTTGGACACCTTCCTGTTTAAGAAAGTCCATTACATAATCTCCTGTGAAACCACCAGCAAAGCCGGTCGCCGTTGTATCAATTCCAAGGCGTTGAAGGACCCTGGAAACATTAATCCCTTTTCCGCCAGGGTAGTAATAGACCTCATTCGTTCTATTCAGTTCCCCGCTTTGAAATGATGGAAGGTAAGTAGTGTAGTCAATGGATGGTGTCATGGTGCATGTGTAAATCATATGTGTATCACCTCTACTGTTTTCATTGCGTTAAATTCGCTTTTTATCTGTTCAGGTAAATTCCTTGTGATTAAAATAGCCTCATCCAAATCAAAGATTTTTGCAAAGCTAACCGTACGTAGCTTGGAATGATCTGCGAGCGCATAAGCCTTTTTTGCAAAGTTTGCTGCATGCTGTTTTACGCTTGCTTCCTCAGGATCTGGCGTTGTGTAACCGAATTTCAAATCAAAGCCGTTTACACCAAGAAAGCATTTATCAAAACGATAGTTTTTAATCGACTCTATTGCTTGTGAGCCAACAAGTGCACTAGTTTTTGCTTTTATTTTTCCACCTGTTAAATAGGCGGCTAGGTCATGCTCCATTAAACGCTCTACTAAATTAATACCATTTGTAACAACGACTATATCTTTATGTTGTAAAAAAGGAATCATCTGAAAAGTTGTAGTACCGGCATCAAGAAAAATGCAATCTCCATCTTCTACTAAAGAAGCAGCGTGCTGTGCGATTCTTTTTTTATCTTGAAGGTTTTTGGTTGATTTCTCCAAAATGCTCATTTCTCGAATTTTTTGCTCCGTCCATGTAGCGCCACCATGGATTCTTGTTAACATTTTTTTATTCTCTAAATCTGTTAAGTCACGTCGTATTGTCGATTCCGATGCGTTGGTTGCTTCAATCATTTCTTGAATAGTAACAGTCTGTTTTTCCTTGAGAAGATCAATGATTATGGATTGTCTTTCCGTTGTTAGCATAGTGGATCACTCCAGTACGATTGATTCATCCAAATTATAAAGTAAACGATTGCAAAAATCAACCAGAATCAATCAAAAACAATCAAAAATAATCAAACGGGTAAGGCGATTGTTTAAAATAGCAGAAAATAGGTAATTAATCTATTGCAAAAGCCTTTTATAAATGATATAGTCATAAAAATTTACCCCGGTGCAACCGGCCGTAAGACTCCCACTTCAAAACATGAGGTGAAACGTGATATTTAAGTGGAGTAAACGGACGTTGACACCCCGATTCGTTCAACTAACAATCAGTGGGAGGGAATGAAAACCCCCACTGATAGAAGTTTCACTTTATATAAAAAGGAAGGGTGAAGCTTGTAGCTAGCCGTTACTATATTTCGGACAACGTTATACACTTTACCAACATGTAAAAAAGGAGTGAAAGATATGAGGAAAGTCACCTTAGAAGAGGTATTCAGCCATCCTATTACGCAAAAATATCTAAAGCGTTCAGGCATCGCTCATGCAATTTCCGTAACGGAATATGCGTTTATGTTTGCCAAAAAATACAATGTCAATACAGATCACGCTACAAAGGCAGCATTATTACATGATGTGGGGCATTACACATGGTACAGGGACGGAGAATGGGATTACGACCTTTACAAGGAAAATGATATTCATGCAATAAAAGGTGCGAGTCGCGCACATAAGTTGTTGGTCAGAATTGGTGAGGATCGGTTGGCGGCGAAGGAAATTGCTGTGGCAATACTTCTCCATACAGATTCTTATCTCCCAGAAGGCGATCTGCAGCTAAAGCCACTACAGCAGGTGGTGAACATGGCGGATGAAGCCGATGAAGAGGTAGGGGGAAATCATCATTACAAGAAAATGGAAGACCACGTTGCATTGGAGCGGATTCGTAAACTAGACAGGCAAATTGACCAAGTGGAAAGAGAAAGGGTGGAGGGCATTAGTTAAGGGGCCCATTACAAACAAATCCCCTAGCCTTTCCCTACATAAATCCATTTATATTACTACGTTAAAAATAAAGATACATTCTGTTTTTTTATGGCCCCTCGTTTTAAAGGAAAACAAGTTTTCAAGTCGCAAAAAAACCTGTTCAGGTAGAACAGGCTTCATGATTATTCTTCATAATATTCTTCTAAGGTAATACCCTGTGCCATGATTTCTTTTGCTGCTTTTTCTCCGACGTAGCGGATATGCCATGGCTCAAACTGGTATTGTGTAATCTCTTCTTTCCCCTCAGGAAAACGGATAATAAAGCCGAATTCTGCTGCATTCTTTTTTAACCATTTCCCTTCATCTGTTTCACCGAAGTCTATGATTAATTGAAAATTGACATCAGGACTTGTTACGTCCATCGCGAGGCCTGATTGATGTTCACTTTCACCTGGCCTTGCACTAAAGTTATTTGCTGCCTCTTCTCCATGCTCCGCAACGTTGCTGGTAAAAATAGCGTCTTGCCTGTCATAGGAGCGAAATCCGGATTGTGCATATAAATCAAGGCCAGCTTCGTCGGCTGCTGCAAACAACTCCTCTAATTTCTCAGCAGCTATTTGGCGCATTTGTTTTTTGGGAAGCTCTTCTGTGAACGGAAATCGAACGTTTGGTGTCACTAAGTCTTCTGGTAAATAGTCAGCAGGTAACGCAAACTCTTTATTTACTAATGCAAGCTGATCATATGGATTGCTTAAAACGGGCGTGCCGTTTGTCGTAGTCGTTGTTTCAGCTTTTTCGGGTAACGCCTTTCCAGGTTGGAAGTTTGCCTCTGAACCATCTAATAAGGCACTCAGTACTTTTTGGGTAGCTTTATTATAAACTCCAGATGCCTGCAATTCTTCAAATTGAAGTTGTAAATCTGTGATGGCCCACGTAGTTGCTTCTTCGTAAACACCCTCCTCGGATAGGTTATAGCCGATTTTTCTTAGAGCATTTTGTAAGGATGTAACTTTTTCTCCTTGATCTTTCTTTTGTAGCATTTCTTTTGGTGCGGTAATCTCTTCTTTAACCTCCTGGTTATCGGCAGGGCTTTCCTGATGATTTGAAGTGGTTTCATCCTGTTGCTCCTCAGGCTCCTCCGAATTAGAGGAACAGCCGGAAATAACCGCAAGTATTGCTAGAGTTATGCTTAGTCTCTTTAACATGATGAACTCTCCCTAATTGGTTTTTCCTATTAAATACATATATTAACTCAGTCTAGTGCTTATGTGACAAAACTATCTATTATTCTCTCATATTTTAGGATAAGAGAGCAATAGAGATTTTTCCCAATGGGGTGAAAAGAGAATGGTAACATGAGAAAGTTCTGGGCATAAGCTATCGTAAAAACAGGAACAACTGGGGGTTAGCCTATGAACATTTCCCAAAAAAGGCAAACTGCTATAATAGCGACCCTCTTCTTTAGCGCCTTGATTGTTGTCTCAAGTGTTTATACGATGACACCATTGACACAAGCATTAATGGAGAGCTTTCAAATTAGCAGTACCCAAGCAGCAGGAGCAGCAAGTATTTTTTCTCTTTTTTATGCTGTTGGTTTTTTAGTGTTCGGTCCAATTGGAAGCCGCTATGGCTATAGACGCACGATGATGACAGGTTTGCTAATCCTTGGGGTGATCTCAGGAGCAAGCGGATTAGCTACGGATTACGAAGCATTGCTTTTATTTAGAGCGTTTCAAGGTTTTTTTGCCGCTTCGTTTGCTCCAAATGCATTGACCTACGTTTTTCAAATCTTCGCCGAACGACAGCGCATTACCGCTATTAGCTTTATTAGTTTTGGCTATGTGACAGCAGGGATATTCGGTCAAGTCTTTGCAACGTTGGTAGAACAATATTACGGGTGGCAAGCAATCTTTTTCTCGTTTGGCATTTTATATTTAGTTATCTGTATTACCATGCTACTAGTTTTTCCTAAAGAGCAGGGGACAGACACTACCTTTCGCTTTAAGCAGTATCCTCGTTCGGTAGGACGCCTCATTAAAAGAAAAATTCTCCTATACTGCTATGCTGTGACAAGCGTACTGCTCCTATCATTTATCGGAATGTATACGATTCTTGGAGGTCACTTGCAAAACGCGCCATATTATATGTCAGATCAACAGCTTTTATATTTACGGTCAGCAGGGTTTATTGGAATGCTTCTTTCATTTGGTTCGGGTTATTTTGTAAGGAAATTTGGTACTGCGGGAACGCTAAGAGGTAGTCTTTCCATGAGTATAGTTGGATTGGTGGGAATTGGTCTCCTTTCTGGGCCAATTATGATCACTATCATGAGTATTCTTTTTGTTGCCGGTATATCACTAACGTTTCCAGTTATTATGCTCCTAATCGGAAAATGGGGAGGTATGGAGAGAGCGGCTGCTTCATCCCTGTATGCCTTTATTCTTTTTATTGGGGCGACACTTGGCCCGATGCTAGCTATGTTCTTTTTTCAGGAGTATGGCTTTATGGTTAGCTGCTTCATGCTGGCAGGTATTCTGTGTACTGGCTCAATTTTTTCATTATTGATTCGAGAAAAAGAAGAGGCCAGGACATGATGTACGTTTGTCCCAGCCTCCATGCAAAATATTATTGATCTTCGTGTTTTGCTTCGTATAATTTACAAATTTCCACGATAACAGTTGAAGCCTTTTCCATATTCTCTACAGAAATATATTCAAACTTGCCGTGGAAATTTTCCCCACCAGTGAAGATGTTTGGAGTTGGTAATCCCATGTATGAAAGCTGGGAACCGTCAGTACCACCACGGACAGGCTGTATAATCGGGGTTATTCCCAAGTTAGTCATAGCGTCCTGCGCTATGTTTACAATCTCCATCACGGGTTCAATTTTTTCGCGCATGTTGTAATATTGGTCTTTCAACTCTAGTTTGACACTTGCTTCACCGTATTTCTCTTTAATCTCTTCCGTGAACTTAACAAATGTCTCTTTTTTAGCTTCAAAGCTATCGCGATCAAAGTCACGAATAATGTAACTAACTTCCGTTTTTTCAACGTCACCGGAAACGGAAATTAAATGATAGAAACCTTCATATTTCTCCGTATACTCTGGCGCTTCTTGCTCAGGGAACTTGTTAATAAAAGAAGCCGCCATCTTCCCTGCATTAACCATTTTATCTTTCGCGGTACCTGGGTGCACGCTATTTCCGTAAAACGTGAGGTGTGCACCGGCCGCATTAAAGCTCTCGTACTGTAATTCCCCAAGCGGACCACCATCAATAGTATACGCATAATCTGCATCGAATCGCTCTACATCAAACTTATGAGGTCCTCTGCCGATTTCTTCGTCAGGTGTAAAGGCCACTCGAATCTTTCCGTGTTTTATTTCTGGGTTCTCAATTAAATGGTGCATAGCCGTCATAATCTCAGCAATCCCTGCTTTATTATCAGCTCCAAGTAATGTCGTTCCATCTGTTGTAATTAATGTATGTCCCTTATAGGCAGGAAGCTCTGGAAATTCCTCTGGCGTAAGTACAACATTCAACGCCTCATTTAATATCAAACTTTTTCCGTCGAAATTTTCGACAAGCTGAGGGTTAACATTTTTTCCTGTGAAATCTGTTGCAGTATCCAGATGTGCTAGGAATCCAATTGTTGGAATATCTTTATCCGTGTTAGCGGGCAACGTTGCCATTACATAGGCATTATCATCAACCGTTACATCCATCATGCCAATTTCTCTTAATTCTTTTACTAGGAGGTTGGCTAATTCGAATTGTCCTTGAGTAGAAGGGGTTGCTTCATTTTGTTCATTAGACTGTGTATCCATTTTGGCATAGGTAATAAAGCGATCTATCAATGCTTTCTTCAATGTATTCATCCCCTGTTTTAAAATTTAGATATATTGCTAGTATACCGTATCATGGGTTATCTGAACATTGAAAGAACTGCGGGAAAAACTTTCTTATTTTAGGAAACTGTTTATCTAGAGTTGGTTTCAATACATAGTTGCGTTAAAATTATTCTTAATCAGTTAAATGATTATATAAATAATGACCCAATGGAGGGGTAAGGATGACCTATATTATTAGTGTATCTAGATTGAAGAATCGGTTGGAAAATAATAGAGACAATACAGTTATTGTGGACGTGCGCTTTCAATTGACAGATTCAGAAGCTGGTAGAAAGCAATATATAAAGGATCATCTTCCTGGGGCTGTCTATCTTGACCTGGAAAAAGATCTTTCCAGCAAGGCAGAGAAGCATGGTGGAAAGCATCCGCTTCCTGATATGACTACTTTTGCGAGGAAAGTAGGGAATATTGGAATTGATCATGATACAACGGTTGTAATCTATGATCAGGCAAATGAAATGTTCGCAGCTAGGTTATGGTGGCTCTTGCACTGCCTAGGACACGAGAAGGCTTATGTGCTGGATGGTGGCTATGAAGAATGGCTTAGACAAGAAAATCCAGTAACAGACCAGATGCCTGTATTAGAACCTAAAAGATTTAGACCAATCTTACGAGATGAGCAGACTGCTAACATAGATGAAGTGAAAGAAAAACTAGAAAATGATACTGCGATTGTGATAGATTCCAGAGAAAGGGAGAGATACCTGGGGAATATTGAGCCCCTTTATCATAAAGCTGGACACATACCTGGCGCCAAAAATTTTTTTTGGAAGGACGTACTAAATAAAAAGGGAAGTTGGAAAAAGGAAGAGGTATTAAGAGAACATTTTTCAGCCATTTCCAAAGATAAGGAAGTTATTGTTTCTTGTGGTTCAGGCATTTCGGCTTGCCCAAATATACTTGCATTAAAAATGGCAGGCTACGACAATGTAAAACTCTATCCAGGCAGCTTTAGTGACTGGATTTCTTATGAAGAAAATAAAATTGAGACGAAGGAAGAGTAAAGATGGATAGAGAACGTTGCGGATGGGTCACAGAAGACCCGCTTTATGTTGCATATCATGATGAAGAATGGGGAGTCCCAGTAGAAGATGATAGAAAACTGTTTGAAATGCTCTGCCTGGAAGGTGCGCAGGCTGGTTTAAGCTGGATTACCATCTTAAGAAGAAGAGAGAATTACAGAAAAGCATTTGATAATTTTCAACCAGAAGTAGTAAGCAAATATGACGAGAAGAAGATTGAACAATTGCTTGCTGATGAGGGGATAATTCGTAACAAGTTGAAAGTTCATTCTGTTATAACGAATGCGCAAGCCTTTTTACGGGTCAAAGAGGAATTTGGCAGCTTCCAGTCTTATATTTGGCAGTTTGTCGGTGGAAAGCCAATTGTGAATCACTGGAAGTCTATAGAAGAGGTTCCTGCTGTAACGGAGGAATCAGAGCGGTTGAGCAAGGATTTAAAACGTCGCGGATTCAAGTTTGTTGGTCCAACAATTTGCTATGCTTTTATGCAGGCGACGGGGATGGTCTGGGATCATACAGAACCATGCTTTTTGGTTCGGAATTAAGTAGGACGAAATTTGAAAACACTACGTGTGCTGCAAACAAGCATACGTAGTGTTTTCTTTTATAGATCTATGTTGGCTCCCAAACTCCATTGTCTTTATCCCGGTGCAACCGTCCGTAAGACTCCCACTTCAAAACATGAGGTGAAGCCTTGAGTTTTTAGAGGGGGAAACGGACGCTAACACCCCGATTCGTTCAACTAACAATCAGTGGGGGAAGAACGAAAAACCCACTGATTGAAGTTTCACTTTATAGCTTAAAGATTTTTAATTCCTTATTTAGTAGTTCGGCTAATTTGGCCAATTCATCTGCACTGTACGATACTTCCTCCATGGAACTGGAAGTTTGTTGTGCGGAAGCTGCAGCTTGTTCTACACCAGCAGCTGATTCCTCAGAGACGGAAGCAATTTCTTCAATAAGATTGTTCATCTCTTTACTGTTTTGGGAAATTTCCCGTAGGTTAGAAGAGATAAATGTAATTTTTTTAGTCATTTCGGAAACGGATTGATTAATCGAGTTGAAATTTCTACCTGTTTCTTCAATTTGTTTGGTACCTTCTTGAACTTCCTTATATCCTGAGTTGAGGGAGCCTACGACTTCTGTTGTCTCAGATTGGATGCTTTGTACAATGGTTGTTATTTCTCCAACAGAGGAAGCTACTTGTTCAGAAAGCTTTCTCACTTCATCTGCAACTACCGCAAAACCTCTTCCATGCTCCCCAGCTCTTGCAGCTTCAATTGCTGCATTTAATGAAAGAAGGTTTGTCTGATCAGCTATGTCTTTAATTACGAGTACAAGCTTAGAAATCTCATTGGATTGTTTATCAAGACCTTGCACTTTATCAACTGAAGTAGACACGATGGTATCAATCTGCTTCATTTGTGCGACTGACTTATTCATTAGGGCCGTTCCTTCATTTGTTAATTCCAGTACAGTACTGGAATTTTGTGCAGCCTCTTGTCCATTTTGCTCTGAGAGTTCTACTTTTTGTACAAAATCATTCATGCTTTCAGACAGGTCAGAAGCACTATTTGCCTGGGTTTCTGCACCAGTGGATAACTCTTCCATTGTTGTCGCAATCTGTGTATTTCCTTCGCTAACTTCCTTAGAGGATATTGTCAGCACTTCACTTCTTGATGAAACGGAATTGGAAGCATCCGCTACTTTTAGTAATATACTGTGAATTTTCCCCTTCATTTTGTTAACCGCTGTTGCTAACTGGCCAATTTCGTCAGTACCATTGTAATCCATATCAGGGGTCTGGAGATTTCCATTTGCTACTTCGGAGGTTACGCCAACAATCTTTTTTAGGTTTTTGGTAATGATCCTGCTGATAATTATCATTAATGGAATGCCAATTATGGCTGCAAGAATAGTGGCAATGGCTAGGGTAATGGTACTCCCTTTAATACTCGATTCCGCATTTTGTACGGATTTATTTTGATCTTCATTAATAAGTGTAACTAATTCGTTTACATGATCAATGGTTTCTGTTCTTAATCTGGAGGTAAAATCACGCAGTGAATTTGCTATTAGCGATTGATCATTTTCTACGGCTGGAACAATCTGTTCGGTAAATGCATCATCATTGGACTCATTCTTTTTGATAATTTCATCGAAATTACTGCGTTGTTCGTCGGTCACCATGGTTGGCTTGAGTTTATCGGCTAATGCTAAAAACTCTTCCTGATATTGAATAAATTGATCTTTATATTTATCGCTTTCAGTTAGCAAATAATCGGCTATTTGGACATCCTTAGCTTGGATAAGGTAAGCCATATCCGCCATATCATTTACTCGTGAACTGCTTTCTTTAATTTCGGTAATATCTTCCTGCCCTTTAGTCAATAGAAAAAATACCACGCAAGCTGACGCTACAAATAAAAGCAATGTTAAAAAGAAAACAGTTATATATTTACGACCGATACTAACATTACGCCAAGCAAACCTTCTAAGAAGCTTGGAACGATTAATTTTCCTTTCTTTATTCTCTTTTATTTTCTTCGGTTTCGTTGCTTTTCTAAACTTCACGATTTTGCCCCCAATTTTTAGAAAAAAACATTTATTTTTAATATCGGCTAATTATTCTAAGTCTTTAGTACTATTATAAATTTTTCGAAAAATAATTTTCAGATAGTTGCATTTGGCGATGTTTATCCTGTAAAATAGCAAATTGTGTGTTTAAGACATAACTAATAAGTAAGGTGATATAGATGATCTACTCAGCTTTTTTAGAAAAGGAGAAAGGCAAAGAAGAACTAAAGGAAGAATTGGATTCCTTGGAAATACAGTTACACCGGATGCAGAGTAATATGAAGGAGATTGCCAAAAAGTCAGAGATTATTAGCATAGACCAGGCAAATGAAGAACAGTGGGTTATTATTTATGCGGACAAAGGAAGAAAGCATTGCCAGGTCATGTTGCACGAGTGTACAAAACCTTATCGTGGAGATTGGGATTCTGCCATTCAGGCAGAATATCGTAATGATTCGACCCTTCATATTGCTGATATTAAGGGAGTTAAAAATAAAGGTTTTGGTTCGGTCCTTATGAAGCATTTAAAAGAAATAGCGAGAGAAGAAAACATGCAATACATTACAGGTGATATTGTGGAGAGAGATTTTGATCATGTTAATAGACTAAAGCACTTTTATAGCAAACATCACTTCGATGTAAAAATAAATCATCAAAATTTTTCCGGAGAAATTATTTGGAATGAGAGGTAGTAACCAAACAATTGCCATAGCATAACTTGACGCTATAGGGTTTTATCGAGTAAGATTTAGTCAGAATGAAAAAAGGAGGTGGGTTAGATGAATCGTACTGGAAGCATTTCTAAATTCAGAGAGTATCTTTGGATTTGTTATGCGCTTTTTTCCATCATTTTTATCCAAGGGACACGTATGCCCTTTTCGGAAGTAAAATAATGGAAAAAACCAGTAAGAGACATCTACCTGCTACGGATAAAAAGGACGACAGGGAGCGGTTGCTCTTTGTCGTCCTTTTTTAATTGGCACACTGTCCATTTGAAGGATGTCTCTTCTATAGGAGGCAAAACAAATGATTTTATGCAGTTTACGAAATGTTACCCAAATAATTGGTGCAAATACCATCTTTCAAGATATTAATATGGAAATAAAGGAAGATGAGCGAATTGGACTTATCGGAAGAAATGGCGAGGGAAAAACGAGTTTATTAAACCTAATTTCTAAGGAATCTGACCCAGCAAGCGGTGTTATTTCTTGGAAAAAGGAGTTGCGGACAGGGATTTTAAAGCAAATCGCAGTCACAGAAGAAGAGAAGCAAGTTCAGGCGTTGTTGTATGACGTGTTTGAAGACTTAAACAAGATAAGAGAGAAAATGACGGAATTAGAGCGACGCATGGCAGAGGAAAAGGATCCTGCCAAACTGGAACGTCATATGGAAAACTATGGCACGTTATTAGATAAATTCCAGCAAGATGGCGGATACGAAATGGACGCACAGGTTCGGCAAGTTCTAAATGGATTGCAAATGACTGAATTGGAAAATAAGAAGTGGTATCAGCTAAGTGGTGGAGAGAAGACCAAAGTTGGCTTGGCGCAATTATTATTAAAAGCCCCTGATCTTCTTTTACTTGATGAACCAACAAATCATCTAGATTTCCTTGCAATAGAATGGCTAACTTCTTTTATTAAGCATTATGAAGGTACTGTGATAATTGTCTCTCATGATCGTTATTTTCTTGATGAAACCGTCACTTCAATTTTGGAAATGGATCAAGGAGAGCTGATTAAATATCATACGAATTATACGGATTACGTAAAAGAAAGAGAAGCAAGACTGCTGCGTGAATTTCAACAATACGAAGACCAGCAAAAAAAGATTAGAAAAATGAAGGAAACGATTAAACGGCTTAAAGAGTGGGCGAATCAGGCAAACCCGCCTAATGATGGGCTACACAGACGTGCCAAAAGTATGCAAAAAGCTCTGGACAGACTGACGGTGGTAAAACGCCCCGTATTGGACCAGAAGAAGATTAATCTTGATTTCGAAATGGAGAGCCGCAGTGGGAAAGAAGTACTAAAGCTTGATGGCGTATCAAAGCGTTTCGGAAACCAATGTTTATATGAAGAGCTTTCCATGTTAGTCCGTTTCCAGGAGAGGATCGCCCTAATTGGAGAGAATGGAACGGGGAAGAGTACATTGTTACACCTCATGCTTGGAACGGAGAATGCTGATCAAGGGATGGTCAAACGGGGAAGTAACCTTTCTATTGGCTACCTTTCCCAGCACATGCTTGAGATGGATGCAAATCTAACTGTTTTAGATGAGTTTCGAGAGCATGTTGCAGTTACGGAAGGAGAAGCAAGAGGAGTCTTGGCGAGTTTCCTTTTTTATGGTCCGAATGTTTTTAAAAAGGTTAGGCAGCTTAGCGGTGGTGAAAAAATGAGGCTTCGTTTGGCAGAGCTTGTTTATCAAAAACATAATCTGCTTCTATTGGATGAACCCACCAACCATTTAGATATTGAATCAAAAGAAGTATTAGAAGAAGCATTAGAACAATTTGAGGGCACGATTATAACCGTCTCTCATGACCGCTATTTTCTGGATCGCTTATTTCCGGTAACTTATCTGCTTGCAGACCAAAAACTTACGCGATTTGAGGGCAACTATACGTTTGCCAGAGGGAAATGGCTAGAAAAAAACGAATTATAATGTAAATAAGAGGGCTTGTCAGTATAGTTACTGCCGGGTCTTCTTCTTTTTTTATTCTATTTGATTTTATATCTCTCAAGCGCTCTTTTAAGAAAAATAAAGAATTAACGGATGATTAGGGTTTGGCTTCAAGCATAAGAATACGTGTTTTCTAAACAGTATGATAAAATAGGGACATTTCAATGGAAGGGATGTTGAACAATGCAGTATGTAACTTTGAATAATGGATTAAAAATGCCTCAGCTTGGATTTGGCGTTTGGCAGGTACCTGATGAGGAAGCAACCCCTGCTGTAGAAAAAGCAATTGAAGTTGGCTACCGCTCTATTGATACCGCGAAGGTGTATGCAAATGAAAATGGTGTCGGAAGTGCAATTGCAAACCAAAACGTACCACGCGAAGAACTATTTATTACCACAAAGGTCTGGAACAGTGACCAAGGCTATGAAAATACGTTAAAGGCATTTGATGCGAGTTTAGAAAGATTGGGACTTGATTATGTTGACCTGTACTTAATTCATTGGCCAACACCGAAATTTGACGAGTATGTGGAAACATATAAAGCACTAGAAAAATTGTATAAAGATGGTCGAGTAAAAGCTATTGGGGTGTGTAATTTCAATATTGATCATTTGGAACGTCTGTTGGATGAGTGTGAGGTGGTACCTGTCATTAACCAGGTTGAATGCCATCCTTACCTACAACAAGCTGAGTTGAAAGACTTCTGTGACAAACATAATATTTATTTAGAAGCATGGAGTCCTTTAATGCAAGGTGGAGAGGTATTAAATAATAGTGTTGTAACAAATATTGCTGAAAAATACAACAAAACACCAGCACAAGTTATTTTACGCTGGCACCTGCAATATAACAATGTTGTAATTCCTAAATCTGTTACACCATCTCGAATTGAAGAAAACTTTAACGTATTTGATTTTGAGTTGAGTGAAGAAGATATGAAAGAAATTAGAGGGCTGGACCGCAACGAAAGAAAAGGTGCAGAACCAAGTGAAATGAACAAACGTTAATACAAACATAAGTAGAACCAGATGAAGCGCATCTGGTTCTTTTTTTTATTATTTGCAGGATTTTTTGCTTTAAAGGCGAAATAATAAGATGTGAGATATTTTTTCACATTAACGTTAAAAATCGATAAGATGTAACGAGGCGTTTTATCCATTTTGGAAGGAGTGATGGTTTATGAGTGCAAATAAAATGAAGAAAGAGTTCAAAGCCAATAACTACAAAATGGAGGAACGTTCAAGTTAAATAGACTGTTCCTCTGTAAAACAGGAGGAAAAGGTTTGACGAATTTAGAGAAAATGGGATGGACCCAACCTATAGAAAAAGAAGAACACGACAAACTTGCTAGAGTGATAACAGTTCAAAAGAACAGCTACCGCCTTACCGACGGCGATATGGAATTCTTGGCCCAGGTGAGCGGGAAATATTTGCATACTGCCAGTGGGACACTTGATTTTCCTGCCGTTGGTGACTGGGTGGTAGTAGAGAAGTTATATGATGAAGAAAAGGCAGTGATAAAAGAGCTTCTCCCTAGAACGAGTCAGTTTATACGGCAAGCAGCTGGCGAGCGAACGGAGGCTCAATTAGTAGCAGCTAACGTGGATACTGTATTTATAGTTAACGCGCTCGATCATGATTTTAATAGCAGACGGATTGAACGCTATATACTATCCACCTATGAGAGCGGTGCTACCCCTGTAATTATTTTCACCAAAAAGGACTCTTGTACGGTGGAGAGACTGGAAGAAGTTATTTCGTCTACAGAAGAAATCGCGATAGGTGTTCCCGTCATTTCTGTTAGCGGAAAAACAGGAGAAGGGCTGGATCAATTCCTGTCTTATCTACCATCAGGCAAAACCGGGGCATTGCTAGGTTCGTCAGGGGTAGGAAAATCGACATTAATTAATACACTTCTAGGTAAAGAAATACAGGAAACAAGAGGAATTAGGGAAGACGATAGCAAGGGACGGCACACCACCACCCATAGGGAGATGTTTCGTTTGCCAAATGGAGCACTCTTAATTGATACTCCTGGTATGAGAGAATTGCAACTATGGGAAGGTGAAGGAGCAATGGGCGTCACGTTTCAGGATGTGGAGGCACTGGAGGAAGCGTGTCGGTTCAAAGATTGCCAACATGACACAGAACCTGGTTGTCGGGTGAAAGAAGCGATAGATAATGGAGAATTATCTATGGACCGGTTTCAAAGCTATCTTAAACTGCAGCGAGAGCTGGCATATGAAAAAAGAAAGCAAAACCAAAAGGCTTTAATGGAAGAAAAGAATAAATGGAAGCAGATTAGTAAAGATCAAAAAAAGAAATACCGAGCAAGATAAACAAACCCTCTTACAGTGCTGGTACTGTAAGAGGGTTTGTTCATTTATGAAAAATGAAAGACACGTTTGACCAAATCCTCATATTCCTTAAAATAAGTTGGAATATCTTTTGGCTCCAAGCCAACATACATTGCTTCACAAATGGACTCGTTGTACCATTTTTGTCTGTCTACGCCAGCGTTGAAATTTCTCCACGCAACTTCTGATCCTAATTGTTTAATATCTTGTTCTTGTCCTAGTAAGTTATCTAATTTATCAGCCACAATCAAATATTTCACTTCCTTTGATCCGTCTCTAATAGTATCAATTGTATGCTGTTTTCTTTCCTCCCAAGATTTTGATTTATCTTCCGTATGGGCTGCAACAAGTTCGGCTACTATGCTCCCAAAGTGATTCTCCATGTCCTGTATCTCGTATGGTGTATCTTCCACAACATCATGCAAATATGCTGCACAAATAAGCTCCTCGCTAAATCCTTCTTTCTCTAATCGTTCTGCTACTCTAATCGGGTGTGTTACATATGGTGCATTAGAGTTTTTTCTTGTTTGTCCCTTGTGTGCCATTTCGGCAAATTTTTTTGCTCTTTCCCTCAATATTGTCGCCTCCTTACTACATAGGTTAATATGCCGTCTATTTCGCTTATCGTTATTGTATAGGTTTGTTCCCGAACTGTGCAATAATAAATCAGTCAGTGGGTCTTCTCTTTCATTTAAGAATAGAAACAAGTAAACTGGTTCTATAATAGAAATTATTGATGTAGTTCTAGTTAAGGAGGCCATACATAGTGGAAGAAGGTATAAATAGAAGAAAAACAGAACACATCCGTCTTTGTTTGGATGATAATGTGGAAGGGGTTAATAAATCAACAGGGCTAGAAGGAATATCCTTTATACATAATGCCCTTCCTGAAATAAACTTTGCAGATATAGACTTGCAGACTTCCTTTTTAAATAAAGCCCTTAAGGCTCCATTTTTGGTTAGTTCCATGACTGGTGGAAGTGAGCTGGCTGCAAAAATTAACCAGAATCTTGCTATTGCTGCGGAAGAGAAGGGCTGGGCGGTAGCGTTAGGCTCGACGAGAGCGCTACTTGAGAGTGATGCACATAAAGAGTCATTCTTAATTAGGAAGCAGGCACCTACTGTACCACTTATCGCAAATCTTGGTGCGGTTCAATTGAATTATGGCTATGGAGCAGATGAAGCAGAACGAATTGTAGAACTGACCGAAGCCGATTCCTTAGTGCTACATTTAAACAGTTTACAGGAAGCAGTTCAAGATGGCGGTGATTTGAATTTCGAAAATCTCCTACCTAAGATTGAAGCTGTTTGCAAGCAGCTCCCTGTACCGGTTGGTGCCAAGGAGGTTGGCTTCGGCATTGATGGAACAGTGGCAGATAAACTTTATAATGCTGGAATATCCTTTATTGATGTAGCAGGAGCTGGTGGGACATCCTGGAGCCAAGTGGAAAAATTACGCTCAGAAGATCCATTAAAGAAAGCAGCTGCAGAAGCATTTAATAATTGGGGATTACCTACAAAGGATTGTATTGTATCTGTTAAAAGTAGTAATGCAGCAGTTCCTGTCGTGGCAAGTGGCGGAATGAAGACGGGAGTCGATGCAGCGAAAGCTATTACACTGGGCGCAGATGTGATTGGCTTTGCTAGACAGCTATTACAAGCAGCTACCGAGTCTGCAGAATCTGTTATCCGAACGATGGATCAAATTGAACTAGAGTTAAAAATGACGATGTTTGGTATCGGAACAAAATCTTTAAATGAATTAAAAAACACCGATCGCGTCATGGTGATGGGGAAATCATTACAAAATAAAACAGCTGGGGAATAATCCTCAGCTGTTTTTCTATTTGTATCGCTTTTCGATGAGAGCCACAGGAGCAATATTGTTTGGCTGTGTGGTTATGACAAGCAAAAAGCCCATCATCATTATTGATGACGGGCGATAGGTAGATCTGATCTATGCTTTTCTTAACCTAGCAACAAAAAGATATGGAATCCATACGATAACAATGATAATTATAGAGGCGCCGAGAATTCCCGTGGTTATTTCCTCCGCAATAGTACCGTATTTTTCTGCGAACATTGAATGTATAAGGCAAATAATAAAACTCTCTACCCAGAACCTTGGCATAAGGGACTTTCTAAGATGTCCTCTTTGAAAGTGGAAGTATAAGTAGGCGGAGATGATTAACAATATAAGACCTGGAAGCACACCATCATCCGAAATAATGTGAGACTCTCCCAGATAGATAGAGATATAACTGCCGATAATTAGTAAGGGGTACACACGGGTCGCTGCTCGAAGCCAAGCCCTGAAGTGGACCTTTTTGGTTTCTTGCTCTTTACGCATCATTTCCTGATATTCTTCGTCAGAGTTATCTTCCTCTGGTAAGGTGGTGTCTTCCATTTGAGAGAACCATTCTTTGTTTAAAGAAGCAGCTTGCTTCAGCCAGTCGCCTTCAAAAGTAAAAGGTAATTGCTTCTCCCCCTTTACAATCGATTGAAATCTTTCCTCATCTTCCATGTCGTACAGATTTAAGCTGGAAAAAAGGAGAGGAATCTGATTTTCCTTCAATCCTTGTAGCCATGTATTAATAGCAGTATCCATATAAAACGGCACAGTCAAAATTTGTTGCTGGCCGTTTTTCTCATAGACAATGTATAGAACAGGGGCAAGTGCCATACGTGGTACTTGCTCCGCGATGCGAGACTTTGTATAAGCATGGTTATCCTTTATTAAATAAATGGACGCCACTACATATTGGATATGGTTAAAGCTAATGGTGCCTTCGCTGTCTGTTTTATTGTCTTCGTTCCAGGTATGGTATGTAATTTGGTTTCTCCCCAAACGGTAAGAGGAAAGATGTCGGTTTCGCCAAACCATTCTCTTTAAGACTCGCGTGAGTGCAATACATATCCAAATACCTAATGGAATAAGAAGTATAAATAATAATAGCCATGTTTTCATATAAACGGCGAATAATACAGGCCCGCCGATTATAAATGTTAACCCTAGCAAGAGGCCGAGCGTGCTGAATAGGAATGCCGTCACCCACCAAAAAGGTTCCATCTGTCTTTGTTTATGTTCATGTATGTATGATTCGTTATACATGTAGGCACCCCACTCCATCTAATGGTTAAATATATAGCTAGATATCTAATGAATTTCTGCTACAATTAATAATTATAGCAAAAAAGAGATAATAGTGGGGGAACCAATGGCATTATATCCAGAAATGTTTTTATCAAAATGGCATTTAATTATAGTTTTTTTGACTGGCATCGTACTGTTTGGTTTAATTATCGGAGGATACTCGAAAAAAACCATCATCTCTTCTACTATAAAGTGGCTAGTAGCCATTTACATCATTGTTACTGTTCCAATTGCTCTTTTCACGATGGATGCAAAGCATATGGAAGAAGAAATGGTTGCGGGGCTGGATGAGGTTTATCAAACAAATAAAGGGAAAGTCGAAAATGATCATTTAGTTGCATATGTCGGTTCATTTGAGGATGAAGACGGCGATTTTGAAGTCAAAATTTATGGTGGGAACTACGATAATTCAGAGAAGTTTTCCGGAAACGTAACAATTCTTATTTATGGCGAAGATGGTTCGCTTCTGAAAGAAGAGACGTATGAAGGGATTTCTTTAGAGCCTGGGGATAGAATTGAACTTGATAATTACTTTACAACAAATGAAGCACCAGTTAGATTTCAGTATGCTTTTGAAGGATAGGTTTTGGATACGTTAGGGAAAGGGTATGATACTTAAAAAGCGACTAGGAGGAAAAGTAGATGCCCTGGACCATGAATGATTACCCGTCATCAATGAAAAACCTGCCAGATATAACAAAGAAGAAGGCAATAGATATTGCCAATTCCATGCTTGACGAAGGATACGAGGAAGGAAGAGCTATTCCGATAGCCATCGAACAGGCAAAAGAGTGGCGAGATAACGCAAGTAAAAAAGAAGTTGAAGAATATGAAGATAGCGGTAAGCCAACGAAACGATCTGAAGAGGGAAAGCGATATGATAACCCGGAACGTTTAGAAGAGGGTGAACATGTTTTGTCCCACGAAGATGGATGGGCAGTTTCATCAAGTAACGCGAAGAAACCAAGCGATGTATTTGGTAAAAAAGAGGATGCCATTAAGCGTGGGCGTGAAATCGCTAAAAATAAAGGAACATCTTTAACCATTCATAAAGAGAATGGAGACGTACAAGAAAAACAAAACTATACAAATGAGTCGTAATCACTTCCCTTAGGAAGTGATTATTTTTTTACTCCTTAACAAATACTAAGGGAAATGGCGAAGGAGGAATAACGTGGATCAGAATGAAAGACCAAAAGAACACCATAAATTTATCCCTATGACTTCCATTACAAGCGGTGGGGGAATTGAGGTAAAAGAAGATGTATATTATTATACAGATCAAATAGTTAATATTGGATTTATTGGGCATCCGAGTAGTGATACGTGGGTATTAGTCGATGCTGGCTTACCTAATGCAGCACCAGAAATTAAATCAGTGGTGGTAGACAGATTTGGACGGAATAGTAAGCCTGCAGCAATAATCCTGACGCACGCTCATTTTGATCATGTAGGCGGCTTGTATGACCTTATACAGGAATGGGATGTCCCTGTTTATGCCCATGAGCTAGAACTACCATATCTTCAAGGTGAAAAAGATTACCCTGAACCGGATACAAACGTGGAAGGTGGAATGCTCGCAAAAATGTCCTTTCTGTACCCACATGAGGGGATTGATTTAGGTTCATCTGTACAGCCATTACCCTCAGATCAGCGGGTGCCTTTTCTAGATGACTGGAAATGGCTTCATACACCGGGCCATTCCCCTGGCCATGTATCCTTTTACCGGGAAAGTGATGGGCTATTATTTTCTGGGGATGCCGTGATTACAGTAAGGCAAGATTCTCTTCATAAGGTTCTCCTGCAACAGTCAGAGGTAAATGGTCCACCCAGGTATTTGACGACAGATTGGCAGGCAGCATGGGAGTCGGCGCGTATCTTGGCAGACCTAAAGCCAAGCGTTATGATTTCCGGACATGGTTCGGCTATGGAAGGTGATAAACTTACAAAAGGGATGGAAAGACTTGTTCGTGAATTTGAAAAAGTAGCTGTGCCTGATTTTGGTAGATATGTAGACAAAGGAAAGCTCCATTAGATAGCCTTACTTCAAGACATTCTGACCTTCTGTAAAATAAGCACAATACTTCATTTGAAATAGGAAGCTATGCTACAATATTTACAGAAATGAGGTGGAATAAATGCAAATAGAAATTTGGTCAGACTTTGTATGTCCATTTTGTTATATAGGAAAACGTAGATTGGAAAAAGCACTAGAAGCATTTCCTCATAAAGAAGAAGTAAGTGTAATATACAAGAGCTATGAGCTTGATCCCAATGCAGAAGTAAACCCTGATAAAACGATTCATGAGCTACTTGCCGGAAAGTATAATATGCCGGTAGAAAGAGCAAAGCAAATGAATGAGGATATGGGGAAACAAGCAAAGGAATTAGGACTACAATATAACTTTGATGAAATGAAGCATACAAATACGTTTGATGCACATCGTGTTGCTAAATATGCAGCAGAACAAGGCAAGGGTAAAGAAATGACGGAACGACTACTATATGCCTATTTCACAGAATCTAAGTTAATCAGCGATCACACGACGTTAATTGACCTAGCATCAGAAATTGGGCTTGATGAAGATGAGGTAACGACTTTACTAAAAGTAGATGATTATGCCATTCATGTCCGGGCAGATGAAGAGCAGGCTCGTCAAATAGGCGTGGAAGGTGTTCCTTTCTTCGTATTTAATGAGAAGTATGCTGTTTCTGGTGCTCAGCCACCTGAGGTCTTCACAGAAGTCCTTGAAACAGTTTGGCAAGAAGAAAAAGAGAAGCCGGTACTAACATCTTTAAATCCTAAACAGTCCAAGACGACGTACTGTACGGATGAGGGTTGTGAAACGGAATAACAAATAGGAAAGTCTAAGTCTGTGGAGGGTCTCCACAGACTTTTTTGGTAGGTAGGATGCATGAGATTTTTATCCAGGAAGCAAAGACATTGTAGCTAAAATATAGAAAAAACACGTATAAGAAAAACGTAACATGCGTTAGAAGACGAGCGAATGCAAGCTTTTCTACTATAATATCCAAGAAGAATTAACTAGGGAAAAAGACAGAAATATGGAAAACCTTTCACAATATATTGACGAGGCCTCATAATCTGTTATAATAAAAAACAGGCTAATTGATAATGAATATCATTATTGATCATTGATAGGGGAACAAGAAATACGGCATTAGACATAGAAAGAGAAGGTCATTATGAAAATACGTTATTACATCCTGATCCTTGGTGTACTCTCCATAACCTCTGTATTTATCGGAGTATCGAATGTAACACCATTGGACTTATTTCATTTAACACCAGAGCAGGCTAACATACTTTTAGTCAGTCGACTACCAAGATTAATTAGTATTCTCATTGCCGGAATGAGCATGAGTATATGCGGGTTAATCATGCAACAACTCAGCAGAAATAAATTTGTTTCCCCAACAACAGCGGGTACGTTGGATTCTGCAAGGCTAGGCGTACTTGTGTCGATGATGGTATTTGCATCAGCAAGCCCATTACAAAAAATGCTAGTATCCTTTGTTTTTGCACTCTTGGGCACGTTTATATTTATGAAAATATTGGAGAAAATCAAGTTCAAGGATACGATTTTCATACCTTTAGTAGGTCTTATGTTTGGGAATATTATCAGTTCCGCGTCAACGTTTTTCGCCTACCGTCATGATCTTATTCAGAACATGTCCAGTTGGATGCAGGGTGACTTTTCAATGATAATGTCAGGGAATTATGAACTGATGTTTATTAGTATCCCTATCTTGATAATGGCTTTCTTATATGCGAATAAGTTTACCATTGCTGGAATGGGAGAAGACTTCTCTCGTAATCTTGGCCTTAACTATCGTCAGGTTGTAAATTTGGGGTTAGTAATTGTAGCTCTTGTAACGGCCTCTGTCGTATTGTCAGTTGGACTTATTCCATTTCTTGGGTTGATTGTTCCGAATATTGTTACCATTTATCAGGGCGATCATCTGAAGAAAAGCTTAATACATACAGCATTGCTTGGGGCGATATTTGTTTTAATGTGTGACATTATTGGCAGAATCATTATCTATCCATATGAAATACCAATTAGCCTGACAGTTGGAGTTATTGGCAGTGCGATCTTTATTTACATGCTGCTAAGGAGAAGAAAATATGGGCTATAAAAAGAAAACAATCATACTTGCTGTTATCGCATTGGCTCTTGCATGTTTGTATATTTTTTACAATCTGACTGGAAATATAGGCTATATTTTACCTAGAAGGATCATTAAAGTAGTTACGATCATTATGACAGGCGGGGCTATTGCGTTCGCGACCACCCTTTTTATGACTGTTACCAATAATCGTATTCTAACTCCTAGTGTGCTGGGGCTTGACTCTCTGTATATGTTGATTCAAACCATTATTATTTTTGTGCTTGGTTCGAGATCACTTGTGATGCTGAGTGGTGAGGTTAACTACCTCGTTTCGATTGGGATGATGGTAATATTTTCTCTTATTCTATATCAATGGTTATTTAAGAGTGAGGGGAGCAATATTTACTTTTTATTGCTAATCGGGATGATTCTAGGAACCTTCTTTGGTAGTTTAACATCGTTTATGCAGGTACTTATTGACCCAAATGAATTTTCGTTAGTACAGGACAGGATGTTTGCCAGTATTAATAATGTAAATACAGACCTTGTCTATTTATCAATTGTAATCCTGTTGTTGGTCGCTCTCTATTTTGCCAGGCTTTATAAGTATTTAGATGTACTGGCACTTGGTAAGGATGACGCTATTAATCTTGGGGTACCTTACAACTATGTCGTAAAGCGGCTGTTAATCATTGTTGCGATACTGATTTCTGTCGCAACAGCGCTTATTGGACCAATTACGTTCCTCGGCCTACTTGTTGTCAATGTCGCATATGAATTCTTAAAAACATATCGACACTTTTACATTATTATCGGCTCTATGTTAATCAGTATTATTGCACTTCTTGGTGGGCAGTTCCTTGTAGAAAAAGTGTTTGTGTTTGAAACGACTGTAAGTGTCATCATTAACTTTATTGGTGGAATTTACTTCATCTATCTTTTGTTAAAGGAGAATAAATCATGGTAACTATCAAAAATGTCTTCAAGTCATATAACGAAAAAAAAGTAATCGAAGATGTCTCTTTACATATCGAAAAAGGAAAAATCACTTCCTTTATCGGCCCAAATGGTGCTGGAAAGAGTACACTTATTTCCATGATCAGTCGCTTGATTACGAGAGATAATGGGGATATAACCATTGATGGGAAAGACATACTCAAATCAAAAAACAATGAGCTAGCCAAAAAGATCTCGATCTTAAAACAATCAAATGGCATTAATTTAAAATTAACAGTGCGAGAGCTCGTTTCCTTTGGGCGCTTTCCATATTCGCAAGGAAAGCTTACGAAGGAAGATTGGATAAAGGTGGAAGAAGCGATTGACTACATGGAGTTGCGGGAAATGCAGCATAAGTTCCTAGATGAACTTAGTGGGGGCCAAAGGCAACGTGCCCATATTGCAATGGTAATTGCACAGGATACAGAATATATTCTGCTTGATGAACCACTAAATAATTTAGATATGCGACATTCTGTACAGATCATGAAAACCTTGCGTCGCCTTGTAGACGAATGGGGGAAGACAATTGTAATCGTGATACACGATATCAATTTTGCTTCCTGTTACTCGGATAATATTGTGGCATTAAAGGATGGAAAGATTGCAAAAACAGGCCGCACATGTGATGTGATTGATGAGTGTGTACTTAAAGAAATATATGATATGGACATTGATATTAAAAATATTGATGACCGCAGAATATGTGTCTATTTTTAAGAAGTAAAAATAAAAAAACCCTTATAAAGGCGAACTGCACGGGAATGCAATGCCAATATAAAGGAATCAACGTACTTGTATTTTATATGAAACAAATTCAATGGTAAATATATATGCTTACAGAATATAAGCCAGGTAATGAAGCCTGGATTAAAAACCAAATATTGAGGAGAATTTAATATGAAGAAGTTTACGATTATTCTTGTAATGGGACTTTTAGCGCTTGTTATGGCAGCTTGTGGAAATGACGCTAGTGGTGAAGGAACGAGTGGAGAAGAGGCGACTGAGAAGATTACGATTTCCCATGAATATGGAGATACTGAGGTTGTAAAGAATCCGGAGAAAGTTGTCGTATTTGACTTCGGAATTCTAGATACCCTTGATAAGCTAGACGTTGACGTAGCTGGTGTTGCACAAGGAAACATTCCTTCCTATCTTGAAAAGTACAATGGGGATGAATACGAAAATATCGGAAGCTTAAAAGAGCCAGATTTCGAGAAAATCTCCGAAATCAATCCAGATGTAATTTTAATTTCAGGTCGTCAAGCAGCAGTATATGACCAGCTTGAAGAGATTGCTCCTACAATCTATTTAGGTGTAGATACAACGAATTACATGGAATCATTTAAAGAAAACATGAATAAGGTTGGGGAACTTTTTGACAAACAGGAACAAGTAGAGGAAGAGCTTGCGGCAATTGACGAGTCCATTGCTGGAATAAATGAAAAGGCTTCTGCATCTGATGAGAAGGCACTAATTATTTTGGCTAATGATGACAAGATCAGTGCATACGGTCAAAATTCCCGTTTTGGTATTATTCATGACGTATTTGGTGTGCCAGCAGTAGACGAGAGTATTGAAGCTTCTACACATGGTCAGAATGTTTCTTTTGAATATGTTGTGGAGCAAGACCCAGACCTATTGTATGTAGTCGATAGAGGAGCGGCAATCGGAGGAGATTCAGCTGCCAAGCAATTAGTAGAGAATGATCTTGTTAAGGGAACCACAGCATATGAGAAAGATAATATCGTGTACTTGGACCCTGATTACTGGTATCTATCTGGAGGCGGACTGGTGTCTGTGTCCGAAATGGTAAAACAAATCGAGTCCAGCATAGAATAAACCTTAAATTAAAAGCTTGTAGAGAAACCATGTGTTTTTCTGCAAGCTTTTTTGTATTAAGACCCTATTAATGTTTGTTGGCATAACGATTGGTGGGAACTTAGATTCTATAATGGGTTTAATTATAATAAATTTGGTGGGGACAGTAAGAACAACTGATATACTTATAAATAATGCAGAATATTTTTAAAATAGAGAGTGGGAGGTATAAGTATGAAGATCAAAAGAATAGACCATGTAGGTGTAATAGTAAATGATCTCTCTGCTGCTAAAGAGTTTTTCCTCGATTTTGGGCTTGAAATGTTAGGGGAAGGAGAAGTAGAAGGTAAGTGGGTAGAACGAATTATAGGGCTTAGTGACGTGAGAGAGACGGTTGTAATGTTAGGGATGCCGGATAGTCAGGTAACGTTGGAACTGGTCAAATTTCATACACCGACAGATGAAAAAGGAATTCAGCAATCTTTTGCAAATACCTTAGGGATCAGGCATATTGCATTTGCTGTTGAAGATATAGAATCCGTAGTAGCCAATTTGCAGAATAAAGGTACGGAACTTTTCGGTGAGATACAAAACTACGAAAATGCTTATAAGTTATGCTATGTTCGTGGTCCAGAAGGAATTATTTTAGAATTGGCGGAGAAAATCGGGTAAATATTAGGTTTTAAAGGTACGAATGCCATCGACTCGTACCCTCGAACTGTTGCATCGGCCCAGTGGAAACGTTAAAGTGATTACTCACCGTTTATGGTCTGTTTAGGCGCTTTCTAAAGTATCTAGATGAGTGCATTAAAGAGTTGTCGCAAAATGTGGCAGAATGAAGGGAAAGGCGGTTCAGATTGTTACCGAAATGTTACGTTGGTTTGAAAACCCTGTCAAAATAGCTTTTTCAAGGGTTATCGCCTTTCCTGGCACTTGATAAGTGGTAGAAAAGTATGTTTGAATGAAGGGACAACATAATGAAATGAGGGAATTGTTAATGAAGAAGTTGATTTTGTTAGGCTTTGCACTAACTTTAGCTATAGTATTGGCAGCTTGTAATGATGATTCATCGAAAGAGTCCAAAGATAATGAACAAGAAGATAGTGCACAAACGGAAGAAAGTGCAGCAGGGGAAAATGAACAGGCGCAGCAATCAACGGAGATAACAGAAGAAGAAAAACTTGATCCGGAGAAAGCAGTAGTTTCTGTTAATGGTACGGAGGTAATGGGAGATAGCTATAATTCAGTATATAGCATGTTGAAAACCCAAATGGCCGGAAGTGGACAAGATGTTTCGGATACGGAAGTAGTCAAAGAACAAGCCGTTAATGTTCTAATCGAACAGCAATTGATTCGTCAAGAAGCCGAAACGCTAGGTTTAGAGGTGACGGATGAGGAAGTGCAATCCGAATTTGACACGATTAAGGAAGAGAATGGCGAGCAATTAACAGCAGTTCTTGATCAGTTTCAGTTGTCCGAAGATGACTTTAAAAGACAACTTGCTGATGACTTGATTACCAATAAATACGTAGAGTCTGAGTTGGATATTAAAGTAACAGATGAAGAAGTCGAAGAATATTACAACAAGTTGAAAGAACAAAGTGGCGATCAGGAAGTTGGTAAACTGGAAGATTTAGAGCCGACTATTAAAAATCAGATAACACAGCAAAAAACTGCAACTGAGCTACAGAGTAAAGTAGCTGAACTAAAAGAAGATGCAGAAGTAGAAACGTTAATCTAAATAGCGATTTCTTATAATGAAAGGAACGTTGGAGTATTCATTATAAAAAAGAAGCGAGATAAAAGTTGATTAAAAGAAATGCCGAATCATTACGTCAAAGCCTATAGGCTAGTAATGATTCGGCATTTTTGTGTCATTTGTAGTGTGGGCTCATCAATTAGCGAAGTATTTGCTGTAGCCCCGTTTAGGCGCCCCTAAGTTGCTTCTTTTATCCCGGTGCAACCGTCCGTAAGACTCCCCTTTAAAACATGAAGTGAAACCGTGAGTTTTTAGTGGGAGTAAACGGACGCTAACACCCCGATTCGTTCTACTAACAATCAGTGGGGGAAGAATGAAGACCTCCACTAAATTGAAGTTTCACTTTATAATTTGGTCTAACTGATGGAAAAGCTGCTGCATCTCTTCATCCGTTCCAATTGTGATGCGTACGTAATTTTCAATGCGTGGCTTGTTGAAATACCGAATTAGGATGCCAGATTCCTTAAGCCTCTCGTAGAGCTCTTCTGCAGGAATTGTTTCATGTGTAGTGAATATAAAGTTTGTCTGAGATGGCAGAACGGTAAACCCACGTTGATTCAATGCACTAATCGTCCATTCTCTTGTGGTTTTAACTTTCTCTGTCATGTCAGCATAGTAATCGGTCGCTTGAAACGCCGCCTCCGCTCCCGCGATAGCAAGTCGATCCAAGGTGTAAGAGTTAAAAGAGTCCTTTATACGCGTAAGACCTGAAATCAAATCCTCATTTCCTAGTGCATATCCCACTCGAAGGCCGGCGAGCGACTTTGACTTAGACATGGTTTGAATGACCAAGATATTTTCGTAATCTTGAACAAGTCTCACTGCAGATTCACTGGCAAAATCGATGTACGCTTCATCAATAATAACGACTTGATGCGGGTTTTGCGCAGCAATTTCCTCAATAAAATCCAACTCCAGATAAATACTCGTCGGTGCGTTTGGGTTCGGAAAAATGACACCACCTTGCGATTGGAAAAAAGCTTCCTTAGGTATAGTAAAATCTTCTTGTAAGGGTACAGTCTCAAATGGAATATTAAACAGACGTGCATAGACAGGATAAAAACTATAGGAAATATCCGGGAATCTGATTGTCTTATCTGGATCAAAAAAGGCCATAAAGGAAAAAGCAAGTACTTCGTCTGATCCATTGCCGACAAAAACTTGTTCTTTCTTTAGTCCATGTAAGTCTGCAATTCGCTTTTTCAACTGATCCGCAGTAGGAGATGGATATAAATTGAGACTGTTAGCGGCTTCCTTTTCAATTGCCCTTACCACTGCAGGGGAAGGGGGATAGGGATTTTCATTTGTATTCAGTTTAATGATCCCTGGCTGATTTAACTGTTCTCCAGGTACATAGGGCTCACAGCGGAGGGTGGCTTTGCTCCAAAACCTACTCACTTTGGTTGCCAGCCTTATTAATATGCCGTTTCATTAGCTCTTTTTTTATATCTGATACAGAAACATCAAGCAGCTCCATTAATACCAGTGTATGGTAGGTTAAGTCTGCTATCTCCCAGGTAATCTCCTGTTTATCCGTATTTTTAGCCCCAATGATAACTTCACTGGCTTCTTCGCCTATTTTCTTTAATATCTTATCAATTCCCTCATTAAACAGATAGGTTGTATATGCCCCTTCTACGGGATTATTCCGACGTTCCTTAATGTTACTAGTCAACATTGGGATAATCTCACTTTCAACTTCTTCTTTTTCGTAGAGTGTATTGTGAAAACACGTTTCCTCTCCAGTATGACAGGCAGGTCCAACCGGCGTTACGTGGATCAATAAGGCATCTGCATCACAATCAAATTTGATTTTCTTAACCTTTTGCTTGTTTCCTGAGGTTTCGCCTTTATTCCAAAGAGATTGGCGCTTCCTACTGTAAAACCACGTTTCACCAGTTTGAATGGTTTTCATAACTGCCTCTTCATTCATATAGGCCAATGTAAGTACCTTAGCACTCTCGGCATCTTGTACGATGGCAGGAATTAAGCCATTTTTATCAAAGGAAAGTTTTTCTATCTCTACCTCCATGATTGTTCACTCCTAACGTTGATTGCTTTCTTCTGTAAATATTGTTTTAATTCTGGAATTGGGATCTCATTATAGTGAAATACAGAGGCGGCAAGGGCTGCGTCTGCATATCCTTCTTGGAGTACATCAGAGAAATGCTCTAATTTCCCAGCACCACCACTTGCGACGATTGGAATATTCACAGCTTCTGCAAGCTGCTTAATTAGATCAAGTTGATAGCCGTTTTTCTCTCCATCTGTATCAATAGCGTTAATCACAATTTCCCCAGCGCCTAGTTCTTCACCGCGCTTTGCCCATTCGATTGCATCTAATCCTGTATTAGTGCGGCCACCTTTGGTAAACACCATCCATTTATTATCTGCTGTTTGCTTTGCATCAATGGATAGTACGATGCATTGAGACCCGAATTTCAAGGCAGATTGTTGAATAAGTTGCGGATTCTCTACTGCTGAACTATTAACTGAAACCTTATCGGCACCTGAGCGAAGGATTTTGTGAATATCATCGACTGTCCTTAGCCCGCCACCAACCGTAAAAGGAATTGCGATCTCTGCTGCTACTTTTTCTACGATGTCAGCAAGGATGTCCCTTTCTTCATTGGAGGCGGTAATATCATAAAACACGAGTTCATCCGCGCCCGCTTGATTATATCTTTGTGCAAGTTCTACTGGATCAGCTACATCCTGTATGTTCTGAAACTTTTTCCCCTTTACTACCCGTCCTTTATCTACATCCAAACAAGGGATTATCCTTTTAGCGAGCATTTGACTCATCCTTTACGATCTCTTCAAAGGATAGTGTGCCGTCATACAAAGCCTTTCCGATTATAGCTCCATATAGTTGCAGATTTCTTAGCTGTTGAATATCTTCTTTCGTTGTGACTCCGCCTGAAGCAATTACGTTCAGGTTTGTTGCCTGATTCATGGCTTCAAGTTCTTCCAGGTTAGGACCTTGAAGCATCCCATCTTTTAAAATGTCTGTGTATACAATGGTTTCGACGCCGATTTCTTCAAGCTCTTTAACCAAGTCAATGGCCCGAATGGTGCTTGTTTCGGTCCAACCATTTGTCGCAACAAACCCGTTGCGGGCATCAAGCGAGACTGCTATACGATCCTTGTACAGCTTTACTGCTTCCTTGAGAAATGGACGATCTGCAATGGCTGCAGTTCCGATAATTACTCTTTCCACACCTGCTTCAACATACCTTTTTATTGTTTCCAGTGAGCGGATACCGCCACCGACTTGTACAGGAATGGGACTTATAGAAGCAATCTCTTCGATGAGCGATTGATTTGCAGATATACCTGATTTCGCTCCATCTAAATCAACGATATGGATAAAGTCCGCGCCTTGCTTTTCCCATTGACGGGCAACATTTAATGGGGAATCACTATATATTTTTTGTTGATTGTAATCTCCTTGTGTAAGTCGTACACACTTTCCATCCTTGATATCTATAGCTGGAAATAAAATCATCTGATCATCTCCCCGAAGTTTTTTAATAGCTGTAAACCAACCGCGCCACTTTTTTCTGGGTGGAACTGCATCCCTGTTATGTTTTTATCCTGAACGACTGCAGGGATAGTCCCTCCATACAAGGTACTTGCGACCAAAGATTGGTTCTCATAATCCGTGACAGCATAGGAATGGACAAAATAGGCATATGCTTCTGGGTTAATACTCCGCAAAATAGCGTTGTTCCCATGCTGGTCTAATGTGTTCCAGCCAATATGAGGAACTTTTACATCTCCCGTTATTCGTGACACAGCACCTTTGAGCAGGCCAAGCCCTTCCCACCTTCCGTCTTCATAGCTCGTTTCATAGAATAATTGCATGCCTAGACAAATGCCGAGTAAAGGCTTTCCGTTTGCAGCCTCTTCCTTTAATATTTTTGCTAATCCTAGACTTCTAATGGCTTCCATTGCGTCATTAAAGGCACCAACTCCTGGGAGAATGATAGCTTTACTTTCCTGGACTACGTTAGATTCTGTAGTAACGACAGAGGAGAGGCCCACTTTATCTAATGCGAATTGCAGACTCTTTATATTGCCTGCACCATAATCAATTATCGCGATCATTACTTTTCGCTCCTTCTGTAAATAGCGTTGTGCACATTCTTTACATGTAATCTACTAAAGAGTCCCTTTTGTCGATGGAACACCTTTTATCCTGCTATTTTGTTGACTTGCTAAATCGAGGGCCCGACCTACGCCTTTAAAAATAGACTCAATGATATGGTGAGAGTTTTTTCCATACAACAGGTTAATATGGAGTGTCACTTTTGCATTGCTTGCAAAAGCTTGAAAGAACTCTTCTACTAACTCTGTATCAAAACTTCCAACCTTATCCTTTAATCCTTCTACGTGAAATACCAGATAGGACCGGCCACTTATATCAAGAGATATGCTAGATAATGCTTCATCCATAGGGCTAGAAACGGTGGCATATCGTGTTATTCCTTCTTTGCTTCCAAGTGCTTCTCGAAAGGCTTGACCTAGCGCGATGCCAATGTCCTCTACAGAATGGTGCTGGTCCACTTCCAAATCACCATCACATGTAATCTCTAAATCAAATAGCCCGTGCTTGCTTAATAGAATAAGCATATGGTCAAAAAAGCCAATCCCTGTCTGGATAGCGGAGTTCCCTTCTCCGTCGATTGAAAGGTCTAACGTTATGTCCGTTTCGGCTGTCTTTCGTGTAACATTACTTTTGCGCATTTTTCCCATCCCTTCTTTGATAAATTGCGTTGGCATGAGCAGTTAGCCCTTCTGTTTCCGCTAAGTGAATTATCGGTTCAGATGCTTTTAGTAAAGCCTCTTGTGAGTACTGGATGATACTTGATTTTTTCATAAAATCATAGACACCTAGAGGGGAGGAGAAGGCTGCCGTTCCACTCGTTGGCAAGGTATGATTGGGTCCTGCAAAATAGTCACCAAGCGGTTCTGGAGAATAATTGCCAAGGAAAATAGCTCCTGCATTTTTTACAAATGGCAATTTGTCAGAAGCATTCTCCATCATCAGTTCTAAATGCTCAGGTGCTATTTGGTTGATAAGGTCGAATGTTTCTTGTTCATTCTTTGTGATAATAATACGTCCAAAATCTTGTAAGGAAGCTTTTATAATGTCTTTTCTTTCTAACATTTCTAGTTGGATGTACATCTCATTTCTAACTTTTTCAGCTAACGTGGTACTGTTTGTAATGAAAAAGGTACGAGCACGCTCATCATGCTCGGCCTGTGAGAGCAGGTCTGCGGCAATATATGCTGTAGGGGCGGAACCATCTGCTGCTACACATATTTCGCTTGGTCCTGCAATCATGTCAATGGCTACATCACCAAATACCCACTTCTTTGCCCTGGCGACAAAAGCATTCCCAGGTCCTACGATTTTATCTACCTTAGAAACTGTCTCTGTACCATAAGCTAATGCGGCTATTGCTTGAGCGCCACCGATTTTGTATACAGTATCTACGCCCACTTCCCTTGCTGCTGTAAGCACATAAGGATTTACCTTTCCATCTTTCTGTGGTGGTGTCACAATAGCGATTTCCTCTACTTGAGCTAATTTTGCTGGAATCACGTTCATTAGTACAGAGGAAGGGTAGGCAGCCTTTCCACCAGGGATATAAATGCCAGCTCGACCTATGGGTGTAATCATTTGGCCGAGTGTTATGCCTGATGACTTATGAAAGAACCAAGACTTTTCGAGCTGCTTTTGATGGAATTCCTCAATGTTTTGTTTTGCTTGCCTCAAGGAATTTATAAAATTACCATCAACAAGTTCTGCTGCCTCTGTAAATTCCTCCTCTGATACGAGCAACTCTGTAAGCTTTACGCCATCAAATGCTTCGGTATAATCGTATAATGATTGGTCTCCTGTTTGTCTCACCTTTTGAATGATTTCTAGTACAGTTTTATCAAGGTTTTGATTATCTTGTTCCAAGGTAGTTGTGTTACGTTCTTCTTCAAGGTATGAGTCAGCCGTTATGATTCTCATATTCTTCCTCCAGTCCTACTGTAAGTCTCTTGATGAATAGCTGAATATCATTTGATTTTGTGGCGAAGCTCGCTTTATTCACAATCAGCCTTGTGCTAATATTTTCAACGTCCTCAAAGACTTCCAATCCATTTTCTTTTAACGTATTTCCTGTTTCCACAATGTCTACTATGACGTCAGCTAATCCGATTAGGGGAGCAAGCTCAACAGATCCATTTAGCTTGACAGTCTCCACATCCAATCCTTTTTTTTGAAAATGTTGTTCGGTGATATTGGGATATTTTGAAGCCACTGTTAGGCGTTGCTTGGAAGGGGGAAAGTCACCTGCTCTTCCAGCGACAACAAATTTACACTGTCCTATTTTCAAATCTAGTAATTCATAGACATCTGCCTGTGATTCTAGAATGTTGTCTTTTCCTGCGATGCCAATGTCTGCCGCCCCTTTTTCAACATAAGTTGGGACATCAACGGCCTTAACAAAAATTAACTTTATCGAAGCATCCTCACTTAGAAAAACAAGCTTACGCGTATCTTCATGAAAGTCCTGAAACTGAATACCTATTTTCTTTAATAAATGAATCGTGCTATCGGCGGTTCTGCCCTTTGCTAGTGCAAGAGTTATGTTGGACATCTTACTTACCTCCGTTTTGCTTCAGAATGTCTAAAAGTGCTTGGTAGTTACGAAATGTTTGTGTGTCTTCTTCAGTTGTTATCGTATTTACAGATTCACTGAGAGTGATTTTTATGTCTATAGGCTTTTGGGTAACCGCAGATGATTCAGGAAAAATGCGAACGGTAAAACCATCCTCGCGTAGAAACTGTGCGGTTTGGAATGCTTCCTTCTGCTTGCTCTTTTCATAGGTCATGATAAGCTGTGGCACCATCGTTACTTCACTTATCTGGCCTTTTTGCACTAGCGCTTCCTGTAGTAAATCCACTTCCATAGCAAATCCAATAGCAGGCAGGTGAACACCGTATTGGTCTCCTAAATGATTGTAGCGACCTCCCATGAGAAGGGGGTGTCCGACCTGTTCAACAAATCCTTGGAAAATGATATCTGAGTAATAATTCATGTTGTTGATTAGTCCAAGATTTAAGACGATATGTTCTCCAACCTCGTAATCTTCTAATATATCCACAATCTCTGATAGGTTATTAAGATTTTTATGCATCTCTTCATTTAATAGCTTATCTGAAATCTGTTGCATGACTTCCCGCGGTGTCCCGTAGAGCATGGGAATAGCTTGCATGGCTTCGCGCAGATCTTCTGTTAAAGATAATTGTTCAAGAAATGGTACCATTTCTACAATGTTTTTTGACTGAATCAACGATTGTAGCTGTTCTATTTCCGAAGGGTTCAATCCTGCTGGAGCAATTAATGATTTAAAGAATCCAGCATGGCCTATTTCTATTTTAAAGTTGGAGAACCCTAATTCCTTTAAATTATGAATCGCAAGCATAATTACCTCGGCATCTGTTTCAGGCCGGTTATTACCCAAGCATTCGACCCCAGCCTGCGTACTTTCCTTTGTACCAGTGCTGGCTGTACTTCTAAAAACATCTTGAATGTAAAAGTAACGCAACTCTTCTTCCGGCATCCCACCTTCGGCAACCATTCGCGTTATGGGAATGGTAACATCCGGCCTCATAACAAGAACCTTTCCGGAAGAATCAATAACCTTTACCATATCGTCTTTGTTTACAGTACCATTAAGCTTTGAATAAAGATCATAGGATTCAAAAGTAGATGTCCTAATTTGTTCATATCCGTAAGTAGAAAAACGATTTTTAAATTGGGTGATCAAGGTTTCTCTTCGTTTAAATCCATCTGCATTATATTCCGCTTTCGCTGAACCAATTTGATAGGATGACATGACAATACTCCTTTCTTTGTCTAACTTCGAGTGGCAAAAACTAGGCGACTTCCCTTTGCTCTTTTCAATAAGTCATCATCGATTCGTACCTCATCTTGATTCCTTTTCACTTTCCAAGCATAAGATTCACTATGATTTTTAACATTCTTTAAAATCATGTTCATCTAATCTCCTACGTAGAAATGCTCCATTAAAATCGCCACTTTGCGTGGCAACACGGAGACACCTGGCATGGCCAGGCGCAAAAGTTCTTCGGTGGGACGAGTAACCGCAGTCCCAGTTCGTACGTGGGCCCGGAGGATCCGGGTCATGCCGACGTTGACCCAGGACGGATCGAACTTAGTCGGCCTTCCTTAATACGTGCGCTCTCCGTCTTTCTTGATAAATCAAAATATTTTATATCCTTTATTGCTTTATCGCTTTATCTTAGTAAAGTTATATAGTATTGTAAGTAGTATAGTTAGAAAAGTCAACCAAAAGGAGAAGGTTTTAATGTTTGATTACCATATACACAGCAATTTCTCGGCTGATTGCTCTACGCCAATGGAGAAAACGATCGAATCTGCGATTGATAAGGGGCTTAAGGAAATTTGTTTTACCGAGCATGTTGATTTCGACTACCCTGATCCAACTATTTCATTTGAGCTTGATCTCAATCAATATGAGAAAAAGTTAAAGGAAATGAAACAGAATTACGGGGAAAGCATTAGTATTAAGAAAGGTGTGGAAATTGGGGTCGAACCACATCTTCTTTCCCGCTATGAAGAACTTATTGCAGCGAACCGCTTTGACTTTATTATTTGTTCCATGCATACGTCTGAGCAAAAAGACCTTCATTCAGGGAGTTTCTTTGCTGGTAAAACGGTGGAAGAGGCATATCAGATTTACTATGAAGAGTTGCTCGATTGTATAACCCATTTTCAGGACTATAACGTGTTGGGTCACATTGACTTGGTCAAAAGGTATACAGAGCAAAAGAGTAAGCTTGATTTTCACGATTTATATGAACAAATTTTCAAGAGAATTATTGCAGACGGAAAAGGGATTGAATTAAACACATCAGGGTTTCGTTATGGGCTGAACAATGGAATGCCAAGCACAGATATATTAAAACTTTATAAGGAGTGTGGGGGAGAAATCATTACTTTAGGCTCTGACTCTCATATGGAAACAACGGTTGCTTACGGATTTAGGGATGCTTTAGAGTTGCTCCAATCAATTGGCTTTTCCAATATTGCTACTTATTCCGATCAGAAGCCAACCTTTCACGCGATTGAGCAGTTGTTTTAATAAAGTGAAACTTCAATCAGTCGGGGTTTTCATTCTTCCCCCACTGATTTTTAGTTGAACGAATCGTTAGCGTCCGTTTACTCCCACTAAAAACTAACTGTTTCTCTTCATGTTTTGAAGTGGGAGTCTTACGGACGGTTGCACCGGGACAAGGGCATGATGTTAGAAAGAGTTACCAAAAAGGACGCGAAATTCATCTAACTTACGAATAATTTGGTGTGTCAGGGACAGAAATAGGGCGAAAATGGTATACTTAGGGTACAACTGTGAAAAATGAGGGATACTCTTTGAACCGAAAAAATATTACAAGGCTAACTGTAGGCTTTATAGTCTTGTTGGGAATGATCTCATTGGGTTATCAATCTGAACGAAAGCCTGATATTAGTACAACCAAGCCAACGGTTTTTCTGCATGGCTATAAGGGGACCTTTAACTCGTTTGGCTTCATGCTTGATCGATTTGAGGACAAATATAACTGGGGAAATAGGGCGTTAATTTACTATGTTTCTGCCAAGGGTGAAATCAGTACACGCAATTTAAGCAAAGGGAGATCAGAGCCGCCACTTGTCCAAGTTGTATTCGAAGATAATCGCGCAGGCTTTACTCAAAGTGCTGCCTGGTTTGCCTCTGTTCTAAAGCATATGAAGCAGCACTATTATGTGGAAAACGTTAATTTAGTTGGGCATTCCATGGGTGGTATAGTGTCACTTGAATTCTTGAAACAATATAATGATAAAGAACTATATCCGAAGGTTGATAAATTTGTGGCTATCGCTAGTCCATTTGATGGTGTTTACAGCGAGGGCTATTTTCAAGTAAACCATGGTCCTGCCGCTACAGATCTTATACCTGGATCGGCTGCGCTGGAAATGTTGCGTGAACGGCCATTCCCTGAAGATATCAGTGTCTTAAGCATTGGGAGTACAGGGGATAAGGTAGCGGTGCCAGAAAGCCTTAAATCCTTGCGTCAGATCATCCCAAAGGAACAGCTTGAAGAGATTGTGATAGAGGATAAGAGTCTTGGGCATAGTGGATTGCATGAAAATCAACAGGTCGACCAACTTATCCATTCTTTTCTATGGAAAGATCGTGTTCAAAAACTTAAAATGAAATAGGTGCTACGGCATGCGGAATAACTTCAAAGGAATGATACAGATGATTAATCATCCCATATATGAAAAGCTAATAGAAATAACGAACAAGCAAAATGTCATGGTAGATGAATTGTTAAGTAACCATACGTATACGCGACTCGGTGGAAAAGCGGACATTCTTGTTACACCGGAAACATATGAAGAAGTGCAGGCTATCGTAAAGCTGGCTAACAGCGAAATGGTAGCTTTTACGTTGTTAGGAAACGGATCCAATCTAATTGTAAAAGATGGTGGCATCCGTGGGATAGTCATGAACCTAAAAAAACTCAGCTCAATTCAAACGACTTCCAACACCATTGTTGCAGGAAGTGGCGCTAGGATTATTGATGTATCAAGAGAAGCATTGGAGCGTCGGCTAAGCGGACTTGAATTTGCCTGTGGGATACCTGGTTCGGTTGGCGGTGCGCTGTTTATGAATGCTGGTGCTTACGGCGGGGAGATAAAAGATGTCCTAGTCAGTACAAAAGTGGTAGACCCGGAAGGTAATTTGCTGACACTGCCAGTAGAGGAATTAGAGATGGATTATCGCACAAGTAACATCCCAGAAAAGAAGTATATTGTACTTGAAGCAACCTTTGCACTTCAACCAGGCGAATATGAACAAATTAAGGAAGTTATGGATGATTTAACGTTTAAACGCGAGTCAAAACAGCCATTGGAATACCCGTCCTGTGGAAGTGTATTTAAACGTCCCCCTGGCTATTTTGCAGGTAAGTTAATCCAAGATAGCGCTTTGCAAGGAAAACAGATTGGCGGGGCGCAAGTATCCCTGAAGCATGCCGGCTTTATTGTAAATAAAGATGGAGCGACAGCGAGTGAATATATTGCTTTAATTCATCACGTGCAGAAGACAGTCGATGAAAAGTTTGGCGTTAAGTTAGAACGTGAAGTTAAAATTATTGGAGAAGATGCATAGCTAATAGGGCATCTTATTATTAAAAAAGCTTTGGACTGCTAAACGGCAGATTCCAAAGCTTTTTTACATGTTAAGAAATTTTTCTTACTAAATGAAACTAACTAGAGTTAAGCTCTAAAGCGCTTAAGGAAGCTTTGCAGTCGCTCGTTACTGGAATGTTCAATAACTTCACTTGCTGTTCCTTGTTCTGCGATAACACCTTCATCAAGGAACAAGACCTTATCTGCAACATCTAGAGCAAAATCCATCTCATGTGTAACGAGGATCATGGCCATTTCTCCCTCTTTTGCAATGTCCCGAATTACCTCGAGTACTTCTCCGACAAGCTCTGGATCCAAAGCAGAGGTTACCTCATCAAACAACATGACCTTCGGGCGCATAACTAAAGCACGGGCCATGGCAACTCGCTGTTTTTGTCCACCGGAAAGCTGGCTTGGATAATTATCCAATTTATCTCCAAGTCCAACTTTTTCAAGCATCTGGATAGAGTGTTGTTTCGCTGTCTGTTTATTTTCCTTCTTCACATGGATTGGTGCGGTCATACAGTTTTCTAAAATAGTCATGTGTGGAAAAAGGTTAAAATGCTGAAAGACCATGCCGATATCTCCGCGCACTTCGCGCAAATGCTTTTCATTCGCATCAACAAGCTGTCCATTCTTATCCATCTTCCATAGGTTTTTCCCGTCGACGATAATATCACCGGAAGTTGGTTTTTCCAATGTCATTAACATGCGGATAATGGTAGTTTTCCCTGAACCACTTGGTCCAATTACCGCTACTTTTTCAGCGGGCTTAATATCAAGATTAATCCCTTTTAATACTTCTACATCCCCAAAGGATTTGTGCACATCCTGAAATGTTACAATTGGCTCTGTCATTTAAGTTGTCGCTCCTTTACTACTATTTAATGTCTCTTTTTTATCAAACCGTCGATTCATCCTTTTTTCTAGCTTACTTATTAGAATAGCAGAAGGATAGCTTAAAACTAAGAATAAAATCGCAACAATTGTTAAAGGCTCCAAATATGCCCAATATTGTGCGCCATAACTATTCGCCATATGAAGGATTCCTACTACGCCAATCGTGGAGGCAAGTGGAACTTCTTTAAACATAATAATTAAGTAGTTTCCAAGCATGGGAATGGTTGGAGGGATTGCCTGTGGCAAAATAATCTTTAACCACTTTTGCCTTGTAGAGAGATTTAGAGCTTGTGAAGCTTCCCACTGTCCCTTATCAACTCCTTCAATTCCAGATCGGTATACTTCTCCGATGTAGGTACTGAAGTGAAGTCCAAGGCCGAGTACTGCACTAGTAAATGGCGACAGAGTCATCCCTACGACAGGAACCATTGGCCATGCAAAGTAAATAAAGAATAATTGTACCAAAGGTGGGGTAGAACGAATAAATTCCATTACCCATGTCACAATCCAATTCAAAG
This sequence comes from Oceanobacillus jordanicus, assembly GCF_022095695.1. Classification (GTDB taxonomy): domain Bacteria; phylum Bacillota; class Bacilli; order Bacillales; family Amphibacillaceae; genus Oceanobacillus_B; species Oceanobacillus_B jordanicus. Next base: position 156,652 of record NZ_JAIFZM010000006.1, read on the forward strand.
GCTTAAACGGTACTCTTCGTAAAAAGGTCCACACAAAGCCGAATATGAGTGAAAATAAGTAGCAGGCTAATGTTAGTCCAACGGTAATGCCGAGCCCTTCTAGTACAACAGGGAAGGCGTCAAAAAATATCTCCCAACTCCAATTATCCATTAGCTAGCCACTCCTTTCTTGGAAATAACTTCTGCTTTGCGCGTTAGCCAGATAATTGGCAACGCTAGAATAAAGTAGAATACTAGAAGAAGTAAGTACACGGTTGGAGCTTGTGACAAATCATTACTTCGCAGAATGTTTCCGTAGTATAATATATCGTTCATGCCAATTAAGTAAACTAAGGAAGTTGCTTTTAGCATTTGAATTAAATAATTTCCGAACTCTGGTAGCATCATGCGCACTGCCTGTGGCAAAATAATCAGCCGCATACGCTGAAAGCTAGACATATTGAGTGCTGTGGCAGCTTCAGTCTGACCCTTGGCCACAGAAAGAATAGATCCCCTTACAATTTCTGACATATAGGCACCATAATTCAGCGCAATGGCAATAACCCCAACAAGCCAATTGCTGCCAAGCTGAATGTCAAAAAGCATGGGAACAGCATAGTAAAGCCAAAATAATTGAACGATTAATGAGGTGCCACGAAATAATTCAATATAGAATCCGGTAGCCTTGCGTATGAATACATTTGAAGATAGACGGCAAAGACCTGCTATAAATGCCATCAGGTAACCTAAAATCGCGGAGGCGATAAGGACAGAGATAGTTATATTAATCCCACGCATAAGGTAGGGGAATATATCTGTAAATACACTAATTGGAATCACTCCTTTTCATAGTAGTCAACACAGAAAAACATAGGACCTGCCCCCCTTTGGCGGGAGGAAGGCCCTATGGAGTCTCGTCATCTAGAAGATGTGAAACGCTCAGTTTATCCCGGTGCAACCGTCCGTAAGACTCCACTTCAAAACATGAAGTGAAACCGTGAGTTTTTAGTGGGAGTAAACGGACGCTAACACCCCGATTCGTTCAACTAACAATCAGTGGGGAAGAATGAAAACCCCACTGATTGAAGGTTCACTTTATCCATTTAAAGGAATAAGGCAGTTTTTATTTTTTGTTATGATTAGTAATTTTCTCCGCTGCAAACTGATTCAGTTGTGATTTCTCCGGCTTCAGCCATGTTGCTCTCCGGGTCAAACCCATTTGCTTCAAGCAACTCGGCAACAGTTCCATCTTCTTTCAGTTCTTTAAGTTTTTCATTATACGCATCTCTTAACTCGGTATTATCCTTAGAGAATGCAGCTGCCCCATAGCTTGGTACCCCTTCGATATCAGGCTGCTCGAAATTATCAACAAACTCAAGATCATCGCCAGCTGTTTCCACCGCCATGCGAAGTGTCATTTCTGTGGCAGTTGTAACATCAGCTCTATCCGCTTGGATGGCAGAGAATGTTGCTGGAATATCATCGGCAGGTGTTACTTGATCATCACTAACTCCTACACTTTCAAGATAACCCACTTCTGTTGCACCAGACATTACAGTTACTCGGATGTCCGGGTTGTCGGCGATGTCCTGGTAGCTTTGAATATTAAGTGGATTTCCAGCCTGTACGACCAAGCCCTCACCATACACCATTTCCGGTTCGCCAAAGGCTGCCTGTTCACAACGGTCTGGAGTAATAGCCATTCCAGCTGTCACGACATCAAATTGATTTGCTTGCAGTCCAGGAATAAGAGAATCGAAATTAGAAAGCTGTGATTTCATGTTATCAATACCTAGCTCCGCAAAGACAGCAGCTGCAATATCTACTGCTGCTCCTTTTAGTTCCCCATCTTCTTCATAAGCGTAGGGCTCTTCATTGGCAAATCCAATTGTAACTGTTCCTGCTTCTTGTAATTCTTCCAGTTTTCCGCCATTACTTTCGCTGTCACCACCATCCCCATTTGCACCTTCATCTTCTGAGCCGCAGGCAGCCAGAGCGATTAATATTAAACCTAATAAACTAGTAAGTATAATTTTCTTCATATGTTTCTATTGACCTCCTATTTTTTATTTTCCAAGCATGCTTTTCTTTTATTAAGCCATATCTACAAGGTAATCATTCAAGGCGTACTTTACTCCTAGGAAAAACATCACCCCTTATATGTAAAAAAAATTACCGAAAATTGGCTGACTTAATGAAAAGCACTTATATAATTATGTTAAAGGTATTACAAGAACGTTTCAAACCCAGTATATTTTGATTATTTATAATTAACTGGCGTATAGTGCAAATAAGTAAGTTAGAGTGTCAGAGACAGAAATATACTAGTGTATTGTTCCGTATGCTACCATTTTCCCAACATTTGGTTAAAAATGAAGACATTGATTTATAAAGCTATTCTAGACAATACAGTTAAGGACAAGGTACGATAGAAAGAGTGGAACAAGATTAAACAAAGGGGGAATACTTATGAAAGTTGTGATAGTGGGAGCCGGAGCATTGGGTGGATATTTTGGAGCTCGATTACACGAGGCAGGGGCAGAAGTAACCTTCTTGGTGCGAGAAAAGAGAGCAGTCCAACTGAAGGAGCAAGGTTTGCGAATTTCGAGCAAACAAGGTGATTATACTATTGAAAACCCGAATGTAACGACCGATCCAAATGATATTCCTGAAGCAGACCTTGTATTAGCAGGCGTAAAAGGATATCACTTAGATGGGGTCCTTGAGCCACTAAAAGTGCTTTCCAATAAAGGCGCTTATGTGCTTCCTGTTTTAAATGGAATAGAACATATTGAACTTCTACAAAAGCATTTAGGGAACAAAGCTGTACTCGGAGGCTTGTCTTTTATTATCGCAACATTGGATAATAAGGGCCATGTGATCCATTCAAGTGACTTTCATGACCTTATTTTTGGTCCGCTATATACGGAGCAAACAGAAATATGCGAAAACCTGCAAGCTCTGTTTACTAAGGCAAACTTTCATGCTATAAATAGCGAGAATATCCTTGAGGAACTTTGGAAGAAATATTCATTTATCAATGCCTTTTCTGGCATTACTACGGCTACGAATCTTGCTATTGGAGAAATAAGAGAACAACCGGAGACGTTTCAGATTGCCAAAGAATTGCTGAAAGAAATGAAGCAGCTGGCAAATGCATATGGAGCAGAATTAAAAGATGAGCATATTAAAGAGGCGGAAAAGAAATTGATCACACTTCAGGCTGAAGCAACCTCCTCAATGCACCAAGACCGAAGAAAAGGTCTTCATCTTGAGCTAGAACATTTACATGGTGGCGCAATCCGGTTAGCTGAAAAGACAGGTATTAATCTGCCTTACACAAAAGCTATTTACGGAATCATCAAGCCATTTGAAAAGGCCTAGAAATGGAGGAAGCAATTTGTCTACATATACTATTGTTATTATTGTGATGGTCGCTGTAGTGGCAATTGTTTTGCTTTTATCGCTGTTTACCATTTCAAAAGGGTATGCATACAAACATGAAGTTGATCCACTACCTGGTGAGGACAGCAACAAAGAAGATAACAAGGAAGAAAAAGAAGAGGAGAAATGATAAAAATGAAATTTTCAACAATAGGTACAAGCTGGATAACAGAATCCTTTATAGCCGCAGCGAAACAATCAGGATCTGCTGAACTACATGCTGTTTATTCTAGAACAGAGGAAAGTGCTAAAGCATTCGCGGAGAAAAATGGAGCGAAGCAGTGGTTTTCTAATTTGGAAGCTATGCTACAGGACGAAGAATCAGATTTTATTTATATTGCTTCACCGAATAGAATGCATTATGAGCATATGATTATGTGTATGGATAATGGCAAACATGTGTTTTGTGAAAAACCAATGGTCTTGAATGAATCACAGTGGAATCATGTACAGGAGACAGCAAAGGAAAAGGGCGTCTTTGTATTTGAAGGATTCCGTCATCTTTATTCCCCTAACTATAAGAAGTTAAAAGATAAGTTGACTCAAGTTGGTCAGATTCGCAGTGTGATGCTGCAATATGTACAGTATTCTTCTAAATATGATGCCTTTAAAGAGGGAAAAGCACCTAATGTGTTTTCCAAAGAGTTTGCTGGTGGCGCAATAATGGACCTAGGCGTTTACCCACTAAGTTTGGCACTAGACTTGTTTGGCGAACCGAATAACATTAACTATTTTCCTGTCCTGCTGTCAAACGGGACGGATGGAAGTGGCACCCTTGTGCTAAACTATAACGAATTTGTTGTCACCATCCTCTGTTCAAAAATAGCCCAAGGGACCGCACCATCTGAAATTCATGGGGAAGATGGTGCCTTAAGAATGGATCATGTGGCACCAATCGAACAGCTGTCCTTTTATGATAGAAAAACAAAAGAGACAACAGAATTAGCTGAAAAGCAAGAGCAATTAGACATGATTTATGAAGCCCAAGCCTTCGTTAAGATGGTTAAGGAACAAAACCTTGAGGAACACGCGGCAGGACTAGAACGTAGCAGGCAGGTTGCAAAATGGACGTCCGAAGCAAGAAAACAACACAATATCCTATTTCCAGGAGAGTAATAAGGGACGATAAGTAAAAGGTCGAGCGATAAATTTAAAATCGCTCGACCTCCTTTTTTCTATAAAGTTCAAAGGCGAATATAAATACCTTAGCCTCTTTTTGTATCAAGTGGTTTTAATCTAGCTTCAATACGTTCCCTATCTTGTTCGAAATATGGTGGCAATGCCAGCGATTCGCCTAGGTGTTCTGGATCTTCGTCGGTTGTGAAGCCAGGACCGTCTGTAGCTAGTTCAAAAAGAATACCATTTGGCTCTCTGAAATAAAGTGATTTAAAGTAATAACGTTCCACTAATCCAGAGTTGGGAAGTCTGGCACTTTGCAAGCGTTCCTTCCAATACTGTAATTCCTCTTCGTTATCTACACGGAATGCCACATGATGGACACTCCCTCTTCCAGGTCGTTCTCTTGGGAGGTCGGATCTTGTTTCCAAATGAACCTCTGCACCAGTGCCACCTTCGCCAGTTGAAAAGACACGTACATCCTGTTGACCTTGAACTAAGGAAGGGTAACGATCGATCTCCTTAAAGGAGAGAACCTCTGTCAGCACCTTTATGGTTGGATCTGGATCATTAACAGTGAGATGACTTGGTCCAAGTCCGATGATGGCATTTTCAACGGGAACTGGCCCCTTTTTCCATGGGGTACCACCTTTTACACCATTGTTTGTTTCATCTGATATTAACTTAAGCCTCTGGCCTTCTGGGTCTCGGAAAGAGACAATTTTTCGGCCACCCACAGTAATGATTTCATCATGGTCAACCTTATACTCGATGAAACGTTGCTTCCAGTATTGTAGAGCATTGTTATCCTTAACACGTAGAGATGTTGCAGAGATACTGCTGACACCAGGATAGGTCGTACCTGCACGTGGTATTTCAAAAAACGTCAAATCAGTACCAGGGTTGCCTATCTCATCTGCATAAAATAAATGGTACACGGAAGTATCATCCTGGTTTACCGTCTTTTTAACAAGGCGCATTCCAAGAACTTCTGTATAAAAAGAGTAGTTGTCTGCTGCGTTTGCCGTTAATGCTGAGACGTGGTGGATACCTTTCAGTTCCATATGTTTTCCTCCTTCGATCAATTGTGTATGATATTTACTCGGAAAATAGTTTGAATTCAAGATAATTTTATTATAATCCTCACTGGATTAATTGTCTACTTCCTCGACTCCCTGTTCAATCTTTGGTCTTAACCCGTTCTGAAGATCTCTTATTGAAAGGCCAAACGTCATTTGAAGGTGCGGATAATCTTTGAAGTTCTCCCAATCCCCACCCCATTCAAAGCCGAGATCCTTTGCTATATCTGCAACCTCGAACCAGTCAGAGTCACCGTTTCCATTTCCGTCATAGTTAAGGTCCCAGATAAGGTTCCCATCCTGATCGGAGAGGGCATAATCAATGGCCAAGCCATAATTATGATAGGATTCTCCTCCTTGTGCGTGTGTAACAATGTTTCCCTCTGTCGTTCGTCCTTGTTCATAAAGTGCGTTCTGTTCATCATAGGTTCGAATGGTTTCCGTGATAATCAATTCTATACCTATATTCTCAGCCTCTTTCACTAGCTTGTTTTTATGCTCTTCTACGATAGGATGAAGCTCTGTTGGAATGGATGCATCCTTTCCTTTGTCATCATATTTTTTGTTTTGTTGGTTATATAATGTAAAAAGCAATACGAAGAATAGGATAATGATAAGCCACGTACTAAGTATGCTAGATGTCTGCCGCATGCTGTTATTCCCCTCAACCTATATTTCTAGTTCTTATCTTATTCTAACAAATAAAGAGGGCATTATGCTGTTGGCGAGGGAGGATTATTGAGCAAATTTCATGTTCTTTCTTTATATTATTTACGTTATAATAAGGCCAATAAAGTGAAACTTCAATCAGTGGGGGGGGTCGTCCTTCCCGACTGATTGTTAGTTAGCGAATCGTGGTGTTAGCGTCTATTACTACCACTTAAACATTACGGTTTCACTTTAAGTTATAAAAGTGGGGTTTTACGGACGGTTGCACCGGTATAAAGGAGGATTGCGTATGTTAACCTTTATTGTTAGTTTACTGGGTTATATTTTCGGTTGTATCCACGGTTCCCAGGTGGTTAGCAGGATGAAGAAAGTCGATATAAAAAATAGTGGTGTTAAGAATGCTGGGGCTTCCAACACAACAATTTTACTTGGTTGGAAATACGGTATTCTTGTTGCATTAATTGATATTTTTAAAGCAACAGCAGCAATAATGCTAGCTTTATTTATCATAAGAGAGAGCGGTGTTAATGGCGATGCTCAGATTTTACTTGTTTATGTCACGGCACTCTTTGTAATTGTAGGGCATAACTATCCTATCACGATGAAATTTAGTGGAGGAAAAGGGACAGCCAGCCTTGTTGGTGGGCTACTGGCGATTGATTGGAAAATTGCCGTGATAGGGATTGCTATATTATTTCTATTTACTTTTACGACAGATTACCTTGTTGTTGGGGTACTGTTTATGTACCTGTCATTTCTAGTGACAACATACTTATTTTTCGGTGTGGAACCAACCATGATCGTCGTGTTCTTATCTTTGTTGAGTATTATGAAACATATGGAAAATTATAAACGTATATGGAGAAAAGAAGAGACGAAGCTTTCAAGTATGTTTCGAAAAAAATAATCACTGGAGGAACTTATGCTAGATATTATCATTTGGATCGCTATTAGCGTATTGTTTATACTAAGTTTTGTAGGCATTATTTTCCCAATTGTCCCCTCTGTGCTTGTGATATGGGGTGGATTTTTACTTTATCATTTCGTGTTAAATAGCAACGAGCTTAATGCTGTTTTTTGGACGGTAATGATTGTTTTAACGGTTGTGCTTATTGTTTCAGATATTATAGCCAATAGTTATTTTGTGAAAAAATATGGTGGTAGTAAATGGGGAGAGCGGGGAGCGGCGATTGCAGTTATCATCGGATCGTTTATTATTCCACCGTTTGGTATCATTATCATCCCGTTTGCTGCTGTGTTTATTATTGAGATGATTCAAAAGAGAACAGCACAGGAAGCGCTGCTTGCATCTGTAGGATCCTTAATCGGTTTTTTAGGAGGAGCAGTCGCCAAAGTTGTAATACAGCTCGTTATGATTATCTGGTTTATAATCGTTGTGATATTCTAAAGAAAAGCGGAGAGCGCCGATTATTCTCGCTAAATATTGGTGCTCTCTAAAGTAAGATAGAAAGGATTTTTTCGATGAAACTACCAGCTAGAGTGATGACCATTGCCGGATCTGCTGCAGGAGGAAGTGCAGGGATTCAGGCAGATTTGAAAACATTTCAAGAATTAGATACCTACGGAATGAGCGTACTTACAGCGATTGTTTCCAGGCATCCCAAGACAAAGAAAAATGTTCATCTCCAGACAATAGAGGCCATTGAAGCACAGTTTGCAACTGCTATCGAGCAGGTAGGTGTGGAAGGAGTAAAAATAGGGATGCTCTTTTCCGAAGAGATAATAGAGAATGTGTCTATATTAGTGAAACAAGCAGACATTAACTATTTAGTTGTTGATCCGGTAATGGTAGGAAAGATGAATTCGAAGCTACTTGAGGATAAAGCAATTCATGCACTCAAGGAAAAAATGATTCCAATGGCGACTATTATTACACCGAACGTACCAGAGGCATCTTTATTATTAGATGGAAGAAGTATTACGTCTGTGGGGGAACTAAAGCAGGCAGCGGTGGATCTTTATAATCTTGGTTGTCAAAATGTTCTTGTAAAAGGGGGGAGACTGGACGGTCCTGCCATTGATGTCCTATTCGACGGAAAAAATATGACATTGTTTGAAGCCCCGCGTATGGAAACCGCCAATACAAGTGGAGCTGGCTGTACTTATTCCGCAGCCATTACAGCATTTTTAACAAAAGGTTTTTCTGTTTATGAGTCTGTCAAAAAAGCAAAAAGTTTTGTAACGAGTGCGATTGAATATGGTTTTTCCTATACGGATATCGTTGGTCCGACTTACCATGCGGCCGAGAGGAAATATGGAGAAGCTAGCAAAATTAAAATCTATCATGTTAATCAGGGGGAAGCCAAATGAGTAAACGTGCTTTAATTAATGTAGATTACACATATGATTTCGTCGCAGAGGATGGGAAGTTAACATGCGGCGAACCGGGTCAAGCTATAGAGGATAACATCGTAAGCTTAACAGAAGAGTTTATTACGGCGGGAGATTATGTTGTGCTAGCAATTGACGCCCATCATGAAGGAGACGCATTACATCCTGAAGCCAAGCTTTTTCCGCCACATAATATTATAGGAACCTCTGGCAGGAATCTTTATGGAAGTTTAGCCAATCTTTATGAGCAATATAAGAATAAAGAGAATGTTTATTATCGTGATAAAACAAGGTATAGTGCCTTTGCAGGAACCGATTTGGAACTAAAACTTCGTGAGCGGAACATTGAGGAAGTACATATTATTGGAGTATGTACAGACATTTGTGTGTTGCATACAGCTGTAGATGCCTATAACAAAGGGTTCAAGATCGTAGTTCATAAGGATGCGGTCGCTAGCTTTAATCAAGCTGGCCATGAATGGGCGCTTGGTCATTTTGAAAATACTCTTGGAGCAAGTGTTATATAGAAAAGTTTGTCCCATATAGGAGGAAGAATAGAGATGGAATCATTATTTTTAAAGGAACAGTTTAACTCTTTTACGGTAAAGCAAGCCGCTCCCTCTGATGCGGCAGCAGTAATAGAATTACTAAAAGGTGTTGCCACTCGCTTGCAAGAGAATGGATTAAATCAATGGGAGTTCTTACTTGATGGTGGAGAAGATGCGGAGATTATTAATTCCATTAAACGCGGTGTTACCTATATCGTGACAGATGGTGAAAGACTTGTTGCTACTTTTAATCTCACCAATAAACAAAACGATTGGGATGCTCAACTTTGGGGAGCGAGAGAAGATAATGCTTATTACATTCATCGCCTTGCCGTACATAACCACTATACTGGAAGAGGAATAGGAAAAGATCTTCTGTTGTGGCTTGATGAAAATTTACAAGGGGAGGCAACGCTTCGACTCGACTGTATCGCGGATAATGCTGTTTTGAATGACTTTTATAAGCACGTAGGGTTCAATTATATGGGACAGGGGCATGCGGAAGGTGACTCTTTTTCCTTATATGAAAAAGAAACTCCCTCTCGAACATTAAACTCCTGAATGTGAAGGGGTGAGAAGAGAGTATCTTCTCACCTTGACTTTACAAACATATCCCTTTATATTTAGGGATATATACGAAACGTTGACGAGGATTAGTATAATTTGTTTGTCTGTACAAGAGAGGGAATGGCGCTGTGAATTCCTACTGACACGAATTAGAACCTGCCTCCTGAGTTCGCCATTGGAAGGTTTAAACCGTAAAATGAGCGCGGGTCATGCCGTTATACATTTAAGTGTGCATCAGTAGTATGGATGCAAACAAGGGTGGTACCACCATAGCCTCGGTCCCTTTTCGGATGGAGGGTTTTTTGTGTTCAATATTTAAAATATCTTTATATAAAGAGGTGTTAGGCTTGGGTAAAAAGAACAAACAGTTTGTGGAAAAAATAACAGCGATGGAAGATGATTTCGCGCAATGGTATACAGATGTTGTGAAACAGGCAGACTTGGTTGATTATGGCCAAGTTCGCGGCACAATGATTATCAAACCCTATGGTTACGCTATTTGGGAAAATGTGCGAGATGAGCTGGACAAAAAGTTTAAAGAGACAGGACATTCTAATGTCGCGTTCCCACTCTTTATTCCAGAAAGTCTGTTGCAAAAAGAAAAGGACCATGTAGAAGGATTTGCACCGGAAGTTGCATGGGTAACTCATGGTGGCGAGGAAAAACTGCAAGAGCGTATCGCTGTCCGCCCAACTTCGGAAGTACTTTTCTGTGATTATTACTCAAAAAATATTCATTCTTATCGAGATTTGCCAAAGCTTTACAATCAATGGACAAATGTAGTGCGCTGGGAAAAAACTACGAGACCATTTTTGCGCTCGTCTGAATTCCATTGGCAGGAAGGGCATACGGCGCATGCTACAGATGAGGATGCAGCGCAAGAAACAAATCGCATGCTTGAAGTATATGCTGATATGGCAGAGAAATATCTGGCCATCCCTGTACTAAAAGGACGTAAAACCGATAAAGAAAAGTTTGCAGGTGCTAATTACACTCTGACAATTGAAGCGCTGATGCATGATGGAAAAGCCCTGCAATCAGGTACATCACATCATTTCGGTTCTGGATTTGCAGAAGCTTTTGATATTACGTATTTAGATGAAAATGGAGAGAGCCAATTTGTACACCAAACTTCTTGGGGACTATCCACTAGAATTATGGGAGCTTTGATCATGGTTCATGGTGACAATCGTGGACTCGTTATCCCACCTAGAGTTGCACCAACACAGGCTATGATTGTTCCAATCGCTCAGCATAAAGAAGGCGTATTGGATAAAGCGTACGATTTACGTGATCGCTTGAAGGAACTTGTGCGTGTTGATATTGATGCTAGTGATAAAATGCCTGGCTGGAAATTTAATGAGTATGAAATGAAGGGGATCCCTGTACGTATTGAAATGGGACCAAAAGATATTGAAAAAGAGCAAGTAGTACTTGCACGCAGAGATACAGGCGAAAAAGAATTTATTCCACTAAGTGAACTAGAAGAACGCTTACCTGTATTGTTGGAAGAAATTCAACAGAATCTATATACAAAAGCGCAAACGCATCGTGAAGAAAAAACGTCTATTGCTAAAACGATGGATGAATTTAAACAAGTGCTAGAAGAAAAACCAGGCTTCATCAAAGCAATGTGGTGCGGAGATGTTGCGTGTGAAGAGAAAATCAAGGAAGAAACAACCGCTACTTCACGTTGTATTCCGTTTGACCAAGAAACAGTAGCAGATACTTGCGTATGCTGTGGTAAAGAAGCTAAAGAAATGGTTTATTGGGCAAAAGCATATTAGAGGTTGTTCAAAAAGTCCAGTAAAAATGACACATCGGTACTACTGAACTTCTGTTAAAACCGTCCACGTCCTGTGGACAACACAGAAGTCAACACATCCTGTGTAAGCCCGGTACTCAAAGCTGCGCCGCCTCGAACTTCGACGCATAGGACGTGTTAGTGTCGGTGTTGCAATAAATCTTTTCGGTGGGGCGAGTTAGCGCAGCCCCAGGATGTTGCGATTTTAGCCGACCTTGGTCCTTTTTATCCTCCTTTTTGAAGACGCACTTAAAGGGGTTGTAACGTTAACCTTTTAAAATTAATTTAAAAGTCGAATGAGTTCTAAAGCTGGTGCTAAGGCTTTGGATTATCATTCGACTTTTTCTTTTTAGGTTAATTCCAATAATGTTTTCTTCATTTTCCTTTTCGTCGCTTCTAATTTGCTTCTATCCTCAATATAATTCGCTTCATCTTCACTATAGAATTCTGCAAAGTTTTGTCCTTCATATCTTGGAACAACATACATGTGAAAATGCGTAAGTTCGTCAAATGCCACGCCATTTTGGCAGATAGTAATTCCGTCAGGACGGTACAATTCTCTGATCACTTTAGAGACTTTTTTTGTAGCTTCAACTAAAGAGGCTGCAGTATGTTCATCCAGTCCATCAAAAAATCGAAAGTGAGCCTTAGGTAAAATCAAAACATGTCACTCATTATAAGACTGTGATCGAGAAAACAGCATACATACGCATCCTCATAAACTGTCGAAGTGTCTTCTTTTTTATTTGCAAGTTTACAGCCAAAACAATTCAATCCTATTCCTCCTCAACACCCATAGCCTTTTAGAACAGACTACGCATGTAATTACACCAAACTATTAGAGGAATCCTCTTCACTATAGAAATTCAATGGAATATTCACTATATTCTTATTTTGGAAAAAGGACTCTCAATCATTGTTTAACCCTCAAACCCCTTCTCTGTAAAGGTTTTCAATAAAAATAAATATATTTTTTTCGAAAAACTATTGAATTTTTATACATTATTATGGTATAAATATACACATAGATTAATAAATATACAAAAACATACAGCGGGGGATAAACATGAAAGATGAATTGACTAAAGAACTTGATTATATAAAACAAGACTTGCAGAAAATGAGTGATCATCTATATTATAACCCTGAGCTGGGTGATCAGGAATTCGAATCAATGAAACTACTAATAAACTATCTTGAGAAACAGGGCTTTCAAGTAGAAACAGGCTTAGTTGGAAGAACCACAGCATTTAAAGCTACATACGAAGGAGAAAAACCGGGGCCTAAAATAGCTTATTTAGCAGAGTATGATGCATTGCCTGGAGTTGGCCATGGCTGTGGACATAATTTAATCGGAACAATGAGTGTGGGAGCTGCGGTAATACTTAGTAAACAGATTGACCATATTGGCGGAAGTGTCGTTGTACTTGGAACACCTGCTGAGGAAACGAATGGCGCAAAAGTTCCAATGAGTGACGAGGGGATCTTTTCAGACATTGATGCAGCAATGATCGTACATCCAAGTGATCTGTCATACTCAAGTGGAGATTCCTTGGCAATGGACGCTATTCAGTTCGCGTATTCAGGAAAAGCCTCTCATGCAGCTGCTTCTCCTGAAAAGGGAATAAATGCTTTGGATAGTGTCATTCAACTATTTAACGGAATAAACGCCTTACGCGAGCATGTTACTTCCGATGTGCGAATTCATGGCATCATTTCCGAGGGAGGACAGGCAGCAAATGTTGTACCCGATTCTGCTGTGGCTCAATTTTACGTAAGAGCGAAAGAAAGAGATTATTTAAATGAGGTTGTAGAAAAAATTCATAACATCGCAAAAGGCGCAGCGCTCATGACAGGCGCCACTTTGGAGATTTCCAATTATGAACTAAGCTATGACAATATGATCACAAACAAAGCATTGTCAGATGCATTCAACAAAAACTTACAGCAAGTTAGTGAAGGACCTGCTTTACCAGCAAAACAAAGCTATGGATCTATTGATATGGGGAATGTTAGTCAAGTTGTACCAGCAATTCACCCATATATCGGGTTTGGCGAAGAAGGGCTAATCGCCCATACGCAGGACTTCGCAGATAAAACAATAACAGAAGAGGGGCATCAAACCTTGGCTAATGGTGCACTATCACTAGCCTTTACAGGATATGATCTTTTAACAGACAAAGCACTTTATCAATCGATGCAACAAGAATTTAAAGGAAAATAGGGGGAGAAAAAATGAAAAAGACAATTGGAATTATACTATTTATCATGCTAGTTGCAGGGGGTCTTGCGGCTTGTGGGACATCAGATGAAGCTTCAGGAAGTTCGGAGCAGGACAAAAAGGTATTAAAAATGGCAACTTCGGCAGATTTTCCTCCATTTGAATCTCGGGATAACGAGGGGAACTTTGAAGGGTTTGATATAGATTTAGCGCATTTAATAGCAGAGGAACTAGGCTATGAATTGGATATTGAAGATATGAAGTTTGACGGGTTAATTGGTGCCTTGCAGGCAGATCGAGTAGATATGGTGATGTCAGGTATGAGTTCAACTGATGAACGGAAGAAAAATGTAGACTTCTCCACCCCATACCATCACTCTGGCGAAATGTTTGTTACAACATCCGAATCTGCAATTGAGAGCCTTGAAGATTTGGAAGGTAAAACCATTGGTGTTCAGCTCGGTACCATTCAAGAGGAAGGTGCAGAAACGCTTAGTGAGGAATATGGTTTTGAAGTGAAAAAGGTAGATGATGCAGGATTGATTATTCAGGAACTTAATTCCAACCGAATTGATGCTGGTTATATGGATAAGACGGTGGCAACTGGGTTTATAAAAGAGCAAGGACTCATTGGCTTTGATGATCCGACTACAAGCTCTCCAGGTATGGGAATTGCTTTTCCAAAAGGTAGTGAAATGGTAACAGAAGTGAATGAAGTACTTGAAAAGCTTGAAGATGAAGGAAAGATACAGGAGCTTGAAGAGAAATGGCTCTCTGACATGGAATAAAAATACAGCAGAGAATTGAGGTGTTAAGGCATGAATTTGGACTTTAGCCAAATTGTGCCTTATATTCCTTTTATACTAAAGGGAATCGGGGCTACATTAAAATTTGTAAGTATATCCATTATAATTGGGTTTGTACTTGGTACATTACTCGCATTATGTAAAATAACGAAAGTACCATTTTTAAAGGGATTTGCTGTATTTTATACATCAGTGTTTCGTGGAACCCCACTTATTTTGCAATTAATGATTATTTATTTTGCTGTTCCACAGCTCACTGGATATGATATCTCGGCATTTTTATCAGCTGTACTTACATTTGGGTTAAATTCTGCAGCTTATATTTCAGAAATTATAAGAGGTGGTATCCAGGCGGTAGATCGGGGGCAAACAGAAGCAGCAGAAGCGTTAGGAGTTCCTTATAAGCCTATGATGCTAAATATCATTCTGCCACAAGCATTCAAAAATATCTTACCAGCCATGATGAACGAGTTTATAACTTTAACAAAAGAGTCTGCCCTCGTTTCCACAATCGGGTACTTGGATTTAATGCGGAGGGCGCAAATTGTGGGTTCCGATATTTACCGGAATTTTGAGCCACTAATTTTAGCAGGCCTTATTTACTGGGTAATGGTTTATATTCTTACGGTGGCAGGAAGTTTAGTGGAACGGAGGCTTCGTCAAAGTGATTAAAGCTGAAAAGATTACAAAAGTGTTTGGAAAGAATATGGTCCTTGAAGAGATATCCACTACTGTTCAACAAGGTGAAGTGGTAACCATTATTGGACCTTCAGGTTCTGGTAAATCTACCTTCCTGCGTTGTTTAAACCTTTTAGAGGTTCCAACTTCAGGTGAGATATTTATGAACGGAAACGAGATCACATCTCCTAAAATTAATAAGCTGGAAGTTAGAAAAAATATTGGGATGGTATTTCAACACTTTCATCTTTTTCCACATATGACCGTGCTTGAGAACGTTATTTATGCACCACAAAAGGTAAAGGGCATAGACAAGTCAACGGCTGTGGAAAATGCGAAAAAGCTCTTAGCAAAGGTTGGGCTGACAGACAAAGAAAGTTCCTATCCGAATCACTTATCAGGTGGACAAAAACAACGGGTAGCAATTGCGAGAGCGTTGGCGATGGAACCGGAAGTAATGTTGTTTGATGAACCTACTTCAGCACTTGATCCGGAAATGGTGAAAGAAGTGCTTGATGTTATTAAAGATTTGGCTGATACAGGAATTACGATGGTGATCGTAACACACGAAATGAACTTCGCTAAAGAAGTAGCAGACCGTGTATTATTCTTAGACCAAGGAAAGCTAGTGGAGGAAGGAAAACCGAAAGACTTTTTCCATGATCCGAAGTCTTCCAGAGCAAGAGACTTTCTAGATAAAGTATTGTAAAAATCGCATGATTGTAATAGAGTAGTTAGGAAAACAATAGCCACGTGGAATCGAACCTTTTAAAAGGAGTATCGAATCTACGCGGCTATTTTATTAACTCTTGTTTAATATTTATCCCGGAGCAACCGTCTGTAAGACTCCCACTTCAAAATATGAAGTGAAACCGTGAAATTTTTAGTGGGAGTAAACGGATGACTAACACCCCGATTCGTTCAACTAAAAAACAGTGGGGGAAGAACAAAATCCCCCAACTATTTGACATTTTACTTTATTATAACGCGTCTTGAATTGCTTTTTCGAGCTCTTCTGGTTTCGTTTGGGGTGCAAAACGATCTATAACCTGTCCATCTTTGCCAACTAAAAACTTAGTAAAATTCCACTTGATTTGTTTCGTTAGTAGACCTTTTGCTTCCTCTGTTAAATAGCTGAAAAGTGGATGTGCATTTTTCCCTTTAACATCAACTTTGCTGAACATTGGGAATGTAACCCCATAGTTTAGCTGGCAAAATTCAGCAATCTCTTCATTCGATCCAGGATCCTGGCTGTTGAATTGATTGCATGGAAAACCTAGAATTTCAAGACCTTGTTGATTGTACGTATCGTAAAGCTTTTGCAACCCCTCTAGCTGAGAAGTAAAGCCGCACTTGCTTGCTGTGTTAACGATTAAAAGAACTTTTCCTTCATATTCTGATAATGAAATTTCCTTGCCACTAATTGTTTCAGCTTTGAATTCATATACACTCATAATAAGCAAGCCTCCTTAGTAAAAGAATAGCAATGGTATTGTAGCGTGTCCAAACAAACGCTTTTCTTCTACTTGGGATTTCGAAATTTAACTACATCGCTTTTGCTTCCTAGTTAAAATTTTATATTATTTTAACGTGAAAAAAAACGACCCATCTAGGCCGTTTTTTTCTGAAACAATATATTAAGCTTTTTGCTTAAGGGATTCGCCGATAGCAGTAAGTCTTTCTTCTACTTCTTGTTCGCTTAAGCCATGTTCTTCTACATACAAGTTTCGTGGGCTTACCCGACATTCATGAGTACAGCCACGCATATATTTATGCTCGTTTTCTTCAGAGCAGAGAATTTGTTGATTACATTCAGGATTTGCACAATTTACGTAACGTTCACATGGCTGTCCATCAAAATAATCTACGCCGACTACAACGTGTTCTTTTTGATTGATTGGCACAGAAATACGGTTATCGAATACATAGCATTGTCCGTCCCATAGTTCTCCTTGTACTTCTGGATCTTTTCCATAGCTTACGATGCCGCCGTGTAGTTGGCTTACATCTTCAAAGCCTTCCTCCAGCAACCATCCGGAGAATTTTTCACAACGGATTCCGCCTGTGCAATAAGTTAGCACTTTCTTGTCTTTGAATTGTTCTTTATTTTCCTTAATCCAATCCGGAAGCTCGCGAAATGTTTCAATTTCCGGTCGGATGGCACCGCGAAAATGTCCTAGATCATATTCATAATCATTTCGAGCATCGATTACCACGGTATCTTCCTCTTGCATTGCTTCAAAGAATTCCTTCGGGGAAAGGTAGTTACCTGTTGTTTCCAAAGGATTAATGTCATCTTCAAGGCGAAGAGACACGATTTCTTCCCGCGGGCGTACATGCATTTTTTTGAAAGCATGTCCATCATGTTCGTCGATTTTAAACACCATGTCAGCAAAGCGTGGATCATTGTGCATTGCTTCCATATATTTTTCTGTTTGTTCTATTGTACCAGATACCGTTCCATTTATTCCTTCCGCTGCTACAAGGATTCTTCCTTTTAGTTCAAGCTCTTTACAGAACTGAAGATGCTCTGTAGCGAAGGATTCAGGATCATCAATTGGCACATACTGATAATAAAGTAAAACTTGATAATTTAAATTCTCCATGTTGATTTACCACCTATCATTCATATTTGCAAGATATAAATGTTTGGTAGTCGTTATTCTTATTTTTTATCTTGCAAGACATTATTTTATCACGTTTGAATTTCTTTTTCTAGTCCGTAACGTAGGTTAAGTGTATTACCCCTTTTACAAATTAATTCCATTATAGGATTCGTGTTTCTCATAGTAAGAAAAGGGTAAATAAAGAAAGCCAGGTATCTTACATAGTAAGTTGAATGGAGGTGGAAATAATGGAGACTATTCGTGTGGGATTGGTTTCTGCTCCCAATCTTCCAGCATATATAGCAGAACAATTGTGTCAAGAATTGCCAGATTATTTTTCTGAAGAGATTGATAACGAAACAAGCTGGGAAGTAGAGACGACAGTAGATACACTTGTCGGAGTTGCGGAAGAAACGAAGGAAGTGCTAGATAAAGCAAACAATATAAAAAAGGAACAAAACTGGGAATATGTCATTTGTCTAACAGATCTCCCGATTTTCTTTAAGAAAAAGATAGTTGTGGGAAATGCGAATTTGGACCATAAGGTTGGACAGGTATCCATTCCTGCATTTGGAGTAATGCCGATGCATAAAAGAATTCGCGTTATCATGGTAGAGTTGATGAAAGAACTATACCACAATTCCGGCGAACAAGTTTCTCCAAAAGAACATACACTAGAAAATGGAAAAGATGCTGCAAAAAATATAGGTAGACAGTTTTTCTTCTCTCGTGTGCGGAGGTTAGGTGCATCCCCGGAAGAGCAGTTAGATTTTCGTTATATAATCCGCTCTCGAGTCATCGGATATTTGCGTATACTGTTTGGCATGACGTTTGCCAACCGCCCGTGGGACGCGTTACTTTCGTTTAAAAAGATAACGATGCTCTCTTTTGCATCCGGTGCCTATGTTTCCATTTTCCCAAACCCTTGGGTGCTTAGTGTAGCCTACTCTCCCCTTAGACTAATTTTCTTGTCTCTCTTATCTATATTAGGGATGGTAACATGGATTATATTTTCCCATAACCTGTGGGAAAAGCCATCACAACACGGGAAGAAGCGTTGGCGGGATTTATATAATCGTACGACATTTTTAACTCTCACAAGTATTGTGTTTTTAAATTATCTTGTTTTATTCATTATGTTTCTTGCTGCTATGTCCCTTCTCGTTCCACCGGAGTTATTCCAAATAAGGACGCAAGTCGAAGGTTCACCATCTTTTGTTTATTATCTGAAGCTAGTCTGGTTGGTCACTTCATTTGGAACACTTGCTGGAGCGATAGGTACGGGATTAGAGAGTGAGGATAGAATTCGCAATGTTACCTACTCTTTCCGTCAACAGCAGCGCTATTATGAAATAGGTGAGGAAGAAAACGAAGAAGATAAGAATGAGGATCCTGAGCCTGAAAAGAGGTGCACCTAATGACAAAGAAAATTGTAGTTGGATTAATTGCGGCTCCAGAGCTACCTGCGACTATCGGAAAAAAGTATATTGAAAAGATTCCTCACCAACTTCAGAAACAAATTGAAAAAGATGTTTCATGGGAAATGGAGTTTATTGTAGATCCACTTACTGGAGCAGCGGAGACAGTGGGTGAAATGTTAGAGAAAGCAATTGAAATAAAGAAAGCAGAGGGATGGGATTATGCGGTGTGTTTAACGGACCTCCCTCTGTTTCACAATAAAAACCTTGTGGGTGCAGATATTAGTCTGCACCATGCTGTTGCACAATTATCAATCCCTGTTTTTGGCTGGCTACCAACCAAGAAACGAATCGAGAAATCCATCATTCAAATTATTAGGGAGATTTATTATTATCAAGGTAATTCTGATAAAATTGAGGAACTTGAGAAATCAGACCCTGAAGTTGTACTTCAGAAGCAATTTCCGGTTAGTCGGGTAAAACGACTCAGCACCGATGATGATCATGTGGGGAAAGAAGCGCGCTATATTGTGTTTCCAAAAAAGCTAGGGATATTACGTTTGCTAATGGGAATGACACAAGCAAATCGACCGATGAGTATTATGCCTTCTTTTAAAAGAATAATTGCGGTAGCTTTTTCTACAGGTATTTTTGGTCTTATCTTTTCTACAATATGGGAACTAAGCTATCTTCTTAGCACCTACAGACTTTTGGGGTTAAATGCAGCGGCTATTGGTTTAATGGTATTCTGGATTATTACTGCACATAATCTTTGGGAAAACTCGGCCACACGTACAGACTCAAAACTAAGACGTTTATATAATCAAACAACAGTTCTCACTTTACTGATATCTGTGTTAAGTTATTATGCCGTTCTATTCTTATTGTTTCTTATTGCAATTGTTATTGTCATACCGCCAGACGTGTTTGTGTTTTCCATAAATCTAAAAGAAGAGTTTACGTTCCTATACTTCCTTCGATTAGCTTGGATTGCAACTTCTATTTCTACAATTGTTGGTGCAATTGGCGCAAGTCTGGAAAATGAAGAACTAGTTCGTGACATAACGTATGGATATCGACAAAAAAGGAGATATAATGATATAAACTCCAAAGAATAGGGAAACGCTTCCTCTCAACTCGCAGTGGGACTAAGCAATCAAATTTTTTTTGAAATAACACTTCTAATTACTTGCTTTTTAATCTAGAAAAGGTTAAAGTGGATAGTAGCAAAAGGAAATTGGAGTTTGAATAATACTTTACGATCTCTTTATCAAAGTGGTGTAAAAGTATTTATGATTCAATTACTTTGCACGATATTTTGTATAAGGAGGTCATTTTAATGACTGGTAAAGTAAAATGGTTTAACGCAGAAAAAGGTTTTGGTTTCATCGAACGCGAAGACGGAGACGATGTATTCGTACATTTCTCAGCTATCCAATCAGAAGGTTTCAAAACTCTTGAAGAAGGTCAAGATGTTGAATTTGAAATCGTTGAAGGTAACCGCGGACCGCAAGCAGCTAACGTTGTTCGCCTATAATAGTTAATTACAAAAAGGTTTATCTCATCCGTGAGATAAGCCTTTTTTTGTACCATAGAGTATTTGCTCAAGAATGTTAAAGAAGCTAACGGACTATAGAAATGAAAAAAGGGGGAAGAGTATGGAAAGTTTTAACTGGAAAGAAACGGCTGAGGTAGAATGGGATAGCCGGGCCGACTTTTGGCACGAACGTAGCAGGAGCATGTGGGATACAGGCAGCAGAAAGACTATTCTTCCTTTTATACAACGACATGTTAAACAGGGAAGCGGTATACTGGATGTTGGGTGTGGGGATGGATATGGCTCCTATTTGCTAAACAAGGCAGGTTATGGCGTAACGGGTGTCGACCTTTCCGTTGAAATGATCACACATGCTAAAAAGACGGCGCCACAGCGTGAAATCGTCTATCAAAAAGCGGATGTAAATGATTTACCCTTCCCGACAAGTTCATTTGATGCACTCATGGCCATTAATGTTTTAGAATGGACTGAGAATCCATTCCATGCATTAAAGGAAATGATTCGAGTTACAAAAGAGGGTGGATACCTTTGCGTTGGGATTTTAGGACCAACGGCTGGGCCACGTGTGAACAGTTTTCCCAGGTTATATGGTGAAAAAGCAATTTGCAATACCATGATGCCATGGGAACTTAAAAAGCTGGCAATGCAGGTAAATCTTCAACATATTGATGACATTGGAGTTTATAAAAAAGAAGTGAAACCAACCGAGGTAGAGAACATGCCACTGGACCTAAAACAAGCACTATCCTTCATGTGGGTGTATCTCTTTGAGAAGGCTGGAACCACGTAGATGAGTTGTGGAGTTTAAGCAAATGTAAGGTAGTGTTTTTACTTTCCATTCGTAGATGATTGAGGACAATATAGCGTAGGCAAAACATGGAGACTCCTTGAAAATGCATTAAGCATTTTCTGCGTGCGATGAGTCGCTGACGAACCCTTACTTGTCCAGTGGGAACAGCGCGAGTCCGAAGACCCCGGAAGAAGCGTCCTTTGCTTCTGAGGAGGCTGAGGCCGTGCCCACGGAAAGCGCAATGTTATGCTGTAGTGAGAAATTCCAACTTGTCCTAGAAGTAAGGAGGATTACAATGGATAAAAAGGAAATGGAAGATCAAGTAATAAAAAGTTATCAAAGTGATGAAAAAATGATGATCTTAATCTATGCACAATGGTGTATTAATAATGATCTAGACCCCGAAGCATTATATGTTAAAGCCTATCCGAATCAGCTACATAACCCATCCTTAACGGAAGCAATGGAGCTTACGGTACCGAAGAAAGAGTCTGAAGAAATACCAACACATACGGTGTTACAGGTGCTACAGTTGTTCGGCAATGACGACTTAGCCTTTATCGTCCAAAGTGAATTGGATTAGAAAAACGCACGTTCGCTCGCTTTTTAGCGAATGTGTACGTTTTTCTAATACTTGGGGCTTCAAAATTTAAACTACGTCGTTATTGCTTCCTAGCTGAAATTTTATCCCGGTGCAACCGTCCGTAAGACTCCCACTTCAAAACATGAGGTGAAACAGTGATGTTAAAGTGGGAGTAAACGGACGCTAACACCCCGATTCGTTCAACTAACAATCAGTGGGGGAAGAATGAAAACCCCCACTGATTGAAGTTTCACTTTATGCTTTCCTAAGTGTAAACAAAAGAGAGAACAGAAATAATCTGTTCTCAATCTTTTAACACCTTATTGTTCGAATAGTTTTATAAGTGCCTGTGTACCACTATCATTTTCCCCTTTTTCTGCTAGCTCTTTGTATAGCTTAAATGAAAGAGCCAACCCTGGGGTCTCCATGCCAAGCTCCTTAGCAGATTCTAATGCAAGGGTCATATCCTTGATAAAGTGCTTTACATAAAATCCCGGTGCATCATCGCCAGCAATCATTCTTGGTGCTAATTTTGACAAAGAGAAACTCCCTGCGGCACCCGTTGTAATGGTATCGAGCACTCTAGACGGATCTAGACCGGCTTTTTTTGCATAGACAATCGCTTCACATACCCCAATCATGTTTGAAGCAATCGCAATTTGATTACTTAACTTTGTATGCTGTCCAGCACCTGCTTCACCCTGTAGAATAATATTTTCTCCCATTGCCTCCAATACAGGAAGTACTGTAGTAAATGCTTCTTCATTACCACCTGCCATAATGGCTAGCGCGCCATTTTTAGCACCAATATCCCCACCGGATACAGGGGCATCTAGTGCGTAGACGCCTTTTTCTTTTGCACGATCGTAAATTTCTTTAGCTAATGCAGGTTTTGATGTTGTCATGTCAATTAGGTAGCTGCCAGAATTAGCATGTGCGAGCAATCCATCTTTGCCAAGATAAACCTCTTCAACATCCTGAGGATAGCCAACAATGGTGATGATAATATGGCTAGAGGTAGCAAGATCTTTTACAGAATCTGCCCACTCTGCACCTTGTTCCAATAATGGAAGTGCTTTTTCTTTTGTCCGGGTGTAGACTGTCACGGAAAACCCATCTTGCATTAAATTTTTAACCATGCTGCTTCCCATGACACCTGTCCCGATAAACCCAATTCGCTGTTCCTTGATACCCATTAATTCGCGCCTCCTAATTGAATTTCATGTGCTAATTTGTCGTAATATTTTATGTAGCATCTAGTGTTTCTCTTTAAAAAAGTATAGCATAAAAAGGAGGCATACAATGTGTGTATACCTCCTAATCACTGTTAACTTTTGAATATAGTATCGATCTCTTTCATTTCTTCAGTGGTCAATTCCACGTTGAGTGTCTGTAGGTTATTTAATACTTGATTAGCGCGTTTTGCGCCAGGAATAACCACATCAATAGCATCCCGAGTTAAATACCACGCTAGCACGACATGTGCAACCTCGACATTTTTATTGTTAGCTATTTTACGTACCTTTTCCACCTTTTCTAAGTTACGAAGGAATGTTTCCCCTTGGAAGTTTGGTGCCTTAGCACGGCCATCCTCAAAGGTAGTGTTTTTATCGTATTTCCCTGCAAGTAAACCAGAAGCAAACGGGAAATAGGGTACAAAGGATATGTTGTTTTCTGTTGTATAAGGGAAATATTCGGTTTCTGCAGCTCTGTTCAGAAGATTATATTCTCCCTGAAGTACATCCACATAGCCGTCTTTATTAGCTTCTTTTAGTTGATCAAGAGAAAAATTAGATACACCTATTGATTTTATTTTACCCTGATCCTTCAGTTCTTTTAATGCACCAACCGCTTCATCCTTAGGAGTTTCTTCATCTGGGAAGTGGATATAAAATAAATCAATATAATCTGTTTGAAGGCGTTTAAGACTATCTTCCACAGATTGCTTTAAAAAAGCGGGTGAATTATCGAAAACGATGTCCTTTCCAACAAATTTGTGCGCACCCTTGGTTGCAAGTACTACTTCCTGACGTTTACCTGTTTCTTTAATAACTTGCCCAACAAGTTCTTCTGAACGTTCTGGACCATAAATGTAAGCAGTGTCCAAAAAGTTCATACCATTGTCAATGGCTGTTTTAACTAATTCCTTGCCTGCTTCTTCGTCAAGATTTGGATAAATATTGTGTCCACCAACAGCGTTTGTCCCTAAGCCGATCGGGTTAACTGTCAGCTCTGTTTGTCCTATTTTCGTCTTGTTTTCCATGGGTAATATCCTCTCCTTCTTAAGCGTTGTGAATTATCCTTTACGATAATCCCTGCATATAATAGTATAAGGAAAAAAGCAAAGGAAGGAAAAGAAATGAACTGGCATACAAAAGCATTCTCTGAACTAACGACTACTGAACTGTATAAACTTTTGAAAGCACGAACGGACGTATTTGTCGTTGAGCAAAACTGCGCCTACCCGGAACTAGATAATTATGATCAGGAAAGCATGCACTTATATTTAGAGGAAGAAGATGAAATCGTTGCACTGGTACGTATGATCCCTGCAGGTAACAAGTACACAGAGGCGTCAATTGGAAGAGTAATGGTGGTCAACAAATTCCGTGGCAAGGGCTATGCGAGAAAAGTGATGGAAAAGGCTCTGCAATTTATCGCAGAAGAATGGAAAGAATCTGGAATTAAGATTCAGGCACAAGAATATTTAAAAGCGTTTTACCAATCACTTGGGTTTAAGCAAGTTACAGAACCATATTTAGATGATGGGATTTTACATATTGACATGATTTGGGAGTCGAAATAAAGAATCACCCTCGATTGTTTTGCACATAGTATACCTACATAGTTAAAGCAATTAGAGGAGGATCCGTATGATCACCAAAGAGCAATTATTGCAATGTAAAGCAGACTTGGTGCAAAGGCAGAATGAACTGATAAATCATATACAGGATCATTTTGGTACAACACTTGAACTGGCAAAAGAATCGGTGAGTGAACTATCCAATTACGATAACCACCCCGGTGATTTGGGGACAGAGCTGTTTGAAAGAGAAAAGGATATTGCCTTGAACGAGCATGCTGAAACAGAGCTTGAGGATATTAATAAGGCCTTGCATGCGGTAGAGGAAGGGACATATGGTATTTGTAGCCAATGTGGTGCAGATATCCCCTTTGAAAGGTTAGCTGCCCTGCCAACTGCCGACCGTTGTATGGAGCACGCTGGAAATAATGTGATTTTTGAAGAAGACCGTACTGTAGAAGAAGAGGTCTTTAGCCCCAATATTAACCCAGATGAAGAAACAGATGAAACGCAGGTTTCCTATGATGCAGAAGACACCTGGCAGGAAGTAAGCAGATATGGTACTTCCGAAACAGCTTCTGATTTTTATGGAGATCAAGAAAACTATGATGAGATGTATCCGAATAGTGATGAACTTGTAGGTTCTGCAGAAAATGTAGAAGAGTTTCTCGCTGCAGATATTGATGGAAAGTTTGAAGGGGTTACCTATAACCACAATCGTTATGAAAAGAATCTCGATTCAGTGGAAAGTGATAGTGATGATGAAACCATATAGTCCATACTTCCGTATTATTAATTAGAGGGAGTGGATAAGATGAGTGAACAAACGGGTTGTATTAAATGCGGGAGTACTGATGCAGATTCAAAGGAAGTTGCCATGACGGGGACTGGCCTATCCAAAATGTTTGATATGCAGCATAATCAATTTCTTGTTGTGTACTGTAAAAACTGCGGATACTCCGAATTTTATAATAAGAAAAGTTCAACTGGCAGTAATGTCTTTGACTTATTTTTTGGATAGCAAAAAGCGGACCTTATGGAAAGGTCCGCTTTTCCTTGTATTCAATACCGTTTTATATTTAGCTAAACTTAATTTATAAGAAGCTACTTAACATACCGCCAAATAATACACTCGAAATATTGACTAAAAGGTAACCAGAGGCAAGTAAGGTTACGAAGTAAATGCCGATTAGCAAGTAAATACGGTCAAATGCCGGAGCAGGCTTTTCAAGTAAGATAAAGGTTGGCACTACTAGGATAGGTCCTAGCAGACCGACTAGGATGAAAATTCCTGAAAGAGAAATCCCAACTAGAGCTAGTAGAGAGCCTAAGACAGTTAAAACTAAAAACGGCACCGAATATGCCCCAGTCTTCGCTACAACAGCTGTAAATGATAAAGATTGCCCACCAATTTTCACTCCTGCAAAGGAGATGGCTGCAATTACACCGAACAAAACTAAAAACTGGATAAGTGGTAACAGAAAGCTATCAACAAAGGATACCCGCATGAAATAAGAACCAATGCTACTTGAGATTATGTACGATCCAAGGGAGATTAGCAGGGAAAAAATGACGATAGTTATAATACCTGAAATCAATTGGCTGCTTGTGACGTTCTGTCCTTCGCTAGGCTTTTTCAAAAGCTTTACAAAGAACGCCCCAAACTGCGAAGTCTCTCTTTTTACTGTCTCCATAAAATCATTCGACTGACTCTGGTTTTGCTGCTGTCCTGATGCTAGTGGCTGGCTCGGTTCACCAACATTGCTTTCCTGTTCTAAGGTAGGATCAGTGTTTACAGGTTCCTGAGTAGCTGCATTGTTCTCTACTGGTAACGGCGCACCACAATTCGTGCAAAACTTTCCTTCTTCTGTTTGCTGTCCACAACTTGGACAAATCATAAAATCACTCCTTCTTATTATTTGGATACTTACATGCATTCGACAAAAATAGTGTAAATCCTGTTTTTGTTGGAAATTATTAATAAATCAATTTGAAGTAAACCGCTCGCAGATTGATATTAGAAGAAATGTACGCACCCTCTATAAGTATAATGCGAAAAAGCAAAAAAAAGAAGGGAGGATAGTCCCCCCTTCTAAAGAATTTCACGTGACGTTTATTGTTCTGTTTCTCCTGCTTGCAAGGTAACCTTAGCAGTTTTCTGTTCTCCGTCACGATAGTACTCTATTTCAACTGTATCCCCAACTGCAGCGTCGGAGTACAGGAATTTTCTTAGCTCTAAAATGGAAGTGATGGCATTCCCATTAATTTGTGTGATGACATCAAATCTTTGTAGACCTGCTGATTCTGCAGAGGATCCAGCTTGAACGTCTGCTATGACCATGCCGCCATCTACTTTTTCAGGAAGCTCAATCTCACTCCGAAATTGGGCAGGAACCTGGCTTAAGGAAGCAGTGCTAATACCGATAAGCGGGCGTTCAATCTCCCCGTTCTGTTCTAATTGATCCATAATTGGTAGTGCTGTGTCCATTGGTATTGCAAAGCCAATTCCCTCTACCTCTTCACGGGCAATCTTCATGGAATTAATTCCAATTACCTCGCCATTTCCATTAACGAGCGCTCCACCACTATTACCAGGATTAATAGCGGCATCCGTTTGGATTACTTCTGTTACCCAGTCTGCTTGTTGGTCCCCATTTGTATCCATGCTTACAGAACGGTTTAGTCCACTGACAATTCCTTTGGTAATCGTGTTAGCGAATTCAATCCCTAAAGGGTTACCGATGGCAACAACCGTTTCACCTACTGTAAGGTCCTCAGAGCTGCCGATACTTGCCACTGTATCAATTTTCTCTCCATCTACCTCAAGTACTGCTAAATCTGTTAATGCATCAGTACCGAGTACTGTTGCATTAATGTGTTCTTCGTCATCTAACACAACTTCAACTTCTTCGGCGCCTTCTACAACATGTTGATTTGTAACAACATATGCTTTACCGTTTTCCTTTTTGTAGACAATCCCCGATCCAGTTCCAGCTTCTTGGCTATCTGTCCAAACGTTTTGTTGCTGCATATTGCTAACTCCAACTACGGCCTTGGCTGTTTCTTCAATGCTGGAAGAAAGGGTTGCATCATCCGATGCTAGTGTTTGCACAATATCCGGAGTTGAGGAAGAGTTAGCGCCTTCCCCTCCTGAAGCCGAAGAACTTGTATTTATTGGAATAATATTCGTCATAATAAGGGCAATGATTAGAGCAACAGATACAACCCCTCCTGATAAACCACCAAGTATGAAGTGTAGTCCGCTTTTGCTTTTAGTTGGTTTAACATTTTCAGACCGCTGTTCCGCTGGCGTTGATTCATGATGAACTGTATGCTGTTGTTGCATAAGGTAATCATCGTTTTCTGTCCCACTGTCTTGTTCCAGGTTCTGTTCAGCTATTTCTTGGCGCTCATTTCTTTCCGGTTCTCCTTGATGATTTGTATTATATTTGTCTTGGTCCATTGATTATCACCCTTTCGCTGATTTTGATTATAAGTTGAGTATACCCACAGGTTTTGGGAAACATTTGGTATAAATGTGGTAGAAATGTGTAAAAGTGATAGCTTGTTCAACGGTTAGGTCTTATGTAAAAATAGAAGTAATGACATTAAATCGAAAAGGTGAGCGTGTATGAACTATCATATAGGGGTTGTGGAAGATGATCCGAATATCCAAAATATTGTTACGGCATACTTGAAAAAAGAAGGCTTTGAAGTTTCACTATCAGATTCAGCTGAGAAGGCATGGGAGATTTGGGAAAACCGCAAGCCAGATATGTGGATATTGGATATTATGCTCCCAGGAATGGATGGGTACGAGTTCTGTAAAAAAATCCGCAATGAAAGTGAAGTACCGATTATCATTATTTCTGCAAAAGATGATGAAATTGACAAAATTCTTGGTCTTGAGCTCGGTGGGGACGATTATTTAACAAAACCATTTAGCCCTAGAGAATTGATAGCGCGTATCAAGCGATTGTTTAAGCGTTCGGCACCGCGAATAAATGGGGGAAATGAAGACAAGGAAATTATCAAAACACATCATATGGAAATATATAAAAGTGAAAGACGGATTTTTTATAATGGAAATGAGCTTGATGTCACGACGAAGGAATATGACATGCTGGTGTTTTTAACGGAAAATGTCAATCGGGCTTTTTCTAGAGAGGACCTGTTAGTAAGGGTCTGGGGAGATGATTATTTTGGTAGTGACAGAGCGGTAGATGATTTAATAAAACGAATACGAAAGAAACTACCTAATCTACCACTAGAAACGGTTTGGGGTTATGGTTACCGATTGCGTGATGATGAGGAAACAGAATGAAACTGCAATCACAGCTAAATGCTGCCTTCACTGCCTTATTGCTCGTGATATTGGCTGTCACGGGGTATATCATTTATTCCCTTATTCTTGATATGCTGATTGAGGATGAACAAAGGCAATTAAAGCAAAATGGAGAGATACTAGCCGAATTAATTAACGAGTCCGGAGCGATCAGTAATGCGGGGCTCAGTAACTTTTTGAATGAGCAGAACCTTCAACTCATTATGTATAATGAAAATAACAATGTCATACCGTATTCAACCATTCCAAGTAAAATCGTTAAGGGCTTGTTTGAGAATAATGACTTTTCTGCCCGTGATGAAGCACTGTGGGAATATAAAAATGCCCGTTATGTAACTTCTCGTATCATCATAACCCCTGAAAGCAATGGCGACCAGCTTATATTGCTTACACCGTTAGATGATTTGCAGGAAGTGCAACAGCAGTTTATCTTCAGACTGCTCATTGTTTTTCTCATTGGGGCAGCAGCTGCCATACTTCTTAGTTATTTTTTAACCAATAAACTTGTTACACCACTTTCCCAACTAAAAAGACAGTTGAAAAAGGTGGAGAATAGACAGTTTGATGATATCAACCGTATTAAAGCAACAGGGGAAATTAAAGAAGTAGAACAAAGTGTCTATGAAATGGCAAATGAATTGAAGCAATACATTAGGTCACAGCAAACATTCTTTCAAAATGCCAGCCATGAATTGAAAACACCGTTAATGACAATACAAGGATACGCAGAAGGTATCAGAGATGGTATTTTTGATGAAAATGATCAAGACAAAGGTCTTGAAGTTATGGTTACAGAGGTAAAAAGACTGAAGAAAATTATTAATGAGATGATCTTGCTTGCAAAGCTGGACAGTGATACGGAAGTATACAATAAAGATAAAGTGTTGGTAGACGATTTGATAGAGCAAGTTGTGGATCGTGCCTTACCAATTATTAATGACAAAAAAATACACTTAAAACAAGAGGTAGAGGCAAATATTGTCCTTTATGCAGACGAGGAAAAACTCTTACGCGCTCTCTTGAACCTGGTATTTAATGCTATTCGTCATGCTAATTCGACCGTCTCCATACAAGTGAAGAAGCAGGAAAGCAACACCCATATTTTAATAGAAGATGATGGTGAAGGGGTGGCTGAGGAATTAATGCCACATATTTTTCACCGGTTTGTAAAAGGTAAAACTGGGGAAACTGGATTAGGATTAGCAATTGCTAGAGCAATTATTGAACAATCAAATGGAAAAATAGCTGTCGATAAATCGGAACTGGGTGGAGCGAAATTTGAGATAATTTTTAAAGGATAGGAAATTAAGTTTTAATCAGTTGATCGACGCTTTTGTACATTTTTCGTTAATTTTTTGAAAAAACTTTAATATACCTATGGTTTTATGGTATAATCGTATAGTTTGAATCAACTCTAATTTAAAGAGGAGCGTACTTTTATGCAATTAAGAGAAGATATTCGTAATATTGCGATCATTGCCCACGTTGACCACGGAAAAACAACACTGGTTGATCAGTTACTGAAATACTCAGGAACTTTCCGTGAAAACGAACAAGTCAATGAAAGAGCAATGGACTCAGGAGATATTGAAAGAGAACGTGGAATTACTATCTTGGCGAAAAATACTGCGATTAAATATAAAGATACATCTATTAATATTTTAGATACACCTGGACACGCAGACTTCGGTGGAGAAGTAGAACGAATCATGAAAATGGTAGATGGTGTGGCACTCGTTGTAGATGCTTATGAAGGAACCATGCCACAAACTAGATTCGTACTGAAAAAGGCACTTGAGCAGAAGCTAACTCCAATCGTTGTGCTTAACAAGATTGACCGTCCAAATGCCCGCCCTTCAGAAGTGGTAGATGAAGTATTGGACCTATTCATTGAACTTGGTGCAGATGATGAGCAGCTTGAATTCCCAGTTGTTTATGCTTCCGCATTAAATGGTACATCTGGTCTTGAACCAGAGGCCCAAGAAGAAACAATGGATCCTGTTTTTACTACTATTTTAGATCATATTCCAGCACCTGCTGATACGAAAGACGAGCCTTTACAGTTCCAAGTAACATTATTGGATTATAATGACTATGTTGGTCGTATCGGGGTTGGACGCGTAGTTCGTGGTAAAATCAGCGTTGGTCAACAAGTTGTTGTCTTAAAAGAGGATGGCTCACAGAAGTCATTCCGTATTAGTAAGCTTTTCGGCTTTATTGGTCTAAAACGTATTGAAATCCAAGAAGCGATTGCAGGAGATATTGTTGCGATTGCTGGAATGGAAGATATCAATATCGGGGAAACCATTTGCCCTCAGGATCATGTTGAAGCACTACCATGGCTTCGAATTGATGAGCCAACATTGCAAATGACGTTCGTAGTAAACAATAGTCCGTTTGCTGGACGTGAGGGTAAGTATATTACGTCACGTAGAATTGAAGAGCGTCTATTGAAGCAATTGGAAACGGATGTTAGTTTACGTGTAGATCCTACAGATTCTCCTGATGCTTGGATTGTATCAGGTAGAGGAGAATTACATCTATCCATCTTGATAGAGAATATGCGTCGTGAAGGTTACGAACTACAGCTTTCTAAACCACAGGTAATCATCAAGGAAATTGATGGCGTACGTTGTGAGCCTGTAGAACGTGTGCAAGTAGATGTGCCAGAGGAATATACAGGCGCAATTATGGAATCACTTGGAGAGCGTAAAGGCGAAATGCTAGATATGGTAAACCATGGTACTGGTCAGGTCCGCCTTGAGTTCAAGGTGCCTTCTCGTGGATTGATCGGTTATGCTACAGAATTTATGACCCAGACACGTGGTTATGGTATCATCAACCATACATTTGATACGTACGAGCCTGTAATTAAAGGGCAAGTCGGTGGACGTCGTGAAGGTGTATTAGTTGGCTTGGAAAACGGAAAAGCTTCCACTTACGGTATTATGCAACTGGAAGATCGTGGTGTGATTTTCGTAGAACCTGGTACAGAAATATATGCTGGCATGATTGTCGGAGAGCACAACCGTGAAAATGATCTGACTGTTAACATTACAAAAGAAAAGCACTTAACAAACGTACGTTCATCTAACAAGGACCAAACTTCTACTATCAGGAAAACAAGAAAAATGTCTCTTGAGGAAGCTATTGAGTACTTGGCAGATGATGAGTACTGTGAAGTAACACCAGAATCCATTCGTTTAAGGAAAAAAATCCTTAATAAAAACGAGCGCGAAAAAGCATCGAAAAAATCAAAAACAGTCTAATTATAGTAGGGAACCCATGGTATTAGTGGGTTCCCTTTTTTGGGTTGTTATTGTTGGAATTTTCCTGAAATTAAGTGGCAATTTTGTGCATGTAATCAGTTAGGATGAGAGATCCAATCGATTATAAAAGAAGTGTGCCAATCAATCAGAGGAGTGTTTCAATCGATCATAGAAGATCGCCAATCAACCAGAAGAGCGTCTCAATCGATCATAGGAGAGCGTCAATCAACAAGATGAGAGATCCAATCGATTATAAAAGAGATCGAATCAACAAGAGGAGTGTCTCAATCGATCACAGAAGAGCCCCAATCAACCAGAATTGCTTGTTACCCGCTATGTATCCGTGGAGAGAGAAGAATTTAACTAGTTTAGGATGAAGTAAGGAAGGCAACTAATAAAGGTAAAATAGAAAGGAGGCTCACCCTATGCGATTTACTGGAATTGCTATTCTGTGCACTTTTTTTGTAATACTTACGGCCTGTTCGAATGATGAGAGAAAACCCGAACCCATTGAGCCAGAGCAACCTGCTGAAGAAACGTCAGGGGAGGCAGGAGAAAATGAAGATGCCGGTAATGAAGGGGAGAACATAGAGCAAGTAGCCACAAACTTAGAAGCGCCATGGGCAATTGAGAAGCATGGTGGAAATTTGTATGTTAGCGAGCGTCCTGGTGCCATTGTCACCATTACAAAGAGTGGGCAAACTCGAAAGCCTGTTGAGTTTGAAAGAGATCTTTCCCAACAGTCAGAGGCCGGATTGCTCGGTATCGCCATTCCGGAGGATTTTTCATCAAGTGAAATTGCGTATGCCTATTATTCTTATGAGCAGGACGGAACTTATTACCAACGTGTCATTGAGCTTGAAGAAAGAGAAGAGGCATGGCACGAAGTATCTACTATTCTTGATAGAATTCCCGGAGGGCAGGTGCATCAAGGAGGAAGGATAAAAATAGGACCAGATGAAAAACTTTATGTCACAACAGGTGATGCGTCTGTTCCTGAAAATGCGCAGGATGTAGAGAGTCTAGCGGGAAAAATTTTGCGGATAAATACTGATGGGAGTGTACCTGAAGACAATCCCTTTCAAAACTCTTATATTTATTCCTATGGCCACCGTAATCCACAAGGGATGGCTTGGGATGAAGCTGGTTCCCTATACGCTACCGCACATGGATCCAATGCACATGATGAAATAAATTTAATTAAACCTGGAGAAAATTATGGGTGGCCTGTGATACAAGGGGATGAAACTGAAGGAGAGATGGTAACACCTCTCGCTCATTCTGGTGAAGAGACGTGGGCGCCATCTGGAATGACAAGTTTGCATGGTAGTTTTTTCTTTGCGACCCTGAGTGGGCAAAGCTTAAAGCGGTTTAATCTTAAAAACGAGACAATTAGTACGGTTTTATCTGATTTCGGAAGAATAAGGGATGTGTATGCCGATAGCGGGGGGCTATATTTTATTACAAATAACACAGATGGAAGAGGCTCGCCGTCTGAAGAAGATGACCAGCTAATTTTCCTAAAGCTTCCTACTAATCAACTTCACGAATCACAATAATTTGGGATTTTGAAAGCCTTTGCATAACTTGTATATACATGTTATACTTTTGGAAACATGTATATACAAGTGTTAAGGTTATTTAGAGGAGGATAAACAATGGGGAATCAACATAAGGAAACAATATACGCACCTGTCAGTGGGCAAGTTCTGCCACTCGATAAAGTTCCAGATCCAACATTTTCTAAAGGGTTAATGGGAGAAGGACTTGCTGTTAATCCAACTGATGGTGAGGTTGTATCACCAGTCGATGGAAAGATTGTTCAAGTTTTTCCAACCAAGCATGCAGTAGGAATTGAGAGTGATTCAGGAGCGGAAATACTTATTCATATCGGACTTGAAACCGTTTCACTAGATGGAGAGGGCTTTACGGCTCATGTACAACAGGGAGATTGGGTGAAAGTCGGAGAGCCTTTAATTACATTTGATCTTGCTTATATTAAAGCGCATGCAGCAAGCGCTATCACGCCAATTATATTAACAAATGGTGAGGGGATAGAGGTTGCTCTTTCCTCAGAAACAGACGTAAAGGCCGGGGAAACTATTTTATTCTCTGTAACGAATAGTGGGGAAGATCGACCTAAAGAGAAGACAAGGGAACCAAAACAATCTGTGCAGTATAGTGATGAGGCAAGGCAAATTGTAGCAGCTGTTGGTGGTTTGGAAAACATACAAGCAGCCACACATTGTGTGACAAGGTTGCGTTTTGCTTTGAATGATGAAGATCAAGTTAATCACGATGAATTGGAAAATATCGACCTGGTAAAAGGCTCTTTTACTACAAATGGCCAGTTTCAAGTCGTTATTGGTCAAGGTACAGTGGACAAGGTCTATCGTGCTATGGTAGACGAAACGGGCATACAAGAAGCTTCAAAGGAAGATGTAAAAGAAGCTGGGGGAAGAAAACAAAATCCTTTACAGCGTGGCATTAAAGTATTGGCCGATATATTCATTCCAATCCTTCCGGCAATTGTAACTGCAGGTTTACTTATGGGGATTAATAACATCCTTGCAAATGGGGGCATTTTTGGTGAACAAGCTGTAATTGAAATGTACCCTCAATGGGCAGGTATTGCAGACATGATCAATATTATTGCAAATACGGCCTTAACCTTTCTGCCTGCTTTAATAGGGTGGTCAGCAATGAAACGTTTTGGTGGAAGTGAATTGCTGGGGGTAGTATTGGGACTTATTTTAGTTCATCCGGCACTTCTCAATGCTTGGGATTATGGTGCAGCGTTGGAAGAAGGAAATGTCCCAACATGGAATTTGTTTGGTTTGGAAATAAACAAAATCGGTTATCAGGGCCAGGTACTTCCTGTTCTGCTGGCATCATGGGTTTTAGCTAAAATAGAACTATTCTTGAAAAAACGTGTAATGGATTCATTACAACTTTTAGTTGTTGCACCAGTAGCCTTACTTATTTCTGGGTTTCTTACATTTATCATTATTGGGCCCATTACATTTGCGATAGGGAACTGGATTACAGACGGCCTGGTTTCTCTATTTGATCAGTTTGCAATCATTGGAGGATTGGTGTATGGTGCGCTTTATGCCCCAATGGTTATTACGGGAATGCATCACACTTTCCTAGCTGTAGATTTACAATTAATCGGTAGTACGGAATCAACATTTCTTTGGCCGATCCTTGCATTGTCTAATATAGCACAGGGGGCAGCTGCATTTGCGATGTTCCTAGCAGCAAAAGACGATAAGCTTAAAGGCCTTGCAAGTACTTCTAGTTTGTCTGCATGGTTGGGCGTAACTGAACCGGCAATGTTCGGTGTGAATTTACGTTTTAGATATCCGTTTATTGCCGCAGTAATCGGTTCATCGATTGCGGGGGCATTCATCACCTTCCAAAATGTGCTTGCTTCATCTATCGGTGTAGGTGGCTTACCGGCATTTTTCTCTATCATCCCAGGCGGCTGGGGAGCATTTGGTATTGGTGTTATCATAGTACTGCTTATACCATTTACCATTACATTTGCGATTGCCAAGAAAAAATTAAAGACACATTAAATATTAGACATCAGAGGTGAGTATATGGATGAACAATGGTGGAAAAAAGCTACCGTTTATGAAATATATCCAAAAAGCTTTCATGATACGACAGGAAGTGGAACCGGAGATATTCAAGGTATCATTCAGAAATTGGATTATGTAAAAGAACTTGGGGTTGATGTGATTTGGTTAACACCTGTATATCGTTCCCCACAGAAGGATAATGGGTATGATATCAGTAATTATTATGAAATAGAACCATTCTACGGATCGATGGCTGACTTTGAGGAACTTTTAACTGAAACACATAACCGAGGGATGAAATTAATTATGGATTTGGTTATCAATCATACTTCAACAGAGCATGAGTGGTTCCAAGAGGCTATTTCCTCAAAGGATAGCCCATACCGGGATTTCTATATTTGGAAGGACCCTGCTTCAGATGGAGGTCCACCTAACAATTGGGAATCTAAGTTTGGTGGTTCTGCATGGGAGTATGATGCACAATCAAAGCAGTATTATCTGCATCTTTTTGATAAAACACAAGCAGATTTAAATTGGGAAAATCCAACGCTTCGAGAGGAAGTTTATAAGGTCATTCGCTTTTGGGCTGAGAAAGGGATTGATGGATTCCGATTAGATGTTATTAATTTAATATCCAAAAATCAGCAGTTTCCTCATGACGATGTAGGAGATGGAAGAAGGTTTTATACGGATGGACCTAGAATACATGAATACCTGAACGAAATAAATCAGACTGTATTCAAACCATATAACATGATGACTGTGGGAGAAATGTCATCTACCACTTTGGAAAACTGTATTCTTTATACACGCCCAAACCGAGATGAATTAGATATGACCTTCCAGTTTCACCACTTGAAGGTGGACTATCCTAACGGAGAAAAGTGGACAAAAGCTCCATTTGATTTTGGTAAGCTTAAGGAAATTTTGACCCATTGGCAAGTGGGAATGCATGATGGAGGAGGCTGGAATGCCTTGTTTTGGTGTAACCACGATCAACCTCGTGTAGTATCCCGTTTTGGCGATGACGAGCATTACCACGTAGAGTCGGCTAAGATGCTTGCGACAAATCTACACATGATGCAAGGGACACCTTATATATTCCAGGGAGAAGAAATTGGGATGACTAACCCAAACTTTAGCTCGATTGAAAAGTATCGGGATGTTGAGTCACTGAATGCATATACCAACCTTAAACAACAAGGAATGACTGAAAAAGAAGTACTAGATATTTTACAGCAGAAATCAAGAGATAATGCACGCACCCCGATGCAATGGTCAGCAGCAGAGAATGGCGGATTCACCAAAGGTACACCTTGGATTCCAATAGCGGATAACTATCCCGATATTAATGCTGAAACAGTAATAGCGGACCCTAAATCAACCTTCCATTATTACAAGCAGCTTATTACATTGCGTAAAAAGTATGATATCATTACCAATGGAGATTTTCAGATTCTTCAGCAGGATCATCAGCAAGTGTTTGCTTATATCCGGTCGTGGGAAGGAAAAAAGCTTGTTGTGATTAGTAATTTTTATGCTGAACCAGCTAACTTCTCAGTTAGCCTGCAGGGAAAACCAGAAATTCTTCTTTCTAACTATCCTGATTCAGCGAATAAGTTTGGTGCCATTAGGCTTCGTCCATACGAGTCTATCGTATATTATTTGGAGTAATGAGGGGATCCAATGCAAAAAAAGTATTTAACGATCTACCATGATTTAGTGAAAAACATTCAAACAAACGTTTGGCCAACAGCTTCGATGCTTCCATCTGAAAAGGAACTTACAATAACTTACGATACGTCCAGGGAGACGATTCGTAAAGCATTAAACCTACTAGCACAAAATGGATATATACAGAAGATTCGTGGTAAGGGATCTATAGTGATAGACAGGAAGAAGCTTAGCTTCCCTGTATCAGGGATTACGAGCTTTAAAGAGCTTGCTAACAATTTGCAGTTGGATACCAAGACATCTGTTGTGAACTTGGAATACATTACTGCAACAGACCAGGTACGTTCCTTATTAGAAGTAGAAGAACAAGAAGATGCTTGGAAAGTTTGTCGAGTAAGAACAATCGATGGTGTTCGTGTCATTCTTGATAAAGATTATTTTGTAGGGGAAATCGTGCCAAAGCTTCCCGCCAATATATGTGAGGAGTCCATTTACGAATATATTGAGGGAGAGATAGGGCTTACGATTGGCTTTGCACAAAAGGAAATTATAGTAGAGGAACCGACAGAGGAAGATAAAGTATTCTTGGATCTAGAAGGCTTTAGCAATGTTGTTGTGATAAAAAGTCTTATTTATTTGGAAGATGCCCGTCTGTTCCAATATACAGAGTCAAGACATCGTCCTGACCGATTTCGGTTCGTTGATTTTGCCAGAAGGATAAAGTGATACTAAAAAACAGTGGTTGTTTTCTACCACTGTTTTTTTAGTACCCAATTGTATGAAATGATAGGCCATTGAGCTCAAGCGGATATCTTTAATCACCCACTGTTTCGTTTTGTTTAGGGATTACACTGGAAACGGCATATTAACTGCCATTTACGTGGGCGAGATTTAAATGGATTGGTTTACGTATGAAGAGGGAAAACTGGATACAGAGGTGGTGAAGTAATGATTCGCTCTATTAAACGATTTAAATTTATATTCCAATTTAAGAAGTTTATTCCATTTCTCAGGGACTTTTTCCTAACCAATCAAGTTGGTAAGGGCAAGAAGTTCTTATATGCAGGAATAGCGCTTGGCTATATTTTATTTCCCTTCGATATTATTCCCGACTTTATACTTGGTCTGGGCTTCATTGATGACATCACAGTAGTATTGTTTATCCTGGAGAGAATGGTGAGGTCTGCCCCAGCATCATTAAGAGAGAAACATTCATTATAGAAAGACACACCGATTTGATATCGGTGTGTCTTTTTGTTTCCTCGTTAGGAATGTATAAAATTTTAGCAAGGAA
This sequence comes from Oceanobacillus jordanicus, assembly GCF_022095695.1. GTDB lineage: Bacteria > Bacillota > Bacilli > Bacillales > Amphibacillaceae > Oceanobacillus_B > Oceanobacillus_B jordanicus. The sequence goes on from NZ_JAIFZM010000006.1 coordinate 195,842, forward strand.
GCAGCGACAACGTAGTGAAAATTTTGAAGTTCCAAGTATAAGAAAAACTTTCACATTCACTAAAGGACGAGCGAATGCGAGTTTATCTAATTTATTTTCTTTTGAGTGGTAAGGTACTGCAGCGAAAGGAGCCTCCGGATTTGATGATTTCTGAGAAGGGAACTTCATGCACTGTGAATCCAGCTTCTCGTAATTGTTTATTGACCTGTTTATTTTCAGGAAGACTGATAACTTGGTTTCCGCCAATCGAGAGCACATTTGGACCCATGTTAAATTGTTCTTCGTCTGACACTTCTATTAAGTGATACTTCTTTCGTAATCGTTTGCGGGAAACGGAGTCAACTGCCTTGGAATAAATTAATGCTGTATCAGGGCTAACAATATTTAGAACACAGTCGAGATGAAGAATTTCATCATCCAATGTAATTGGCATCACGTTGTAGGTCGGTAAGTGGTCTTTTAGTGTTTGAATTGCCACATCAGAGGTGCGATTACTCCTCCCAACCCAAATATCCTGTCCATCCACCAGAACGTCTCCTCCTTCAATAGAATCGGAGAATATATCCTCATAGCTATACTGGTTTGTTTCCAGCCAATTTATTAAAACCCTTTTTTCGGGTTTGCGTAATGCTTCCTCCATTTTTGAAACATATAATGTATCACCAATGGTAAAGCCGATATCTCTTGTGAAAACCTGTTCGTTAAGATCTTGACTGGGATGGAGGCTGATTACTTCTATACCTGCTTTCTTTAGCACATTGACAAATTGCTGGTGTTGTCGTAAAGCTCTAGACTGATCAATGTTTTCTTTTAGAAAGTGGCGTTGTGTTTCATTAATAGCTTCTTTGATCTTCATGTGTTCTGGAGGTACTACTACCACCTTTTGAAGTTCATCATATTCACTATTACAGCTAATCATGTTAGTTTGCTCTTTTGTTGGTATGCTTGTCATCATCTTTCATCCCCCGTTGAAAATCCTTTTTGTATTTCTTTTCCCTCTAGGATATTTTATAAACCAGCTTAACAATCTTAGAACTTCTATAAATTCCCACTTTTCATACTGAGATAAAAAAAGGAGACTGCAATTAGGCAGTCTCCTTCCATATTAAGGTTTTCTACTTTTCTTCTCGTCTGGGATATACTTGGTGAAATATGCTGCAAATAATAGGCATATAAAAGAGAGCCCCCAGGAAACAATCCCATTCCACTGGACATCAATACGTAGTCCAATGATGAGAATAATGGCACTAATACCAAGAAAGAAAGCAGTTAGATATCGTTTCACGTATAACACCCCTAAAGTTTAGGAAAATTATTACATACTATAGGTTCATTCTAATACTTAAACTTCTTGAAGGAAAGTGAATTAAAATTTTCACCCCCGGTGCAACCGTCCGTAAGAAGTTTACTTTATTGTCCGGCTATATCCCGTATTGTAAAGAATGCCCAAGATAGAGCCATAAATAGGAGATAATAAACGATTAACACAGTTATGGAAAAACCGAGTGTCATGCCTTCCATGAAAGGCGTGCTCCCAGCAGTATATTGACTTAAGTCCGTGTTAGCAAATAAAATGAACTTCGCCCATGCTCGATCAGAGAAATATAACATAATCGGATTCGCTGCCATCATAAGGAATATGGCAACCCCAATGGCAAGAGCACTATTACGGAATATTGTTGAGATTGCAAACGCAAAAGTAGCCATCATAACTAAGTTTACTAGCTTAAAGCCGTATGCCGGAACAATTTCGCTTATAACGGAGACGTATGCAAGTCCATTTCCATCGTCTACCAGCATATGAGGATTGAATGACCCGAACCCATAGAAAATTAAACCAATAATGTATGAGAATATCAGCACAAACAGCAAGGTGAAAAAGGCAAACAGGATTACTGCAGCATATTTAGATAGCAATGCCTTGGTCCTTGTAATCGGACGAATTAACAATAGCTTTATTGTTCCCCAACGGAATTCATTAGCAACAATCCCAGCTGCAATTATTATGGTGAGCAAGCTAACAAGAGACAGTAGTAGTTGATTTTCTAATACAAATTGCATGGCGCCATAACCATCTGGCTGAATATCATTTTCTAGATAATAATTATTTTCCGCAATTATATTAGAATTCATATCATAAAAAATACCGTCTTCTTCTGCTTCCTCCATTTCTTTTGTAAGTTCCTGGTTTTCTTCTTCTAAGGTTTCTCTCCAGTTATCGTCACTGTATTGTTTAGAACTCAATTCATCTATATTACTCAAAAAACCTACGCCAATAATAATCCCAGCAAGGATTATGTACATTGCCCACGTGGATTTTCGTATATAGATCTTGAATAGCTCATTGTAAACAAGTTTAAAAAAATTATTCAATCGTATTCTCTCCAATCAAGTCAAAGAATTTATCCTCAAGGCTGGATTTTGACGAATTTACCTGGTATATAGCTATATCATTTTGGACAAAACTGCGAACAATCTCAGGTATTTTTTCTTTTTCAGTTTGGAAAAGAAGTGTCTCACCCTCTGATTTAGCCTCAAGCGCATGATCTGTTTTTAATACATCAACTGCCTGATTCATTGGGGAGACTTGCATTTGTACCTGAATTATATCCTGAGTTTCAGCTGTATTTGTATCCTGCACAGTCTGGGTAGCGATCAGTTCTCCATTTTTAATAATCCCAATCCTGTCACACATTAACTCAATTTCAGAAAGTAAATGACTGGAAATAATGACTGCAACATTTTCTTCTGCTGCTAGGCGTCTTATGTACTGGCGAATCTCTCGAATTCCTGCTGGGTCCAGCCCATTAGTAGGCTCGTCTAATATTAAAATGGAAGGGCTGTGAAGCAAGGCTTGTGCGATTCCTAAACGCTGACGCATACCAAGAGAGTATTTGCCAACTTTCTCTTTTATTGGTTTTTCAAGCCCCACCAGTTTAATTACTTCTTGTACACGTTCTTTTGAAATGCCTGGTATCATACGTGCATAGTGCATTAGGTTTTGCCAACCTGTCATAAATGGATACATTTCAGGGTTCTCTACAATAGCACCAACTTCACGAATGGCATTCTTGAAGTCATGCTTTATACTATTTCCAAGAATGAGAACATCCCCATGACTTAATTCCATTAAACCGACCATCATCCGGATGGTAGTTGTTTTTCCTGCACCGTTTGGTCCGATAAAGCCAAAAACTTCTCCTTTATAAATGGAGAAAGTTAGTCCTTTAATAATTTCTTTTTTGCCAATTGATTTTCTGACATCTTGTAACTCCATTGCTACATTTGACATCAAACCATCCCTCCTTCTGTTATACAGTAATACGAATTAGTATAATGATAGTTTCACTTATTTTGTTAAAGATAAGCGAGGCTATTGTGTTGTCATGCATAAAAAACACCTTGCCTCCCAGCAAGGTGTCTCGAAATTATTTCTTTAAATTTGGATTTTCTCTTTTCGCTTCTTTCACGCGGGGCTTTCGGTAGCCACCAGCCATATCTGCTTGCTTAAATTCTTTCGCATAACGCACTTCTTGTGCATCGGATAGCTGTTTGTCCTTTGTTGGTTGGTATTGTGAATTTCGCATTCTAGCATCCTTTCGTTAGAAGTATTGTTATCTTTAACCTTTTCCCTAGAAAACACACATATAAACATACGATCTATATATTAGAGAGCATTGGCTTACCGAAGCATTGGTGAAAATAAACAGTACTGGAGTCCTCTTATTGGGATCTGTTTAAGCTTGTTTTAAAATGGGTTTGTCGCCCATTGTAAGGATTGTTTGATGAATATACGAGGATGTAATTTCAACTGGGACACCATGTATTCCGCTAGATCTTCTGGCTGCATATATTTTTCCTTGTTTTGTTCATCCAGTTTGTCACCAAAGGCAAGTTCTGTTGCGACAAGACTTGGATTCAAAGTAAAGACACGAATATTATGGCGCCTTACCTCTTGCATTAAGGCTTCTGTCATCCCTTGGATAGCAAATTTAGAAGCACTATAGGAGGTAGAACCAGCTGTTGCCTTTAAGCCATTACTTGATGAAATGGTGATAATGTCTCCTTGATTTTTTTCTATCATGCCTGGTAACACCGCTCGCGTAACATGATAGGTCCCAAAGACATTGACTTCAAAAGTGTGTTTCCAGGTTTCTGGGTCCATTTCCAGGATGTTTCCGTGGGCCCCAATCCCTGCATTGTTAAGGAGTATGTCAGCTGTACCAAGTTCTCTTTGAAGCTTAGAAACAGCTAGATCCACTTCTTCCTGGTTTGAAATATCAGCAACAGCGATACTTGTTTTTACACCATGTAGTTGAGCCTTTTCTGCTACTTCATGGAGTTTACTCTTTGTCCGTGCAATTAAACCAACATGGACTCCCTCACGTGCTAATTCGAGTGCTGTAGCCCTTCCGATACCGCTGCCTGCACCTGTAATATAAGCTATTTTTCCTTTAATCACTTGTCCCACAAAAGATCATCCTTTCTTTGTTCTAGGTTAAGTATACTTGCTGTTTTAGCTAGATTCAAAAATTACCGATTAGCCTTACGTGATATTTCAGATGGTTTTGAAAATTTGCTTTCATAGTTCGAGTAAGGAAGATATAATAATCGTATAACAGATTGGAGGGAAAGGAATGAGAGAGGTTGTTATCGTGTCAGGGTGCCGAACTGCTGTAGGAAGAAGAAATGGCTCACTTGCCCAGGTGAGATCTGATGAATTGGCAGCAGCTGTGTTGAGTGAAGTGACTTCTAGAGCAAACCTTAGCAAGGATTTAATAGAGGATGTTATTTTAGGTTGTGTCACACAGGTAAAAGAGCAAGGAGGAAATATTGCCCGTACCGCTGCTTTAATGGCAGGATTTCCTATCCATGTACCTGGTGTTACGATTGATAGACAATGTGGCTCAAGTCAGCAGGCTGTGCACTTTGCTTCACAAGCGATTGCCTCAGGTGACATGGAAGTTGTGATTGCTGGTGGTGTAGAGAGTATGTCACGAGCGCCAATGTTTTCTAATATTGGAGAAACAAAGCCTAGTAGTAGTCTGACTGCTAACTATGACATTGTGAACCAGGGGATATCTGCAGAAAAAATCGCTGACCATTGGAACTTCACAAGAGAACAACTTGATTCCTTTTCTTTACAAAGCCATGAAAACGCTTTAAACGCAATGGAGTCAGGATATTTTAATAAGGAAATTTTACCTGTTGAAGTAGCAGGAAGTAATGGGGATATAAATAAGTTTAAAATAGATGAAGGCCCTCGAGCAGATACAACAAGAGAAGCGTTAGCTAAGCTAAAACCAGTATTCAAAGATAATGGAAAAATAACTGCCGGGAATGCTAGCCAAATGAGTGATGGGGCAAGTGCTGTCTTGTTGATGTCCGCTGATAAGGCGAAGGAACTTGAAGTCAAAGCTAAAGCACGTATTATTGCCCGCACCGTTGTAGGATCTGACCCTATCTTTATGCTGACAGGGCCTATCGCTGCTACAGATAAAGTACTAAAGCGGGCGGGTCTGACTATCGAGGACATGGATCGTTACGAAGTAAATGAAGCCTTTGCATCGGTGCCACTTGCCTGGTTGGAGGAAACGGGGGCAGACCCTGGGAAATTGAATGTGAATGGCGGGGCAATTGCGCTTGGCCACCCATTAGGAGCTACAGGAACAAAACTATTAGTCTCCTTAATGCATGAGCTGGAACTAATGGAAGGAAGGTACGGATTGCTTGCTGTTTGTGAAGGTATGGGGATGGCGAATGCTACGATTATTGAGAGGCTATCATAAAGCATAACAGGGCGTTGAGAAAATGAACAAACTAAACTTGCTTGAAAGGTAGAATAGAACAGATACATTCATTTTAAATAACACAGCAAAGGCACTTTATTAACATGTGCATCATGTTACAAAATACGCTGAAAAATGCTAGATTTCCGTACAGCAGATCCGAAAAATAGTATACTAGGGAAGGAGGGATTTAATTTTAATAGAGGTGAATAAATGAAGTATAAAGTAATAAGTATTTTTCCTATCATGCTTTTGATGTTATTAGTCCTAGTCAGTTGTGCTGGGCAGAATATAGAGTCGGTTCAAACAGCAGAAGATCATATAGCTTATAATTCGGCTATTCAAAAAAAGCAAAATATAAAAATGGAGACAAGTATTACGGTAGCAGCAATTGGGGATATGCTGATCCATGAACCAGTATATCGGGATGCACAGACGGAAGGTGGTTATGATTTTACACCGATGCTTCACCAAGTAAAGCAATATTTACAAGCTCCTACAGTCTCAATTGCAAACCAGGAAACGATGATCGGTGGGGAAGCACTTGGCCTGTCCACATACCCGCAATTTAACAGTCCTTTTGAGGTTGGAGATGCATTAAAAGCGGTTGGCGTCGATGCTGTAACGCTTGCCAATAATCATACATTGGATCGTGGAGAAGAAGCAATTCAGCGAGCAATAGAGCATTGGGAAACGATCGATATGATGTACACGGGTGCTTATAAAGATGAAGAAGACCAAAAGCATATTCGCGTGCAGGAAACCGAAGAAGGTATTTCCCTTGCTTACCTTTCTTATACTTATGGGACAAACGGTATTCCCACACCTGTGGGCCAGGATTACCTTGTAAACAGGATAGATAGGGAGAAAATCGCGGAAGATATGGCGGTAGCAAAAGAAAAGGCAGATGCTGTTATAGTCAGTCTCCATTTTGGTACAGAGAATGAACGCATGCCAAATGAGGAGCAAAAGGAATTAGCACAGTACACTGCAGACCTTGGCGCGGATGTCATCATTGGTCACCATCCCCATGTATTACAGCCAGTAGAATGGCTAACAGGGGAAAATGGAAAGCAAACTTTGGTTGCCTATTCGCTGGGGAACTTCTTATCCTCTCAGCAGGAATATTACCAGCGAATTGGAGGAATGCTGCAGTTTTCTATAAGAAAAACCAGTCAGGGTGATGATGCTCAAGTCACAGTGGAAGAACCAGCATTCTTACCAACATTTATGAGCTATACCGATTTTAAGGATTACCAAGTATTGCCGATGTTCGATTTAACTAATAAGGAGCTTGCAGGAGCTTCGAATGCTTATGAAGCTATAAAAGCCCATCTTTCACAATGGATGCCAGAATTGCAGTTTATTGAAGAATAAAAACGAGACGCCCCCTCTGAACGATACATTATACGCTTGAGGGGGCTTAAGTCTGCAAAAGACGAGCGGGTTTGAATGGTGATTACCCCCTGAAGCTAGATATCACTATAACTTCAGGGGCTCTACCTAACCGATCAGTTTTTACTTTGTACTTGCTCGTTTAAAAGTTTTGTTTTCTTCTCATAAGAAAAGACAAAACGTAGAATATCACGCCCAAAATTGCTAAATAGTATGTTGGAATGCTAACTTCCTTACCAAATGACGGCATGACAAAATGGATGACGACAATGAGCCCGATAAAAGCAGTGCTAATAGCCCATACCTGTAAAAATTCCACCCAACTTTTTATCTCCTTTTTGGAGAAGGTAGATTGCTTAATCCATTTTAAAATTGCCAAAATAAAAGCCCCGAGCAGTAGCAGGTCAATACCCAATATTACAAGTCCAGATCCGATGGAGAAAGTCGTTAGCGCACTACCAATATCAAAGAAATAATGGAGCGCAGTGCCTAAAATTCCATAAGAGCCAGCAAAAAAGCCGAGAAATTGCAGGATTACCATCATGATTAAGGATGCCTGATTCTTCCGCTTCTCCGTTGGAATTTCTTCTACAACCTCTTTGCAATACGCCTTAGGATCATCACCAAACACTTCTTCAGCTGTTTTTCCTTCCTCTTGTGCTTGTAAGAGATGCTCAAGCATTTCCAACAAGACTTCTTCTGTTTGCTGTTCAGATTTATTGCCGTTCAAACGGATATAAAGGAGCATGTCTTCATAATACTTTAAATTATGCTCTGTTAGTCTAGTGCGTTTTTCATTGTTTAGCTCAATAATTTCAGTTGCTTCCATCTGTTTTTCCCCCTTGCTCAATAATATTGTCTACAGGACCCTTAATTAATGTCCAATGATGGGTAAATAATTGTAATGCTTCCTGTCCTTTTTCTGTAAGTTTATAGTACTTTCGCTTGGGGCCTGACTCCGATGCCCGCATTTCGCCAATGATGAGTTTTTCTTTTTGTAAACGAAGCAGTATTGGATAGATAGAACCCTCACTTACATCAGACAAGCCAAATTGCTGGAGCTTAACGGATAGCTCATAGCCATAGGCTGGCTGTATGTTTATGATGGAAAGAATACAACCTTCCAGAATCCCTTTTAATAATTGACTGCGTAATGACAATTTACCACCTACCTTGTATAACAATATAGAGGTTAAAATAATAACTACCTTGTTTAACAAAGTAGCTTACCTTAAGTATAAAACTTTTTCTATAAATTGCAAGTCTTATTTGATATGATGATTTTATGTAGAAAATTGAAACGCAAAAGGGAGATTTAAAAATGGAGTGGAAAAACATATATCGAGGCATGATGATGGGAGCAAGTGATGTGATCCCAGGGGTAAGTGGGGGAACAATAGCAGTTCTACTTGGTATTTATGACAGATTAATTGCTGCAATTAATGGTTTGATGAGTAGAGACTGGAAAAAACAACTTGGCTTTTTAATTCCGCTGGGGATAGGTGTAGCAGCTGCAATATTGCTGTTAGCAAAATTAATAGAGTGGTTGTTTGAACATTATCCAGGGCCAACACAGTTCTTTTTTCTGGGATTAATAATTGGGATTCTGCCTTATTTGTTTCATAAGGCAGAGGCGAAACAGAAGTTTAAAGGGAGCCACATATTACTGCTACTAGTGGGTGTGATTGTAGTTGGGTCCATGATTTTCCTTAATGCCGGAGAGGCAGCAGTCATAACTACTATGGATACAAAAACGTATATCTTGTTATTCTTTTCTGGTTTTATCGCAAGCAGTGCGATGATTTTGCCAGGAATTAGTGGTTCCTTTATGCTCCTTATATTAGGTGTGTATCCAACCGTTATTGGAGCAATTAGCAATCTCCATTTCGATATTATCGCCGTAACAGGGGTGGGAATTGTTATTGGCCTAGTGTTTATGAGTAAAATTATTAATTACTTTCTTACTCGTTTTCGGACAGGTACCTTTGCATTGATTATCGGGCTTGTGATAGGTTCGATCTTTGTAGTATTTCCAGGAGTACCTGCCACAACGCCTTTATTCCTCCTAAGTGTTGTGACATTTGCAGCTGGTCTTTTTGCGGCTTATATACTTGGAAGAGTGGAGTACAAGGACGAAAGCACACAATAGGACAAGTATCTTAAAACGCGTTATACTGAAAGTATGTATTATGAAGGAGTGAAATATAATGGAGCATCTGGCAACAGAAGAGCAATTTAATGAAATTATTCAAAGTGAAGAACCAGTCATTGTAAAGTTTTTTGCAGATTGGTGCCCAGATTGCAAACGAATGGACATGTTCATCGGAGATGTGATGGAGGAGTTCAATAATTATAAGTGGTATCAAGTTAACAGTGATGAGATAAAAGGTATTGCCCAACAATATGAAGTAATGGGTATTCCGAGTATTCTTATTTTCCAAAACGGAGAAAAAAAGGCCCATCAGCATAGTGCTTATACAAAATCACCAGAGTCTGTTACGGAGTTTTTGCATCAGCAATTAGGTTAGGCTAAAATGAAACGACCCGCAGTTTATACTGCCTGGTCGTTTTTTTTCTTCAAAGAATTAATCCAAAGTAAAATGGATTGCTTTCTCACTGTGAAATAGAACTTTCCCGTTTTTTGCCTGGTATTGATGATTAGATATAGATAGATGTAATGCCTTCTCTACATCTGCTTGATAATGGGATGGAATTTCCAATTGAGTAAGTTCCTTTTCATTAACTAATACCGTATCAGCTGGTATATTTGTACTTTCCCATTCGATTAGAAAGGGAAGTTTGGCAGCAGGCTCAGGGAAGAGCATTTTCCAAGAAAGCGCCGTTCCATCTGGCTTTGTTCTTCCAGCATTAACTGGGCCATGATAGGGGATCTCATCCCTTTTAAAATCCGCTTCAAATTGTTCCATATCTTCCGTACGTAAAGCATACTGTATTGGTTTTTCCTCGTTTTCCCCCAATGCTTTAACTACCTGCTTGATAAGTGGGTTGTTAGATTGGGAGGCGAGTTGCTTATCAAATAAACCGATCCATTCGAGATAGCAGTTATTAGCAAAATAGCTGAGATAATTATGTGTTCCCCACTGTTCGTGTTCTCCTCCTTTTACTACGGTTACTCCGTGTTTTGCTCCAAATTCCTCTGCGGCTTTCTTTGGATCATGGGCTGTAATGACAATATGGTCGATGGCTAACAAGGTAGTTCCTCCTTTATCCCGGTGCAACCGTCCGTAAGACTCCCTTTTAAAACATGAGGTGAAACAGTCAGTTAGTTTTTAGTGGGAATAAACGGCCGTTAGCACCCTGATTCGTTCAACTAACAATTAGTGGGGGAAGAATGAAAACCCCCACTAATTGAAGTTTTACTTTATATGTTTCTAATTTTCATAAATCTAGTATAATAGAAAAAACTTCATTTGTAAGGGAGAGGGACTTCTTGAATAAACATCCATTGCTTATTGATTTTCCACAGGAAATAACAACAGAAAGACTCCTGATCAGAATACCTCAGCCAGGGGATGGGCAGAGCGTTTTTGAAGCAATCCAGGCAAGTAAACCTGAGCTAAAAAAATGGTTGCCGTTTGCTCAAGGGGAACAGACTTTAGAGGAAACAGAAATTAATGTTAGAGAGGCGCATATTAATTTCCTCAAACGTGAAGACATGCGGATGCACATCTTTTTAAAGGACACCAATACGTTAATTGGATCAACTGGCTACCATCGTCCGAACTGGGATATTCGGAAGTTTGAAATAGGTTATTGGTTAGACACGAGATATTGCGGCAATGGATATATGACGGAGGCGGTAAGTGCCCTTACGGATTTTGCCTTCCAGGAGCTGCAAGCTAATCGTATAGAAATACGCTGTGATGAACTAAATAAGCAGAGTAGTGCTGTTCCAGAGAGACTTCACTTTCAGTTGGAAGGAATATTAAATAGTGAGGATAAAGCGGTGGATGGCGAGGAACTACGGAATACATGTATTTACGCTAAGACAAAATAGACAGAGGATATAACAGCCCTTTTTCTAGAATCCAACTTGAAAGCTGGTGAAAGCAATGACGCAGCCTAAAATCTTAATTGTAGAAGATGAACAAAAGCTAAGCAGAGTGCTCCAGCTAGAGCTGGAGTATGAAGACTATGTAACAGGAATTGCTACGGATGGAAAGGAAGCATTAGAAAAGATTGAGGAAGAGCGATGGGACTTGGTCTTACTTGATATCATGCTGCCAAAACTGAGCGGGTTAGAAGTATTACGAAAAGTGCGGAAGTCAGGAGAGACGATGCCGATTATTCTGTTAACGGCTAGAGATGAAGTACACGATAAAGTTAGCGGTCTTGATATCGGTGCAAATGACTATATTACAAAACCCTTCCAGATTGAGGAATTACTTGCCCGTATCCGAGTACATTTACGAACTACAATAAGCCAAAACAATAGCGGAGAGTTACTTAAAGTCGGTGATCTTACTGTGAATATGGGGAGTAGAGAAGTGAAGCGACAGGAAATGAGTATTGATTTAACACCACGTGAATTTGACTTACTTGTTTGTCTTCTAAAAAATAAAAACATCGTGTTAACAAGAGAGCAACTTATCGAGCAAGTATGGGGATTTGATTACTATGGAGATACAAATGTAGTCGATGTTTATATTCGTTACCTTAGACAAAAAATAGATAAAGGCTATGACGAGGCTTATATCCAGACAGTTCGGGGCGTTGGCTATACGGTAAAGGATCGGTCCAAATGAAGCTTCGGACAAAAATTCAATTGTTTTCCAGTATTTTCATCCTTCTTCTTGTTTTACTTGTTAACACAGCGATCTATTTCCTTTTCTATAAGATTTCCACAGACAGCCAACTAGAGCAATTAGCTGAACAAACCTCCACCATTATAGAGGCGGTAAACAATGATCCAGCAACTGCTACCAATGAATTTATGAAAGCATATTTACCGCAGAACGGGATGATACGGGTCATTGATCAACAGGGGACGACATTTCTTACCGAGTTAAATGATACCTATACCTTTCGTGACCCTGTTTTTATGGAGACGGAGAAACAGGAAATCATCTCTCCTGAAGATGCCCCAGACGTCGCAGTGATTTCAAAGCCCATCATTTGGAGTAATGGAAGCCATGCAAATGAGGTCGTTACAATAGAGGTTTCTAGTCAGTTAACCCCTCTTGAAGAGACAATGCAAACACTATTTTTTGTTTTAATGGCAGCTTCAATTATTATGCTTATTCCTATAATTATTGCTGGAAACGTACTCAGCAGGTTTTTATTGAAACCGATCAAGGCACTAATCTATGCAATGCGCGAGAATATGCAACAAACATCCTGGAAAAAAATATATGTGGAATCTCGTTCAAAGGATGAATTATACGAAATGGAAATGACCTTTAACGAAATGATTGATTTCCTAAAAGAATCCTATGAAAAACAGGAAGTCTTTGTCTCGGATGCCTCGCACGAATTAAAAACTCCAATTTCGATTGTGAAAAGCTATGCCCAATTATTAAAGCGGAGGGGAACCGGAGATCAGGAGCTTGTTAAGGAATCATTAGAAGCAATTGATTCTGAGGCAGATCGAATGCAAAAGCTAGTGGAGCAGATGCTTTCATTAGCTAAAAATAAGCAGGATAGGGAGAAAGAAAACGTGAATCTAACTCCGCTTGTGGAACAGACTGTCCTAACCTTTCAAAAAGCTTATGATCGAGAAATCCAATTCAAACAGGAAAGTGAAGAATGTATTGTTCAAGGACTACCTGATCAACTACAACAGGTTGTTTATATATTAATAGATAACGCTTTGAAGTATAGTCAAGGAGAGATTGAAGTGGAGTTATCAGGTAGAGATACGGTAATCGACCTTAAAGTAAAGGATTACGGAAAAGGAATAAGCCAGAAGGATCAAAGCCGGATATTTGATCGCTTTTACCGGGTAGATAAGGCGAGGAATAGAGATACGGGTGGAACAGGTCTAGGCCTGGCAATAGCAAAATCCATCACGGAGGCTCATCATGGAGAACTCACGGTTAGTAGTAAACTAGGTAAAGGGACAAGTTTTTTACTTACCCTGCCACTTTCTCATTGAATTCTAATCTTACTCACCAATTTTTCAAAGTATGAGCTATTACACTCAAAGTAGTTGGGAGGAGAGTCCGATGAAAAAAAAGACTGTTATGATGACAGTTGGGCTTGTTGTGCTAGTGCTGATTGGATTTGGGATTTATCATTCTTTTGCCAGTTCTGCAAGCCATGACTACTCAAAGAAAGACATAAAGCAGGTGATCACGACCCAATATCCTGGAAAAGTGAGTGAACCACAGCTGAATGAAAAGGAAGGCTTTTATGAAGCTGTTGTAGATCATGAGGGAAATAAATATATAATTAAGGTTGATGCAAACACAGGCGAAGTAAAAGGACTAGAGATGACGGAAAAACGTACAGAAACCAATGCAGATGCAAATAAATATACAGATCCAGGCAAGGGATCTGATAATGCAACGACTGAAGAGCAAGACAATGGCAGTGAAAAAGGCCAAGAAGACGATGAAGAGGGAGAAACGAAGCATACTGAAGAGGACGTGACCGTCAGTTTGAGTGAAGCGAAAGAAATTGCATTAGAACGTTTCCCTGGTAGAATTGATGAAGCTGAATTGGATGAAGATGATGGCAGGTATCTTTATGAAATTAAAATTATTAATGGAAACGAAGAAGCGGAATTAGAGATCGATGCTTTTACAGGGGAGATCCTTTATCAAAATATCGAAGTCGATGATGACTAATTTGTGCAAAGCTGCTGGGTGGCAGCTTTTTTTGATGGGTTTATAGGATCCCGGGGAGGTTCTTAAACGGCCTTCCTAAAAAACGTGTGCTTTGAGCTTTTGATTTTTTCTCATCAAATTCTAATGTTATCCACACTGTCTTTTCATGGGAGGCGGCTATTATATAAGTATCAATAAAAAGGAGGAACAAAGATGATGAATAAAAAATTAGGTTTGATAATCGGTTCAATGGTAGGTGCAACAGTATTGGGACTTGGTGTTTACCATTCAAGTGCAGACGCTAAAGAAACGAAGTTAAACACAGATAATATCCAACAAATGGTGTCGGAACAATATCCGGGGACTATTACCGAACTAGAGCTTGATAAAGAGGGAACAAAGAAAGTATATGAGGTCGAAGTGAGAGATGGGGATACGGAAACCGATCTTAAGCTCGATGCAGATACAGGAGAGGTACTAAAAGAAACGTCAGAAGCGGTAGACGCAGATGATGATTTTGATGACAATGAGAAAGAAAATACAGTCGCTAAGACAGATGACTTAATTAGCGAAAAGAAAGCTACAGACATTGCTAAAAAGGAATTTGATGGGGAAGTTCGCGAAGTAGAACTTGATGAAGATGATGGAAGAGTTGTATATGAAATAGAGTTGGTTAAAGATAAAAAGGAAGCGGATTTTGACATTGATGCTGTAACAGGCGACATTCTTGAAATGGATATCGATACAGAAGATGATGATGACTAGTATGAAAGGTGAAAAGCGGGCATATAGCCCGCCTTTTTGCTTTCTGCGTTATCATTACTTCGCTTTCACTTCAAAATTAGGGGTAGCGGTAGCTTTTACGGTTTTGTGTCGTTCAAAATAAGAACGAATAATTTCCACAGCATCCTTTTGGATTTCTCTTACTACAGGCTTTTCTTTAAACATATCATAATTACCCCCACCAGTGGCTCGATAGTTATTAAGTACAACATGATAGCTTTCGTCATAAGCTATTGGTTTGCCATGATAGGAAATGTCTTTAACTCTATTTCCTACAGGCTCATTTACTGAGATAGAGTACTGGATACCTTCCCACATATCATAGTTATAATGTTGTGGCTTAGGAGTTTCAAACGCAGGGTTAACAGCAATATCTCCATCAATTAGCGTGAAATACTCTGCACTCTTTTCTAAGGCCTTCTTTATGTCTTCTCCTGTAAGCTCGAGCACTACAAGCGTATTTGGATACATATAGTTAGATACGACATCCCGCATTGTGACAGAAGATGAAAAGCCTTTAGATGTGTTATTAAGTAATGAAGTAACAGAGATATCAACACCGCTTTCCTCCATTTGTACCTTCTGTATGAATTCAATGAAGGGGTGCTTGGCAATTCGCACTTGGAATGGATCACGAATTATCATATCACCTTTAATAAAACCGATTGGTTCATCTAGCCAATTTTGAGTCGAAGCTTCCAAAGCCTCTATTGCTTGTAAAGCCTCGTTATCGGCAGGGACGGAGGTGAGATCACGAAGGTGGGCTTCTTTTTCTGTGATTATCCACTTTCCTGAGGCGTTAGACAAGGAAAGGTTTATTTCTCCATATAACGTTCCATTATTACCTGGCTGGATTACAAGCACATCATTTACTTTTCCAGTAAGCTTTCGATGCTGGTGGCCAGTCAGCAGGACATCAATTCCCTCTATGTCACACATTCTGTATCCTTGGTTTTCCCCTGTAAGGGCTTCTGTTTCATGTCCGGTCTCTAGATCACGTTCAAATCCTCCATGATAGGAAGCGATAAGAATATCTGGCTCTTCTGTTTGACGAATATAAGTTGTCCATTTTTTTAACGTTTCATAGGCATCTGCAAAATACAGACCCTCTATATGCTCCGGTGATTCCCAGTTTGGAATGTAATGAGTAGTTACTCCGGTAATAGCAACTTTAATACCGTTCGGTAATGTTTTCATAATATAAGCAGGGCCATATTTCGGCTCATTTGTGACGGTATCGACGATATTAGCTGAGAGCCAAGGGAAATGAGATTGTTCCACAGCATCAGATAATACATCACTGCCAAAATTGAACTCGTGATTTCCAATTACTGCACCATCAATCCCGATTTGGTTCATAATCGTGATCATTGGATTTTCAGTATGCCTATGCTGCTTAACATAATGGGTCATAAATGGTGTTCCCTGGATTAAATCGCCATTATCAAGCACGAGAACATAGTCTTTTTCCTTTCGTACCTGTTTAACAGCAGTGGCATACTTAGCTAGCCCGCTATCAGAGTGCTCATTTGTAGCGTATGAGAGTGGCATGGCATTTCCATGCACGTCACTTGTATATAATAGTGTGAGTGAAGCTTCTTCGTGTTTTTTCAAAGTAATGCATCCTTTCTACATAGGGTCATGGCTCCTGGTGATTAGTGTCCTGAGACATAAGGAAAGTCCCACAGGCTATACCTGCGGGACATGACATACGTATCACCCTTTATTATACGATTTTACGACGTATACGGGCAGATATAAAGTCGATGATTGTTACAACAATAATTATTGCGAGAAGAATTAGACCCATTTCATTCCAATTACGGTTATTCGCAGCGAAAATAATCATTGTACCAATACCGCCAGCACCTACGATACCGAGGATGGAAGAGGCACGGATGTCAACTTCAAAACGGTAAATCGCATAGGAAAGAAATTCCGGTATAATCTGCGGAATGACCGCATAGAAGAGTATTTGAATCTTATTCGCTCCGTTCGCTTCCATTGCTTCGACAACTTTCATATCAATCGATTCAATGACTTCTGAGTAGAGCTTACCGAGCATACCTGTTGAACCAATGGCGATAGCTAAAACCCCGGCAAATGCATTGGGTCCTACTGCTACTACAAACAGGATAGCTAGAATAATATCCGGGAAAGCACGTACTGCTGACAAGATCCATTTTCCTATCGTGGTAAGAATTCGGCTTCCTGTCATGTTTTGTGCAGCTAAGAAGCCTAATGGGATAGCAAGTATCGCGGCCATTAAAGAACCGGCAAACGCAATTAAAACAGTTTCCAGTATGCTTAAAGAAACGTCAGCTGTTGCTGACCAATCCGGACTAAATAAGTTTGGTATAACACGCGCAAAGTTGTTTGCAATACGGTCTATTGCTCTTGCCCAGTCAATGTCAATCCCAAGAAAAGTCCATACATAGATCGCAGCAAGAATGACTACTATAAGAATAGCTTTTAATTTTTTAAACAACGATTTTTCTGGCTTTGGAGGTAGTGTGTAGGATTTCATTAAATTAGTGCCTCCCTTAGCTTGTTGCTGATATATTCAATGACAATGACAACGACAAAGATTAAAACAATAATTGCCATCGCATTTTGGTAGTTGTAGAAACCGAGTTGTTGGTTTAAAACAAGTCCAATCCCTCCAGCTCCAACCAGTCCAAGAACGACAGAGGCACGTATGTTTATTTCAAAAACATAAAGCACAAATGATGTGAATTGCGGAAGCACCTGTGGAACCAGTCCAAAGAAGATAACTTGGAAGACGTTACCTCCTGAAGCCCGCATTGCTTCTAATGGATTCATATCGACAGATTCAATGGTCTCACTAATAAGCTTAGCGAGAATTCCTAATGAGAAAATGAAAAGTGCTAAAATCCCAGGTAGTACTCCAATACCAAACAACCCAACGAAAATTACTGCTAGGACGAGATCTGGTATCGTACGTAAAATATTCATCAACGTTCGTGTTGCATAATATAATGGTTTAAATGTGGTGATGTTTTGGGCAGACATAAGGGCTAAAGGAACGGTTAGAATCGCAGCGCAAGTCGTCGCGACGATTGCCATTTGGATCGTTTGTGCCATTGGCTCCAAAATAGCGGGAATGACACTTAAATTAGGTGGGAAAAATTTCCCTATAACCGTAAACATATTGCCAAGTGAGTCTCCAAAACCGCCAACCATTTCACGTTGGGTCCAAAACATACTAAAAAAGTAAAATCCCAAAATTACGATAAAAATAATGGAAACTTGTGCTTTTGTCTTAACAGGATACAATGAAGGTGTTTTACCTTTCACTACATCCTTTGATTGGTTGGTCACGATTCATCCGCCCCCCCACGCAAGTCATCCTCACGTATCGAACGGCCATAAATTTCTTCAAAAGTCTTTTCATTCACTTCAGAAACTGGTCCATCAAATACTACTTCGCCTGCACGCATTCCAATAATGCGGTCTGCATATTCCATTGCCATATCGATGAAATGAAGGTTTACGATGGTAGTGATGTTATCCTCTTTGTTAATCTTTTTTAAATAGGACATTACCTGATGTGATGTTGGTGGATCTAAAGAAGCCACAGGCTCATCTGCCAGTATATAGCCTGGTTTTTGTGTGAGTACACGCGCTATACTGACACGCTGTTGTTGCCCGCCACTTAGTTCGTCAGCGCGATTGTAAATTTTCTCTGAAATATTCACCCGCTGCAGACTCTCGTAGGCGAGTCCAACATCTTCTTTTTTATAAAGGTTTAAAATTGAACGCAATGTTCCTGTGTGTCCAAGACGTCCCGCGAGTACGTTCTTAAGCACATTGCTACGCTTTACCAAATTATAATTCTGAAAGATCATACCTACTTTTGTACGCAGTTTACGCAATTCTCCACTTCGATATGAAAGAATATCTTCATTATCAACTAATAGCGAGCCTTTAGTTGGGGTGACCAGACGATTAATACTACGGATAAAGGTTGACTTACCAGCACCTGATAAGCCTACTATAACGACAAATTCTCCATCATTGATGGTTACATTTACATTTTTTAGTCCTTCTGTACCGTTAGGGTAAACAAGACCGACATCCTTAAATTGAATCATTATATGTACTTCCTCCATTACAGCCTTAGTTTTGTCTGAAACTAGGAAAAAAGGGAGAGATTAAGCTCCCCCTTTTCCAATTCAGTTATGTTTATTAACTTTTAAAGCTCGATATTGTCTTTGAATTCCTGATATGTTTCTTTAACTACTTCATATTCTTCGTCTGAAGCTTCGTCAATTCCATCCCAATTGTAGACATCGTTCATAATTTTAATCATTTCTTCATCATCGTTAAATGACATGAAAGCATCCTTAATTTTTTGAACAAGTTCATCGTCTAAATTTCTCGTTACGGAAATTGTATCGTTTGGAATTTCATCTGTGTAACCAAGAACAGTTAACTTATCCATCACGTCAGGATATTCTTCTTCAAGCTCTGTACGCACATCATCAAATGTTGTCGCTACATCTGCTTCGCCATTATATACAGCAAGGGCTGAGTTATCATGGCCACCAGATTGTACAGTACCGCTGAAGAATCCACTTTCAAGTTCTGGAGCTGATGCGTAGTCAAATTCTTTCATTAATTGGCTTGCCGGGAACAAGTAGCCAGATGTAGAACTCTTATCACCGTATGCCCAAACTTTTCCTTCAAGATCAGCAAGTGACTCTATACCAGAATCAGATCTTACAAGATATTGTGCTTTATATGTACCAGAACCGTATCTAATAGATTTTAAGATTACTTCAACATCATATTGCTCATTTGCAAGAACATATCCAAAAGCAGGGATAAAACCGATTTGTACTTGGTTTGCACCCATTGCTTCAACTAGTGCATTGTAGTTCGTCATTACTTGTCCTTTTACTTCAATTCCCAATTCTTCACCTAGACGGTCTGCTAGAGGTTCTACAGTATCAGCAATTGTGTCAGAATCCTGTGAAGGAACAAATCCCATTACAAGTGTATCTGGGGTATCCCCACTGCTCTCGTTGCTGTCTTCGCTACTCTCGCTGCTGTTATCACCTTCCGCATTGCTTGAGTCTGAATCATCAGAGCTTCCGCATGCTGCTAAGAATAGTGCAAGCGCCAGCACAAGTAATAGACTATAAAGTTTTTTCATCTTGACCCTCCTGTTATTTCTTAATATATCTTACTATTATATTAAATACCAAATAGGTCGAAAATGCTAGACTATTTTTATAATTTTACGTAATTTTTACAAAGTAATTGTAGAATAGTAATAGATAATAAAATACTAGGTTACTATATTGCGACAAGGTGAGGTTTCTTTTGACCTGAAGAAGGAAATAAATACAATAACGTACAAGAGGAGTTGATCGTCATGCCGAAATTCAGTAAGGCATTGTTACTATATAACGGAAATGCGGGCAAAGGAGATATAGAACAAAAGCTTAGAGATACACTTCCTATTCTCTCGCAAGGTATTAAAGAGCTCATCGTCTTGCAAACAGCCTCTATAGAAGAAGTTACAGAAACATGCAAAACATATTCTGATCAAGTTGATTTACTCATTATTTTAGGAGGGGATGGTACGTTACATTGCTGTATTAATGCCCTTGCCCCACTGCCTAATAGCCCAATCGTTGCTGTGTTGCCTGGTGGAACATCTAATGACTTTAGTAGAATGCTTCAATTACCGCAAAATTTAGCAAGTGCCGCGGAAGCTATAGTAGATGGAACGGTGGTAGATGTTGATGTAGCCCAATCAGATGATACATATTTCTTAAACTTTTGGGGAATTGGAATGGTTGCAGAGACGTCCAAAAATATTGATGAACAACAGAAAAAGTCACTAGGGGTTCTCAGTTATTTTATGAGTACTCTTAAAACAGTTAGTAAATCGGAACAATTTACGTACAAGATGAAAGCGGAAGGGGAAGTTTATGAAGGAGAGGCAGTCGGGATTCTCGTACTCAACGGCACTTTTATAGGAACGCGCCAACTTCCCATTTTAACGATTGATCCTACTGATGGCCTGTTGGATGTCCTTATTATTAAAAACTCCAGCCTTGCGTCCTTTAGGGAGCTTCTTTCTATGAACAACGCCGAATTAAATAAGGAAGCACTAGAAGAATTAACACATTTCCAGGCAAAGGAAATAAAAGTTAGTACAGGATCCGCAAAAGAGATAGATATGGATGGAGAAATCTCTACGAAAACACCGGCTAACATCCGTGTTCTCCCTAAGCATATACAGATGATTCAGGCCAAGGAGTAAATACTATTTAAAAATCTTTCTATTCAGCCGATCAATATAATAAGATAATGATAATGGGTTAATTAGAAAGTGGGAATCACGGGTGCATACATCACAACAATTAGATGAAAAAAAACAAGACTTATCCTTAAAGCTCTTTGTCGTATTGGCAAAGTCTTATCGGTCAGTAATGGAGCAGGTAGAGAAAGATATCCAGTCAAGGGGTCTAAATCTAACTGACTTTGCTGTTCTAGAGCTTTTATACCATAAAGGAGAGCAGCCACTCCAAAAAATTGGTGAAAAAATTCTTTTAACCAGTGGTAGTATTACGTATGTTGTAAACAAATTAGAAAGAAAGGGATATTTAAAGCGCAAACCTAACCCTGCTGACAGACGGGTAACATTTGCTGTCATCGAAGAAAAGGGTGCGGAATTATTAAGTAGAATCTTCCCAGGCCATTGGGACAAAATTAAAGAAATTATGTCTGTCTTAGACGAAGACGAAAAAGTATTTGCAGTTAACATTTTAAAAAAGCTCGGGAAAAATGAGATGGAATAGATTATTAGCTGAAGCAAAACATCCAATATATGTTTTGCTTCTTTTTATTTAGGATACATACCATTATATGACTTTATCCCGGTGCAACCGTCCGTAAGACTCCCACTTCAAAACATGTAGTGAAACCAAAAAGTTTTTAGTGGGAGTAAACGGACGCTAACACCCCGATTCGTTCAACTAACAATCAGTGGGGAAGAACGAGCCCCCCACTGATTGTAGTTTCACTTTATACAAGGAGGCATTATAAATGCGTGTATTAGTTATCGGAGCAAATGGGGATGTAGGGAAAAACATCGTAAAAAATATAAAGAATACAAAAGAACTAGAGCCAGTCGCTATGATACGAAAAGAAGAACAGATCGATTACTTTAAAGATTTAGGCGTGGAAACAGTTTTAGCTGATCTGGAAAGTGATTTTGAAAAAGCCTTTCACAAAATAGATGCAGTCATTTTTGCTGCTGGTTCTGGGCCAAATACAGGTCCTGATAAAACCATTATCATTGATCAGGAAGGAGCAATCGAAGCTGCAGATCTTGCGAGGAAGAACGGTGTAGAGCGCTTTGTTCTTCTAAGTTCCATGGGAGCTGATCAGCCAAAAGAAGCTTCTGATGGGAAATTTTATCTGTATGCGAAGCACCGTGCAGATGAATATCTGAAATCCACAAATCTTAATTATACGATTGTTAGGCCAGGTGCTTTAACAGACGACCCTGGAGAAGGAAAAGTGAACCTTCAGGAAAGTGGAACAGAATTTGGTAAAGTTCCGAGAGAAGATGTTGCAGCCGTAATTGTACACCTTTTAACTAAAAAAGAAGCCAATGGAAAAGTATATGAAGTTGTGAGTGGCAACAAAGAAGTAGCCAACGTATTATAATAAGCCGATTGTAATCAAAACCCGCCACTTTAAAATTGAGTGGTGGGTTTTTTATCCTAAAAACAGCCTAGAACCTCTGTATCCTTTTGTCCTCTTCACATAATAAAACATAAAAAGGACATCATGATTTACTAAATGTTACATTGATATTACAAAGAGGTTTCAATTTTAATATAAGGGGTATAGGAAAAAGGAATTACCTAAATACTTGCGGAGGTATCATCATGAGTAAAAACAATGTATGGATCTATATAAGCGAAGATAATGAAGATTGTGAGCGGGTATTACAACTTTTGAATAGGAAAAATGTGCCCTACGAGGTGAAAAATGTTACAAAACACCCAGAAAACAAGAAGGAGATGCAGAAGCATGGCATTTATGGCACTCCTGCGACGTTTATCGGGGACGAGAACAATCTGATTCTTGGATACCAAGAAGAAAAGCTAAACCTCATGTTAGGCGTGCTTGATAAAAACTATCTGTTGAACACAGATGCTGATCCTGATGCATAATATATACCAGTCAACATGAAAGGGAGGTATGTAAAGATGTATCATCGGCCTTACGATCAGTATAGTAATTACTATCATCCCAATTTTAATAATGGAATAAATGAACAATCCTACCAACCATTCAACCAACCACCACACCAATCATCTTATTCTATTCCACCAACTAACGCAGCATTCCAACCAAACCAGTTTCAAACACCATATGAATTTTTTTCGAAACCACAGCAACCTGCAAACTGGCCGGAGTATATGCAACCAAACTATTCAGTAAACACGCAACAACCATCAAGTGTAGAAACAGGGAACAATATCAACGGATTTTCCCAAAAAGGGGAAACGCAACTGGACCTTGATAAAGTACTGTCCACGGTTGGCCAAATTGCCAATACTTATCACCAAGTATCCCCAATTGTAAAACAGTTTGGAAGCGTAATGAAGCTTTTTAGGTAGCCAGTATAAAAATTGTCCTTTCTCTAAAAAGATCGTTGGAAAATAAATGAACAGAAGGAATTAGTAAAATTCGTTTTATAAAAAAAACGGTAATACTTTGTATTATTAAGGGTAAAAGAAGGGTAGATGCGGAAAAAAGAGGAGAATTTTTATGATAGGATGTTTAGTCATACATGGATATACTGGGGGACCTTATGAAGTAGAGCCATTAGTAAATTACTTGCATGAACATACCGATTGGCATATTGAAGTGCCAACACTTCCAGGACATGGAAGGCAGCTTGATTTAAAAGGAAAATCTCACAAGAACTGGATAAGCGCAGCAGAAGAAGCACTAAAGGGTTTAATGGAAAAGTACGAACGTATTTATGTGATCGGGTTTTCAATGGGTGGCATGATTTCTGCTTATCTGGCTGCCAAGTATAAAGTAGACAAGCTTGTCCTACTGGCTCCCGCAGGGAAATATTTATCTTTCAAGCAAATTGCCGTGGATGCAGGTGGGTTTGTTGCAGATGGCGTAAGAGGAAAGTTAGGGAGTAACAAGTTATATAACCACTACCGTAACAAATTAGGACGGGTCCCATTTAAAGCAAACTTGGAGTTCTTGAAATTAGTTAAGTTTACCAGAGGATACTTAAAAAAAGTTGAATCCGAAGTCCTCATTGCCCAAGGTCAGATGGATGGGATGGTTCCATATAAAACTGCTTATTATCTAGATAAAGAAATCACCTCAGAAAGGAAAGAGGTAGTGTTTTTTGAACGCTCCCGACACCTTATTTGTCTAGGAGACGATAGAGAGACCTTGAATAGTATGGTACTTCAGTTTCTAATCAAATAAAAGACAAAAGAAAAACGAGACAGCCATCTGCCTCGTTTATTATTTTACATCAGGAAAGTATAAAATCTTAGCTAGGAAGGCAATTACAATGCAGTTAAAATTTTAATGTTCCAAGTATAAGAAAAACGTCTACCTTCGGCTAAAAGACGAGCGAATGCGTTTTTCTAATCGGTCTTATTTATCCTTAAAGAAGGAAATAACCAGCGCTCCTTCACCACCGTATGTGGAAATAAGTGGGCCGGCTTCTGTCAAATAAGCATCTTTAAATGGATGAGCATTTCGGATATCCTCTAATACACTTTTGGCACGACTTTCTGCTTTGCAATGTGTCATCGAAATAACCTTGTTCTCCACCGTTTTAGTATACTCCCCGATTTGCTCAATAAATCGACGAATCGATTTTTTGTCACCACGGACTTTTTCTGAAACTTCAATGGATCCTTCTTCACTTGCTTTCATTAATAATTTTATATTAAGCGTTTTAGCAATGGTTCCTTTTACTTTATCCAGCCTTCCACCTAATACCAGGTTATCTAAAGTTTTTAATATAAATAAGGTAGTGGTCTGTTCTACTCGTTCTTCCAGATGCCTTGTTAACTCTGAAATGCTATAGCCTTCCTCAAGCTTTACTTTAGCTTCATGTAAAAGTAGAGATATACCACAGGAGGCGGTCTTCGTGTTTATTACCTCTATTTTTCGCAGTGGTTCTTCTTCGAGCAGCAAATCTTTACCAGCCACTGCATTATCATAGGTACTGCTTAGACCTTTGGAGAGGCTTAGCATTAATATGGGCTGTTCTGGGTCGACTTGCTTATATGCCTCATAAAAGTCATGTGGACTAGGGGCAGCAGAGCGTGGGAGCTCATGGTCTTCTTTAATTTTTCTATAAAAATCATTAATATCCAATTCTGTGCCCGTTTTATATTGTCCATCGGAAAAGTGTAAATAAAGGGGAACAATGATTAGATCCAGGTTGTCATGGAGGCGTTGTGGAATATCCGCTCCTCCGTCAGTCATTAATTGAACGTTCATGAGATCACCCGTTTCTTAAAAGTAAAGTACTGCAATTATAGCAGTTGGTTTCTATGATTTATACTCACATAAGAGGTTATTTACGCTCTTTTTGTGCGATTGTCACAGAAGATTTCCTTGACGTACTTAATATAAATAGAAATAATCCAAAGATAACGATGGTCCCTCCTAGTAATTGAGAGCCTGTCACCTTTTCATCAAGTAATAAATAGGCCAAAATAGTTGCCCCAACTGGTTCGAACACAATGCCCATTGAAATAGTAGAAGTGCTCAACCACTTTAACGCCCAATTAAATAGGGTATGGCCGAAGAATGTTGGTACAATGGCCAAGGCAAGAAATAAACCCCAGTGGTTGGCAGGGTATCCGAAAAAGGGGTTCTGAACCGCGAGATTATAAAGTAACAGTGTTATGGAGCTAGCCCCATAGACAAGAAAGGTGTAAGTCATTAAGGAAACGTTTCTTCTGACACGTTGCCCAAATAAAAAGTACACGGTTACAGTGATAGCCCCAAATAATGCGAGAATATCGCCAAGCAAAGCCATGCCACTTATTTGAAAATCACCCCAGCTAATAATGAAACTTCCGAGCAGGGCGATGAGCATACTGATAACCGCTCCTGGAGAGAATCTTTCTTTAAAAAAGAAATAGGTCCCGAGAAAAGCAAATATTGGCTGTAACGTCACTAGCACTACAGAACTTGCTACAGAGGTATAGTTAAGCGACTCAAACCACAAAATAAAATGGAGAGCGAGAAAGATGCCTGCCAGTATGGAAAAGAGCCAATCACGCTTCTCGACATTTCGAAATTCATTTCGGTACTTTAATAAAACGACGGGACTCATAATTATGACGGCAAACAAAAGGCGATAGTTTGCAATGATTGCAGCTGGTGCTTGATCTGCCAATTTAACCAATACAGCTGATGTCGAAACAGAAATGACACCGATTACCACGGCGGCATATGGGTTGAATGGGGGAAGACGCATCTTAACCCTCCCTAACTTATTAAGAGTACTTACATGACAAGCTTTTCTTTATGTTCTAATTATTCTACCACGGTCCTTGTAAAAAATCACATCTGCAAATTAGTATCATGATAAATAATATGTTATGATTGTATTTGCATGAGTTTTCGAGTGAGGCCTCTTACCAGAAATTGGTGATGCCTTTTTTGTACTTTAGGGAAAGTATAAAATTAATGATACTTTTAAATCGAATTTAAAATATAATGTGAGAAATTTCCTTCATATAGCCGTCGCAGTGAGATTGGAACGTTTGCTGTTTTAAAAATGCGGGTAGATTATTTTCAAACTAAAGTATAAGAAAAATCCAAGGCCTCTTTGACGAATAAATTTTTAAAGAAAAAGGAGTAGAGGAATAGGTGACAACATTTAATGAAATAGGCATTTCCAGTCCTATCATGAAAGCATTAGAAAAAATGGGTTTTGAAGAAGCAACACCAATACAGGCGGAGACCATTCCACTTGCAATGCAAGGGAACGATGTAATTGGACAAGCCCAAACAGGTACAGGTAAAACAGCAGCGTTTGGTATTCCAATGATCGAGAAAATTGATTCCAAACAACGCAAAATTCAAGGGCTAGTAGTAGCGCCAACACGTGAATTAGCTATCCAGGTAGCAGAGGAACTAAATCGTCTTAGTAAATTTAAAGGAGTACGAGCTTTAGCTATTTATGGCGGATCCCCT
Source organism: Oceanobacillus jordanicus (assembly GCF_022095695.1). GTDB lineage: Bacteria > Bacillota > Bacilli > Bacillales > Amphibacillaceae > Oceanobacillus_B > Oceanobacillus_B jordanicus. The sequence goes on from NZ_JAIFZM010000006.1 coordinate 222,849, forward strand.
ATGGATAGACAAATTCGTGCGCTTAAAGACGGTCCGCAAATCGTTGTTGCGACACCAGGTAGACTGCTTGACCATATGAGAAGAAAAACGATCCGTATTAATATGGTACAGACTGCTATTTTGGATGAAGCAGATGAAATGCTTAACATGGGCTTCATTGATGATATCCGTGATATTTTGAAAGGTATACCTGAAGAAAGACAAACATTGCTTTTCTCAGCTACAATGCCGAAAGAAATCCGTGATATTGCAACAAACTTAATGAACGATCCAAAAGAAGTTAAAGTAAAAGCTAAAGAAATGACTGTAGAGAACATTGATCAATTCTTTATCGAAATACCTGAGAAATTTAAGTTCGATACACTAAACAATCATTTAGATATCAACGCACCTGAGTTAGCTATTGTGTTTAGTCGTACAAAAAAACGCGTGGACGAAATCACAGAAGGATTACAGGCAAGAGGTTATCGTGCTGAGGGAATCCATGGTGACTTAACACAAGGTAAACGTATGTCCGTATTGAACAAGTTCAAAGGTGGACGTGTAGATGTGCTTGTTGCAACAGATGTAGCAGCACGTGGACTAGATATCTCTGGTGTTACCCATGTATATAACTTTGACATTCCACAGGATCCTGAAAGCTATGTCCACAGAATTGGACGTACAGGGCGTGCAGGTAGAACAGGTGAAGCTATCTCCTTCGTTACACCGAGAGAGATGTCGCACCTGCAATTAATTGAAAAAACTACCAAAAGCAAAATGAAACGTCTGACTCCACCGACTAATCATGATGCTCAAAAAGGGCAACAGCAGGTTACTGTTGAAAATATCTTAAAAACAATTGAAGAAAAAGACCTGAAAACATATCATGAAGCAGCTAACACATTGTTACAAGAACATGATTCGATGTCAGTTATAGCTGCAGCACTGAAACTTATGACGAAGGAAAGACGTGATACACCAGTACGTATTTCATCAGTCGCTCCTATCAGTGTTAAAAAAGCACAGAGTTCAAATGATCGTCGTTCGAATAACAAACGTTTCTACGGGAAACGCAACCAAGGTGGCGGTGGCCGCAACCAAGGTGGAAGAAACAACCGTAAAGGGAATTACCAAAAACGCGGAAATCGCGATTAAGTAACAATGAAAAAAGGTTACACCT
>NZ_JAIFZM010000007.1 GCF_022095695.1 Oceanobacillus jordanicus
ATTTTAGTTGCTTTTTCATGGGCTCTACGCTCTCCATATGAATTCTTACTCGCATTATTTAGAAACTTAGCCAATGTTTCTGTATCAATAGCCTGAATATCTTCAGGCATAGGATAATGCTTAAGCAATTCTGAAGAAGAAGTGCCAAAAACTTCTGAAAACATATCTTCATATTCTGGGAAGACTTGGTCCAAAAGAGCTATAATCTTGCGCTTAATATCTGAACTTTGGTCAACGAGAGAATAACGTAGCCTTTCTAATTGTTTTAATTGAAGTAAATCCTCTTCTAAAAAAGGCGTGGCATCAGGCATATCGATACGTATAACCTGTGCGATAAGAAAAGCATCTCGTGCGTCTGTTTTCGTCTTACGAATGAAGAAGTTCCGTAAAGCGTCCGATCTTAAGGGGTTAAATGCTGTTACTTTAAAACCAAGTTGGTTTAGGTATGTGAATATAGAAAGCCAGTAATGCCCTGTGGCTTCTAGCCCAATAACACAATTTTCTATGGTAAGTTGATGGTTGTTTATAAACGTTAATAGTTTCTCACTACCACGTTTAGAATTAGCGAAGCGTAGACTTTTACCGATAGGTTTACCAATATTGTCAATAAGACCAGCTTCGTGCTCCTTTTTACCAATATCAATACCTAGATAATGCATACTAACACCGCCTGTATGAAAAATTAACCAGATAGGAGAATCCTCCACTTCTTTATAGATAATCATGCTCGTTAGATATTCGACAACACGTGCCATCCAGCTAATTCGAGTATTCTATAAAGGGGAGGTGTCAAACTTTCCGACGAAGATTATACTTCAAGCGAAGCTACCGACACCCTCCACCTGATTACCCCCATCATACTATCTAAGTGGGGATCCTTAAATAAGGTTACCTATATCATACGAGCGGAGTATATTTCTGAAGCGGCTTTTCAAAGCCGAATCTTTCGGATTTCTCTTTTGCGTAAGTACTTTTATCCCTTCCTCTTTATATATATATTCATTTCCACATGCTCATCAAGTAGAGAAGTCTTTTCCGCAACGTCAACTAAAATTTTTTTCCCCCTCATCCTCTTTACACAAAAAAACAAACAAATTCATAAAAATTCGACAAATTCTATTAAAATTAGGTAAAATAGAAGAATAATAGATACTACATGAGATAAGTAGGGGGTGAAAAAGCTTCGACCTCTCAGACTTTTTCGTACATAATTTTTAATGCAATAATTGGAAAGCGTTTTCCCGAGAAAAGGAAGTGACAACAATGACAACGATGAATGGGATTTTTAAGTGGTTTTATGATTTAGGCAACTGGTTAGCTAAAGTGATGTACCTTCACTTTCTCTGGATTATCTTCACGGTACTAGGTCTTGGGATCTTTGGCATATCCCCAGCAACTGCTGGATTATTCTCCGTACTACATAAGTGGTTTGATGATGACTTTGACATACCAATCTTTCAGCACTTTTACTCGGTCTACAAAACACAATTTTTTAAAGCGAATGGCTTAGGTCTTATTATTATGGGATTAGGGGCCTTTTTGTATATCGATATGAATGTTTCGAAAGACATGATTGAATCCTTCCCATTACATTTATTATTATTATTCGTAACGTTTTTGTATTCAATTACAACCATCTACCTATTTCCTGTGTTCGTTAGATATAATCTTACGTTTTTCCTATATTTTAAACAGGCGTTTTTTGTTGCGTTAGCAAGACCTTTAGAAACAATCGCTATCGCAATTAGTATGCTGCTTTTATATTATCTATTTAGCTATCTGCCTGTTCTCCTATTCTTTATAGGGGCTTCTATGATTGCATTACCCATTATGTGGTTCGCCTATCGTGCCTGTGTGCAAATAGAAGAAAAGAAGGCAAGCTAGCGGTTTAACATTCTATTAAGGTGGGGGTGGGCAGATGTGGCGCGATAGGATTAGGTCTCGGCTTTTATATAAATATATTATTTCCTATCTGCTTGTATTTCTAGTTCCTTTTTTAATAATGAGCACGATCATTTATTATAATTCTGTATCAAGTCTCAGGCAGGAGATTGAACAATCCAATATTAATAAGTTGGAGCAGGTTGAACGTATTACGAATGAACGCATGAGCGAGTTAGAAACACTAGCGGCAAGAATTTCCTATGACCAACGATTAACGCCTTATATGATGAATCATGGTTATTACAGTAAAGAGGCAATTGATGAATTAGGTAAATACAAAGCAAACAGCTCTATCATTGAAGAATTATTTGTCTATTTTCATGATGAGGAAAAGATCTATTCTACAGGTGGCTCTTATTCCATTGATGCGATGCTGGAAAAAAAGTATAGCTTTCAGGATTGGGACAAAGAGACACTTTTACGTGATTTACATACCAAACTCCCATTTATCAAACCGGTTGATAATATGGTCATTAATAATGAAGAGCGTGGGAATATGGTTGCCTATTTATTTCCGATAGCACCCAATAATCCAAACCCATTTGGTACCGTAATGTTTTTCATTGAAGAGGATACCATCGCTGATCTAATTAAGAATATTTCTGGTGAATCAGAGGGGAATGTATATATTTTAAATGAAGATAATCAAGTGATATCTTCTGTCATTAGTGATGACGCGATAAAGACAGAACAATTGGATGGCTTGTCCTATGAGAAGCAAGGCGTTTCAACCGTTGAGTTAAATAATAAGGATTATTCGCTTGTCTCCATTGAATCAAACTTAAGTGGATGGAAATTTATTACCTTGATGGATACCGATCAATTCTTTAAGAGGCTAGATAATAGTACGATCTTGATCTCCGCTATTTTAGTTATCATCTTAATTATAGGATTTATACTGGCAATCATACTTGGGAAAAATCAATACAAACCGATACGGAACTTATTTGAAATCACAAAAAGAGATGGCAGGAAAAATACAGATTTAGAAGATACGAATGAATTAGAGACGATTCGTAAAACAATAACAGATGTATTTGAAGACCAGCAAATCTTGAATAAGACGATGTACTTACAGCGGCCTTTTGCTAGAGAACAGTTTTTGGTTAGACTCTTAAAAGGAGATATCCAAAATCAGGAGATCGATTCTTTATTGCATTCCTTAAATATTCAAATGGAAAGTGGACATTATTTTGTGGCCATGGTGTATTTTGAAAAAGGAACGTTTGGCGAAACAAATTTGCAGGAAAGAGAAAAGGTTTTTAGTAGCTTATCAGACATCATTTTAGAGAATGCTGTTGCCCATGGAATTGATTTATTCCATGAAGATACGATGGCTTTGGTTGTAAGTATGAACAGTAAAGATCTGAATGTTGATGAGAGACGAAAATCATTGGTGACCCATATTCAGCAATATATAGAGGAAACATCCAGCCATACACCAACAATTGGGGTGGGAGGGTTGTATGATCAAAAATCCCGAATCAATCGATCCTATATTGAGGCAGTGGCAACAATGGATTATAAATTCGCTAATCCTCAAGGTAGCCTTATATTCTTCGAAGAAATTAGTACCCATTCAGAGCAATCTCTGGGATATCCGATGGAGGAACAAATTAAGCTTGTGCAAAGTTTGAAACAGGGAGACAAGGCTGTCGCGACGGAAACACTACAAAATATGTTCCATAGCTTAGTCAATAGGGAGCATTCCATCCAGGTGCTAAAATGTATTTGCTTCGATATTATTAACACGGTGATTAAGACAATTTCGGAGATGGGATCCACAAATTATATGAAGGATATGAATCGAATTGTTGATTTTAATTCAGTCGAACAGTTACATCAAGAACTTCACACATTGATCGTAGCCGTATGTGATGAAATGGATAGTAAAAAAGAATGTCGTAATGACAAGATGGGGAACGATATTCTGGAGTATATAAATGCCAACTACAACTTATATGAACTTTCCTTAGAGAGCATAGCCATTGACGTAAAGTTGTCTGTTTCCAATCTTAGTCGATTTATTAAAGAACAAACTGGTGTTACGTTCACCCAATATGTACAGGATTTACGAATAAATGAAGTAAAGAAACAATTGAAGGAAACGGATCTTCCAATTAAGGAAATCGTGGCTCAAGTCGGCTACAAGGACGTTGCTAACTTCACCCGAAAATTCAAGAAGATCGTAGGCGTAACACCAGGCCAGTATCGCAAACTAAATAGGTGAAATAAGAAGGAGATCATGTTGAGAGACTTGGTCTCTTTTTCTTTTTTACTTTGCGAGAATAAGAGCTTTGTAAAGCGATTGTAAATAATACATAGTCCGTAAAATTGACATAGTACCGTAACAAAAAAGCTTTGTATTGTAAGCGTTTTCCGCTTTGTGAAGTGACTATCGTACAAGACGTAACATAAATGACATATTGTGAATAATTTCAGAAAATAATAACATGTAAGCAGTTACAACATACACAAACGAGAAGGAGGGACAAGCGATGAATACAAGCACAGCAACATCCAGGGAGCCGGAAATTGAATCTACTCATACTAATAAAAAGAACAAGAAAATAGTTCGTTCACCGAAGAAATTACCAAAGAAAAAAACCAACAAAAAAATTCTTCAAAATTGGCAGCTATACATATTTATATTGCCAGCATTTCTATACTTTTTAATTTTCCACTATATTCCGATGTATGGGGTGCAAATTGCATTTAAGAATTTTGTTCCGACACTGGGAATCTGGGGAAGTGAATGGGTTGGTCTTGAACATTTCACTAGATTTTTTGAATCCTATTACTTTTGGGATCTCATTAAAAACACATTAGGAATTAGTGTCTACGAATTAGCTGTAGGTTTCCCACTACCTATCATTCTAGCATTAGCGCTAAATGAGGCGAAGGATGGTCTGTATAAGAGAACGGTCCAAACTGTAACCTATGCACCACATTTCATTTCCGTTGTCGTAATGGCCGGGATGATCATTGCTTTTCTTTCGCCAGCAACAGGGATTATCAACCACGCTATTCAGTTAGTTGGGTTTGAACCAATTGCCTTTATGAGTGATCCCGATTGGTTTAAGACGGTATATGTCATGTCAGGCGTCTGGCAGAGTACAGGTTGGGGAACGATTATTTACCTTGCTGCACTAGCTGGAGTGGATCCGCAACACCATGAAGCAGCAATCGTTGATGGAGCTTCCCGTTTTCAGCGGATTTGGCACATCAACATACCCGCAATTGTCCCGACAATGGTTATTCTACTAATCATGAACGTAGGGAATATCATGGCAATGGGCTTCGAAAAAATATTATTGCTTCAAAACCCGCTTAACTTGGAATCATCCAATGTAATCGCGACATTCGTGTATCAAGCTGGTTTGTTGGATGCACAGTATAGCTTTGCAGCAGCGGTTGGTCTATTCAACGCCGTGATTAACGCCATCTTATTAATTACAGTTAATCAAATAGCGAAAAAGACCAGTGAGACAAGTCTATGGTAAGGAGGATTGTAAGGCTATGAGTACAGCTATAAAGGAGACAAACAAAGATAAGGTATTTAAAGTGTTTATTTTCCTTTTTCTTACTACCGCTCTGCTGATCGTTTTATATCCACTTATTTATATTATCAGTGCATCGATCAGTAACCCAGCAGCGGTAAATTCAGGGGAAATGTGGTTATTACCAAAGGATATTACATTTGAAGGATACCAAATGATCTTTCAAAACGATGCCATCTGGCGAGGGTATCTTAATACAATTTTTTATACTGCTTTCGGTACACTAATCAACCTGGCAGTAACGATACCAGCAGCTTATGCTTTATCCAGAAAGGATTTTTTTGGAAGGAATTTCTTCACTGGGATGTTTGTACTCACCATGTTCTTTAGTGGTGGACTCATTCCGACATACTTAGTAGTAAAAAGCTTGGGACTTATCGACACAGTCTGGGCGATGGTTTTACCGAATGCAGCAGCCGTGTGGAATATCGTCATTGCTCGTGTGTTTTTCCAATCCTCTATTCCAAAAGGCTTGGAAGAGGCTGCCATTATCGATGGGGCATCTAACTTCAAAATGTTTATGAAGATAATCTTACCATTATCTGCTCCAATTATAGCTGTTATGGCATTATTTTACGGAGTAGGTCACTGGAATGGATACTTCAATGCCTTGATTTATTTATCGGACAAAGATATGTACCCACTTCAACTTGTGTTACGAGAAATACTTGTTCTTCAAGAAATGGCGTCACAAAACTCCAATATGAGTGGAAGTATGGCCGAAGCATTGCATAGTAAACAGCAGCTTGCAGCAATCATTAAATATGGCGTTATGATTGTTTCCACATTACCAGTCATTATCGTGTATCCATTCTTACAAAGATTCTTTGTGAAGGGTGTTATGATTGGCTCACTTAAAGGATAGTAGATATAAATATTTAAGGAGGTGGTTATCCATTCCAAATAATCTGCCTGATGACGAAACCTTAACTAGATCAAAAATTTGAAAGGGGATTCAATAATGAAAAGAGGCATTATCTTATTATTAACAGCACTATTAGCGGTGTTCACCCTTGCAGCATGTAAATCCGACAAAGAAAGTAGCGGGGAATCAGCCTCCGCAAATGTGGAAGTGAATGAGGAAGGTTTTCCAATTGTTGATGAAGAAATCGAGTTATCTGTCATGGCTCCTGGTACTGGCATAGCAGAATGGGAAGACATGGCTACGCTAAAGGAATACTCAGAGATGACAAATATTAAAATGGAGTATACTACACCTCCATTAAGCGACTTTCAAACAAAATTAAACCTAGCATTTGCCAGTGGTGATGTGGCCGATATTATCTACGGTGCAGGGTCTAATAACCTTACACCTGCTATGGAAGTAGATTACGGAGAGCAAGGCGTCTTATTGCCATTAGAAGATTTGATCGAAGAACATGCTCCCAACATTAAAAAAATGCTAGAGGAAAATCCAGATATTAAAAAGTCTATTACAACGATAGATGGCCATATTTATTCGTTGCCAAAGATATCTGAAGGTTCTTCATCTTATTGGTATAAAGGACCACTATGGTTTAACGGACAGTGGCTAGATGCACTTGGTGTGGAAGAGCTACCTAAAACAACAGAGGAATTTTACGACTTGATGGTTCGTTTTAAAACAGAAGATCCGAATGGTAATGGAGAAGCAGATGAAATCCCATTACTCGATGTAAAAATGAATAGTTCCCGTGCATGGTTCCTAGCTGCGTTTGGCATGAAGGAATGGGGGATAGAAGAGAATGATGGGGAAGTAAGATATACTCCGACCACAGACAACTATAAAGAATACCTAACTTACATGAATAAACTTTATGAAGAAGAATTGCTAGATCCAGAAACATTCTCTCAATCAGATGAACAGAAAAAGGCAAAAGGACAGGATAATCGCTTAGGTATATTCCCTGACTGGTTCTCCTTCTTTACAACAGGTGAATCTGAAGAAGAAGCACTTAATAATCCAATGTTCCAGCCGTTGACAAGTCCGGTATCTGAAGAAGTAATCATTCCACTTAATCCAGGGATTAACAGAGGTGCATTCTCTATCACAAGTGAGAATCCGAACCCGGAAGCATCTATTCGCTGGGTTGACTACTTCTATTCGAAAGAAGGCTTTACATTCTTAAATGAAGGTCCTGAAGGCCTACTGTGGGAAGATCAAGATGGAGAAAGAGTTTATTTAGATACGCCAGAAGGCTATGATAGCTCGGAAGACTATCGTGGATCAATCACACCTGATTACGGCATTCCTGCACCTACCGTTAGTGGACCAATTGAAGGGAAGCCAAAGTCCGAATTTGAGGAATTTATCGATTCGGAAACGAATGAAAAAATTGTTCCTTATGGAGAGGTTCCATTCCCACTTGTTTACTTAACAGCTGAGGAACAAAAGCAAATTAACTCTATAGAGGTTGACCTGACATCCTATGTTGAGCAAATGGAAGCAAAATTCATCACAGGTGTAGAACCATTATCTAACTGGGATTCGTATGTAGAAACAATTCAAAATATGAATATCGACGAATATGTTGAAGTGCATCAAGCTGCTTACGATCGTTGGTCAGAGAGTTAAAAACCATTAATTGAAAACAAAATGAAGGCTCGTATGATCCCTTAGTGGGATAAACTCATACGGGCCTTCAAACTAAACAATTTAAGAGGTGACGTTAGGGCATGTTTCTCACAGAAGAAAAGCTGAAAGCAAGAATAAATGAACTGTCTTCCTATCGATATCGCGACACTATCTCATTATCGAAATGGTCGTTTGTTGAAGATGAAGAGGGAGAAATTGGTACATATCCGCCAAAACCTGATGGTAATTCTCCTACTATCGCAATTGGTGAACACTGGCGTGGACGAGATGTATATGCATGGATCTCTACAAATGTGACGATTCCAACAAGCTGGGCTGATAAAAAGATTGTTGGCCTTTTTGACTTTGGAAACACAGGTGGAGGGAATAATTCAGGGTTTGAATCTCTATTATTTTTAAACGGGCAACCATACCAAGGAGTAGATTCTAATCACAAAGAAGTGTTTCTTTCCGGAAGCTCTGCTGGAAATGACATTTCTCTAGATTTTAGATTATGGACAGGTCTTGAAGGTGGTGGAAAGCCAGTTATTCAGGAATACAAACTAAAATATGCCGAACTGGCATGGCTTGATGAGCAGGTTGACGATTTCTATTACAATGCTAAGGCTGTCATGGAAACAGTATTTGTATTAGAAGATAATCAGCCTGAAAAGCATGCCTTACTTCAAGCGCTTAATCAATCTATGAATTTCATTAGCTGGTTAAACCCAGGCTCAGAAGAATTCTATGAATCTGTCTACCGCGCAGGAAGTTATTTGCAAGAACAACTCGATTCCATGGAGAAAAATCATGCTGTGACCTTCCATAGTATTGGACATACACACATCGATGTAGCGTGGCTCTGGCGATTAAAACATACACGTGAAAAGTCAGCACGTTCTTTTTCAACGGTGCTTCGTCTGATGGAGCAATACCCGGAGTATGTTTTCCTACAAAGTCAACCACAGCTCTATGAATATATAAAAGAAGATTACCCGGAAATCTATGAAAAAATGAAGAAGAAAATTTCCGAAGGTACCTGGGAAGTAGATGGGGGCATGTGGCTGGAGGCGGATTGTAATATTCCGTCAGGTGAGTCGCTTGTTCGTCAACTATTGTTAGGGTCAAAATTTATCCGGGATGAATTTGGTAAAGAAAGCGAGTACTTATGGCTGCCCGATGTATTTGGGTATAGCTGGGCTTTACCACAAATCTTGAAAAAGTCTGGTATTAAGACGTTTATGACGACGAAAATCAGCTGGAGTCAGTTCAACCGTATGCCGCACGATACCTTTAACTGGCGAGGCATTGATGGTAGTGAGATTTTAACACATTTTATTACCACAACAGAGCCTTGGCCTGAGTCCCGTTACTACACATATAATGGATTTATGACGCCACAGGTAGTAAAAGAATCGTGGGATGCCTACAAGGATAAAAACATTAACCAGGACTTATTGCTGTCCTATGGATATGGCGATGGTGGAGGTGGTGTAAACCGGGAAATGCTTGAAATGCGACGCAAAATGGATAAGATTCCTGGTTTGCCAAATGTGAAACCGTCCACAGCAGGTAACTATTTTAATAAGTTACATAAGACGATAGATGAAACAAACGAATATGTGCATACATGGGATGGGGAGTTGTATCTGGAATTCCACCGTGGCACCTATACGTCGCAAAGCTTTATGAAGCGAATGAACCGAAAACTGGAATTGCTTTACAGGGAAAGCGAATGGTTAAGTGTGCTGGATAGTGTCGAGCAAAGCGCATTCGAAAACTACCCATTAGCTAAATTGACAGATGGGTGGAAGACGATTTTACGCAACCAATTCCATGATATTATCCCGGGATCATCCATTAAAGAAGTGTATGATGATGCCAGACAAGAATATAAACAGGCGAAGGAATTAGGCGAGGAAGTATGGGACAATGCTGCAACATCTCTTGTACAAGCGCAAGACTCTGTGTGGACGGTTTTCAATTCTGCCTCTTGGGAGCGTAATGATCTCGTGTTCATCCCAGGACATACTGCTTCAGGAAGCTGGGTCGATGCGGACGGTAAAGAGTTCGAAACACAATCTACAGATGAGGGCTGTTATATACGGGTTGAATCTCTCCCAGCTATGGGGTACAAGCAGATTGAATTCAAATCTACTAAAACAAAGCAAGAGGCGAAAGAAGCTTTCACTCTAGAAGCGAATCGCATCCAAACGCCGTTTTATGACCTGACATGGAATGAGAACGGCCAGCTGACAAGTATTACAGATTTAGAACATGGTCGTGAAGTACTTGCTGAAAATACGAGAGGGAATGTGCTACAGGTGTTTGAAGATAAACCACTTATGTTTGACGCGTGGGATATTGATATTTTTTACCAACAAAAGATGGAAGAAATTACAGAGCTTCAGTCTGTAGAAGTTCTGGAAGTTGGGAGCTTACAAGCGTCCATCCGGTTTGTCTGGAAATATGGCAAATCAGTAATTACACAAGACATGACTGTATATGCGAACAGCCGGCGAATTGATTTTGACACCCATGTAGACTGGCAGGAGCGGCAGCGATTATTGAAAGTAGCATTCCCTGTTGATATCCGCTCAACAGAAGCTACCTATGATATTCAATATGGAAATGTAAAACGGCCAACTCACTGGAATACAAGCTGGGACTATGCTCGTTTCGAAAGTGTTGGTCACCAATGGGCAGATTTATCTGAAGGAGCATATGGTGTAAGTATTCTTAATGATTGTAAGTATGGTTACGACATTAAAGACAACCTGATGCGGTTATCCCTATTAAAATCACCGATCCATCCAGACCCTTGGGCGGATTTGGGAGAACACCGATTCACCTATTCCGTCCTTCCGCATGAGGGAAGTTGGAAAGAAGGCGGCACGGTGAAAGAAGCGTGGTCATTGAATAATGCCTTAACCTTTAAGCAAGGGAATGCAAGACTGGATCAATTATCATTGGTTCATTGTTCAAAGGAGAATATCATGATCGACGCAGTGAAGAAGGCTGAGTACAGTGATAAAACGGTATTGCGTCTTCACGAATTTGAAGGAAATCGTTCCACTGTGGAGCTTTCCAGTGATTTGAACATCGTCTCCTGGCAAGAATGCGATTTAATGGAAAAACCGATTGGTGAGGTAGTCCAGGACCCTTCAATTAATGTTCAGGTTACACCTTATGAAATAAAAACATTCCTGGTCGAATTTGCCAAGTAAAGATAGAAAGAAGGATGCAGGTTGATGTCATGACGATTTACTTATTGTGGAGGAGACCTGCAATCGTTTTGACAATGAATCAATAAAATAGTGAATCACCTTGGAGGGTTACACGTGACAGATCAAAAGCATATCCATATTATTTCTCATACGCATTGGGATAGAGAGTGGTATTTACCTTACGAGAAACATCATGTTTTATTAATCAAGCTGATGGATCGCTTACTCGATACATTGGAAAAGGACCCAGAATTTAAAAGCTTCCATTTGGACGGGCAGACGATTATCCTCGACGATTATTTACAGGTCCGTCCTGATAGGAGAGAAAAGTTAGAAAAGTACATTCGTGAAGGAAGGCTTCATATTGGTCCTTGGTATATTTTACAGGACGAGTTTTTGACAAGTAGTGAAGCGAACATACGTAATTTACAGTACGGAATGAAGGATGCATTACAATGGGGCGGGATTTCCAAGGTTGGCTATTTCCCTGATTCATTCGGAAATATGGGACAGGGACCACAAATTTTAAGCCAGGCAGGCATTAACAACGCTGTCTTTGGGCGTGGGGTAAAACCTACAGGATTTAATAACATGGTTAGCGATGCAGAGCAATATGAATCCCCATATTCGGAAATGCTTTGGCGTTCACCAGACGGTTCTTCTGTCTTGGGCATCCTGTTTGCCAACTGGTATTGTAACGGCAATGAAGTACCAGTAGATGAAAAGGAAGCAAAGCAATATTGGGAGCAGCATCTTTCTTCCTTAGAAAAGTATGCGGCATCTCCTCATATGCTTATGATGAATGGCTGTGATCATCAGCCAATCCAAATAGACTTGCCTGAAGCAATTGAAACGGCGAAGAAGCTCTATCCAGAAATTTCGTTTACCCATTCTAATTTTAATAAATATGTTGAAAATCTAACCGCCTCTCTCCCGGATGATTTAAAGGTGATTGATGGGGAGCTGCGAAGTCAGCAAACAGACGGATGGGGAACGCTCGTCAACACTGCTTCAGCCCGTGTTTATATTAAGCAAATGAACCAGCTAGGCCAAGCATTATTAGAAAAAGTAGCAGAACCATTAGCGACATTTGCTTACTTAAATGGCGAGGAATACAATCACCATCTTTTGGAATATGCATGGAAAACGTTAATGCAAAACCACCCGCATGACAGCATTTGCGGCTGTAGTGTAGATGAAGTACATCGGGAAATGGTAACTCGTTTTGAAAAGAGTAAGCATGTAGCCGAAGCTGTTATTGATGAGAGCCTTGAAGCCCTTTCCAATAAAATTAATACGACCGGATTTGAGAAATGGGGCGAAGATGCACTAGCCTTTACTGTCTATAATACAACGGGATGGGAACGTACAGGCACGGTCTCCATTACACTTGATGTACGACGTGATTACTTTTCAGAAGGGGTCAAAAAGCAAGAACTTAAACAATTCCCGCTTGGAGAGAGAATCGTCGTGGACAAGGCAGGAGCAGAATATAGCGTTACAGTTGAAGATCTAGGGATAGCCTTTGACTATGACTTACCGGAAGAAAAGTTCCGTCAACCATACATGGCTAGAAGGGTCCGTCTTACATTTGAGGCACAGCAAGTTCCGGCGATGGGTTACAAGACATTTGCCTTAGTTCAATCCAGCTCAAGTCAGAAACAGGATTCCTTGATTCCTGGCGAAAACCAATTAGAAAACGACTTTTTGCATGTAAATATTAATGAGAATGGTTCCTTGACTGTAACGAATAAAGGGAATGGAAGAACTTTTGAAGAGTTAGGTGTTTATGAGGATAGTGGTGATATTGGCAATGAGTATATGTACAAACAGTCACATGATCAAAAAACACTTACAACAAAAGATGTTATCGCGAATGTGAAAGTGGTGGAGGACACCGCCTATCAAGCAGCATATGAAATTACCCACGAATGGGAAATTCCGAAAAGCGCCTCTGAATTGCTTGAACAGGAGCAAAAAGAGCTTGTCGGATTTAAAGGTAGGAAGTCTGGACGATCTGAGGAAAACATTCCATTTAAGATTACAACTATCGTTACATTAGAAAAGAATAGTAAAGGGATTAATGTGGAAGCAAGCTTTAATAACCAGGCAAAAGATCATCGACTTCGCGCATTATTTCCAACAGCTATTCAAACAGATGTGCACCATGTTGATTCCATTTTTGAAGTGGCTACACGATCCAATCAGCCTTCAGAAGAGTGGACAAACCCTGATAATTCCCAGCACCAGCAGGCATTTGTGGATGTTCGTAACGAAGAACATGGATTGACGGTTGCGAATCTTGGACTTAATGAATATGAGGTGTTACGTGATGGTCGGAATACGATTGCGATAACGCTGTTACGCTCTGTTGGGGAGTTAGGGGATTGGGGCCATTTTCCAACACCGGAGGCCCAATGTTTAGGGGAGCACACCGTATCCCTTCGCATTTACCCACATGCAGGGGAAGAGGATGCAACCAAGGCATATCAAGATGCATACCAATTTCAGGTGCCATGGACAGTAAAACAAACAGGAATCCACGATGGGGAGCTGCCAACAGCTAAGTCATTTTTAGAATGGAATGCTCCTAATCTATCATTTTCTTCGCTGAAGGTGTCTGGTCAGACCGGAGATGTGTTAACTCGCTGGTTTAATATGACAAACGAAAATAATCCTTTACTTGTTCGCACACTAAAGGGTACATCTTCCGCTTATAAAAGTAATGTGATAGAAGAAAAACAAGAAACACTTCAGTCCAATGAATCTTCCGAAGTGCAAATACCAGTAAAGCCGTATGAAATTGTAACAATTGGCTTCGAGAAATAGAAATCATATAGCGTGTTCAAAAAGTGGGCAATCTGCAGCTTTTTGAACACTGCTTTAAGACGAGGAAGTAGATTCTACGATATTGGAGCTCAAACTGAGTTACCTGGAACGGATGGCGGCGACTCCAGCGGGAAAAGCATGAGACTTGAGACCCCGGAGAAAGTGACGTTCTTTTGAGGAGGCTCAAGCCATGCCCGCGGAAAGCGTCCGCTAGCAGTGAAAGGGACGGAATTATTGTAGCTATAAGAATTAGAATAATAAATAAAGGGAGTGTAACATGATGCAAAAATCCATACCAGCCTCGATGAAGACGTTTATTGAAGAAGTAAAAACAGCTTACGCGCAAGACCAAAAAGCCCAGGCACTTTTCGAGAATTGTTTTTCCAATACATATGAGACCACCATACGCCCACAAGAAGATGGCACCACATTTGTGATAACCGGTGATATACCGGCAATGTGGCTTCGTGATTCCGCTGCACAGGTACGACCATATCTCATGCTGGCAGAGCATGACGAGGAAATGGCAAACTTAATTGAAGGCGTCATCCGAAAACAATTTTCTTTTATTCTTCATGACCCATATGCCAATGCTTTTAATGAGGAAGCTAATGGTAAGCGGTACCATGAAGACAATACCAAAATGACACCTCTGCTTTGGGAACGGAAGTATGAAATTGATTCGTTATGCTATCCTATTCAGCTGGCCTATCTCTTTTGGAAATCCACTGGTCGAACATCTCAGTTTAACGACGCGTTTCGTCAGGCCGTTAGCCTGATCATCGACACCTGGAAAACGGAACAAAATCATGAAGCGAATTCTACTTATCATTTCGAAAGAGATAATTGTCCACCACAGGATACATTATCACATGGTGGGAAGGGTGCGCCTGTCGCCTATACTGGCATGACATGGAGTGGTTTCCGCCCTAGTGATGATGCCTGTAAATATGGCTATCTAATCCCCGCCAATATGTTTGCAGTAGTTTCTCTAAGACAGCTGGAAGAAATTGCAGAAGAAGTGCTGCAAGATACGGATCTTGCTGTTGTTGCAAAAAATCTAGCAGATGAAATGGATAACGGTATTCAAACGTACGGGAAGGTGGAGCATCCGGAGTTCGGTACAATTTATGCCTATGAGACGGATGGACATGGCAACTATAACTTAATGGACGATGCCAATGTTCCCAGTCTTCTTGCCCTTCCATACTTAGGCTATTGTAAGTTGGATGATCCTATCTATCAAAATACAAGAAAATTCGTTTTAAGTGATGAAAATCCTTATTTCTACAAAGGAAAAGTTGCGAAAGGAGTGGGAAGCCCCCATACACCAGAGCAATATATTTGGCATATTGCCTTAGCGATTCAAGGAATGACTGCGCAATCTAGTGAAGAAAAAGAAGAAATCCTGAACCTATTCAAAGCAACAGATGCTGACACCCAATTCATGCATGAAGGCTTTCATGTGGACCAACCAGAGAACTTTACGAGGCCATGGTTTTCTTGGGCAAATTCCATGTTCAGCGAATTTTTAATCAGTAAAGCCGATCGCTATGTGAAAGGGAGCCCTTTAGCAAAGTAAAGGTTATTTTGGTTAGTAGATTAATAGAATTAATAGAAAAAGTGAGGTGTATTAGTTGGTAAAAGTAGCTGTAGTAGGAGATGATGAGCAGCATTTGAAAAATTGGTCGAAACTGCAAGAGGCAGAAGTTCTATCGATTGTTCCAGTAAAATCTACGACTCCAGGCAAGATTGCGTTTCAGATTAACGGTGGGGAACGAGTAGAAGATGTGGAGAAACTAAATGTAGATGTGATTGATCTTTGTGTACCTGTGGAGGACAGGCCGGAATTAATTCGGCAGTTTTCGAAGCAAGGGACACATATTATTTGTGCCTCCCCCCTTGCTTCCACTCTGAAAGAGGCATCAAGCATCATTACAGAATGCAAAGAGAAACAAGTCCATTTATATGTTGGAAATATGCGAAGATATTCTCCGGAATATGTTGATGCGAATAACCAGATACGCAATGGAAATATAGGGAGAGCAGGGGTTATCAGGCTGTCGAGAGGAGCACCACACCCTGGAGGAGAAAAGGATATCTTTTCCGAGCTTGGGATAGATGAATTTGAATGGCTTTTATGGACCTTCGGTGATGTGGAACGCGTTATCGCGAAGCATATAAAAAGAAAGCGACGTAACGGTACACAAGTTGAGTATGCTCTCCTATCCATCCGAATGATAGATAAGTCATTCGCCCATGTCGCATTATCCTGGGCTAAAACGGAAAATGGAACAAGCTTTGAGCTTACCGGAGACAAAGGAATGATCACACATAACAGCACAGATAGCAATCCCATTTCTTTACAGGTAACGGCCAGTTCACAAGAGGATCAGCTAGAGGAAATGATTCTCGACAAGTCGGTTTTACAAAGGCAGTTTGCGTATGTATTAGACCAGGCAAAAAATCCAAATAAACCAGTAAATCTAGCACATGACGCGTTAAAATCAATGCAACTAGTAGATGCTGCAAGGAAATCAGCTCAGACAGGACAACCTGTCTCGATCAAGGAAGCGAGGTGGTCTTATGAAAGTAGGGATGATTAGTTTTGCTCATATGCATGCAAATAGTTACGCAACATTTCTGATGGACCATCCTGAAGCAGAAATAGCGGCTATATGGGATGATGACGTTAAACGTGGTCAAGAAATGGCAACACATTTTGAAACGGACTTTTATCATGACCTAGATGAATTATTAAGCACAGACATTGATGCTGTCATGATTTGTTCGGAAAATGCAAACCATAAAGCACATGTTCTGAAGGCTGCATCCTATAAAAAACATATTTTATGTGAAAAGCCGATCGCCACAGAGCTGGAGGACGCGCAAGAGATGATTCGGGTCTGTGATCAACAGGGTGTCATTTTACAAGTTGCGTATGCTGTCCGCTTTGTCCCTGCGATTCAAAAAGTGAAAGCTGTCATTGAGTCAGGACGGATTGGTGACGTGATGGCAGTTAATGCAACAAACCATGGACAAATGCCAGGCGGCTGGTTTGTTGAAGAAGCATTGTCAGGCGGAGGGGCTGCTACAGATCATATTGTGCATATCATGGATTTGCTTCGCTGGATGCTACAGGATGAAGTGAAATCCGTCTACGCAGAATTCGATACGCTTTTCTACGATATTAAAGTGGAAGATGCAGGATTGGTAACGTTGGAGTTAGAATCAGGCATTATTGCCACCATTGATCCAAGCTGGTCACGACCAAAAACGTTTCCGCTCTGGGGAGATGTCACCATGGAGATTATTGGAACGGAAGGGTCCTTAGTTGTCGACGCTTTTAAACAGCATTCTGTTCTGTACAATGATCAAACAGGAAAAATAGAGCATAAGCCATGGTCTGAAGACATGGATGAAAGATTGGTCCATGATTTTATTGATTGTGTTAAAACAGGCAGAAAACCTGCAATTACTGGAATAGACGGATTGCGGACATTAGAAGTTGTGAAGGCAGCCTATCGCTCCAATGAATTAAAAGAAACGGTGACATTAGAGCGAAGCTAAGTTGCAGATAAAGGAGGGTGAGATATGAAGCTTGGTATGAGCTCATACAGTTTATTGGGAGCAATTAAAACAGGGGAGATGTCTATTTTAGATGTCATCCAGTGGACGGCAGACCAGGGCGGTGAGCATATTGAAATAGTGCCATTAGGTTTCACACTGGAAGACAACCCTGATTTAATAAAGTCGATCGTGCAAAAAGCCAAAGACGTTGGCATCGAAATTTCCAACTATGCGATTGGTGCAGATTTTCTTAAACCAGGTGAAGGTGCATTTGAACAAGAAATTGCCAGAGTGAAAAAGGAAGTAGACATTGCGCACCAATTAGGTGTGAAGTTAATGCGGCATGATGTCTCCTTTCGCCCAGCAAATGAGGCATCAATAAAACAATTTGAAACAGATTTACCTAAGCTGACAGAAGCATGTCAAATAATTGCCGACTATGCGAAGGAATATGGGATTGTAACAAGTATCGAAAATCACGGGTTCTATGTACAGGCTAGCGACCGTGTACAACGTCTCATCGAGAATGTAGAAAGACCGAACTTTAAAACTACGCTAGATACGGGAAATTTCCTTTGTGTTGACGAGGATCCTCTCGTTGGCGTGAAAAATAACATGGAGTATGCATCCATGGTCCATGCAAAGGATTTTTATGTTCGCCCAGCGTCCTCCTACAACCCGGGAGAAGGGTGGTTCCAATCCACTACCGGCAATTACTTAAGAGGCGCAATAACAGGTCATGGTGACATTAATCTACGGGAAGTTTTAAAAGTCGTGAAGGAAGCTGGCTATGATGGCTATCTTTCCATTGAATTTGAGGGCCTTGAAGAATGTAAGAAAGCTTCCAAGATTGGGCTAGACAATGTGCGGCGGATTTGGCAGTCATTATAAGGTTAAATAAGGAGGATACCTACGATGGGGAAAATAAAAGTTGGGGTCATTGGTGCAGGTTCCATTTCGGAAATGCATTTTGACTCTTATAAACATAATCAAGATGTTGAAATCCATGCAGTTTGTGATATAAATGAGGAAAGAGCAAAGGAAAAAGCGGAGAAATATGGTGCCGAAAAGTTTTTCAAAAGCTATCATGATTTACTGGCTGATACAGAGATTGATGCTGTGAGTATTTGTACATGGAATAACACACATGCTGAGATTGCAATTGCTGCATTACATGCAGGGAAGCATGTGTTAGTTGAAAAGCCATTATGTAAAACGGTGGAAGAAGCACTCGAAATTGAAAAGGCTGTCAAAAATAGTGGGGGCAAAACACTCCAAGTAGGTTTCGTTCGCCGATTTGGAACAAACACACAGGTATTAAAGGAATTTATTGATGCAGGCGAACTTGGGGAAATTTACTATGCCAAGGCATCCTGTCTGCGGGCGCTCGGTAATCCTGGGGGCTGGTTTGCGGATAAAGAACGATCAGGTGGTGGCCCATTAATCGATTTAGGTGTGCATGTGATAGACCTGTGCTGGTATCTGATGGGCAAACCCAAGGTGAAATCGGTTAGTGGAAACGCCTATTCTAATTTGGGAAACCGATCCAATGTGAAAAATAAATCATTCTACAAAGCAGCGGATTATGACCCTGATACAAACACAGTAGAAGACATGGCAAATGCCATTATTCGTTTCGAGAATGGCGCTTCGTTAATGGTCGATGTCAGCTTCACACTCCATGTAAAAAAAGAGACTATGGCTGTTAGTGTATTCGGTGATAAGGGTGGCGCAGAAATTGAACCAGAACTGGAAATCATAACAGAAAGAAATAATACGATTTTAAACGCCACGCCACAAATTGATGAATTATCGTTTGACTTCGTTAAAGGGTTTCAGAAAGAAATTAACCACTTTGTAACCTGTGTTAAAGGAGAAGCAGAAACGATCAGCCCAGTTGAAGATGGGGTAGAGATCATGAAAATGTTGGCTGGTGTCTATGAGTCTAGTGAAACAGGGAAAGAAATACATTTTAACAAATAGGAAACGATATAACTTCCTTACTGTATAAGTGTAACGAAAGGCTTTCTCTATAGAGATGTGGCGATAAGCCAGATTTTCTAAATTAAGAGTAAAAAAATGTAAGATTACATTTCATGGAGTAACCCTTGTACCAGATTAGTGGCAAGGGTTTTCTCCTTTTAACACGTTAGCAATGTATAAAATTTTAGTCAGAAAGCAGGAACGACGTAGTGAAAGTTTTTCTGAAAACGGATAAGAGAGGTGAGGGAATGTCAAACCCCGTTATTATAGAAGAGATTAGAGGCGAAAGCTTGGAAAATACACATCAAGGGTTAATTTGCATCCTAAATGAGGAGAAGGAAGTGATCTACGAAAAAGGGGATATTGACCAGTATGTTTTTTACCGTTCTGCGATGAAACCATTACAGGCAATTCCAGCTTTTACGACCAATATGGTAGAGAAGTATCGACTAACTCCTGAGGAGGCGGCTTTATTCACCGCATCCCAACGCGGAGAAGCATACCATCAGGATGCTTTGGAAAGCTTATTGAACAAGCTGCAGTTAAAGGAAGATGCCCTTGTTTGCAATCCAAGCTACCCATTAAACGATGCCCCAAAGGGTAACTATATTTGGGACCATAAACCAAGGCGCAGACTATTACATAATTGCTCAGGCAAACACTTAGGTTTTTTAGGATATATAAAAGAAAAAGGGTATGATGTAAACGGGTATGAACAATTAAATCACCCGCTTCAGCAGGAAATCCTTGAATATGTCGCGGATTTAGCTGAAATCGAAAAGAATAAAATTCAAACAGCGATAGATGGCTGTGGCGTACCTGTACATGCTGTTCCTTTAAGAAATATGGCCCTATCATTTTTGAAATTTGTTTGTCCAGATCTAATAGCCAATAAGCAAACGGCAGATGCCGTAAGAAAAGTTGGAGATGTGATGAATGCGCAACCTGAAATTGTCGCATCCCATGATTTTATTTGTACGGCACTTCTTGAAGATGAAAATATTATCGCTAAAGGCGGAGCACAAGGGGTCTATTGCCTTGCATTAAGGAAAGAGAAAATGAGTATTGCCCTTAAAGTGTTGAGTGGTTCTGAACTCGTTTGGCCAGTATTAGTTGCGGCTTTACTCAAAAAGATTCATTATCAAAACCAGGATACGATTGAGAGACTATTAAAAATAAGGTCAATGGATATCATGAACGATAACGGGAAACTTGTTGGTCAAACAAAGGTGTATTTGTAGGGGTCTTAAGTAAGTGCAGTTAGAGAATAAAAGGGCTTTTAAAAGGAGTGGGTGTCATGGAGATCGTGGTAAGGCCAATGGTAGCGGGGAACACTGGGGATTTTTCAAGTGCGAACAATACGGAATTCGGAGATATGAGGCTTGTGCAAAAGGATAACATGGTCTATCTTTTTATGAATATTGCTAAGCCAGTGTTTCAGATGGAAGATTTACGTGAATTAGGTGGAGAAGTGAGGAAATATGTAGCAAGTCAAAAGTTTGGAACAGTTACCCTTCAACTGAACCCGATATTTGAGGCCTTACGTGAATTGCCACTACAAAAGGCAGTGCAGTTTTTTATGGAGGGTTGGTTCCTTGCCAATTATTCATTTGATACATACAAACGCATAGAAAGACAGGCGGAATTCACACTACGCTATGACTTCTCTTTATACAAAAGCCAACTTCAGGAAGCGAAGGTACAAGCAGATGCTGTAAATATTGCCAGAGATCTTTGTAATGAGCCAGCAAATAAGCTTACACCTCAACGTTACGCTGAAAAGATAACGGAGATTTTTCAACATACAAACGTAGCCGTTGAAATTTTTGAAGGAGAAGAATTAACGAGACATGGCCTTGAAGCGATCAAGATGGTCGGAAAGGGCAGTGTTAACCCACCAAAAATGGCTGTATTGAGATTGAAGAATAGCGATGCTACACATGTTGGACTTGTCGGGAAAGGCGTTACCTTTGATTCCGGTGGGATTAATACGAAGACAGGCAAGGGCATTTGGGAAATGAAAATGGACATGGGCGGCTCGGCTGCAGTGGTAGGCGCTATGAAGCTGCTTGCAGATTTGAATTCTCCAGTACATGTTACAGCGGTTATTCCGTTAGTGGAAAATCTGGCAGGGACGAATGCTTATTTGCCATCAGATGTGATTCAATACAAGAACGGGCTACATGTCGAAGTTGGGAACACAGATGCGGAGGGACGTCTTGTTCTTGCAGATGGTATGCTATATGCCCAGTCCATAGGTGCTACGACGGTAATTGATGTGGCAACTCTTACTGGTGCGATTGGTCAGGCGCTTGGATTAAAAACGGCAGGGATCTTCAGTAACAAAGAAGAAGATTTGTGGGCTTATAAGGAGCTTGGGGAACAAACGGGTGATGATGTATGGCCGATGCCGTTAATAAAGGATTACCAAGATTACATGAAAAGTGACTATGCAGATCTAAACAATATGAGCTCCTCTAACTTTGGCGGGGCGATTACCGCCGCGATTTTCTTATCTAACTTTGTTGAAAAAGATACCAAATGGGTGCACATTGATATGGCAAATACAGTGCGTCCATGGAAGCAATATGGGTATCATGTAAAGGGGGCAACTGGATTTGGGGTGCGCCTCTTGAAAGAAATAGTATGTAGAGAGGGCGAATGAACATGCAACTAGAAGTTATCGTACAAAATAAACAGGAAGCAATTCAGGCAGAGGAGCTGGGAGCAGACCGGGTGGAACTCGTATCCGCTATCTCAGAAGGTGGCCTTACACCAAGCTACGGAACGATTAAGCAAGTACTTGAGGATGTGAAAATCCCCGTGCAAATTATGATCCGCCCTCATAGCCATCATTTCTTTTATACGGAAGACGAGTTCAAGGTGATCTGTGAGGATATCCAAGCCATTGAGCGGCTTGGAGGCAACCGGGTTGTTTTCGGGGCGTTAAATGAAGATCACACTATAAATGAAGCAATGTTAAGCAAACTTTTTCATCTGTTTCCTCACCTTGATATGACATTTCATCGCGCGTTTGACGAGGTGGTATCACAGGAAGAAGCTTATGAAACGTTGTCTAAATATAAAAAGAACGTTAAGCGCATTTTGACTTCTGGTGGAAAGGCAAATTGCGAAGCGGGGCTAGAGCAGCTTATTAAATTGGTTGAGATAGAGCGGGAGGTTCAAGGTCCAACTATTATGGCTGGCGCAGGACTTTCTGCGAATAATATAGAAAAAATCAAGCAGGCAACGGGCGGTACGCAGTTTCACTTTGGGAAAGCTGTTAGGATAGATCAGTCGTTTGCGAAGGGATTTTCTAAAGAGGAAGTGGAGAAGGTGAAATGTTAGCATTCCACTTCGTTAATTTAGATTGAGTTTGAAAGGAGGGGGAAAGATTGGATTTTTTAGAGATTTTAATTTGGCCACTTCTGATAACATTAATTTTTAGTGTAATAATGGCAATGATAAGTAAAAAAAAGGAGAAAGTGGATAAGGGATTTGTGTTAAATTATCATAGGTTATCCTACCGAAGATGGTATATAAGGAACCTATGGGGGCTACCATTTATTATTATTGTATATCTTGGGCTATTTGTTTTTTTAGATTTGTCTAAAACAGCATACATTGTTCTAGCCATTGCCCTTTTAATTTTTCCTATAGAGCTAATCTACAATTTTATTAAATGGAAAAAGACAGAACAGTAAGAATTAACATAAAAAAAGTGGAACAGGGTATGCCAGTTCCACTTGAATGTTCAAATGAGCAGCTTTTCCAAATCACTTGTTGTAAAAAGATCCGTCCTACTTATTCTTCCTCGTCATCTCGATACTCTAAAATATCTCCTGGCTGACAATCCAATGCTTTGCAAATCGCATCTAACGTCGTGAGGCGAATTGCTTTGGCCTTGCCATTTTTCAAAATAGACAGGTTAGCCATTGTGATTCCAACCCTTTCGGACAGTTCGGTAACGCTCATTTTTCTTTTTGCCAACATCACATCAACATTAATTATAATCGCCATGTTATCACCTCAGACCGTTAAATCATTTTCAGATTTGATATTTATTGCTTCTTTTAGAAGTCTTTGGAGAACGGCAGCAAAGACTGCTATCACTAGGGAAGCGCCAATTGGTACCATGCCAACGATGATAAGCCCTGGAGCATCATCCCACTCGGCAATGATATAAACAAGTGGCAGCGCGATAACATACAAGCCGCTGATCGTAATAGCACATTGTTTTATTTTCTTTAACGCGATTACCGATATATCAGAGAACGCTTTGTTCTTGTCAATATAACTTAAAAGCTTAAAAGCCTGATACAAAGCAAAGTAAAACGGGATAATCGATACATACATGATAAATAAAATTCCAAAGACCATGTAAGCCAACTGTGTACCACCACTTGCAGCCTGATCCATTGCTTCCAATCCTATTTTAGGTAATAAAAGAATAGCTAAAGCTAGTACAGGGATACCCATTAGGAAAACAGCTATTTTTAAAAAGGTAGTTGATCCTTGCTTCATTCGAAACACCTCACTAATTTTTTGTCTTATTTAATTTACCATGTTATTTATCGATTTACAATAAAAAAATATTAAATTTTAATACTATATTGTTGTGTTGCTTTGATTAAGAGGTGAGGAGGGTGTTTCTATTTGAGAGGTAAGAGCATAAAAAAATTGTCGTGAGAGGATTGTACCATTGAAAGGTGTTCATGGTTACATTACAGTGTACATGAAACAAATTCATGGTATAATCTAATAAGAAGCATATAAAATATTAAAAACCGTTCCATGCTGGACACATGGAACGGTACAATAGACCAACCCGACGTAAGGGGTGGCACACTTTAGGAAATAATCCCTCAAGGCCTGGCTAAAGCACATGAGGGATTATTTTTCATTTTTTCACGTTAGGAATGTATAAAATTTTAACTAGGAAGCATTTACGATGCAGCTAAAATTTTGAAGTACCAAGTATAAGAAAAACATAAACATTCCCTAAAAGACGAGGGAATGCGAGTTTTTCTAACCGGACATGATAAACGCGATTAACATACCGAATGAAATCATCAGTGTTAACACATCCTTCGTATCCATAGGCAACACCCCCCTTCATGGGAAAATTCCCAGGAGGAAATGTGCCTTACCCTCATGTGAAGCTAGTCTATTGTATTACGATTATATCATAAACGAACGTGAGTTCCTTATGTATTTATAATTAAATTTAAAATATTGCTCTATTAATAATCGGTAAGTTAAGACTTACACATAATTGGAAATGGACGGCCCTTTTCATGCTAAAATAGAGGAGATTATATAGATAAAGGAAGATCTACGATGGAAAAATCACAGGCAAATCGCAAAGATCCCGAATGGACGAAGAGCCGAATATTAAGTGTGGCACAGCAATTGTTCATGGAAAAGGGCTACCGAGCTGTCACAACGAGAGAGATTGCAGCACAGTGCGAAATAACGCAGCCAGCTCTTTATTACCATTATTCAGACAAACAATCCCTTTACATAGCGATGTTAGAAAGGTTTGTTTCCCACATTCAAAAAAGGTTACGTGTTGTTGGCGATGGTACAATTGCAGAGCGGCTTGAAGGAATGTTAGAAGTACTGTCTGCAGAGCATCCTACAAGCATGATGATGATGGTGCATGATATCTTAGTTGAATTTAAAGAGGAAAACCGTAAACGTATTTTTTCCTTGTGGAAAGAAACATATTTGGATCCGTTTATTAAAATCTTTGAGGAAATGCAAGAAGAAGAAATGCTCAGGGAAAGTATTCAGCCAGAGGATGCTGCCCGTTTTTGCTTATTAACATTGGGACAAACCATGTCACAATGGAAGCAAAAGCCCAAAACGTTAGCTGGACAATATAGTTTACTTGTCGATTTGATTTTGAACGGGACGACAAAGTCTTAAATAAGGCAGTTCTTTCCCACTTGGGAGTTAGAACTGTCCTATGTTTGTTTTCCCCATCATACGAAAAACAGTAAGATAGAACTGGTCATTTATAACTAAAGAAAGTTCGTACAATACAAAATTCATTTAGGTATTTCCTCCTGTTTTTTAAAATGAACCCCCATAAATCTAATCCGCCCCCAATTGGCTGTTTTTTTGTTGTATACTTATGATGATTTACAGCAGTAAAGCATGTAAAAAGGACTAAACCTATATCGGTTATTATATGCTGAGCTGGCGGAAGTAAATTAAATATAGGGCAGGAGGAAGCACATGGCATACTGTATAAATTGTGGTGGGGAAATAGCACCAGATGCACGATTTTGTAAGCATTGCGGGAAAGCATTAGAGCATGGGGGGCAACCTAACGAAAATACGGGGAATACATATATTAGTCAAAACGAGGAACAAGAACAGAACGTCACCCCGTCGCTAGAGGTGGAGCAACATAACGATCCTCAAGTTGATCAGGCAACAACTGGATCTAATGGAAATCAAAATAGGAAGAAAATGAACAAGAAGTCCAAAATCATTCTATTTTCTACTGCTGCACTTATCATTTTATTAATTGGGGTTTACGCTGTAGGCAACACGATGACTTCGCCAAAGCATGTATTGGATGAATTTCAATCTGCAATTGAAGAGGAAGATGCGGGCAAACTAGCATCCTTATTAACAACAGATGACGATGACTTAGAGATCACGGAAGAATCTGTAAAAGGGATGATAGCGTTATACAACGCAAAGCAGAATGAATTTAAGGTTGTACTGAATCATTTGGAGTACCAAGCAGATGGCGAAGTAGATCAGTTTGGAACATACGCACTTGATTTCCAAAAGGACGGGAAGAAGTTCCTCCTGTTTGATGATTACGAGATCACAGTAAATCCTGTTTACTTTGAAGTGGCAACGAATTATAAAGATACAGAGATTATCGTAGGCGATGAAGTTGTCGCAACAGCTGATAAGGATAATGCCCAATTAGAAATCGGCCCCTTTTTACCTGGCGAACATACGATTAGAGCAGCACTTGACACCGGATTCTTTAACTTAGAGAGGGAAGAAACGGCTGTAGGTGATCCTAACTTTCCAGCATATGTGGATCTTTATTTAGATGGAGATATGGTAACGTTTGATTTAGGGATGAAAGGCTATGATGAACTAAGTTCCATTAAATTATTTGTTAATGGCAAAGATACTGGTGTGGATTTATCAAAGCAAGATCAAGTTGGACCACTACTGATTGATGGATCAATGAATGTCTCATTTGAAGCAGAACTTCCATGGGGAACGGTAAGAACGAATGACCAGCCACTTACTGAACGTTACGTGGAGTTTAACCTAGGAAATAGTGATGAGTTTAAGCAACAGATCCAAGATATCTTGGTAACTTATAATGAGGAATTTGGCGAAGTCTACTCAACGGCAAATCCAGATGCCTTAACGACAGCAATACCAGATTTAAAGGATCGGATCGTAGAGGAGGCAGCATATAATCTGGATAACGATATAATGTATGATGGAGCTTTTCACGGGATGGATTTTTATCAGGATTCTTTTACGTTAGAAAAATCATATGAAGGCTTCTGGGAATTAACCGTCGATACAATAACCTATTACGAAGAAGCAATTTATGAAAAAGGCACCGATGCAGAATTAGAACAAGTAGAGGACGAAACGCGATATGTATTAGCTTATGACCAACAGCAAGAAACATGGGCGGTCAGAGGAATAGATTACGCAGGATCGATGGAAGAAGACCGCATGGAACGTGTTACGGTAGAGGAACCCGTTTTCCATACCTCTGATAAAGGAAAAGAAAAAGAATAAAATTCAGCGATGCTTCCTTGCTTGGCATGGAAGTATCGTTTTTTTATTGGTTTTTAATTAATTTGGTGGAAAGGGTCCCGCCAATGTAGGCAGATACCCCGCCCAAGGCGATGAAGATGATGGATTTGTATGTAAAGTCAGGGAGTAGAAATTCGTATGCTGCGAGTACGATCACGACAAATACTGCTAGGAAAAGAACTTGCTCGGGATTGAGTCGTTTTTGCAAGGTTGGCCTCCTTTTTTCATAAGTCACTTGTGGAATATTTTAACTTTTGGGTTGGGGAGGATCAAGGTGTTGGGGGATCGGCTGAGAGCGCGTGAACCTCGCCTTGATTGATTGGGTTTTCAATCAACCAAGTCACACTCTCAATCGACCACCATGCCGATGCAAGCAACTAAACCGCACGCCCACTCCCCCAAACTCTGTAGGCTATTTCCTACGCTCTTTTACACTTGCTGGTTCTTCTTTAAACCCAAACTTTATAAAATTCATGAGATCTCGGACCACTCCGATGTCTTTTAATATGATAAAAATGACAAGGATGATGGGACCGAGAAAAACGCCTACCATTCCAAATAACTGTAAACCAACGAATAAGGAGATTAAGACTGCCAGTGCATCAAGGTTCATGCTGGAGGACAAGATTTTTGGCTCGATTGCTTGGCGAACGCCAGCTGTGACACCATATAAGATGGCAAGTCCGATACCCATTCCGATATCTCCTGTAAAAAACATATACACGGCCCATGGCCCTAAAATGGTTCCTGAGCCGAGGTATGGGAGAATTTCTGCAGCACCTACTACAATGGCGATGGCCAAGGTATGTTCAGTTCCCAGTATGAGTAACCCGATAAACACGATTATCGAGGCAATAAACATAAGCAAAATTTGCGCGCGAATTAGCCCCCACACACGGTACCTCAGTATATTGCGAAAGGATTTAGCTTTATCCCAAACACTATTAGGCATCTTGGTGTTGACCTTCCCTAATAGTTTCTCCCAGTCTTTTCCGATGAAGTAAAAGCCTATAAATACAAACAGAAAGGCAAGGAGAAAGGAAGGAACGATGACAAAAAGTTGTGTAAGACCATTAACTAGCCCACTCCCGATCTCAGCAATGGAGGAAGCTAGTCGTGTACCCATTGAAGAGATGCTCTCCTGAAGTGCAGACTGTTGCTCACTAGAAAAGACATTCATAAACTCACCGAGTCTTTGCCAAATGGGTAGAATGGAATTATTAAAAAAGTCTTGTGCTTGGCCAGTGGTACTTTGGATCAACTCAGGTAATATTTTTGAGAGGCTCTTCACACCCCAAATGATTAAGAAGACCAACCCTGTAATCGCACCACCAAGTACAGCTAGGCTGATTAGTAAAACAACGAAAACGGCCAGACCATTGGGCAAATGGATTTTTGATCGAATGAACCGCACAAGCGGATAAAACATCCATACTAGCAAGGCAGCAATCCAAAAAGGATAGGATATTTTAAATACCCAAGCAGCTACCCAACATAATGCCAGGACAGAAAAGAGGACAACGATAAATCTTGCAATAATGAAAGCTTGGTTTTTAGTCATGGTTACTCCTCCAACATCTTTTAAACTTCGCAAAAGTATTTCTATTATCATATCAAAGATAGCCTAAAGAAAGTATTACAAGCAATTATGGCATCTAAGGTGAACCAAATATGATAACGAGCTACCCAAGAAGTATTTATGATAAAATGATTTCTGCAAGTAAAAGAAATTAGGTGTCATTGATGTTATTAATAGATAAATTAAAAATTATAAATCCTGCAGCTGGGACGATTGTGATGGCAATCGGGATCTTTCTCTTTTCTGCTATGGATGCCTTCGGGTTGCAGGAAGGTTTGCGAATAGTACTTGTCGTGGCTTTTTTTATGCTTGGTATGGTTATTTATACATTGCTAACCGTACAGATTTTTCGTAAAGGATTCTTCTACCCTTTTATACATAATCCAGTGAATTCCTTTTTGGTTGGATCATGGATAGCAGGAATTGCAATTATATGTGACGTTGTAATGAAGTATTTCCCCAAATTTGATTTCATTACGCAACTTATTGCTGTGATCAATAGTGCAATATGGATATGCTTTGTTATTCTATGTATTTATCAATTCAAACAGCTTTTCAAAAAGTATCACGTCTACACAATCCATGGAGTGCTGTTATTATCGGCAGTCGCGACGCAATCTGTGGTTATCTTATGGTTTCAGGCTTTTTCAAGAGTCCCTCTTCCATTAGTCGTGTTTATGATTAGCCTTGGTTTTAGCTTCTATGTTGTTGGAGTTGTCTTCATTAGTCTACGCTATCTTAAAAACTCCTGGACGCTTGCCGATGACTGGGCAAACACAAATTGCATCCTACATGGAGCCTTATCGATTACCGGCCTTGCGCTTGTTTTTTCTCAGCTCCTGTCTTCGTCGTTCATGACCGCATTTTGGGTAATAGTTTTTATCATTTTTATCTTCGTAGAGGGCATAGAGATAGGAAGAGCAATCAGCAGGATAACGAAATATGGCTGGAAAAAAGGAATCTTCACCTACCATATTAGCCAATGGTCAAGAAATTTCACCTTTGGCATGTTTTATGCCTTTACCCTGGCGTTGCATAGCGCGCTTTCAGAGGGGAGTCTGCTATATCGTTTGCAGTCTGTATTCTTACAGGTATGGGCATTAGTTGTTTTAGGCTTACTTGTAGTGGAAATAGTGCTGTGGCTAGGAACTCGTTTTCAGAGGGAGAAGTTACTGGAAAAAAGCAGTGTATAAGGGGGGGCTGAAGATGGAGAAAGAACGTGTTGGCGCGTGTGTAGAATGTGAGAAAGTTGTGTATTGTCACAGTGGATTTTTAGAAGGGGTGCAGGAAGGAAAGGAACTTTTCTGTTTTGCCTGTTATGAAAAGAAAAAAAGTTGACTTCCGTGGTAGAAGTCAACTTTTTTGTTAAGAGGTTAGGCTGTTATGTCTGCTGCCGGACCGAAGATTTCAAAGTGAATTGCTTCATCTGCAACGTGCATTTTTTTCAATGCAAGGTACATGCCACGCATAAATCCTTTTGGTCCACAGAAGTAAAACGCAGAATCTGTTGAAGGGATAATGCTTCTTAACCATTCCTCATCAATTCTTCCGTGTTTGTCACAAGATACCGGATCCTGTGGGTTGTCGTATACGAAGTAATGTGTCACATTATCATGCGTGCTCGCTAAGGTCTCTACTTGTTCTCTCATCGCATGATGCTTGCTTGATTGTGCTGCATGGATGAAAATGACCTCGCGCTCTGGCTGTTCTTTTAGAGTAGTTTCTAGCATACTCATCAATGGTGTTAAACCAACTCCGCCGCTAATCAGAACAAGCGGTTTTTGCTCTTCATTTAATGTGAAATCACCTGATGGAGCAGTGATTGGAATAATGTCACCAGCACGAACTTGCGTGTGCAAGAATGTTGAGACAACACCTGCTGGCAGGTTATCAAGTGCATCTTCTCGTTTTACACTAATCCGATAATAATCTTTACCTGGTGCGGTGGACAAGCTATATTGACGCAAATGGTCGTATGGATCATTTTTGATTTGTGCTTTTACGGTAATATACTGGCCAGGCTCATAGGCTTGGATTGCCAGCCCGTCTGCTGGTTTTAAATAGAAGGATGTAATAACATCGCTTTCCACAACTTTTTTCTCTACGATGAAATCACGGAATCCTAGCCAACCACCAGGCGTTTGCTCTGTTTGGTCATACATCTCTTTTTCCACTGAAATGAAAACATCCGCGATAACACCATATGCTTTTCCCCATGCTTCAATGATATCGTCTGTTGCAGCATCATCTAGGACTTCTTTGATAGCTAGTAATAAATATTTCCCAACGATAGGGTATTGTTCTGGCTTAATGTTTAAACTTCTATGTTTATGTGCGATTTGCTTCACGTGTGGCAGGATTTCTTCCAAGCGATCAATGTTTGCTGCAGCAGCATACACCGTATTGGCTAATGCTTTTGGTTGATCCCCTTTTCGTTGGTTCGTTTGGTTGAAAACATTTTTTAATTCAGGATGATCTTCAAGCAATCTTGAATAGAAGTGTTTTGTAATACTTTCTCCATGTTCCGCTAATACAGGAACCGTTGATTTAATAATGTCCATTGTTTTTTGATCTAATAATTCTGTTTGAGTTGTCATAAAAATTCGCTCCTTGTTAAAAGGTGTATTTTGAATACATCTTTATTGTAAGACGCTTTATTGTCTTTTACAATGGGGTTTAGGCAGAAGTATGTTACAATAATGTGAAAAGATGAACAAGAGGGTGTGCTTGCCATGAATTTAAAAAAATACACGGATTATTCCTTGCGTGTCTTAATTTTCACTGGATTAAAACATGGCGAGGAACGTGCTAGAATAAAAGAAATTTCCGATGTCTACAACATTTCGCAAGAGCATGTGCGAAAGGTTGTGCATGATCTTGTGAAACGAGGACTTATAGAATCCACCAGAGGAAGAGGTGGGGGGATCAGGCTGGCTAAGCCTGCACATGAAATCAATGTTGGCATGCTAGTGCGTGACTTGGAACAGGACTTCGCACTATTGGAATGCTTTGATAAAGGAGTAAATCATTGTGTGATTTCTCCAGGCTGTAGTCTCAAACATGTCATTAATAAAGCACTTGGCGCGTTTTTCAAAGTACTGGAAGAATATACACTGGAAGACCTGATTCATAATGAAGAAGAGCTAAAGGCATTGATGGGCTTAAGTACGTGAAATTCGAGAAGGGTATAGTTGTGGTTGATAGAATGGGTTTTGTGATTGATTGGAACGGAAAAGTAGTTGATAGAACTGCTTTCAAAGGCGATAGAAGTGGAATAGTAGTTGATAGAACTGTTTTTATGGTCGATAGAGCTGGAAACGTAGGCGATAGAACTGCCATCCCGGCCGATATAAACGCCATCCCGGCCGATAACTCCATACTGAGATAGCATCTCACAAAAACAGCGGCTCGTTCATTGAGCCGCTGTTGCTATATATTGATGGTAACCTTACCAATCTATATCTTCGTAGTCCGGATAGTCATCCTTATAAACAATACTACTAGGATCAACGTTATCTTCTTTTGCCACTTGTAAAACAGAACGCACTGCATCCTCATATGGCTTCCCTTGTTCTGCGAGTCGTTTTCCTATAACAGAGATGTTTTTCAAGCGTTTTTCTTTATCCCAATTTAAAAATTTCACATTAAGTTCGTCTAAGTATTGTGTGAAGTAGCCACTTACACTTGGCCCGTATTTATGGCTCATGTTGTTCTGCAGCATTTTAAAGGTCTGATTTTTTAGCGTTTTGCTTAAGGAATCCATAACCGCTGCTTGAAATGCTCTTACGGTTGTCACATGCTTGTCCCAAATTCGATTTGTCGCTGTTTTTCGTTCGTGAATGTCAATAAAGTCATTTAAAGCTAGGACGATAAACAGCATCTCGGGGTAGTACATTTTAAAGGATAAGTAGAGATTTTTATCAGAACCTACAACGCCTAGCCATTTCATCGTTTCCTTATCTAACCCATGATCCTTGAACTCGTATTCACGGTGCCCCATGTTGGTATGTCTCAAATTATAGCAAAGCCCCAGGACACGCATTCGCGCATTATGGTAGTGGATGAGTTCTCCCTCTTGCCCGACAACAGTGTGAAGGGATTCATACAATTGATCAAAATCATAAAAGTCTCCTGTGATGGATACACCAGCATAATTGGGGGTTGGTTCTATTTGAATCATATTAAAACACTCCATCCATTTATATGTTTTTATCCCGGTGCAACCGTCCGTAAGACTCCCACTTCAAAACATGAGGTGAAACCGTGAGTTTTTAGTGGGAGAAAACGGACGCTAACACCCCGATTGGTTCAGCTAACAATCAGTGGGGGAAGAATGAAAACCCCCACTGATTGAAGTTTCACTTTATACAAATTCAGCTTTCCCATTACTGTAACATAAATTTTCTATAACACTTTTAATATGTTACCTTTTCACCTTATAAGTTACCCTTTTCCTTTATTGCAACAATTGTTTCGACAAAAAATAACAAAAAAGTACAATTTTCTTGTTTATTTACTATCCTCAGCGGTACAATTTAACTATATTACTTACTTAATCTAGTAATATAGCAGGAGAAGGGGGAAGTTACGATGAAAGCATTAGTTTATTATGGTACAAAGAATGCGAAGGTAGAAGAAGTTTCTACACCAGAAGTAACACAAGGCACAGTAAAGGTAAAAGTGGAATATGCGGGTATTTGTGGTACAGATTTACATGAATACATGCACAAATCGTTTGTTACAGCTGACAAAATGATCTTGGGTCACGAGTTTACTGGGGAAGTAGTTGAAACGGGTGAAGGTGTGACAAGGTTCAAATCAGGTGACCGAGTAGCAGTGGAACCAATTTGGGGATGTGGAGAATGTGCATCTTGTAAAAAAGGAAATTACAATACGTGCCCTAACATGGAATCCTATGGTATCCATGAAGATGGCGGATTTGCTGAATACATAGTAGTGAAAGAAGAAAATGTATTTGTTCTTCCAGAGAGTCTTAGCTATGAGCTTGCCGCATTAGTAGAACCAACAGCTGTTGTGTTGCATGCAGTACGTAACAGTGAATTTAGAGTAGGGGACAAGGTTGCGGTATTTGGCGCAGGTCCAATTGGCTTGTTGTTGTCTGAAACATTACGAGCTGCTGGTGCGAGCAAGATTTTTGTCGTGGAAGTAAATGAAAAACGCCGCGAGCTTGCAAAGGAAATGGGCGCTGATGTGATAATTGATCCATCAAAAGAAGATGCTGTGAAGATCATCCAAGAGATGACAAATGGCGGCGTTGACGTTGCTTACGATGCAGCTGGTATTGAGATTACATTCAATAACGCATTGGACAGTACGAAACCAAATGGTGAGTTTATGGTAGTAAGTGTTTTCTCTAAACCGGTATCTTACCACCCTGCAACACAGCTTATTAGTGAAAAGAAAATCACAGCTTCCCTAGGATATAACAGTATCTTTGGTGAAGTGATTGATCTTCTAGCGAAGGGCTCTATCAATGCTGGCCCTGTCATTACAAATAATATCAAACTAGATGATATCATTGAAGAAGGCTTTAATAAATTAATTGAAGACAAATCTGAGTGTAAAATCTTAGTAAGCCCGAAATAGTAAATTTTTCCTAAGAGGGTCGGAAGTGCTGTTTTTCTACTATATTAAATAAGCTCAAAGTGAAACCCATAGCTGCTCGCATCATGGAGCAGCTATGGGTTTCATTCATTTCT
Source organism: Oceanobacillus jordanicus (assembly GCF_022095695.1). Lineage (GTDB taxonomy): Bacteria > Bacillota > Bacilli > Bacillales > Amphibacillaceae > Oceanobacillus_B > Oceanobacillus_B jordanicus. The sequence goes on from NZ_JAIFZM010000007.1 coordinate 34,785, forward strand.
AATACAAAAGTAAACTACTTACTCTTTTAAACAATCCAATAAAGTATATCCTAGAACAATCCCAGCAACGACCTGAATAGTGGGAGTTCCTTCCATTATGATTAACGGTATTTTCATAATACCTGCTGCAGCAGTATAAGGCAAAATGGCCATTGCGATCAGAAACAAGGTTGGAATTGCTATTGCCACAAACCTTATCCAATCAAATCTCCATGGTTTGTTCTGCTTTATTTCAATGAACAATTTTGGCAATCTCAGAAGGACTCCAATAACGATCGGAAAGATGATGCCATATAGTACGATAGGCATGATATCAAAATTCATACTGGCTTTTTCTTCTAACCAAACTTGAAATTTAATTCCTACATACACAATAAAACCCATACCGACCGTGAATCCGAAATAGTATAAAAACCTTTTAATAAAACCGTCTCCCCTTATATAAGATTTTACTTATATATATGTAAATAATTACTCACATGGCTAAGTTAAATTTCAAAGGAATGAATCAAGCATTCTTCATTATCAACTATTTTCTCCTCTTCTTCATACTCAATATTAAGTTCTAAAAAAGTCTTTTTCCAAAAGTGGACAGCAGGTTTATTTTCTGTTAGCTCCACAACAAAATATTTGCCTTTTTTCTGGTTAAACAATTCTTTTAATATTGCCAGGGCAATACCTTTCCTTCTATATTTTTTCAAAATAAAAATGTCGTTGATACTGTAATCATAATCTCTTTTTAAAAAAGGCTTTTCTAAGAGCAATAAAAATCCCACAACCCGCTCATCTTTTTTCAAAAGATATGGTGTCACCCCTGTGCTCTCCCATATTAAATCAAAGGAATCAAATTCGAAAAGGCCATCTTCTGATATATCCAAGCCCTCGGTAAACTCCGAGAGGTCATGTAAATATAGGGAATATAAATTTTGAAGAATATGTTTTTCATCCTTGGAAATGAACTGAAATGAGATAGTCATGGTTAAGCCTCTTTTACGGTTATTTAAATCCCTTACTTAGTTAATTCTACAGAAATTTACATTGTCCTTCCTGCATTTTTTAAACAAGAAAAGGCAATCAATTAATTGATCGCCTTGTTTAACTGTGGGTCTCTGCGTTTTCACCTACATGATTTTTCCCTACCGAATATGTACTACCTCGGGCAAGTGTCATCGTGAACTTCCACTCATGTTATTTCATTTCCAAGCTAACAAATACAACGCTCGTCCTTAAGATCTATTTCTGGTCTCTCATGTATGTAGCGTGTGTTTCACGGACACTGAAGAATAGGAAGATTATCGTAGGAAGTGCTGTATGGTGGGGAGGAATTGTACGTTGCAGAATGCTTGAAGGTAGGAAATTTTCACTAAATAAGGAAGTTATTTTACAAAAAGGATAATTTTACGTTACACTGCATTTGTAATAAAATTTTAAATAATAAGACTAATGCGTTATAGTGAAGCGGAAATTATACCATTTCCTACCTATGAGAGAGATAGTAGATATCGGTATTGTAAAGAAATGTCACTGTTTATAAGGAGGATTCAAAATGAGAAAAATGCTATTATTCTTCATAGCAGGGTTTGTATTAGGAATCTTTATATTACCAATGATACAAAAATCGCTTGGCTTTCCCTCTTCTGCCGAGGTGCTGGAGCGGGTATTCGGTGAGCCGAATGCAGTAACCATTCCAATAGTTATCTTGCTTACTATGCTATTTATCTATCTGACCGGACGGGGATTGTTCAAGCAGGCTAAAAAAGGAAAATAACAAAGGGGACAGATGTAAGCTACTCATCGTTAGTCAATCAGGTTTAAAAACCCATCACTATTTGTACGATCAAAAAAGTAATCAATTCCATAGTGTGAAGCAACTCCCATAATAATAGCCCACGCCACTATGCTTATGGTCATCCAAATTGTTATTTGCTTCTTGGTACCACCAAAGCTCATAGCAAGTACTGCACCGAGATGACTTCCAGTGATAAAGGGCGCAAGTAACGCTAGGCCAGGTAGGCCGTATTTTTTCCATACGAAGGCTGCCCGTCTTTGCTTTTTCTCCGATTTATTTTTTCCCTTCTTTTCTTTCCGTCTTGCTAACCAACGTTTTGTCTGATCTGTCAGTGTAATAAGGATAAGGATCGTAGTCATATTTCCGGCAAAGGCTATGATGGTGACAGGAATTGCCTGTAATCCTGTCGCTATTCCAATTGGGATAACTGCGACAACCTCAAAAAAGGGTGTGGCACCTAATAAAAAGACGATAATATATGCTAGATATATATTCATTTCTCATATTCCCTCCTCTTATTCTATTTCTCCGGATAATAGCGTTTTGATATACGATGAGGCGACTTCATGTATCTGCCTATGATATGGAATAAAACAAACTGACCATATCTCAAAATTAATAGATACGTTCAACTTCGTATCCTTTTTGCTCGAGTTCGCTTGGAACACTCGGATCAATTAGAGCGTGTACAGAACCGATAATAGCAAAATAGGTTTGACCTCTGTCACTTTGTAAGATTTCTTCGAGTTTATTTGCCATTCTAATGTTACGACTATCATTTAACTCTTGTTTGTACTCTTCATTAACACCTTCAAAGCTATCTGATAACTGGTTAACAAGTGAATCTCTCTTACTGTTACCATGCACCCAGTTATATCCTAATTGGTTTAACCAATCAGCTTGATCCTCATAGGCCCCGATATAATTTTCAAGTGTTTCAACTTGTGTGTCCATACTAAAGCCTGTCAACATTTCATACTGCCCTTCAATCGTTTCTAATTCCATTATTTTTTTATCTTCTTCTAAAGCACGTTGAAGAAAATACAAATCAACCCCGTACTCTGATGATAAATCGCTTTTCTCTGCAATAAATTCTGTTAATAAACTCTCTACAAACCATGGCTGGTATTGCTTGAAATTCTCCACAGACATCCCTTGTGCTTCAAATATATTTGAAAGTTTTCTAAAAGACTCCTCTGATAAAACTTTATCCAATGTCGTGCCATCATCAAATAATGCCATCTCGTTTAGTTCTTCTTCCGTCATATCAACTTCAAACATATTAATTTCTGGGAGAATTACATCCGAACTTTCATATGCTTCTTCAATTTTATTGGCAAGTGGGTAATAATCTTCATGACCTAAATGGATGCTCCCAAGAATGTATGCAGTGGTTTCACCATTATCAACCTTCCACAAGAATCCTCCATCTCCATCATAATTATATGTTGCATCATCAGTACTCTCTTCTGTTTCCTCGTTTAATTCCTCATTGTCTACGGGTGCTTCATCATTATTCGTACATCCAATTAACACAACCATCAGTAATAAAAAATATAGTAATGAATTAATTTTAGGCATCTTGTAAGTCGTCCCCTTCTAAAAAAATTATTTTCTTAACCGAAACGACGGACTATCCTCTTCTTTGTGAGTCACCTCTCTATTAATCTATTAACCAATGGCTACGAAGCATGAGAGCCCTTTCTGTGGCAGCTAAAGCACCTGCAAAACCTGCCGCTACATTCATCCAAATAGATAATGAAATTGGAGACTCAAACGTACCTATATTTTCAGAAATCCATGGAACTTGCGAAATAGATTCAATAATTTGGGGTAAAGTTAGAATGGTTATCGATAACAACGTGACAATGGCTAGCCCTCCAATCAGAAAACTGATTGTTGGAAAGCGTTTATGCAACCTCATGCGCAATCCTCTAATGGACCGTTTTTCTGGGTACACTGAAAATATTTCCAGTTTATCCGTAAGGTATTGAATACTATTAATCCCGCTTCCTTGGCTTTTCACCTCAATAATGCCATTTTCAACTGGCAAACTGGCCGGAAGTGTAGAATAGGCAATGTGTTTTCTATTGTGATATAAATCCACACTAGAATCCTCTGCGAAATACCTGGATTTCAATGCGTAATGGATTTTCTCATTGTTCTCGTTCGTGATGGTAATGTGGAATAACGAGTGCGTAAAGGCATGCCAAAATCGATACTCTTTTAACCGATGCCCATCACCCTTTTTCACTTTTCGAATTTCCATATGACGCTTCCTTCGACGAATAAATTGGAACATGAGACGTCTACCTTCCTTTCCTTATTTGTTTTTTAACCTAGGCAATCAAGGAGAAGACAAAAAATCACATCTTACGTAAAGACCGATCATTTCACCATTTTTAAGATGCTTTCTATTACTTTTTCACTGTAATCTTCAAGGTTTATCTCCACTTCGTATTGTGGCAACGATATCGAACCAGATATCGAACCCCGAATCATTGTTGTCATTACCTGGGGATCAAAATCACCAAGTTCTTTTGTTTTTTGTCCGTTTTGCAGAATGTCTTTTAACAACGTATGCAATTCATCGTCAGCATCGGTTTTCACTAAATAATAAGGAACATTTTCTGGTGTACGAGCATTAAAAACAATTTCAAGTAATGCTTTTGTATTTCCTCGATAGATAACCTGATATGCCAAACTTGCTTCAATAAAAGCAACTAACTTCTCCATATAGGATTGCTTCTGCTCCACTTTATCTTTAATAAAAGCTCGTTCTTCTTGTACCAGATAAGCTAACGTATTATTCAATAGATCATCTTTTCCAGAGAAATGATAAGAAATCAGCCCTGTACTGATCGCTGCTTTTTTTGCAATTTTGGATAGGCTCGTGTGGATGTATCCTATCTCTGTTAAAACCTCTATGGATGCTTTTATAATTTGTTCTTTTCGTGCGTCAGCAATTAAATAGTTTTTACTAGTCATTTCACCATCTCCTTCTTTGTTTTGATTGTACATTTTTTATTTTGATCAGTCAATCAGTTTTTATCTTAGGTTTAAAAAACTCCTTCTTATACCTTCTTGTCTAAAATGTTACAAATTCACAATTCTTAACAAAAAACCTCACTAATTCTCTTGCTTATTGTTTCATAACAAAATAACATGTACGGTAAGTGATCTAAAATGGAACGAATAGCGTTAGCTAAATAGGAATATTTATCTCACCTAAGTTCATTCCTTCATGAAACTAGAAAAGTATAGGAGCAAAAAAATTATGGATCCCATAAAAGAAGAAATGTCTAATCAAGTCTCTGAAGAAAAAACAAAAAAGCAAAAGAGAGCTTTATTCTATAAAACGGTATGGAGATGGCACTTCTATGCAGGTATTATCATCGCGCCATTCCTTCTGATACTTGCCGTGACGGGAAGTGTCTATTTATTTAAACCACAGATCGAAAACATGATCTACGCCGATTTTTATGATGTCACGCCACAAGATGAGAGACTTGCAGATTCTGAGATTATAGATCAGGCAAAAGAAACGCATCCGGGTGCGGTGATCACTAGCTTTCGACCAGGTGAGGATGAGACTCGCTCGAGTGAGGTTGGACTGTCGTCTGAAGGAGAATCTCTGACTGTTTTTGTGAATCCTTATACAGGTGACTCACTTGGTGAGCTAAATGATGAAGATCGCATCATGGATAAGATAGAAGAGTTCCACGGAGAATTAATGGTAGGCACGTTGGGTGATCGAATCGTAGAACTTGCTGCATCTTGGGGTGTGGTCCTCATTGTGACTGGAATTTTTCTTTGGTTACCTAGAAAAAGAAAAGGTCTAGCAGGTGTAGTCTATCCCCGTTTTCATAAAGGGAAAATGACTTTACAACGCGATTTGCATGCCGTTCCAGCATTCTGGATAGCGGCAGGGATGTTCTTTTTAATTATGACAGGTCTACCGTGGTCTGGCTTCTGGGGGACAAACTTCCAAACGATTGCAACAAACGCAGGAGTTGGTTATCCACCGTCCGTCTGGGTGGGGGATGCACCTAGCTCTGGTGTGCAAACAAAGGAAATAGCAGATGTGCCATGGGCTGCGGAAACGTTAGATGTGCCAAAATCGAATCTGCAGGGCTTAGTACCTGCTTCGATTGATGATATTACGTCAACCGCCAAGCGAGAGGGTGTCCATCCAAGCTATACGGTTATTTTTCCAAATGACGAAGAAGGGGTCTACACGCTATCTGCTTTTCCACCTAAAGCACGGGATGAAATTACCATGCACCTTGATCAGTATTCAGGTGCCGTCCTTGCAGATTATCGGTATGACAATTATGAATCAATTGGAAAGCTGGTTGCGTTAGGCATCACATTGCATAAAGGGACAGAGTTTGGCATCGTGAACCAACTTGTGAGTCTGGCAATTTGTCTCGGTATCATTTTTATCGTATTAAGTGGATTTTATTTATGGTGGAAAAGAAAACCACAGCATGGAATGGGAGCGCCAAAGTCTGGTGGACTCTTTAATACGAAACTCTTTTTCATCGTATTAATCGGACTAGGAATTCTGTTCCCATTAGTTGGCTTGTCCATTATTTGTATTTTACTTATCGATCTATTATTAATTAAACGGATTCCTGCATTGCGGCGGTTTTTCAATGCCTAATGTTAGAAGGAGGCTTATACGATGAAAAAAGGTATAACCAGTTTGGTTCTAATTGGGCTCAGTCTTGTGCTTGGTGCTTGTTCGTTGAATGCAGGTGTGGCAAGCCTTTATAAGGAAGAAACTCCCCTGCATGCTGCTATTCAAATCCCAGCATCTTTTAAAGATAATGCGGAGGACGTGATTTCTATTGAGCTTGAGCAGAACGGGGAACGCGTGGAAAGCATGGAAAGTCCAGACTTTCTGCATGCGGAAATATGGAAGCAGGATGGATCCTTATCGTTTCCAATGGAAGAGGTAGAGCAGGATGAAGATGGCGCTTTTTATGTAAAAAAGGAGTTTGACGAGGACGGACTCTATTTTATAAAACTCCATGCCAGTTCTAATGGTTCGATCATCACGCCCAAAAAGCAATTTATCGTAGGAGAGCTTTCAGATGAAGAACTAGAAATTTTGCAAGAGGGCGCCCAAGAGGAAGAAGTCGATCATAAGCATCATCACTGATCCAGGGGAGAGCATCGCCTTTGGGTGAGAGAGCATCAGCCATGAGCGAAAGAACATCCCCCGAGAGAGAAAGAACAACGCCAGAGAGCAACCAAGCGCTTCAACCGCCCTGCGACCTCAGCAATATATAGTATTTTTTTGGTAATTGATGTTGTTTTCTGTCTAGTTTTGTAGGTATAATAGAGTAGTGTTTATTAAGATTACCGGTAAAAGATTACTACTATAAAGATTGAGTTAGAGAAGGGGCACAAATATGAGAAGGTCTGAGCGCAAGAAGTCAAAAAAATTATGGCTAAAGATACCAATAATTGTAGTGCTATTGCTTTTGGTTGGAGTTGGGGTTTATGCTTTCTCCCTATACAACAATGCCAAAAGTACAGTCAATGAAAAGATGAATGAGCCAATAGAGTCAATTGATACAGCAGTTACGAAGAAAAAGGTGAAGGATTTGCAGCCTTTAAATATTTTACTTATGGGTGTGGATGCAAGGGGTGCAGACAAAGGGCGTTCTGATGCTCTTATGGTTTTGTCACTTGATCCCGATTCAGATCGCATGCAAATAATCAGTATTCCACGCGATACACGTGCAACAATTGTCGGTAGAGGTACAGAAGACAAGATTAACCATGCATACGCATTTGGTGGACCCGACATGTCGGTAGCCACTGTAGAAAACTTCCTCGATATTGAGTTGGATTATTTTGTCCGCATGAACATGGAGGGGCTTGAAGAGTTAGTTGATGAACTAGGAACCATTACAGTGAATAATGAAATTGCTTGGAATGATGGAAAGTATAATTTTACAGAAGGTCCTGTCGATATGGATGGCGCGAAGACGATGGCGTTTGTCCGGATGAGAAAGCAGGATAACGCTGGAGACTTCGGTCGTACCAAGCGTCAGCGTCAGGTAATTCAAGGAATAGTAGATAGAGGAGCTTCGGTTGGCTCTGTGAATAAAATTGGTGGCGTGATTGACGTTCTTGGAAACAACATGGCGACAAACCTAGACTTTGAAGACATGAAGAATTTGTTCTCTAATTACAGAGGCGTCCGTAAAAACGTGGATAACTACATGTTAGAAGGAAGTGGCACCACGATTGATGGCATTTATTACTATCTAGTGCCAGATGAAGAAATACAGAAAGTTCATTCCATGATTGCAGATATCAAATCATAAGGCGATATAACAGCACGTTCCTTCTCGGGAGCGTGCTGTTTTTCTATGCTCTTTAAAGGAATTCACTTTAGTGTGTTGAATTAATATAGTGGTAGAGATTTCTAGAAATAACACGGCAACAGGTTCAAAAAAACACAGTGAAAATGAGGGATGCTAGTGTCCGGGATTATAATAAAAGAAAACGTACATACAGATAAAAACTTAGTGAAAAGTCACTATCATCATGTTCATCAAATTTTATATGTGTTGGAAAGTAAAGGAGAAATTATATTTAACAATCAAGTTCATGCCTTTAAAAAAGATAATTTGGCATTCATTCCTCCCTATTCCAAACACTCAATCATCGCTGAAGATAAAATGACCGTCCTTGTTTTGGAATTTGATCTTCTACAACTAGACAACGGGATAAACGAAATTCTAAGAGAAGAAGATAACTTCGCAGAAACACGTATTATTGAACTTAACTTATTTGAATCTGTGCATGTGAGACAACTGCTTCGCAGGATGCTTTACGAGCAATCTCAACAGGATAACTATCGATTCATGGCTATTAAAATATTTCTTTCTGAATTACTACTTACACTTCTAAGGTCAAATAAAGAACAGAGTATTACAAATGCCAATAGTTTACGAGCAGAACGTTTACGAAAGTACATAGATGAAAATTATTTTGAAATTGTTGATGCAGGTGATATTTCCCAAAGGCTTGGAATTAGTACCCGACACGTAAATACAATTTTCAAAGAAAGTTATAATATTACTCCCATGAAATATTTAAACGAAGTACGAATGGAAACAGCGAAGAAATTACTTATGGAGACAGACAAGGACATTGCCTCCATTTGTTTTGAAATAGGGTTTGAGTCCCTTTCCACTTTCTATAGAAGATTTAAGAATTATATGAAGATCTCTCCCCATAAATATCGCGTAAATAATCACTACATACAAGGAATGAGTACAAGAGACAAAGTATAAATGCAAGCGCATTTATCGGAACTTTCATTTAATTTCCGAAATTGAGAATAATATTCTTCCTTTAATAAGACGAACGTTGATGAAATCTCTATGATAGGGATAACAAGAAAAAAGGAGGAATTGGGGATGGTAACACATAAAATTGGTGTAATTATGAACGGTGTGACTGGTCGAATGGGGACTAATCAGCACTTAATTCGTTCTATTGTAGCAATAAGAGAACAGGGGGGCGTTGAACTAGCGAACGGAAACACCGTCATACCTGATCCTATTCTAGTTGGAAGACGTGAAGCTAGATTAGAAGAGCTTGCGGCATCCCATGGTATTACCCGGTGGACAACTAACCTTGAGGAAGCCTTAGCTGATGACTACAATCAAATTTATTTTGATTCTCAGACAACGGTAAGAAGAGCAGAGGGTATCCGGAAGGCGGTTGCTGCTGGAAAACATATTTACTGTGAGAAACCAACTGCTACAAACTTAGAAGAAGCGATTAAACTTTCGGAACTTGCAACAGAAGCCGGGTTGAAAAATGGAGTTGTACAGGACAAATTATATTTACCAGGTTTGATGAAATTGAAGCGCCTCATTGATTCTGGTTTCTTTGGCGAGATATTAAGTGTGCGTATGGAGTTTGGCTATTGGGTATTTGAGGGAGATTGGCAGGAAGGTCAACGCCCTTCTTGGAATTACAGGAAGGAAGACGGGGGCGGCATTATTGTCGATATGTTTCCACATTGGAGTTACGTAATCCAACATCTCTTCGGTACAATTCGGTCTGTTTCGTGTATAGGAGCTACACATATTCCAAAGAGATTGGATGAAAAGGGAGAAACGTATAAAGCAACAGCAGATGATGCTGCATACGGAACCTTTGAACTAGAGAATGGGATTATCGTGCAGGCTAATTCTTCTTGGGCAGTCCGAGTGAACAGAGATGACTTGCTCACCGTTCAAGTTGATGGGACTGAGGGAAGTGCAGTGGCAGGCCTTCGTGATTGTAAAGTACAGCATCGAGTAAACACGCCAAAAGCTGTATGGAATCCGGATATTCCAAATCCATTTAAGTTTCAGGATGACTGGCTCGATGTTCCTGAGAACCAAGTCTTTGATAATGCGTTTAAGGTGCAATGGGAGATGTTTCTCAAACACGTTGTTGCAGACGAACCATATGATTTGGATCTCATGGAAGGTGCGAAAGGGATACAACTTGCTGAAATTGCCCTTCAATCATGGGAAGAAAGACGTTGGGTTGATGTTCCGAAAGTTAAAAATAAGGTAAATGCATAGGAGGATCTAAATGAATAATTCTATCCTACTACCAAATCAGTCTGGAGAATTGTATGCGCATACATTGAAACCTGGAAAAGACTTTGCTATTCCAAAGAAACAATTTGAAAAGCGTATAGCATTGTCAGCTGCACATGTTGTTGCCGACCCTTTGGCAACTATGGATCCCATTAATCAATGTGCAATTGATTGGGAGGAGACTTTGGCGTATCGCCGTCACCTTTGGTCCTTAGGATTTGGGGTGGCTGAAGCAATGGATACAGCACAACGAGGAATGGGGTTAAATTGGAATGCAGCCCAAGAATTGATAAGTCGCTCTGTAAAAGAAGCGAAGGCAGTGAATGGGCAAATAGCATGCGGCGCTGGTACGGATCACATACAGCCTACTTCACAAGTGACGATCCAAGACGTGGAAAGAGCTTATGAAGAACAGTGCGAATTTGTCGAAAAAGAGGGAGGACGTATCATTTTAATGGCAAGTAGAGCTTTGGCTGCTTGTGCTTCCTCTGCTGAAGACTACGTAAAAGTCTATAGCCATATTTTAAATAAAGTATCCGAACCAGTTATTCTTCATTGGCTTGGTGACATGTTTGATCCAGCGCTCAAGGGATACTGGGGGTATGAAGATATTGATCAGGCGATGGAAGTCTGTCTACGTATTATAAAGGAGAATGAGAAGAAAGTTGATGGCATTAAAATCTCCCTCCTTGATGATAAACGTGAAATACAGATGAGAGCATTACTTCCTGAAAGTGTGAAAATGTATACAGGAGATGACTTTAATTACCCTGAATTAATTAAAGGGGATGAAGATGGCTACAGTCATGCGCTCTTGGGGATATTTGATGCAATTGCTCCCGCAGCCGCTAGTGCACTCCATGCATTAGATGATGGGGACCTTCCTAAATATGATGCTTTACTGGAAAAAACCGTAGCCCTTTCTCGCCATATTTTCCAAGCACCTACTTACGCCTATAAGACCGGGGTTGTGTTTATGGCCTACTTAAATGGTCATCAATCCCATTTTAAGATGATTGGTGGGGCTGAAAGCCAGCGTTCGATTGTCCATCTTGCTGATCTATTTGTGATGGCGGGTGAAGCTGGGTTACTTCAGGATATAGAACTTGCAACATACAGAATGAAGCTTACTTTAATGCAGGCAGGGATAGAGCAGAAAAACGTTGCCATACAAAACGTATAGTCTGGCCATGTTTGATTAGGAAAGAAGGGAGATAGGTATGGGGAGTAATACAGAATTTTTAAAAAGAATGAGTTTAAATCAAATCACAACAGAGCAGCTAAATCTCGAAGAAGCGGTGCAAGCCTGTACGAAAGCAGAAGTCCCATGGATTTCTTTATGGAGACATAAGATAGAAGAAATTGGTCTTAAACAGAGTAAAAAGTTAGTGAAGGATGCTGGCTTACAGGTTTCCAGTCTTTGTAGGGGTGGAATGTTTCCTGCAGCTACGAAAACGTTAAGGAAAAAAAGTTTAGATGAGAACCGTAGAGCCGTAGAAGAGGCTGCAGAATTAGGGACAGATGTGTTGGTGCTGGTGTGTGGTTCAAGTTCTGAACATGATATTGAAGCATGCCGGGGATGGGTAAATGAAGGAATTGAAGAACTCGTACCGTTTGCTGCCTCACATGGTGTGAAATTGGGAATTGAGCCCTTGCATCCAATGTATGCAGCTGATCGTTCAGTTGTTGTAACGTTAGGAGAAGCAATGAGCCTAGCCGAAAAGTATGCGCCTGATCAAGTTGGGGTGGTCGTAGACGTCTTCCACGTCTGGTGGGATTCTGAACTATATCAGCAGATTGAGAGAGCAGAAGGTCGCATTCTAGGATTTCATGTTTCTGACTGGAACGTCCCAATAACGGACACGTTTAAAGCTCGAAAGTTAATGGGAGATGGAGTAATTGATATCCCAAGAATCAGGGCGGCAGTAGAAAAAGCTGGTTACCAGGGTCCTATAGAAGTAGAAATTATGAATGAAGATCTTTGGAATATGGCAGGAGATGAAGTGTTAGCAACAATTAAAGACCGATTTGTTCACTATGTCTAATAGACTTTTTTCTAAACGAGAATGGCTTTGTGCTATTCTCTTTCCTGCGTTTTCATTTGTTGTGTACGGCTACATAAATAGTGAGGGGGTGCATCTCTTGCAAATGCAAATTACAAGCAAGCTTGGGCAGAAAATAATTAGTAAAGTAGCAAAGTATACAGATTTGGATATAAATATTATGAGTATAGATGGCTTAATTGTTGCGAGTACAGATGATAGTAGAGTTGGAGAGCTTCATACAGGGGCAGTAGAGGTATTAAAAACACATAAAGAATTAATTATAGATCAACAGGAACTTACACGATATCCTGGTACGAAACAAGGTGTTAATCTACCAATTTACCACAATGATAAGGAAATTGGAGTTGTTGGGGTTAGTGGTGAGCCACATATCATTTACAAATTTACTGGTTTAATTAGAACAGCAGTAGAAGTAGTGCTGGAGCAGATACATATCGAAAGGCAGGAACACTACCAGCAAAGGCAATGGAATTATTGGTTGCACCAACTCCTCCATCCCAGTGGTTTTAATAAAGAAAAACTTGAAGAGGATGCAACCTATTCCCTGCAAATTAATTATCGTGCGGATTGGAGAGCAGTGGTATTATTTGGAACGATAGAGCAGGATGTACTGACTACGATAAAAAGAGAGATACAAAGCATGGATTTGGACACTCTATTTATTCTCCCCTTCTTGGAAAATGAAATTGTTATCGCAATACCTGGAGATTTTACCAGACTTGAATACTTATGCAACAAATTAGTGAAATTAAGCGGGAACTATACTCGTCTTGGAGTAGGTGAGGAAGGGTTTGGCCTTGTTGGAATAAGGAACTCCTATGTACAGGCAAAACATGCCCTTGCTTTTTCAGAGAGAAAAGATAGGATTTCCTATAGTTGGGATTGGGTAATGGAACGATTAACATTAGCCATCGACAATGAGCAATACATGTTGGTTTCATCAGATTATGAGAGTAAAATCCGGAATCTTGAAAGTACGTACCTGGAGACCATAGATGCGTTTTTAAATAACAATCTCTCTATAAAAAAGACCGCAGCCTTTTTGCATATCCATCGGAATACACTTTTATATCGTTTGGACAAGGTATACAAAAAGACAGGACTAGATCCGAGAGTATTTAACGATTCATGCATATTAAAGATTGTACGAACAAAACAGATTTGTGCAATGATACAAATTAATTAACTAAATAGTTAGTATTTTTGTTTATTTTGATAATTGTAAACGCTGTCATATTGTAGTTAAATGATATGTAAATGAAAAAGGAGTTTACTATGAATATCATTCTTGCACCAGATTCATTTAAAGGTAGTTTAACAGCAATGGAGGTAGCAAAGACAATGGAAAAAGCCATTCTGGATCTTGACCGAAGCCATCGGGTAACGCTAAAACCAATGGCAGATGGCGGTGAGGGAACAAGTGATGCGCTATTGGCTTCCTTATCTGGGAAACAAATCACAATAGATTGTACGGGGCCTCTAGGGGACAAAATTTCAACTAATTATGTCATGTTAGATTCTAAAGAGGCCGTCATTGAGCTAGCAAATATAGCGGGATTAGTGCAGGTCCCGTTAGAAAAACGAAATCCAGATGTCACGACAACCTATGGGGTTGGGGAGATTATTCTTAATGCACTTGAGAAAGGATCCACGTCAATTATCTTAGGAATCGGTGGAAGTGCCACAAATGATGGGGGGTTAGGAATGTTACTCGCCTTAGGGATGGAGGCGTGGGACAAGGAAGGTAGGCCAGTAGCAGGTTTTGGGGAAGACCTACACAAGATCAGTAGAGTTAGTTTTAAAAATCTAGACAAAAGGATTCAAAATGTAGACATAAGAGTAGCATGTGACGTTCGAAATCCACTATGTGGTGAGAATGGAGCAAGTGTTGTGTACGGACCACAAAAGGGAGCTAACAAGCAACAAGTTTCCACATATGACCAGAGTTTAGAGCGTTATGCCAGCCTAATCGAAGAGATAGTTGGGAGACCTCTGAAAGAGGAGCCAGGGGCAGGAGCAGCTGGTGGAATGGGATTCGCATTGCTGGCAGTTGGTGCTCAACTAGTGTCAGGGGCAGAGTTGTTGGCAAGTACGATGCATTTAGAAGAGGCGATTCAGCATGCTGATCTTGTGATTACAGGAGAGGGGCAAAGTGACAATCAAACTTTATTTGGGAAAGCCCCGGGGCATGTAGCATTACTTGCAAAAAAACACCATGTAACAGCTATCCTTCTATCTGGTAGCTTGGTAGGAGATTTAGATGCATTAAGGGAGAGGTTTTCAGGTTGTTTCTCAATTATTAATAAACCTTTAACTTTAGAAGAGTCCATGAAAGAGGCAAAAAATTTATTATACGAGCAGACAAAACAAATCATTCACTTTGCATCAAGTCAATCCATTACGTATCACAAAACGTTTATAAACTAATTTAATTTGGGGAGGATTCATGATGAAAAAAAGCGCTTTTAATTGGATGGTTGGTAGCTTATTGATCGTATTGTTTCTAACGGGATGTGGACAGGAGGACGCAGCTTCTGGGGAAGCGGATAAAGAATATACCATTAAATTTGCACATGTTGTAAGTCCTTCTACGGCAAAAGGGAAGGCAGCAGAAAAATTTGGTGAATTAATCGAAGAAAAGACTGATGGACAAATTAAAGTAGAAGTTTATCCAGATTCTCAACTTGGGAGTGATCGAGAAATAATTGAACAGATGCAGTCTGGTACCGTGCAAATGAATGCTCCGTTCACCGGTGTACTACCTACCTTTGTGAAAGATTTTGAAGTATTTGACCTACCGTTTTTATTTGAAGATAGAGATCATGCCTTTGAGGCAACAAATGGCGAGCTTGGTAACATCTTAGGAGATAAATTAGAATCTCAAGGAATGCATTTACTTGGTTTTTGGGACGGAGGATTTAAGCATTTGACGAACTCTGTACATCCAATTGAAACACCTGAAGACATGAATGAACTTAAAATGAGAGTATCTCAAAGCCCGCTTCTAATATCACAGTTTCAGGCAGTAAATGCAGGAGGAGTTTCCATCGATTTTTCTGAACTTTACACAGCTTTACAAACAGGTACAGTGGATGGGCAGGAAAACCCTCTATCAAATGTTGTAAGTAAAAAGTTTTATGAAGTGCAGGATTACCTTTCATTAAGCAGTCATGGCTACATGGCCTATCCATTGGTAATAAGCAGTAAGTTTTATGATGAGTTACCTGAGGATTTGCAAACTGCTGTAGATGAAGTTTCTAAGGAAGTAACAGAGTGGCAATGGGAAGAGGCGAAAACAGACGAAGAAGCATATATGGAAGAGCTAAATGATTCAGATATTAGTATAAATGAATTGTCAGTCGAGCAGAAGGAAGCTTTTAAAGAAGCAATGTCCAGTGTATATGATGAGTTCAATAAGCTAGAGGGCAGTGAAGAACTGCTAGAAGCAGTGAACAAATAACGGATGAGAATAGTTAAATCATAGAACGGTTGCTAAACCGTTCTCCCTTTTTTCTCTCAATAGATTTAAAAGGAGCATTTACATGAAAATAAATAAGTTGTTGAACAACCTAGAAGAATATGTGGCGGTACTATCTCTTCTTATAGCCTCTTTATTGGTCTTTCTGCAAGTAGTGCTTCGTTATGGGTTCAATATATCATTAGTTTGGTCAGAAGAGGTTTCAAGGTACATTATAATTTGGTTCATCTTAGTCGGGAGTAGTATAGCAGTTAGGGAGAAGGCCCATGCGACTGTAGATGCGGTGGTAGCATTTCTGCCAACAATACCTAAAAAGATTTGTTCTATTTTAGCAAATTTAATTGGAGTGACATTCAGTGTTATTCTTATCTGGTCAGGGTCCATTACGGTATCCAATGTTATAGAATTTGGTAATGTCACACCGGCTGTAGGGATTCCAATGGCCATCCCTTATTTAGCCTTACCTGTTGGTGGAGCATTAATGTTAATTCGGTTTCTTCAGTTATTCATACAGGACATTACCAATTTTAAAACCAGTGCTCCTCATGATAAACCTCCTATTTCGGATGGGAGGGGAACGCGATGATTATTGTTGTTTTTGCCATCTTATTAATTATTGGGGCCCCAATTGCCGTTGCAATTGGTTTATCAAGTTTTTTAGCCATGATACAAGAAGGAGTTTCAATAGATGTTTTCTCTAGAACCATTTTTGCAGGGATAGATTCCTTTACATTGATGGCAATTCCCTTTTTTATCTTTGCAGGGGATTTAATGTTAGCTGGAGGGACTTCAAAAAGGTTAATAGATTTCGCAAAGAAGTTGGTGGGCTGGACTACTGGAGGACTACCTATTGCCGGGATCATGTCTTCCATGCTATTTGCTTCCCTATCTGGATCGAGTCCAGCAACGGTAGCTGCAATTGGTGGCCTCATGATTCCTTCCTTAGATGATGCAGGATATTCACGTAAGTTTGCCATTGGTTTAATGACAACAGCGGGAACCTTAGGGATCATTATCCCCCCAAGTATAACTTTGCTAGTGTATGGTTCATCTGCAGAGGTTTCGATTAGTGATCTGTTTCTTGCTGGAATAGTTCCAGGTATTTTTATCGGATTGGTACTTATTTTAGTAAGTTTTATCATTTCTATTAAGGAAGGATTTAAACCAGAGGGAAAGGCCAGTTTAAGAGAAGTAGGGAAGTCATTCATTTCAGCAATCTGGGGAATACTCCTACCTGTTATTGTATTAGGCGGAATTTACTTTGGGATTTTCACTCCAACCGAGGCAGCTGCTGTCGCAATCTTTTACAGCCTAATCATCGGGTTGTTTGTTTATAAAGAATTGACGGTGAGAAGTTTAATTGACGTTACGAAAAAATCCGTCATCACCTCATCCATGATCATGCTCGTTATCGCGGCTTCCAATGTGTTCAGTTGGTATCTGACATACGAGCAAATACCTACAAATCTAGCTTCCGTTTTTCTTGAGTATGCTAATACAGAGTTGATATTTCTACTATTAGTTATTGTCATTCTATTGCTAGTAGGAATGTTTATGGATACAAGTGCAGCTGTGTTAATTTTTGTTCCATTATTCCTGCCAATGGTCCTCGAGCTCGGTATAGATCCGATCCACTTTGGAATCATTATGATTGTAGCACTTTCAATTGGAATGATTACGCCACCATTCGGATTAAATTTATTTGTCGCTTCAGGTATTAGCAAGACATCCTTAACTGTCGTGATAAAAAGTACAGCACCTTTTATTCTCGTTATGATTTTTGCCTTGCTCGTTATAACGCTTATACCGGAACTATCGCTTTTCTTATTAGATGTATTTGAATAATTTTTATTATGGTTGTTATAACAATCTAATAAGAGGGAGGGGCATTAGTAGTCGTTTTATTTATTAAGACACTTATAGAATGATCAAGCTGAAATGGAGCTTTGAGTCCATCAGCTATAAGAATCCCTGCAGCTTTATTAGTTGCAGGGGTTCTTAAATGTATATCTATAATGCTGATCAGAACATTGAAGCTGCCTTGTTTGTACCTCTTATAGCCAATCTAATGGGAACTATTCTCATAAAGAAAAACAAGCATTTTTTCCACGAATCTCTGGCAGCTTCTGCATTAGCGGCCTTTGAACCACCAAAGGTCATGGTCATTCCTCCGCCAACTACCATATGAACATTGGCAGGCAGTTTGACAAAGCTGTATGGGAAAGCTAAAAAATGTCCCGCTTTTTCATAATAGAGATAACGGTGGTGATTTGACTCGTTTTTCAGCTTTTCCTCCATTATTTTCACAAAGCATTCTGAAGGCCATAATTGATCATCGCCTCCAGCAATAAACATGATAGGGACTTTAATATCCTCTACAGAAATCCTTGCTTTGGTATTACCTTCTTTGTTATGAGATAACTGTGGCGTCTTACTCCTTCTCCTCCATATAAAGCTCTCCGTCTGTATAGCTACAAATAAATATATCTTCTACGGTAAGTCCGCGCTGCTTGATCTGACTAAAGAGCCAGTCTTTATTAACGCGCAGGATGTCTAGTTGTTCCTCCTGTACCACGCCGTCCACAATCACAGGCAGGCTAAATGGGGTGTCGTAATCAAAGACAGAAAAAGCACCCGAGGCTTCGATCATAGCGTATTTGACGGTTGAGATATCTGCGATGCCTTTATCACGAAGCTGGGTATAAAGGTCGTCAACCGTGTAGCCATTATCCCTCATGTTTTGTTGATGGCATTTTCCATTTTCAATAATAAGCGAGGGCCTTCCGTCAATAACGTCACGAGCTTTTTGGCTTTTCAATGTGAGTTTGGATACAATGTATTGAATAAGAACAAGGAGAAAAATTGGTAGGAGTGCTGTGAACAGAGATCTTTCCTGTTCTTCGATAACAATTACACCTAAGTCAGCGATCATAAGCGTGACCGCGATCTCCAAAACACTTATCTCCCCAATATCCTTTTTCCCTGTCAGTTTAAAAAACAGCAAAATTGCTATGAAAGCAATGGGGGTGCGATAGAGAATGAAAAGAGATTCTTCCACAGACCAAACTCCAATCTAAATATACTCGTATTTACCTTGTTCCATTTGTTGAAAATTATACCTTGCTAAACTTTACAAGTAGCAGAATTTGAGTGGAGGAATAGAAGAATAGTAGCCCGAATTTAAAAGGAAAAGTATGTTGCTCGTTTAATCGAGGGGCATGCTTTTCCTTATGGTTTGAACTGCAAGATGGTAGATTAAGCAATTGCAACACGCTACGCTTGCAAGCGATGCTGTGCAATGTTCTTCGTAGCTAGATAATCAGTAACCAAACTTGTCCCTTCCTCTATGGAATTTGCCGTGAGGCTGACCTTCTTTTTAGAGGGAATCTGGTCAACAAGATGGTCATATAACGGATCATAATAGTACTCAAGTAACAGTCTAACTGCTGAAGCGTATTGCTCTGTATTTAAGTCAGCTTCTATTTGGCTTGCAACAGGTGTATGGATTCGCTTTTTAATTCGTTTAAATGCTTCAATGCATGCTTGTTTTTGCTCCCATGGTTGGTAGTCCTCCAAAATTTGCTGAACACGCACTTCTATTGGCATGTGAAGGATAAGTTGTGTAGCCTGCTCCTTTTTTTCCAAAAGAGCTGTAGGCAACAATACTTTTCCTATACGTTTACTTTCCCCTTCAAACAGAACGTAAGGGGCGTCATGGATTAATTCCATCTCTTCAACAAATAAGGCGTCAAATGTTTTTTGATTGTATGGGTCCAAACCAATTTGCCCAAAAATCGAGCCGCGGTGATTCGCCATTCCTTCCAAATCAAGTACCGGATAGCCTGCATTTTTTAGATTTTGTAGTATTCTCGTTTTTCCAGATCCAGTATAGCCATTGAGTACAAAAGCCTCATGCTTCCAATTAGACGCATCTAGTGTTGATGCAACCCAATTACGATAACTACGGTAACCCCCAACTAATCGCTTCACTTTAATTCCCATTAAATCTAAAACGGTTGCAGAGGTTTTACTTCGCATTCCTCCACGCCAGCAAAAAACAGCTTTTGCTCCAGGTATTCCAGAAAATTCCTGGATAAAAGCAGGTAGCTTTGCTGAGATGATCTCAAGCCCCTTTTCTTTTGCTGCTTCAGGGCTTATCTGTTTATAGAGTGTTCCAACCTCTGCTCTTTCTTCGTCATTGAAAAAGGGGATGTTGATGCTACCTGGAATAGTTGCATCCTTATATTCAGAAGGTGAACGGACATCAATTATCGTTAGTTCACCGGCATGATGTAAGGCACGTAATGAATCTACGTTAATATCTTCAAACATGAGTAGCCCACCTTTCTCCTGATTTTTAGTGTGACGTACAAGCCAGGCAAAATTTTCTATGCTTCAACGTAAATATGTTTAGATTTCTTCTCGATTACTTCTCCAATCATAGCGGCTTCCACCTCTGCTTGCTGTAAAGCTTTAAGGAGATCGCTCGCCTCCTCTTCCGGAACCGAAAGTAATAAACCACCAGAGGTTACAGCATCACATAAGATCCATTGATCGACTTGGTCCATTGTGTCTTCGAAAACGATATCGTCCTGCAAATGGGCATAATTATTTTTTGTCCCACCAGGCACTGCACCTGCTTCAGCGAGTTCCTTTACCCTTGAGAGCTTTGGAACGTTTTCGTTTACGATACGCAGTGTGACATTGCTAGCTTTTGCCATTTCCGATGCATGGCCTAGTAAGCCGAATCCCGTTACATCAGTGGATGAATGGACGTCATACGGACGCATCGTTTCTGCTGCTGTCTTATTCAGTGTAGCCATTGTTTTCGTTGCCACATCGATTTCAGAATCTGTGAGCAATCCTTTTTTAAGAGAAGTTGTGGTGATACCTACACCAATGGGTTTCGTTAATATTAATTTATCACCAGGCTTTGCTCCAGCGTTTGTAAGGACTTTATCAGGATGGACAGTCCCTGTCACGGCTAAACCAAATTTGGGTTCTTTGTCGTCTATGGAATGACCACCAACTAGTGTGATATTTGCTTCTTTCAGCTTGTCCGCTGCACCACGTAAAATATCAGTAAGGATTTGTTTATCAAGCGTAGCGATTGGAAAAGCAACAATGTTTAATGCAGTTAACGGTGTGCCGCCCATCGCATAGACATCGCTAATCGCATTTGCTGCAGCAATTTGTCCGAATGAATAGGGATCATCTACAATTGGTGTGAAAAAATCAACCGTTTGTACAAGTGCTGTGTCGTCATTGATACGAAATACTCCTGCATCATCACTTGTGTCTAATCCTACAAGCAAATCTGGGTTTGGGGATACAGGAGGTAACCCTCTGAGAATATCCGATAAATCCGCGGGGCCAATTTTACAGCCACATCCGCGTTTGGATGATAGGGAGGTTAACTTAATCGTTGTTTCATTCGTCATAGATTCATCTTCCTTTCTAAAGCCTTGCTTTCTCCCTATTATAGTCCAACTATTCCGCAATTGCATGGTAATAAACTGAAATGGCAACATAGTCTGTGCAAATTTACTGTAGGTAAAAAGGAGTTAAGAATCTAATAGGGAACTGCCCAAATGTCGAGGAAAGACATGGTAAGACTGCTATCATTAACATTTCTTTTTAAGATACCAGTTCTTTTTTATTTCAATGTTTTAGTCAAAAAGGTCTAGGGTAAAAAAACTATGAGATAAATTTTAGGAGAGGTGATATTTTTGAGTAAAGTAGCAGTCATTACAGGTGGAGCACAAGGTATCGGTAAAGGGATTGCCGAACGACTGGGGAATGACGGATTTAATATTGTTATTAACGATATGAATATTGACCTAGCCCAGGAAACGGTAGAAGAATTTAAAAAGAATAACATTGATGCTATCGCGGTTGAAGGAAATGTGGCGAAACAAGAGGACCAATTTGATCTAGTTAAAAAAGCAGTTGATAAATTCGGTTCGGTTGATGTCTTTATTAACAATGCTGGCATTGACCAAGTAGAGGCGGTTGAAGATATAACACCAGATAATCTGGACAAAATCTTTAACGTCAATGTATACGGAACAGTCTATGGCACACAAGCAGCAGCGAAGCAGATGAAAGAACAAGAAAATGGCGGTAAAATTATTAATGCCTGCAGTATTGCCGGTAAAACAGCGTTTGAATTACTTGGCGCTTATTCAGCAACAAAATTTGCTGTCCATGGTCTGACTCAAGTTTCAGCTAAAGAGCTTGCCCAATTTAATATTAAAGTAAATGCATATTGCCCAGGTATCGTTGGTACAGGCATGTGGGATCGTATTGATAAAGGAATGGTAGAATATAAAGGCTTAAAAGAAGGGGAAGCTTGGCAAGAACAAGTAAACGGCATCCCACTAGAGCGCTCTCAAACTCCAGAGGATGTTGCAAACTTAGTGTCTTATCTTGCTTCATCTGATGCTGATTATATGACAGGACAAGCAATCAACATTGATGGTGGAATTGAAGTACACTAATTTATAATTGAAATGAAAAGGAAATGGGGAATCTTCAATCGATAAGGTTTTCATTTCCGTTCTACATGAAGCTGGCGGGTGCTACCCGGCAGCTTTTTCATCTTTTTATGTCGTTAATGTCTATTGCGAACAATGGCTGGTTGCATTATATTGGAATTAGTTAATAGAGCAAAGAAAATGATTATTTCAATAGTGGGGAGAATGCCTATGAAAGGATTGTATGGTTTATTTGAGTGGGTCGCACGAATGGCTTATGTGAATGTATTATGGATTCTATTCTCTATCCTTGGTGCCGGAGTGTTAGGTGTGGGACCAGCAACATTGAGTGCATTCACCGTAATAAGGAAGCGGCTGAGAGAGGGAGAAGGGTTTTCCACATGGAAGGTTTTTGCTAACACATATCGGAATGAGTTTTGGAAAGGAAATAAACTAACATTACTACTTTTTCCTATTTATCTCTTTATTTATGTAGATTTTTCAATCATTCAAACATTACCCTATGATGTATTTATAGATTATATCGTATTTCCAGCGCTTCTCTTGCTTTCCATTTTGGTTGTTATTCTATCAAGCTATTTATTTGCAGTCCATGCCCATTTTGACCTTCCTTTCTGGAAATATGTTACATATGCTGTGCTAGCAGCTGGAATATCTCCATTGTCTGTTGTTTTAATTATTTTTGGCTTAGCACTTATTTCACTTCTTGCTTTTCTTTTTCCAGCTACCCTGTTGTTCTTCGGGGTAAGTATCCCTGTGTTACTTATTCAGGCCTGTGCTTTGCAGGCATTTGGGAAGATGGAGACGTTCCAACTACATCAAAAACGTGTGAAACACCAAGCAAGGTAAAGTGAAACTTCAATCAGCGGGGCTCTCATTCTTCCCCCACTGATTGTTAGTTGAACGAATCGGGATGTTAACGTCCGTTTACTCCCGCTTAAACATCACTGTTTCACCTCATATTTTGAAGTGGGAGTCTTACGGACGGGTGCTCCGGGATAAATTATCAGAAACTATTGACAAATCAAACGAACCGCTCTATATTAAGATGGAAAGCGCTTTCGTTAGGAGTAGAACATGACAACAATTTATGACATAGCAAAAGCAACAGAGTATTCGATTACAACGGTATCCAAAGTATTAAACAACTATCCAAATGTAAGTGAAAAAGCAAAGAAGAAGGTTTTGCAAGCAGTAGAAGAGCTGGGGTATACACCAAATTCTTCTGCCCGTACGTTGGCTACAAACAAATCCTGGATGATTGGGGTGGTGTTCGCAGAGCATTTGGGTGTCGGCATGGCGCATCCATTCTTTAGTGAAGTCATCGAGAGCTTTAAAAAACAAGTAGAGCTATATGATTATGATCTACTCTTTGTTTCTCGTAACATGGGCTTGCAAAAGCGAACCTATAAACATTTGAAACATCGAGGTGTGGATGGG
Source organism: Oceanobacillus jordanicus (assembly GCF_022095695.1). Lineage (GTDB taxonomy): Bacteria > Bacillota > Bacilli > Bacillales > Amphibacillaceae > Oceanobacillus_B > Oceanobacillus_B jordanicus. The sequence continues at coordinate 58,682 of NZ_JAIFZM010000007.1, forward strand.
GTAGTAGTGGTCCAATCATTAGGGGAAGAAGCGATTGAATATTCCACTTCCAAATTGCCGACGGTATTCATTGATATGCCGATTGAAAAGTCAAGCGCAGTATACAGTGATAACAAGCAAGGTGGAATGCTGGCAGTAGATTATCTGTATGGGTTAGGGCATCGAAAAATTGCCCATATTGCTGGACGTGATACCATGTTCACAGCTGTTGAACGCACAAGAGGATTTAAACTTGCCACCCGTGAAAAGGGGTTAACCATACCAGAACAGTACATAGTGGATGGTGGCTATTATTCCTATGAGGGTGGTCGTGAGGCAATGGTCAGGTTATTGGGTTTGGAAGCTCCACCAACGGCGGTATTTGTCGCAGGTGATGAGATGGCACTAGGGGCTGTTAAAGTAATCAAAGAAGCGGGACTTCGTGTACCCGAGGATATCTCGGTAATTGGGTTTGATGATATTCCACTTTCCAAGCATGTAGACCCACCATTAACAACAATAAGACAGGATAAACAACTGATTGGCCAGCAATCTGCGGTACTATTACTCGATAAGATTAATGGGCTATCTAAAAACAATCAGGATAAAATCGTTCCTGTCCAGTTAATTAAACGGAATTCCTGCAGTGCATTATAAGGGATTAGAAAATTTTATTGCTAGAAGGTAAAGCGCTTTACTAAAGTAGTGGAACGAAAAATAAGTGAAAATAGGCAAAAAACTGTATAATTCATTAAATGTAAGCGTAATCATATACCGTATATTAAAAAAATCTCCAATACTAGTATGCTTTTTCATAGTAAAGCGCTTTACCTGATCTGTATATGTGAAAAGGAAAGGGGGCGTAGGTGCGAAAAGTAGAGGAACGATGGTTGTGCAATATTTTATATTCTAAAGTCCAAAGTATAAGAAAAACTACACATTCGCTATAAAACATGCGAATGCTAGTTTTTCAAATTGTAATCGAGGGGGAATTACATTGAAAAAATTGGTGTTCTTATTAGCTATAACAAGTGTTTTTCTGGTACTTACTGCTTGTTCTGAAGAGAAAGCAGATTTAGTTGTTACATCGTTTACAGATGAATTGCAAGGACCAATTGATAAGTTCGAAGAGTTGCATGATGTAAAGGTAGATTTACAGATTATCCCTACCGAAAATTACACAACAACACTACGTCCTGCTTTAGAAAGTGGGAAGGGAGCGCCAGATGTATTTACTGGGGAGATCGTCTATTTAAAAGATTGGCTTGAACAGGATTACTGGGAAAATCTTTCTGCAGATCCTTATAACGTAGACAGTTGGGAAGATGATTACATGGAGTATGTCTGGGATTTAGGAAAAGACCCAGAGGATAATGTGAGAGCAGTTTCTTGGCAAACAACGCCAGGTGGGATCTACTATCGTAGAAGCATTGCAAAAGAAGTACTAGGGACCGATGATCCTGCAGAAGTAGGCGAAATGTTCTCCACCATGGAAGGGTTGATGGAAGTTGGAGAAAAGATGAAAGAAAAGAATTATCGTCTCTTCCCTGATGAAGGTTCTATTCAACCATACACGAATGGACAAGATCCACAGCCGTGGGTAAATGAGGCCAATGAGCTTGTGATGACAGAAGCACGTTTGTCTTACTTTGATTATGCAAAAGAACTACGTGATAAACAGTATACTGCTCTTGCTCCTGCTTGGTCTCCAGCCTGGTATGAGTCCTTCGTTGGTCCAATTAGTTATAATGTCGGCTGGGATGAGTTGGATGATAGTGCAGAAGCAGAAGACAAGACAGAAGTCTTTGCTGTCTCGCTTCCTACGTGGGCACTGAATTCTGTACTTAAAGTTGAAGCACAAGAAACTGCTGGAGATTGGGCTGTTACAAATGGGCCTACTCCATATTTCCAAGGTGGTACGTGGATTGGCATGTATAAGGATTCAGAGAACAAGGATCTGGCTTGGGAGTTTATCCAAATGCTCGTACATGATGAAGAGTTCCTAACTGAATGGGTTACAGAGACTACAGGGGATGTCCTTTCCTATATTCCTGTCACAAGTAAAATTAGTGAAGGGTATGAGGAGGAGTATTTAGGCGGGCAGAACCACTATGAATTCTTCCTGGAAGAAGCAAACAAAATTGATGCAAGCACGATCACGAAATATGACCAGCAGATCGGCGACTTATTTGGTACAGAGGTAGGCAACTATGTGGAAGGAACGGTCACAAAGGAAGAGGCATTAGAGGAGTTTTATAATCAAGTGAAAAATGCCTTCCCAGACATTACCATTCCGGAATAGACAAACAAGGTGAGGGAGCACTACCAACTGGCTGTGTTCCCCACTTTTTAACACGTGAGAACACTTTTAAATTCCAAGTAAAAAAACGTACACATTTGCAAAAGGACGAGCGAATGCGCGTTTTCTAAATTTTTTAGGTTAGGGGGAAGAGCATGGAAAAGACAAATCGTCGCGCCTATTTATTTATCGCCCCGTTTGTAATCGTGTTTCTGGTGTTTAATATCTATCCGATACTGCTTACTTTTTATTATAGTTTAACCAACTACAGTGGCATGGGTGGTATCGCAAATGCAGAGTTTGTTGGGTTTGGGAATTACATAAGACTTGTAACCGATAGTTATTTTTTTGAGGCTTTTGGAAACACGTTAAAAATATGGGGATTTAACTTTGTAGTACAGATGATGATTGCGCTTGGCTTGGCCTTGTTGTTTTCAGATATTCGACTGAAGCTTAAGGGTGTTGGACTATTTAGAGCACTATTCTATCTACCTAATATTATAACGATAGCATCGGTTGCTTTGCTGTTTAATATATTACTTGATTGGAACCATGGGGCATTAAACCAAATGCTGCTTAGTCTCGGAATTATCGACTCTCCAATAAATTGGTTGAATTCCCCTGTCTATGCCCAATCTGCCGTCGCTTTAATCGGGGCTTGGATGTGGTTTGGGAACTCTTTCATTATTCTTTTGGCCGGTATTTCTGGTATTTCCCGGGATTATTATGAGGCTGCATATATTGATGGGGCAAGCTGGTGGCAGTCCTTTACAAACATTACCTTGCCACAACTAAAACCTATTTTGCTGTATGTATTAATTACCTCGATCATTGGAGGTTTGCAACTGTTTGATTTACCAATGCTTCTAACCGATACGCGCGGTGCACCTCAAGGCTCTCTTAATACGATGGTGTTGTATTTGTATAACCAAGCATTTAAGTATAATAACTTCGGATATGGCGCGACCTTGGCATACGGGTTGTTTATTATTACCGTGATCTTCTCGGCCGTCACCTTCCGCACAATGTATCGGAAGGAAGTTAAGTAAAGGGGGAGGGAAAGCGATGAAAAAAATCACGCTATTAAAAGCGTTTATCTATATTGCGCTAACTGTGCTAGTGATCATTTGTTTTGTTCCGTTTTATATGATGATCGTGAATGCGACAAGGTCCAATTCTGAAATCTTACAAGGATTTACCTTAATTCCAGGGAGCGCCATTCTCGATAACTATCAAACACTTATTAGTTACATGGATGTTTGGCGTGGGTTTACAAACAGTTTAATAGTAGCTGTTTCTGTCACGGTGTTGAATGCCTATTTCTCTGCTTTGACTGCCTTTGCTCTTGTTGTCTATGAGTTTAAGTGGAAGAATATTATCTTCGTGTCGTTTTTGGTTATGATGATGGTGCCAGGCCAGCTAGGCTTGCTTGGCCTTTATGATTTAAGTGAAGCATTAGGCATGCTTGATTCTTATTGGCCATTGATTATCCCAGCCATTGCGGCACCATTTACCGTCTTTTTCTTCAGACAATATTTAATTACTACAATGCATACCTCCATATTGGAGGCAGGAAGGATCGACGGCGCAACAGAGCTTCATATGTTTCACCGAATCGTGCTGCCATTGTTAATGCCTGCCATTGCTACGATGGGGATCTTTACCTTTATTGGATCATGGAACAACTACATTACACCGTTAGTTATTTTGAGGTCGCCTGAACTATTTACGTTACCTGTCATGATGGGCGCACTCCGCGGCTCACCTGTTGCGATGAATCTGGGAGCCATGTATCTTGGCATCGCGATTTCCGTAGTACCGATCATGATTGCATTTCTATTTTTATCCCGCTATATCATCAGCAGTATTACAGCTGGTGCGATTAAAGGATAACGTACAATAAAATATTTTTGTTTTTATATAGGAGGATGTTTAGATTGAAAAAATTCGACCCTGCATTTGTGTTTGGTACGGCAACTTCTTCCTACCAGGTGGAAGGAGCAGTGAATAAGGATGGTCGATCGCCGTCGATCTGGGACACGTTCGCCGCTACGCCTGGGAAGGTTTACCAAGGGGATACCGGTGAAGTAGCCTGTGACCACTATCATTTATATAAAGAGGATGTACAGCTCATAAAGCAGTTAGGTGTAGAGAGCTATCGTTTCTCCATCGCCTGGCCGCGTATTTTCCCAAGCGAGGGAGAGTACAATGAGGCTGGGATGCAATTTTATAAAAATTTAATTAGCGAATTAAAGGAACAGGGAATTAAGCCTGTTGTGACGCTTTATCACTGGGATCTACCCCAATGGGCTGAGGACAAGGGAGGCTGGGTGAACAGACAATCTCTTGAATGGTTTTACACGTATGCGAAAAAAGTGTTTGAAGAATTAGATGGAGAAGTGGACAGCTGGATTACCCATAATGAACCGTGGTGTGCAGCATTTCTCGGTTATCATCAAGGAGTTCACGCACCTGGCCATACAAATGTAGAAGAGGCATTGAAGGCGGCACATCATATTTTAGTGTCCCATGGGCAAGCAGTGAAATTATTGAAAGAAACCATGAAGTCTGAGACGCCAATTGGCATTACCTTAAATCTGAGCCCGATTTACCCAGTAAGCCAATCTTTTAATGATAAGATTGCCGCAAATAATGCAGATGGTTATTCGAATCGCTGGTATTTAGATCCTATTTTTAAAGGGAGCTATCCAGCAGATATGGTCAATTTATTTTCTAAGTATGTACATGATTTTTCCTTTATCCATGATGGGGATCTTACAGAAATCTCGGTAGCATGTGATTTCTTTGGCATTAATTATTACAGTCGCCAGCTGGTGGAGTTCACGAGTGCAGGAGATTTCATGTACCGGGGTGGACATTCCGATTATGCTAAAACAGGAATGGGCTGGGACGTGTCACCGAAGGAGTTCCAGGAGCTCATTCGCCGTCTGAGAAAGGAGTATACCAATCTGCCAATTATCATTACAGAGAATGGTGCTTCCTATCCGGATGAACTCACAGTAGATGGGGCCGTCCATGATCCCGAAAGAACGGATTATATAAAACAACACCTCCAAGCTATTGCGGAATTAAATGAGGAGGGAATGAATATTGCGGGATACTATGTTTGGTCCTTATTTGATAATTTCGAGTGGGCGTATGGTTACGAAAAACGATTTGGCATTGTATACGTGGACTTCGAAACACAAAAGCGAACGTGGAAGGACAGTGCGAAATTCTATCAATCTGTTGTAGAAAAAAGAGAAGTGTGACTATACTAGATCTTATACTAGAAAGAAGTGCCTATCTAAAGGGAGAGTTAGCCTGGGCAGTTTGCATGTCCAGGCTTTTTAATTTAGTGACTACGAACTGGAAGTATGGACTAACAACTAATATAGTTGGTCTGCTGAGATAGTAAAATGAGTTCGATTTTACAATGAAAAAGGATATAATGGTAAAGAGAAAAAAGAAGGGACTGAACAATGCGCAGATATCAATATTCTACTCTCATATTCTATTAAAAACGGAGGAAGAAAATTGATTAACGAACTAATAACAAAACGATTAACGTTAAGAAAGATGCAAGAAAAGGATTCAGCCGGGCTGTTTGCAGTTTGGTCAGATCCATCTGTTACCAGATTCATGAATATTCCTGCATTTACAGGTGAAGATCAAGCGAAGGAAATGATTAACTTTTTAGCCGAGTTAGCGCATGAAAACAAAGCTCTCCGGTATACGATCCGCACGAAGGATAGTGGGCAAATTATTGGAAGTTGTGGTTATAACACAATCGACTTTGCAAACGGAAAAACAGAGCTGGGCTATGAGTTGGCAAAGGAACATTGGGGCAAAGGCTACGCCTCGGAAGCTATTCGTGAACTTATGAATTATGCATTTGAAGAATTAAACCTTCACCGTATCGAGGCGAAGGTGGAGCCTGAAAATAAGAATTCGATTCGTTTGTTACAAAATCTCGAGTTTACGTTTGAGGGGATTTTGCGTGATGCTGAGAAAGCAAAGGGGAGATTCGTCGACCTTGCCATGTATGCGAAGTTAAGTACGGATTAATAAAAAGCCCCAATGCTAATGTAGCATTGGGGCTTTCCTGCTATGGGAACCTTTTTCGTGTGTTATTCGTACGTTAGGTAGAGAATGTTCCAGAAAAGGAGGCAATGGGATGGAATGCTACATAGAAGAGACAGGTAATAAAGCCGGTCCTCTTATGCTTTTTGTCCACGGCGGTGGAGTAGGTGGTTGGATGTGGAATAATCAGCTAGATTATTTTACAGGTTACCATTGTGTTGTACCAGATTTACCAGAGCAGGGAAAAAGTAGTGAGACCACTTCCTTCACGATAAGAAAAAGTGCAGAGCTTATTCTTGATTTAGTAGAAGAGAAGGCTGCTGGAAAGAAAGTGATCGTGGTTGGCTTTTCCCTTGGTGCCCAAATCATCGTACAAATGCTCAGTATGCGACCAGATATCATTGACTATGCCATGATTAATAGTGCGCTAGTTAGATCAATGCCACGATTAGAAGCTTTCATAGGCCCCGCTGTAAGAATGACGCATCCTCTGACCAAGCGGCGTTCCTTTGCTTTGGCCCAGTGCAAAACACTCGCCATTCCAAAGGAGTTATTCGAAACCTATTTTCAGGAAAGCAACAAAATGACGGCAGAGACATTGATAAGAATTTTGCAGGAAAATATGATGTTTTCAATGCCATTAGGGTTTAAGAATGCGAAAACGAAAATTCTTGTCACAGTAGGTGAGAAGGAAAGAGGTATCATGAGGAAATCAGCAGAGGACATTTTAACAAACAGTCAAAACGGACAGGGTATCATTCTAGCGAAAGCAGGGCATGGTGCTCCGTTAGCAAATCCATCTCTTTTTAATTCCATACTAGATAAATGGTTAAAGGAAGATAGCAATAGCTAAATACATACATCTTCTGCAAAAGGGTATACTCCCTATAAAAAAGGTGGTATACCATAATGGAAAATAAAGTTGCAATCATTACAGGTGCAGGTTCTGGAATTGGCAGGGCTTCTGCTTTACAATTGGCTCGAGCTGGAGCAAAAGTGGCGTTATTTGATCTCAAAGAAGAAAACGCTACAAAAGTACAACAGGAAATTGAAAAAGAAGGCGGGGAAGCGATTGTCTGTGAGACAGATGTTTCCAAACCAGAACAGATGGAAGCAAGCTTTCAAAAGGTTTCCAGTAAATGGGGACGTTTAGATGCAGTGTTTGCCAATGCTGGGATCAACGGCACAGTCGCCCCCATTGAAGATTTAGACCCAGAGGAATGGGATAAGACATTGGAAACAAATCTCCGTAGCACATTCCTATCAGTGAAATACGCTATACCACATATGAAAGATAATGGCGGCAGCATTGTGATCACAAGCTCCATCAATGGGAATCGTACCTTCACAGGTTTTGGCATGAGTGCATACAGCTCATCCAAGGCTGGACAGATGGCTTTCGGAAAAATGGCTGCGCTAGAGCTTGCGGAATATGGAATTAGAGTGAACATCATCTGCCCTGGAGCAATTGAAACAAATATCGGGAAAAACACATTTCCAGAAAAAGATAACCTTAAAAAGATCGAAATCCCAATTGAGTTTCCAGAAGGCGGCCAGCCACTCGAACATGGTGCAGGAAAGCCTGAGCAAGTGGCAAATCTCGTTCAATTCCTTCTATCAGACCAATCCAGCCATATTACAGGAACCGAACTATTCATTGACGGAGCAGAGTCTTTGTTGAGATGATGTGTGGGGAGAGAAACGATATCTTGTTAAAGTGAATCGTGAACAGCGGAAAGTGAATCCAAAGCGAGACAAAGTGAAACGAGAACAGCCAAAAGTGAAACCAAAGCGAGGCAAAGTGAATCGTGAATAGCAAATAGTGACGCATCACAGCCCAAAATAGACGTACCTCTAACCATCCTGCATAGTAAAACAATAAAATAATATAAAAAGGGGGGAAGCATCACGTTGAATATGAAATTATTCTATATCATCCTGTCTATTGTCCTCGTGCTTCCTAATTCAACAACATTGCTTAGCAATATGAAAGGGGGAATAGGGATGATGGGATCAAATACTGCAGAAATTATTGTGGATGGGCATCAGGATGCACTGTATAAATCAATAGACTCTGAGACTTGGTTGCCGACAACAGATCTCGGGAAAAATACAGATTTTGAAGTTGATATTCCGAAGTTGCAAAAAGGAGGATTAAACGTCCCCTTTTTAGCTGCATATACACCAGGCTTTTATGGAAATGATGCGCGGAGCATAAGCCACACACTTGCGCAAATCTCCTCATTATATTGGACGGAAGAAAATAATGCCGAGCAGCTACAAATCGTTTCACATGCACCTGATATCCTTGCCACTGCAAATCGTGGCAAAATTGCAGCTGTCCCTACAATTGAAGGGGCTTATTCCTTGAATAAGGAAAATGCTCTAGAGCTAACTCGCCAATATCGTGATCTTGGCATAGCAGTAATGGGCTTTACGTGGAACTATTCGAATGCCCTTGGGGAAGGGGCCGATCAAATTTATGATGACCAGGAGAAAACGGCCTCATCAGGCGGTCTTACAGAACTTGGAGCGAAGGTAGTTAAAGAAATGAATAAGCTAGGGATGGCAGTGGATGTTTCCCATATGGCTGAGAGCACGTTTTGGGATGTCATGGAAACAACGAAGGCACCAGTTATTGCCACCCACTCTGGTGTTAAGGCATTAAAAGATCATCAGCGTAACCTAACAGATGAGCAACTCGTCGCATTAAAAGAAAATGGCGGTGTCATCGGGATTGTCTTTTATCCAGAATTTCTAACTGATTCGGGTGGAGCCACGATTTCTGATGTGGTAGATCACATTGATCATGCTGTTAAAATAATGGGAGTAGATCATGTTGCGATCGGCTCTGATTTTGATGGAGCTGAACTGCCTAGTGATATAAAGGACTCCAGTGAAATTGGAAAAATAAAAGAAGCACTGGCCGAACGAGGATACTCAGAGGAAGAGGTCAGCAAAATCATGGGCTTGAATACGTTGAGAGTGCTAAATGAGATCCAGGGAGCGGCAGATCGAGTGATCCGTGCCAAGGGGATTTCTATCATGCCTGAAGTAGAAATGGGAGAAAATCTTAATGAGCGAACACCTACCCTAACTGCGGAACTGAAGGTGGAGGAAGGAACAGAACTCGATCCGGAGAGCTTAAAAGTTATCGTAGACGGAATTCCAAACCCGGCAACGTATGATAAGAAATTAGCTACCATATCTTTTACACCTAAAGAACCATTGAAGGAAAAATTCCACGTTGTCACCTTCCTAGGTGCAGATAATGAAGGAAACGAGCAGAGGACGACGAGGATTTTTAGAGTGGAATAGGTATGTGAGGGAAGATAGAAGAACAAAGTAATTATTCATACTCCTAACGAGGTACTTATAGAAGATAACACGGAGTAGAAAATACAAAAACAGGTGCTAAACATACTAAACGAGACAGTATGTTAGCACCGTAATAGTAACCAAAGGCGGTGCCTGGATATTTAAATCCGGGCGTATTGTTTTAATGCAGTTAAACAAAAGAGTGTTTACCCCGGTGCAACCTCCCGTAAGACTCCCACTTCAAAACATGAAGTGAAACCGTTAGTTTTTAGTGGGAGTAAACGGACGCTAACACCCCGATTCGTTCAACTAACAATCAGTGGGGGAAGAACGAATCCCCCGCTGATTGAAGTTTCACTTTACACTATCTTCCTTTTAGATAAGCCAAGAATACCTGCGACTAAACAAGAAATACAGATTCCAAGTAGAAAGGTATAAGGGTTAAAGTATAGATAGTTTAGATGGATGCTTTTCCACCAAGTTAACCAATTATCAAGTGGATAGTAAAGCGCTTCTTTTATCGTTAAGACAAATTCCATTTGGGAAACAACTGAAAACCAAGTGACGGCTATCGTAATGGCAATGATAAGTAAACTAAACCAAGCTTTTTTCTTTGAGAGAATTTCAATAATCTTCATCGAAAAAACTATACAGAAAGAGATAAATAGTAGGAAGGAGATAAGGATATTTGGTATAAACGGGTTGCCATTTCCAGAACTGACCTCTGGGGATGGCGTCATCAAATCATAGATGAGATAAAAATTAAGTACATTTATTACCAAAGAGATAAGGAGCATACGATTGTTAATGTCTTTTTTTATGACGAACCATTTTGTTAATTTAACCATGATAAAAATGCCCATTGCAAGAGGTCCATATAAAATAATGAATATTAACATATCAGGTAATCCACTTAGTAAACCTTCCAATACATTCACCCCTTTATTAGTAGCTAACTAAATTACATCCAGTAGTTATATAAATTCTGCACAAAACAGCAAAATCCTGCTTGAAAGGATGCTCCTCAAGTATAAATGTATAACTTATCAATAAGGAAATCCCTATATATTTTTACTTAGGATCATTATTCTTAACAAAACCTCGTGCTTTCTCACACTATCTACATCTACACCAGAACTCCTTCATATTAATATATGCGTGCTAAAATCACCCAAGAAATGAAAATGGTACTAATCATTAACGCAGAAATAATATTTATGGCTTCTAGTGCGGATAGATGAATAACGTCACATTGAATAAGTATATTAAGGAGAGATGAGTAAAACAAGAATGCAAAGAATGAGAAAAACATCTTCCAAATAACCATTGAATATTTTCCCTATTTTTAAGGCAAGGGGAAGAGAAGGATTATAAGTACAACATATATGTAAAGTTCATTTGACGTTAAGGGTGTTTTACATTTTGTGTAGGTCTTAGTTTAATCCTCACAAAAGTTGGGAATTTGAAACCAATGAAGGAAGTTTTCCGTATGATACGTTAGAAATATTAATTTCATGGAAGGAGGAATATAGATGACGAATCGTATGATTGAAAGAATATTAGGTTCTGTTGGTGTTGTTATGGATTTTCTGTTCGCTATACTAGGCGCTATTCTCATAGTGGTAGTCAATCTAGGTATTGGCTGGTTCGGAGATTCCATTAATAGTGTGGAATGGGGTTTTGTCTCTAACATACTTTATATCGTAAATAATTTATTTTGGCTTCCAGTGCTAAGCTGTGTTGTTAGTTTTATTTTAGGACTTATTGCTGTAATGAAGGTGAAGCGTAACGCCAAGCTTGCCGGCGGATTATTTATCGCTTCCGCAGCCATTAGTAGTTGGCTCTTATTCACCGGAGTGGCGTTTCAGTCAATCTTATATTTGATTGCTGGAATTATGTGTTTTATCCGTAAAAATGAAGATGAGGCTGGCGTAAGAGTCTAAAGAAAAATCCGCACCTTAATGGCGCGGATTTTTTCATACTTAATTTCCTGATAGGAGAAGACCAAGCTGTGCAAGCAATGGGCGTTACACTAGTTATTTTTTCTTTTCAACACAACAAGTTGCTCTCCCTTGCTCAGGTTTATTTTCTTACGCAAGGTCACGAGCTGGATCGTTTTGTTTTCTTTCTGAACAAAGAGAGGAGTAGACTCCTCCGGTATAGTGTCCTTGTCCAGCTTACAATTTTCTTTTATTAAAATTGGCTTTATTTCATACGTTGTATTTATTTTTCGATTTAGTTCAGTGAAAATAGCATTCTCTTCGAATAGTAGGTGTGCTTTATGGGATGTATTTATTTCTTTTTTACCCAAGCTACTTCCTGCTGGTAAGGAGAAGGTATTGTTAAAGCCAAATTCTGGTGCGAATGTTTGGCTGACGAGTGCGTTATAGGCCATGTCTCCAGTCATCGCTAGTATCGTTTCATATGGTGTAAGGTCCACGTCGTATTGCGTATGCTCTGATAAAAGCTGGCCATGATAGATCGGGATGTCCTTATCGATAGCTGCCTGTAATCTTCCTCTAGAGGAATCACTAATTAGAACAGGGATACCAAGTTCTTATATATATTTGGCAAAAGCTATGGAAAAGCTACTCGCTCCCACGATAAGAACGCCGGGTGGTGCATCATTAGCCAGGCCAAGTGCTTTCGCCATAGGGCGTAAAGTGAAGCCATGGGCACAAACCGTGATGAAAACCAGGGCAAAAGTTAGTGTTGTTAGTAAGGCTGCACCTTCATGCCCGTCCTCAAGCAGAATCGCGGCAAAATATCCGGAAACGGTCAGTGCGACCACCCCTCTGGGAGCGACCCAACCAATTAGGGTTTTCTCCTGTTTCGTTAACTCTGTTCCAATGGTGGAGAGCCAGATAGATAATGGACGAACGATAAAGAGCATAACGAGTACGAACCCGATAATTGGCCAAGTAAAGATCTCCGCAATCGTTTCCCGAGAAAGAGATGCTGTTAGTAAAATGAAGATCGTGGAGGTTAAAAGCACCGAAATGTTCTCCACAAAATGATTCACATTGCCAATTGACGAAAGATACCGCTTCGTGCGGGCAAGCGTGAGTCCCATAACCGTTACAGCGAGCATTCCTGTTTCATGCATAATGACCTCAGCCACGGTAAAGCAAAGTAACACAAAGGCTAAAATGATTGGTGATTTAAGATATTCAGGAAAAACCCCTTTGCTTACCATAAAACTTACCAATAAGCCAATGCCTAGTCCTAATAAAATGGCGATAAAGGCGCTGAAGAAGAATGTAAGCATATAATCTGCATGCAAGCCTTCTGTGTTGATGACTTTAATTACTTCATAAGCAAATAGAGCAAGTAATGGGCCGAATGGGTCGACAATAATGCCTTCCCATTTAAAAACAGCAGCAATCCGCGGGCTTAGCTTAGCATTCCGTAACAGTGGAATAATCACAGTCGGACCTGTAACAACAAATAACCCACCAATGATAAAGGAAATTTCCAAGCTGAGACCTGCTATGTAATGCGCTGCGAGTGCGCCGAAGATCCAGGCAATAATGGCACCTATTGTAACAATACGAAATACAGATTTGGAAACACCCTTTATTTCTCTAATATCAAGCGTTGAGCTCCCCTCAAATAGGACAATGGCAACGGCAAGCGAGATAAGTGGGCTATATAGTTCACCTAATGCCTCCTGGGGATTAAATAACCCAAAGACAGGACCGAGCAATAAGCCGGCTATCGACATAATTACAATCGATGGCCATTGTATCCGCCAAGCGAGCCATTGTGAAAAAATACCAACGACAAGGATAACGACCATACTGATTAACACAACATTTTCCATGCGAGCACCTTCTAATCATTATATAATGGTATTCATTTTACCAAGTTTGCCAAAGTTTGTCGCTATTTAGAGGTTTAGCGGGGAGGAGCTAGTCTGGGTGACGCATGAATTGCCTGGAGTGGCGCAACCTCAACTCCGAGCGACGCAATACCCACTGGAAGAGATGCAAAACCAGGTCGAAGCGACGCGAGACAGCCAGAAGAGACGGGTGCAAGTGACACAACAATTAGGTGAAACGGCAAAGTGTGGGAGAATAACAGGATTAGTTATCCCCACCACATAGCCAAAACAATAAAAGACCAGCTATACGTCAATAATCCAAGGATGCCAAATATAGCAAAATACGCTTCCATTCTATCCTTTTCAATTCTCTGTTTTTTAAACTGGATGTAGGTGAAAACAAAGCTACTTAAATATAGAAGTAGACTTATTATCGAGGTGCCGGTTAAATAGTATATCGGATATGATTTAAAGAGATAGTCATTCAAGAAATAAGCTATACTTTGTGCACAAAAACCTGTGATGATTGCTACACCAAACATTCCCAAAACACTTGCATCTGCCTTCGTCATAGAACCCGCTCCTTTTCCACTACCTTATTATTTGATATTAGCATAATTTCCCATAAGATTTTCTAGATAGCACTTGGGTAAAAAATGCAATCTGGGACTAATTTTTAATAGGCATGAGCTTTTCCACTAATCTGAAGATGATATTTCCGGGTTACCTTTAAAGGTAGTTTATTCTGAATACGATACTTAAAAACATATACAAACTACATCAATTTTTATATTTAGTTAAAACTATAGGGAAAGAATAAGGAGGGATTAAGGATGGCAAAAGGAAAAACAAAAACGAAAAACAAGAGCAAGGAAGAAATTAATGATATGAAAAACGACAATAAATACAAGCGAAATCGACCTCCAGGTAATTAAGAGTAAAACGGAAAAGCCCTAAATACCAGTAGAGTGAAAAAAACCCCCAGCAGTTAAAAACTACTGGGGGTAAAAATCTAGTAGAGGTTATACAGATGTCGCACCTTGCGCGCCATCAATTCTGTAATAGGAACCACTAATAAAGGAAGCTCTATCAGAGGATAAAAAGACCATTAAGTCTGCAATCTCTTCAGCTGTTGCATATCGATTCATTGGAACAGATGCTTCAAATTGTTTTCTAGCTTCATCGGTGTTGTCACCCATTGCATTGGTTTCGATAGATTTCATCATTGCTGTATCGACACCAGATGGAGCTACAGCATTAACGCGAACACCATATTCTGCCATTTCTAATGCAGCAGTTTTATTCAAACCGATGACTGCATGTTTAGAAGCAGCATAGGCTCCCATGCCAGGTGCTCCTAGTAGGCCACCATTTGATGCAGTATTTACAACAGCACCAGCTTTTTGCTCTTTCATTATGTCCAGCACATATTTCAAGCCAAAGAAGGCACCCATCACATTTACACCAAATACAGCATTAAAGTTATCTGCTGTTTGTTCTGTAAGATTTCCAAAAGCTCCATTAATCCCGGCATTATTGATAAATACATCAATTTGGCCAAAATGTGCTTTTGTTTTTTCTACATAATTTTTTACGTCTTCTTCTTTTGATACGTTTGCTTCAAGTAGAAGGACGTTAGAGTCTTCAAGAGAGCTTGCAGCTTCTTCTAGTGCTTCTTTCTTCAAGTCCACAAGGGCAAGTTTTGCTCCTTCTTTTTGAAAAGCTTTTGCAGCTGCGATTCCAATTCCACCGGCAGCGCCTGTAATAAGTACGACTTTATCTTTAAACTGCATAATTTCCCACTCCTATCACATTTGTTACATGACAAAGGCGGATTTGTCTCTGTTGATGTAACGGATACATAAATTTTTGATCTCATATAAAGCTTACGCCTCTATGGTGAAGTTAATCAAGAAATCTGTTTATCCCGCTCCTTAACTGGCAGTAAAACCTACTTTAAGAATGCGAGAGGTAATCAGGCTAGTGGGGACCAACTGCAGTAATGGTCCGACTCGTTCAACTAACAAGCAGTGGGTGAAAAACGATAATCCCCACTGATTGAAGTTTCACTTTATTTAAAAAGGTTTGCCATGTATTGTTTTTTCGTTTTATAATCTTCCGTCTGTGTTATTTGTTTCTGTAGCATGCCGATTTCTTCTTTAAGTTGATTAATTTCCATTTGCTGTTCTTTTATTGTAATAAAATGCTCTTCGTAAGCATCCTGTTTCTCTACTAATTTCTGCAACATATGCTCATGTGCTGCCACATGCGATATGGTTGTCCCGATATTACGCATAAATGCAGTAATATTAGCAGTATCGTGGCTGATTTTTTGTTCCCATTCTATATAAACTTCGGTCTGTGGATTGTCTACACGCATTGGAAAACTTCTCCCTGCAAGCTGTTTTGTGATGGTTGTCGTTCCCATATTTTGATATTTACACTTTTTTATAAAACGCATCACGTCAATTGCTTCAGTTAGGAAGTAGATTGTATTATCTTGTTGGGTTTTTGGAATATACATCGAGAACTCCTTCATCCAATGTTCCCCTGTTTGCTGTGGGATTCCAACGATATGACAAAGTCCTTGAAAGCTTAGTAATTCCATTCTTTTCACCATCTTTCGCTGATTTATCCCGGTGCAACCGTCTGTAAGACTCCCACTTCAAAACATAAGGTGAAACCGTTAGTTTTTAGTGGGAGTAAACGGACGCTAACACCCCGATTCGTTCAACTAACAATCAGTGGGTGAAGAAAGGCCCCCACTGATTGCAGTTTCACTTTATCTCGCCTTTACTGGCAGTACGCCACCATGCAAGAATGCGAGAGGGGATCAACTGCTAGTAAAGGTTCGATTCGTTTAACTAACATTTGGTGGGGAGTCAGGGAGGAGACTCCGACCAAATGAAGTTTCACTTAATGCGTGTGGTCTTACTATAGGCAAAATAGTAGGAACGTGAATGGCATAAATGTGGAAAAAGTATGGGATTTTCCCAATTCATTATAGGTGGATGATGAAGTTAGAAGAAGCGATGTATGGAGGGAGTTCAAAACAAATTTTCACATATAGAAAAACCTCCGCATATGTAGCGGAGGTTTCTCGTTTTAGCCTGTTATCCTTTATGGTAAACACGTTCGCCACCAATATAGGTTTCCAAGACCGTAATATCTTTTATCGCCATCTTATCAACGGCAGTTGGATCTTGATCTAGTATCGCAAAGTCGGCAAGTTTCCCTGCTTCCAGGCTACCTGAATTTGCTTCATCTGCATTAAGCTTCGCTCCATCAATTGTCATGGTTTGTAAAGCTTTTTCCACACTAATACACTGATTTTCTCCGAGGATTTCTCCGTCCATTGTTTGGCGGTTTACGGCAGCCCAAATGGAAAACAGTGGGGAGATAGGTGTAATCGGGCAATCCGAATGCAAGGTGTACAAAATATCTCGTTCTGAAACATCGGCAAGTGGATTGATCCGAGCTGTTCGCTCTGGCCCGAGAAAATATTTTTTATGGCGATCTGCCCAGTAATAAACATGATTAATAAAGAATGATCCGGCCACATCTAGTTCCTTCATTCTGTCCAAATCAGTGGGTAAAGCTGTTTGCAAATGCTCAATTCGATGTAGATGATGGGCACGTGGATTTTTATTTAATACAAACGAATAGGCATCCAATATGGATTCAATTGCCTTGTCTCCATTGCCGTGTATTGTCAGTCGGAAACCACGGTTGTGTAGGTCAAGTAGTTCTTTTTCGAAATCTTCTTGGTCACGCAATAACTCCCCGTATTCCTCTGGTTTCGTGTAATACGGCTCACGTAAAGCAGCGGTGAATCCTTGAATAGACCCGTCTTGGAACAGCTTCGCACTATCTAATACCGCGCGCCCTTCCGTTGCAGCTTGGATTTCTTTATTGAGTGTTTCTGCATCTTTGTCCTTAAACACGCCACTTAGTAAATGATGTAAGACCATCAAACGCATACGCAATGGATGCTTGGCTTCTTTAACTGCTTTAAGATGTGCCTCATATTCAGCCAACCCAAGGTCAAGTCCAACGCCGGCATCTGAACAGGTCGTTATTCCTTCTGCTAAATAATCTTTCGCTCCTTCACCAAGCAGGTCAGCCATATCAGAAATAGATGGGGTAGGGATTGCCGCCTGGACTGGCTCCAAGGCAGGCAACTCATAGAGTACGCCATCTAACTTTCCATCTTCGTCTTTTCCAAAGTGTCCACCCTTGGGATTCTTTGTCTCATCTGTCAGGCCTGCTAATTCTAAAGCCTTTGAGTTAGCTACAGCAAAGTGAACCGATGTGTGCCGGATAAAAATTGGTACTTCTGTGGAAACTTGATCTAATTCTTTGCGAGTAGGATGTCGGTTTTCCTTAAGTAACGTGTTATCATACCCCCAGCCAAGCACCCATTCATCGTTATTCACTTTTTCCAGCTGAGCTCTTAACTTTTCTAATATGTCGCTAATGCTTTGATTCAATGGGGAGCTGCAATTAGCTTGTTCTCGAAATTGTGAATACATAAGCAGGTGACTGTGCGTGTCTACGAAGCCCGGCACAACTGTTTTTCCCTTTAAATCGATAACTTGACTTGAGTCAATAGTTGCTAGAGACGCTTCTGGCGGCTCAGCAGTTTCCCAAACCTGATCTACTCGTCCATCTTTTACAGCGAGTGAACCAGCTCGTGAAAAATTTTCATCCATTGTGAGGATTGTTGCATTTTTAATTACTAAATCAATCGTCATAATTGTGTTCTCCTTTATCCCGCCTAAACTGGCAGTAAATCCTCCACTTCAAGAATGTGGAAAGCAATTCAGTATTATAAGTGGAGGATCAATTGCCAGTAAAGGTCCGATTTGTGCAACTAACATCTGGTGGGGAGGTAAGGAACCCCAGACAAAGTTTCACTTTATGTTGTGGATTCCTTTGTTGTTTCTGTTGTGGCTGTTGCTGAATCTAGATCCTCCCAATAAACAGCGCGGACTTGTTCTGTTTTGTCATGGCTAGTAAGTAGGCTAACGATGACTAATGTTAGAATGGAGACAGCAAAGCCGAATATGGTATGGTCGATGGCCAGATTAAGATAGGGCCAGCTTAATGTTGCAATTAAAGCTAGAATCATACTCCAAATCATTCCATGCTTCGTCACTTTCTTCCAGAACATGACGGCAAGAAATGGGAATACAAGGACGGTCGCGGAGAGTCTTAACGCCCATTGATAGGCCGTTTCAATATTTGTGACAAAATATGCTACTACCATACCGAGTATTGAAATGATCACAACGGAAAGCCTTGCCGAAAACATCAGTTGTTTATTCGTGGCATTTGGTTTAATCAGCCGCTGGAATAAATCTCTTGTTAGGTTAGAACTTCCTTGTAAAATAAAGGATGTGGCTCCAGTCATTAAGGCAGCCATTAATCCAATGAAAACAATTCCACCAACTGCAGGAGGTAATAGTTCCGCCGTTACATAGGAAAAGATCAGGTCTGCATCCATGTCGGTTGGCACGTATTGACGCGCAATGACGCCGATGGAATAAGGGAGAATTGAGATTGCCCCTGCAATAACAAACCCTGTAATACCAGCACTTTTTGCAACTTTCTCACTTTTCGAAGCGAAAATTCGTTGCCAGGTGGATTGCCAAACGAGATAAAACGGACCTACAGATAGAGCGTAGAGTAATACACTACCCAAGCCTTCTGAGCCTAATGGTGAAATATAATCGATTGGTGTGTTAGCAAGGATTTCTTGAAAACCACCGGCATATATAACACTGGATACAGCAAGGACAATGATCCCAATGATTACAATGACAGATTGCAGCGCATCTGTAATAATCGTCGCTGGTAAGCCGCCCAAAATGGTAAAGCAAACGATTAAGACAAAGGAAATCGCAATCCCTGTATTTAGCTCCACTCCAAGCGTAATATTAAAAATCGTGGACATCCCAACCATTTGCAGGGCAAGTGTTGGAACGGAATAAATAAATGCTGAAAGAATAGATGGGATAATGCCTGATTTACCGCCGAAACGCTCGCCAAATAAATCAGCCAATGTATAGAGGCGTTGCCGTCTTAATGGACCGGCAAAAGCAACAATAAGTAGCAAGCAGAATAAAATTCCTGGAAGTGCAAATTTGAAGAATCCGGAAAGTCCTACGGTAAAGCCCATGCCCACCCAACCAATAAAAACAGCTGCGCCACACCATGTGCTTATAATGGTTCCGACTATTGGCCAAAATCCGGTGTTCCAGCCGCCGATTAGATAGTCATCATAAGTTTTCACCTTAAAGAAATAGTAAACCCCCATAGAAAACATTAAAATAAAATAGATTACAATATAGCTTAAATACCAAGTCATGTAAGTTAATCCCCTCAAAAATTTTATCGGTTTCTTTCTGTCAAGACTTGCTCAAGTGTCACCACCTCTCTTTATAAGTCTGTGTTTTATTAAACCAAACACAGACTGAATATTCAAGAATTGTCATTTGGTGTCGAATAAATAGGTGGAACATTTTTCTCAGCCATAGCGTTTTTCAGAATAAATGCTATATTTATTCTCCTAACCCTTATATAATGAAATAGAGAACGGTTACATAGGGGGAGTGGTAAGATGTTAGTCGGAGCAATTGAAGCAGGGGGCACCAAATTCATTTGCGGAGTTGGTACTGAACAGGGAGAAATACTAGAACAGATAAGTATCCCAACAAGAGGACCTGAGGAAACTTTGAAGGACGTCGTGGACTTTTTTAAAGGGAAAGAAATTGAACGACTGGGAATTGGTTCATTTGGGCCTATTCAAGTGAATAAGACTCAGCCTGATTATGGATCACTTTTAGAAACGCCGAAAACGATCTGGAAGCACTACCCATTATTAAAGCATCTTGAAGGGCATTTTCCGGCTGGTATGCCAATCGTGGTAGATACAGATGTGAACGCAGCAGTGCTTGGAGAAATTAAATGGGGCGCCGCAAAAGGAAAAGATTCCTGTGTTTATTTTACTGTAGGGACAGGCATTGGTGCTGGAGTGTTTCTCAATGGGAAGCTCTTGCATGGCTTAATGCATCCAGAAGCTGGACACATGTTTATAAAGCGCCATGAAATGGATGATTTTTCAGGTTGCTGCCCGTACCACAAAGATTGTCTCGAGGGACTTGCCTCAGGCACTGCTTTAAAGACGAGATGGGGCGTTGATGGAACAGAATTGACTGACGATCGTGCATGGGAGCTGGAAGGCTATTACTTAGCGCAGGCAGCTGTAAATGCTATTGTTACATACTCTCCGGAAAAAATTATATTTGGCGGGGGAGTGTCACAGCGCCCAGGGTTGATAGAGCAGATTCAAAAGCAAACACTGGAGCTTTTAAATGGATATATCAAAAAAAATCAAATCACCGACAATATCGAGGACTATATTTCCTTGCCTGGTCTTGGTTCCCAAGCTGGTTTAAAAGGGTCCTTGGCATTAGTGTTGGATTGATTTTTAGAAGAAAGAAAGCCATGTAACGTTTTTACAAGTACATGGCTTTTGCTGTGTTTTATTTCCGTGTGGGAACGATTACTGCTTATCCTAACATCGACCCGATTGCCCCAGCATGAGCACCCTTTTCCAAAAATATGGCTTGATAATCAAAGCTTTCTTCAAACATCTTTAGTCGCCGTTTAAAAGGTGGGTTTTCCTCCAGTGTACTTCCAATGAAAACAAGGGACTTGGTATGATGAGCCTGTGCTGCTTGAATGGACAGGAGAAGGATTGTCTCTGCAAGCAAACGAACTAAGCTTGCCGTATGGTCATGAGAGGTCGCTTCTTGATTAAGATGTGCCTTCCCAAAGTTAGCTGCAGTGAGGTCTCCCATGAGAGGAGCGGGACTTGGTGCATAAATATCCCGTATTAAAAGGTCGCTTTCTTTCTCATCACCTTGTTCAGCAGAAGCCACGAGTGACGAAAAATTTGTCTCCTTGTTGGAAAGAAGGGAGCCAAGACCGATTAATGTTCCTCCCCCAATTCCACTACCGAACAAACGTTGAAAAGAATGAGGTGTCACATGGTAAAACGATGTTCCTGTACCAATGCTTACCACAATATAATTGCTTACTTCATGACCTTCTTCTTCTATTAAGTAACGCGTACCATTTATAGTTGCTGTGAATTCATCTGTTTGCTGAGCCTGTCCTGATAGGTTGGCTTGGATATGTGCACCTTTTCCTCCAGTTATGAAAAACTCCGATTCGCCACCAAGCTTTTCAAGCCAGCTTATACATTCTTCCATTTGCTCAGGTTGGAAAGTACGCGTAACCATTTTTCCGTTCATACGATGTGCCGTTTTTATGAGTGTTCCTCCTGCATCAATTCCAATACGATTCATTCCCATCCCTCCAATTACCTTCCTACTACTATCATAACAAAATGAGAGCGATATTTTCGTTAGTTATAAGGTAACATGATACAATTAAGCTATACAGACTTAACAAATTTGGAAAGGAAGATACGTATGACAGCAAAATTTATCGGTTATGCAGGAACATACACACGGAAGACAAGCGAAGGTATTTATCGGTTTGTACTGGATACGGAAAAGGAAACATTAAGCAAAGCTGAAGTTGCAGCAAAGGTAGGCAGTCCCACCTATTTAACCATTAGTGAAGATAAGAAGCATTTATATTCTGTTGCTCAGGATGGAGAGCTTGGCGGTGTACATGCCTATGAACTAACAGAGCAAACTGGTGAACTTTCTTCCATTAACGGGCAGCTCGTGGAAGGTGCGCCACCATGCCACCTTGATGTGAAGGACGGTGTGCTTGTAACTGGGAACTATCATAAAGGGGATATTGGCCTGCACCAGGTTGGCAGCAATAATGAAGTGGAACAAGGGCAATTTTTAAAACACGAAGGAAGTGGCCCACACGATCGCCAGGAAAAACCGCATGTACATTTCACAGGCTATACACCAGATGGAAAATATATTGTAGTGGCTGACCTTGGGACAGATAAGCTTGTCACGTATAAACAGGAAAAGGACGAGCTGGTTCATGTAAATACATTGACTGTCAAAGAGGGAAGTGGACCGCGTCATATTGCCTTCCATCCAAATGGCAAGACAGCATACTTGCTCACAGAGCTCCGCTCAGAAGTTATTGTTTTGGATTATGATGCAGCAACTGGACGCTTTACCGAAAAACAGTATATTAAAGCGATCCCGGAAGATTTCACGGAGACAAATGATGCGAGTGCCATTCACGTTTCTTCAGATGGGAAATTCGTTTACACAGGAAATAGAGGGCATAACAGCATTGCCGTTTTTGCTGTTAATGAAGAGACAGGTGAACTTTCTCTAGTTGAGCTTACTCCTTCAGGTGGGGACTGGCCACGAGATTTCGTGCTAGATCCAACAGGGAAATTCCTGATTGCATCCAATCAACATAGTGGAAATATCGTATTATTCAAAAGGGATGAAGTAACAGGGAAATTAACACAGACAGATGAAGTAATTGATGTGCCAGAAGTCGTTTGTGTGAAATTTCTTGGTTAAAGATAGTTAAGAATGATGCGTACAAACAGAGAGAGGCTGAGTGTCGGCTTTTCTCTGTTTTTTTAAGGGGGAAAGGATACGCAAATATAGGTAATGGTAATAAAATGTGCAGATTGATCTTTTTATTTTAAAGGAATTAGGCACTCTCATTTTGTGATTTTTCTTAATAGAAAATTGTGTTTTAAGGATAAAATTGGACGGCGAAATAGCCTTTTATTTATTTTACATTTTTACTAGAATAGCTTAACGTTAGAACTAGAAGTTTTACCTCACCGTCACGGACAATAACCCTCCTACCTCAAGAAGTTTCACGTTATAGAATGCATAGATTGATATAGTGTGTGGATGAAAATTAATTTATCCCGGTGCAAGCGTCCGTAAGACTCCACTTTAAAACATGAAGTGAAGCCGTGATGTTTAAGTGGGATTAGAAAAAAACACTCCACAGATTGAAGTTTCACTTTATAATAAGTAGAGGAGGTGATGAAGTTGGAGACGAACGAAATATTACAGCAAATTCTTGATAATCAGGTCGAGACAAATAAAAAAATAGAGGCATTAGAAGCCAACATGGAAGGGCGCTTTGCTCAGGTGGAAGAGCGTTTCGTGCAAATAGAAGAACGTTTTGAGCAAGTGGAAGAGCGCTTTGCGCAAATGGAAAAACGCTTGGGACAAATGGAAGAGCGGATTGTACAAATAGAGAAGCGGATTGTACAAATGGAGAAGCGGATTGTACAAATGGAAGAACGTTTTGTGTTGGTGGATGGCCGCCTTGACAAGGTTGAAGAAAAAATAGAGCTGCTGACTTCGCAAACTACACAGGCATACCATGATCTCGTTGAAATTATTACCAATCAAAAGGAAGACATAACACAAAATTTCACACCTCTTGTAGAGACAGCCTTCTGGGCGGACAAGACGCTCCACCTTGAGAAAGAAATTTACCCCGGTGCAAGCGTCCGTAAGACTCCCAATTCAGAACATGAAGGGAAACCGTGATGTTTAAGTGGGAGTAAACGGACGCTAACACCCCGATTCGTTTGACTAACAATCAGTGGGAAGAACGAAAACCCCCACTGATTGAAGTTTCACTTTATAAATTAAAACAGCAGCATAGCTGACTATTGCACAATGGTAACACGATAAAGCCTTTGTGCAATCATCCCTTTTTTACGTTGGATCGTAATAATTTTAGTCAGGAAGGAATGCCCCCGTAGTAAAAATGTTGAAGTTGCAAAATAGAAAAACGTACACATTCGAGTTTTTCTAAACCATTCCTCTTATCCCCACGCATAATGAGCCCACTTACGACAAGTCATAAAATGAGTAGATATAAAGGAGGAGCAAGAATGAAATTTTTTCATACAGCGGACTGGCACCTAGGAAAACTAGTGCAAGGTGTGTATATGACCGATGACCAGGCGTACATACTGCAACAATTTGTTCAGGCAATTGAAGAGGAAAAACCAGATGCTGTTATTATCGCCGGTGATTTATATGATAGAGCAGTCCCGCCAACCGATGCTGTCCATTTGCTCAACGATACGTTAGATAAAATAGTGCTACAACTCAAAACACCTGTGCTGGCTATTGCGGGCAACCACGACAGTCCTGGACGCTTGAATTTCGGTAGTAAAATCATGCGCGATAACGGCTGCCATATTACAGGGAATCTTAAAAAGGACATGGAGCCAATTATTCTTCATGATGAGCATGGAGAAGTGCATTTTCATCTTGTTCCGTACTGTGATCCTAGTATTGTACGTAATGAGTTTGGGGATGAAGAGATCCGTTCCCATAACGATGCTGCTAAAAAAATTACAGAAGAGATCAAAGCAACAATGGATCCTAATGCGCGGCATGTATTAGTTGGTCATGCCTTTGTGACACCATATGGGGAAGAAGAGGAGAATACAAGTGACTCGGAACGACCATTATCTATTGGGGGATCGGAGTATGTGGATGCTACACATTTTAGTAGTTTTCACTATACTGCACTGGGGCATTTACATCAGGCACATTATGTAACAAAGGAAACAATTCGTTATGCCGGGTCTCCGTTAAAGTATTCGATCTCGGAAGAAAATCACAAGAAGGGCTATTTTATTGTGGAAATGGACGAGAAGGGCGATGTCTCTCTTGAGAAAAAAGAACTTCTACCACGTCGGGATATTCGCACAGTAGAAGCGTCCCTTGATGAATTATTAGAGCATCCTATCAATGAAGATTATGTGTTCATTCGCTTGACTGATGAAACAGCCGTTCTTTCACCGATGGAAAAAGTACGCTCTGTTTATCCAAATGCCATGCATGTAGAACGAAAAAATTATATGTTCTCCCCGGAATCAGAAGCGTCTAATGAGCCAATGGAACGAACAAAAATGAGTGATATTGAATTATTCCACGCTTTTTATAAAGAAGTAAAAGGCAATGAGGCGACAGAGGAAGCGGAAGAGCTTTTTAAAGAAGTACTTGATGAATTATTAAAAGAAGAAAATGAAACAGCATCCCCTCAAAGAACAAGGAATGCAGTGACGAATTAGTTGCCTTCCAGGCGGTAAGGAGCGAGCGATTTGAAACCATTAAAATTAACCCTGACAGCGTTTGGCCCATATAAGGAAAAAGAAGTCATCAATTTTACAGATCTACAGGAAAATCGTTTATTCGTTATATCTGGTAATACCGGAGCAGGAAAGACTACCATTTTTGATGGTATCTGTTTTGCCCTGTATGGCTCCGCAAGTGGTCAAGATAGAGAAAACAATGCGATGCTGCGCAGTGATTTTGCTGATGACAATGTCCATACAGCGGTTGAACTGGAGTTTGCTTTAAATGAGCGAACCTACCGGGTACTCCGCCAGTTAGGTCATATAAAAAGTGGTAACAAGACGAAGACAGGGGAACGATATGAATTCTTTGAAATAACCAATGGTAATGAAATCCCGGTTGTGGATAGACAGATGGTTTCCGAGATTGATAGAAAGATAGAGGAACTTATTGGCTTGACACAGGATCAATTCAAGCAAATTGTCATGCTACCACAAGGGGAATTTCGTAAACTATTAACCTCACAGACGGAAAACAAAGAAGAGATACTGCGTCGACTTTTTAAAACAGAACCCTATAAGCATATTACGGAGAAGATAAAACAAAAGCGGCTTGCCATGGACGATGCATACAAGCAGGCCGTTCGCGTGCGTGATCAATACATTGCAGCAATTGGAAAAAGTTTGCCAAAACGAGATAGCAGTACCCTTTTTCCACTATTAGAGGCGGAATATCAGAATACAAAGCAAGTGCTAGATGGCCTCGAGGGAGAACGTCAATACTATGAGGCGAAAATTGTGGAGGATAAAGCGGCCTATGAACATGCTTACAAATCACACAATCAGAAACAAACAACATACCATCTTTCTAAAGCATTAAATGACCGTTTTGCTGCCTTAGAGCAAAAAGAAAATCGATTAAAGGAATTAGTAGACCAGGCTGCACAATTTGAGAAAAAAGAAGTACAGCTAGAAAAGGCAGAACGAGCTCAGCGCCTTGCCCCATATGAAAAGCAGCGAGAAGAATGGCGACGGGATGAGGCAGCAAAACAAGCAGCTCGAAAAGAAGCAGAACAAAACAAGATACAGATAGATGAGAAAAGAGTAGAAGTTCAAGCTGCATATGAAAAAGAAGAGAATAAAAAAGCTGAGCGAGAAGCGATACGAAAAGAATTGGATAAGCTGCATGACTTTTTACCAGTTGTGAAGGAAATGGATACAGCGAAACAGAAGCTTCAACGTCTCCATCAACAAGGGAAAGCCACCTATGCAGAATGGCAGCAAGCGAAAGAAAAGCTTGAGGAACAGAAAAATAAAGCAGAACAGCTCGATCAAAAGATTAAAACACTTGATCAGCTGGTGGAAAAACTGCCCGACAAGCAGCAGCAATTAGGTGAAATGCGGGAACAAATTAAGCTCGTATTGGATTACCTGAAACGAAGAGATCATTTACGTACATTGGAAACAGAAATAAAGCAGCAAAAGCAGGTAGTAGAGGAAAAAAGAAAGCACTATCTTAAGCTGGAGGAAAATTGGATTAGCAACCAGGCAACCCTCTTAGCGGAACACCTTCATGATGGAGAGGCTTGTCCTGTGTGTGGAAGTGTGGAACACCCGGAAAAAGCGACTAGCAGATCGGATGCGATTTCTAAGGAACAACTTGAAAAAGCCAAGCATGACTATGATGCTGATGATAGTAAATATAGAGAAGTTTCGGCAAACTATCAGGCTGCAAAAACACAGGTTGAGGAAAAGGTGCAGGAGCTAAATAGCTATTCGGTTTCCTTGGAAAATGCAGAACAGACAAAGGATAAGCTTACTGAATCTGGTACTGCGCTTAAACAGGAAGTAGAGCAATTAAACAAAGCACGTAAAGAACTAGCAGATCAAAAGCAAAGTTATGAACAGGTAAAAGTAACAACAAAGCAGTTAGAAGAAAAAGTACAAGCAAAAGAAAAAGCATATCAAGAAATTAAATCCTCCTATGATACGTCAAAAGCAGTTTACCAAGAGAGAGTTAACAACATTCCAGAAGACGTTCGGGTCTTAACAGAACTTGAGCAAAAAATTCAACAAGCGAAAAAGCAGCAAGAAATGTTGGAAAATGCTTGGGAGACCATCCAGAAAAGACTGCAAGAAGTAAAAGAAATGCAGGCAAAAGCAGTAGAACGGCTTACCCATGTACAGCAACAGTGTGTAGAAACGACTACCAAAAGGGAAGAAGTGGAAAAACAATTTACTACTGCTTTAGCAGAGGCAAGTTTTTCCGCGGAAACTGATTATCAGGATGCAAAGCTATCTGAAGAAGCGTTTCATGAACTAAAAAATAGCGTAGAGCAGTTTAAGCAAACACTCTCCACCGTAAGGGAGCAAGTGTCTGAGCTTAGGACAGAGTTAAAGGATAAGGAAAAAGCTGATCTGTCGGCGATTGAATCTGAACTGGCTAAGTTAAAGGAGACATATGAAGTTACCCTGAAAACTTGGCAAGAGTCGAAAAACTATCATCAAGAAGCGAAGGATTTATATCAAAGCATAGCAAAAGCAAGTGAAGAATCTGGAGACATCGAAAGAAAACTCCGGACTATCTCTGACCTATACGATGCCATTCGTGGGCAGAATAATCGTAAAATATCGTTTGAAAGGTACTTACAGATTGAGTACCTGGAACAAATTATTGATGCAGCAAATCAGCGGCTTAAGCATTTATCAAATGGTCAATTTTTCTTAATGCGCAGTGACCGACAAGAGTCTCATGGTCGGCAAAGTGGGCTTGCTCTCGATGTCTATGACGCATATACAGGTCAGACAAGGGATGTCAAAACATTGTCTGGTGGAGAGAAATTTAACGCCTCACTATGCTTAGCCCTAGGCATGTCAGATGTAATCCAAAGTTTCCAAGGTAATATCTCTATAAAGACGATGTTTATTGATGAAGGGTTTGGAACACTGGATGAAGAAGCATTAAATAAAGCAATTGATACACTCGTCGACTTACAGCAATCCGGTCGAATGATTGGCGTTATTTCGCATGTTCAAGAGCTAAAAACCATCTTCCCAGCTGTTTTGGAAGTGAAGAAAACGAAGGAAGGTTCAAGTAGAGCCAAGTTTTTAATTAAATAGCAAAAAAACACAGTACTAGCCAGTGGCTTGGTACTGTGTTTTTTTCGTTTTTGTGTTATTAAGATGCATGTGGTCGCTGTTGTTTTTTATAATACATATTAAACAATACCATGACCACAAGAACAAGAGCAGCGCAGACTAGGTAAAGACTCTGGTAACCGTATCCCGAAACCACAAGTCCCCAAATAAATGAGCCAAGTGCAATACCAGCATCATAAAGCATAAAGAAAGTGGCGGTTGCGTGACCACTCCGGGCTGGCTCTGCTGTTTGAATTGCCATCGTTTGGAAGCTTGGCAGTAGTGTGCCATATCCAAGACCGATTAAGGCTGCGGCGACAAAGAGCATCCAGGCAGATGACGTAATACTTAACATTACAAGCCCTGCCACAAAGATAAGCAAGCATGGGAGGATAACAAAACGCGCTCCTCTGCTATCAAAGGCTCTACCAAGTGAAGGTCTGGAAAGTAACATTACGCCTGCAAAAACGAGAAAGAAAAAGCTTGCTGCAGCTGCAAGTCCTATTGACTCTGCATATACCGAAATAAAGGAAAGGATACTAGCATATGCAAGGGAAATGAGACTGGCAATAATGGCGATCGGTAAAGCTTTTAGTTCGACTAAACTATGAATAGAAAGCTTTCCTTTTTTTACAGTCGTTTCTGCTCCTACTGGTTCTTTCACATGAACGAGAAGGGTTGATAAAATACCAGCAATCATAAATATGCTAAGGATAATAAACAATGTTTTAAAACTGACAAATTGCAGGAGACTTAGTCCAATAAATGGTCCGGCCACTACCGCCAGGTTCATTGACATTGCGAAATATCCTAAGCCTGCTCCCCTGCGTGCTGGCGGAATTAAATCAGCTGCAATCGCTCCTGTTGCAGTGGTAATTACGCCAAAGGAAAGACCATGAATGAAGCGTAAGATCATTAATGGAACAAAGGATTCAATCCCTATATAGATAAAAGTTGTAAGTGCAAAGACACTTACGCTTAAAACAAGCCCTTTTTTCTTCCCTATCCGATCAAGTAAGCCTGCCGAAAAAGGTCTAACAGCAATGGCGGCGATTAGAATAGAGGTAACAACAAGACCACCTTGTGCTTCTGTTCCATCCATTTCTTGAATTACATAAAGCGGAAGGGTGGTTATTAATGTATAAAAAACGACAAACACTAAAAATTGCGTCATAAAAATACTAATAAAACTACGAGTCCATATCTTTTCTAATTGGTTTTTCATTCTGATGTCTCTCCTGATGATTTTAGTTTAGCTAAAAGCGTGTATAATTGGTTTTTCTCTTGTTGTGAAAAAGCCGAAAGCATCTCCTCATCAAAGCTTTCCACCGATTTTTTGACAGTAGGGATCCGCTCTATTGCCATCGGAGTGAGTTCAATAATCCGCTCACGCTTGTCTTGACCTTGCTTTCTGCTAATCCAACCACTCTTCTCCATCCGAACCAAGGTCCGTGTGACAGTTGGTGCTTCCGTATTTAAATACTTCCAAATCTCCGTTTGTGTCATAGCCCCAAACGTATCCAGGCAGTAGATTATGGCCCATTGTGATGCATATAAATCATGATCTTTAAGCTGTACGTTTAATTCTTTCACCGTATAACGAGACAGTTGATTTAAAGCATGCATAATATCCCGGTTTTCCACATTCTTCATTTTCATACCCCTCTTCAATACTTACCCAGGTAAATAAACACCCGAACTATATTACAGGAAATTTAGCTCGTTGTAAAGCGAGTGGACACTTTTGTTAAGTAAGTCGCGGAGTTAATTAACCAAGTTGTGCCGAGACATCTGCTGAGAGACCGTGAACATCGGCCGAGAGCACCGACACATCGCCTGAGAGCACCAGAACATCGGCCGAGAGCACCAGAACATCGCCTGAGGGCACCACAACATCGGCTAAGCGCGCCGCCACATCACCCAAGAGCACCCACCCATTCTCACAATCTAGTAAGCCTTTGCAAAAAAGATCTTGCTTTTTTGAAAACGCTTGTGTTAACATAGATTCATCTTAGATCTATGTTGGATCTTTTACATGTGGGAGGCAAAAACAGATGCAAAATAGAAGACTTCTTGCTTTCTATGGCGATGATTTCACGGGATCCACCGACGCGATGGAAGCATTAGATAGTTTTGGACTTAGAACAATTCTTTTTTTGGAACCGCCAACAGAAGAATTATTAGAAAGGTTCTCTGATGCCCAATGTATTGGGGTTGCAGGGACTGCACGTGCGAAAAATAACGAAGAAATGGAAAAAGAACTTACACCAGTTTATAAAAAGTTTAAAGAGATAAATCCTTATTTTGTTCATTACAAGGTTTGTTCAACCTTTGACTCTGCTCCAGAGGTGGGAAGTATCGGATATGCTGCTGATTTAGCTAGACGTTACTTTGAAAGCGGCTCCTATCCATTGCTCGTCGCTGCACCAGCATTGGGAAGATATACGGTATTTGGCAATCATTTTGCTAATTTTCATGGGTCCATTTATCGACTTGATAAACATCCTGTAATGTCAAAACATCCCGTAACGCCAATGGATGAGGCGAATTTAGCGGTTCATCTACAAAAGCAGACGAAGCAATCTATCGGAACAATTAACATGGTAGATATGGAAAGAGACCCAGCGGAAATTACTAACGATACCGACGACATTATGCTCTATGATGCAGCTGAGGAAAAAGAGATGAGTTGGTTCGCTGACAAAGTTTGGCAAGATAGAAGCGAAAGCACAACGCAATTTCTAATCGGGTCCTCAGGCATTGAATATGCACTCGGTAACAAGTGGAAAAGAGATAACATTGTGGAGGGCAAAGCGAAGGAACGTCAACCACGTGATATCGATCAAATGCTCGTTGTTTCTGGAAGTGTTTCAGAAGTTACCAAGAGACAGCTGGAACATGCAGAGGAATCAGGCTTCCATATGGAACAACTGCCATATGAATTGTTTACGGAAGAGAATGACCCTGAAAGCTATCTAAATCGCATCATTGAATTACTAGACTCCAAGAAGAAAGTGATTCTATATACAGCAAAAGGGACGGAAGATAAAGCAATTAAGGCAACAAGAGATCATCTTACACAAGCAGGAATTTCAGATATTGGAATCCATATTGGACAACAATTAGGACGCTGGACAAAATATATTATGGAGCGTGCTCCACTGAAGAGAGTTGTTATCTCTGGTGGTGATACTTCTGGATTTGTTACATCACAGCTTGGCATTTATGGACTAGAAGTCCTTCAAGGCATTGCACCAGGAGCTCCTTTATGTCGCGCATATTCAGAAGACGAGCGCTTTGATGATTTAGAAATTGCGTTGAAGAGCGGACAGTTAGGTGGAGAAGGGTTCTTTGAGAATGTCTTCTTAGCGAAGAAAACCTATTAATGGGAGAAAGGGGATCGCGATGCTTTTAAAAGATGTAGCGTACCAAGCAATTAAGGAGAAAATTTTGGAAGAAGAATATCCACCAGGACAATTCCTTTCAGAACGCACCTTAATACAAGAGCTAGATATGAGTAAGACACCGATAAAAAATGCACTTGTTCGTCTAGAATCTGAGGGGTTTGTCACCGTTTCCTCCAAGCAGGGGATTGTGATTAATGATCTCTCAATTGAAAGAATCAATGATATTTATAATCTGCGAATTGCATTAGAAACGTTTACCTGTGATGCATTATATGAACGAATTACACCGCAGCAACTTGGTGATTTGAGAGAGAACTTAGAGCAAACCAAGGTAGCCGCAGAGGAACTTGATGTGAAAGGCTTTGCTTCATTGGATCATGATTTTCATGTTGATCTAAGTGAAATTGCCGGTAACAAAGAGATTACACGCATTCTATTAAACTACCATGATCATTTACTTCGTATTACTTTGCGTCATTTGCGCAAGGATCCTACTAGGGTTCGCAAGTTCTATGAAGACCATGTTGCGATTGTAAACGCTCTAGAGGCACATCAGGAAGAAAGTATTACCCTGATGAGACAGCACTTGCAAGAATCGAAATCCATGTTATTTCAATAAGAAGGAGATGCCAGTTATGAAAGCAGTATTTGTTCAAGACGCTGAGAAAATTGAAATCAAGGACATCGACCGTCCAACAATAAACAGTGATGAAGTACTCATTAAAGTAGCGACAGCAGGAATTTGTGGTTCTGATATCCACACCTACAAAGGGCTACACCCTTTTAGAAAGCCTCCAGTTGTGATTGGCCATGAAGTGGCTGGTGAGGTTGTAGAAATTGGAGAGGCGGTAAAGAACGTTAAAGTTGGCGATCGAGTGACCGTAGAACCACAAAAAGGTACAGGAGAAAGTGAAGGCGTGATGACGGGGAATGTGAATTATTCAGATGAGCGACTTGCGCCAGGCATGGGAGATTGGTTAGGAACAATGGCCGAATATTTTGTGTCACCAGAAGATCTCGTGATTTCCTTACCTGATAGTGTGAGCTATGACCAAGGTGTTCTCGTAGAACCACTTGCAGTTGGTGTTCACGCAGCATTCAAAGGCGATGTGAAACCTAACGATAGAGTAGCGATTATTGGTGCTGGTCCAATTGGGCTGTTAACACTTGCTGCAGTGAAAGCAAAAGGCGTAACAGAGACGGTTATCACAGATGTGCTTGATTACTCACTTGATGTTGCCAAAGAACTTGATGTAACAGAAACAGTCAACATTATGGATAATCCAAATTGGATTGAGGAAACAAAAGAACGAATGGGAGGATCTTTTGATAAAGTCTTTATCACAGCAGGTGTTCCAGGCATTATCAATCAAGCTCTAAACCTATTGAAAAAAGGTGGACGTGTCGTAACCGTCGCGATGTTCCATGGTCAGCAAGAAGTGGACATTGAACAATTACAGCAAAATGAAAAAGAAATTGTTGGCTGTATGACATATAACCGACCAGATACAGAGGAAGCGCTAGAAATTATTAAAGAAGCTAAGATTCCTGTTGAAAAAATCATCTCACATGTTCTGCATTATGAAGAAGCAGCACATGGCTTTGAAATTGTTAATAATAAACAAGACAACTCAGTAAAAGTTCTAGTTAGATTTGACTCATAGAGGAGGAATTTAGGGTGAAACGGGAGAGAATAATTGGTCTAATTTTGCTAATAGCTGCCTTCACCCTTCTCGGAGCTTGCTCAAACACAGCGAGCTCCCAAGAAGGGGAAAAGGATGTAACAACATTAAGGCTTGGACATATCCAAAGTGAATCACATACATGGCATAAGGCCTCTGTAAAATTCGCTGAACTGGTGGAAGAAAAGACAGATGGTAAAGTAAACGTCGAAATTTATCCTAGCTCCACACTTGGTTCTGATAGAGATTTAATAGAAGGAACACAAATAGGCTCTGTCGACTTTGCATTAGTTGCAGGGGTAATGTCTAATTTTTATAAACCATATTCTATATTGGAATTGCCTTATCTATTCGATGATCAAGAACATATGGAATCCTTCTTATACGGAGAAGGTGGCGAGGAATTACAACGCGATATGTTAGAAGAAACAGGAATTCGCGGTCTAGAATTTTGGGCACGTGCACCAAGGGAATTAACTACAAATAAACGAGTTGACACAATAGACGACTTAAAAGGAATAAAAATTCGTGTTCCAAATATTGAAGCATCTGTAGAAGGATGGGGCGCAATGGGGGCCAATCCGACTCCGATGAACTTTAGTGAAGTGTATTCGTCACTCCAAACTGGGGTAATTGATGCACAGGAAAATCCGGCATCCTTTACGACTAGTGCTAAGATTCATGAAGTACAAGACTACTTAGTCAAAACAGACCATGTTTATGGCTACGTGCAAATGATTATGAGTGATATTACGTATGAAAAGCTAAGTGAAGAAGAACAGAAAGCAGTTGAAGAAGCAGCATTAGAGGCAAGAAACTATCAAAATGAGCTTGTTGCTGAGCAAGATAAGAAAGCGCTTCAAGAAATGGAAGACGCTGGAGTTGAAATAATTGAAGTAGACAAAGAACCGTTCCGTGAAGCGGTATTGCCTGTCCATGAACGCTTAGCAGATAAGTATGGCAGAGATCTCTATGATTCAATTATTGAGATGAGTAGTTTAGGGGGTAATTAGATGCAGAGCTATGTGAGTTTTATAGATAAAATTAATAAAGCAGTGAAATATATCGTATCGGCCATGTTTATCGTATTAGCGGTATTAGTGGTACTTCAGGTCATTACACGCTTTGTCATTGACTATCCGCTTAGTTGGTCTGAAGAAATATCTCGTTATTTAATGATTTACATTGTGTTTTTTGGGGCAGCCCTTGCAATGCGAAATAAAGAACATATTGCAATAGACTTTTTAGTAGAAATTGTAAGCGCTAAAAGAAAGAAGGTTCTAAATTCTATTATTCTATGGATTTCTCTTATTTTTGCAGCGATTCTTTTCTATTATGGTTCTGCTTTAACCTTAACAGTAGTAAACCAAGCTACACCGACATTGCAATTCTCCATGAGTTGGGCTTATGCAGCTATTCCTTTAGGATCTCTGCTGCTACTGCTTAATACAATTGCTGTCATGATTGAAGACAAACAAGGTAAAACAATAGAGGGAGGTGGGGCGCAATGATAATCGCATTATTTGTATCCCTCATTATCTTATTTCTTCTAGGGGTTCCTGTTGCGATCTCTCTAGGCTTATCATCAAGTATCGCCCTGCTCGTTGCAGGAGATATCCCGTTAATGGTTCTCGCACAGCGGGCGTTTGTATCACTTGATTCCTTCCCATTGCTGGCTATTCCGCTATTCATGCTAGCTGGTGTCATTATGGAATACGGTGGTATTTCTCAGCGATTAATTAATTTAGCCAATGCTTTAACTGGACATGTTTCTGGTGGGTTGGCCATTGTAACTGTTGTAACAACCATGTTTTTCGCAGCGATTTCAGGTTCAAGTGTTGCCGCAACTGCAGCATTAGGGGCTATCCTTATTCCTGCAATGGTTGAAAGAGGTTATCATAAGGATTTTGCCGCAAGTGTTCAAGGCGTTTCAGGGACATTGGGCATCATCATCCCACCTAGTATTCCGCTGATTTTATATGGTGTGGCAGCAGGTACGTCCATTGGTGATTTATTTATCGCAGGTGTAACACCAGGTATCGTGATTGGTATCGGATTACTTATTGTGGTAATCATCGTATCTAAAAAACGAAACTACCTGAAAGAGCCGAAGAAGACAAACAAGGAATTAGGTAAAGCGTTCTTGGAGGCGATTCCTGCTCTTATTATGCCTGTTATCATTTTAGGTGGTATTTATAGTGGAATCTTTACTGCAACTGAAGCAGCCGGTATTGCCGTAGCGTACGCGTTTCTAATCAGTATTGTATTTTATAAAACGATCAACTTTAAAAATATCAACAAGATTCTTACACAAGCGACCGTTACAACATCAACGATCATGTTTATCATTGCAAGTGCTGGGCTATTCAGTTGGATTTTAACTATCGAGAATATTCCACAACAGGTTGCAGAAATGTTTACATCTTTCTCTACTAATGGAACAGTATTCTTATTAGTTATTATGGTGTTACTATTATTGGTAGGAATGTTTATGGAAACCAATGCTTCTATTATCATTCTCGCACCGATTTTGGCACCGGTTGCCTTAGAAATGGGAATTGATCCAGTTCATTTTGGAATCGTAATGATCGTAACACTCGCAATTGGTATGGTAACACCACCACTTGGGTTAAATCTATTCGTTGCAGGAAAGATTGCGAACTTGAGATTAGACCAGGTTACAAAAGGAATGATACCATTCTATATTGCAGTAATTATTACGTTACTCATTATTGCACTATTCCCATCTGTATCACTGGGACTATTAAATTTGCTTGACTAAGGAGTTTAGAGAAGAATGGATAGATTAGACTTAGTGAAAGACCTGCAAAAAACAGGCGTTTTCATGATGGACAATGATCTAGCTTGGGGAACAGCAGGAAATATTAGCGCTCGAGTAAGCGAGGACCAATTTTACGTATCTGCAAGTGGAACATATCTGGGAGAAATGGATATAAGCGATTTCTCCCTCTGTTCAGATGACGGATTGGTTGAAGGGAAAAAGCCATCTAAAGAGCATATTATGCATCAAAACATTTACAAAGAGCGACCAGAGATCAATGCTATTTTGCATGCATCTCCTTTCTACAGTACACTTATTGCCAATACTGATATGGCCATTCCTTCTAACTATTTTGTTGAAGCGATGTATTATTTGGAAAAGATCGTACGCATTCCATATGAGCATCCAGGAAGTCTTGGGCTCGCAGATGCTGTAAAGGAAAAAGCGAAACTAGGAAATGTAATGCTACTTGAAAACCACGGTGTTATCGTTTATGACACAAGTTTAAAAGAAGCTAGAATGGCATTGCAGACACTAGAATATACGTGTAGAATGCATATCCAGGCAATGCAGAGTGGAATTAAGATAAACGGCTTATCGGAAGACACAGTAAACGACTTCCTTTATAATGCCGGCTACAAACCAGTTCGCAAATGGGATTAAGGTAAATAGAAAAACAGCTGAGACACAGTCTCGGCTGTTTTTTAGGTGGATTGTTAATCAAGGGGGATGTTTAATCAATCAAAAAGGTACGTCAATCAATCAAATGGGTGGGCAAATCAACCAAAGCAGAGCCCCAATCGACCAAGATAGCTGTCTAATCAATCAAAGGGGATGTTCAATCGACCAAGATAGCTGTCTAATCAATCAAAGGGGATGTTCAATCAACAAAAAAAGCTATTCAATCAATCAAAGAGGAGTCCCAATCAACCAAAGCGAAACGCCAATCAACCACGCGTCACCCCACCCTTTTCTCAATTATTCAAAATAACCTTCATCAACGTTCTCACATAAGCTGTTTTCATGTAATAAAAATAGCCTTTTTTACCATTAAAAACCAAATATTTTATTTATAAAATAGGGGCATAGAATGGGTAATAATCTTTTACTGTTTACTACGTTAAAGTGACGTCACAATCTAACGCAGGAACAAAATTTAGTAGAGAAAGAAGCTGATCCTCATGATAGACGAGCCTATTGTTGCTGCCATGCTAATATTTGCTTTATTCGCATTGGGAGAATTTTTATCCGTTGTTTCCAGAGCAAGAATCCCGATGTTATTTGTCGTGATGTTCGGTTATTTACTCTTACTTTGGACAGGTGTTTTTCCACCTGATATTGCCGACAAGGCGAATATTTCCGCTTTCGCTTCTATTTTGCCAGCGGTTTTGATTGTGCATATGGGGACATTAATCCCTTTTAAACAACTGAAGGAGCAGTATAAGGCAGTTCTCATTGCCTTATCCGGGATCCTTGTCGCTGTAGTGCTTGTCATTGTTTTCGTTACACCGTTTGTTGGCTATACATCTTCTGTGGTTGGATTAGGGCCATTAACGGGTGGGATTATCGCGTTTGTTATTACATCAGAACGTCTGCAGGAACTTGGACTAGTTAGCTTGATCACCATTCCGGCACTCATTTTAGGAATTCAAAACTTTGTTGGAATGCCACTTGCTGCATTTTTCCTACGTAAGCTTGGTGTCTCTGTACAAAAAGAATTACGTGAGACAGGCTATCAGACAGTAGCCGCAACGAAAGAGAAGCAAGAAAAAAGCAGGAAAAGCTTGCTACCGGAAAAATACCAAACACAGGTCATCCTTCTCTTTCAAGTGTTTCTTGGAGCTGCCATAGCGGTAGTCCTTGGATCTCTGACAGGCATTAATTATAGCCTATGGGCACTTGCAATAGGCATTATAGGAACCTATTTTGGCTTCTATCAAGGAAGTATGATGGAAAAGGCAAATTCCTTTGGGATAACGATGGCACTCTTAATTGTTGTGGTGATGTCTTCCATGAATTCCATCACACCGTCCATGTTCACGGACTATCTTCCAGAAGTACTTTTGATCATGGTGGTTGGGATAATCGGAATTTTAATTGGCGGCTATTTCAGTTCAAAATTATTAAAATGGAATCCAAATAAAGGAATACCCGTTGCCTTAACAGCATTATTCGGGTTTCCTGGTGATTATATTATTTGTGAGGAAGTCAGCAGAAGTATAGGAAAGGATGAGAAGGAAAGAAAGGCTATTTTTAACGAGATTTTAACGCCGATGCTGGTCGGTGGGTTTACGACCGTCACGATTGCATCGATTGTGATTGCAAGTATTCTTGTTGGTACACTATAAAACTCAATAGAAGGGGAGCGTTACATATGACATACACTTTTGTAAAAAATGGCACGTTAATTGATGGCAATGGAGGAGAACCAGTAGAAAAGGCTGCTGTACTATTAAACGATGGGAAAATTGAGGCAGTGGGAGAAGAAGCAGAATTGGCATCACTAAAACCCGACGCAAAAGTAGTTGATGCCGATGGAGGCTACATTTTACCAGGTCTTTTTGATACACATGTTCACATGATGTTCCAAAAAGCAGAGATGCAGAAAACATTGGAGACACCTTTCTCGATGCGTTTTTACCAGGCGATGGATTATTTAAAGAAAACGATTGATATCGGAATCACTTCTGTAAGGGACGCAGGGTTTACGGATGTTGGTGTGAAGCAAGCGATTGAAGAAGGATTAATTGTCGGACCAAGAATGCAAGTAAGCATCAATCCACTTACCATTACTGGTGGTCATGGGGACTCATGGATGCAATCAGGCATAGATGTCACGAATGTAACCTACCCTTCCATGCCGGATGCGATATGTGACGGCCCCGATCAAGTACACAAAAAGGTGCGGGAGATGCTACGTGCAGGAGCTGATATTATCAAGGTCCACGCAACAGGCGGTGTGCTTAGTCCTACTGACCATCCAGAATTCACGCAATTCTCGCAAGAAGAACTGGAGATTATCGTGAGGGAGGCGAGCTTCCGAAATGGGGTCAAGGTAATGGCCCACGCTCAAGGTTCTGAAGGGATAAAGAATGCAGTTCGTGCTGGAATCCATTCCATTGAACATGGCATTTACTTGGATGATGAGGCAATTGACTTGATGTTAAAGCACGGTACGTACTTAGTGCCAACATTGCTTGCGCCGGTTTCTGTACTAGAGTTGGCTGAAACGACGAATGACATGCCAGCCTATGCGGTAGAAAAGTCAAAAGAGGTTGCTGAGATTCATAAAACGAGTGTTGCCAAGGCTCATCGTGCGGGAGTGAAAATCGCAATGGGGACGGATGCTGGCGTCATGCCACATGGTACCAACTTAAGAGAGCTTGGCCTAATGTGTGAGATAGGGATGACCCCAATGGAAGCCCTACAGGCAACGACAAAAGTGGCTGCTGAATGTATGGGGTGGGATAACAAACTGGGTACATTGGAAACTGGAAAAGTAGCGGATCTTATCATTACGAAGACCAATCCGCTTACGGACATCCGCAGTTTAGAAAACAAGGAAAACATCACAACCGTCATTAAAGATGGACAACTCGTGAAGCAAAATACGGTTAAAACGACAGTACGTATATAAAGTGAAACTTCAATCAGTGGGGGTTTTCATTCTTATCCCACTGATTGTTAGTTGAACGAATCGGGGTGTTAGCGTCCGTTTACTCCCACTCAAAACTAGCTTCACTTCATGTTTTGAAGTGGGAGTCTTACGGACGGTTGCACCGGGATAAGAAGCAAAAAGGAGAGAAAAGTGGAAGCTTTTCTCTCTTTTTATGTGCTTTTCTGATTATACAAACGACTTGCCCGCGTTACACTTAGCGCTAGAAGAATGAGGGATAATATACTGAAAACCACCCATCCATCTAAATCTCTTGCTGCTAACAAGATAGCAATAATACTTCCTATAATAGAAGCGGAAAATCCGAGCATCGTCTTAACATCTTTTAACATGGTATAATTCATCATTTTTCCTCGCTTTTCTTATTTTGTGTGCTTTTGAAAAAGAAATAAAACCTTTATTATCCCACTTACATAGCAAAAATAGGATATGGCGAAAACACCGAACAGCAAAATCCATTCTATGGAGAAATCAGGTATGGGTGCCATAGCAAGGCTGTACCCAATACATGCACACACCACGATTAGAAAAAGTAACAGGGAAAAACTTCTTTGTAAATAATAGAGC
The DNA here is from genome assembly GCF_022095695.1 of Oceanobacillus jordanicus. Taxonomy (GTDB): domain Bacteria; phylum Bacillota; class Bacilli; order Bacillales; family Amphibacillaceae; genus Oceanobacillus_B; species Oceanobacillus_B jordanicus. Next base: position 99,521 of record NZ_JAIFZM010000007.1, read on the forward strand.
GATGTATGTGACGAATATTTTAGCAAATCTTTCCAGGCAAGGAACCGTTCCAAGATACCGTTGAATAAGATGTTCATGACATCTCGAATGGTTGGTTTTTTCATGCTAAGTATATATAAAAGCTCTTCCCCATAATGCGCACGCCATTTTTTGGGGTATACATAGAGAAGCCATTTCATAATAAGCCAAGCCTCCTCCATCCAAGCGACGTCACTTGTTCCAATTCCTTTAATCTTTCCTCCAGATACGCTTTGCCAGATTCCGTAACCTTATACGGCTTTCTTCTGTTTTGTAAGGGCATAGCTTCTATGAGACGCAGCTTTTCCATTCGGCTAATGGCGCCATATAGTGTCCCTGGTCCAAGCTTTTTATGATAGTGTTTTTCAATATCTTCCATGATGGCATAGCCGTGCTTTTCTCCTTCGGCTAAACTGATTAAGATAAATAAAGCTGGCTCTGAAAACCGGTCAAGTGACTGCATTGCTTCACCTCATCTATTACGTTTTGTGTTATATCGTATAACGTAATAGTAATCAAAAAAATCCTATGAGTCAACTTTTGTCACAATTGTGCAAAAACCATGGTATGCTAGGTTTAGAGAGATATAAGTAAGGGGTTTTTATAATGCAAGCGAATAAAAAACGACGGTTAATCTTCACATTTTTGGTTGCTGCGATTGGTGGATATATTTTTTACATCCTAAATATGCCGCTTCCCTGGGTGCTTGGTGCCTTAACGTTTACCTTTATCGCACAAGGGCTATTAAAGCAGGAAGCATATATCCCGACCCCAATAAAAAATACAAGCTTTATTATACTTGGAATTTATTTTGGACTTTATTTTACATTGGAAACTTTCCAGATGATACTCCCGTATTTTCTTCCATATCTTTTGCTTACCCTCATTCTTATTTTTGCTAGTATTTTTATCAGTATCATGGTGACAAAATTATCGTGGGTAAAGGTAGACAGCATGACAAGTATTTTTGGTAGTATTCCAGGGGGCTTGTCTGAGATGACATTGGCGAGTGAAGCATTTAAGGCACGCACGTCCTTGGTTGTTATCTTTCAAACAATTCGTCTGGTGACCGTTCTCTTTACCGTTCCTTCCATTATGGCCTTGTTATTCGGACAAGGAACAGGGAACACAAATGGTCAGGCTTCCACAGAAGTTATTCTTGGATCTCCTGTTAGCTATTTGGCTTTTATCCTGCCAGCATTGGCCGCGTTGTTTTTGAATAAAAAAATTCCAGCGGGGATTATTATCGGGGCAATTGGGGTGACAGCGGCACTTAATATTACGCTCGTGGAGCTGCCAGCGATCCCTCCCACTCTTATGTATGCAGCACAGGTTGCGGTCGGGGCAAGCCTTGGTAAAAATATTCTGTTTCGAGATATAAAGGCAGGTGGAAAGCTCTCCTTTATATATTTTGGCACATCCCTTGGCATAATTGCCTTTTCTATTATGCTTGGTGTGATTTTAGCAAACCTAACCTCATTAGATTATGTTACAGCTATTTTAAGCATTGCACCAGGCGGTTTGTTTGAGATGGTTTTAACAGCATATAGTCTTGGGGGAGATCCTGCTGTCGTTAGCTCTTTGCAACTCATTCGTATACTTGTCATTGTAATTGGCGTGCCACCACTATTAGGTATGTTATTTCGTGATAGAAGATCGACCAGTCACATATCTTAAACTTTTTGTTTGCATTGTACTTGGACTGAGAGTTTAGGAAGGTTAAATAGAAGGAGGAAAACTGGTTATGTCATTGACCAAATGGAAGCAACCGACCATTCTTTTAATTTCAGTAGGAACTGCTAGTCTCGGAGATTTCATATATCTAATCGCTATCAATTTATTAGTCTTTCAAATAACGGGTTCAGCGGCTGCGGTGGCTGGGCTTTGGGTAGTCGGCCCCATCGTAAATGTGTTAACTAAATTTTGGACCGGAAGTTTTATTGAGTACCGAAGTAAGCGGAAGATCATGATTGTGACATATTTGGCTAGGGCGATATTTGTATTCTGCCTTCCTTTCTTATCTTCTATTTGGTTCATCTTTTTATTTCTCATCTTGCTAAGTATTGCGAAATCATTTTTTGGTCCTTCTTCTATGACGTACATAACAGAAATGATATCGAAGGAGATGCGGAAACGATTTAATTCTATTCAGTCCCTTACAACATCAGGTGCCTTCATTATAGGTCCAGCTGTAGCCGGATCCCTTATTCTATTTTGGGGCATCGATATAACGCTAATCATTAACTCGTCAGCCTTTCTACTATCTGCGTTTTTCCTAATGCTATTGCCTGAAATGGGTGCAGTTGAGAAGGCAACCATACCAAAGCTTTCCTGGGCTCAAGTACGAGAAGACTTCCAAGTTGTTCGTAACTTTGTTAAGGTCAACCATTATGTAGCGTATATTTACGGATTGTTTCTGGTTACCACGATCTTCGCGTTTGCAATGGACGCTCAGGAAGTAGTGTTTACCCAAGACGTAGTAGGGTTATCCGAAATGGATTATAGCTTACTCATTAGTATTACAGGGATTGGATCGATTACGGGTGCCATACTCGTGTCTGTTTTCTCTCATCTTTTCTCACTACGATATTTGATTGCCTTGGGAATTCTATTTCAGTCGGTTGGGTATGTTCTCTATGCCTTCTCCTGGTCGTTTTTAACCATAACGATCGGCTTCATCATATTAGGCTTCTTTAACAGTTTCTTAAACACGGGAATAATGACGTTTTACCAGAATAATGTCCCAACAAATTTAATGGGAAGGGTAACAAGTCTTGTGCAGTTATTGCAAAGTGGCCTACAAATTTTAATGGTATTAGTGGTTGGAACGATGGGGGACATTATTTCCCTTAGACTGATGATCATTGTGTTATCTACAGCTATGCTGCTAATCGCCTTCCTAATTGGATACAGTGCATTAATGCCGGCCAAGAAAACGTATTTTAGAGAAGCAAGTTAGAGAGCGTCTTATTATTAAGTGGAAAAAAGCAGGAGAAAATAAAAACAACCAGAACCACTCTAAAGTGACTCTGGTTGTTTTTATTTTGCTACTTAAAGGACGTAATATAAAAGATCCTCTACATCACTAATAAAATCGGCCAACATAATTCGCCCAACTATATAGGTTAGAACTGACATTAAGATAACAGTAGCTAAGCTAAGGTAGACGCGTTGTCCCTGTTTTGCAACAAGGGTAGCTTTCTCATATACCATGATTACTGGAACAAACATTAAGAATAAAATTAATGACGTACCAAGTGTATAAATGGTTAATTGGATAGAGCCTGCTAGTCCGAATAAAATAGCTAATACATTTAAAGTAGCAAACGGTACTGCCAGCCCACCAAATTGTGCTACGTATGTTTGGAAGTCGATATGATTTTTAGCAGCTTTAACCATTATAAAGCTGCTAAATAAAGAGATCACCACTGAAATGGCAATAATAAAGAAAAGTCGAAAGTTCAATTCGAAAAATGGAAGAGAACTTTCTGTTGCTCCAAACCCACCCATAAATGAACGCGTTAACGAGTTTGCTAGAAAGTAAATGCTTAAAGAAAAGGCAATTGCATAGATAATTAAGGTAACGAACCCTGATATAAAATGCTTCCGCCCAGACTGAAATGCGAGTGATGGATTTTTAAGTAAGCTTAAGAAGTAAGAGCCGTATTGCTGCAAGCCATCCTTGATATCCGTAGGTTGGTTTACAGGTGCCATGGTTGCTGCAGACTGAGCTTTTGCAGTCAAATGGTCTACATTTGCTGGGTTCCCCTCAGGCGTCACGGCTGACCCACAAACACCGCAAAATTTTCCTGTTTCTTGTTTATGATTACATGTAGTACAAACGAGCATGTTCTAATCCCCTTTTAATAAATAGATACTTTATCTTTTTTCTCTCTCTGTTTCTTCATACGTAATACTACGGATACGATAACCGTCTTCACCTGTCACGACCGTATAGTTTTTTTCTCGATCATAATCTGTCTGTTCATCGAGGTGATTTGTAAACGTGAATTGTTCGTTCGTTGTCACTTTTACGGTAAGCTCGTCGACGATTTTGGCATCTATAACTTCATTCGAGGTGAATTCATAATAATAGTTTGTATCCTCTAAATCGGCGATGTAGGTCCCCAGCTCCTCTGATGCATCGCTTTCGGGCTCTACATAGGGTTCTATCAAACTATAATCCTGAAAGTTCACCGCATTCTCATAGGCATCGCGAAAGCTGAGAACAAGGTCACCAGCCTCTTCTTCAGGCGATACTGCAGCTTGCGCCTCGGCAGCATAAATGGCTTGATCATCAAACCAGAAATCAAGATCATACCACCCGTCTGCTTGCGGTTGTAGTGTATCGGTCTTCAACACGCTTCCGTCAGGAGCTTCCCATTCAGCATGAAATTCCAACCCATTCTCTTCTGGGAAGGGACCAAGAAAGTCGAATTCGTTAAGTTTCTTGCCTGTATCCTTACCGTTCATAAAGAGACTTGCTTCCATTTGGTTGGAATAGATGCTTTGTGTATATCCTGGGAACTCAGCATAGACTTCGTGTTGATCTGCAGCTTCTACTATAAGATCTTCTTCATAGGCAAACTCACCGAACATATTCTCCGCTTTAGCAGTTAATGTATAAGTGCCTGGGTAAACCGTGGTAATGGTAGTAGGCTCTTCTAAATTTAGCTTCTCTGTTACTCGATCAATCGTTACTTCGGCATTGTCCATGGAAGAAGACGCAACAAGCTCAACTGGTACTGCTTGGAATGTATAAGTTGTATAAAGTCCTAAAACAACAGATTTAGGTTTGACCCGAAATAGCTCTGTACCGTTGGAGCTTATAATTTTTTTCTCCAGCTTGGTTGGCTGTTGTTCTTCCGATTCCACTATTTGCATAAACTGCTCTTTCACGTGATCCCATTCCGTTTCTTTTATGTATTGGAGATACGCTTCATTATTAAGTAATGCATCTTCATCAACTTGCACATGGTCAAGGAATGCTCCTGCCTGTTCTTCTGAAATGGCCTCGTCCATAGCCTGAAGCTGCTTCATTGGACTAAAATAGCTATCCAGCATTTTATGGGCAATAAATAATGACAAACAAAGTGCCCCAATAATAAGGAGTAACACTTTCGTGCGTTTTTTCATCGGTTGGCGTGGTTTGCTTCCACGAGTTGGCCCAATCGTGTCTGCTTGCTGAGAAGCTTCTCCACATTCTGTGCAAAACCGATCTTCCGTCTCTAGCCTTGTTCCGCAATTTTTACAATAGGGCATAGTTTTTCCTCCTTTCTTTTGATATAAGAACATTAGCCTGGGTAAAATGACCCAGCATTGATAAGTATAGCAAAATTCTTTAGGAAAGAAAGGAAAAATTGGGAGATTCTTCGTTTATGCTTTTTCTTTGAATTTCATGCTGTTCATTATTATAATTAACAGCAAGTTGTTAATTTTCAATTATTTTAAGATGGGGGGATGAGAAGTGACAACGAATGATGGTAAAAGAAAAAACAAAAAGGGCGTCAAAATGCCAGACGCCTTCGTTATATTATTTGGTTTGTTGCTCCTCGCAGCAATTGCTACATATATTATACCAGCAGGGTCTTTTGAAAGAGAGACAACAGATAATGAGATTACCCAAGTAATCCCGGACAGCTACAGTGAAACAGATATGAATCCAGCTTCTGTAATGGATGTATTCCTAGCTATCCAACAAGGACTAATTGATACAGCCAATCTTGTGTTTATGGTATTAATTATTGGTGGAACGGTTGCCGTATTTGAACATACAGGGGCCGTCAACTCTGGAATTAACGCTCTAATCGATCGTACTAAGGGGAGGAAATATCTGCTAATCATCTCTGTTATAACCCTTTTTGGTATATTGGATACAGCGGGGGTAAGTGGAAATGCTGTTATTGCCTTTATTCCGATCGGAATTATTCTTGCCCGGGCACTTAAGCTTGATGCCATTACAGGAATTGCGATGATCTACTTAGGACAGTATGTGGGTGTGGCAACAGGTACATTTGACCCCGTGATAACAGGTATAGCCCAGCAAATTGCTGAGTTACCTTTATTCTCAGGGGCTGCACTACGAGGAGCGGCTTTTATTGTGTTTCTTCTAGTTACCATTGTCTATATCTGTCTCTATGTAAAAAAAATAAGCAAGGATCCTGCAAAATCTATGATGGGATCGTCGCCTTTTGCCAAATATCACGATGATGAACAAGACACGGATTCATTTGGGGCGTTTACCCTGCGGCATAAGATCGTTATTCTTACGTTCTTTGTTTTCTTGGGAGTTTTTCTGTTTGGTGTTTATAACCTCGGTTGGTCGATTAACGAGCTTTCGGCAACCTTTCTTATGATGAGCATTGCGGTAGCAGTTATTAATAAAATAACGCCAAATAAATTAGTTTCGGTGTTTATGGAAGGGGCGAAAGGACTCGTCTATGGAGCCCTCGTGATTGGAATGGCACGAGCCATTGTAGTCATTTTGGAAAATGGGTATATTTTAGATACGATCGTTCATTATGCCTTTGGCCCACTAGAAGGTTTGCCAACATTACTCGGAGCCCAGGCAATCTTTGTTTTTAACTTACTCTTTAACTTATTGGTAACATCCGGTAGTGGCCAGGCGGTCATCACCATGCCATTTATTGTACCGTTAGTTGACATGCTTGATATTACACGGCAGACAGGTGTCTTAGCATTTAAACTCGGTGATGGCATAACGAATATTTTCACGCCTACCTCAGGTGTATTGATGGCAGTATTGGCTGTCGGAGGTGTTCCGTGGAATAAATGGTTCCGCTTCGTCTGGCCACTTGTCCTTATTTGGGCTTTCATTGGCGCTGTGTTTATTAGCATCGCGGTTCTTATAAATTACGGACCATTCTAACGAAAGGAGAAACAACATGGATCAGATAAAAGCATACATGACAAAACATCACCAGGACATTATGGAGGATATGAAATACATTGTGGAGAGTGAGTCGCCTTCCCATGATAAAGCACTATTAGACGTTTGCGGACAACGTATCCAAGACTTATTGGAAAAGCACTTTGGCTATCGTGCAATGTTAATAGAAGAGAAAGAACACGGAAATCATTTACGGTTTGAATACGGAGAAGGGGAAGAAAAACTCTTAATTCTGTCCCATTTTGATACGGTTTGGGATAAAGGAGAGCTTCCTATTAAGGAAGAGGGAGGAAAAATCTTTGGTCCAGGCATCCTCGATATGAAAGGTGGGCTTGTCCAAGCGATTTGGTCGATGAAAGCATGCAAGGATTTAGGTCTGCACGTAGATAAACGCGTTGTTTTCTTGTGTACAAGTGATGAGGAAATTGGCAGCCCGAGCTCGCAAGCATTGATCGAACAGGAAGCGAAAGACAGCTTTTGTGTTTTGGTTACAGAGCCACCCGTAGCCGGAAGTGGCGCATTAAAAACAGAACGAAAAGGCTCTGCTCGCTACTATGTAGATGTAACAGGCAAAGCAGCCCACTCTGGCAATCATCATGAAGATGGGGTGAATGCTATTAAAGAAGTGGCCGAGCAAATTCTTTATTTAGAGTCACTTACAGACTACGATAAGGGTACAACCGTGAATGTAGGCTCTGTGGAAGGTGGAGGGCCGCTAAATGTTGTTGCCGATGCAGCATCGATCGGGGTTGATGTAAGAATGGAAACAGAAGAAGAACAAGACAGAATCGAACACATTATGGAAGAGCTCGAACCTCATACAGAGGGCGCTAAAATAAAGGTGCACGGTGGCGTTATGCGACCACCAATGCATAAGAATGAACGAACAGAAAAGCTATTTGCAAAAGCCAAAGAAGTAGCTCAGGAACTAAATATGAAGCTTAAGGAAGAGAGTGCAGGTGGCGGAAGTGATGGAAACTTTACTGCAGCGATGGGGGTTCCTACCCTCGATGGACTCGGTGCAGCAGGTGAGGGGATACATGCCAGAGATGAACATATTTTGATCAATGACATTCCGGAGCGAACCGCTTTGCTTTGTAAGTTAATTTATTCGGTTTAAATCACTGGGGATTTTCCCAGCTTAACATGAATAGGAATAATAAAGAGTAAGGGGGATGATGGAAATGAATCAAGGTATTGGGGGGGGTGTTTTTGCAGGTAGCATGTTTCTTGGTATTGGGTTAGGACTACTTTTTGATAACGTGGCAGCAGGCACGTTGATTGGTATGGGGGCAGGGTTCTTAGCTATGGCTTTCAGCAGTAGGAAAAGAAGCTGAATCGGGTTGCAAGTTTGAACAATTTAGGGTAATAATTTGATGAAGGGTACCAAAAGAAGGAGGTTTTCTATGTATTGCCCTAATTGTGGAATAAAGGTAACACAGGAAGCAAAGTTTTGCCCATCTTGTGGGATAAAGCTAATTCAAGAAGAAGACGTATTTAGACAAGACGCTGGTCAAACGCAATCGGCAGCAACAGAGGATGCCGGTAAAACAATCCCCGATCAGATGCGCAGTACTTTCTTGCATGCAACGGAACGCATTAATGGACTTGTGGGGGAAAAAGGGAATATTGACTTGAATTTACGGGATATATTTTCTTCTGTTTTTAAAAAACACTCCAAGGAAGAAGGGGAGATCCTGTTTATTTCGGGAACTTCTTTGACGACACCAGGGGAGGAAGAAATCTCCACCTCTTGGCCAAAGCCTTGGTTGTTTTCCAGAATCTTTCTCATTCTGGCGGTTACATATCTTTTCCTATACGTATGTACTTATATGTTTCATAATCCTAACGCTTTGCCAGGACTTATTGTGGTTGGATCGTTTGTCGTCCCCTTTTCCTTACTCATTTTCTTTTGGGAAATGAACGCTCCGCGGAATCTGAGTATCTATGAAATTGCCAAAATGTTTTTCATAGGGGGGACCGCATCGCTTGTGACCACCCTAATTCTGTTTTCGATCGTCCCGGTTTATAACCTGAATGTTGGGGGCGCCATCATTGTTGGCGTTGTGGAAGAAGTCGGAAAGCTAGTCATCATTCTTTATTTTATAAAGAAATTGAACCCAAAGTACATATTAAATGGCCTTCTTATTGGGGCTGCCATTGGGGCAGGATTTGCAGCATTTGAGTCAGCAGGCTATGCATTTCGCTTCGGCACGATGAATGGGACGGATTTTATGCTTTCTGTCATGTTTGACAGGGCCTGGATGTCCATTGGCACACACGTTAGCTGGGCAGCCATAACGGGGGCTGCACTCGTCTATGTTAAAAAAGCGGAGCCCTTAAAAGGGGAGCACTTGACCGATGCAAAATTTCTTAAGCTCTTTGCTGTCCCTGTTATTCTACACTCTGTGTGGGATATGCCACTCTATTTGTTCCAGGTATTTAATCTGATGTATATCGTGCTAATTATAATTGCTTGGATCTTTATCTTCACGTTAATTCATGCAGGGTTAAAGCAGATTGTTCGGTTGAATGTAGGTCAATAGGCAGTTGGGGAAGAGGACGTAATATGATATCTTTTAAATAGGATAAAGTGAAACGTCATTTCATAAGGCTCTTTCCGCCAGGCGAGGCGGGATAAATATTTAATTAATGAGGGTTGTGTATGAATGCACGCTGTGAAAAAATTCTACAATTACTCCTTTCAGCCAAACAGGCTATCACAAGCGAAGAGATTTCCTTAGCACTCCAAGTTAGTTCGAAAACGGTAAGAAATGATTTAAAGGATCTTCAACCATTGCTCTTAGACAATCATATAAAATTGACATCGATTCGAGGGAAGGGCTATGAGCTACTTCCTTTGGATAAAGAAAAAGTAGCTCTACTATTAGAACAACAGGCCCTGCAAGCTTCGCCAATTGAGCCGGAGAATAGGGTCTATTTTTTGATGGAAAAATTACTCATGCAAACAACCTATAGTAAACTTGAAGATATGGCTGATGAACTGTTCATCAGCCGCTCAAGTCTGCAAGGGGATTTGCGGCAGGTCAGGGAGATATTGAGTGATTATAACCTAGCACTAGAGCAAAAGCCTAATTATGGTATAAAAGTCGTTGGCGATGAGATGCAAATACGCTTTTGTATTGCAGAATGGCTTTACCAACAGGATGCATCTGTCTTACGAGGTGCTGTCGACTTAGACATTTTGCCAGAAGAGGATTTGCAGACTATAAAAAATAGTATTTTAACCAATCTACGAAAAAATCAAATCCTCATCTCAGATATAAGCCTCCAAAACCTCATTACCCATGTTGCCATAGCTGTTAGACGACTGGGAGAAAATCAAGCGATTGGAACAGGCTTGGATTACGTCCATTTAAAGAATGAAAAAGAATATATCGTTGCTAGAAAAATAGTGGACGATATAGAGGATACTTTACAGATTACGTTTCCAGTAAATGAAGTTGCCTATTTGGCCATGCATTTATTAGGTACAAGACTTGTATCACCAAACGAAAAGGTGGATCGCCATGTTTGTAGCATGGATCCAGCAATTTCTGAACTGGTAGAGAAGATGGTAGAAAGAATAGATAATCAGTATGGTTTTCAATTGAAAGAGGATATGGAATTGCGGTTAGCATTAGCTCTACATCTAAAGCCTGCTATCAATCGCTACCACTACCAAATGAACATTCGCAATCCGCTGCTCGATGAGATTAAATTAAATTATCCACTATCATTTGAAGCAGCACTTATTGGCAGTGAGGTATTGAATGAAATCCATTCTATTAAACTGGTAGAGGATGAAGTGGCCTATCTTGCCCTTCATTTGGAAGTGGCACAAGAACGGAAGAAACAGAAAGCTAGGAATAAACAAAGATGTCTCATTGTGTGTGCTTCAGGGATGGGCAGTGCCCAGCTGTTGACGTATAAATTAAAGGATCTTTTTCATGAAGAGATAGTTATTGCTGGAACTACTGAAATGCACAATTTAAAGCATTACACACTTGAAGAAATTGACTTTATTATTACGACGATCCCCCTCCTATGGGATCCAGGAATCCCTGTTATTCAAGTAAGCACTATATTAGGTAAAAAGGATATTTCCGAAGTTAAGGGGATTATGAAGAGAAACAATCCAGTAATACGTAACTATTTCTTGGAACCGTTTACATATTTTCGTAAAGAATTCATGGACCCTGAAACAATTTTGCGTTTCCTATGTAACGATCTCGAGAGATTGGGATTGGTTGATAGCAACTACCTCGATTCCGTTTTGCAGAGAGAGGTATATGCATCCACGAGTTTTGGCAATCTTGTCGCAATTCCTCATCCATTGGAGCCACAAACGAACCGTACATTTTGGTCTGTTATGACACTCGTAAAGCCTATTGAGTGGGGAGACAAGCCGGTCCAGTTAATTTTCCTCTTAAATGCCAGCAAGGATAGGCAGCATGAACTCAAGCCGATGTTTGAAGAACTAGGGAACTTGTTGGAGGATCAGCACCTGATTAGACAATTAGTTGCAGCTAAAAATTTTAATGCGTTTAAGCGGTTGATGGGTATAGGGTGAATTCCCTTGCGTTCTCCCGGAGCAAGCGTCCGTAAGATTCCCACTTCAAAAAACATGTAGTGGGAGTAAACGGACGCTAACACCCCGATTCGTTCAACTAACAACCAGTGTGGGAAGAACGAAACCCACAACTGATTGAAGTTTCACTTTATTAACAATTTTCCTTAGCAGTGTGTTTCATTTAATGGATGACGTATAGTGAGAGAATCAATCTGCCTTTTTAGAGAAGGTTGGGTCGATTCTTTTTTTGTTTTCGGTTTCCATACAGCCTTTTTCCGTTGCCAATGGAAAAAGAGTGGGTGCAAATGACTTATTTTTCAGAATAAAATATTAATGACACACTAAAGAAAGGAGGGATCTTTTGGAACCTATCAAAATAACAGTAATAGGTGGAGGTTCATCATATACTCCAGAGCTTTTGGAAGGGTTGCTTGCGGAAGCTGACGTGCTCTCAATAAAGGAAATATGGCTGGTGGATATCCCGCAAGGAGAGCGAAAGCTGCAGATCATGGATGCGCTGGCAAAACGCATGGTAAAAAAGTCCAAGCACGACATTAAGATCGTTTCTACATTGGATAGACGTGCTGCAATTAAGGGAGCAACCTATGTCATTACGCAAATAAGAGTAGGGCAGTTAGAAATGCGTCGACATGATGAGTACATCTCGATTAAGCATGGGGTTATTGGGCAGGAAACGACCGGAGCAGGAGGGTTTATGAAAGCACTTCGTACCATCCCGGTTATATTAGGTATTTGCAAGGAAATGGAAGAGCTTGCTCCAGATGCCTGGCTGTTAAATTTTACGAATCCTGCAGGCATCGTTACAGAGGCTGTGCTAAAACACTCTACCGTTAAAGTGGTGGGGCTTTGCAATAATCCGATTAATTATTATAAGAAGTTCGCGAAAACGTATGACGTGGCAATGGAGGACGTGCGGATTAATTTCATCGGAATTAATCATTTAATTTGGATAACCGGATTGTATATTAAAGGAAAATCACACATTCAAGATGTTTTGACAGGTAAATCTGCTAGTTATGAGGCTGCAAATATACCTGACTTTGGCTGGGACCATGACTTTCTGCAGTCCCTCGGGGCGATTCCTTGCGGCTATCATAAGTATTACTACCAAACGGACACCATTTTGCAGAAACAGCTTTTAGAATATGAACAAAATGAAACACGAGCAGATCAGGTGAAAAAAGTGGAAGCAGAGTTGTTTGAGCTATACCAAGACCCAGATTTAGATAAAAAGCCTGAAGCCTTGGAACAACGAGGTGGCGCTTATTATTCGGAAGCTGCAGTTCGGCTTATTCATGATATTCATTTAAACACTCAGCAGGTTCACACATTGAATGTCCGAAATAATGGAGCAATTTCCTGCCTGCCGGATGATGTGTGTGTGGAGATCAATTGTGTTGTTGAAAACCATCAAATTACACCACTGCAAACTTCAGAGGCGCCAGCCCAAATCAGGGGCTTACTACAAGTCGTAAAGGCTTATGAAGAATTGACAGTAGAAGCAGCCGTCACGGGAGATAAGGGAATTGCAATTCAAGCCTTAACTATTCACCCGCTTATTCCATCGGCCGAGAAGGCAAAGCAAATTTTAGAGGAAATGCTGGCAGTTAACGAGCCTTATCTAACCGGAGAACCTTTTAACATAGGGATGTCAGCCACTATGGAGGTGAAGAGATGAAGATCACATTATTATGCGCGCTTGGAATGAGTACAAGTTTACTTGTTAAGAAGATGAACCAGGAAGCTGAAAAGCAATCAATTGATGCGGAAATTGAAGCACACTCTGTGGATGATCTTGAAAAGCAGCTCAAGACAGCAGATGTCCTGTTAATTGGTCCGCAAATTCGTTACAAGAAAAACGCATTGTTTAAGCAGGCAGAGGAAGCCGGTGTGCCGATAGCGATCATCGACATGAAAGCATATGGCACGCTCGATGGAAAAGCAGTATTAGAGCAAGCATTAGATTTGAAAAAATAAAGAAACAAAGGGGAGAAGGTCTATGAAAGGGTTTCAAGCATTTATGGAACGTTATTTTATGCCTGTGGCTGGAAAATTGGCGGAGCAGCGCCATTTAAAAGCGGTGCGTGATGGGATTATTGCCGTTATGCCATTATTGATCATTGGTAGTATCTTTTTAATTATTTCCTCACCACCTTACAAACCATGGGCAGAATTTATGGCACCATTTGCAGCTTCGCTTAGCATCCCGGTGGACGCAACATTCGGGTTGCTTGGCTTGATTGCTGTCTTTTCCATTGCTTATAACTTGGCTAAAAGTTATGGCATGGATGGTCTTTCAGCAGGTGTGTTAAGTACCGCAGCATTTTTTGTTGCGACCCCTTTAACAGAGGAAGGAAATATTCCGCTTAACTTAATGGGTAGTGAAGGACTATTTATCGCCATCTTACTGGCCATTACCACAGTGGAGATCTTCCGCTTTTTCGAGAAACGAAACATTGTGATCCGCATGCCAGACACTGTGCCACCCTCCGTATGGCGAGCCTTTACAGCGCTCATTCCCGGCGCTGTGATCATAACCTTGGTATGGGGCGTAGATCTTATACTTCGATCTAGCTGGGATCTATCATTGCATGGAATTGTTGGTGCTGTTCTTCGTGAACCACTGCAAATGCTTGGTGGGAGCTTCTGGGGAGCTATGATTGCCATTTTACTTATCCACCTGCTTTGGTCTTTTGGGATTCATGGAATTTCTGTTGTAGCAAGTGTTATGGCACCAATTTGGTATAGCCTAACAGATGAAAATATTGCAGCACAGCGAGCAGGAGAAGAACTTCCACACATAGTTGGCCAGCCTTATATGGCGATTTGGTGGGCAGTCGGGGGATCGGGCATGGCGTTGGCACTTACATTGCTCTTTCTGTTCCTGGCAAAATCCAAGCATCTTAAAGGACTTGGCAGAGGATCAATCGGAGCAAGCATTTTTAATATTAGTGAGCCAGTTATCTTTGGAGCGCCGGTTGTCATGAACCCGTTATTAATCATTCCGTTTATTCTAGCACCGCTCGCAGTTGGTGTTATAACGTATTTCTCCATGTCCATCGGTTTAGTTGGGAAGCCCTATGTTATAGTGCCATGGACCATGCCACCACCTTTATCCGGTATTTTAACGACAGGTGATTTTCGTGGAGGTATCCTCATGCTCGTCAATATTGCAGTAGCGATGTTTATCTACTTCCCGTTCTTTAAATTATATGATAAACAGCTTCTAAAAGAGGAAGAAGAGAGAAAAGAAACAGCTGCGGCAGCTAAGGAAGAGGAGGCGTAACACGTTCATGCAGCAAAGCAAAAGACAAGTAATCGTCAATGCAGATGATTTTGGGATGACACCAGGCGTGACAGCGGGCATTTTATATGCACATCAATTTGGGATAGTCACAAGCACGACAACAATGGTGAACACCGCCTTTGCCAAACAGGCTGTAGAACTTGCCAAAGGACACCCTAATTTAGGTGTTGGATTGCATTTTGTATTAGATGCCGGGAAACCAATCTCTCGGCATGTCCCAAGTCTAGTAGACACAAGCGGCTATTTCTTGAAAGGGGAAGTACTAAGTAATTCTGCCAGAAAAGAAGAGATAAAGATTGAATTACTTGCGCAGCTTGATTTACTACGACAATGGTATCCGCATGTTACCCATATTGACAGTCACCACCATAAGCATTTGCATATTCCACAAGCGCTGGAAGCTGTACTGGAGGTTGCCGAGGCGTACAGCTTACCAGTGAGGTCCTTTTCAAAAAATAGCTGGCAGAAGGTGAGAAGTACGGATTATCTGCATTATGATTTTTATGAAGAAACGGTGCAACCTGCTTTCTTGGAAAATCTCATCACTTCCACTGAAGAGGGCGTCAGTGAAATCATGTGCCATCCAGCATTTTTGGATACATGGCTTTTAGAAAGAAGCAGTTACACCGAGACGCGGATGAAGGAGCTCGAACTTCTAACAGACAAAAACGTGATGCATCTCTTTACTTCTGAATCTATTGAGCTCATACACTTTGGAGGAATACATGATGAACATAAATAATTTATCGATGCAAATTATCTTGCATGCAGGGAATGCCAAGGGGATTTTACACGAGGCATTGGAAAAGACAAGGACTGGAAATTTCTCTGAAACAGATCACTTGCTGAAGGAAGCTTCGGATGAACTCCTTAAAGCGCACAAGGTACAAACATCCTTCATCCAAGAAGACGCACAAGAAAAGTTAGGTGTTCTCCCTGTCATATTAGTACATGCCCAAGATCACCTTATGACCGTAATGTCAGAAAAAACACTTATAGAAGAAATGATTTATTTGTATAAAAGGCAAGATAGGCTGGAGCAGATGGTAGAGAAGTGGATAGGTACAAAAGAGATGGAAAGGTTTGATTAATCTTAGTTAAGGGGTGTTTTTCATGAAACGACGTCATATTCTATTACTTTGTTTTGTATTACTCTTTAGCCTGTTTGGGGGAGGGAGTAATCATCGTGCAGAAGCTAGCCAAACGAGCAAGAAAAAAGCGAACGTTAAACCCGGAGTAGAGGTCTTAATGGAAGACCATTTAGATTGGCTGGAGGGGAAACGTGTTGGCCTCATCACGAATCCAACCGGCGTAGACCATGAATTAAACAGTACAATTGACTTACTTTACGAACATCCTGACGTTAATTTAACTGCGTTATTCGGAGCAGAACATGGCATAAGAGGGGACCAGGAGGCAGGTGAGTATGTCGAATCCTATATCGATGAAGAAACAGGGCTGCCCGTTTACAGTTTGTATGGATCAACCTGGAAGCCAACCGAGGAAATGCTGGAAGAAGTAGATGTCCTTTTATTTGATATTCAGGACATTGGTTCTAATGTGTATACCTATATTTATACACTTGGATTTGCCATGGAGGCCGCAGGTGAGATGGATAAGGAATTAATCGTACTTGATAGACCAAATCCAATTGGTGGAGAGAGGGTTGAAGGGCCACTTCGTTCAGCGGATGCCGTGAGTTTTATGGGGAGATTCCTCCTGCCTGTCAGACACGGAATGACGCCAGGTGAATTGGCAACAATGTGGAACCATGAGTATAGCATGGGCGTTGATTTGAAAGTTGCTGAAATGAAAGGCTGGAAGCGGGATATGCATTTTGAAGATACGGGACTTCCTTGGATACTCCCATCACCAAATATTCCAACACAAGAATCCGCCTACCTTTATGCTGGAACTGAACTTGTCGATGACACAACGCTTTCTACTGGTCTTGGCACTACCAAACCATTTGAACAGGTAGGTGCACCGTGGATCGATGCTGAAGCGCTTGCTGAGGAAATGAAAAGTCGAGAATTAGCTGGTGTAAATTTCCGCCCAGCATACTATACACCGATGTTTGGTAAGTATGAAGGCGAGCGAGTAGCGGGGGTACAGGTCCATATAACGGATCCGTCCTCCATCAATTTGGTTGCACTTGGTTTAAATTTAGTCGATGCCATGAGAGATCAAAATCCTGAGGAATTTGAAATGACAGCAAGCTATACCAATCTAATTGGTGATCCGGAAGTACCTCAGATGATTCTAGATGACATGCCAGTATCGGAAATTATGGCATCGTGGAAAGAGAAACAACAGGAGTGGGTAAGCGAAGTTAGGAACCGATATTTAATGTATGGCCCTTATCCCAAGGGAGCGAAACCGTATAAAAAGCAAGCGGTTCTTGGGATCTTTCCACTTGATTTAACTGCAGCACCAGGGGAGCCTGTGGATTTAACAGTAAAAGGCTATGATAAAAACGGAGAAAAGATGACGATTGCACAAGAGGACGTGGATTGGGAGCTAGATGGATTGGACGGCAATATTGAGAAAGGCACATTTATAGCGGATCAGGATGGGTCGGGAATCGTACGTGCTTTTTATCAAAAGTTAAAAGCAGAACGTCCTGCTGTTATTTCAACGCCTTTGTTGGAAAACATTCGCTTCGGTCTCCAGTCAGGTTATTCTAGAGTTGTGCTCGACCTAAATAAAACAACAACCAATTATGAAATAGAAAGAGGAGAGGATCGCCTGTTTATAAAAGTTCCGTACGGAGGAATACAAGGACAGTTAGATCCGAACGGAGGGACGATCCAGATAAATAACAGTCCAGTGCTGTCCCAAATAGATTTTTATACGGAAGAGGATTTCATCGTAGTAGAGCTACATGTAGATGGAGACGTTGCCTACGAAACACCTGGTTTTTCATCTAGAATCGTAGTTGACCTGCAACATTAAAAAACCAAGCCTGAGCTACTAGATAGTTGCTCAGGCTTGGTTTTTGTTTTGGAGTTACTTTTTAAAAATTGGCTGATGCTGTGGCTTCAAATGTGTCGCTGTCGCTTCAGTTTTTAGCGTTCACGCTTCAGAATGCCTCTTCCATGCTTCGCTTCACGATTCTACTTATTCAAAATCACCAATTGAAATATATTTGGTTTCCAAGTATGGCTCAATTCCTTCAAGTCCACCTTCACGACCAAGTCCACTTTCCTTCATACCACCAAATGGGGCATGTGCTGCAGATGGGCCACCATCGTTCCAGCCGAGAATACCATACTCAAGCTGTTCGCTTAGATACGTACCTGTTTTATAATTGTTCGTGAAGTAGTAGGCAGCAAGGCCAAATGGTGTATCGTTAGCTATTTCAATGGCTTCGTCTATCTGCTTAAAGGTAGTAATTGGAGCAACTGGGCCAAAGGTTTCCTCATGCATAATATCCATGTCGGTTGTGACATTTTTTAAAATAGTAGGGTGGACGAAGAAGTAGCCTTTCTCTTGGTTTGCATCATATTCATCACCAAGTAGTACCTCCGCACCCTTTTGCTTCGCATCTTTTACATGGGCCACGATTTTATCATAGCCATCTTCATTAATAATTGGCCCGATCGCTACATTTTCTTCTAGACCATTGCCAACTTTAAGCTTTCTTGTTTCTTCGACGAGTTTTTCAGCAAATTCGTCTACTACATCTTCATGCACAATAATCCGATTTGCGCTGACACAGGTTTGGCCAGCGTTACGGAATTTAGTAGCAATGGTTTGTTTTGCCGCTAGATCTAAATCTGCATCTTTTGCTACGATAAGGGGTGCATGGCCGCCTAGCTCCATTGTTGCATTTTTCACAGTGCTGGCACTACCCTCGATTAATTTTTTACCGACTGAAGTGGAGCCAGTGAACGTAATTTTGCGCACATATCCACTTTCGGTAAACAGTTTGCCAATCTCACTTCCGGAACCAGAAACGTATTGAATAACATCCTCCGGGATTCCGGCTTCATGTGCAAGCTCAATTACTTTAATGCCGGATAGTGGCGTTTCTGATGCAGGCTTGACCACAAAGGTACAGCCAGCTGCTAAAGCAGGCGCAGCTTTTCGCGTCATCATTGCCGCCGGGAAATTCCACGGGGTGATCGCTGCAACCAGACCGATTGGTTCCTTCTGCACAATAATGCGCTTGGATTCCGTGTTAGCAGGGACGGTGCGTCCATAAATTCGTTTTGCTTCCTCTGCATACCACTCGATAAAGCTTGCCGCATAGGCTACTTCTCCTTCTGACTCTTTTAAAGGCTTTCCGTTTTCTAATGTCATAAGTTCCGCAATTTCTTGCTTGTTTTCATGTAATTTAGATGCCCAGGCATTTAAGAGGCGTGCACGCTCATGGGCATTAACTTTTTTCCATGAAGCAAAGCTTTCCTTCCCTTTACGCAAGGCTTCGGTTACTTCCTCTTCCGTGAATTTTTTTATTTCTTGAATGAGCTCCCCTGTTGCGGGATTCATTACTTTTATCATATCTGCCAAGATTATTCACTCCTTTAAAATTGTTCCTATCCTGTTAATTCCCTTTTTTAAGTAATCAAAAACAAAAAACAGCCCTAAGAAAAGGAGGACTGTTTGCTTATGTTTATAAGACACCACTATCCATCATGTCTACAACATCATCAATGGAAAATTCTTTGCCTTCTAATATGTTTTTCTTCTTTTCTTCAATGGATGAGGGTTGCATTGGTACCTTTAATGGCTGCTTTGATTCCTGCACAAGCGAAATGGTATAAACCTTCCCTTCCATTTTAAAAAGGGCATTATCTTTTTCGATAATTGTTTGTAAAAACTTTTCTTCGTTCTCATTTAACCGCTTCACTTCAGGCACCTTCCCTCTAAATAACTATATATAGTATTAGTTGTTTACCCCAGTTTAGATTTCCTTAAACCTTTTCTTTATACATTTCGTTAAAAACTTTTATTTCTGAGCGTGCACCGACCAATATGTTGAAATGCCATGGAAAGGAAAGAAGCAAACAGAGCACACATTATCTCTATATTTTCATTCTGACTTTGCTATAATGAATGCAGATAAAATAAGAGTGGAGGTTTATGGATGTATAATGCACCGATATTTTTACAACCCGTTTTACAGGAAAGAATCTGGGGAGGACAGAAGCTGCAACAACTCTACCAATATGAGCTTCCATCTGCACAGACAGGAGAGGCGTGGGTGATTTCTGCCCATCCAAACGGTCCCAGTATAATTCGGAATGGACCTTTAGTGGGAAAAACACTTGCAGATGCCTGGGAGAAGCATGGAGAACTTTTTAATAAAAATCAAGATAATGTGGAAGCGTACCCACTGCTAGTAAAAGTATTAGACGCTAATGACGATCTTTCTGTACAAGTGCATCCAGATGATAGGTTTGCTCGTGAGGAAGAAGGGGAGCCTTATGGGAAAACAGAGTGCTGGTATGTGCTAGAGGCAGAACCAGGCGCTGAACTAGTATTAGGCCATCATGCCAAAACAAAAGCAGAACTAGAAGATATGATAGATGAGGGGGAGTGGAATAACCTCCTGCAGTATATACCCGTTACAGCAGGCGATTTTGTCTATGTGCCAAGTGGGACAATCCATGCGATCGGCAAGGGTATTGTAATACTAGAAACACAGCAAAGCTCGGATATCACGTATCGGGTTTACGATTACGATCGAACGGATGCCAAAGGGAACACAAGAGAATTGCATTTAGATCGTGCAAAACAGGTTACTACCGTCCCTCATAAGACTCCTGAGTTGACGAAACAGAAAGAGCAAGACGAAGGGTTTCTTTCCACAAAGCTTGTAGAGGAGAAGTATTTTACAGTGTATCACTGGAAGCTTGACGGACAGGTACAGCGGAAACTGGACGTTGATTTCCTGCAATGCAGTGTGATAGCGGGGAAAGCGGAAATTACCATTCAAGGGGAGACCTTCCCAGTGGAAAAAGGAGAGCATTTTATCCTGCCAAATGGTGTGACAGACTATCAGATTTCTGGAAAAGCAGAATGGATTGTATCCCACACATAATTGTCGAACTCCCGTCACAAAAGAAGCGCCTACGTTTGATAAAATGGAGCAAAGAGATCGCTTAAGGGAGAACAGAAATGAATTTATCAGAACGCATGCAGGAAGCTGACTATTATATTTTTAATGTATATAAAGAGCTCGGTAAAGCAGAAGAGGAAATAGAGGAGCGTCGAGCAGCGGTTCAGCAAGAGCTTAAAGAAACAGGGACATATGTTCAGACGACAGAGGAGCTGGCACAAGGGGCCAAAATCGCATGGCGAAACAACAATCACTGTATTGGAAGGTTGTTTTGGGACAAGCTCGAGGTTGTGGATGCAAGACATGTAACATCTGAGGATGCTGTTTTTCAAACATTGTTTACCCATATAGAACAGGCGACGAATAACGGCAAGATTAAGCCTCGTATTACTATTTTTCCGCCTGAGCATAATGGAGACAAACCTGTGCAAATCTGGAATCACCAATTATTTCGCTATGCAGGGTATCAAACAGAGGATGGAATAGTGGGCGATCCTGCGTCGCTTGCTTTCACGGAGAAGTGTCAGCAGTTAGGCTGGCAAGGAGAAGGTACAGCCTTTGATTTATTGCCAATTGTGGTGCAGATAGGCAATGAAGCACCAACCTATAGAGAAATACCAGAGGAGCTTGTATTAGAGGTACCCATTCGCCATCCGGATTTTTCGATCTTTCATCACTTGGAAGTAAAATGGTATGCGGTACCCATTATATCAGATATGTTTTTAGAAATTGGTGGCATTCAGTACCCTGCAGCTCCGTTTAATGGCTGGTATATGGGAACAGAGATTGGTGCCAGAAACCTTGCAGATGAGAACCGCTATAATCTACTTCCACATGTTGCCAAACAGTTAGGTCTGAATACAAAGCATTTAAACACATTATGGAAAGACCGCGCACTTGTAGAGTTAAATGTAGCAGTATTGGATTCTTATAAAAAACATGGTGTAGCGATTGTGGATCACCATACTGCCGCAAAGCAATTTAAAGTGTTTGAGAACAATGAAAAAAAGGCCGGACGAACCGTTACAGGAAAATGGGCCTGGCTTATTCCGCCACTTTCGCCGGCAACAACGCATATTTTCCATAAACCGTTTGACAACACCGTCAACAAGCCAAACTATTTTTATCGAGACAAGGCTATATATGAATGATGAAAAGACAGCTGCCTGGCTGTCTTTCCTTATTTAAGAATATGAAGTAGAAATCGTACCATTGTTTTAAATAATATAGTAAGATGAGAATATTAAAACAGTTTTTGTGTATTAATACAAAATATCTAAGGTGAATGGGTGGGGGAAGATAATATGTTGGAATTATCAATCAACGAAGCTGAACGGTTAAGGATAGTGGCGCACGCACTATCATCTGAGATTCGATTGCAAATGATAAATTTGCTGAATTCTGGTAATATGAATATCCATCAGTTGGCCGAAGCACTTAACATACCGGTTTCTACTGCTGCCTCTCACGTGAAGGTGTTAGAACAATCCGCATTGATTCAAACAGAATTAAGACCTGCCAGCAGAGGGGCAATGAAGGTTTGTACGAGGAACTTCGATGACATACATATTCAATTAAACGAGAAAACGGGCTTTGATATCACAAATAAAAGTTATGAGCTGGAAATGCCTATTGGTCAATATACAGATTTTCAAGTTGCTCCTACTTGCGGAATGGCAAGTCAGGATGCGTTTCTTATACCAGAGGATGAACCTGTTCATTTTTATAGTCCTGAACGTTCTAAAGCGCAGATCATGTGGACTCGTAAAGGATATTTCGAATATAAGTTTCCGATTGTTATCCCCCATGGAGCAGTGGTGAAATCAGTGGATATTTCTATGGAGATATGCTCTGAAGCGCCGAACTATGATCATAATTGGCCATCGGACATAACGTTATGGCTCAATGGGATAGATATAGGAACATGGACAAGTCCAGGCGATTATGGGAACCGACCTGGAAAGTTAAACCCTGCCTACTGGACGGAGACAACAAGTACTCAGTACGGTACGCTCAAAACCTGGAGCATTACCGAAACGAAGACCATGATTGACAGTTTTCATCTATCAGAATGCGGGATAAAAGACCTTGCACTGCTAGAAAGTGAATTTTTATCGTTAAAAGTTGGAATAAAAGAAGACGCCGTTCATAAAGGCGGAATGAATCTCTTTGGTAAGGAATTTGGCGATTATGCTCAGGATATTAAATTAAAAATTGATTTTGTGTAACACATTATACAATATAAATAAAAATCGACTCTCTATTTTAGGAGTCGATTTTTTTATAACCAAAAGTGTGTATTGAATTGACAAATTTAATGTGGGAAAGTTTTTAACATCCAATCCTAAACCTAATTTATTATTTTAAATATTTATTGACTTTTCAGAAATGTAAGCGTATTATTTGTCTTAAGTTACAGAAAATCAAGTTTAATACATAATTTATGTATTAATGAAAGGAGGGCATTTAATGATAAAAAAGACTTTCCTATTGTTGAGTTTTTTCGTAATGGTACTAATGATCACCGCTTGCTCCGGTCTAGATAGACTCGTAAGTGGGAATAGCGCTGACGTTCCAGAGGGCGCTACAGAAATTGTGATGTGGAATTTATTTGCCGGAGGAGATGCCGCATACATGCAGGAAATTGTAGATAAATACAATAACAGCCAAGATACGTATTTTATTAATAACGTCCAACAGGAGTATGAAGAATATTATACAAAATTACTAACGAGTCTTGGTGCAGGGAAGGGGCCCGATATCGCTGTATCACATGCACATACCTTGCCAGAGTTGGTAAATCTGGATGTGGTGGAAAAGTTGGATAGTTTGGCAGAAAAGGTTGGGATTGACTGGACTGAATATAACAAAAATATTTTGGAAAGTACCATGTTTGATAACCAGCATTATGCAATTCCAATTGATACACATCCACATATCTTCTACATCAACAACGAGCTTGTAGGAGAGGCGGGGCTCTTGAATGATGATGGGACTTTGAAAATGGACAAAACACCTTCTGGTTACCGAGATTTTTTTAATACATTAAAAAATGAGTTGCCTGAGGGTAAGTTCCCGTTTGCCTTTGTGACAGCTGGGGTGGATAGCTTTCGCCATTGGTGGTCGTACTATAGCCAGCTTGGCGGGGAACATATCGTGACAGAAGATTTAGAAAATCCGACTTACGTTCTAGATACAGAGAAAGCAATTGAGGCAGCAGAATACATGCTTAAATTCTGGTATGAAGATAAAGTTATTCCATTAAATCTGGCTGACTTTTATAGCGATTTTCAATCAGGCAAAGCTGCTACGATTGCGACAGGTGTTTGGTCAACTGGTACGTGGGAAAATACAGAGGATTTGGAGATTACTGCCATGCCACTCCCAAATATCTTTGGTGAGAAAGGAGCATGGGGTGGTTCCCATACGCTTGTCATTCCTTCCTATGAAGAGACAGACCCAGTAAAACAAAAGGGCGCTTTAGAGTTTATGAACTATGCAGCGGATGAAGGTGCGATCTGGGCAAAGGCCGGCCATATCCCCGCAAAGGATACAGTAGTGGAATCCGAAGCATTTCAGGAGATGCCCTATCGAGAGGATTACGCACAGACTGCTGACTACATTAATTTTATGGATCGGACCATTTATGCAAGAGCAATTAACGACATCATGGTTCGGAATCTAGATTTAATTTGGACGAAAGAGGTAACACCTGAAGAAGGATTCCAACTTGTTGAAACTGAGGTAAAAGATTTAATTGCCGATTAATTTCACGCTCGTTCCAATTATCATTTCGGAAAAATGAAGTGTAATGAGGGGGTTTAGCTATGAACAAAAAAGCATGGATTCAGGATATGAAAGCGATACCATTTTTGCTTCCGTTTTTACTCGCTTACTTAATCTTTACTATTTTCCCTATTTTCAAGGGACTGGAAATGAGTCTTTATGATTGGAATCTCGTCCGAAAGATGGAGTTTGTTGGATTAGAAAATTACGTGGAGATGGTGCAAGATCCAAATTTTTGGCAGACATTATGGAATACGACGTTATTTGTTATGTTGACAACTCCTACCATGGTACTTCTTGCGCTTGGATTGTCCCTATTGGCTAATTTAAATACAAAGCTTAAAACATTTTTTCGTGGCTCTTTTTTCATTCCGAGCATTCTCTCGGTTGCCGTCATTTCTTTTTTGGCGATCTTTATGCTGCAACCATATACCGGTCTCGTAAATACCGTACTCCAGAGTATAGGGATTAATGCCGAGCCATTTTGGATGGCGGACAAAGGGCTGGCTTGGGTTAGTATTGTTGTGGTGACACTTTGGTGGTCTGTAGGATTTAATATGATCTTGTTCCTTACCAGCCTGCAGGATATTCCAGATGCCCTCTATGAGGCAAGCGAAATTGATGGAGCGTCAAGGTGGAAGCAATTCCGCTATATTACCTTACCGCAACTAATACCAATTGGGCGGGTAGTAATCTTATTGCAAATCCTTGCCTCGTACAAAGTATTTGCTCAAATTCTGTTGATAACCGGAGGAGGGCCAGGTGGAGCAACACGACCACTAATTCAGTATATCTACGAAATAGGTTTTACACAGAATAACCTTGGATATGCGGCCACCATGTCTTATGCACTGTTTTTCATCCTGCTTATATTATCGGTTATTCAATTAAAAAACCAGAGAATGGAGGAAAAATAAATGGCTGCAAAGACTACCTCAAATAGCAGGAGAGCGCTTGATCGAAATCGAGATCCGTTTCTTAAAGGGAAAATAACGATAGGGATCGTTGTCTCCATTTTATTTATTGCACCGATTATATGGATGCTCTTTGTTTCGATAAAACCGGATGGATTTTCTACATCTACACCAATTGAATGGTTTCTTCCACCGTATACCATATCAAACTATATTACGATTATTATGGATAGTTTGATACTGCGCTGGTTGTTTAATAGTTTCTTTGTAGCATTTGTTACAACCATTCTAACATTAATTATTACATCACTAGCGGCGTTTGCTATTTCGCAAATGAAGTTCCGATTTAAGAATTTTATCTTTATTTTCTTTTTATTGGGGCTGATGATACCAGGAGAGGCTACTATTATTCCTCTATATGAAATAGTAAAAAATATGAACTTAATTGATTCCTATAGTGGCCTGATTTTACCAATGATCGCATCGCCGCTCGGCGTAATCATTTTAAAGAGTTTTTTTGACAATGTGCCTAAAGAAATTATTGAAAGTGCTATTATCGATGGCTGCTCTTACTTTAAGTTGTTTTATAAAATTGTCCTTCCATTGGCAAAACCAGCAATTGCAGCGATTGGTATCTTTACCTTTATTGGTTCGTGGAATAACTTCCTATGGCCTTACCTTTCCATATTATCTGAAACGTTATATACATTGCCTGTAGGATTACCAGTATTTAATTCTACCTATTCACAGGCATATGTTTTACCTATGACGGCGAATGCAATTGCCTCGATCCCAGTCATCATTGCATTTTTGCTTTTTGAAAAACAAATTGTTAAAGGGATTAGCTTTACAGGAATAAAAGGTTAAAAAAGAGGAGCGTGTAAATAATGAAAGAAGCAACGATGAAGCCAGGAAAAACGTATCAACGAACAGAATATCCTCGTCCCCAATTTCAAAGGGATGCCTGGATGAATCTAAATGGAAAATGGAAGTTCGCTTTCGACGATGAAAACACAGGTGAGCAGGGAAAGTGGTTTGACGAATATAACTATTCCTCAGAAATTGTTGTGCCGTTTACGTATGAAACAAAAGCAAGTGGGATTGGGGAGGAAGCCTTCCACCCATATGTATGGTATAACCGGGTGTTTTCGATTCCAGAAGAGGAGAAAGGCAAGCGGACGGTTTTAAGATTTCAGGCCTCTGATTATATAACGAAGCTGTGGGTGAATGGTTCCTATATTGGTCAACATACTGGAGGCAACGCTGCTTTTTCCTTTGATATTACAAAAGCAGTGGACAGTGCGAGCGAGAATGAACTTACTGTTAAAGTTGAAGACAGTCAAAGCTGTGTCCAACCGAGGGGGAAACAGAGGTGGATTAATGAGAACTTTGGTTGTTGGTATGTGCAAAACACAGGAATATGGCAAACCGTATGGCTGGAATTTCTTGAAGAAAATAGCTTAGATCATGTGAAGATAACCCCTAAATTCGATTCCAATTCGGTAATATTTGATTATACATTACATGGAGAATTACCAAGGAATAGCAGGTTGGAAACCGTGATCTCCTTTAATGGAAAGCAAGTCAAACAGTTTACTGCGGTTCTTGATCGAAGCACTTCTCGCTTTGAAGTAGATTTGGCGGCTGATATACATGAGTGGAAAGTCCTGCATTGGTCACCAGAACACCCGAATCTTTATGATGTTAAGTTTTGTTTATATGTGGATGACGTGTTAAAGGATGAAGTGTTTTCCTATTTTGGCATGCGTAAGATATCGATTAAAGACGGCAAGGTCTTGCTTAATAATGTACCAATCTACCAAAAGTTACTACTGGATCAAGGGTATTGGCCGGATACCATGCTGACCCCTCCTTCTGATGAAGCGATACTTGAAGATATCGATAAAACGCTTGCGATGGGATATAACGGAGTGCGCAAACACCAGAAGATTGAAGATGATCGATTCCTGTATTGGTGTGATAAGAAAGGTTTGCTCGTGTGGTCAGAAATGGCTGCCACCTACGAGTTTTCCGATCAAGCTGTAGAGAATTTTACAAAGGAATGGCTGGATATTGTGCAGCAACACTATAATCATCCCTCCATCATAACTTGGGTGCCATTTAATGAATCATGGGGCGTTCCACATATTTTCAAGGATAAACAACAACAAGCATTTACGGAGTCCATCTATTATTTGACTAAAACATTAGACGCAGAGCGGCCGGTAATCGTGAACGATGGTTGGGAACACACTGTTTCTGACATTATTGCTCTCCAT
Source organism: Oceanobacillus jordanicus (assembly GCF_022095695.1). Classification (GTDB taxonomy): domain Bacteria; phylum Bacillota; class Bacilli; order Bacillales; family Amphibacillaceae; genus Oceanobacillus_B; species Oceanobacillus_B jordanicus. The sequence goes on from NZ_JAIFZM010000007.1 coordinate 127,396, forward strand.
GACTATGAAGAGTCAGGTAAGACATTATATGAGAGATATAAAGATATGGATGCAATTCTACAAAATAAGATCCCGCATAACAATCATCGCTACGCATTTGCTGAAGGGTATCAATACAAGGGGCAGCCTGTCATGATAACGGAGTATGGTGGCATCGCTTTTCAGGATGAAAGTGGTTGGGGATACGGGAATCAAGTCTCGACTGAGGAAGAATTTCTTAAGCGCTATAAGGAAACAACAGACGCTATAAAAGCTATCCCGGAGATCAGTGGCTACTGTTATACGCAAACAACCGATGTTCAACAGGAGATCAACGGCTTGCTAAAGGAAAACAGGGAACCGAAAATAGCCATGGAAAAAATCAAACAAGTAAATGATGCAACATAATAGGTATGGGAGGACATAGCATGTCAAAGAATAAACCTAATATTGTACTGATTTTAGCAGATGATTTAGGGTTTTCTGATCTTGGTTGTTTTGGGGGCGAGATTCAGACACCCAATCTCGATCAACTGGCTACTGGAGGCCTCCGTTTTACACAATATTATAATTCAGCACGCTGCTGTCCGAGCAGGGCCTCTTTGCTAAGTGGCCTGTATCCACACCAAGCGGGTGTTGGGGAAATGGATGAAGACAGAGAAACACCAGGCTACCGTGGTTATTTAAAGGATCAGTGTGTCACGCTTGCAGAAGTATTAAAAGACAGTGGTTACCATACGTATCTTTCAGGAAAATGGCATGTTGGGGAAAGGGGACCGATTGAACGCGGATTTGATGAATTCTATGGCTTATTTGGAGGCTTTACTAGCTTCTGGAACCAACCGGATTACATCCGACTACCAAAGGAGCGTCCAAAGCGAGAGTATCCAAAAGATGACTTCTATGCAACGGATGCTATCACAGACCATGCCTTGGATTTTATTCAAGATTCACGCCAGGATGAAGAACCCTATTTTCTTTATTTGTCATACAATGCACCCCACTTTCCTTTACAGGCGCCTAAGAAAGAGATAGCGAAATATGAACAGGTATATGAAAAAGGCTGGGACCATATTCGAGAAACACGTCTAGCTCGTATGAAGGAGCTTGGCATTGTTTCATCGGACACGTCACTGACACCTCGTTCAGAGTATTGGGATCGAGATCGCGAAATTCAAGGAGTCAATCCTGCCTGGGATGCCATAGATCCGGACAGACAGAAGGACTTGGCAAAAAGAATGGCAATCTACGCAGCAATGATCGATCGAATGGATCAGAATATAGGAAGAGTGATAGACGATCTAAAGGAAAAGGGAGAACTGGATAACACTCTTATATTATTTTGTTCCGATAATGGGGCTTGTGCAGAGTGGGATCCATGGGGTTTTGATGATTGGATATCAACCTCTAATTTCTTGCATCGCAAAGAGGATTTGGATCGGATGGGGCAGCAAGATTCCTATCACAGTTACGGATCTGGTTGGGCCAACGCATGTAGTACTCCGCTTCGTTTATACAAACATTACGGACATGAGGGAGGTATCAGTACACCACTAATAGCACACTGGCCAGAAGAAGTAACTCGTATAGGTGAAATCGATCATCGTCCAGGGCATTTCATTGATTTTATGGCAACGTTTGTAGATATTAGTGAAGCATCTTACCCACAAGTGTACAACGGCCATAACATCCTCCCTATGGAAGGTGAGAGCATGTTGCCCGCATTTTATGGTGAAGCAGCCGAAGAGCGGATCTTCTGCTTTGAGCATGAGCAACACTGTGGTATACGTAAAGGGAAATGGAAATTATCAAAGATTAAAGAAATGGATTGGGAATTATACGATATGGAAAACGACCGAACCGAGCTTCATAACCTCCGGGATACTTACCCGGATTTGGTGGAAGAAATGAAAAAAATCTGGGATGAATGGGCAAATCGTACTGATGTATACCCTCGTTTTAACTAAGTTTAAGGAAGATCCTTTTAATAAAGGATCTTCCTTTTTTGTGTTTAACAAGCTAATAGATTAATTCAATCCTCAGCGAGTAAATCTCCCATCCTCTCGTAAAATTAAAAAAACGCTTGTAAAACGCTTACAGTTATCTTATACTAAACCTAAATCGATTTAGTAAACCGGTTTAGTAGATATTAACCAATTAGGAGAATGAAAAATGAAAACGATAACGATGGCGGATGTTGCTCAACATGCAGGTGTTTCCAAGAGCACAGTCTCTCAATATGTGAATCAACGTTATGATTATATGGGGGAGAAGACAAAGGAACGCGTGGAAAAGGCCATAGCAGAACTAGGATATAGTCCAAATATTATAGCCAGAAGCTTGAAGCAGAAATCGACGACCACGATCGGCGTTATCGTAGCCAACATTCTTCACGTTTTTTCTACACAGGTTATTCGAGCCATTGAAGACTTTTGTAATGAAGCGAATTTCCATATTATCGTCTGTAATGCGGATGACGATCCTATTAAAGAAAAGAAATATATGGACATGCTGCGTGCCAAACAGGTAGATGGCATTATTGTTTTTCCGACTGGTGGAAATCTAGCATTATATCAGCAGCTTGTGCGAGATAATTATCCAATCGTCTTTGTTGATAGAATGGTCCCAGAAGTTGAGGTTAACACCGTGTTACTAGATAACGAAAAGGCTGTCAGAATGGGGGTTAACCTGCTTGTGGAAAAAGGGTACCAACGAATTGGAATGGTTACCCCGCCACTTGAAGAAAGTGTTACCCCGAGACTGGAAAGGGTCAGTGGATTCAAGCAGGCCTTAAAAGCCAATAATCAAAACTTCGATCCGAATTTGTTGGTCAGTGAGGAAATTGAAAACATCAGAATAAAGCTTGATGAATTGTTGCAGCAACCACAAAGGCCTGACGCAATTTTAGCAGTGAATGACCGTGTGCTCTTTGAGATTCTTCATTATATAAAAGAAAAGAAGTTGAGCATACCTGATGATTTGGGCGTGATTGGTATTGACGATGTCACATTCGCTAGCTTCTATAGTCCAACCCTAACTACGATAGCGCAGCCTGCATTCGAAATGGGGAAAAAGGCTGCCGAGCTATTGTTGAATCGGATTCAAAATAAAACACAGGAAATAGAAACAAAAATATATCGATTTAAACCACTATTAATGCAGCGAGATTCTTGCTAACAACTTTTGGGAGGATGTTTAGGATGAAAAATATTATCGAAACGATTGGCACAGAAATTAAGACAGTTTTAGAGAATGTTAGTCCAGAAGAAACGAAGGAATTAGCCGATAATCTGGAAAAGGCTGATCGCATATTTGTTGCAGGTACTGGTCGTTCTGGACTAGTTGGCAAAATGTTTGCCATGCGCATGATGCACAGTGAATACCCGATCTATGTTGTTGGCGAAACAATTACACCAAGTATTGCCACAAATGACCTTTTGTTGCTCATATCAGGCTCAGGATCTACAGGTTCCCTAAAGCAATATGGCGAAAAGGCAAAAGAAATAGGTGCACAGGTAGCCCTTGTTACGACAAATAAGGATTCAGCAATAGGAAAGCTAAGTGATGTGACCGTAACGATTCCTTCGGCAACGAAGAAGCGGCTTCCTCAAGAACCAACTACCATCCAGCCGCTTGGAAGTCAATTTGATCAATCTGCCCATTTATTGCTTGATGCCATTGTCGTCTATTTGCTAGAAAACAAACCTGCTGGCCAGGATAATACAAAACTTAATCAAGTGCACGCCAATTTGGAATAGAGAGGGTTGAATGTATGAACATTTTAGAGCAAATCAAACAACATAAGATAGTAGCGGTTATTCGACACGCGGATGAACAAAATATCGTTCCAATTCTTAATGCTTTAGCTGCTGGAGGGGTTTTTGCAGTAGAAATCACTGCGGAGACACCGAATGTACAGCGCATTATCGAGGTTGCTGTAAAGGAAGGACCAGATGATATGATCATCGGTGCAGGTACCGTTCTCGATCCGGAAACAGCACGAACCGTCATTATGGCGGGGGCACAGTTTATTGTTTCTCCAACGTTAAATGTAGAGACATTGAAATTAACGAATCGCTATCATATCGAAACAATACCAGGTGTGTTAACACCTACTGAAATTCAAACAGCGTATGAGCATGGGGCAAACATGGTGAAAATCTTCCCTGCAGATACTTTCGGGCCTGGTTATATAAAGAATATCCGCGGACCTCTCCCACATGTGGAAACAATGGTAACAGGGGGAATCAACCTAGACAATATGAACGAATACCTAGCAAATGGAAGCGCTGCAGTGGGGATTGGTAGTAATTTAGTTAATGCGAAGGCGTTAACAAATGAAGAAGCCTATACGGAATTGACGGAACGGGCAAGAGCATTTGTTTTACGTAAGGAAGCTTAGCCAGAAGCTGTAAAGACGTTGCTAACATTTTGCTAAAAGAAGAGCGAATGCGCGTAATTCTTCAGGAAAAAGAGTACGAATCCTACAGGAGAATGGTGCCATGAATGAAGAAGGTAGACACTATTCTCCCTAAATGAACAAGGGGTGTATGGAATGCGAAACAAGAGATCTTTTTTAATCTTAATTGTAATCGCTGCCATTTTGACATTGGCTGGCTGTGCAAATGAGGCTAGTGGTAGTGAAGACGGTAAAATAAAAATTATTGCAGCACATAACCAAACGGCACCAGAAAACCCATACCAAACAGGCATGCTTAGATTCAAAGAAGTAGCCGAAGAACTTTCCAACGGATCGATTGAGGTGGAGGTGCATGCTGGAACGATTGGTACAGAAGAGTCAGAGCTTGTAGAAAAATTAGAACTTGGAGCGGCTGACGTGGTACTCGCATCACCTGGTTTCATGACACAAACGGGAATTAGAGAAGTCGATCTATTTTCTGCTCCATATCTGTTCAAGGATTACGAACATTGGTTAAACGTGGTGGATGGTGAAGTTGGTCAGCAAATGGGTGAACTAATTAATGAAAAGTCCAATAACTCTTTCAAACTATTAGGCTATTGGTCTGCTGGGGTTAGACATTTTTATGGGAAAGACCCGATTGCATCTACGGAAGACCTAAAAGGTGTTTCGATTCGAACACAGACATCTGGTGTAATTGGGGACTTCTGGAAAGAGCTTGGCGCAATCCCATCAAGTATTTCTTGGGGAGAGCTATACCAAGGGTTACAACAGGATGTAGTAGATGGTTCGGAAAATGCGTACCCATTCTTCGTACAGCAGTCCCATCATGCTACACCAAATGGGAAATTCATTACGGAAACAGCACATGATTTTACAACAAGGTTCTTATTAATTAACGGAGAAAAATTTGATGACTACTCACAAGAGCATCAGGACATTATTATGAAGGCCGCTGAAGCATCGGTTAAGGCGGAAAGAGAAGCGACAAATCAACAGGACGTGGATTATAAAGAAAAGGCAATAGAGGAAGGCGCTACGGTGAATGAAATTGATAGACAACCATTTATTGATATCGCCACACCGATTATAGATAAATTTGCTAAAGAAATTGAGGTAGAAGATCTGTTACAACAAATTAGAGCTGCAGAGTAAATGTGGGGAGGTTTGGAGATGAAACGTTTTGTTCAGGCACTGGAGAAAATACAAATCACATTAGGCATCATATTTTTATGCATGTTTTTCCTTGTGATCTTACTACAAATTGCAACAAGGTATATGGGCGTATCTGTCATCTGGACGGAAGAGGTGGCCAATTATACGTTTATCTGGGCAGTATTTATGGGGGCAGCTGTCATGGTGAATCGGAGAGAGCATTTTAACTTTGACATGCTGCGAACAAAGTTAAAAGGAAAAAAACGACTTTCTATAAGCATTATTAGTGACCTCGTTTTAATTGGATTCCATATCGTTTTATTCTTGCTTGGCATCCAAATCGTCATGGAGTTTTGGAATTACACATGGGCAACCCTTCCTGACATGAAGATGGGATATGTATGGCTATCCATCCCTGTCATGGCTGGGACGATGCTGCTTTATTCCATCACACATCTGATAGAACATATGAAAGCATGGAAAGCGAAGGAGGTAACGGAATAATGGGATTTCTTTTATTAGGAATGTTTATCGTACTGATGTTGATTGGCGTTCCAATCGCATTTGTTATTGGGATTGTCGCCTTAATTGGTATTTTCGGTATTCCGTATACACCGGAAGCAACGGTTGCGATGAAGATGGTAAATGGACTCGATTCCTTCGTCTTGCTCGCAGTACCTTTATTTATTTTGGCAGCGAACTTAATGAATTCTGGAAAGATCTCCGAAAAATTAATTCAGCTTGCACTTGCAATGGTAGGAAGAGTTCGTGGTGGTCTTGCTCACGCAAATATTTTAGTATCCATGATGTTTGCTGGAGTATCCGGTGCATCACAGGCCGATACGGCAGGTGTAGGGAAAATCCTTATACCAAGTATGTTGAAAAATGGCTATGACAAGGAGACTGCGGTTGGCGTTACTGCTGCATCTTCTACAGTAGGGGTGGTCATTCCACCTAGTATTCCGATGATCATATTCGCTGGGCTAACAAATGCTTCGATTGGTGGGCTTTTTCTCGGAGGAATCATACCTGGAATTTTAATCGGTCTATCTATGATGGTATTCATCTACATTATTGCGGTAAAACGTAATTACCCGAAAGCAGAGAAAACGGAACTTAAGGCATTTAGTAAGCTAGCTTTGGAAGCGCTCCCGGCACTCTTTACGCCTATCATTATCATTGGTGGCATTATTTCCGGGTTTTTCACTGCAACAGAGGCCGCAGCAGTAGCTTCCCTTTACACGCTTTTTATCTGCATGTTCTATTATAAAACATTAAAGCTAAAGCATTTACCGAAAATTCTGATGGATACATTGGCATTAAGCTCACTTTCCTTATTTGCACTAGCTGCAGCAAGCGCTCTTGGTGAATTAATGAGCTACTATCAGCTCGGAACAATGGCACAGGAGTTTTTCACAAATAATATCGGTGCGAAATGGCTATTTATCGTTGTCATTATTGCATTCTTCCTATTTGTGGGTACGTTTATGGATGCAATTCCTGCCATGATCCTGTTTGTTCCAGTTATTCTACCGACAGCAGTTGAGTTTGGAATCGATCCAATTCACTTAGGATTAATTGTGGTTATCACGCTTGCTATCGGACTCATCACACCACCATATGGACTATGTTTGTTACTGGCAGCGAAAATTGGAAACATGTCGACTGAACGCTCTTTCGTTGCGGTTTTACCGTATATTGCTATTGTTCTTGTCGTGCTGGTGTTTATCGCGTTCTTCCCAGACATTGCATTCTTTATTCCAAAACTCATTAACCCATCATTATTTTAAAAATACTTTCGATACTGGTTTAGAGAGATTGGGACAAGCACGATCTGGTTGATATGCCATATAACAGGGTACATTAGTTTGATAGATAGTAAAACAGTGATAAACAAAAGGAGCCGATGATATGGATACAAATAAGAAATTAGTAGCGGAAAAAGCGGTTGAAGAGATTAAGGATGGCATGACAGTGGGACTTGGTTCTGGCTCGACAGTATATTGGATGCTCCAAGCATTGGGAGAGCGGGTAAAGGACGGACTTGAAATAGTAGGTATTCCCACTTCACAGAAAACAGAAAAGCTAGCAAAAGAACTAGGTATTCCATTAGCAGATTTTTCTTCAGTAGATGGTATTGACCTCGCGATAGATGGGGCAGATGAGGTAGATCCACATCTGAATTTGCTTAAAGGAGGCGGTGGCTCACTAGTTCGGGAGAAAATCGTCGACATTTTAGCAAAGCGACTGATCATTATCGTTGATGAGACAAAGGTTGTGGATTATTTAGGCACGTTCCCCTTGCCAGTTGAAGTCGTACCATTTGGATGGGAGACGACAAGTAAACGGATAGCGGAATACGGCTGTCTCCCGCGTCGAAGAGAACAAAACGGAGAAGCATTCATTTCAGACAATGGGAATTATATATTAGATTGCGATTTTGAAAGCATTGAAAAGCCCGCCGAACTACATGAAAACCTGAAGATGTTAGTCGGCGTGGTGGAAACAGGACTCTTTATTAACATGGCGGACGTCGTAATGGTCGGCCATGCCGGGATGGTGGACGTACTAACAAAAGCGTAATGCGTAAGTCGAGGGGGAGAAAAAATGAAAAAAGATGTTATAACGATCGGGGAAGCAATGATTGCATTCAATCCATCTTCCACTGGACCGATGAAATTTGTGAATGGCTTTGAAAAAAATATAGGTGGGGCAGAGCTCAACGTAGCGATAGGCTGTGCCCGTCTTGGACTCCAAACAGGTTTTATGAGTAAGCTCGGAAATGATGAGTTTGGAAAATATATCTACAATTTTGCCAGAGGAGAAGGGATCGACGTATCGCAAATCGGATTTGTTGATGGCTACCCAACCTCTCTAAACTTTAAAGAAATAATGGAGGATGGCAATGTCCGAACCTTTTACTACAGAGACAAATCTCCTGTACTAGAAATGGAACCAGAAGATTTAGATGAAAGCTATTTTGCATCAGCACGGATTCTCCATTTAACAGGGATTTTTCCGGCAATAAATCCAAAGAATATGGCGATTTTTGAGCGGGCAATCGAGTTAGCAAAGAAGCACGATGTACTTATTTCATTTGATCCAAATATTCGTTTGCGGATGTGGTCAAAAGAAGAAGCTCGGGAAACACTTTCAACCATTCTGCCACATGTCGATATTCTTCTGGCAGGAGATGAAGAAATGGAAATCATCATGGGAGAGAATGACCCAGAAACGATTATTGAAAAGGTGAAAACACTTGGTGTCTCCTACATCGCTGTTAAACAGGGAGATAAAGGAGCAGTTGTTTATCACAATGGGGAACTCATTCACGCACCGGTAGTTAAGGCTTCAAAAGTAGTGGACACCGTTGGAGCGGGCGATGGCTTTGATGCGGGGATGCTTTATGGAATCCTGCAAGGCTGGCCATTAGAGAAAATTGCAACCTTTGCGGCAACGATCGGTTCGATGGTCGTTAGTGTAAAAGGGGATAATGAAGGGCTGCCTTATTATGAAGATGTCCAAGCTAGAATGGGAGAAATTGAACGAATTGAACGCTAGAAAGGATGTGGAGTATGAAGTTACAGCTTGCTTTAGATCGTTTAAGCCGAGAGGAATGCTTTCGAATACTGGAAGAAACGAAAGAGTCAGTTGATATTATTGAGGTAGGCACAGGGGTTATTAAAGAATATGGAATGGAAATTGTACGTCAGGTACGGGCGAGGTATCCTGATAAAACAATCGTAGCAGACATGAAAACATGCGATGCTGGCAAACACGAGGCAAAACAGGCATTTGAGGCTGGGGCAGACATTACGACGGTTATGGCATTTTCTGGCGACCTTACGATTGCCGATACATTGCGCGTAGCAAAAAAGCATGGAAGTCGGATTATGATTGACCTTCTAGAGGTTGATAAAGCAGAAAGAGTGGAAGAATTGGTTGGTTTAGGCGTCGATTTAGTAAGCTTACATGTCGGCAAGGATAAGCAACAGGAAGGAAGTTTTGATACAAGTCTTTTTGCTCTAGTTAAAGATCATAATATCGAGGTAACAGTAGCTGGTGGGATAAATGCAGAGACATTACCTGACATTATAGAAGGAAAACCAGATACTGTCATTGTTGGAAGTGCGATTACCAAGGCAGAAAACCCGCGTGAAGCAGCAGACCAACTGAAAGAGCTGTTACCACAAAGATAGGGTAAGGAGCGGATGGAATGAGAATCGGAACAGTTGGCACAAGCTGGATTACAGAATCCTTTATTGAAGCAATAAAAGAGGTCGATGGAGCAGAGCTATGTGCTGTTCATTCAAGGGCAGAAGTAAAAGCTGAAAACTTTGCCCGAAAACATGGTGCAGCATATTACTATACGGATTTACAGGAAATGGCTGAAAGTGACCATTTGGATTGTGTATATCTTGCTTCTCCTAACTCGCTTCACTTTAAGCAGGCTGTGTTATTTCTGGAACAGGGCAAGCATGTGATTTGTGAAAAGCCGATGTTTACCAGTCTAAAAGAATTTGAGGAAGCTCATCGTGTTGCAGAGGAAAATGGGGTTCGTTTATTCGAGGCAATGCGCAATCTTTATACACCAAACTTTCAAAAGGTAAAAGCAGAGTTTTATGATGTGGGGCAGCTGCGAAATGTGCTCCTTCATCGGATGAAATATTCCTCTCGCTATGATGATCTACTAGCAGGAAAGGAACCAGCCATTTTTTCAGCGAAATTTGCGGGTGGTGCACTGGTTGACCTAGGTGTCTATCCTATTGCAGTGGCTGTCGCGTTGTTTGGAAAACCGCTTGATGTGCAGTATACTCCAGTCATGCTCTCTAGTGGTGTGGATGGTAGCGGGACCTTAGTGCTAACATATCCTGGGTTTGTGTGCACCATCCTCTGCTCAAAAATTTCTACCTCCTATTTGGAATCGGAAATTCAGGGTGAGGCAGGAACCATTAGCATTGATGATATTGGCGCCTTTTCTAATATCCATTACAAGCCACGTTCGAAAGGGGAATGTACCTGGAACGGAGCTACTCAGCGGGAAAATGTGATGGCCTATGAACTTGAAGCGTTTCTGGATTGTATGCAGGAAGGTGATTCACCAGCCTATGAAGAAATGAAGGCGATTAGCCGAGAAGTACTTGCCATTACCGAAACAGCACGAAAACAAGCTGGGATTTATTTTGAAGGAGAGGACTAGCATTGCTAGTCCTCTTTAAATCTATTGAAGTAGCAGCAAAGTCGAGCGAGAATCCAGCAAAGTCGAGCGGGGAACCAGCAAAGTCGAGCGAGAAGCCAGCAAAGTCGAGCGAGCAGTCAGCAAAGTCGAGCGAGAAACCGCAAACTCGTGTGACTAACCTCCTAAATCCCACGCCTCCAGCCCAGGTATCCCTTCCAAATTCTCCACTAATCTATTGCGAATAATCAAAATCGGAAGTTGACTAGTTACCTAGAGTTGATTATCATGAAAGTAATTGAATAGGAAAAAGATGGGTTGGGCTATACCGAGGTATAGCTCATTAAAAGGGAAGTCCGGTGCAATTCCGGTGCGGTCCCGCCACTGTAAATGAGAGTTTTCTATTGCATACCACTGTCACTTGATGGGAAGGTCATAGAAAATGAAGATCATGAGCCAGGAGACCTGCCTGTTTTTTTACACCATTCAAACCTACGCGGATAGGGAGGTGTGTCAGCGGATTTTACAGCTAGAGCTTTGTATACATAATTGTTTAATACGCTACGTCACGCATGCATCTCTTCGGGAAGAGGTGTATTTTTTTGTACATTGAGAAAGTATAAAATTTCAGCAAGGAGGCAAACACGACGCAGTTGAAATTTTGATGTGACAAGTATAAGAAAAACGTACATATTCCCTAAAGGGCAAGCGAATGCGAGTTTTTCTCATGAGTTCATCGGGGCGATAGCGACGTTTATCAATAAAATAAGGAGGTTGGCATATGAAGAATAGAATGGTAAAATACGCTGCATTTTTACTTAGTTTATTACTCATCGTCGGTAATTTAACATTTATACAACCAGTTCAAGCTACAACTATGGATAATGCTGTTACGATAAAGGCAATTGATGAAAACGGTGAAGAAGTGTTTGGATTAACGGCCATAGAAATAGACGAAGGCGACACTGCCTTTGAAGTATTACTGGAAGCCGGCGAGAAAGAAGACAAGGAAATACAATATGATGAGTATGATTTCGGAAACTATGTAACTGGCATCGGTGAAGTGCTGGAAACCGATACCCACTCCTGGTCCTTCAATGTAAACGGGAAGGCAGCAGATGTTGGTGCATCCTCTTTCGAAGTAGAGAATGGAGATAATGTTTTATTTGCATTAAGGGATTTGGAGGACTTTTCACCTGAAGTGTCGATAAATGTGACAGCCACCGACATTAATGATAACGCTATCATAAATAAAGAAGTGGCCATTGCGACAGGGTCCAGTGCTTATGATGCATTGTATCAGGCGGCAGCACAAGAGGACCTGAGCCTCGATGTTTCCGTAGATGATATGTATTTTACTTTTGTAAACAACGTTGGAGAAACAGAGCTTGGGCCGAATGATTATTGGAATGTAGCGGTGGATAATGAGGCACTTTCTACAAGTATTGCTGACCACACAGTTCAGGAAGGTCAAGAGGTTCAATTGCAGGTTACTACATATGAATCTCCTGAAGATGTAGAAGTAGAGGAAGAAACACCATCAGAGGAAGAAGATGCTCCAGCTGAAGAAACCGAAGATGAATCCAAAACACCTGCAGATAAGGAAACACCAGCAATCAACGAGAAGCAGGTTCAAGCAAACGTTGATGATATTCTATCCTACATGGATGCAGCATCTATTGAACTAAGCTATGGTAGTGAATGGTGGGTTTGGGGTGTTGCCCATACGAATCGGGAAATCCCTGATAGCTATGTAGAAAGCATTGAGGCATTAGTGAAAGATAACGAGGGAGAATTTCGTAATCTATTTGAACTTGAAAAAATAATTATCGCGCTTAGTGCTGCTGGAAAAGATGCTTCTGATATAAATGGCATAAATTTAATTGACAAGTTGGCAACTCACTCTTGGATGGAGGAGGGGGATCCGGCAATTAATGCGGCAATCTATGGATTGCTCGCGATAGATAGTGCGGAATTTGCTGTGTTAGAAGATTTCCGTACCATGCTGATCACAAGTATTTTAGATAAAGAGCTAGAAGATGGAGCCTGGTCTTTCTTTGGAAGTAATCCAAGTCCAGACATTACCGGAATGGCACTAGCCGCGCTTGCTCCTTATAAAGAGGATCCAAAAGTGAAAACAGCAATTGATCGCGCTGTAACGTATCTATCAGAAAGTCAGGATGCTGAAGGTGGCTATGATATTGCGTTCAATGGCGGCGATTCTAGTGAGTCTGTTTCACAGGCTATCATTGGATTAGCAGCAGTTGGAGCAGATCCAACATCCCCGTCGTTTACTAAAGAAGGTGGCAACCTTTTACAGCATTTGGTTAAGTTTAAACAGGAGGATGGCGGATATAGCCACCTACTTGATGGTGGGTCTACTGATATGTCCACACAGCAGGCATTATTAGCATTTGTCGCTTATCAAAAGCTAGTAAACGGAACTGGTTCGGTTTATCAATTCTCCGCACCAGTTGAAGAAGAACCACCTAATGAACCTGAACAGCCAGAGGATCCGAAAGATACAGAAAAACCGGAAGCGGATCCTAATCAGCCAGGAACAGATGACGAACCAAAGGATGAAGATCCGAAACCTGAAAAGGGAGACAATACTTCAGATAAAGGGAAAAACAATGAAACAAATGAACATGTAAAGCAACTTGAAAACGCGGGTGATAAACAAACAAATGCATCTGGTGAAAAACTGCCGAATACATCAACTAATACTTTTAACTTCCTAGCAAGTGGTTTAGTGCTTCTGCTTATTGGGGGAGCCATTTTCTTGATGTGGAGAAAACGTCAAGCAAACGAAAGTATGTAAGACAAAAGATCGGGTAATCGATGAATGGTTACCCGATTGTATGTTTAGCCAAGGAGAGAAAAACGCATGAGAAGATATACAAGTCTGTTGTTCATGATTGGTCTTATCGTTTTCATTGCTTTTGGCTGTGCAAAGGATGAAGTAACCCCTGCTAATGGTGAGCAACCTGTAGCAGCTTCTGAAATACCAGAAAAGGAAATCATGCTTCAGGAAAAACAACCAGTAGGAACAGACAAAGCGAAGCAGGAAACCGAGCCAAAAGAGGAAAAGACATCGAAACAAACGAACGCTGATTCCTCCGAAGAAAATTCGGATCAGGAAGAGAAACAGGATAGCGGTTCAAGTAGCACAGATACCAACGCAAACTCCAGTTCAACTTCCAACAAAGCAGAAGCACCTGCTGCTCAGAAAGAAGAGCCTCTTACAGAGAAACAGCAGGATAGCAAGGTAGAAGAAGAAACGAAAAAAACGAAGCAGAATGAGACACCAACAAAAGCGAAAGAGAAACCTGATAAAAGCAAGGAAAAAGAAGAAAAGCAGGATCCCCCCAAGAAGCCAGAAGAACCAGCCTCCTATGTGACGTTCTCAGTTGACGCGCGGGATATAAAAGGTCAAATTGTTCCGCAAACAAGGGTGGAATGGAAGGAAGGGGATACCATACTTGATATTACTCGAAGGATCTTAAAGCAGAAGGGAATCCAATTTAGCGTAACGGGTTCTAACTCCACTGCATATGTTCAAGGTATTGATAACTTGTATGAATTCGATGAAGGGCAAAATAGTGGGTGGATGATCCGTCTTGATGGCGCGCTGATTAAACAGAGTGCCGGGGCAACACCTGTACAGGATGGCCAAGTAATTTACTGGTTTTATACCACAAATTATCTGGAAGAAAGTGGGGCGGAAGGATGAGCACAAGGGGTGTTTGGTCCTTTCATCCAGCTGTGATGCTTGCCTATTATGTCGTTGTCATAATTGGTTTCATGCTCTCCCAACATCCTGTCTTTTTGGCAGTAGGCGTAGGATTTCTACTTGTCTTTCATTTTCTTATAGATAAAGGAAAGCAATTGAAAACCTGGTCAACTATGATTCTTACATTGGCAGTATTTATTCTTGTATTAACCCCCGTATTTAACCGGAGAGGGAATCATATTTTATTTTATTTATTTGGCAATCAAGTCATGCTTGAGGCGATAATACAAGGGATTATGCTGGCGTTAACCTTGGTAGGTATCTTGCTAGTGTTTATAAGTCTGAATCAAATCATTAGCCAAGACCGGTTTTTATACTTATTTGCTCGCATTTCCCCGCAATGGGCGCTGTTAAGTATGCTTGCTGTCCGTTTTGTACCATTGTTAAAAAAACGCTTAAAGGAAATAGAAGAGATACAGAAGGTTAGGGGATTCTCTGTTACAAAAGGGAGCATAAAAGAACGAGGAAAAAACGGCATGTTATTTTTACAGGCCCTGTTAACAGGCTCACTTGAGCAATCCATCCAATCGGCTGATTCCATGTCAGCAAGGGGATATGGTCAGCAAAAACGCACCCATTACCAAGCCTTTACCATGAAAAACAAGGATTGGTACGCATTGACATTTATACTGGTAACAGGATCTTGCATGGTTTTTGGATGGTGGCTTGAAGATAGCGTCCTGTCTCTATTGCCTGTCCTTGAGACATCCCAACTTGAACAGAGGGAATGGGTCTTTATCGCCAACTGGACCCTGTTACTCGCTTTTCCGCTGTGGTTAGAAGGGAAGGAAGTAGCAAAATGGAAATTTTATCTGCAAAAAATATAAGTTTCACCTATCCACTGGAAGAAAAACCAGCATTAAAAGAAGTGGATTTTCACATACATAAAGGAGAGTTTGTGGTGCTTTGCGGTGCATCAGGTAGTGGCAAAACAACCTTATTACATCTTCTTAAACAAGAAATAGCCCCACATGGAAAGCTGGAGGGGAGCATTTTTTATAAAGGAACCCAGCTTGAGAAGCAAAACAAGCCACCAGATGACATTGGCATTGTTTTTCAGGACCCGGAAAATCAGATCGTGATGGATAATGTTATGGAAGAGCTGTTATTTGGTATGGAAAATAAAGGCTATCAGACGGAAGACATGCGCAAAAAAGTTGCCGAGATGACGCACTACTTTGGACTAACTCACCTGCTAGATAAAAAAACAAGTGAGCTTTCAGGAGGGGAAAAGCAAAAAGTGAATTTGGTGTCCGTTCTTTTACTGGAACCAGACCTCTTATTGCTTGATGAACCTACAGCACAGTTAGACCCAATTGCAGCCAAAGAGTTTATCCAAACGTTAACACAGTTAAACCGTGAATTTGGCATCACTATTTTAATGGTGGAACATCGCCTAGAAGAACTATTTGCTGCAGCCGACAGAGTCCTTGTTCTAGAAGAAGGGGTAAAGAAGATAGATGCTCCGCCCCGTGAAGCTGTCGCAATGTTGCATATACATCCTATTTTAAACTATTTTTTACCAAGTGCTTCTAGATTGTTTCTACACTTTCAACCAGAGGTAGCTCCAAGAAGCATCCCTACCAATGTAAAGGAAGGTAGAGATTGGCTTTTGGCAAACAACATAACAGCTGACTCGGATATGGAAGCAGAGCAAGAGGCAACTCCTATATTTACTCTAAAGGAAATCGATTTTCAATATAACAAAGACACAGCACCTGTCCTACATAATCTGTCCCTGTCTGTGAACAAAGGAGAATTGCTCGCTATTCTCGGGGCAAATGGGACGGGAAAATCAACGTTACTTAAAGTCATGGCCGGCATTCTACGACCGCAACATGGAAAAGTGCTTTATGATGGAAAAAAACAGAAAAACCTGGTGAACATGGCTATTCGTTATTTACCGCAAAATCCCGCCCTTTATTTCCTTGAGGATACGCTAATGGCGGAATACAGCCAGATTGTAAAGAAGCACCCAGTTGAGAATGGAGAAGCGATAATTGCTACACTGCTAGATACATTTGGCCTCAAAGGTATTGAGGAAAGGCATCCTGCTGATTTAAGTGGTGGTGAATTACAAAAAGCAGCTTTACTCGGCACACTGCTCGAGGATCCAAAGATCTTGTTAATTGATGAGCCGACAAAAGGCCTTGATCCTTATTCGAAAAAAGTGTTTGGAACATTACTAGGAGATCTTAGGAAGCAGGGTTTGACCATTGTAATGGTGACCCATGATGTTGAATTCGCAGCAAATTATGCAACACGTTGTAGCATGCTTTTTCAGGGGGATATTTCGGTTACAGAGGGTACCAGAGCCTTCTTTAAGGGAAATACCTATTACACAACGGTAATGAATCGAATGACCAGAAAATCCGCAGCACCACTAGCTGTAACATTAGAGGAGGCAAAAGAGAATTGGCGCGTTCAAAGAAAATCTTAATTATCCTAAGTGTCGCTGTATTGCTTTTGCTCTGTTGCTTTCCTTTAATCATTTCAGAACATTATATGATCGTTAGTCTGCTTATCATGGGCATTTCCTTTCTACCCTTTATGTATCGTTTTTCTAAACAGAAATTGACGAGCAGAGAGCTTGTCATGCTTGCGATCCTTGGAGCAATTGCAGCGGTGAGTCGGGTACCATTTGCTTCATTACCAAGTGTTCAGCCAACCACATTCGTCATCATTGCTGCAGCGATTGTCTTAGGCCCGCAAAGTGGATTCGTTATTGGTGTGTTGGCAGCGATTGTTTCCAACCTTTTCTTAGGCCAGGGCCCGTGGACTCCTTGGCAAATGTACGCCTGGGGCATGATTGGATTGACCGCAGGACTGTTGCGCAACACGCTGTTCATGAAACATATGCTAGGTAGATGTGTGTATGGATTTGGGGTCGGTTTTCTATTCGGCTGGTTTATGAATCTTTGGTTCGTCGTAAGCATGATCAACCAAATAAGCTGGACAGAGATTCTTTTATATTACAGTGCAAGTTTTTATTTTGATTTGGCCCATGCGCTTTCAAATGTAATTTTCTTGTTTCTATTCAGCAACGCTTGGATTAAAATTATAAAGCGTTTTAAGACCAAGTACGGTTTATTCGAATAAAGTGTACCTTCATTAAATGGTGGTTTTACTACCAGGTAAGGCGGATAACCATGTATGTTTTTGCCCTGTCCGGCAATAACTAAGGGTAACCGAATCTTTAAAAAGGGCTGATGATATGTGGAAACGTGGCATGATGCTGGCTGGGGCTTTCTTCATCCTCCTAAGTGGAGAAATTTCCTATGCAAAAGTTGATGATGGAACAGTAACCCCAGAAGAGGAAAAGGAACATAATTGGCAAGCGCAGGATACATATACAGAAAAGGTAGACGGGGGCGAGCATGAATTCACCTATTGGAAGAATTTTATGCGTCATACGCGCACCTGTCAGATCATCCATCATATCAAAGTGGTCGTATATTATTGCGATGTCCATGATGAAACAAAGACAGAGAGCACGTTAATTAAAACAGAACATAGTGGAAGGCATAAATAAGTTTACAAGCAAGGGAGGCAGCATACGACTGCTTCCTTTTTTTGTGTTTCAGGGAAAAATCACTCCTCAAGAAGCTTGTATATAATCAATTGTTAATTTTCAAACAAATACAAATTATGGTATGATAAGGGTCAAAATAACAGCAAATTTAAGGGGGATTTTTATGTGGGAGACGCTGCTACCTTGGTTTACGGCCCTGTATTTTCTCTTTTTCCTGATAACAATTGTGATGGCAATATGGAGTATTAGAAGAAAACGACTGGAAGACTTAGCCTATCCTGCATTGGCCATGGCATTTATCACCCCTATTGCAACGTTGTTATATCTCATTGGAAGACCTGAAGGGTCAAATGAGTTGGAGTACTTCTTGCAAAACGTAGTGAAAGGCGATGTCATGGCAATTTTTGTACTTGCACTTTATAGTTACTTGATCTTTTGGTGGGTGGTAACGACAATGAAGTGGAAATCCTCGAAAGCAGTAAATATCAACAAGGAGGCCAACTAATGGAGGTTGCAGCAAATCAAACAGATTGTATATGTGTAGTGTTTGTTTTTCAAAAAACAGAACAGACCGAAGAAGTGCATCTTAATTCTGCTCAATTAACAGCATTACTTAACGCAAAACAGGTTTGGATTGAAAGATTTAGTTCCAACCTAAAAATAGATAGTACTGTCTGGTCCTATGGTAATAACAAAGTTTCTTTCCAAATCTATTTGAAGTAGTAGAGGTTGTTCAAAAAATTCGGTTAAAATGACGCATCGGTACTGATGACCTTCGACTAAATTCCGACACGTCCGTCCTGTGTCGAACGTCGAAATCACCACATCCTGTGGAAGCTCGTTGGCTTGCTTTTCCGTTCCTCACGTATTAAAAGATTTCACTGAACTTCTGTTAAAACCGTCCACGTCCTGTGGACAACACAGAAGTCAACACATCCTGTGTAAGCCCGGTACTCAAAGCTACGACTTCTCGAACTTCGACGCACAGGACGTGTTTGTGTCGGCGTTGCAATAGGACGTTGCGATCTTAGCCGACCTCGGTCCTTTTTATCCTCTTTTTTGAACACGCACTATAAGTAAAAAGAGATTCACTGAGGGGGATTATTTATGCTTTATAATCAAGCGTTGCGAACGATTACGACAGAGCGGCTTGTGCTAAGGTTGTTTGAACAGACTGATGCAGAAGTGGTAGCAAAGCTCTGTAATAACATGAACATCTACCAAAATACATTATATCTTCCATACCCGTATTCCTTAGAAGACGCGCTAGCCTGGATGGAACCTCATCTTGAACGTTTTGTGGCAGATAAATCTTATGAGTTTGCTGTTACAGATAAGGAAAATGGGCAGTTATATGGCGCGATCGCACTTTCAAACCATCACGTACATAAAAACGGTGAAGTGGCCTACTGGATTGGGGAGCCCTTCTGGGGAAAGGGGTACGCGACGGAAGCTGCCCAAGCTATCATCCAATTTGCCTTCGAGGAAAAACACTATCATAAAGTATTTGCACGGTACTTTGGGACAAATCCAGCCTCTGGAAGAGTGTTGCAAAAGGTAGGGATGAAGCAGGAAGGAATACTGAAAGACCATGTGAGAAAAGAAGACCGCTATGAAGATCTTGTTTATTATGGAATTATTCATGAAGGAGATATGGAGGGTAATTAATGTTAATAGTAGGAGTTTTATTAATCCCATTATTTCTTATTTCTCTGTACATTATTTTCAAATTCACTTGGGGAAAAGAAGGGAAAGGAGAACGAGGAGAAGAGATTTTAAATAAGTCAAATAGAGTCACAGTGCCAATTCTTCCAATTGGCTGGCTACTGTTGGAGATTTCGCACTCTATATTCGATATTTCGTATTCGTTGTACCGTGATTCACTGTGGGTATTGGTGTTGATAAATTTTATCGTTCATGGTTTGGCAATCTACTTTTATAAGAATAATAAGCACCAAGCAAATGAGTAGAGGATTAGATTATAATAATAAAGGTCGTTATTTCAGTTGACCTCTCCATACTACAAAAACTAGGAGAATGCTATGAATAATCGAATGAAGCCACAAGTTATCGCTATTGCAGGAGTTTCAGGTGGCGGCAAAACGACGATCGCTAAATACTTACATAGAAAATTTAAAAATCTAAGTGTGGTGAAAAAATGGCATATATTTTTCGTATTATGACACAAGAAGAAGCCGAAAATATCGCCTTTAACTGGCATTATGAAGGAGATTATTCTTTTTATGATATGGAAGCAGATGAGGAAGATATGGAAGAGTTTTTAAATTCAGAGGCTCGTGGGGATTCTACGTTTGTTGTGGAAAAGGAGGAGGACTTAGTTGCTTTCTTCTCCGTTAAGAAGGTAAACGAGTCCACCATTGATATTGGGTTAGGGATGAGGCCTGATTTAACTGGTAAAGGGATGGGAAATGCCTTTCTGAAGGCAAGTTTAAAATTTGTCGAAGGCTCTTATAGCCCTGACCGAATTACATTATCTGTGGCAACATTTAACCAAAGAGCTATTAATGCATATAGAAAAATCGGCTTTAGAGACATGGAGACATTTATGCAAGCTACAAATGGAAGTACATATGAGTTTTTAAAGATGAGTTACACTTGTGCGTGATCATATGCGTTTTGGAGAATAATTGACGTATTTTCAACCTTGACTTCATGGTTCCGTTTCTATTGATCAATTAAATGTTTTCTTCTTCAAGATCGTCGTCAGGATCTGCATTTACTTAGAAAAATGTAGTTAGCGCACGCTTCAAATACCAGTTCCTGCTCACCATTTTTACTTTTCTTCAGCTTCGAAAATTTCCTCTACCGCCTTCATTTCATCATCCTGCAAAAGCATATACAATGTATCACCAGTTTTTAAGGTTAAACTCCCACTTGGTGGAACCGTATTCCCCTCTCGAAGAATCAACGTGATATTGACTGTTTCAGGCAAATGTAAGTCCTTTATTTTCTTGTCTGTAGCATTACTGTGTTCCGTTATTTGGTATTCAGCCACTTCAAGCTCTGTTTTCCCAACAGACAAGAGATCCATTGTGTAGATCGGATTTGTATTGGGAGTTGACACAAGTCCTAGCTTTGACGCAACTTTAGGAATGGTAGTCCCTTGAATAAGTGTGGATGTCAGCACAACAAAGAAAACAATATTAAAGTACAAGGCACTGTTTTCCAGATCTGCAAGTAAAGGAAAAAGTGCAAGTACGATTGGTACGGCTCCGCGCAGGCCAGACCAGGATAAGAAAAGTTTCTCTTTGAATTTAAACTTCATTCCTGTAACAGAGAGGAAGGCGGCTACCGGCCGGGCAATGAACATTAAAATCAAGGACAGAAATAGCCCTTTTACCATAATACTAAAGCTGAATACATCACTTGGTGCAACAAACAATCCCAGTATGACGAACAATCCAATTTGAGCAATCCAGCTAAAGCCCTCATTAAATCGCAAAATCGGACTTCGTTGTTTTAATTGCGAATTTCCAATTACAAGCGCGGTTACATATACAGCAAGTAAACCACTCGCATTCAAGAGGGAACCGATACTGTATGCTAAATATGCAAAGGATATGGCAAGTAATGGGTATAGTCCACTCGAGGATAGTTTGATCCGGTAAAGAGATTTGCTGGCAATTTTCCCAATTAACAGACCAATGAGCAAGCCTCCGCCCATCTGCAAAATAAATTGCCCAATAAACTCCAGAAGCCCCGTTCCTTCTTGGTTCACAACTGAAATTAAAGCTGTAGTAAGGAAAACTGCCATGGGGTCATTGGCGCCAGATTCCCCTTCCAAAGTAGCTTCCAATCGATTGGAAATATTTTTACCTGCAAGCATGGCGAATACGGCTGCAGCATCGGTAGAGCCAACAAGTGCACCCATTAGAAATGCTTCGGCCCAGTTTAAATCAAATAGAAAATAAGCTGCCACCCCAACCAGGGCACTTGTTAGTAGCACACCAACTGTGGCAAGGGATATAGCAGGTGCAGCCACAGGTCGAATCGTTTTCCACTGTGTCTGCATCCCACCATCAAACAAGATAATGACGAGGGCCATCATCCCGACAAGCTGTGCAATTTCTGGGTTACTAAAATTTATAATTCCCAGTATGTCACTGCCGGCAATCATTCCAAATAAAATAAAAAACAGAAGAGATGGAGCATTTACTTTAACGGAAAATTGTACCGCCAGAATACTGCAAATTAATAAAAGTGAAACGATAAGTATAAATAAATTTGAGTTATAGATTTCTTGTATCATAGCTCTCTCCATGTTCTATGTTGTTTTAATAACTTATTTATACCCTTTTTCATTCAGATTGACACTTCAGTAAAGGTTTGCGATTTTCTGACTAGTTCTTATACAATGAAGGTAGAATACTACAATTTTCGAGGAGGATATGCATGATCACAAGCTTGCAGGATACCGTAACATTGAACAATGGTGTAAAGATGCCGGGATTTGGCCTTGGTGTATACAAAGTAGAGGACGGGAAAACCGTGGTCGATGCTGTGAAGGCGGCATTGCAGCATGGATATCGTAGTATTGATACAGCGTCCTATTATGAAAATGAAGAGGGCGTTGGTCAGGCGATAAGAGAATCTGGTGTACCGAGAGAGGATATTTTTGTTACATCAAAAGTTTGGAATGATGAACAAGGCTATCATAAAACGAAGCAAGCCTTTGAGAGAAGTGTACAGAAACTTGGTTTAGATTACCTGGATTTATACCTAATTCATTGGCCAGCTAGAGATCTCTACACTGAGACCTGGAGAGCAATGGAGGAATTGTATAACGAAGGGAAAGTGCGCGCGATTGGTGTGAGTAATTTTCATCAACAACATCTCGAACACTTACTCGAAAATGCAGCAGTAAAACCTGTTGTAAACCAAGTCGAATACCATCCGCACCTTACACAGACAGCCCTTCAGTCGTATTGTAAAAAAGAAGCCATTCAACTGGAAGCATGGGCACCATTAAAAAGAGGTCGCTTGCTTGAAGATCCAACTCTTGCGGAGATTGGGCATAAGTATGGGAAGACTCCAGCACAGGTTATTTTACGCTGGGACATTCAACACGACATTATTACCATTCCTAAATCAACGAATCCAGAACGAATTGCAGCCAATGCAGACGTGTTTGACTTTTCGTTGACTGATGAGGAAATGCGTCTCATTGATGCGATGGATTGCAATGATCGAACAGGGAAAAACCCCGACAACATCTAATTTTTCAGCTTAAAAGAGCAGAGTACATCTGGTGAATCCAAAGATGTGCCCCTGCTCTTTTTATGCCTTTTTCTTTCCACTTTCCAACAGGTAACTTAGTGCCCCAAGAGCCACCCCTAATACAGCACCGCCAACAACTTCAATAGGCATATGACCCAACATCTCTTTCAGTTCTTTTTCCTGTTTTTTGTAATTGATATCTGGATGTTTGTCAGCGAAATGCTCTACTTGTTCGTATAAATCATTTACGGCAATTGCTGTTTGCCCAGCTTGCCAGCGAATCCCCATTGCATCGTACATAACGATTAGTCCGAAGATACTACAAATCCCAAAATCCATCGAAGAAACCCCATTCTTCATGCCCACATATGTAGTAAGGGAAGTAACAGCAGATGAATGGGAACTAGGCATGTCACCAGATCCAAACGTTTTTTTCCAATCCCATTGTCCTGTCTCCACATAGTGAAGGGGGACTTTTAATAATTGAGCAGCTCCAATACCTAACAAAGCAGTCGTCAATCCACGATTTAACATAAACTCACCTCCATCTTAAGTTGGACAGTAGAAGAATATTTATTCATAAATTCTAGGTCGAATCATGTCTGAAATGTTTAAAAGCCATTCATTTTTCTTCGATTTCCATACCTTGTTTTCCCGAAATTTATTAGAAAATAACCTGCCGACAAAAACTATCTCTGAAGCATTTTATTTCTACCATCAAAAAAATTCTCTTTCACAAAAACAAAAAAATACATTGAACTATTAGAAAATTAGGCATATAATGTTTCGAAAGAAAGGTAGGGATACTAGATGGATAAAGATTTGCGAATTAAAAGTAAAGTTTTCAGTGAAGGTGCAATGAAAGCACCAAATAGAGCAATGCTTCGTGCAGTTGGTGTGACCGAAGAGGATTTCAAAAAGCCGATGATTGGGATTGCGAGTACGTGGAGTGAGGTTACGCCTTGTAATATACATATTAATGATTTAGCGCTGAGTAGTAAAAAAGGTGCTCGGGACGCTGGCGGGGTCCCCCTCATTTTCAACACCATCACGGTTTCGGATGGAATCTCCATGGGGACTCAGGGGATGCGTTACTCCCTACCGAGCCGGGATGTCATTGCCGACTCAATTGAAACAGTCGTTGGGGCAGAAAATCTTGATGGTTTTGTCGCGATTGGTGGATGTGATAAAAATATCCCAGGCTGTATGATCGCAATTGCTAATGCTGAGCTACCAGCCGTTTTTGTATACGGAGGTACGATTGCACCAGGCCGACATAACGGTAAAAATATTGACCTTGTCTCCGTGTTTGAAGGTGTTGGGAAGCATAATAATAACGCCATTGATGACAAAGAATTGCATAACATCGAGTGTAATGCATGTCCTGGTGCGGGAGCTTGTGGTGGGATGTATACTGCCAACACGATGGCTTCGGCAGTAGAAGCGATGGGAATGTGTCTTCCAGGAAGTTCCTCAAACCCAGCAGAGTCCGCTGAAAAGCATGCAGATTGTGAAGATGCTGGAAAAGCTGTTTATCACTTGCTCGAAAAAGGAATTTACCCGAAAGATATTATGACAAAAGAAGCATTTGAAAATGCAATCACTGTCGTTATGGCTTTAGGTGGCTCCACGAACGCGATTCTGCATTTGCTCTCTATTGCGCATGCAATGAAAGTAGATTTGACTATTGATGATTTTAATAGAATTCAAGAAAAGACACCACATCTTGCTGACCTAAGACCGAGTGGAAAATATGTTATGCAGGACCTGCACAGAGTTGGCGGAGTACAAGCTGTCATGAAGTTATTGCATGAAAATGGCTACTTGCATGGGGACTGTCTAACCGTTACCGGAAAAACCATTGCCGAAAATCTAGAGGACGCACCATCGTTGTCTGAAGGCCAAGAGGTTATTATGCCGTTTAGTAACCCGAAAAGGGCAGATGGTCCGCTCATCGTACTCAAAGGGAATCTGTCCCCAAGCGGAGCTGTAGCGAAGGTTTCTGGCGTGAAGGTTAACCGACATACAGGGCCAGCACGCGTTTTTGATACAGAAAAAGAAGCGACAGCGGCAGTTATGGACAACCAGATTAACGAAGGAGATGTCTTGGTAATCCGCTATGTTGGACCAAAAGGTGGGCCAGGCATGCCTGAAATGCTCTCGATTTCTGCTATTCTTGTCGGAAAAGGACTTGGTGAAAAAGTAGCACTGCTTACAGACGGCAGATTTTCCGGAGGGACCCACGGCCTTGTCGTAGGGCATATCTCACCTGAAGCCCAGGCTGGTGGCCCAATCGCATTCCTCAAGGAGGGCGACATGGTCACGATCGATTCTGATAAAAAGGAAATTAGCATGGAAGTAAGTGCTGAAGAACTTGAAGAACGGAAGAGCAATTGGACAGCACCACCGTTGTACAAGCGAGGAATTCTAGGGAAGTATGCCCACAATGTTTCCTGCTCTTCCAAAGGTGCCGTTACCGATTTTTTAGATAAATAGTTTGATAAGAAGCTCCCCCCAATAGCTGGGAGGAGCCTTTTTTGAGAACGACTTGGTATTGGCTAAGAGTGTGCACCATCGCTTTTGAGTGTTGTAACATCGACAGAGAGCACCGCAACATCACCTTCCAGCACCATAACCAAACTAACTCCGATTCCCACACAAACACTACCCCCAACAAGATACGATCATCACACCAATATATCACTATATAAAAACAAATAACCCCAAATAACGGCATGAAGTCTAAAAACAACCGACAGCAATATATTAATTAAACAAAATTTAACTTTTAACCGGAACCACAATAATTCAACCAATATATTGCAATGTAACGTAATTGTAACATTCTAGATGTTTCCCTACCTGACAAGCATGAAAGCGCATTCAAATTAACAGAGTTATCTAAACAAATAAAAAACTTCGAAAAAGCTGTTGACTGTTGATTTAAAACGGTATATGATTATCCGCAATATCAAATATTCAAACTTTATTGAACAAAGCAACAAAATGACTATCAACTTTTAAACAAAACAACACAAAACTATAGGTTAACTCGATGACGGGAGCAAAGGAACAAACGCAATGTATTCACAGAGAGCTGGGGTTGCTGGAAGCCCAGAAGTACATTTTGTTCTGACATCTTCCCTGAGTGCCGCGTTGAACGGAATGATTCCAAGTAGGCACGGTCAGGTACAGTGTATGTGCCTGTTATCAATTAGACTGTTTATCAGTCTTAAAGGTAGTATTCGTGAGGATGCTATAAAACCTGGGTGGTACCGTGAAAAGATGGCTCTTTTCTCCCCAATAATTCTGCTAATTTGCGCAGTTTTAGGGGAGAGAAGGGCCTTTTTTTGATAGTAAAGCAAATGGGGGAGGCATGTAGTAGTGAAACTTGATGTAAAACAGGAACCGAAAAGTGAAACAGAATTTATGACAGGTGCAGATTTGTTCATCCAGACTTTGGTTGATGAACAAGTGGACACCATATTCGGATATCCTGGCGGGGCTGTTCTGCCAATCTATGATGCGGTGTACAGAAGTAAGGCAGCTTTTAAACACGTCCTTTCCCGGCATGAGCAGGGATCAATCCATGCAGCGGAAGGATACGCGAGAGTAACAGGGAGGCCAGGTGTTGTGATTGCAACTTCCGGGCCTGGCGCAACAAATCTTATTACGGGGATAACGGATGCCATGATGGATTCCTTACCACTCGTTATTTTTACCGGACAGGTGGCCAGTGGTGTTATTGGAACGGATGCATTTCAGGAGGCAGATGTACTGGGAATTACAACACCAATAACGAAATACAACTATCAGGTGAAAACGATCGAGGAATTACCACGAGTTGTCAAAGAAGCTTTTCATATCGCTTCTACTGGCCGTCCCGGTCCTGTAGTAGTGGATATTCCAAAAAACATATCAGCTGAAGTAACGGCTGGGTCTTATCCGAACACTTTTTCACTGCCAGGTTACCAGCCAAATGTGAATCCGAATCCATTACAAATTACGAAGCTAGCGGAGGCTTTAAGTCATGCTAAGAAGCCGCTCATCCTAGCAGGAGCAGGAGTACTCTTTTCAAAAGCCTCAGCAGAATTAAAGGAATTCGCTGAAAAATACGAGCTGCCTGTTGCCAATACATTACTCGGTTTGGGAAGCTTTCCAGGCTCCCACCCCCAAATGCTTGGAATGGCCGGGATGCATGGAACCTATGCAGCAAACATGGCTTTATATGAATGTGATGTATTGCTAAACATTGGAGCACGATTTGATGACCGACTGACTGGGAATTTACAGCATTTCGCTCCACATGCCAAGGTTGCCCATATTGACATTGACCCAGCTGAAATCGGCAAAAATATTCCAACTGCTATCCCAGTCGTAGCGGATGCCAAGGCTGCATTACAAGCACTATTAACAAAGGACATTAAAACAGACCATGAAGATTGGCAAAAAGGATTACAGCACAACAAACTGACATTTCCACTCTGGTATGACCGATCAGATGAGTTGCTTTCTCCGCAGTGGCTTATCGATCAAATTCACAAAATTTCGGAAGGGGACGCGATCATTACAACAGATGTGGGGCAGCATCAAATGTGGACGGCACAGTATTATTCCTTCGATAAGCCAAACAAGTGGGTTACATCAGGCGGACTTGGCACGATGGGATTTGGTTTCCCAGCAGCAATTGGCGCACAGCTCGGTGCACCAGATGAATTGGTTGTAGCAGTGGTAGGAGATGGTGGTTTTCAAATGACCTTACAAGAGCTTTCCGTCTTGAAGGAACAGCAGCTGCCAGTAAAAGTCATCATCGTAAACAACCAGGCATTAGGGATGGTAAGACAGTGGCAGGAAAGCTTTTACGAGGAACGTTACTCAGAATCACTTTTCATCGAGAACCCGGATTTTGTTAAACTTGCTGAAAGCTACGGAATCAAAGGCATACGAATAGAAAAGGAGACAGACGCACCCGAAATGCTAGAAGAGGTTTTCTCCTATAACGGGCCAGTAGTTGTAGATTGTCGGGTTGTCCAAAAGGAATGTGTCTATCCGATGATTGCACCAGGAAAAGGGCTCCATGAAATGATTGGGGTGAAGAGATGAAGCGCATCATTACAGCCACTGTGCAAGACCGGAGCGGGGTGCTAAACCGCATTACCGGCATGCTGCATAAACGGCAATTTAATATTGACAGTATCTCAGTTGGGAAATCAGAGACTGAGGGCATTTCGAAAATGACATTTGTTATTGAGGTAAGTGATCATCAAAACCTCGAACAACTGACAAAACAGCTGAACAAACAAATCGATGTGATCAAAGTATCGGACATTACCGACAAAGCAATTGTTGCCAGAGAGCTTGCCCTCATCAAAGTAGGAAGCAATGGGCATCAGCGGGCTGAAATTCAAGGGATCATCTCCCCGTTTCGGGCTTCGGTAATAGATGTAAGCAAGGAAAGTATGACCATACAGGTAACGGGAAAACCCGACAAAGTGGAAGCACTTATTGAGCTGCTCCATCCATACGGCATTAAGGAGTTGACCAAAACAGGCGTCACCGCATTCTTAAGAGGACATCAACCTAAAACTGTAACAGATTTACATGCCACGCCATTATAAAATGAAACGTCATTTGGTGTGTTGCCAGTTAAGACGGGATAAAAACTTGAGGAGGAATATAAAATGACAAAAGTACGCTATGAAAATGATATTCAAACAGAGGTATTGAAAGACAAGAAAATCGCGGTAGTTGGCTATGGCTCACAGGGGCATGCCCATGCGTTAAACCTAAGAGAAAGCGGCTATGATGTCGTTGTTGGGCTAAGACCAGGAAAATCACAACAAAAAGCAGAGGAAGATGGCTTTGATGTCCATTCTGTAGCAGAAGCTGTTAGCCAGGCAGATGTGGTAATGGTTCTATTGCCTGACGAACATCAGACAGCCGTTTACACAGAAAGCATTAAATCTAACCTGCAGCCAGGAAATGCCATTGCTTTTGCTCATGGCTTTAACATTCATTTTAGCCAAATTGTTCCTCCAGAAGATGTGGATGTTTTCTTAGTAGCACCAAAAGGACCAGGACATCTCGTACGTAGAACCTATGAGGGGGGCGCTGGTGTTCCAGCATTGTTCGGTGTATATCAGGACGTAACAGGAAATGCTGCAGAGCTGGCACTAGCGTACGCCCAAGGAATTGGTGCAGCAAGAGCGGGTGTGCTGGAAACAACATTCCAAGAAGAAACCGAAACAGATCTGTTTGGTGAGCAGGCAGTATTGTGCGGCGGCCTTACAAGCTTAATCAAAGCAGGGTTTGAGACTTTAACAGAAGCAGGCTATCAGCCAGAAGTTGCTTACTTTGAATGTCTGCACGAAATGAAACTTATCGTGGACTTGATTTATGAAGGTGGACTTGAAAACATGCGCTATTCTATCTCTGACACAGCACAATGGGGTGATTTTGCTTCTGGGCCAAGAATTGTCGATGAGGATACAAAAGCTCGGATGAAAGAAGTTCTTACAGACATCCAAACTGGTGAATTTGCCAAAGGGTGGATTTTGGAAAACCAAGCAAACAGACCAAAATTCAATGCAATTAATAAAAAAGAAAACAACCACCAAATCGAAAAAGTTGGAAAGGAGTTACGTGATTTAATGCCTTTTGTTAAGCAACCACTTCAAGCAAAACAATCTAAGCAAAAGGATGTGAAAGAGCATGTCACGAATTAAAATTTTCGATACAACCCTTCGAGACGGCGAACAGTCACCTGGTGTGAATCTGAATCAACTAGAAAAACTGGAGATCGCCAAACAACTAGAGCGATTTGGAGTGGATAGGATGGAGGCAGGGTTTCCTGCTTCCTCCAAAGGAGACTTTCAAGCTGTTAAAGCCATTGCTGACACGATAAAAAACACCTCGGTTACAGCTTTAGCTCGTACCGTCAAGTCAGATGTCGATACAGCATGGGAAGCGTTGAAGGGGGCAGAATATCCAAGCATCCATCTATTCTTGGCTACTTCCCCGATTCATATGACGTATAAATTGAAAAAGACTCCAGAACAGGTGATGAATACGGCAGTCGAAATGGTCACATATGCGAAAACGAAATTCCATGATGTTCAATGGTCAGCAGAGGATGCTTCCAGATCGGATTTAGATTTTTTGGCGCAAATCATTGAACGTGTCATCAACGCAGGCGCAACCGTGATCAATTTGCCAGATACAGTTGGATATACGACGCCAGCTGAATATGGGCGGATGTTCCAGTATATAAAAGAAACTGTGCCAAACATTGACCAAGTGCACCTATCTTGTCATTGTCATAATGACCTCGGTATGGCAGTTGCCAATTCACTAGCCGCTGTGGAAAATGGTGCGACGCAGATCGAAGGAACGATCAATGGAATTGGGGAGCGGGCAGGCAATGCCTCCTTAGAAGAAGTTGCCGTCGCGTTAAAGGTTCGCTCTGATTTTTATCCTTATACGACAGGATTAAAACTGGAAGAAACAAAACGAACAAGCGACCTTGTAGCAAAATTAACGGGTATGTATGTGCAGGCAAATAAAGCAGTAGTAGGGCGCAACGCCTTTGCTCATGAATCTGGCATCCACCAAGACGGTGTTTTGAAGCACGCTTCAACCTATGAAATTATGACACCTGAAATGGTCGGTGTAAAAGCAAATAACCTGGTTCTTGGCAAACACTCAGGACGACATGCGTTTAAGGATAAAGTCAAAGAGCTCGGCATGGAGCTTAGTGAAGAAAAGCTTAAAAGTGCCTTCGATGCATTCAAGCAATTAACCGATCACAAAAAGGAAGTAACGGATGATGATCTGTTTACGATCCTCATGGAGGTTCAAACAGATACGACTTCTGTTAACAAGTACCAGCTCGAAATGTTCCAGGTTCAATATGGTACAGCGAATATTCCAACTGCTACCGTTTTGTTGCACACCCCTGATGGAAGAGCAGTTCAAACAGCTTGCACCGGACAGGGAAGTGTCGAAGCTGTATACCGGACATTGGATGAGTTAATTTCTGAGAATCTTAAACTTATAGATTATCAACTTAGTTCTGTAGGCGGGGGAAAGGACGCCTTGGCCGAATCACATGTCCAGCTTGAGGTGAATGGGCAAGCGGTAAACGGAAGAGGAACAGCACAGGATGTCATCGAAGCATCTGCCAACGCCTTTTTGAACGCGGTCAATCGTTATATCGTCAGACAGCATTCACAAGAAAGCAATGTGGTCGCATCGGAAACGTAAAATAGAATGGAGGAGAAGCGTATGAATAAACAAATTATCCTGCTACCAGGTGATGGTATTGGAAAAGAAATTATGGAGTCAGCGAAGTATGTGTTAAATACAGTGGCAAGCGAATTTGGTCATCGTTTTACCTTCCATTCCCATGCAATTGGCGGGGATGCTATCGATCAGTATGGAACCCCGTTACCGGATGATACGATCAATGCGTGCGAACAAGCAGATGCTATTTTACTAGGAGCTGTTGGTGGGAAGAAATGGGAAGCACTTCCAGGCAATATCCGACCAGAGCAAGGTTTACTCGGCATTCGAAAAAAGCTGGGCCTTTTTGCTAACTTAAGGCCAATTCAAGGGTTCGCACCACTTCTTCATGCTTCCCCACTAAAAGAAGAAGTGGTGAATGGAAGTGATATTCTAATTATCCGCGAATTGACGGGTGGTCTTTACTTCGGAAAACCGAGTGAACGAATCAAAGACGGGAAGGCAGTCGTTGACACCCTTTATTATGAACGCAGTGAAATGGAACGGATTGTCGAAAAAGCATTTGAAAGTGCAAGACTTAGACGTAAACACCTTACCTCTGTTGATAAAGCAAATGTTTTAGAGTCTAGTAGACTTTGGAGAGAAGTAGTTAATGAGAAAAGCAAGGAATATCCTGACGTAACAGTTGAGCATATGCTTGTGGATGCTGCTGCCATGAAGCTGATTACAGCACCAACCCAATTTGATGTCATCGTAACCGAAAATCTATTTGGCGATATTTTAAGTGATGAAGCATCCGTGTTAACCGGATCGCTCGGCATGCTACCATCAGCAAGTATTCGCTCAGACGGAGTCGGGTTGTATGAACCAGTTCATGGATCAGCACCAGACATTGCCGGAAAAGGGATCGCGAATCCACTTGGCATGATCCTTTCCGCTGCTTTAATGCTAAGACATTCCTTGCAAATGGAAGAAGAGGCAAATGAAATAGAAGAAGCGGTTAGAGCATGCCTTGAACAGGGCTACCATACAGCTGATTTGTCAGTAAAAAATGGCAAGCAGGTTGGAACCAAAGAAATGACAGAGGCTGTAGTCGAAAACATCACGACAAAAAGTGTTTCCGATAGTATTTGCAGTACCTATGCCTAAGTCGAGGAGGTGGCATAATGGATAAACCAAAAACAATTATTGAAAAAATTTGGCAAAAACATATTGTGCATCAGGAAGAGGGAAGACCAGACCTGTTATATATTGATCTCCACCTTGTTCATGAAGTTACATCGCCGCAAGCTTTTGAGGGGCTACGTTTAAATGGACGTAAGGTGCGTAGACCGGATTTAACGTACGCAACGATGGATCATAATGTTCCAACTAAAAACAGGGACAGCATGAAAGATGAGATTGCTAAAAAACAAATGCAGACATTAAAAGAGAACTGTGATGCGTTTGGGATTCCACTCGCTGATATGCAGCATCCTGACCAGGGAATCGTGCACGTAATCGGGCCGCAACTAGGCCTTACACAACCAGGTAAAACCATTGTTTGCGGGGATAGCCATACCTCGACACATGGTGCATTTGGTGCTTTGGCCTTTGGAATCGGCACAAGCGAAGTAGAACATGTACTGGCAACGCAGAGTATTTGGCAAGAAAAACCAAAGACCTTAAATGTCCATGTAGAAGGCGATCTTGGCCCTGGTGTAACAGCTAAGGATTTGATTCTAGCTATCATCGCGAAGTTTGGTGTTCGTTTCGGCACAGGCCATGTAATGGAATATACCGGTGAAGCAATCCGTAATTTGTCTATGGAAGGTCGCATGACGGTTTGCAATATGTCGATTGAAGCAGGAGCGAGAGCAGGACTAATTAGCCCTGATGAAACAACAGTAAATTTCCTAAGAGGGAAAGAGTATGTGCCAGATGGCGAAGCTTTTGATCAGCTGGCAGATTCCTGGTTGGCATTAGCTACAGATGAGGGCGCAGAATATGATCACCGCGTGGTCATCCATGCAGATGAGATAGAGCCTCAAGTTTCCTGGGGAACCAACCCAGGCATGTGTGTTCCAGTAAGTGGTAAGACGCCTGATTTAACACAGGTTGAATACAAAGAAGATGTAGCACGTGCCCTGGATTATATGGGACTCGAAGAAAATCAGCCGATTACCTCCATTAACATTGACCATGTTTTCATTGGTTCTTGTACGAACTCTAGGTTAAGTGATTTACAAAAAGCGGCTTCGATTGTTGCTGGGAAGAAGGTAAGTGAAAACGTGCGGGCCATCGTCGTACCAGGTTCCTTCAGCATAAAATTACAAGCCGAAAAAGAAGGACTGGACACGATCTTTAAAGAAGCTGGATTCGAATGGCGGGAAGCAGGATGTAGCATGTGCCTGGCAATGAATGATGATGTTGTGCCACCAGGCGGAAGGTGTGCCTCCACCTCTAACCGAAATTTTGAAGGTAGACAAGGAAATGGTGCCCGTACTCATTTAGTAAGTCCAGAAATGGCTGCAGCAGCTGCGATCGAAGGCCATTTTGTTGACGTCAGAAACTATACAAGTGTACCGAGCTAGGAGGTGGGTCGAAATGCAGGCATTACAGGAGCATGAAGGATTAGTCTATCCATTAAACCGAACGAATGTAGACACAGACCAAATTATACCGAAGCAATTTTTAAAGCGAATTGAACGCACTGGTTTTGGGCAGTTTTTATTTTACCATTGGCGCTATGATGATGATGGGCTGAAGCGTCAGGATTTTTCCTTAAATGATCCAGCTTACGATGGTGCTTCTATCCTTGTGGCTGGTGAAAATTTCGGCTGCGGCTCTTCGCGTGAGCATGCCCCATGGGCCTTGTTGGATTATGGCTTTCAGGTTGTGATCGCCCCAAGCTTTGCGGATATTTTTTATAACAACGCATTGAAAAATGGCATTTTACCGATTCAGATGGAGAAGGATCAAGTTGATGCCTGGCTCGCACAAGCGCAACAATCCGAATTAGTATTAAAGGTTGTATTGGAAGAGCAAAGCATCACGGATCGGACAGGAAAGAAAATATCCTTCGAGATTCCGTCATATCATAAAAAGAAGCTATTAAATGGCTGGGATGATATTGCGTTAACCCTGCACCACGAGGAGAAGATTGTAGCATTCGAAAAGCAATAGCTGATTCCAGGTCTAAAAATTTCAAGGAGTGTGAAACCATTGGGGATTGCTTAACAGGTGAAAAGGTTCATACCGCATTAGGAATTTTACGTCCTATTGTTCACCGAACACCGATCATTACGTCAGAAACTACAAATCGCATCGTAGGAAAAAACGTTTATTTTAAAATGGAAAACCAGCAAAAAACAGGGGCATTTAAATTTAGAGGGGCAACCTTTAAGTTGATGCAGTTATCGAAGCAGGAACGAAACAAGGGTGTTATCACTGCGTCTGCAGGAAATCATGCCCAAGGAGTCGCTTACGCAGCAGCGAAGCTCGGAATTAAGGCAACCATTTTTATGGCAGAAAAAACACCTTCAGCTAAGGTTCAGGCAACGAAAAACTACGGAGCAGAAATTGTTTTGACAGGGGAATCATTTCAGGAAGCCTATGATGCCTCACTGAAAAGGCAAATGCAAACAGGAGCTGTCTATATTCATCCCTTCGATGATTATGATGTCATGGCAGGTCAGGGAACGATCGCCATGGAAATGCTAAAACAAGAAGACCGGCTTGATACCATCTTGGTCCCAATTGGCGGGGGCGGGTTAATTAGTGGCATCGCAGTTGCTGCAAAATATGTAAACCGAAACATTAAAATTATTGGCGTCCAGGCAGAGGGCGCGTCGGCAATGTATGATAGCTTTTATAAAGGAAAAGACGTTAGGCTGCAATCCGTCAACACCATTGCAGAAGGCATTGCAGTTAAACAACCCGGTAAGCGCACCTTACCCATTATTAGAGAATACGTAGATGATATCCTCACCGTGACGGATGAGGAAATTGCCTCCGCCATTGTTTATATGCTGGAGCGAAACAAAACCTTAATGGAAGGCGCAGGAGCTGCCGCTATCGCAGCATTGTTTGCACACCATCAACATATCAAGTCTAGACACCTAGGAGTTGTCGTCAGTGGTGGCAACATGGACATCAGCACCATGGCGAAAATCCAACATATGGCAGAGAGGCTGCATCACCCCGCATAAAAAGAGACGTCCTCCAGTGTGAGGGCGTCTCTTTTTGGGTGCTGTAAAGTTATAGAAATGCGAAGTCGCGTGGGAGTGGAGAGAAGTTGCGTGAGAATAGAGTGAAGTCGCGTGGGAGAAGAGGCAAGTCGCGTAGGAGTGGAGAGAAGTTGCGTGAGAGTAGAGTGAAGTCGCGTGAGAGCAACACCAAACCAAAGAGACGCGACGCGAGTCCAAAGAGACGCAACGCCTTCCCGAGGAGGCGCGGCGCAAGTCCAAAGAGAAGCACTGACATCCCGAAGCGACGCAACACCACCCAAAGAGACGCACCGCCTTCCCGAGGAGACGCACCACCTCCCCGAAGCGACGCACCCCCCAAAAAAAAAGCGACGCACCCCTCAATACCTAAGTCGCCAGGTTACTTGCTTACAACTTCTGACCATAGTACTTGTCCAATGAAAAACCGCGACCAAGTATTTCCGAAGCATTAATGAAAATAACGAATGTAGTTGGCTCTTCTTTTTGTAAAATACGTTTCAGTTGCACAGCTTCTTGCTGTTCTGTCACGCAAAGAATCATCGTCTTATCCTGATTGGAATAGCCACCAACAGAGCGCACCTTGGTAATCCCCCTGTCGATTCCATCTCGAATTATTTGCTGAATTTTCTCTTCTTCTTCTGTGATAATCATAATTAATTTTGTAGCAGAGGTACGTAGCTGGACAATATCAATTGTTTTACTTGTAATATAAATTGCCATTAAGGCAAACAATGTGAGCTCAAGGCTGAACACAACAATAGAAGCAGTGACAACAAAGCCATCGACAATTAACTGAGAATAACCACTTGAGATCCCTGTGAATTTTTTTACGATTTGGGCGATGGCGGCCGTTCCACCAGTAGAGCCATTCCCTTTATAGACGATGCCAAGGCCTGTACCTAGGACAATTCCTCCATAAATCGCACCTAATAGTGGATTTGTAACGGTATACGGAATATCAGCGGAAAGCCAGATGATAAACGGTACCCAAAACGTGCCAATCAACGTTTTCCAGCTAAAGCTTTTTCCAAGTGCAATCCAGCCGATAATGAAAATTGGAATATTGATAAGCAATTGTGTATAAGCAGGACTTAATTCATACATTTCAAATAAGATGGTACTAATCCCTGAAATTCCACCTGCAGCTAGCTTTGAAGGTAATAAAAAGACATTATAACTTAACGCAACGAGTGTAGCACCAATAATAATTTTCAGCGCATCATTCACCGCACGGTTTTTATGTAATATGTTCATATACGATCTCCTTCATATAAAGTGAACCTTCAATCAGTGGGGCGGGCATTCTTCCCCCACTGATTGTTAGTTGAACGAATCGGGGTGTTAGCGTCCGTTTTCTCCCACTTAAGCACCACGGTTTTGTCTCATGTTTTGAAGTGGGAGTCTTACGGACGGTTGCACCGGGATAAAAAACTGATGACTGATCTATTCTATCATTATGCTGATAGAGAGTAAATCACACGTGAGATGAAGGAGGGAGAAATGCGCAACGCTAGAAAGACTCTTACCAAAAGAAAAAAGACTACCAACTAGGTAATCTTTCAAGTAAGAATTTATCGTGCAACAGCCTCTGCTCGCTGCATCTTCCGTACCACCGCTTCCGTGAAATCCCTTGTCGTACGCGGTAGCATGGTCCGTAGCATCGTGTTCACCATCGGTCCAATTAGTCCCTTGGCCGTGATGTGCAGATAGCCGGTCATTTTAACTGTCGAATTTGTTAATTCCTCTGCGTGGAAATAGCCATCGCCGGAAAAATTCTCGTTTATTCCTTTGAGAGTAAAGGAGATACGAGCAGGCTCCTGCCATTCCTGAATGTCAATTCTAAGGCACACCGTCTTATGTACCACGCCTGCATCCCCGCGAAAAGTCCACGTTGACTGCCTCTCATTAAGGATTTTATGTTCCACATAACCCGGAACCAAGGTTGCCCAATTCGTAATATTACTAATAAACGACCATGTATTACGAATGGGAAGATCTACTTCCAGCTGATGAACTCCACTCGGCATTGCTGTCCCTCCCTGATGTTAATAACACACTTTACTATCCTATGTAGGAGGGGAATTTTTAGAAGTTGTTTATAAAAAATACTTGGAGCAAAGTGAATCAAGAGCACTCCAAAGTGAATCGAGAGCACCTCAAAGTGAAACCAAAGCACCCCACAGTGAAACCATAACACCAATTAAACATCTACACAATTCAACTTCCTCAACTTGAGAACACGTTAAAAAAGGTCTATG
Organism: Oceanobacillus jordanicus; assembly: GCF_022095695.1. Taxonomy (GTDB): domain Bacteria; phylum Bacillota; class Bacilli; order Bacillales; family Amphibacillaceae; genus Oceanobacillus_B; species Oceanobacillus_B jordanicus. The sequence continues at coordinate 165,396 of NZ_JAIFZM010000007.1, forward strand.
CTATTAATGGATAGATTGCTAACAAGAGGAGTTTGCCTAATGAAAATAAAAGCTTACGGGCTACGTATCGCCACAATAATTTATGCTATTTTACATTTTTTAACTTACTTTTTCCCATCAGACATCCTGTTAACTGTCCTAGCTATCAGTGGCTTTGCTATTTTATTGTTTGCCTTTCTGCATTTTGGACTGAAGGGTTTCAAGCTGCCACTCATGCTATTTCTTATCGGATTGGTTGTACTCTCATATGCAAACAATTTTACCCTTTCCGACATCTATGCTGGTTTTTTACAAATGCGGGACATTATTGGACTGCTTATTATCGTCCCAATGATCAGCTGGGTTTTGCGTGTAGAGGCCTATATGGAGGCAATTCTTTCACGAGCACATCATGCGATTAACACGAGCAGAAAATTTTATTTTTCTGCCATGGTATTTACGCAGGTGATATCTTATTTCTTACTTTTTGGAGCCATTCCCATGGTGTATCAGTTTATTAATGATATTTTAAAGGGTGAAAAAGGGGAGGGCTGGGAAAATTTCAAAGGGACCGCTGTGCTCCGATCTTTTGCCCTTTCTACCATGTGGGTTGTCAGCATACCGAGCTTTATATTTGCAGTTGAAACGATGAAGGCTTCGCTTTGGCTTGCCATTATCCAAGGGATGGTCATCGCTGCGCTTGGTATAGGGATATCAGTTGTTTTCTCCATCAGGGATGAAAAGAAATATGGCCTTGACATCACAACCGTTTTACAAGGGAAAATCGCTGGAATTTTGCAAAGCGCTTCATCTAAGAAGGTTAGTCGGAAACTTGTTATGGAATTTTTGTTTTTATTCGTGACGTTATTCGGCACTATTTTTGCATTGCATGGGTTCTTTGGGCTTGAGTTAATGATGACCATCCCCATTGTCATTTTCTTTTGGAGCTTGTTGTATTACGCAATAAAACGGCGACCAGGTAAATTCATGGAAGAAGCGCACCATTACACAAAAGAAGGAATGCTGAAACAATCCTATCAGCTTAGTATCATGCTGGGAGCGGGTGTGCTGATCTCAGCTCTAAACCAGACGGGATTCGGCACATCTATTGTAGATGGTGTTTATTACTTGCAGCAGCATATTCCGTTTCTTAATTTCCTTTATTTGCTGCCATTTATCGTTATCTTACTCGGGTTCTTAGGGCTAGGTCCCCTGACCGTTATGGTTCTAGTTGCCGGGATTCTCGAATCCATTGCTCTGCCATATCCACCAGAACTCATCGTGCTTGCGGTAACATCAGGTAGCGTTATTTCTATCTTGCTTTCCCCACTTATTATGCCGGTTATTGTGCTTAGCGCATCCAACGGGTTGAATGGGTTTAAAAATGGGATTAAGTTTAATTTGGGGTATGCCATTGTGTTTTATATCCTTGTGCAATGCTATATCCAGACCATGATTCATGTGATTTAGAAAAACAATAGGTTTAGGAGGACAAATTTTAATATTGGTCCTCCTATTGTGATTAATTTCGAAACATTTTAACTTTGTAGCCGTATTAGGTTATGAAGGGAATTAACCAATAAAGGTGGGTGTTCCATGGAAAGTCAAAGAGTGAAGAACGTAGTAAATAGTATTGAAGAAATAAGTAACAATGTTGATGAACAGGTTGCCACAGAACTTGAATTAGAAAAATTTAATCGAATCATAAACAGATTAGATTCTTTCTCAAATGAATGTGAAGAGTGTGAACAGTATTTTACTGACTTAGAGTCCCATATTAAGGACCTTTTGGAAAAGAACAGCACGATCACAGAAGATGATATTAAACATCACAAACAAAAAATAAATAACAGCAGTACTCACCTTATGAAAAAACACAATTTAGTAACAAGCGGCTTTTATTTCAGCGTATATATGCCCATAGGAACAAGCTTAGGTGTCGTATTTGGGCTCCTTATATTTGAAAATATTGGGATAGGATTACCACTTGGTGTTGGACTTGGTGTCGCCATCGGCGCAGCATTAGATGCAAATGCCAAGAAAAAGGGGCTGGTTTTGTAACTTATAAGGACTGCGATTACCAAGGAATAGAAGGAATTATAAATGGAAAAGACTTCTCATATGGTTACATTTGAAAAGACTATAAATGTCGTTAATCAACTAACAGAAGAGGATGCGAAGTGAAACTAGAAGTAGTAGATAGAATATCAACTTTATATCACCGTATACCCGAATTAAATAAGTTAAGGAAAAAACATATAGAAAATGAATAACTGTCCCTCAAGCCTGCAACGAACCACAGAACATCTCTAGTTATATCCAATATTCAATTCACCCAATGTAAATCCCTGGTTAAATTGTCCCGATTTAGTAATAGGATAAGCTTTCTATCTCATATCAACTAGTAAGGGCATTCTAGAAAAACTCCCACTTGCTCGTCTTTTAGTAAATGCACTCGTTGTGCTTATACTTGGAAGTTTGCTATGTCGACTTTGGCCTAAGATTTTACATTTTCCTAAAGTAAATATGAGGAGGTTCTCTTGTGAAAACACTTGGTAGAATTACGGTTTCCTTATTGTTTATTTTGTTAATTGGGTTACTTCGTGACACGATCCAAGCACAACCTCTTGAACAGCCCATCCCAGATCCTGTGTTAGTAGAAGAAGGCGGAGCGTATTCTCTAAATGGCAAGGCTAGTAATGGAAATGACGAGATACCAGGGGAATGGTATGCAGGTGATACACCAACAAACCTGATCGCAGATGCTCCTGTATTGCTATTCGTTCCCGGACTGAATAATGTTGCACAGATTTTCTGGGAAGATAATGATATGTACCAGACGGCCTTGGAAGCGGGTTATCAGACCGCATTTATTCAGCTGTATGATGCTGGTGGGGCTTCCGCGGATATGTGGGACAATGGTCAACTCCTAGCCGAAAAAATTGAAGAAATTGCGGCACATTTTTCGAATAAACCAATCACCATTATTGCGTACAGTAAAGGTGGTGTGGATGCACAGACGGCTCTTACCTATTATGGTGCTGGGCAATATGTGGAAAATGTGATTACCCTTTCTAGTCCACACCATGGTTCACAGCTTGCAGATCTAGCGGATAGTAGTTGGGCTGGCTGGCTTGCTGATTTGATTGGCGCTCAAGGGGAAGGAACCTCAGCAATGGAAACAGGGTATATGGCATACTTTCGTTCGATAACAGATGCAGAACCTACCGCGTCAGCTCATGATTATTATACAATTGGCGGGACAAATTGGGGCTCTATGTTTTCGTCTACCTGGTTTGGTGGGATGTACTTAAATAGCTATGGGGACAATGATGGAGTAGTGACGACAAGTAGCAGCCAGCTCCCAGTAGGGCAGTTGCTCGAAATCGGTAACTGGAACCATACAACCGTACGATCTGGCGCAACATTTTCCATATTTGAAGATGTTATTGCAGGGAACAGCCTGAGCAGTCTAACGCAGAATACTCCTATTTATGAAGAGGCAATCGAAGCGAAGGGAGCCCGCAATCAATGGGTTACAGGTGGAGAATTGGGAAATGGGACGGAGGAAAAGGTCCCTCTATTCATGGATGAAACAATCAAACAGACATCGTTTCAGCTCCTAACAGCAGAGCCGTTATCTAGAATAGAACTAACGAATCCTTCCGGTAAAACAGTGCAAGTGAAGCCAAAAGTAACGGAGAACAAGGAAGGATATTTCATCAACGCAATCGACCACCATTTTTCACTCGCAGATTTACAGGTAGGGAAATGGGAGCTTCGCTTGAAAAGCGCCCAAGCGAATGCGTACCTTCTTATTGCCGATTATGACGAAAAAGCTTTTGTAACTGTGTCAGCAGAAAACCTTGTAGAAACAAGCCATATCCCATTTGCTGTCACAACCGATCCTATGTATGTGAAACCCGAAACAGTAAAGGCAACCTATTACATTAAGGAGTCTGGTGCAGCTCCTGAGCTAGTTACCACCTATGAAAATAACACAAGTCTGTCACAGACAATTCCGTTGCAAAAAAAGAATCAAAGCTATGTCATTACCACAGAAGTGGAAGGCACCACCAAACAAGGGAATACATTTAAACGGACGTTCATTAATTCAGTATACCGTGCCGATTAGCAAAAAGGTCCTGTAGTTTCTCATGCAGGGCCTTTTCAATTAGAGCTAGGGAGCAATTATGTGGTTGGAATTTTGAAGAAGTCCCACTATAAATCGCTAAAAGACTAATGAATGCTCGTTTTTCTAACAAGAATAGGAAAGTTTATGAATTTCAGCTCCATATCGTTCCTTGACAAGAACGGCCACGTCCAGCTCCAGCGCCCAGAGACTAGGCGACTTCACGTATCGCCCTACAATAAGTCATCATCGGCTCGTGACCTCACCGTGATTCCTTTATCTCAGTTGATTCGTTCCACTCACTACGTCTCTAAACGGGCTCTTGCGCTTTTGTTACATACATTTTAGGAGGTTTATAATTCAGAATATGAATGAGTTGTCGAGACATATAGGTGGTGGAAGCAGTAAAGTCGTCCTTAATCCAATCCAAAATCAGTCCCCAAATACCATAGGCGCGAAAAGTCGTAAATAAATGGTAATTGATGTGGTCCTCCTGTGGTGTTAAAAGCTTCAAATCCTCGTTAAATAGCTGAATAATTGTATGAATGAACCTGTTTTCAAAACCAGGAATTGCCTCCGAATGATTCCATAGTTTATAAAAGTGAGCATGCTCTAATATATAGTCAAATAACTGGATTTCAGAGACGGTTAGGTGAATCATGTTCAAGTGGTCCTTATTGAGGTAAGGGGCACGAAATGCTGTCACGAGCCCATCAAATAATTCTGTTTCAAGCTCTTCAACTAATGCTTCCTTGTATGGAAAGTGACGATAAAAGGTTGCCCGATTATAATCTGCATGATCCACAATATCTTTAACCGTAATGGAATGATATGCTTTCACTTCCATTAGTTGAATAAATGATTTCATTAACGTGCGTTTCGTTCTACGAATTCTTCGGTCTGCTTTTTTTAATTCTTGCATGACAACTTTCCCTCCTCAAAAACAACGAAAAACAACAAATTAACCAGAAACGTTGAAAACGCATACACTTGAGCGATTATTGCGGATTGAACCATGTAACCTATGACTTTTATAATAAGACAAAAGAACTTCTTTTCTTGCTTGTGGGAGTGCAACCCGATAAAAAGGCTTAATAAGAATATTCTAACATATTTTCCTGCGAGTGGTCTTGGAGAATTTCTATGAAGGAGGAAACGACATGGATTTTAACGACAAGGCAGTTGTCATAACAGGTGGTGCTGGTGGAATTGGAAAGGTTACAGCAAAGGCCTTTGCTGACAAAGGGGAAATATTGTACTTGTAGACATGAATGAAGATGCATTGGCGAGTACAAAGGAAGAGCTGAAACTTGGTGATGATAGAATACTAACAGTTAAAGCAGATGTGACAAATGAAGAAGATGTTGCACGGTATGTCGCAGAGACAACGGAAAAATTCGATAGTCTAGATGTCCTTTTCAATAATGCTGGGTTTGAAGGCCCTTTCGTATCGATAAAAGAAAGTGATTATAAAGCCTTCCAAAAAGTCATGGAAGTCAACGTCTACGGTGTATTCCTTGGCATGAAGCATGCCTTAAAAGTCATGGAAGAACAGGGAAGTGGATCGATTGTCAATACAATTTCCAATGCAGGATTTATTGGTAGCGCAGGAATGGCGCCTTACATTGCCTCCAAGCATGCTGTTGTCGGCTTAACCAAAACAGCAGCACTAGAACATGCTGGTACTGGAGTTCGGATCAATGGAGTGGCCCCAGCTGCGATCGATACCCAAATGCTGGGAAATATTGAAAAAAACATGTCACCAGATAATATAGAGAACGTGCGAAAACAAATCCAGGCAAGTGTGCCAATGAAACGCTATGGTTTGCCAGTAGAAGTAGCCCAGGTCGTATTATTCCTCGCCTCAGATGAAGCCTCTTTCGTAACAGGTGCAACCTATCCAGTAGACGGCGGATCACTTGCAACCTAATTTAATTAATATCAGTGCTCTTCTACGAATAGAATGTATGGATACCATGTTCGTGGAGGAGCGCTTCTATGAAGAAAGGAATTGTCCTTGTTGTTGCAGGAGTCGTCTTAATTACGATTATCGTGCTCTTAGTTCAGTTGTTTTCACCAAAAAATCAAGCTGAACGGGCTGTAGAGAATTTTTATGAGTATGAAAAGGCAGGCGTTTATTCTCTTTCTTGGGAATTGTTCCATCCTTTCATGCAGGAAAAAATGGATAAGAAGGAATATCTCCAGGTAAGAGGAGAATTATTTATGGGCTATCTTGGTACAGAGGACTTCAGTTTTACATTGGAAAAAACCAAAAAACTGAAGGATTGGGCCATGGATGAAACAAGCAATTCTTTTGCTGTTGTATATAGAGTACAGGTTAACCAACAGTTCAAAGGAGATTTTGGTAATTTCACTATCGTTCAACATGTATATGCAACCGAGGTAGATGGACAATGGAGGATTCTATGGAACTATAAAAAAAACTAGAACAATGACAAGAATTAAATAAAGCAATAAAAATAGAGAACATTGAAGATAATACGATCTATCCTTTCTTACTGCTTCGCAAATACACTCGCTCTCCGCGGGGGGGAGTGGTGAGCCTCGGGCCAACAGGACGTTGGTCACGAAGGCGTTGCCCCAGGATGTGGCGCTTTTAGCCTTTGTTCCTTAAGTAGGCCTCACCTATGCCTTTCCTCCCGTTGGAGTCTTCGTGTGTTTTCTTCGCTGATAGAATCACTTCGCCAGCTGTCTTCAAAGTATCTGCAGTGTAATACGTAAAATAACACTATAATCATCCAAACAATAACCTTAGTCCTCGCCTAATCCACCCGATACAAAAAGATCTCCCATGGTAAGTCAGCCTTTTCAAATTCGCTTTCCAACGTTAGTCCAAGCTCGACGTAGTTTTCAATTGGCACCGCGGAAAGAATATAATCTCCACCGAGTTCTTTTAAAGCAGTGGTGTTAATATCCAGTTTCTCAATAGGATCATTACGGTCCTTTGTAAACAAGTAATTTTCCCCATGTTCTGCTACGTACATGTATAGTCTTCCGCCCCATGTATCGAAATAGTTTTCAAGAGATGGGCTTTTTTCAAGCTCCCCGGCAACAACCTCCCTGAATGCTTCCTTATACTCCAGAGGAAAGCTGTTATTATAGGTGTCTAATGTGTAAAACCCGTTATATTGAGCAATTGTTGGATGCATGCCAATGCTGACAACCCGATAAGAAGACGGGTCTTCTCCGATATACTCTTTTACCTCCTCAAACAAAGGTTCTGCATAAAATTCTTTAAAGGTTGGTGTATCAAATTCGCTATATTTATTCTCTTCATTAAGAGGGAAGAGATGATAGCATTGAGCGACAATCAGCACAATCGCGATGATCTTTCCAAGACGCATATGCTTCCAGATAATCGCAAGCGCTAGCGCAAAGCAAATATACCAAATAGCTGGGTCAAAGAAATGGATCCGAGCAAAATTAAACGTGTTTGCCACCATCACATTATCCTTCACGATACGCCATCCTTCCCAGTACCAAAAGGCATACCATAGGGAAAGCAGAAAATTAAAGCAAAACAAGCTAAGTAGCCAGTACGGCTTGATGTTTCGATAAGCAGCAAGCGCGAAAGCAAAGCCAATAACAGGCAAAATAATGAGAAACTGCTCAGCCAGATCATGCGTATGTCCATACAGGAAATTTTCCAAGGTCAGTTCCATGCTTCGTTCAAAGGAGTTATGGCCAAGGTCCAGTGCATTACGATGTGACGTAAAACCGGACTCGAAAAACATAGAAAATATTAGTAAGTAATTTTTCACGATATAAATGGTAGCCATCATCGCTATGGCCGAAAAGAATACCCAATTGCTTCGCTTATTCCTAATCCAGTCAATAAGCCAAACAAGACCCATAACTGCTAGGAAAAACACAAACGACAAAACAAAGTTGGAGAAAAAGGGAATAAGACCAAGCGTTATCCAGTAATAGATCTTTGCACTTTTTCCTTCTCTCCGAATCATGAGAAAACAATGCAGCGCTAAGGGAAGTCCAGCAATTGACAGCATGCCAGAAGGCCAAAAGGGGAGTAAGGCAAATGCTAACGCGGCCCCAATGCAAACCACCTGTTGTTTATCAGAGCGAATCGCATGATGCTTTAACAAGAAGTACATACCGAAAAAAGCGGCTAGTCGCATGAGTGTTTGGCCAATTGCATAAGCTGTCATCGGATCAAATAAAGCGTACATCCATACCATTGCATCAAATCCTGAAGGCAGCGCACTTCTTGGCAGTCCGTTAATGACATTGGGCAAATGGGTGTCCGTTAGAGTGAAAATCTGGCCACTTTCAGCTAACAGTTTATACCAGACAATGTTTGAGTCCATGTTGTCGTGGACCCGAATGTGGGCATCCTCGCCAAGTAAAAAGTATGGCGCCACATAAGCAGCGATGATCAATAGTGCTATCCCTATAAGTACCTTATTTAAAATCGAAAAATTGTTGAATGGCTTTGACCACATAGGCGACGTCCTCTTCTTTTAATCCATAATATAGCGGCAAACGCAAAAGTTTTGCACTTTCAACGCTTGTGTATGTATCTTCTCCAATAAACTTGCCGTACTTATTACCAGCAACAGAGGAATGGAGCGGTACATAGTGACTGACTGCCATAATCTCCTGATCTCTTAAATAGTCCATTAGTTCATTACGTGTCGCTTCACTGTCTGCTTTTATATAAAACATATGGGCATTATGAACATGCTCGTCGGGGATATGTGGTAAAACAATTTCGCCGTCCTCCATCAGTGGCTTTAGTGCCTGATTATAATCCTCCCATCTGGCAAGGCGCTGCTCATTTATCTCTTCTGCATGGTCAAGCTGGACAGAAAGATAGGCGGCATTGAGCTCGCTCAATAGATAAGAGGACCCGACATCGCGCCATGTATATTTATCCACCTGGCCACGAATGAATTGCGAGCGGTTCGTTCCTTTTTCCTGGAGAATTTCCGCTCGCTCAATTAATTCCGAATCATTTAACAGCAGAGCCCCACCTTCTCCGCATGTGTAGTTTTTCGTTTCATGGAAGCTAATGGTTCCCATGTGACCAATTGTTCCGAGCGCTTTTCCTTTATATGTACTCATCAGCCCTTGGGCAGCATCTTCAATAAGAAAAATATCGTGTTCCTCTGCAATCTGCAAAATATGGTCCATATCACAAGCAACGCCAGCATAATGGACAACCACGATGGCTTTCGTCTTGTCGGTAATCGCTGCTTCTACTGCCACTGGGTCTATATTCATTGTAGTTGGATCAATATCAACGAAGCGAATTGTTGCTCCTCGTAATGCGAAAGCGTTCGCTGTCGAGACAAAGGTATAGGATGGCATGATGACTTCATCTCCTGGCCCAACGTTTGCCAGGATTGCTGTCATTTCTAAGGCAGCAGTACACGATGGTGTTAGCATAGCGCGCTCGCATGACAGGTTTTTTTCTAGCCAAGTACAGGATTTATTTCCGAACGACCCATTGCCGGATAGTTTTTGTGCGGTTATGGCTTGTTGGATGGCGACAGATTCTTTTCCTGTCACACATGGAATATTAAATGGAATCATTTTACATCACCTCATCACAATAATGCCTAGAATTATGAAAGAAAAACCGATGACTTTTTGCATGGAGACCGGTTCTTGAAATAGAAATGCAGAGAGAATAAATACAAGGACAAATGAAAGGCTCATAAATGGATAAGCATAACTAATATCAAATTTTGTCATGGCTGCCATCCAACATAATGCTGCTAAGAAGGCTGATAGAAAGCCGGATATGATCCATGGATTTAGCAGCAGCTGGAGCAATGTCGTGAATTTTTCCACGAAGGAGTCGGGTAATTCACCGACTTGATCCATCTTCCACTTCAAAATGAGTTGACCATATACCGTAAAGGAAATGGTGCCGAGTATATAAAGATAGCCCATATCTAGACACCTACTGGCAGTGAACCATTTAGTTTATGATAGATATCCACCGCGCCTCTCATCTTAAACCCTAGTGATAAAAAGAGATTTAAGGATGCTAGATTGGAAGGAGAAATGGAAGTTCGAATCGTTTCAAGTTCACTGAAACGGAAATGCTCCTGGACGGCAAGACTTGTAAACGCCTTTGTTAATCCTTTACCGCGAAATGCTTGATGGATACCGAGCAACAGCACCTTGTCATCCTGGTAGGCATAAAACCCCGCTAGCTCATTTTGATAATAAAGAGCAATGATCTTATCTTCGTCAATTAAGTCCTTTACCCAATTTCGGTAACGGTTATCTGCCATGAAATTTGGAATTTCCGGATCGCGGTGAAACCGTCCTCCTGAAAAAGCCTCTCCGCTTATTGCAATGACCTCATCAGTAGGAAAGGTTCTAGACAATTCAATCCCTTCCTTTTCCACTACCCGTAAATCGTCCTTTTTGCAAACTGGTTCAATTAATGTATCTACATAGTAAAAACCATACTTACGAAGATTTTCTTTGTTGGCAAGCGGATCCGTTTTTAAGGTGAAATGGCCCTCGGTTTCATTTGTCTGCTTTAACGCTTCCTCTGTTAAAGAGGTTACTTCATATGTTTCAACATGAAAATTTCGTTTATCCCATGGGGTAGGCTGCAAATAGTTTTCCATCATTTCAACTCCGTTTCCTTGTCTGTATATTTACATCTAGCTCCGAACGCCAAAAACTAGGCAACTTCCCGAAGCGCCCTGTAATAAAGAAGACTTGCCGACTGGTTATAACCAGAGGCCTAGTCGCACTTATACCCGGAGGGTGAAAGTCATCATCGATTCGTACCTCATCGTGATTCCTTTATCTCGTAAGGGGATTGCTCCATTAAAACAGCCACTTTGCGTGGCAACTTGGAGCTACCTGGCATGGCCAGGCGCAGTCGCTACGTTTTTAAGCGGCGTTCTCCGCTTTTGTTTTCAGTAGTGTCGCGTATGAGATATAGTGGTCGATCTTTTGCTTCGTTGAATACTTTCCCGATATAAAGGCCAAGGATGCCGAGATTACAGAACATTAGCCCTCCAATAAAGTAGATGGACACCATGACACTGGTCCAGCCTTGCACGGGCTCTGCTAGGAAAAAGTAGCGAAAGAACAAGTAAAGCCCATATAAAAATGAAATACTGGCAATAAAGAAGCCAAATTGAATCGATAACCGCAGCGGTTTATTTGATTGCGAGATAATACCGTCTGTAGCCAAACGGACCAGTTTTTTTATATTATAGGAGGATTTTCCCGCTTTCCGCTCATTATGTTCTACCTCAATCGAGACAGATGGGTAGCCCATCCATTGAATAAATAGCGGGAAAAAGCGGCTCTGCTCGCGCATGCTTTTAAACCCTTCTACCACCTTTTTGGAATTGATGCTGAAATTGGCCACCGTATGGTCAGATGTATGACCTGTAATATAATCATAAACCCGGTAAAAGAGTTTGGAGGACGCTTTTTTTAGCAGTCCGTCATGACGCTGAACTCTTCGTCCGAAAACGACATCATAGCCTTCAAGTGCTTTTTCATATAGCTTCGGAATTTCTTCTGGACGATCCTGTAAATCACAGTCCATCACCACTACCCAGTCACCCTTTGCATGGTCGAGTCCTGCTGTGATGGCATGGTGTTGCCCGAAATTACGTGCAAGGTCAATCCCTTTAATGTGGGGATTCTTTTCATGTAGCTCACTTATTTTCATCCACGCCCCATCAGGACTTGCATCATTTACAAAAATGATTTCATAGTCGACTGGGATTGTTGCAAAGGTCGATGCAAGCCGGCTGCTTAGTTCGTCAAGACAGGTTTTACAGCCATAGACGGGGATGACAACCGAAATCATGGCGATGCTACACTTTCCCATTGGTTCACATACCATTGAACCGTTTTACGTAATCCAGTGGACAATGCTTCCTTTGGCTCCCAGCCTAACTCTTTGCGCAGCTTGGAATCGTCCACGGCATATCTGCGATCATGACCAAGTCGATCATTTGTATGTGTAATTAAATCTTGAAAACTAGCAAGCTTTGTTTCTTTTAAAAGCTCTGGCTTTATGTCATCTAGGATACTGCAAATTTCTTTTGCAATATCGATGTTCCGTATTTCATTGCCGCCTCCAATGTTATAAGTGGAGAAGGAGGGAGCTTGATGGAAAATAAGATCTAAAGCGCGGCAATGATCGTCTACATAGAGCCAATCGCGGACATTTTTCCCGTCTCCATAAATCGGTATCTGTTCAATCTGTAGTGCTTTAGAAATAATGGTTGGTATCAACTTTTCTGTATGTTGTCTTGGCCCGTAATTATTAGAACTGCTTGAAATAACGACATTCATGTTATACGTATGACCAAAGCTCCTGACCATTAAATTTGCCCCAGCCTTAGACGCACTATAGGGATTTCGCGGATCATATGGTGTTTCTTCAGAGAATTCCCCTGTTTCACCAAGGGAGCCATAAACTTCGTCTGTTGATATTTGGTGAAAACGCTTTTCTTGTAGAACGCCCTTTTTCTCCCAATTTTGTTTAGCTGCCTGCAAGAGAACGAGAGTGCCTAGGACATTGGTCTCGACAAATTGCTTGGAATCTTCAATAGAGCGATCTACATGGGACTCTGCTGCAAAGTGAATGACACCGTGAATATCATACTGATCAAAAAGGCGTTGGACCAAGTGTTCATCCGCGATATCTCCCTCTATCAACGTGTAGGTGGGAGAGGCTTCAAGCCCATTTAGATTCGTAGTATTCCCAGCATACGTAAGTTTATCTAAGTTTAATAGATGGTAATCTGGATAGGTTTCGTGCATATAACGTATGAAATTGGAGCCAATGAATCCAGCTCCTCCCGTTATAAGCAGTACAGGTTTTTGTTTGTTCATTCGACCAGCCCCAGCATAGGATTTCGATCAATTGAATCCCAGTATTGTTGTGTGTGTTTTCGAGCGGCAATTTCTAGTAAGTATTGCCCGTAGTCATTCTTTTCCATGGACTTCCCTTTCTTATAAAGTTGCTCTTGTGAGATATATCCAAGGTAATATGCTATTTCCTCCAAGCAAGCAAGCTTAAACCCTTGACGTTGCTGGGTAATCTTCACAAATTCAGAAGCCTCGAATAGGGATTCATGTGTCCCGGCGTCCATCCAGGCAAAACCTCTCCCCAGTAGCTCCACATCTAACTGGCCACGCTTTAAGTATTCTTTATTTAAATCGGTAATCTCAAGTTCTCCTCGAGCAGAAGGCTTGAGCTTTTTCGCTAGCTGAACCGCTTTATTGTCATATATATATAGACCTGTCACAGCAAAGTCAGACTTTGGATTACTTGGCTTCTCTTCTAGCGAAATTGCTTTTTGTTTGTGATCAAACTCAACTACACCGAAACGACGAGCATCTTTAACACGGTAGCCAAAAACGGTTGCATGCCGGTGATGCTTGATTGCATTTCGTAACAGGGTTGTGAAACCTTGCCCATAAAAAATATTATCTGCAAGCATTAAGGTTACAGGGTCCTTACCAATGAATTCCTCGGCAATTGTCAAAGCCTCAGGTATCCCTTTCGGATCCTGCTGTTCCTTATATTTCAGTGTTATACCAAGGGAAGAACCATCACCAAGAAGCTCCTCAAATCGGGAAGTATCTTCAGGTGTACTGATAATCATGATTTCTTTTATTCCACCAAGCATTAAAACAGATAACGGATAATAAATCATCGGCTTGTCATATACTGCAAGCAAATGCTTATTGATGCTGTCCGTACTGGGAGATAAACGCGTCCCACTTCCTCCGGCTAAGATGATACCTTTCATGTTTTCCACCCCTTTGGCTAAATTTATATACCTGTGTTAAATGAACATAGTAAATCTTGTATACTATTACCTCTTTTGAAGAAAGTTAATCTTACAGTTAGATTGCAAATTTGTTGCAGAGGGTTGTTTACTATTTTGGAAGGGAGGGGGACGGCATCGGCTGTGGAGCCGTGAACATCAGCTTAGAGCGAGCTAACATCCCCCGAGAACTAGCAGGCATCGCTCGAGAAAGCAAAATCGCCACACCACCCATCCACAAAAAAACACCTCTGATCCGCAACGCAAACCAGAGGGGCTACAACAAAACTATTCGTTTTCTTTTATGCTTTTATCTGCCAACTGCATGATTGTCATATCATCCATTGGCGGGTTATGAAGGCCTGCTCTTACATCGCGATAATAGCGTTGCAGCGGATTTTTCCGTGAGAGACTCCTTGCGCCTGCAACACGCATTGCCAAATCAACTGCTTCAAGTGCTTTATTCACTACAGAAAGCTTTACGGCACCAAGTGTCGGTTTCATTTGGTTTCGAGTATCGTCACTAGCAGAGTCCCATTCCTGCGCCACAGCCTGTAAGAAATAAGTGCTCTCCATCAATGCTAGCTCGATGTCACCGAGTTTCTGTTTTACATTAGGCAAGTCAGAAATGGTTCCTTCTACACTATTAGGAGAATAACTAGTAGCAAATTCAATTGCATGGCGTTGAGCTGCACGTGCTATTCCTAAGTAGCAGGCAGGTATATGAAGAAGCCACCCTGCTGCAGGTTTTTTGCCTGGTGTTAGATTTTCTACCAAGTCATCCTTATTAATAGGGACATTCTCTAGAATTAAGTCGTGACTACCAGTGCCTCTCATGGCAATAGAATCCCATGTTTCCTCAACCTGAACACCAGGTAAATCACGTCTAACAAGAAAATTAGCTACCTTGTCTTGGTCCTTGATAGAAGCGCTGACCACAATATAATCCAAAACAGGGGCTAGCGTAGTGAAGGTTTTACGTCCGTTCAGTACCCAGCCATCAGCTGTCAATGTTGCAGTGGTTTCCGGCTTGCCGCCTCGAGTTGGGCTGCCTGTTGCCGGTTCAGAGGCAGCATTATTGATTAAGGCGCCAGTTTTGACGACATCTTCAGCGAAACGGCGATATGTTGCTTCGTCCCAGACATTATTTTCTCCGAGATGCTTCGTAATCCCCATATGCCACCCAACTGCAAGTGCAGTGGAGCCATCCACTTCTGCGATAAGCTGTTGAAGGGACAACAACTCAGACAACGAAATACCTGCACCACCATACTTTTGTGGAACAGTAAGTGCCGTGTAGCGTGCATTCTTGAGCTCTTGAAAATTCTCAAACGGAAAACTTGCTTCTTCATCGTGTTTGGCAGCTCTTTCTTTAAAGGGCTTAATTATCTCTAATAATGCTTTTTGGCGTGCTTCCTTTGTTTGTAAATCAAGTAAATTCAATTTATTTCCTCCTAATGTCTATAAAAATACTTGGGATTATATATATTATTCCATTCAGTGCGAAAATTTACAAAAGAAATAGCCTATTAAGAGAGAGGGGAAGAATAGTAGAGAAAATGGGGTAAAATTCACTAAAAATCGACGTATATAACGCTTTTTCTACAATACTAGCATGTTTAACTTACTAGATAAAAGTCCTCACAAATGACAGGATTCCACAAAATCTAGAAATTTATACCTAGAAATTGTATGAGAAGCTATTGCTTTTTTGGAAATATTCACTTATAATCACATATAATCTATTAAGTTTTTATTAAGAATTTATTTCTTACACATACTTTAACAACTTTTATAGATTTCAAAGGTAAATAAAACAATGCTGATTTGAAGTGAGTGAGCATATGGGATAATAAAACGTCGAGAGTACACCTTTAATGTTTTAAATTTTCAGAAGAATAGAAAAAACGGCGAAAATGGAAATATAGGCAATATAACCGTATTTTTTTACCTTAAATATTCAGAACGTTCATTCGATAACCAAAATTAGCACGAGTTACTGGCTACACCAGGCCAATATATAAAACTATAGAAATATTTGTAGGGGGATTAATTTGAGTAAAGAGTTGTTAGAAATTAAAAACCTAAAGACCTCATTTAGAATAAAAGATGACTATTATGCAGCAGTGGATGATGTAACGTTGACACTGAATAAGAATGAAGTACTCGGAATCGTAGGTGAATCTGGTTCCGGTAAAAGTGCACTTGCATTTTCAGTTATGGGATTACATAATCGCGCCAAAATTGAAGGGAATATTCATTTTAAGGATGCAGATATTGCCAATATTTCACCTGCTAAACTAAATAAGTTACGCGGTGATGACATGGCCATGATTTTCCAAGATCCCTTAACCGCATTAAACCCATTGATGCCAGTTGGAGATCAGATTGCAGAGGCAATTCTTCTCCATAAGAAAGATATGTCAACAAAACAGCGTAGAAATAAGGTAGTTGATTTACTCAATAAAGTAGGTATTCCTCGTCCGGAGCATACCTATGATCAGTTTCCACACGAGCTTTCTGGTGGAATGCGACAACGGATAATCATTGCGACCGCTATCGCCAACCAGCCGGAGCTCCTTATAGCAGACGAGCCAACAACTGCGCTAGATGTAACGATTCAAGCACAGATACTGGACTTGATTCGTGACTTAAAAGAAGACATGAATGCCGGAATTATTCTCATTACACACGATCTTGGTGTCGTTGCGGAAATGGCTGACAGGGTTGCAGTTATGTACGCAGGCCAAATCGTAGAAATTGCAGAAGTAGGGGCATTGTTTGATAACCCTCTTCACCCGTACACAAGATCGTTGTTAAATTCCATGCCATCTGAGGATGAAGCACAGGACAAATTACATGTAATTCAAGGAATTGTACCATCATTGCAAAATCTGCCACGTAAAGGCTGCCGATTTGCTGCACGTATTCCATGGGTTGAAGAATCAGCCCATGAAGAAAACCCGGAATTACATGAAGTAACGCCAGGTCACTTTGTTCGCTGTACATGTCATAACCATTTTTACTTCCCAGATGAGAGCAAGGAGGAGCAAGCAAATGGCGTTTCTTAAAGTAGAAGATTTAAAAGTACATTTCCCTATCAAAGGTGGACTATTTAATCGCACAATTGGTGCAATCAAAGCTGTTGATGGTGTGTCCTTTGAAATCGAGCAAGGTAAAACGTATGGTCTAGTTGGTGAATCCGGATCAGGGAAAACGACAACAGGTAGAGCAATTGTCGGATTAAACGAGATTACCGAAGGCAAAATCACATATGAAGGCGAAGAGTTAAATATAAAAGGAAAGGCGATTGATCCACGAAGAGACATTCAAATGATCTTTCAGGATCCATATTCTTCCTTGAATCCAAAAAAACGCGTACTCGATATCGTTGCAGAGCCATTACGAAATTATGAAAAGCTCTCAAGAAAAGAAGAACGACAACGTGTTCATGAACTATTAGAACAAGTTGGACTAAGTCCAGAGAGTATTTTGAAGTATCCACATGAGTTTTCCGGTGGGCAAAGGCAACGGATTGGGGTTGCAAGAGCAATTGCCTTGAAACCAAAACTAATCATTGCCGATGAACCAGTTTCTGCACTAGATGTTTCTGTACAAGCACAGGTACTGAACTTTATGCAGGATATACAAAAGGAACTAAATTTAACCTATTTATTTATTAGTCATGACCTAGGGATTGTAAAACATATGTGTGACGAGATCGGCATTATGTATAAAGGCCGTTATGTAGAATCAGGCACAAAGCAAGATATTTTCAACAGTCCACAACATATATACACGAAACGTTTGGTTGCTGCGATTCCGGATATTGACCCGAAAAAACGGGAAGAGAAGAAGCAATTTAGGCAGGAAGTACAAACGGAATACGAGCAATCATATAATGACTATTTTGATAACGAGGGCTTGGCTTACGGCTTACAATCCGTATCCGATACACACTTAGTAGCTTTGCCGGAGAAAGGTTGAATAGAACATGTGGAAATTCATAGTTAGACGACTTTTTATAACACTACCTCAAGTTATTCTGTTGAGTGTCTTAATATTTTTAATGGCACAAATGATGCCAGGTGATGCACTATCTGGACTTATTGATCCAAATATTGATCCTGCGGCGATTGAGCAACAAAGGGAAAACCTAGGGTTAAATAATCCATGGTATGTACAATACACAGACTGGATAACTGGAGCATTACAGGGAGATCTTGGCCAGTCATTCCGATATAAAATGCCTGTAACAGAATTAGTGGAACAACGTTTAATTAACACTTTCTGGCTCTCTGTTGCCACATTACTTATTACTTATATCATTGCTATTCCGCTAGGTATCACTAGCGGTCGGTACAATGATTCTTGGGCAGACCAAATGATAACTGGTTATACTTATATAGGATTTGCAACACCGTTATTTATCTTCGCACTTGTAATGCTATGGGTGTTTGGATATCAGTTAGGTTGGTTCCCAACGGGCGGAAGTGTAGCTCCAGGTTTAGAACCAGGATCGTTTGATTATGTACTAAGTAAATTGCAGCATCTTTTACTGCCTGCCATTTCAATGGCACTCATCACTACAGTAAACACAGTGCAATATTTGCGAAGTGAAATTATAGACACCAAACAGAAAGACTTTATTATTACAGCAAGAGCAAAAGGTGCTTCTGAATCTAGAGTCTATAATCGACATATCTTAAGAAACTCACTATTACCGATTGCAGCATTTTTCGGTTTCGAAATTACTGGGCTCATTGGTGGGACCGTGTTTGTGGAGAATATATTCGGATATCCGGGTATGGGGGATCTATTTATCCAATCCATTTTGCTACGTGACTATAGTGTAGTAACAGCAGTCGTGTTACTGTTCGGTATTGCTTCGATTTTAGGGGCATTGATCTCCGATATAATCTTAAGTCTTGTAGACCCACGTATACGTATTAAATAGAAATCGATTGACTCTGAGGTGAAAAAAATGGAATCAAAAGAAATAAAACTTGATGATACACAGCATGTGGCAACGAAAAGTCCATCTGGTTTTAGCATCATCTGGCGAGAGATTGTCCGAGACAAAATAGCATTAGTCTCCTTAATCCTATTGGTTTTAATAACAAGCTTTGTATATGGTATATCCTTATTTCTAAATCAAGACGAAATTGTAACGGTAGATTTGTTTGCAATACATGAACCACCTGGTGAAGATTTCCTTCTCGGAACCGATTATGGCGGTAGAGATATTTTCGGTCAGCTAATTATTGGGACGCGAAACTCATTATCTATTGGGATCTTAGTTACCTTGATGACAGGTGTTATCGGTGTACTATATGGTTTGGTATCAGGCTACTTCGGAGGAACGATTGATAATATCATGATGCGTATAGTTGACTTCTTCTTAATCCTGCCATTCCTAATGATTGTTATCGTATTCGTTGCAATTGTTCCTAAATATAGTGTTCTGTCTTTCTCGCTTATTATGACAGCATTTCTATGGATGGGTATTGCAAGGCTTATACGCTCAAAAGCTTTACAGGAAAAAGAATTGGATTATGCACAAGCTTCTAAAACATTGGGATCCTCCAATTTAAAAATAATGTTAACGCAAGTATTACCAAACTTGAGCTCATTAATTATTGTAACCATGACCTTAAACCTTGCAGCAAATATTGGCTTGGAATCAGGTTTATCCTTTTTAGGATTTGGCTTTCCTGAAAGCACACCGAGCTTAGGAACATTGCTAAGTTATGCTAGAAATCCACAAACGTTGGAATATCGATGGTGGATTTGGGTTCCAGCTGCTGTATTGATATTAGTTTTAATGTTAAGTGTAAACAATGTCGGGCAGGCTTTAAAACGCGCCACCGATGCAAGGCAACGAAGAGGGTAATATAGTTAGCTCTACCCTCTATGCGCAACATTTAATCATTGTTACCCGCATTTCTATGACTAAACGTAGAAATGTTGAGTATATATTGTAACGGTCCGATTTATCCTATCGGTTCTGTTACACAAAAGAAAGGCAAAAAAAGGGAGGTTATTAGGATGACGAAAGCAAGTTGGAGTAAGGCGCTATTCGCACTTATGCTTGTTTTGTTGCTTGCGCTTGCAGCGTGTAACAGTGGGGGAGATTCTGAGGAAAGCAAAGGCTCTGACTCAGAAGGAAGTAGTGAAAAAGATGGGGATAAAGAAAAGGAATCAGAAGATGGATTATACTCTATCGATGATTTTAACGCTGCTAAGACAAATGAAGGAGACGCAATTGAAGGTGGAGAACTGAACTTTGGTTTAGTTAGTGATACTGCCTTCGAAGGAACGCTAAACTGGAATTTCTATTCAGGAGCTCCTGATGCAGAAGTAATCAATTGGTTTGACGAACCAATGTTGTATAATGATGAAAACTTCCTATATACCAATGATGGTCCAGCTTCCTATGTAGTGGATGATTCAGGAAAAGTATTTACTTTTACTATTAAGGACAATGTAAACTGGCACGATGGCGAACCAGTTAAAGCTGAAGACTGGGCATACTCTTTTGAAGTAATCGGAGAT
The DNA here is from genome assembly GCF_022095695.1 of Oceanobacillus jordanicus. Taxonomy (GTDB): domain Bacteria; phylum Bacillota; class Bacilli; order Bacillales; family Amphibacillaceae; genus Oceanobacillus_B; species Oceanobacillus_B jordanicus. The sequence goes on from NZ_JAIFZM010000007.1 coordinate 185,874, forward strand.
GCAGCGTACACTGGCGTTCGTTATGGTTCTGATTTTACAAACATTGAAGGTATGGAAGAGTACCATGCTGGAGAAGCAGACTCTATTTCAGGTATTGAAGTTGTAGATGAAAAAACACTTAAAATCACGTTTAAAGAATCTACACCATCACTACTAACCGGTGGAATCTGGCCATATGCAATGCCTAAACATATCTTTAAAGATATCGCTGTAGCTGACATGGCTGAATCGCCAGAGGTACGCGAAAACCCAATCGGAATGGGACCATTTAAAGTAGATAGCCTCGTTCCTGGGGAGTCTGTAACATATGTGAAAAACGAAGACTATTGGCAAGGAGAAGTAAACCTTGACAAAGTTACACTAAAAGTTATTAACCCAAGTACAGTCGTTCAGGCTCTAGAAACAGGCGAAGTAGATTTAGTTGATAGTTTCCCTGTTGATCAGTTCCCTGATAATGCAGATATGTCAAATGTTGAATTTTTGGGTATGACTGATTTAGCCTACACATATATTGGATTTAAATTAGGAACATGGGATAAAGAAGCTAAGGAAGTAAAACCAGATGATAGTATGAAAATGGCAGACGTTAACTTGCGTAAAGCAATGTGGCATGCCGTTGATAATAATGCAGTAGGAGAAAAATTCTATAACGGGCTGCGCTGGAATGCAACTACATTGATTCCACCATCACATCCTGAGTTCCATGATGCTGAAAACCCTGGTGTTGAATATGATCCAGAAAAAGCGAAACAAATTCTTGATGAAGCTGGATACGAAGATGTTGATGGCGATGGCATGCGTGAAAACCCTGAAGGCGAAGAGTTAGTAATTAACTTTGCATCTATGTCAGGTGGAGACACTGCAGAACCACTAGCTAACTACTACATTCAGTCTTGGGAACAAGTTGGTTTAAATGTACAATTACTTGATGGACGTCTACAAGAGTTCAACACATTCTACGATCGTGTAGGGCAAAGTGGCGATGACGATCCAGCTGTAGATATTTTCCAAGGTGCATGGAGCGTTGGCTATGATGTGAACCCTGATGGACTTTATGGGCGTGATGCATTATTTAACTTCCCACGTTATGCCAGTGAAGAAAATGACAAATTATTGGAAGCAGGCGTATCAGCTGATTCCTTTGATGTAGAGAAACGTAAAAAAGTTTACAATGAATGGCAACAGTTAATGGTAGATGAAATTCCAGTATTCCCTACACTATATCGTTCAGTATTAGTACCGGTAAATAACCGTGTACAAAACTACTCTATTGCTGTAGACTGGTTTGACAGATACAACCTAGCTGTTACTGCTGAAGAAGCACCAACAGCTGAATAAGCATAAAAAAAGAAGATCCTTTACGGGTCTTCTTTTTTTGCACATTGAGAAAGTATAAAATTTCAGCAAGGAAGTAAAGTCGACGTAGTTGAAATTTTGGGGTACCAAGTATAAGAAAAACATACACGTTCGCTAAAGGGCGAGAGAATGCGAGTTTTTCTAAACGAATTTTTACATATTTGCATATTTCGTAACTGTATCTACATAGCATGTTAACTTAAGGGCGCGCATACTTTTTTGCCCACATGCATAGGATGGTCTGTATAGATTTTTGCAACGAGAAAGGATGACGCACTATGTGTGGGATTGCCGGCTATGTAGATTGGCATACATTTGCACGTTCAGATAAAACCATCATAGAAAATATGACAGATACCCTGTCACTTAGAGGACCGGATGATACGCAGTATTGGTTCCATCCTCACGCTGCCTTTGGACATAAACGTTTGTCTGTAGTAGATTTAGAAGGCGGCGTACAGCCGATGACCAGAAAGGCGAACGGCTACCAATTTACAATTGTTTATAATGGAGAGCTATATAATACGGAAGAATTGAGAACCGACTTAATTAAACAAGGGTATCAGTTTAAGACTACATCTGATACAGAGGTTCTACTTACGGCCTACATTGCTTGGCGAGAAAAGTGTGTAGACCACTTAAATGGAATATATGCTTTTGGGGTTTGGGATGAAGAGAAAAATCAACTTTTTATGAGTCGTGATCGTCTTGGTGTAAAACCGCTTTTTTACTATGAGGCAGAAGGGAAATTTGTGTTTGGGTCAGAATTGAAGGCTATTTTGGCACATGTTGATGTAAAACCAGAAGTAGATAATTCAGGTCTTGCAGAAGTATTTGGACTAGGACCATCACGAACACCAGGTCATGGCCTATTTAAAAGCTGTAAGGAATTGCGAGCAGGACATTCTTTGACCTATTCCAAGCAAGGATTACAGGTATGGCGCTATTGGAATGTAGCGAGTAAACAGCATACCGATTCATTGGACGAAACAGCAGAAAAAGTAAGACATTTATTCGTTGATGCAGTGCAACGTCAGCTCGTTGCAGATGTACCCGTATCAACCTTTTTATCAGGTGGGTTAGACTCCAGCGCGATTACAGCAATCGCTGCAGAGCATTTTGAAAAACTGAGACAAGAACAGCTTACAACTTTTTCAATAGATTATGAGGGAAACGACGAGCATTTTGTTGCAAGTAAGTTCCAACCATCTAGTGATCAACCGTGGATAAAGAAAATGGTTGCTTATAGTAAAACAGATCACCATGATGAAGTGATAAGCGGAAAGGAACTTGCGGACCACTTGAAGGAGTCTGTTTATTTGCGTGACCAGCCTGGTATGGCAGATATTGATTCATCAATGCTATGGTTTTGCCGGAAAATTAAAGAGCATACAACGGTGAGTTTATCAGGAGAATGTGCTGATGAGATCTTTGGTGGCTACCCATGGTTTCATAACCCTCCAAGTAGTGAAGAAGCAAGCTTTCCTTGGATGCGCTCCCTTGATTCGAGGGTGGATTTATTACTCCCAGAATGGCAGGAAAAGCTGGATCTTAAAGTATATGTAGAAAATCGCTATCAGGAAACGATCGCAGAGACCCCGCGCTTGGAGGGAGAGACGGAAGAGGATGCACGTCGTAGAGAACTCTTTTACTTGAACATGCACTGGTTCATGGCACAGCTGCTTGATCGTAAGGACAGGATGAGCATGGGCGCCAGTCTTGAGGTCCGAGTACCCTTTGCAGATCATAAGCTTGTAGAATACGTTTGGAACATTCCATGGGATATAAAAATGGTTGGAGATAGAGAAAAAGGGATCTTACGAAAAGCAATGGAGGGCATATTACCTGATGAAGTGCTATATCGCAAAAAAAGCCCATATCCTAAAACATTTCAACCAGAGTACACGAAGGCAGTCGTTACCTGGATGGAAGAAATTTTAGATGATGAAAATGCCCGGCTTTTTGAATTTATGGATAGAGAGAAAGTAAAAGCTATTTTGGAAAGTGAAGGAAAAGAATTTAAGGATCCGTGGTATGGCCAGCTTATGAAAGGGCCGCAACTCATTGCTCATTTATGCCAAATTGACTATTGGCTGCGGAAGTATAATGTGACCGTATCCGAATAAGTACCTGCAAATTGAGCAGAAATTGGCTGGTGTGAACAAGGGATTGATCCCTAACTCACGCCAGCCAATTTTGCTCTTATAATGACCTTTTTACTATGGATTATCGGATCGCAAGCTCTTGATTAGTTGCTGCCACTTAACTTCAGGTATATACTTCTATTCAATTTTCTCCTCGTTCTATTTCAACCGAAGATATCCCCGTAACTCTCACGACTTGTCCCTCTTTCAATTCAATTTCACTTTCTGTTGAGACGGACCGGCTGCCGATCATTTCAAATACCTGTGTTTCCCCATTTGGATCGAGAATAATAACATGCCCAAAACCGCCTGCAGCGCTTATCGTATAGCTACCAGGTTCAATGTCGGTTCCGACGTGCCAGATCCCAGCGTCCAGTTCAGTGGAAGTTTCCTTTTCCCATCCTAGGAAAGCAGAGGCAGTTTCCAGTCCATCAATTTTAATGGTATGAGATTCATTCACATCTGCAAAAAAACCTAATACACCAGGATATCCGATGATTTCATGAATTAGAAGCTGCCCCTCTTCATCATAGATAAAGATGTTTCCGGAGATTTCACCGGTAAACCAGTACCTTCCAGCTGGTAGTGTAAATTCTTCTTTATTCACAACATCAAAAGAATTGTCCGCTTCCATTTCCTCGTCTGTCTTGTCCCGATCGCTTATTTCAAATATCGTTTCACTTATATTCATTTCTTCCAGCATTTCTTCTTTTTCATCTCCAATAATCTCATGATTTTCCTGGTAGCTCTTTGCTTCTTCAGAAGGTGCGGCTTGGGAAACAGGAGATGTGCAGCCGGATAAAAATAGCAAACTAATGAAAAGAAACATAATTAACCATAAAACACGCAATACGTTCAAACCTCCTCCACTTTTCCTTATGCTAATAGAATCTAACTATGAAAATATTTTTCATAGTATTCGATGGTTCCAAGTGGCCCAATCGTAATTTCCCGGTTAAATGGAAGGAGCCGATTCATCCATTCTGCTTGACTATCCATGACCATATCTTTAATTGGAATACATAGTAAATGATTCGCAATGAAGTGATAATCATCAGGCAGACTGTATGTATTTTTAATATGCTGATACTGCTCCTTTTCCAGTGAAATTTTAATAAACGCATCACCGTCTCCATGAAAATGCTGTTCGTGAATAATTTTGCCGTCTTTTAAAAACAACACCCGATCCGCATATAAATCCAAGTTCTCTAACAAATGGGAAGCTACAAAAATCAATTTTTCCTTTTTTTTCAAGTCATTTAACCGTTGAGATATTAATGCCACGTTGGACAAGTCAAGTCCATTCATGACTTCATCCATAAGCATCATCGGTGTGTCAGCAGCTTCCATCATGGCAAAACACAGTCGTTGACGCATCCCGAGAGAGTACGTACGCACCTTCTTTTTTACATAACCTGTCATATGTAATGCTTCTACGATGGAAGGGACATGCTTTGTTGTTTTCTGCCACATATTTGCATACAATTTCAGATGGTCAATCCCAGATAATTCCTCAAATAAATCACTTTGATCAGGGAATGTTGCCAGCTGTTTATGAATACGTATTTCTTCTTTTTCCGATCTGTAGGAATGTTTTTCGTGAAAGCTTACCGTCCCGCTATTTGGTTTTAAAAAATTGGCAATGACATTAAACAAGGTGGTTTTCCCTGTCCCATTTGGTGCGACTAAACCGATAACTTCACCTTGCTCCGCTGTCAATGAGAGCTTATCAAGTACTTTTTTATCTTTATAAGCTACAGATACATCTTTTAATTTAAGCATGTCGCTTCTCCTCCCGTATTCTGATGCTTCCTTTATCCCGGTGCAACCGTCCATAAGACTCCCACTTCAAAACATGGGGTGAAACAGTGATGTTTAAGTGGAAGTAAACGGACGTTAACACCCCGATTCGTTCAACTAACAATCAGTGGGGGAAGAATGAACCTCCACTGATTGAAGTTTCACTTTATATGAACGCCACTGTATGAGTTTCAGAACACCAGCAATCATTATCGCGAAAACAGCGAGCCAAAGCATCGCATAGCCATAATCTATCTGTTCATTCCCGAATTGGACAGCGATATTACCTGAGAGAACCCCTGCAATATCAAGAACTTTAATCGGGTGCAACCAAACTGTATTCCATCCAATCATTAAGGATAGATCAGGGATGTAAAAAATAACTAGTGCTAGCAATACAGTGGCATACGCACTCTTGAAAATCGTATTAAAGAGGGCGGCAGTATAATAAAGTACGATGACAATAAGGGCAATTGCGAGAAGTATATACATATAATATTGCAATGCAGGTATCGCCACATAGTCATTGTTCATGAAAATCATAACAGGGTAGGATAAGTTTCCAAGACCTGCCTCCCGAGCAGCGATATAACCTCCTACTATAATCCCAGCTGTCAAAAAGACCATCATATACAAAAAGTGAATGATTACTTTTGCGTGTATTTTATTCATAAAAGAGAGTGGGAAGCCCTTCATTACGGTCTGATGTTTTTCTTCATACAAAAGTATTTCGCTGCCGCTGATCATCATAAATAATAGAAAAAACAATCCGCTAAGTATACTAAATGCATGAATGAGATAATTTGTTGCCACAAAAGGATCCGGCTCAAGCTGGATTTGATTTTCCAGCGCATATTGCAAAAATGCATTACTTTGTAAAACTTCTTCTTTCGGAATTATATATTGCGGAGGGATTCCCTGGTTGTCCAACTCATGGGTACGCAATCGTAATTCATTTAACTGGAGACCGTTTTCTATATATTCTTCATTCGTTTCATCCAACCCAACGAAGGCTAAATAGTAGAGCTGATAATTGACTAAAGAAGACTGCTCCAGGTAAATTTCATGAATCTCTGCTCCTTCAGGTGTTTCTTCCTGTGACATAGGAAATGAATCAAAAGTGGCCTCAATCATCGCCTGCTCACTTCTTTTTTCACTTTCTATTGTTTCTACTTCCGTGTCACTGTAATAAAAAAAGAAAATGGGAAAAAAGAGTGCGAGAAGCGCACCCAAAAATAAATTCTTACGGTTGCGTACCATTAATTTAGTTTCAAAAAGAAAATACTTCCAGAACATAATATTTCCATCCTTATATATGGCTTCAATGTAGGGCTAAGCGTAAAACCTACGTTTATTGATTAGCTTTGATACGAAAAACAACGTGATTTCTAGCAGAATAAGTGTGATTAATAGTACTGTAATTCCTTTTGTATACGTGATTGTATCGAGATTAAGTAGGAAGGTTTTTTCCCCTGTTACAACATTACCAAATTCAAAATAGGTTTGCGGAAAGTTGCTGACATCCATTCCGAATAGGTTTCTTGTAGATCTGGAATAGTAGAATCGCTCGGAAAATAATACAATCGTTCCGATAAACAGGACAATCCACTGATTTTTGAATAGTAGGCTAAGTAATGTGCTTAATCGAGTGAAAAGGTAAATCAGAATAACCACCAGACTACATGCTTTCAGTAAAAATTCACCGAAAGCAATAAACGCATAATTTTCCCTCATAATGTTTCCTGCGGCTGTTACAACAGGAATGGAAATGTTAAAAAAACCAACCCCGTTTATAAATGTTATGATCCCTAATCCGGTGAGCATTAATAGGAATAAGACAGCTAAAGTATACGTGAAAGAGGTAAACGATTTTACATTTAACATCCGATACCATGACATAGGAAGGCCTTGCAGCAAAGTTCTGTAACTACGATTCTGTGTTACGATATCACTGCTGAAAAAAATGACTGTAAATAAAATAAGATACGTGACTGGACTCAAAAGTGCATGTTGCAACGTTTGTACAGCTGTTTTTTGTTCAATCATAGGGTAAGTTATCCGCTCATCCTGTTCTAAATGAGCCTCATAATTAAACAATGTTTGATGAAATAAATGCATCTGGTCTTTCACTGGGGAAGGAGACATGGCAAACTGAGGTGCCACATCGTCAAGGAAGCTGCTGAAACCTGATTCATGGGAATACATGAGCAGATGTAAAAACCTTGTAAAGTCTCCATCTTCGTAGGCATGTTTCATCTTGTTATGTAAATGGTAGTTATATGCTGTTGTTGCATATATCGAATTACCGGTAAAATTACCAAACCCCGTTGAGCCTCTGGCCATCCTCGCTTCTTGCTGTATGGCCATCAGTTCTAGCTCCTGGTCTTCAAGATTGGGGTTAAAAGAATCTACGGTTTCCTGATTGGGCTGAATAATAAAACAGAAGGCAAGCAGCAATATAAATAGAAAACCAATAAAAATATTATTTTTCCTGCTTTTTAGCATGAGCATAAATTCATGTTTAAATAAAGATCGAATCATTTCATTTCCCCTTTTTATCCCGGTGCAACCGGACGTAAGACTCCCACTTCAAAACATGAAGTGAAACAGTTAGTTTTTAGTGGGAGCAAACGGACGCTAACACCCGATTCGTTCAACTAACAATCAGTAGGGGAAGAATGAAAACCCCCACTAATTGAAGTTTCACTTTATGCAAAGATATTCTCTGCTGTGCCGCACTTTAGTTTTACTTGTTCTTTCCATGAAAATGGTATTTTGCTAGGCTTTAATACTATGATGAGAAATTTTCTATGTATAATTCCCTAATATTTTCATACTATTCCTAATTTATTATATTATAGCTGTAAAGTAAACAGAAAAAAAGAATTATATTAAATTGTTCATAACTGTATTGGTAGTAATACATTAGGTTATGGTACACCGAAAAATGAATCTATCACAGAGGAAGTAAGGGGTTATTAATCAAAGTAGGCGGTCTATATTTAACAGTATGGCTAACTGTAAAACCATGTTTCATTGTTAAAATTGTATATCAAACATATAGCATTTCCAGTCGACCAAACACCGGAATGAGCAGGATTATTCTAAATTATGGCGAATAAGCTATATCATAGAGAAAATTTAATTGGGGGAATGACGGTGGAGGCACAAAGTATAGAAGTAATCCAAGAAACAAAAAAGAAAAAATGGAGAAAGCGAGTCCTGATAACTACTGGCATAATCATAATTATTCTACTTATCACCTTATTTTTTGTAAACGCATACATAAACCGTTCTCTGGCACAAGTTGATGGAGAAATTGACCTGGCAGGATTACAGAATGAGGTAACAGTCGTGACAGATGAACAAGGAGTGCCACATATTAGCGCAACCACAGAGCATGACTTATATATGGCTCAAGGATATGTGCAGGCTCAACAACGGATTTTTCAAATGGAAATGTCGCGTCGCCAAGCTTCAGGAACATTAAGTGAAATCGTAGGTACAGCAGCAGTGGACAATGATAAATACTTCCGTACTTTGGGTCTAAGAAGAGCGGCTGAGAAATCATATGAGCTATATACCGACGAATCCAAAGCTGTTCTGCAGAGCTTTGCAGATGGCGTTAATGCCTATATTAAAGAAGCAACTGAAGAAAACAGTTTACCAATTGAGTTTACGTTGATGGGGTCCAAGCCAGCTGAATGGACACCATTGGACTCCCTAACGATTGGAAAGTATATGGCATTCGATTTAGGCGGACATTGGGAAAGCCAAGCCTTTAATCACTACCTATTAGAAACATTTGAGGAGGAGAAGGCATTAGAACTTTTCCCAGCATACCCGAAAGATAAGCCGACTATTATCGGGGAAGGGGAACTGGATATTGCTAGTAGTTTTGAGAAGGCAGTCATCCCTCATACGTTTAATGGGAGCAATAACTGGGTGGTTAGCGGTGATAAAACAGCTTCAGGCATGCCCCTGCTTGCGGATGACCCGCATTTGGGATTAGCAACTCCTTCGATTTGGATTCAAATGCATTTACAAGCAGAGGAAATGAATGTAAGTGGCGTTATTTTCGCTGGAGTACCGGGAATTATTCTTGGCCATAACGAGGATATAGCCTGGGGCGTAACCAATACAGGGCCGGACGTGCAACAGCTATATGTCGAAAAGCGTAGCCCGGAAAACGACACAGCATTTCTTTATGAAGATAGCTGGGAAGAAGCAAATGTTATTGAAGAACCAATTAAAGTAAAAGATGAAGAAACAATCGATTATGACGTGATCGAAACAAGGCATGGTCCAATTATTTCCGAATTTGCTGAGGACACAGGCAAAGATACCGTTCTTTCTTTAAGATGGACAGCCTTGGATGCGACAACAGAGCTGGAAGCGATTTTGTCTATTAATAAAGCAGCTGATTGGGAGCAATTCGAAACAGGTCTAGAGAAGTTTCTTGCCCCAGCACAGAATTTTGTGTTTGCCGATAAGTATGGCACCATTGCCTATAAGGCTAACGGGAATATTCCCATTTATGAGAATGGGGAAGATGCTTTGCTTCCATTAGCTGGATGGGAAGCAGAAAATGAATGGAAAGGATTTATTCCGTTTGATGAGCTGCCTCGTGTAGTGAATCCGGAAAAAGGCTATATTGCCACAGCGAACAATAAAATTACTGGAGACAGTTATCCGTACCATATAAGCAACGTTTGGGCACAACCTTACAGGTATGAACGTATTTCTGAAGTGTTAGAAGCAGGAACAAACCTAACAGCAGAAGACATGATGGCATTACAGATGGATATTAAAAATTTACGAGCAAGAGAATTTGTCCCGCTTTTCGCAGAGACTTTAAGTGGAACAGATCTTACGGACACTGAGCAACAGGCTATCCAGCTGTTACGAAAATGGGACTATGAAGATGATGTCGAAAGTTCCCAAGCCCTCCTTTATCACCACTGGATGGAGGAGATCGAAAACCGATTATATAAAGATATACCACGCAACATGATGGGCATGTTTTCTGGTAAAGGACAAACAACAGATGAATTGTTACGAACCGCGCTTCGTGGTGATACTTCTATTTGGGTCGAGGAAGAAGGCGGGATAGAAGGGCTATTGGGAGAAACATTTAGTAAAACGATAGAGAAGCTACAGGAAGAGTATGGGGACGCGATAAATGAATGGCGATGGGGAGACTATCACCAGATTCAATTTGTCCATCCACTCTCTGGAATTAATCCTGTCCTGGCCTTTTTCTTCAATAATGAAAAGCCGATGGAAGTCGGGGGAAGTAGTGTTACACCAATGGCAGCAAGCTATGAGAAAAAGACAGGGATGGTCGATCACGGGGCATCCTGGCGATTTGTGATTGATTCCAATGACATGGAGAAAGGCTATCATATCGTCGGTCCAGGGCAATCCGGGCATTTTAAAAGTGACTGGTATGATGACCAGTTGGAGGATTGGGTGTACGGAAACTATCATGAAACAAATCTTAAGTCATTCAATGGCGAGGAACTTACTTTGAAGCCGAAATAATTCCACTTGCCATGTGGCGAGAAAAACGACAAAATAAGAGATATGCTAGAAATAGAAAGGGAGAACATAATGAATTACTATGCGGCATCGTTGCCAATGAAAGACGAGGAAAAAAGTAAAAAGTATCGTCATGACCATTTAGCCTATTTGGAAGAGATGGAGGAACAGGGAAAGGTATTTGCCAAAGGTAGATTTACAGACGGTGCTGGTGGACTTGTCATTTACCAGGCTGATAGTCTAGAAGAAGCAGAAGCATTAGTTAAAGCAGATCCGTATGTTGAAAAAGGTGCACGAAATTATGAAGTGCATGAATGGACAATGGTGCTTGTAGGGGACAAACCACAATCATAATTGCATTGACAGTGTTATGGCCAATCGATATAATATGTCAGGTAACAATGCGAGAGGTTCTTAGCTTAAACCCTCTATAAAAAACTAAGGACAGATGATGCGAATCGAGCCATGTGCCTTAGTAGGTACATGGCTTTTTTGATGTGAAAAATAGTAAGAGGAGGTAAATACGATGAAAGAACAAGATCTTTCCGAACTAACACTGCTTGGAAGTCAGGGAACAACTTATGCGTTTGACTATAATCCTGATGTGCTAGAAATCTTTGAAAACAACCATCAGGACAGAGACTACTTTGTGAAATTTAATTGTCCTGAATTTACGACGCTTTGTCCGATGACAGGACAGCCAGATTTCGCTACCTTATACATAAGCTATATTCCCGATGTGAAAATGGTAGAAAGTAAGGCTCTAAAACTGTATTTGTTTAGCTTTCGTAACCATGGTGGGTTTCATGAGGACAGTATTAATGTGATCATGAACGATTTGATTAACTTAATGGATCCTAGGTATATCGAAGTGTGGGGTAAATTCACCCCTCGTGGTGGCATCTCGATCGATCCCTATTGTAACTATGGGAAGCCTGGAACAAAGTATGAAAAAATGGCAGAGCAACGACTAATGAATCATGATCTTTATCCAGAAAAAGTAGACAATCGATAATAGAGGGTTGCTAAGTTCTTCTCATTAGAGAGGAGAGAAAAAAATGTATTTATATCTAAATGCTTTATTTGCAGGACTATTAATAGTATCTAATATTCTAGGTGTAAAACTCTTTGCAATCGGAGAGTTTATTTTACCGGCAGCGGTTATCGTATATGTAATTACTTTTATCATCACGGATGTTATTGGGGAGGTATACGGGAAGCAAGCTGCAAGGAAAACAGTTCAGGCAGGCTTTCTGACACAAATCCTCGTACTCGTTTTTGTATTTATTGCAATCGAGTTACCAGCGGCACCAGTCTTTACAGTACAGACAGAATTCGAAATCATTCTAGGTGGTAGCTTCCGTGTGATGCTAGCAAGTCTATTATCATATTTGGCCAGTCAGCACTTGGATGTCAGCTTGTTTCATCGCCTAAAAAAGAAGCATGGTAATAGTAAGCTATGGCTACGTAACAATCTCTCCACCATGACGAGTCAGCTGGTGGATACGAGCATCTTTATCACCATTGCATTCTGGGGAACAGTGCCAACTGCCGTTTTACTTGGAATGATTGCCACACAATATTGTTTTAAACTGCTTGTTGCCATTGTAGATACTCCTATTGTGTATCTTCTTGTCAGACTAGCTAAGCGTGACAAAGATAAAGCCGAAACGAGCGATTTACTTGTAAACCATTCCTAACATTGGAATGGTTTTTTTATGCCTTGGAGCATAGACAATCTAGGAAACTTGCACTACAAAACAGTTTCATTTCCCGGGAAATATATGTCGTTATTTGCGGGGAAACACCACTTAAAGCATGAGATAGCTACGGTATTATTTTTAATCTAGTTACATAAACTAATAACGCTTGTACCTTATTTGAGATAGAAGGGGGGCAATCCATGTGAGACTTTCTGCTTGTAAAGACTGGTATACGGTACAAAGGTATGAGGCTAGTAAGAAAGAAATCTAATAATCTAGGAATAATTTATTAAATTCAATTGACACCGCTTTCAGTTTGGTTTATGATGAAAGCACAAGTTAATTATGTGGCGGAGATATGGAGACCCACACTTTAATAGATATTCCTTGCTAGGAGTATGTCTGTTAAAGTGTGGGTCTTTAACCGTTGGCGATTAACTATTAATGAACATAAAGGGGTGTTTTACATGTCCGAGTTTTTAGCAGAACTTATTGGTACGATGATTTTAATCATTTTTGGTGGCGGTGTAGTAGGTGGCGTTGTCTTGAAGAAAACCAAAGCAGAAGGTGCTGGCTGGGTAGTCATTACAATAGGCTGGGGGCTTGCCGTTGCTTTAGGTGTTTATGCCGTTGGGAATTTTTCAGGAGCACATTTAAACCCTGCCGTAACGCTCGGGTTTGCCGCAATTGGTGAATTTCCGTGGGCGGACGTACCATTATACATTACAGCACAATTAATTGGTGCCATGATTGGGGCAGCAATCGTATTCTTTAATTACTTACCACATTGGAAAGAGACAGAAGATCAAGGTGCAAAGCTGGCCGTGTTTGCTACAGATCCAGCAATTCGTAGCCCATTCTCGAATCTAATTAGTGAGATGGTTGGAACCTTCGCTTTATTAATGGGACTTTTATTCATCGGTGCAAACGAATTCACAGAAGGTTTGAACCCAATTATCGTTGGTGCTCTTATCATTGCAATCGGGATGTCACTCGGTGGAGCTACAGGTTATGCGATTAACCCTGCAAGGGATTTGGGTCCACGTATCGCGCATGCGCTTCTTCCTATACCAGGAAAAGGCGGTTCTGACTGGGGGTATTCTTGGATTCCGGTTGTAGGACCAATTCTTGGAGGTATCTACGGAGCAGTATTCTATAATGCTATGTTTCTAGGAAACTTCGGTGCTCTCTTCTGGATAATGAGCGCATTGGTAGCAATCCTATTCATTGGTGCAGCGAATGCTGAATTGAAAAAAGGAAAAAGCACAGCAAATAAAGTAGAACAAAAAATTTCTTAAGGGGGAATTATAATGAGTAAAAAATATATCTTATCCATTGATCAAGGGACAACGAGTTCACGAGCCATTTTATTTAATCATGACGGAGAAATCGTAGAAACAGCACAAAAGGAATTTCAGCAGTTTTTCCCACAGCCAGGTTGGGTAGAGCATGATGCAAATGAAATCTGGACTTCCGTACTTGCCTGTATCGCGGACGTGCTTCGTAAAGCAGATGCTGAACCAACAGATATAGCTGGTATCGGAATCACGAACCAACGTGAAACAGCTGTTGTCTGGAATAAAAACACAGGGAAGCCGATTTATCAGGCGATTGTCTGGCAATCAAGACAAACAGAAGGTATTTGTCGAGAGCTAAGAGAAGCAGGACACAATGAACTTTTCAATAAGAAAACAGGTTTACTACTTGATCCATATTTCTCTGGAACAAAAGTGAAATGGATTTTGGATAATGTAGCAGGTGCAAGAGAGAAAGCAGATAATGGTGATCTGTTATTTGGAACAATTGACAGCTGGCTTGTTTACAAGCTTTCCGGTGGAAAAACACATATCACCGATTACTCTAATGCATCAAGAACCCTTATGTTTAATATCTATGATTTAAAATGGGACGATGAATTGCTTGATATTCTAACTGTACCGAAAAGCATGCTACCAGAGGTGAAGCAATCGTCTGAAGTGTACGCGAATACCGCTTCTTATCATTTCTTTGGCCATGAAGTGCCAATTGCAGGTATCGCAGGAGACCAACAGGCAGCATTATTTGGTCAGGCGTGTTTTGAAAAAGGCATGGCTAAAAACACATATGGAACTGGTTGTTTCATGCTCATGAATACTGGCGAAGAAGGCGTTAAATCTGAGCATGGATTGTTAACAACACTTGCTTGGGGTGTTGATGGAAAAGTCGAGTATGCATTAGAAGGTAGTATTTTTGTTGCCGGCTCTGCGATTCAATGGTTACGTGATGGCTTGAAAGTAATTGAAAGCGCACCACAAAGTGAGCAGCTTGCTACCAATGTAGATTCTACAGATGGTGTGTACATGGTACCGGCATTCGTTGGACTTGGCACACCGTATTGGGATAGTGATGCAAGGGGCGCTATGTTCGGGCTTACTCGTGGGACTACAAAGGACCACATTGTCCGCGCAACGTTAGAATCACTTGCATATCAAACAAAAGATGTATTGGATGCGATGATTAAAGACTCTGAAATTGATTTAAAAACCTTGCGTGTAGATGGTGGAGCTGTGAAAAATGATTTCCTTATGCAATTCCAAAGTGACATGCTAGATGTACCTGTTGAACGCCCAGTTGTCCAGGAGACAACTGCACTTGGATCTGCTTATTTAGCTGGATTGGCAGTAGGGTATTGGAAAGATAAAGAGGAAATTGCGAAACAGTGGAATATCGAAAAAACGTTTGAACCTGATATGGAAGAAGAGAAGCGTAACAGCCTTTATTCTGGTTGGGAAAAAGCAGTGGAGTCTACAAGAACGTTTAAATAGAAACCCGTAAAGGGAAAGGAAAGGGGAAGCTCCATTTATCTTTATAAACAAAGGTAAGTAGAGACTTCCTCTTTCTCATATACAATGGAAAATGACAGAGTAAAAGAAATCGAAAAGAAGCACATTAATAGCTAACGTGCATGATTGCTTGATTCATTGCAAACTTTAATGGAAGAGGAGAGAAGATAATGAAAAAAATTATTAACGATCCAAATCAAGTTGTACAAGACATGGTGCAAGGAATGGTAGCAGCCTACCCAGAAGCACTAAAGCAAGTACCTGAGACAATGGTTCTTGCTAGAAAAGATTCACCAGTCCAAGGAAAAGTAGGGATTGTCAGTGGTGGAGGAAGCGGCCATGAGCCAGCACATGCTGGCTATGTTGGAAAAGGAATGCTTGATGCTGCAGTAGCAGGTGAAGTGTTTACCTCGCCAACACCAGATCAAGTATTGGAAGCGATCAAGGCAGTAGATGGTGGGTCGGGCGTATTTCTTGTTATAAAGAATTATACAGGAGACGTTATAAACTTTGAAATGGCGGCAGAACTAGCAGAAGCTGAAGGTATTGATGTTCAGTATGTCGTCGTCAATGATGATGTTGCAGTAGAAGATAGTTCGTTTACGACTGGCCGACGAGGTATTGCAGGAACAGTCTTTGTCCATAAAATTACAGGCGCAAAAGCAGAGTCTGGTGGATCTTTAACAGAAGTGAAACAGGTTGGAGAAAAAGTGGTTGCCAACGTCCGCTCCATGGGGATGGCATTAAAACCATGTACTGTCCCGGCAGCTGGGAGTCCAAGCTTTGAATTGAAAGACGATGAAATGGAGATCGGCATTGGAATTCATGGCGAGCCTGGGATAGAGCGGAAGGAAATAGCCAGCGCAGACCAAATAGCAGAGGAATTAACCGCAAAAGTATTACAAGATCTTGATTATACTACAGGCGAAGATGTTGCTGTGATGATTAATGGTCTTGGTTCTACACCAGAAATGGAGCTGTACATTGTAAATAAACGGGTACAGGAAATACTGAAAGAGAAAGGTATTACCGTGTACAAGACATTTGTCGGAGAGTACATGACAGCACTTGAGATGACAGGATGTTCTGTCACCTTACTCAAGCTGGATGATGAGCTAAAAACATTGCTGGATGCCGATTCAGATGCTCCTGCTTTTCGTAGCTAATATTGGTCAACAAAGAAAGGAGAATTCGCAATGGGATTAGACGTACAACTCATAGTAGACTGGATGAAAAAAACAAATGAAAAAATGCAGGAAAACAAACCTTATTTAACGACATTGGATCAACCGATAGGGGACGGCGACCATGGGATTAATATGGCAAGGGGCTTTCAAGAAGTCGAAAATAAGGTAACAAAGGAAACCTATGAGACACCTGCAGATGTGCTAAAAGATGTTGCCATGACGCTCATGTCAAAAGTGGGTGGTGCGTCTGGCCCATTATTTGGAACAGCCTTTTTAAAACTCTCGACTGCCGTGAAAGGTGCCGAAACGGTCTCATATGAGGCTTTTGTTAACGGGATAGAACAGGCAGTCGCAGGGGTAAAACAACGTGGTAAGGCAGAAGCTGGAGAAAAAACCATGGTTGATGTGTGGTACCCGGTTTCCGAAGCGCTCACGGAAGAGCAAGATTTTACAGCAGAGGTTTTATCAGAGACAGCAAAGCAGGCAATGGAGAATACGAAGGATATGCTGGCCACAAAAGGGCGTGCCGCTTATTTTAAAGACAAGTCACAGGGACATATTGATCCAGGTTCTGCCTCTTCCTTCTATTTATTTGAAGCATTAAGTGATGTACTAAAGGAGCGTGCATAATCGATGAGTTCTTATGTAGGTATTGTCCTGATTTCTCATAGCCCTAAAATAGCGGAAGGTCTCAAAGATCTAATTCGTCAGGTAATGACAGACGTACCAATTGAAACAGCCGGTGGTACAGATGACGGTGAGATTGGTACTAGTATTGAGAAAATCACAAGCGCGATAGCGGAAGCAGACAAGGGAGAAGGCGTGCTGTTATTTTATGATATCGGTAGCGCCAAGATGAATGCGGAAATGGCAATCGAAATGAACGAGACAGAGAAGGCTCTCCTTGTTGAAGGTCCTTTAGTTGAAGGGGCTTATGTAGCAGCAGTGGAGTCAGGCATGGGGAAAACCTTGCAGGAAGTGCATGACGCTGTAAAGAAAGCATTTTAAAATAGAATAGAGAAACAGCCTTAGGGGAGAAAATCCTTGAGGCTGTTTTTTTGATAAGATGGTGGATTAGCGAAGGAAAAAAAGAGGATGTGAAATTCACCTTACTTCATAAACCTTCTAACCTGGATACCATTTATAACGGTTATGCTAGCCATAACTACTAGCCAAATATAGAGAAGTTTTGGGTCTAGTTCAAGCGTTTCTATCAAATATAAGATATTGGCACGAACAGGAAAATAAACCCGTTAAGGATGGCTTGTTTTCCTTGCTGTTTCATATATGCCTCTTTATCCTTTATGTTTTTTGACTTCCCGGTGATACGCCAAAGAAGCAGGTCTTCTGCTTTGTTATTCAAGTAAGCATAACCGAGGATGAATAAAAAGGTAGACATGATAATTAAAACGATGCCTAAAAGTACAAGCAAATAAAAAATCCTTTCCCAAAAATGACATGTTTCTTATTGGATCCTATCCGATTCAGGAATCTCTCTGTTTCAACACTATCGCGTGCATATTTAGATAAATTGCATAAATCCCGACTAACAGAATAATGACTTGTCAATTAGATTAATACCAAGCCAGTAATTAAATACAAATAGTAACAAAGCAGAAATTACTACAATAGCCAGCACATTTTTAAAATACTTATTCATTATTGATCCCTCTTATTTCAATTTTTTCATATACCAAGCATCCATTGCATCATGATCAGATCCCTCTAGTGCTTGATCAAGCAGCTCAAAGCCTAATTTATTGTATAAGGAATTTGCTACCTTGAGCTTGTCTAATGTTTCTAAGTAACAATATGAGTAATGTTCCTTCGCGTATGTAAGAGCCACATTCATCAGCTTTTTTGACAGTCCTATTCCTTGAACTTCTGGTGCGATGTAAAGCTTTTGAAGTTCACACACGTCTGCGGACTGTCCATATGGACCAATGCCAACACCACCGACGACCACGTCTTGTTCATTGACAGCAACCCAATAATTAGCCGTTGCCAGTTGCTGGTAAAATTGCGCCAAGCTTGCTAGTTGCGGATCAAAGTATGCTGTTCCCGGAATGTCTAAATTAAATGATTCTAATGAAAGTTTGATAATATGTTCTATTCTTTGGTTATCTTTTACTTCTATTTCTCGAATAATCATGAAAATGCTCCCCCAGCGTATGCAATTTATAGTATTATTCTATTCACTTTCTTTCTACAATTCAATTTAATTGAAGGATATCGTGTAGTTTTTCTAACAGAAGTGTATATCACCCAACCAGATACATGTTATAGGACTCGAGTTTAATAGTTAAAGATTAGGAGATAAAGGACACAACATCCAGCGGAGGAAAATTTGTAGACTCCTAGGGGAGAAAAGGCCTAGATAAGGCCCCGTAGTGCGTAAAGCACGAGGAGACTTAGCAGCCGCCCCTGGAAAGCGTAAAATTTTCCGTAGCGATGATTTAAACACTTTCCTCATCATTAGCATTTCTGGAGGATAACACTTCATCACTCATCCTCGATTCTTAGAAAAACTTTCTAATTCTCTCTCAATCTCTTCATCACTCACCTCAACTTTTTCCTCTTTTAAATCAAGATGTTTACTAATCATTGTTAGTTTTTCTTTAATAGATAGTAACTGGCTAATACCATAGAATAGCGACCCTGCGATAATGCCAAATGCAATTACGATACCAAAAACATTAAAATGGAGTAGGATATACCCTAAAATGCTACTAAAAAAGATAGCTCCAAATAATTTCATTGATTTAACTCCTCCTTAGAAAAAAATCCCTAATGCCATGATACCATTTTGTCACTGCTTGTTAAGATCGTATTTGATAATGTGATATGATAAGCTAAGAATTTATTTTACGGATGTTTAGTGAGGTGCGAGCATTGATTGATTTACTCATAACGATGCTAGAGCGAATTGGTATTTTGGTAGCAGTTGCTTTTGTGCTGACACGTTTTCGCTTTTTCCAGGACATGATTCATCAAGATCAGCTAAATAATAGAAAGCAGTTTACTGCCATTCTCTTTTTTGGGTTATTTGGCATTATGGGAACGTATTATGGTGTGGCCCTTAACACAGGGACTCTACTATTTGATAGTGTCACAATGGATCTCGCTGCAGAGGAAGCAATCGCCAATTCTCGTGTGATAGGGGTAGTCATTGCTGGCCTTTTAGGAGGCTATCGAGTAGGAATAGGAGCTGGACTTATAGCAGGGATCCACCGCCTAACGCTCGGCGGTTTTACTGCTATTTCCTGTAGTTTAGCCAGTGTCATTGCTGGCGCTATGGCTGGTTACTTCAGAAAGAAAGGGAAATATTTAAAGCTCCCAACAGCATTTTTGATTGGCGCACTTGCAGAGTCGGTTCAAATGCTCATTATCTTAATTCTTTCCAAACCATTTGAGATGGCGTGGACACTAGTACAGATCATTGGAATTCCCATGATATTGGCAAACGGCCTTGGGACAGCAATTTTCTTGTTAATTGTGCAAAATGTTGTAAAAGAAAAAGAAAATGCAAGCGCCGAGCAGGCTCAAAAAACGTTGCGCATTGCTGAGCAGACGATCGGTTACTTGAGGCAGGGGATGACCAACCAATCGGCATTAGCTGTCTGTTCGATTTTATATAAAGAAATAAATCCGAGTGCCGTTGCGATTACCGACAAGGAACTTATTTTGGCGCATGTCGGACTGGCAAGTGATCACCATGTAGCAAATACACCAATTCGCACGAAACTCACAAAAGAGGTAATTCAGCATGGGAAACTTGTCGTCGCCAATGATGAAACAATTCATTGCAGTGTGGAAGGTTGTCCGCTCGGTGCGGTCGTCATGGCGCCATTAAAAAGCCGTAATGAAGTTATCGGAACACTGAAGGTCTATTTCCAGTCGGAAAAACACATCACCAATGTAAATTTGGAGCTTATCTCTGGTCTCAGCTCCTTGTTAAGTACACAGGTAGAGCTAGCAGACACCGAAAAAGCTTACCAGTTAGCAAAAGAGGCAGAAATTAAAGCATTACAGGCGCAAATTAGCCCACATTTCCTGTTTAATTCCTTAAATATCATTGTATCCTTAATTCGTACCGATCCAAAAAAGGCACGAAAGCTTTTAATGTCTCTTTCCCATTTCTTTAGGCAAAACCTAGCTGGAACGACCGCTGAGATTGTTTCCTTAAGACAAGAACTGGAGCATGTGAAGGCATACCTGGAAATCGAATCATCGAGGTTTGTAGACAAATTACACGTCACCTATGACATCGACGAATCGGTACTTGATAACAATATTCCACCTTTAGCACTGCAGCCACTAGTCGAAAATGCGGTCAAGCATGGAATTAAGGAAATGGAAAAAGACGCACTTGTCCATATCTCCATTAAGCGAGAAAAGGACAGGATCGTCATTATAGTTGAAGACAATGGGGTAGGGATTAAAGAGAGCAAGTTAAAGAACTTAGGCGAAACACAGCTTGAATCCGAAACAGGGACAGGTATTGGTTTGTATAATGTCAACAGACGATTAACGATGACGTTTGGGTTGCGGGCAGGCATTCAAATAGATAGCAAGCCAGGTCATGGTACTAGAATTAGCTTAAATCTGCCAATTGGAATGGGGGGAATGAATGAATGAAACAAATTGATGTACTCGTTGTGGATGATGAGCGCTACGCACGCGAGGAACTAGTCCACCTGTTAGGTGACTTTGAACATATTCGCGTAGTAGGGGAGGCGGAATCGGGAGAGGATGCGATTGTGAAGAGTCTTACCTTGAAGCCAGACGTTGTTTTTCTAGATATCGAGATGCCGAAAATGAACGGGATGGAAGCGGCCAAAGTATTACAGGAATTAAAGAAAGCACCGCTCATCATTTTTGCAACAGCATACCCACAGTTTGCGGCAGACGCTTTTCGCCTTGAGGCGCTTGATTATCTATTAAAACCCTATGAAGAAGAGCAGCTACAGGAAACGATTTCCCGTGTGGAAAAGCGGTTGTTTACTGCCGATGAGCAGACCATAGTAGCGAAAGGAAAGCTGTCGATTGAAACGAATGGGGAAATTCATTATCTTAATCCAGACGATATTCTTTATTTGTCCCGTGAAGAAAAGTTTACCAAGATCTTAACAGATGATAAGGAATACCACGTTCGTACCACCTTAAAAGATTTGGAAGCAAGGCTTGCTGGCTTTGAATTTTTTCGTATACATAAAAGCTATGTGGTGAACCTTTCCTATGTAAAAATGCTGACACCATGGTTTAATGGTGCCTACCAATTAAAATTAGAAGGGAAAGAAGAAGCATTAGCGGTGAGTCGTAACTATGTCAAAGCACTTCGCAGTAAGCTGGAACTGTGAGACTAGCTCTAGCTGTGCATCTTGATTGTCCGCTAATGCATTTCAATCTCCCTTTGCAACATCTTACGCTAAATAAAGCCTTTTCATTGGTTTATGTCTTACACTGTATGTAATCGCATACATCGGAAGAGAGGGTAATATTATGTATACATTTTTAGCTGGTATTTTACTTTTAATTATAGGGTACTTCACGTATGGAAAAATAGTAGAAAAGATATTTGGAGTGAGAGAGGAGAGGGTAACACCTGCTTACACAAGTGGTGATGGTGTAGACTATATGCCAATGAGTACACCGCGAAACTCTTTGATTCAATTATTAAATATAGCTGGTGTTGGTCCGATTTTTGGTCCAATAATGGGCGCATTATACGGACCAGTTGCTTTCATATGGATCGTGGTGGGCTGTATTTTTGCCGGAGCTGTACATGATTACTTAACAGGAATGATTTCCATCCGAAACAGGGGAGCCCATTTACCTGAGCTTGCTGGAAAATTTCTAGGTAGATTTATGAAACATATTGTAAACGGTTTCGCTGTGTTGTTGCTATTATTAGTTGCTACTGTTTTTGTAACCGCACCAGCAGATTTACTTTATAATCTAATGAATGGCTGGGTTGCACTAGGATATATTATCGGCGCCATTTTTGTTTATTATTTACTGGCAACCCTGCTACCAATTGATAAAATTATCGGACGAGTTTACCCAATCTTTGGTGCCTTGCTCGTAATTAGTGCAATCGGCGTGGCAGTTGGAATGATTGTAAGAGGTGCTCCAATCCCGGAACTTACATTGGCAAATTTCCATCCGGATAATGCACCAATCTTTCCATTGTTATTCTTAACCATCTCATGTGGAGCTATCTCTGGATTCCATGCAACACAAACGCCAATCATTTCTCGTACCACAAAAGGGGAGAAGCAAGGTCGTAAAATTTTCTACGGCATGATGATCGCAGAAGGAATCATCGCCATGATTTGGGCAGCAGCAGCCATGAGTCTTTTCGACGGACCAGTTGGCCTAAACGAACTGCTTGCAAATGGCGGAACAGCAGCTGTTGTAAGTGAAGCTTCTACCTTAATGCTTGGTGCTATTGGTGGTACGTTGGCAGTACTTGGAGTTATTATCCTGCCAATCACGTCAGGAGATACAGCATTCCGCAGCGCACGTATGATTATTGCAGATTATATTCGTTTCCCACAGAAAAAAATAATCAATCGTCTGTGGATCGCACTTCCATTATTCGCTATATCGATTGCCCTTACCCAAATTGATTTTAACCTGTTATGGCGCTATTTCTCTTGGGCAAACCAGTCAACAGCAGTAATCGCCTTGTTTGTCGGATCCATGTATTTGTTCATTGCCAAGAAGAATTATTGGATTGCCTTAATTCCAGGTACGTTTATGCTAATGGCAACCATGACCTATATACTAAATGCTCCAATAGGCTTCCGCTTACCGATGAATATTTCATATATCGGCGCAACGATTATTACGATCGCACTTGTCATAACCTTCTTCTTTGCAGCAGTAAAGGCTCGGAGAAACAACATACCATTAGAAGAAGATATTACAAGCTGGAAAAAGTCAGCATAATGAAAAGGTATCAGGGAGACCTGATACCTTTTTTTAGATAAGAAAGCAATTCTCTAAAAAATTCCTCGTTCCCAGCCAATACTACCAGACTATTTTTCTTTAAAATAGTCTCTTTTCAGTACACATTTACCATGATATGATAAAGCGATTACATAGATGAATTGCAAGTAGATATAGATTCATAGAAAGGGGAATGTCTATGCCTCGGTTTTCTCTCCAAACAAAGGTCCTAGTGCTTATTACCACTTTGATTATGTTGGTCACACTTTTGTTGACCGCGATCAATGCCTATTTTGAATCCAAAGATGTGGAGGAGCAAGTAGGAGAGCGTGCGCTACAAGTTGCTACTACTCTTTCTTTTATGCCTTCCGTCAAAGCTGCATTTGCTAACGAAAACCCCGCGAACATTATCCAACCCATAGCAGAAGAAATTAGGAAGTTTATTGGGGCAGAGTTTATCGTGGTCGGGGATAAAGAAAGTGTCCGCGTCGCTCATCCTGATATCGAAAAGATTGGCAAAAAAATGGTCGGGGGCGATAATGACCGGGCCTTAATAGATGCAGAGTATTATACCTCAAAAGCAATAGGAAGTCTTGGTCCATCATTAAGGGGAAAAGCACCGATCTTTAATGACGAGGGAGAAGTTGTAGGAATTGTTTCAGTTGGCTTTATGGTGGAGGATATTCGTTCCATGATAGTTAGCAAATTGGTGAAAATAAGCGGAGCTTCTCTCTTCGTCGTTCTCATTGGTATAGGTGGAGGTATCGCGCTAGCTCGAAACATAAGAAAGGATACGCTAGGACTGGAGCCACATCAAATTGCCTCCTTGTACCGAGATAGAACTGCAATTCTTTCCAGTATTAGAGAAGGGATTATTGCAATGGATAAGACAGGGAAAATAAGCTTAATGAATGGATCAGCAAGGAAAATACTAGGTTTACAAGCAGACACGGAGAGTAGGCAAATTGAGGATGTTTTCCCAAATACCAAAATGTATGATGTGTTGCTTTCCAAGAATACGGGGCAAGATGAAGAATTTGTACTGAATAACCGGCAGGTCATTGTTAACCGCACCCCTATCATGGATGGAGATGAGGTGGTAGGAGTAGTTTCCAGTTTTCGGGATAAGACCGAATTAAATGAGATGATTAATACATTATCAGAAGTCAGACAATACTCTGAAGATCTTCGTGCGCAAACCCATGAATATACTAACAAATTATATGTTATATCAGGATTGTTACAGCTTGGTCACTACCAGGACGCAATTGAACTTATTCAAAAAGAGTCACAGCTTGCTGCAAACCAGCATAAAGTACTGCTTGACCAGATAAATGATCGTACCGTACAAGCCATAATACTTGGGAAAATTGGAAAAGCTTCAGAGAAAAAGGTAACGTTTGAAATCGATGAAAACAGTTATCTCGAACCATTGCCCGAAAAGTTGGATATTGCTAAGCTTATAACCATATTGGGAAACCTAATCGATAACGCCCTAGAGGCAGTAGCAGATCAGCCGGAAAAACACATCGTTTTCTTTGCAACCGATTTGGGAGAGGACATTGTATTTGAAATTGCGGATAATGGACCAGGTCTTCCTGAAGAAAATATAGACCGTATCTTTAAGCAGGGCTACACTACAAAAACACATCATGAACAGGCACATGGATATGGGCTAGCCATCGTAAAAGAAACAGTAGAAGACTTGGGAGGGCATTTGGAAGTGCACACGCAACCGAATGGGGGAGCGGTATTTACTGTGTTCATTCCTAGTGTTCACCATTGAAAAAAGGGGGGAGCCGTATGATACATGTACTTATTGTGGAAGATGACTACCGGATTGCCGGTATCCATGAAGAATTTTTAGAGAAAGTAGAGGGGGTACAAGTAGTCGAAAAAGTGCTAAATGGGAAAGAAGCCTTAGAAATCATAGAAAGAGAGAAAATAGATCTTGTACTGCTAGATATTTATATGCCTGATATTTTAGGGTCAGAACTGCTACAAACCATTCGATCCTTAAACAAACAATTGGACATTATTATGATTTCTGCCGCTACCGAAGCGAAAATCGTAGGGGAAGTGTTACGCAACGGGGTATTTGACTATATTATGAAACCCGTAAAACTGGAGCGATTCATGGAGACAATGGAACGGTACAAAGAAGTAAAGGGGAAACTTGCAGCACAAAAGGAGTTGGACCAGAGTTTTCTTGATGATTATTTCGGCTATGGAAGTAGCGTGTCAATTATGGAAAAGCAAACACCAAAAGGTATTGACCCTCTTACACTAGAAAAGATAAAGCAACGCATACATACTTTAAACAACGGGGTAACTGCAGAAGAAATGGGTATGGAAATTGGCACTTCCCGAACGACTGCAAGGCGCTATCTCGAATACCTTATCACCGAGGGAGAGATCAAAGCAGAATTGGAATATGGCGTAGTAGGAAGGCCAGAAAGAAAATATCATGTTAAAAAGTAGTCATTAGAAAGGAACAATCATCACGCCGAAGAATATTTACCTTACCACTCAAATTAATTAACAGTCCGTTGGAAGCTTATTATATTGGCTGGCTTAATTATGCTAACCCTAAAGCGAATACTATCGTGTTCGCTTTTTTTATGTTGCATCACAAGGACTTATTTTTCCCTCACAGACCCATGAACAAAATGACCAAAACGTATAGAAAAAACTTATTACCCATTATTTTGGAAACGGTTACATTAGGATCATCCTACTTTATAGTGAGTGGTAAGTAATAATTATGTGAATTTTTTGATTAAAAGAGGAGGAAATTTTATGAAGAAGGTTTTTATAGGCGTCGTATTTGTCGTGTTACTTATCTTTTCAGCAGCCTGTTCTGGAGGCGATGAAGAGGCAAGTGGAACAGAGGGGTCCAAAGAATGGAAACCTGAGAAGCCAATTGAGATAGTCGCACCTGCTGGGGCAGGTGGGGGCTGGGATACTACAGCCAGAATGGCAGCAAAGGTCTTTACGGAAGAAGAAATCATAGACAGTGATATTGGTGTGGTTAACAAAGCCGGTGGTGGCGGTGCAGTCGGTTGGGCTTATGTAGCTGGGCAAGAGGGAAGTCCATACAATATGTTTGTTGCTTCCCCGCCACTTCTCTTTATCCCGTTAAATGGACAATCGGAATATGGTCATGAAGACTTTACTCCGATTGCTAACGTGATAGCCGATTATGCAGCATTCGCAGTAGCGGCAGATGCCAAATGGGACAACTTAAATGAACTATTTGATGATATGAAGAAAGACCCTTCCAGTATAACAGTGGTTGGAACTTCGTCACCAGGAAGTATGGATCACATTCAGTTTGTTCAAATTGCCAAGGCAGCAGGGGTTGACGTGACAAAAATTAAATACGTATCAGATCAAGATGGAGTCGGTTTGACTCAACTTTTAAATGGAAGTGTGGATGTTTTCTCCACTGGGGTTTCTGAAACAGTAGAGCAAGTTAAAGCGGGGACAATCAAAGTTCTTGGGGTAACCTCAGAGGAAAGGCTGGAAGGTGAAGTATTGGAAGACTTCCCAACAGCTAAAGAACAGGGGATTGATGCGACGTTTGTTAACTGGCGAGGATTCTTTGGACCACCAAACATGGATGAAGAGGCGGTAGCCTACTATGAAGAAAAGTTTAAAGAATTGAGCGATTCAGAGGCCTTTGCAGATATACGCAAACAGTTCGGGTGGGACGAAATGTACATGAATAGTGAGGAATACCAGCAATTCCTTGATGAAAAAAAGGGAGAAATACAATCATTACTTGATGAATTAGGACTTGGCGAATAGCAATTCATATTAAGGGAGGTCAGTGATCATCTTTAGATCATTGACTTCTATCTATTTTACAAACCAGGTGGTGTAAGCATGTTAAAAACAGTGAATCAACGAATTAGTTTAGTTTTAATTGTCGTTGGGATTGGTTATTTGATCCTCGCATTTCAGCTTCCTTCGTATGCCTATGTGCCAGTCGATGCCGATATAGTCCCCATCACACTTGGCATTCTTTTAATCCTATTGGCATCTTGTCTCTATTTTTCGAAAGACTCGGAAACAGAAGAGCAGAAGGCGAGAAGAAAAATCCCTAAGAAAGATATTGGAGCACTACTTGCTGTCTTTTCCTTTATTTTTGTGTATATTCTTTTTTTGGAATTAATGGGATTCGTCTTAATGACAATGTTGTTTATTTTCTTTTGTTCGTGGTTTCTAGGATATAAAAAGCATCTAAGCAATGCCCTTGTGTCTATCCTATTTCCGTTATGTATGTATGGGATGTTTACAGAGTTTCTTAATATAAGTCTGCCACAAGGATTATGGCCGTTTTAAGGAGGAATCAAGATGGGTTCATTAGAAGGAATTATAGCAGGGTTTCAAGTGGCTTTCAGTTTGGAAGGCTTGTTGTTTGTTATGATTGGTGTTTTTGTAGGTACTTTTATTGGAATGATGCCGGGGTTGGGCCCCATAAGTGCCATCGCGGTCATGATCCCAATTACGTTTGGAATGGATCCAGCGCCTGCGTTAGTTATGATGGCAGGTGTATACTATGGCGCTATATTTGGCGGATCAACATCCTCGATTTTATTAAATGCCCCAGGTGTGTCTGGTGCAGTGGCAACCGCATTTGATGGTTATCCGATGGCACAACAGGGGAAAGCCGGGAAAGCATTGGCCATAGCGGCGATCAGTTCGTTTATTGGTGGTACGGTTAGTGTTATTCTGCTTATGCTACTAGCTCCCATGCTTTCAAGTGTTGCAATTTCGTTTGGTCCTCCTGCCTATTTCGCCTTAATGCTGATGGGCCTTACAGCTATTTCAAGTTTGTCTGAAGGTAGTACGATTAAAGCACTTATTTCTGCTGTGGCGGGATTTATGATTGTCACAATTGGTATTGATGCTCAAACAGGAACACAGCGGTTTACGTTTGGGAATGTAAACCTATTAGAAGGAATTGACTTTTTAGTCATTGCACTCGGACTTTTCGCACTTGCGGAAGTTTGTACGCTTATTATTAAGCGAAAAGATCTTTCACAGGAAAATGCACATAAGTTGGGAAGTATGCGTCTCAGTAAACAGGACTTCAAAGACATGAGCGGACCGGTAACACGCCATTCTTTCCTTGGATTTATTCTTGGTGTGTTGCCAGGTGCTGGTGCTACGATTGCATCTTTTATCTCTTATATTACGGAGAAAAAGCTATCAAAGAATCCTGAGGAATTTGGTAAAGGGTCCGTCAAAGGGCTGGCCGCCCCTGAGACGGCCAATAATGCGGCAACCAGTGGAGCGTTTGTTCCGTTATTGAGCTTGGGGATTCCTGGGTCTGGGACAACTGCAGTGATGCTCGGTGCCTTTCTTGTGCTAGGTGTACAGCCAGGTCCGCTGTTAATGACGGATAGGCCGGAGATTTTCTGGGGTATTATTGCAAGTATGTACATAGGGAATGTCTTCTTGCTGATCTTAAATTTGCCTCTCATTCCGTATTTCGCAAAGATATTAAAAATACCACGGCCGTTATTGATATCCCTTGTGATCATGTTTAGTATCATCGGCGTTTATGCCATTAGCTTTAATACATTTGATCTTTATATGTTATTGCTCTTTGGGGTCGTCGGCTTTGTAATGAGATTGTTTTCATTTCCGGCACCACCGTTTATTCTCGCGTTTATTCTTGGTGGCATGATGGAGCAGGCATTTAGGCAGTCCCTAACCATTTCCAATGGTAGTCTTACGGTATTCGTCCAAGATCCAATTGCGTTAACATTGTTAATTGTTGCCTTGCTTTCTTTCGTTTTTCCATTGATTCGTGTTATCCGAAGTAGAAGAGCGTAAGTATATGCGGGTACGAGAAATGCTATTGTTCAAAAATATCGTTCGTTACAGTTTGTTTTGCATCACCGCGATTGCCCTGTTCGGCTTGTGGAATGCAGGGATATGGAGAGAGTTCACCCCAGAACAACTGCGAACATTGTTACTGCTTCTGTTAGCCATTTATTTATGGGGCGCAGCTCCGATCCCGACAGGCGCCAGCAGTATCCTTATTCTCGCCATGCTACTATTACTCGGCTTGGTCGATACCATGGAAGAAGCCGTAATCGGATTTCTTTCACCTGCGCTGTATTTTATTTTCATGCTATCGTTGATCAGCAAGTCTCTTGTAAAAGTAGGAATGGATCGTGTTATTGCGGGATTTTTGTTAAAAGTCAGCAGAGGAGGGCCGGCATTTGTCATTATTGGAATGCCACTGTTCATTTCAGTTTTGCCTATTTTTCTGCCCTCAGCAGTAGCCCGCTTTAAGATGCTGCTGCCAGTAACGGTAAGCTTAAATCGCTTTTACGGATTCAGAGAAAAGAGTGTTTTCCAGAAGTATTGTATTTATGTAATAGGCATGATGAATCAGAACGCTACCATGATCATTTATACTGGTGGTGGCTTTCCAATTCTGGCCTCACAGTTAATTCGAGATTATCAAATTGCGAACCTTGGGTGGATGGACTGGTTTCTACTTATTGCACCTCCATTATGGATTGGGGCATTTATCCTTGCATTTTTAGTTTGGAACTACTTAAAGAGGGTTGGAAATACAGAAGATAAGGAACCAATACCCAAGCACGAAGAAATAGAGACCCAGGGAATTAATAGTACATTCTGGATTGTGACAGGTGCATTTGTACTTATGATCCTGACATGGATTGTAACCGATCAAAATCGAGTTCCCCTGTTACTTCCACCTATGTTGCTAATTGTGTTTTATTCGTTGCCTAGGATAGGGCTGATCACCAATCGTACAATACGAAGCTTTGATTGGGAAAATTTTTTACTACTCGGTGCTTCCTTTTCGCTGGGCTACATTCTTGAGGCAAATGGTACTGCTCAGCAGCTGGCAGGGATGCTGGTTGAACTGATTCCTGATAATGCGGGGATTGTTATAAAGGTAGTGATCATTGCACTCATTGTATTTGTACTTCGTTTTTTCTTTGTCGTCCCATCGTCTGCAGTAATTGTGATTTTCCCGATCGTCATGTCGTACTCGGAGCTGATCGGATTGCCGCCAATTCAACTTGCGTTTCTTATCATTTTAATCATTGGCAGCATGATGGTTCTGCCAATACATACGACAACAACCTATTTGGCTTATGACACAGGTATTCTTCGTAAAAAGGAACACTACACCATTAGTATATTTTCTAGCCTTTTTTTCATGGGGATCGCTATTCTTTCTACACTCTATTATTGGTAAAAAACCAGCTGAATGCTGGTTTTTTAAATGTCAGGACAGAAAGTCGCGTGTCAGCGGAGCCAAGTCGCGCACCAGCACAAGAAAGTCGCGTGAGAGCGAAGCCGAGTCGCGTACCAGTACAAGAAAGTCGCGTGAGA
>NZ_JAIFZM010000008.1 GCF_022095695.1 Oceanobacillus jordanicus
CTTCGAAAAACAGAAAGTCTGTTTTTCCTTGACATACTAGTTGTTCTGTTCAGTTTTCAAAGAGCAATTTGTTTAGGTTGCTTTTTTAAGCAACTTTTATAGTATAACAAGATATTCCGGTGATGTCAACAACTTTCTTTGCGACAGCTTTGAAAATCTATATACCAGATTCCATCCACAATCACTAGTTAAATGAAACAACCTGTCCTTTGTGGTGGATAATTATTATAGCATTATTCTACAAAAATAGTCAATACCATTTTCACAAAAAAAGAGAAGGGTTTTAAAGCCTTCTCTTCGTTACGTTTTACGCTTTAATGTCGCCTTCCCATTCAAGCATTCCGCCAGCCATATTACTGACCTTATAACCATGCTCTTTTAAATGCATAGCTGCATGCATACTTCTTTTACCTGAGCGACAAACCATAATATATTGCTTATCCGTGTCTAATTCGTTAAGAGATTCAGGAATCTGCTGCAGAGGTATGTGTTTTGCTTCAGGTATAATTCCTTGGGCAACTTCTTCATTTTCCCTGACATCTATTACTACAAGGTCTTTCTCATCATCACGTAATCTGTTACGTAATTCATTAGGTGTAATCTCATTTATTTCTGTCAAAAAGCGCACCCTCTTTCAAATATTATCATGTTTATCATACGTTTTCGTTGGATAACATGCAACTTTCCAACACACACTATAAAAAATGTATTATATAGGAAGAAGGTATGAAATGAGAAGCGTGTCAACCATTATCTTAGCCCTGTTCTTAAATGTAATCTGGTTCTCTCCGATAAATGCTAAAGAGGCAGATGTTGTTTTAATTGAAACCCTTCAGGGAGATTTAACCGGGGATGGACAAAACGAAGAGATAAGCTTAAAAGGTATATTGTTTTCTCCTGACACTGTTTTTTACAAGGATATATGGGTAGAAATTGCTAGCCCAAACGAGGAAAGATGGAAGATTAGTTACCAAGGTGGTTATGAACCCGCTGTTGAACTAGTCGATTTAAATCATGACGGGATTAAAGATATCTTTTATCAAAGTGCGACAGGGGGAAGTGGTGGACTCTACAATTACCAGCTAAACACATTAGCAAATGGTGAGTTGAAAGAAATTCCATTACCCGAACAACTCTTCTTGCAAGGATCTTTTAAAGATGACTTTATTGTTTCAATCCAATTGACACCAGACAGTGACCCTTATTTAATGGATGTGTCAAATAGATCTGAAGATTATATCAGGTTAGGGATATATGACGAGAACGGAACCCTTCGAAAACCACAGTCACTAATGATTGATCCGATAGCGTTTTTCGAACCCGTGTTAATAAGCGATAGTAAAGGATATGGACTGAAAAGCAGCCAGCAAATAAGCGGCGCCTATCACGCAGATGGATTAGGCACGGTGGAATCACTTTGGTATTTAGAAAATGGCAAATGGATATTGCTTCAGACTGAGTGGTTGCCATCAAATTAAAAAAGGGCGTTCCTTTTAAATAAGGAGCGCCCTTTTATTGTATAAATTTTAATTGGTTTTTTACAACCTTGTGCAAGCATTGTTAATTTGCAACAATATTTACAAGTTTACCTGGTACCACAATTACTTTCCTAATCGTTTTACCTTCTAATAACTCTTGAATTTTCTCATCACGAAGCGCTTGCTTTTCTAGTTCATCCTTCGAAATATCTTTATCGACATTTAATTTTGCCCGAACTTTACCCATAATTTGAACTACTACTTCAATTTCATCTTCCACTAACTTGGATTCATCGTATTTCGGCCACTGTTCATAACTGACTGTACCCTCATGGCCCAAGCACTCCCAAAGTTCCTCAGAGATATGTGGTGCCACAGGTGAAAGCATCTTTACAAAGCCTTCCATATATTCTTTTGGTAATTGTTCAGCTTTGTATGCTTCGTTAATAAACACCATTAACTGTGAAATACCTGTATTAAAATGAAGATTGTTAAAGTCCGTGGTTACTTTTTTCACCGTTTCATGATATACCTTCTCCAAGGAGCCATCATTTGCATCGGTTATGTTAGCAGAAAGTGCTCCGTTTCCGTCCGTATACAATCTCCAAACTCTATCAAGAAATTTACGTGCACCATCTAGACCATTTGTAGACCAGGCTACCGCAGCATCTAATGGGCCCATAAACATTTCGTATAGACGTAAGGTATCGGCACCATGAGAGAAAATAATGTCATCAGGATTCACAACGTTTCCTTTTGACTTACTCATTTTCTCATTACCTTCCCCAAGGATCATACCTTGGTTAAACAATTTCATAAACGGTTCTTTTGTTGGAACTACACCGATATCGTAAAGGAATTTGTGCCAGAAACGCGCATACAATAAGTGAAGCACGGCGTGTTCTGCTCCACCAATATATATATCAATTGGCAGCCACTTCTTAAGGGCTTCTGGGTCAGCGAGTTGCTCTGTATTATCTGGATCTATAAAGCGCAGGAAATACCAACAGCTACCAGCCCATTGTGGCATTGTGCTTGTCTCTCTGCGACCCTTCATGCCAGTTTTAGGATCCACCACATTTACCCAGTCTTCGCTATTTGCAAGTGGGGATTCCCCTGTGCCAGACGGCTCTATTTTTGACATTTTAGGAAGTTCAAGTGGTAGTTCTTCTTCAGGTACTGTTGTCATGCTACCGTCTTCCCAGTGAATAACCGGGATTGGTTCTCCCCAATAACGCTGTCTAGCAAACAACCAGTCACGCAAGCGGTAAGTTACCTTTTTCTCACCTTTGGTGTTTTCTACTAGCCAATCAATCATTTTCGTTATGGCTTCATCTTTTGCCATGCCATTAAGAAATCCAGAGTTAACATGCTCGCCGTCTCCGGTGTATGCTTCTTTAGATATATCTCCACCAGCTACTACTTCTTGGATCGGCAAATCAAATTTCACAGCAAATTCATAGTCCCGCTCATCATGAGCAGGAACAGCCATAATGGCACCAGAACCATAAGACATCAGAACATAGTCAGCAACCCAGATCGGCATTTTTTCATTGTTAACTGGATTAATTGCATACGCACCAGTAAATACGCCACTTTTGTCTTTAGCAAGATCTGTTCGTTCCAAGTCGGATTTTGTTTGAACCTTATTTAAATATGCTTCTACTTCCTCTTTTTGTTCAGGTGTTACAATCTCTTTAACCAAATGATGCTCAGGTGCAAGAACTGCATATGTGGCACCAAAAAGTGTGTCTGGACGTGTCGTAAACACGGTAAACTTGTTTTCATGGCCATCAATAGAGAAATGAACTTCTGCTCCTTCTGAACGACCAATCCAATTTCGTTGCATATCTTTAATGCTCTCTGGCCAATCGACATCTTCCAAGTCCTCAAGAAGACGATCCGCATAAGCAGTAATTTTTAGCATCCATTGTTTCATTGGTTTACGAACAACCGGATGTCCACCCCGCTCACTTTTTCCATCAATAACTTCCTCGTTGGCCAAAACCGTACCTAATGCAGGGCACCAGTTCACTGCTACTTCATCCATGTATGCAAGGCCTTTTTCATATAGCTTTGTGAAAATCCACTGTGTCCATTTGTAGTAGTTTGGTTGCATTGTGGAAATCTCTCTGTCCCAATCATAGGAGAAACCTAGCTCCTCAATTTGTCGCTTAAATGTAGCGATGTTTTTCTCCGTAAAAGCCGCCGGACTATTACCAGTATCAATCGCATATTGTTCTGCAGGCAGTCCAAATGCATCCCATCCCATTGGATGAAGTACTTCATAGCCCTCCATTCTTTTCATTCTTGAAATAATATCTGTCGCCGTATAGCCTTCAGGGTGGCCAACATGCAGACCAGAACCGGATGGATAAGGGAACATATCCAACGCATAAAACTTCTCTTTGTCGGAAAACGTTTCTGCTTTAAATGTTTTGTTTTGCTTCCAATGATGTTGCCATTTCTTTTCCACGTCTCTGTGGTTAAAACTCATTGTATTTCCTCCTTTTATAGAAAAACTGCCGTGCCTTCTACTAGTAGCGAGAGTTCACTATCCAAACGCCCAATAAAAAAAGCCACTCATCCCAATAAAGGGACGAGAAGCTTTGCTCCCGCGGTACCACCCAAATTAACGCAGCGTTGCGTTCACTTGTGCTCCTTAACGCGGATATACGGCAGAAATTACTCAATTTCGTTTCTGCAACTTCAAGGTGAGTTCATACCGCTATTTGCGACAGTTTCCACCAACCACTGTCTCTCTATGCCAAAAAGTGATATTACTATTCCTTTGCATTGTCGTTACGTTATGTATATCGAATTGTAATGAATCCTTACCGCTTTGTCAAGACAATAGGTACGGATTTTTGATAAACTGTTACTATGAAACGCGAAAGGAGTACGTCTATGATAATGAACATACTAAATTATGCCCACTATCTGTTAGAGGGTTCTATAGAAAAGGGAGAAACTGTAATTGATGCCACATGTGGCAATGGCCATGACACACTGTTCCTAAGCAGGGTGGTCGGGAGCACAGGTCAAGTGCTAGCCTTCGATATTCAGCAAGAAGCAATTGATCAGACAAGGCAAACATTATTAGAAAACAACTACACCAACGTGTCCTTGATTTTAGATAGTCATGCGAATGTTACGTCACATTTACAAACGAAAGAAATTGAACGTGTTGGGGGTGCGATTTTTAACCTTGGTTACTTACCTCAAAGTGACAAACAAATCATAACGAGTGGAGATTCCACTGTAGAAGCGATCGAAAACATTTTACCCGTTTTAAAATCAAAAGGGTTAGTTGTGCTTGTCGTCTACCATGGTCATGAGGGTGGAAAGGACGAGATGCAAACCGTGCTAAAATATGCTATGAGATTACCGCAGCGAGCATTTCATGTTTTACAGTATGGATTTATAAATCAACAAAATGATCCGCCATTTATTATCGCGATCCAGAAAAGATAGGAACGAGAGAATCCTTGAATAGTTTATCATTAAATACAGGGTTATTTTTTCATTTTGTAATACAGTTTTGTAAACAAGTGAAAAAGACGTGCATTGGTTCCACTTGTTTTTAATAAATGCTTCTTTAACTTTGTTTCATTAGTCAGATGCTTTACCTTAGGATCAGCAAGGTATAGACCAACAAGACCTTGTCTTATCATCTGATGAAACGAATTATCTGGAAGTGGCTGTACTTGGTCAGCCGCTTTCTGGATAAACAGTGATAATCGCTGGCTCATTTTTTCCTCATTAGGATAATAAAAGCAAAAATTTAAATCCTCTGCCTCCACATCCTCTTTTTGATCAATATAATAATCGAGCATTATATGTAATCCTTGCAGATAAGGGAAATAGCCTTCAAAGATGCTTTTCGCTTTTGGCTCATCCAGCTTCCCGCCTAACAGGTAACTCACTAAGCAGAAGACAGTTAAAGTTGATCCGGAAGCAGCAGCAAATTCATACCAAGCCAACTCATCGTCTTCATTTTCTTCTTTGAACCAGTTTTCGAGTCGTGGCACCCTTTCTCTAATGTCTACATGTTTATGAACTTGCAAATCTGTATATAGTGAGACAAGACGATTTAAAAAGGGTTGTGCTACGTGCCGTTCAACCAGGGCTAGCTGAACTTGACACGTACGGACTAAATCATGTAGATAACCATTATCATTCTGATCTTCTCGTAATGCATAATAATTTTGTGTTTGCTGATCGGGATTCAAGGCACAAAACAAGGATTCATGAAGCAATCGGAAGTCAGCTGGATCAAGAGATGTACTCCGATCACAAAGGTTGTCTAAATAATCACTAATTGTTTGGTAGGCTACAATGAATTTGATTGCTTCTCTACTTCTCTCTCCTGCAAGTAGCGCGTACACAGCCCCACCTTGACAATGGAATTTTTTAGAACCAATACTGGCAAGTGCTTGGTTACGTAATTCTTGATTCGGAATTGCTCTTGCTTTTGCTGTCCAGTAGTTTAGCTCCTTTTCCACTTCAGGGAAAATATTCGTTTGTAACGACTTCAGCAATCTGATGGATGATGTTGGAACATTGTTTCGCATTTGTTTGCCTTCCTTCAATCAGTTTAAGCGTGTATTTTTTGCTATACTAATTATATCACCATATTATGGAGGAGGATTCAAATGATTCATCATTATCAGGATAAACAGCCCGTAATTCATGAAACAGCATTTATTGCAAAAGACGCTACTATTATCGGAGATGTGGAGATAGATCAATCAAGCAGTATTTGGTTTAAGACGATCATTCGTGGAGATGTGGCACCTACTCGAATCGGGGAACGGGTAAACATTCAGGATTTATCTATGCTTCACCAAAGTCCTGGAATGCCTTTAGTTATTGAAGATGATGTAACAGTGGGGCATCAGGTCACCCTACACTCTGCAATCATTAGAGAAAAAGCTTTAATTGGAATGGGCTCCATCATTCTTGATGGTGCAGAAATTGGTACAGGTGCATTTATCGGCGCTGGAAGCCTTGTACCTCCAGGCAAGAAAATCCCCCCCAATACGCTAGCTCTTGGGAGACCCGCCAAAGTAGTACGTAACTTAACGGAAGAGGACTTCGCAGAAATGGAACGAATTCGAAAATCATATGTGGAAAAAGGGCAATATTACAAAGCACATACCACCCTTTAGAGAAAGCAATCTAATGGAGGTATACATAAAGCCTTCATCTTCCGCTATAGATTTTATCAAGTACCGTGAAAACTCAAAAGCCGAACGGATTTCGAAAAAATAGACGGTTCCCTAAAAGGTACCTCATCATTTCGAATGACCGTTCGGCTTTTATAATTGATCTTTTTCTACTTCTTCTCCATCAATGCTTTTAATTCTACAACTTTATCTGTCTTTTCCCAAGGGAACAGGATATCTGTTCTTCCGAAATGACCATATGCCGCAGTGTTCTTGAAGATAGGTTTCTGTAAATCAAGCATACGGATAATTCCAGCTGGACGTAAATCAAACAGTTTGCGTATTGCATGCACTAACGCTTCTTCAGACACTTTTCCTGTTCCGAATGTGTTTACTGCAATTGAAACAGGTTCAGCTACACCAATAGCATAGGCTAGTTGTACCTCACAAGTCTTGGCAAGTTCTGCAGCTACTATGTTTTTCGCAACATAACGTGCAGCATAAGCAGCGGATCGATCCACTTTCGTTGAATCCTTCCCACTAAAGGCTCCCCCACCATGTCGAGCATATCCACCGTATGTGTCCACAATAATTTTTCTGCCAGTTAACCCAGCATCTCCTTGTGGTCCACCAATCACAAAGCGGCCTGTTGGATTAATAAAATACTTCGTTGTTTCATCCAAAAGATTCTCCGGTACGACTGGACGAATAACATGTTCAATTAAATCCTTTTCGATTTGCTCTGTCGTGATATCTTGATGATGCTGTGTAGAAATAACAATCGTATCTACCTTTACTGGTTGGTCCTGTTCATCATATTCAACAGTTACCTGTGTTTTCCCATCTGGACGCAAGTAATCTAATACCTTTTCTTTTCTTACATCAGCCAAACGCTTCGCCAATTTGTGTGCAAGTGAAATAGGTAATGGCATGAGTTCCTCCGTCTCGTCGCAAGCAAAACCAAACATAAGTCCTTGGTCCCCTGCTCCAATAGAAGCAATCTCTTCATCACTCATTTTTCCTTGGCGAGACTCTAGTGCCTCGTCTACACCTCCGGCAATATCAGCAGATTGTTCATCAATTGCTGTCAATACGGCACATGTATCCGCATCAAAGCCATACTTTGCACGCGTATACCCAATTTCTTTAATCGTTTTTCTTACAATAGCCGGAATGTCTACATACGTACTTGTAGAAATCTCTCCCGCTACGAGCACCAAACCTGTTGTAACGGTTGTTTCACAAGCAACACGCGCATATGGGTCCTTCTTTAAAATTTCATCTAGAATTGCATCTGAAATCTGATCAGATATTTTATCAGGATGCCCTTCTGTTACCGATTCTGAAGTAAATAAACGACGATTAGCAGCCATAGTGCTTAATCCTCCTTTTGATTTCTGTTACGGATCTCTGTTCATCAAGTTTTGCTATTTCATAACAAAGGTTTTTATAAAATAAAAAAAGCCCTTCCTTCAGTAATGAGGAAAGGAGTACCAGCCTTTCGCTCTTATTGTTCAAGGAAATTTCCTTGCACCAGGTTAGCACCTTTTCACCGATGTGATGGTTGCTGGGTTTCATCGGGGCTGTCCCTCCACCTACTCTGAATAAGAGAGTATCCGCTCGAAATTTAGCTTATCGAATGAGAACTGACATGTCAACTATTTTTGGTTCGTAACAAGGTTTGCGAAAATTTCATATGATTAGATTAGATATTTAGTATGGACTATTCAATTAAATGTGTTATACTAATAATCACATTAAGGCAACGTAATACAACACATTACCAAAGGTAGGTGCAGTGAAGTGAAAATGGTAGAAAAAAACCCTTGTACTGAATTAGAGCAGCATACTCCGATACTGGAGAATGAAACTGTCCCACGGCTTATCGAGATAATCTTAGCAAAAATGGAAGCAGTTTTAACCTCCACAGGTGCAATTAGAGCAACCACTGGTAAATATACCGGTCGCTCTCCTAAGGACAAATTTATTGTTCGCGACGCGGTCAGTGATTCTAAAATCGATTGGGGTCAAGTCAACCAATCTATTGATGAGGATGCATTTGAAAAACTATACAAAAAAACAACAGAATACTTGAAAAACCAGAAAGAAATATATAGATTTAAAGGATTTGCTGGGGCAGATGAAGACTCCCGCCTGCCGATCCAAGTAGTTTCCGAATATGCTTGGCATAGCTTGTTTGCAAGGCAGCTTTTCATAACCCCAACAGAGGAAGAACTCGCCAACCACCAAGCAGAATTTACAGTCCTATCTGCACCGGGATGTTTTGCCGATCCTGATACAGACAGTACTAATTCGGAAACATTTGTTATTGTTTCATTTAAAAAACGAGTCATTCTAATTGGCGGCACAGAATATGCGGGCGAAATAAAGAAATCAATTTTTTCCGTGATGAATTATCTCTTGCCACAACAAGATATCCTTCCCATGCATTGCTCTGCCAATGTCGGGGATGAGGGAGATGTCGCTTTGTTTTTTGGGTTATCTGGAACAGGCAAAACGACCCTATCCGCTGACCCTGACAGAAAATTAGTCGGGGATGATGAACATGGCTGGAGTAATAATGGTATATTCAATATAGAGGGCGGTTGTTATGCTAAATGCATTAATTTATCAGAAGAAAAAGAACCACAAATATATAATGCCATACGATTTGGATCTGTTTTGGAAAATGTCATGCTTGATTCCGAGAATGACAAGCCAGACTATTCCAATACGTCCCTAACGGAAAACACGCGAGCTGCTTATCCTATTGAACATATGGAGAATGTGATGGTCCCAAGTATCGCTGGTCACCCAAACACCATTATCTTTTTAACTGCAGATGCCTCTGGGACCCTACCGCCGATTAGTAAATTAACGAATGAACAGGCGATGTATCACTTTCTCAGTGGTTACACGAGCAAGCTTGCTGGGACTGAACGTGGAGTGACTAAACCCCAAGCAACTTTTTCGGCCTGCTTTGGTTCTCCATTCTTGCCGCTCTCTCCTTCTGTCTATGCAGAAATGCTTGGCAAAAAGATAGAGGAACATTCGGCAACTGTATTTTTGATTAATACAGGTTGGACTGGTGGCTCTTACGAAGATGGTGGCGAACGTATTAAATTATCCTACACAAGAGCAATGGTATATGCAGCATTGAAAGGCGAATTAAATAATACAGAAACCATTCTAGATGAAATATTCGGATTAGAGATTCCATACCATGTTCCAGGTGTACCTGAGCAGCTCTTAGTTCC
Organism: Oceanobacillus jordanicus; assembly: GCF_022095695.1. Taxonomy (GTDB): domain Bacteria; phylum Bacillota; class Bacilli; order Bacillales; family Amphibacillaceae; genus Oceanobacillus_B; species Oceanobacillus_B jordanicus. The sequence goes on from NZ_JAIFZM010000008.1 coordinate 9,904, forward strand.
TGCCAATACATGGGCAAACATTGCAGATTATCAAAAAGCAGCGGAGGAACTTGCAATGATGTTCCACAGAAATTTTAAAAAGTTCACAGAAGCTAGTAATGCGATTAAGCAAGCTGGACCTAAATACCAAAATTACATGTAACCAATATTTTTAAGAAGATTTTTTATACGTTTTTCAGCGGTCTCTACAAGGAGGCCGTTTTTTTATGCACTTATGTAATAGGCCATCACACATTTTAGGCGAATGCATAAAATGTTTTGACATAACTATCTACTTAAACTAAGGGGGGTCAAATAAAATGAAAAAATTAATTAAAATGACGCTTATAGTAGCTTTATTGCCACTCATTTTGCTCGGATGCAACCAAAGCAGCACTTCCTCCATAAAGCTTGCTGAAGTAACTCGATCCTTGTTTTATGCACCACAATACGTCGCGTTGGAAAAGGGATATTTTGAAGAGGAAGGGTTGGATGTAGAACTACAGACCACATGGGGTGGCGATAAAACCATGACGGCACTTCTTTCCGACGGAGCTGACATTGCATTGGTCGGTTCGGAAACATCCATTTATGTTTACGCACAAAACTCAAAGGACCCAGCAATTAACTTTGCTCAGTTAACACAGACAGATGGCACATTTCTTGTAGCGAAAGAACCAAAACCTGACTTTGAGTGGGGAGATTTAGAGGGTAGTACATTTTTAGGCCAACGAAAAGGCGGCATGCCTCAAATGGTTGGTGAATTTGTGCTGAAGAAACATGGCATTGATCCCAAAAATGATTTAGATCTTCAGCAGAACATTGATTTTGCTAACATACCTGGTGCCTTCGTTTCAGGAGATGCAGAGTATGTTCAATTATTTGAACCGACAGCAAGCACATTTGAAAAAGAAGGCAATGGGCATATCGTAGCCTCGTTTGGAGAAGAATCCGGCAATGTACCGTATACCGTCTTTATGACCAAGCAAAGCTATCTTGATAAAAATGAAGAAGAAGTACAAAAATTCACTCGTGCTGTTTACAAAGCACAGCAGTGGGTTGAACAAAACAGTGCAGAAGAAATTGCCAGTGTTATACAGCCTTATTTCGAGGATACGGAGCTTGATTTATTAGCCTCCTCTATCGAGAGATACAAGGGGCAGCAATCCTTTGCTACAAATCCAATACTAGATAAAGAAGAATGGGATAACTTGAAAGCTATTATGGAGGAAGCAGGAGAACTTCCAGCTGATATTCCATATGAGGACCTTGTAAATACAACCATCGCAGAAGAAATTATCAATGATTAGGGAGGATGGTCAAATGTCATTTCTCACATTAGATCATGTAACCCATCATTATTTTTCAGCAAGTAGTTATACAAAAGCGTTAAAGGATATCTCTCTTTCCATTAAGCAAGGGGAATTCGTCGCGTTACTTGGTCCTAGCGGTTGCGGAAAATCAACACTTCTTTCCATTATAGCAGGGATTGTAGAGCATACTTCAGGGAATGTTTTTCTGGAGAACACACCAATAAAGCCATCTGATAAAGCTATTGGTTATATGCTACAACAAGATTACTTGTTTCCCTGGAAGACTATTCTTGAAAATGTGATGATTGGCCCTAAGATCCACCGAAGTAATGACCCAGCAATCCGTACGAAAGCGGAAATGTTGTTAAAACAAGTAGGACTTACTGGCATTTCAGACGATTACCCAGGTTCATTATCAGGTGGGATGCGTCAACGAGTCGCACTTGTAAGAACATTACTTAATGACCCAAAAATCTTACTTCTTGATGAACCTTTTTCTGCATTAGATTATCAAACTAAACTTAAGCTTGAAGACCTTGTCTCTACTACTTTAAAGGCGTTCAACAAAACAGCTATCCTTGTTACACACGACATTGGAGAAGCAATTGCTATGGCGGACAGAATCTTTGTAATGGAAGCCAACCCTGGTATGATTTCAAAAGTATTTGAAGTCCCGATCGAACTACGACAGGAAGCTCCTTTTTCTGTACGCAAACACCCTAAATATCAAATGCTATTTGATAAAGTATGGGAGGAACTGGAAGATAAAGAAGGGAACCCTGCAGAATGAAAGGTGGTGAGAGAAGAGAATGGCACCCGAAACAAACACAGATAATCAGTTATTTCAACGACACAAATATAAGTTAAAAAGAGAAAAGAGAATTGTCATCACATGGCAGCTGCTCCTATTACTTGCTTTTATTGGTTTTTGGGAGGTTGCCAGCAGACTCTATTGGATTGATCCACTACTCTTCAGCTCTCCTTCAGAGGTTATCCAAGTGCTTTTCTCTAATATGGCGGATGGCTCCATGGTAAAACATATTCAGATAACCTTATTTGAAACAATTGCCGGGTTTATTATAGGTACACTTGTCGGTATATTATTTGCGAGTGTTTTATGGTCTTCTACACGATTTTCGAAAATTATGGATCCATACCTTGTTATTATGAATGCCATGCCTAAAGTTGCTTTGGGACCGATTTTAATCGTTGCACTAGGTACAGGTTACGTTTCCATTATTGCGATGGGAGCACTCATTTCAGTTATCATCACGACATTAGTTATTTATAACGCATTCAATGAGGTAGATCCCAATTATGAAAAAGTATTGAAAAGCTTTGGAGCAACACGGTGGCAGCAATTTAAAGAAGCGATATTCCCCGCCACCCTTCCTGCTATGATCTCGACGTTGAAAGTAAATGTAGGTCTTTCCTGGGTTGGTGTTATTGTAGGGGAATTTCTTGTCGCAAAACAAGGCTTGGGATATTTAATTATTTATGGCTTTCAGGTTTTCGATTTCTCACTTGTTCTTTCAAGTCTCGTACTTATTGCTATCTTTGCGGCAATTATGTATAAGGTCGTGGAAAGATTAGAGGGATGGCTCATAAAAAGTAAAACCTAATCAAAAAAATCGCCTATTATTAGATAGGCGATTTTATAATGTAATATTTATGTAGTCGATACAATGATACAAGACGTCATCTTTCATAATAAAACTGTATGCTTTACTTTTCCTTATATTGGTAGGCAAAGCGTCTAAAAGCTTAGGACCTTCCGTCTCATAATACGTTTTTCTAGGAAGCAAAGAATCTACTATCGCAAAATAAACATTTTTTGCAACATGCTCCCTTTTTCCATAAACATAATACTGTCCTATATAGTGTAATTGCTTAATCAATCCACCTGTTTCTTCCATTACTTCTCGTTCAGCTGCCTGTTCGGCTGTTTCTCCCTTTTCAACCTTACCACCAGGGAACTCCAAGCCTCTTTCTTTATGTTTCGTAAGCAACCATTTATCTCGATACTTGCAAATAACCCAGACATGTCTTGGATCATTTGAAAAAGGGTGGTTTTGAAAGGATAGCTTCACCTCATTATTGTAATAATCTTTAAATGTAAACATCGTTTCAACTACCTTCATCTACTGTCTATAATAATCTTAAGAAATAGTGACATTTCCTATTTTCCATTGTTTATCGTATACAAATTCAATTTCAATTGTATATGCACCATGTAATGCTGTTTCATTTTCCTGTTTAACTTTAACAAGGTCATTATCTAATTGTACCATATCATATGGGTTTTCTGCTATAAACCAAGGAGGTGTCTCAGTTGGTAGGATATATAGACCATCTGGTTTTTCCTCGAAATAAAACGAAACATACGGTTCAACCGTTTCTTTGACTGCAATAGATTCAAAAGCAGCAAACAACTCTGCCTTTGTATCCATATTCGTTACTCTATATGATTCGTCTGCTTCCTGAACTAAAGTATCCATAAAAGCACGCGTCAGTTCCTTCACTTTTTCTTCTTTTAATTCAGGCTGTTGTGGAAACGTTTTAGATGTCTGTTCCTTATTTAAAGTCTGGTGGGACTTAGCCGAGGCAGTTACTGGATCTGCTGGCTTGTCTTCCGTCATAAGTATGCTGCATATAATGAGTACGGGGGTCGCTATTGTGATAAGGGACGTTTGAACTAATTTTCTCATATAAAGCCTCCTCTAGGGGTCTGTAATACTATTCCATTTCTCACCTAGAGATAAACCTAAAAAAAGTTAAAAATAAGGATTCATTCGTCTTATAGCAATGTCTCCCTTTTTTATGAACTTGGAACGTCGACTATTATAATTGCATCCCAGTTGCGTCAGAGCTGCGATGTCATACTTTCTTAACGACTTAAAAAAGCTGCAGCAAAAACCATGCTGCAACCTTCTTTAATTGAAATCCTAACTGCTAAATCCTACATATGCCCATCAGTCAAAATGCCCATTTGTTCAATATGCGCTTTTGTTTCTGGCTCCCCTAATTGGTGAATCATGCGATAGGCTTGCGTCATTTCATCATCATAGTAATCATTTGATTTATCATTATGATAGGGGTTAATTGGAACATGTGCCCGAAAGAAAGTCTTTATTCCGGCTTCATGCATCAGATTAAACTTGTCTCGTAAAACCGCAACTTCATCCTCTGTAGCGTGAATAATAAATTCTTCATTGTTATTAAATTTCTCCTGTGAGATCTCTCCTGCACCAACGTTTATATAAAACTTTTTCTTCTCCATAACGCACCTCCTACTTGTAATCTGTCACAAATCATAAGGAAGCATGTATGAAGTAGGTAAGAAAAGTGCGTGCCACAAAAAATGATTTGTAAAACAATACAATTCGCTAGCATGTATGTACGGATTTCCAAGCTTTGGTTTTCACTATGCATCGATATAAAACAGCAATTCTAGGCACAAAAAACACCCCAAAAGTTAGAATTGGTTAGTCTAACTTTTGGGGTGCACATCAGAAGACAGGTCTTATCTCTAATTAACAGCAGTAGTCTGGTTTTTTCCTTGAGCAAATATACATCGCCCTTTTCCATGAGGAATGCACATTGGAGTCCCGAATCTTGGATCAAATGTAACGTCACACATCATTTCAAAAACTTCATGAACAAGATTACAATTGATTATTTCTTCCGGCTTACCTTGTGCGAAAACTTTTTTATCCTTAATTGCGACAATATGATGAGCATAGCGACAAGCCAGATTTAAATCATGCAGTACCATCACCACTGTTCGTCCATCTTTCTCATTAAGGTCGAATAACAAATCGAGTACATCAATTTGATGGGTCATATCTAAATAGGTTGTTGGTTCATCGAGCAATATTGTATCTGTTTCTTGCGCTAATGTCATCGCAATCCAAGCACGTTGGCGTTGACCACCTGAAAGGGAATCAACCGAACGATCCTTCAAATGATGCATATTTGTCGATTGAAGGGCATTGAAAACCGCCTCTTCATCATCCTTAGACCATTGTTTTAGAAAACCACGGTATGGATGTCTCCCCTGTTTCACCAGTTCATTCACGGTCAAGCCTTCTGGAGTGACAGGACTTTGTGGAAGAATCGCAAGTTTTTTTGCTACATCCTTTGTGCCAACCTTGGCAATATCCTCTCCATCCAATACAACTCCGCCGCCTTTTGGTTTAAGGAGCCTGGCTAATGAACGCAGCAGGGTGGATTTCCCACAGCCATTCCCACCAATAAAGACGGTGATTTCGCCTTTTGGTATAGCTAAATTTAAATCATCTATTATTATATCCTCGCCATAGCCGAGTGTTAAATCATTTGCGGTTAATGTTTGCATTGGAATCTCTCCCTCTACATCTTACTCCGTATCGTAGATCACTTACTTTTGGTACGTTCCTGATTTTACGTATTACATACAGTTTATTGGGTTTTTCCGATTTCGTCAATGTCTTTGAGAATGATTTTCAATGATTAAAGTAGAATCTAGACACGAAACGTACATTTTTGGTGGTTCTGATGGCTGACATAAACATGTAATATTTATTTCTTTACATACTAAACCTAGGTGATCTTGGCTACTAGGCATTGTATAATGACCTCGGTCAATTAACTAGTCTTTCTGCGATACTCCTTTCTTAAAATATGCCCCGCTTTTTGTATTATTCCATTCACCATTTATATTGCATAAGGAGCTAAATTTGATAATTCTTGTTAATTTTAATAACCTAATAGAGGACATATATCAAAGCAAATTAACCACAGGGGGCTGTATCATGCCACAGAATATAGAATTATATGACGTTACCATAGTTGGCGGAGGACCAGTGGGGTTGTTCACCGCATTTTACAGTGGGATGCGCGAGATGAAAACGAAAGTAATTGAGTTCTTGCCATTTCTTGGAGGAAAAGTACCTTATTTCTATCCTGAAAAAGTTATATATGATATTGGAGGAATCCCTCGGATCACGGGAGAGGCGTTTACAGAGCAATTAATAGATCAAGCTAAAACCTTTGACCCAACAATCGTGCTGAACGAACAGGTTATGCATATGGAAAAACAGCCAAGCGGACACATCTTGCTCACAAGCAATAACGGAGCGAAGCATTTAACAAAGACTGTTATCCTGGCAACAGGGTTTGGAAGTCTAAAATCCGTGAAGCTTGCATTACCTGAAGCTACTCATTACGAAGGGACAAGCTTGCATTATGCAATCAGAAAAATGTCTAACTTTAAAGGAAAGAATGTTTTGATTTCCGGCGGAGGCAATACAGCTATCGATTGGGCGAATGAGTTGGAGGGAATTGCGAATAGTATTTCCGTTGTTTACCGGAAGTCTGCTTTCTCAGGAATAGAACGTAATATTAGTAAAATGATGAGTTCCTCAGTTGACGTATATCAACCCTATCAACTTACTAGTTTATCGGGTGAGAACGGTTTTGTGTCCTCTGCAACTATTGCCCATACGGAAAGTGGCAGCCAAAAGGAAATCTCTGTCGACAGCGTGGTTGTGAACCATGGGTTTGAGATAGATCTTGGTCCCATTTCAGAATGGGGGCTTAAGATGGAAGATGGCACCATCGTGGTAGATGGCAAGATGGAAACAAATATTCCTGGCATCTTTGCAGTTGGCGATATATCGAATTACCCTCATAAGTTAAAATTAATTGCTGGTGGCTTTCATGATGGCCCAATTGCTGTCAATAGTGCGAAGCTTCATATTGCACCAAAAGAGGAACTAAAACCCCTTTATTCAACTAATCATGAACCATTATTGAACAAAAAATAGCTCACACTATTAGAGCTGATACCCATAAAAAAAATGGGGATGCAATCCTTCATTCAGGTAGGGCATCCCATTTTATTGTTCAATCTAAAAGGTTCAATAATTTATTTCTTTGTAGTTTATTTGAAGCGTTCCTTGGTAATGCATTTACAAGATGGAATGAAACCGGAACTTTGTATGAGGCCAGCTTTTCCCTCGCATAATTTTCGACTTGCTCAACCGTAATAGACTCATGAACAACTAGGAAAGCGATAGGTTTACTCCCCCAGATAGGATCTGGTTTTCCTGTAACGCCGACTTCTCTTACCCCGTCTAGCGCTGATAGGACACTCTCAATTTCTGAAGGATAAATATTTTCCCCACCTGAAATAATTAAGTCAGTTCTTCTCTCCACTACAAATAAAAAGCCTTCCTTATCGACGTAACCAAGATCTCCTGTTGCCAACCAACCATCCTGAATCGCTTTATTTGTTGCCTCTTCATTTTCAAAGTACCCTTTTGTCACCATGGGGCCCTTTACAAAGATCTCACCTACTCCATCAAGATCTGGTTGATTAATCTTAAGTCGGGCTGGAGATAGCGGTTTACCCGCAGAGCCAATTTTTTGTAAGGCGTCCTTCTCGCTTAATGTAACTATTTGTGAAGCAGTTTCCGTCATACCGAATGACTGAAATACAGGCACCTGCTTTTCTTTTGCCTTTAGCAACAGGGACTCTGGCGCTGGTCCTCCACCTAGCAACATACAACGCAGGGTATTGGGGTAATCAGCCTCTCCAAGCTTTTCTAAAAGCTGCTGTAGCGTCACTGTTACAACAGAAACAATGGTAACTCTACTATGTATGATCGCATCGTGTACTGTTTTAGCATGAAATTTGTCCAATAAATATACAGGCATGCCGTAAACAACACTACGGATAAGAATGGAAAAGCCACTTACATGGAATATAGGTAGTGCAGCAAGCCACTTATCCTGCTTTTCCACACCAAGGTTTAAAGCTGAACCAATAGCACTCCACCAGTGATTGCCATACGTATGCATAACACCTTTTGGGAATCCGGTAGTACCTGAGGTATACATGATGGTAAAAAGGTCATCTAACTGAATTTCCTCAGCTAAAGAGACAGCACTCTCCATAAATGCTTCCACTTCATTCAGTTGTACTGCCGTCCTCACTTCCAATGTTTCCGATCTTTTCTGTTGAGTGTCAGACGTTAGCAAAATAGACACATCAGCATCTTTCAATTGGAAATTTAATTCAGAATCAGTGAGACGTATATTGAGCAGTACCCCAACAGCTCCTATGTAGCTTAGCGCATGAATTGCAATCATCATTTGGAGGCTGTTTTCGGAGAGGATGCCAATATGGGCTCCTCTTTCGACCCCTACTGATGCGAGTTTTTTAGCATATATTTGGCTTTCCTGCTTTAACTTATTAAACGTGATGGAGTACCCATCTGGTAATTCAATTGCTGTTTGATCCGGAGCTAGTTCTGCCTGTTTAGACAACCAGTGAGGAATTGTCGTACTCATGGATGTGCCCTCCTTCATTTAATAAAGAACAGCTTCGTGTGCAGTTATTTAACTTAATTGCACGAAGCTAAACATTAAAGAAAACCCTTTGCTTCTGACTAGCAAAGGGTTGAAAATTACTTTTAAGGGAAACGTGGGAACTGCTTGAAGTTTGGCTTTCTTTTTTCTTTGAAAGCGTCTCTTCCTTCTTTTGCTTCATCTGTTGTATAGTACAACAATGTCGCATCTCCACCCATTTGTTGAAGCCCTGCAAGGCCATCCGTATCAGCATTGAAGGATGCTTTAAGGAATCTTAATGCAGTAGGCGATTTTTCTAAAATCTCTTGACACCATTGAACTGTCTCTTCTTCTAGCTTGTCCAGAGGAACAACGGTGTTTACCATACCCATTTCATAGGCTTGCTCTGCATCATATTGACGGCATAGGTACCAAATTTCTCTTGCACGTTTGTGCCCTACCATTCTAGCCAAATATCCTGCTCCATATCCTGCATCAAAGCTCCCCACTTTAGGGCCTGTTTGTCCAAAAATAGCATTATCTGCTGCTATAGTAAGGTCACACACAACATGTAAAACATGTCCCCCACCAATAGCGTAGCCAGATACCATTGCAATAACAGGTTTTGGAATCGTTCTAATAAGTCTTTGTAAATCTAAAACATTTAGACGTGGAACTTGGTCTTCTCCTATATAGCCTCCATGTCCACGAACCGATTGATCTCCGCCTGAACAAAATGCTTTGTCTCCAGCTCCAGCCAGAATGATAACTCCAATACTAGAGTCATCCCGAGCATCAGCAAATGCATCAATCATCTCATTTACTGTCAAAGGGGTGAAGGCATTGCGTTTTTCTGGACGGTTAATTGTCACCTTAGCAATTCCATCATACTTCTCATAAACGATTTCGTTGTAATCTCTTACGTTTTCCCATTGTACCGTCATACTTATTCCTCCTCATTATGTACATTTTTGTTGTCCACTTGAACTGGTATTCCTATACCATGTGTTAAATGGAAGATTTATAAATCTATATTTCTATACCATCTTAGAGTCATAAATAAACTCCCCTACTATCTTACCAAAAATCTCTGCTTGTTCCACGTGAATTGCATGGCCTGCATTTTCAATGATACGAAAATCGCTTTGTGGCAACAGTTTATGCATGTTTTCATTTAGCTTTATAAATTTTATATCGTTTTCGCCAGCAAGTAAAAGTGTGGGAATAGATAGCCTTTCAAGATACTCCCACCACGAAGGCTGAGTTCCCGTTCCCATCGCGCGCAGTGACATTGCAAGGCCGTCTGCTGTATGGGAAAGTCTTTCCTTTCTAATGGCTTTCCTTTTCTCAAACGATAATTGCTTTTGTGAAGCAAAAAGAGGGATTTCTTCCCAAAAATCAACAAATGCGCTTACGCCATCCTTCTCAATCATCATCGCCAGCTGTTCATCTTTGTTTTGTCTAGCGGCTCTTTCCTCTGCAGACTGCAAACCCGGTGAGGCACTTTCTAATATCAATTTACCAACCAGATCTGGATAGAGACAAGCAAAAGATAATCCTGTCCTACCACCCATTGAATATCCGAGAACAATTACTTTGTTTAAGCCAAATGATTGAAGAATTTCTGCAATATCCTGACAGCACCTCTTCATCGTTACAGAATAAGTTGAAGTTGTTTTGGCATGACCTGGAAGATCAATGGCAAGTACCGTATGTGTTGCTTGCCATTTTTCTACAAAAGCCTTCCATGTTTCCGCTGAGCCTGTGAAACCATGAAGGAGAAGCAATGCTGGACCAGAACCGCTTTTTTTAATCCTATACGTTGTCCCATTTACCTCATAATACACGTTCTAAACCTCACCCTTCAGCTCTTCCGCGATAGCTTTCCATTTACTACGATGCCAGCTTGTGTTCGTCTCACGATCTGTCTTCACTTCAACAACAGACAGCCCCTTATGCTGGTAACTGTCATACAGTACTGCTTTTAGTTCCTCTTCGGTACCTGCGGAAGCGTGCATGCCTCCATACATTTGCACAGCATGCTTAAACTCAATATCTACAGGTGTGCCAAATAGTACTTCAAAATGTTTTTTCTCTTGTGATTGTGGAAGAAAGGAGAAAATCCCACCACCATTATTATTAATCAATAGGATCGTAATATTCAGCTTATATTGCTTCGCTATTAATAATGCATTCAGATCATGGTAAAAAGATAAGTCGCCAACCACAAGGGTTACAGGGGCACCAGTTATCGCTGCTCCCAATCCACTTGATACCATGCCATCAATGCCATTTGCTCCACGATTTGCCAAAATAAACAAATGTTTAGGAGTAGTGAAGAAGAAAGTGTCTAAATCTCGCACCGCCATACTGTTCCCAACATAAATACTACTTGATTCTGGAATAACATCCACCAATGCCCTAACCGCTTCTCCCTCGGTTAATTCATCACCATCTTCAGCAAGAAGATGTTTTTTTGCAATTCGGTTCATGGATTGCCAGCCTTCCAGCCATTCCTTGTCCTGTTCAGGTGTATATTCAATGGTCAAAAGCGACTTACAGAATAAAACTGCGTCTGAAAAGATAAATTCTGTATTATTACCGGTTGGTTCCCGGAAGCCTGTATAATTTTCCACAACGAATTGAGGAATATGCTTATTTTCATTCACATAAAAAAGGTAAGGTTTAGATACCGGCATAGCTCCAAACCGGATAATATAATCTGGCCGTAGCTTATTTCGTAGCTTCTCATCCCGGAATATCGCATCATACGTTTCCACGATTAAATCCTTGGCATGCTCCCCTGCACGAAGCTGTGAAAGCGGATCTGCCAAAATAGGAAGTCCCCAAGCTTCGGCAACTTGTGTGACCGCCTGTGCCAACTCCTGATCCGTTTGTGGTCCACAGACAATAAGTCCTCTTCCTTTACCTTTCAGTTTCTCTATAATAGAGGTAATTTGATTAGTGGAAAGCTGTTTTTTCCCTTCTACTGTATGATTTCGTGGGTCTGAAGATTGGTTGCTCCACAAATTCTCAATTGAGAAATCAGGTACTAGTGGGTCTCGAAACGGAAAATTTAACTGTACCGGCCCAGGGTTACCCTCATTAGCCATAAACACAGCACGTGCCGACTTATTCCTCACATAGGAGAGCATGTTTTCAGATGCCTCTGGCAAAGCCATTTCCTGAAACCATTTTACATAATCCCCATATAGCTTTAGTTGTTCAATCGCCTGCGGTGCTCCAATATCACGTAATTCATGGGGGCGATCAGCAGTCAATACAATGAGCGGTACTCTGCTATAATTTGCTTCCACAATGGCAGGAAAATAATTAGCTGCTGCCGTACCCGAAGTACACACCAGAGCAACAGCACGTCCTGTTTTTTTAGCTATACCCATAGCAAAAAATGCTGCAGAACGCTCGTCAATGACGATCCACTCTTTTATATCTGAATGCTCAGCTATTGTCATGGCAAGCGGCGTGGATCGAGAACCAGGTGAAATAACAATATCTGTTACACCGTTTTTTGATAACTCATCAACAAAATTAGCTGTATACCTTGTTAACACTTCGGTTGGATTCATTCTGCACCTCCAAGTACCGAGAGCATCGGTGTTAGTTTAATGTTTGTTTCCTCGTATTCTTCTTCAGGGTCGGAATCCTTAACGACGCCACACCCTGCGAATAAGGATGCTTCATCCCCTTGAAGTAACCCCGATCGAATGGCCACTGCAAATTCGCCGTTATCTCGGTTATCAAGCCACCCAACTGGTGCTCCGTACCAGCCTCTGTCTAAGAGCTCGTGTTTTCGAATAAAGGCAACCGACTCCTTACGAGGTGTGCCACCAAGTGCCGGAGTGGGATGTAACTTTTTAATAATATCTAAGATCGTATAGTCTTTTTTCATGCGGGCCGTAACCGGTGTATATAAGTGCTGTAAATTCTTTAAAGGATAAACGACCGGTTCATTTGGAATCTCAATATCAGTACAATAATTCTCAATCGCCTTCTTCATCATCTGTACAACAAAATCATGCTCCCCGCGATTCTTTTGGTCGTGAAACAAATTATGGCTGATACGAGCATCCTCTTCCTCCGTTTCACCTCTTGGGGCAGTACCTGCTAAACATGTTGAGAAAAGGCTATTTTGCCTTATTTTCACTAATCTTTCAGGTGTAGCACCAATAAAACAATCTTTCCCTCTTTCAAAGGAGAAAATGAAGCTATTTGACTGGGTATTCAATAGTTTTCTTAAAATATTACCACTATCTGCCTCTTTGTCTAGCTTCAAGCGTACTTCCCTAGCTAAAACAATTTTCTCAACCTTTTGCTGACGTATTTCTTCTGTTGCCAGCTTAACTGTTTGCTTCCACTTTTCTGGAGAGATTTCATGCCTGCCGACAATTTGTGTGTCAGACTCGTAACGAGGAGTTCCATTCAAAAGCTGTCCCTCCATTTCCCGTAACTGATTTGCTAGTTGACGGGGATGGTCATCCGCTCTCACCATTATATTCATCGTAAAATAAAAGTCATTTTCATACTCTGTAAGCAAATATTCTGGAACAGTAAACCGAATCGGTTCAAAATTTGCCCACAGCTTCGTCTTTTCTTTTTCAGGGTCAAAGGCCGCTCCCCCCATGCTGACGATGCCTGTACCAGGAACATCATAAGGATTATTACTTACAGCATCGTTAAGGAGATTATGCCATTCTTGCTCTGCTGTTTCAAAGCGATCCTTGATCGCAGTAATTTCAAAAGCACACCCCGTTCCAACGAGAGTATAAGCCTCTGCGGTACTGGACCAATAAAGTCTTTCCGTTCTTAATTGTTTTGCTGCATCATAAAATGAAAGGGGGTCTATAGCCTCCACCCTTTTCGTAATACTGACAAGCCTGCTATTTTGAGGCTGAATCATATCGATCGCCTCTTGAAATACAGCTTCTATATTTTCTTCCTTCAGTTCTATCATCAATTTAAACCTCCGTAACCAAACAATGCGCCAACATAATACTTTATATAGTGCGTGTTCAAAAAGGAGGATAAAAAGGACCGAGAAGTTCGAGGCGGCGTAGCTTTGAGAACCGGAACGTATGCAATTAATACGTGAGGAACGGAAAAGCAAGCCAACGAAGAAATTCGATGTGTCATTTTTACTGGACTTTTTGAACAAACTCTTATCCTATTTTATTCCCTTTTTGCTGGTTTCTCAAGGAAATCCTCCTAGTGAATTGACACCCCCTAATAATTTCCCTAAAATTGATACGATACGCATGTGAAATCAGGGGGAAAAAAAGAAATGAGCACATCAGATAATCATACAATAAAACAAGCTTTAAATGAAAAAGAAGGATTCCAGATATGGTGGCGTTTATTACGCCCGCACACACTAACGGCTTCTTTCGTACCCGTTTTTGTCGGTTCCATGTTCGCTCTTACAGAAGATACGAACTTTCATCTTCTGTTATTTTTTGCCATGCTTCTTGCTTCAATGCTAATCCAATCTGCCACAAATATGTTTAATGAGTATTACGACTTCGTGAGAGGTTTAGATACCGAGGAATCTGTCGGGATTGGTGGAACCATTGTTCGTGATGGAATTCAACCCAAAACAGTATTGACCTTGGCTTTGACTTTTTTTGGAATCGCCATTCTTCTCGGAGTATATATCTGTATTGAGTCTAGTTGGTGGATTGCATTGATTGGTTTAGTATGCATGCTTTTCGGTTATTTATATACAGGTGGACCATTACCAATTGCGTATACACCATTTGGCGAATTGTTCTCTGGCTTTTTAATGGGGACAGTCATTATAGGAATTAGTTACTTCATCCAAACAAGCGCCATCACAGCAGCAGTTATCTGGGTTTCCATTCCGGTTGCATTATTTATTGGTGCAATAATGTTATCCAATAACATTCGAGACCTTGATGGAGATAAAAAGAATGGACGAAAAACGATTGCAATTCTAGTAGGAAGAAAGAATGCCATTAAGGTGCTTGCAGCATTTTTCATTCTTTCATTTATACTAACTGCGGCTTACATCATTACCGGTATCCTTCCATTATGGTCACTTATTTCGTTTCTTGCTATCGTGAAGGCATTTGATGTTATCAAGAAATTTCAAGGTAAAACCATGCCGATCGAAATGATGCCTGCCATGGCAGCAACTGGAAAAACTAATAGTATTTATGGACTTCTTTTAGGAATTTCATTACTAATTGACGCTGTAATTTAAGAAGGGATGTCCTTTACGTGGAATTTAACCAGACACTAATGGAAGCACTTGGTATCGAAACGAAATCATTGGATAAAAATCTTATTATCCTTACCATGCCAGTTGATGGAAGAACTCGTCAGCCTGCCGGTTATTTGCATGGTGGAGCGAGTGTAGCTCTCGCAGAAACTGCTGCCAGTATTGGGGCTATGGCCAATATTGACACAGAACAATCGAACGTTTTTGGAATGGAAATTAATGCAAATCATGTTAGGAGTAAGCGTGACGGGATAGTCACTGCTTTAGCAAAACCGATCCATCTCGGTAAAACTTCCATGGTATGGGAAATACAGATAGTCGATGAAGCAGAAAAACTAATTTGTATTTCAAGATGTACGCTTGGAATTGTTCCTAAAAAGCAGTCATAAAGAAAGGAGATACAAATGAAGACACATCTAAGTAGAGATCAATTAGATAAATTCAAAAAACAACTCCTACAATTAAGAAAAGAGAATGCGGAAAAGATCGATGAAAACCGAGAAAAAAGCCCAAATGATTCCATCAGTGAGTTAGCAGACTATGACAACCACCCCGGAGACATGGGTACCGAACAATTTGAACAAGAACGCGACGCTGGATTGAACCTTGTGCGCGAAGATCGTCTCCGAGAAATAGATGATGCACTAGAGCGAATTGAAAATGGCACATACGGTCTAAGTGAAAAATCAGGCAAACCTATTCCTGAAGAACGATTAGAAGTTCAACCCACAGCAAGATATCTTGTTGAAGAACAATAGATAACTGACGTACCCGCTTGCATAAAATTAATGCAAGCGGGTTTTTCTAATAATATTGAGATATAGTAAAAGATGCAAAAAGGGCTAGTCATTGCATGACTAGCCCTTTTAGGGAATAAAATATTAAATTAGATAAGACTAGCTCGCTTTTCCTCAATCCACTGTCTCATTTTCAAGAATAATGGTACAAACAAAAGCCCGACCACAATTCCTTTTATTAGATTAAATGGTAGTATACCAGCATATACCGAAAACCACTTAAATTGCTCTGTCATTTCCCAACCCATAAACCAACCATAAGCCGGTAATATCAAGAAGTAATTCAGTACACTCATGCCCAATGCCATCACAATTGTGCCCGTAACTAACCCTGAAATAACACTTTTAACACCTTTAAATTTATGATACATCAAGGCAACAGGGACGATAAATAAAACACCAGTAAGGAAATTAGCTAGTACGCCAATTATTTCCCCCCCACCAATCGCTAAATATAAAACATTTTTGATTGCAACAACGATTACTCCTGCTAATGGCGAGAAAATAAACGCGGCCATAAGAGCTGGAACCTCACTAAAATCAATTTTTAGGTAAGGGGTTGGTAGAAAAGGTAGTGGAAAGTTAATAAAGAATAACACCAATGAAATAGTCCCCAGTAATGCGAGAATAATAAGTTTTAATAAGCTGAATGATTGCGTCTTTGATGATTGCATCATCATTCTCCTCCTTCATCTTTAATCGATTCCTATCTCGTGATGAAGGATCCGCCGTCTTCCATTTAAACACAAAAAACCCTAAAGCCTAATCGGGGCTTTAGGGTATGTTTAAAAAATCATAGGAAAAATAAGCGCAATATATGCACTAAATTCCGGCTCGACATCTTCTCCCATCCAGACTGTAACTGTCGGTTCTGGACTTGCACCAGATCAGCCGCAAATAAATTTGCGGGTCACGGACTTAAAGCATGAAATTGCTTCTTACCGTCGGTCGGGAATTGCACCCTGCCCCGAAGATGGAATCGATTATTAAATTATATTAATAGTATACGTGAGTTTACGAAATTTGAAAAGTGTTTTGCTTCGTTTCCTTATATGTAGTTTGAGAAACCTTTGTTTAGTATACCTGAACCTCATCTACACTTATAATCTTTATCAAAAAAACAAGGTGTGTAGCCTAGGCTACACACCTTGTTACATTAATTGGTTCAGTCGACGTTAATGATTAGTTTTCCGTCCGCCTGTTCCCTTGTTTCATTTCCATAGTCATCCTTAACTTTCACTTCTACTACAGCACCATCTGCTTCAACATTGCTAGTCGCAGTCCAGTAACCTACATAGTGCCCATCTGAGGTTTCCATCATAGGCAATTCTGTAGCATTAGATACACTGCTCTTTGCATTTGTTAGTGGCATATGGATAGCGAAAGTTGCGTCTAACCCAGGCTCACTGTCAAATTCAATTTTGACACTTTCGCCTGCTTTTAGTGTTTTATCTTCAGTTGGTGTTAGATTCTCAATCTCAGGCGCATCGTATTTAACGTCAATTGTTACTGTTTCAGATGTCGTATTACCGGCAAGATCGTGTGCGATAACTTCGATTTCATTTTCCCCGTTATCTAACAGAATCCGCTTAGAGTACGTACCATCTTCTACAGTTGCAGACTGTCCATTAACTTCTACAAAGTCTAGGTTAGCATCAGATACAGTTCCTTCTACAGTAACTGTCTCACGATTAGATTTGTCCCCATCCTCTGGGCTGTCAATGGTTAATTCAGGAGCTTCTGTATCCAATGTTACGACAACCGGTTCTGATTCACCTATTTCTGTACCATCTAGTAGAGATACAGCAGTAAGCTCATTTTCTCCTTCTGTTAATTCTGCATCGATAGCGAAAGATCCTTCTTCACCTATTTCAGCAGACCCAACTTCTTCTCCGTTGTTAAGAAGTTGTACAGTAGTTGTTGATGAAGCAGTTCCTTCTACAGTGATTTCTGCTTCATTTGTAATTAGATCCTCTGCAGGAGAGGTAATTACCGGTGTTTCTGCTTCATAACTTACACGTGAACGAATCATATAGTTACCTTCAGCAGCTGGTGACGGAGACCAAGCTCCTCCTACCATTTGATAACTTCTTTCTGCATTCGGCCCATTTTCATCTGTTGCAAGGCCAGGTGCGGCAGTATTTGGCTGTGTTTGGACATAAACCATGTAGAAGTCACCCTCTACAACAATTCCATGCTCTGATAAGTCTACAACAGTCCAAGTACTAGAATCTCGGGTTGCTTCAGCAGAAATTGGTCCAGCTAGCTTCTCACCAGGCTGTCCATCTGTACCAGAGGCATCCCAAACTTCCACTGCAAATTCTGTTCCACCTGGAGAAGGAAATTCTTCATCCCAGAATTTGAATACACCGTCCGTTACGACAGCAGATTCTTCGCCTTCTGGTAGTGACATTTTTACTGCCCAGCCGTTTCCTGCATCATAGAAAGCACGTGCGTTTTCAGGGGTACCATCATCATAGCCGATTTCCCCACCTGGTACAGTGTAGAAAGGTTCTAGAGAGACGTTTGCTTCTGCATCGCCATCCTCCAAATTAACTTCTACTTCTGTTCCATGGTAACCAGCAGCTAAGATTTTCAGCGTATAGTTGCCTTCATAAGCTGTTAATTCATAATTACCTTCTGCATCCGTTTCTACCGGTGCAATATTTGCATCTTCCACTACTATTACAGTAGCACCTTCCACTGGTTCATCAGTAGCCGCATCTGTCACGGTACCACTTACAGTGTGCTGTGCAACTTCTTCTAGCGTGAAGTCAGCAGTTGTGCTTTCATCACCTTCTATTGTGACTGTTTGTTCTTCTGACTCAAATCCATAAGCTTCTGCTTTAACAGTAAACTCACCTGCAGCATGAAGTAAAGAATACGAGCCATTTTCTGGATCCGTATTAACTGTTCTTCCACTCTCAAGCACACTTACTTGTGCACTCATAGGTAACAATACCGGGCTTATTGGATCCTTTTCTGGCTTATCTTTCTTTTCCGGCATTAGTGGAGCAATTTTAGCCGGATTTACTTTTTCTTTTAAAGAAGCTTTTTTATCACTCTTTATTACTCCAAGTGCATTGTTAAAGCCTGCAATTCCCATCTGCCCATTATTCAGGCTGATGGCACCTTTATTCTCACCTTTAGTTTTGCCTTTAGTTTCTTTTACAGAAGCACTCGCACTATCAGAAGTGTCAGCTAGTTTAACATCATCAATGTAGAAACCATCTTTGACAACAGAGCCATCTGTAGTTAAGTTAAATCCAATGTAAACACGTTGCCCACTGTATTCGGATAGGTCTAGTTCAACCTCTTCCCAATCCTCAGATACATTTGTTATTCTAGCTAACTGTGTCCACTGTTCTTGATCTGTTGAAATAAACACATGGCCATAATCCCAGTTATTTTCTATGTTGTACCACTGACTGAATTGTAAGTATGATTCTCCTTCTGGTAAGTCAACGGGAGGCATAACCAGTGTTGTATTGGCATTACTATCATAAGTTCCTGCTAGGTTTGTTGCATATACGTTCTCACCGGATACAGCACTTTCCGGCCCTGACGTTGGAACACCGCGTTCCCAGCTGTTATTTTCTCCGAATACTGTCCAGCCTGGAGCCTCTGATTCAAAGTCCTCTGAATAACCAACAGAGATTCCAGGGTGCAAGGTTACAACATACTCGTCACTGGAAACTTCATTGTTTCCAAAGTCGTTAATTTTCCAGCTGTAAGTCAGGGAGTCACCATCAATGTGGTCTCCAGGAATGGTAGCTGTATATTCTCCATCTTTGAAGTCACCAGAAATTCGATCAGCATCAATTGTTTGAGTATCCCCATTATGATCGGTGTACTCAAGCTGAACAGAGGATACACTGATGTTGTCCATAACTTGAATGGATAAACCTAGATCCATTCCAATGTAGGATTCTGCAGGTGCTTCATGTTCAAAAGTAGGCGCTTCCGTATCTTCTCCTTCTTTTGTAACTTGACCTTCAAGTGTTCCTAATCCAGTAACAAGGGATGATACTGCGTCATATCCACTTACAAGGCCATATCCATAACCATTGTTTGGCACTTCTGTAAAGTTACCATCCGTTAATGGTGTGGCAGTAGTGGTGATAAGTTCTTCAATTTCATCTACAGTTAGACTAGCATCCGCTTGCTTTATCAAAGCAACCACTGCAGCTACTGCTGGTCCTGCCATTGAAGTACCATTCCAGCCACCTTCATAACCTCCACCCGGTACACTAGAGCGAATATTCACTCCAGGTGCAGAAATATCCGGTTTCACTTCATCATAAGGAGAAGGTCCTTGTAATGAAAAGCTTGCCAGCGCATCATTCGCATCAGTAGCTCCAGTTGCGAATGACTCTGGGTAATTGGCTGGTACTGCAATTGATTCAGGTCCGCCTGGGTTCGTCAATGTAGTATTACCTGCAGAGAATTCAGGGAAAATTTCCGCTGCTCTCCAGTTAGTAACAACATCACGGTACCATTCATCTAATCCAGGTCCACCGCCCCACGAGTTGTTTACGACATCTGGTGCCATATCAACACGTGCATTACCTTCTGAGTCTGTAGGAGCTAAAATCCACTCCGCAGCTTCAAGTAAATCTACATCTGTCCCACCAGCTGCTGTAAATGCTTTAACAGCGATCCATTGTGCACCAGGTGCCACACCAACCTGGTTAGATCCATCTGGCTCACTACCTACCATTGTACCCGTCACGTGTGTACCATGTCCTTGATCATCGTACGGTGCTTCTTCACCTGCAGTAGCGTCAAACCAGTTATAATCATGGTTGACTTCGCCCGTACTTGCATCATAACCACGGTATTTTTCTTGTAGTGCTGGGTGATCATATTGAACCCCTGTATCAATGCTTGCCACTGTAACGCCAGAACCATCAAACCCCATGTCCCAGACAGCTGGCGCGCCAACTCTTTCAACGTTCCATTCTACATTGGCGATATCGGAAGTAGGTGCTTTCGCGTCTTCTGTAACGGTTGTAAACAGTTCACGATTTTCGTTTGGCAAAATCTTTTCAACTTCCGCAAATGTGGCTATTTTTTCGGCCACTTCTTTAGTAGCAGTAACAGACATACCGTTTACTATATGAAAAGATTTATAATCCTCTACCTTCCCTGAATCCAATTGTGATTCTAGAAAGTCTTTTACATTTTGTTGAGAAGTAAGAGATGTCGCTTTTAATTCGGCAACGACTGCTGAACGTTGTGCCAGCTCTGCCTTCTGTGCCGAAAGGTTTGCTTTAGCTGTAGATTTCTTAGCTTCTTCCGCTACCTTTGCCGTATCTGCCTTTTCTGCAAACTTTACGAGAAAGGTAACTTTATCGTCTTTCTTAAACGTATCAAGCAATCGATCTGTTACCTTATTTTGTACAACCGAACTTGATGACTCATTAACAGACTGATGCAGCTTGTTGTTTGATTCGGCACTGGCCAAGCCTGGTGTGACCAATGAGAAAGTCATTAATACGGACGCAGCAATACTAAATGCTTTCGTCTGACGCCTCTTCTTTGTTTTCAAACTATTTCCTCCCCTCAATTTGTAAAACAGATTTTGCTAAGCAAAAAAACACCTACTGCCTCCTCTCCCTTTTGTTTCTTACGCGGGTTCAATGATGTCAGTGGTGGGATTTGTAGAATCTATGTTGTTAATGTAAGTATAATTAGCGCCTAGCTTGTTTTGTGTCGATTCATGTCGATTATATACTGAATTTTCAAAATTAATTAAATAGTCGCAGTTTTTCCTCCAGAGTTCATAGGACCAACGACTAAAGACTATCAGAGAACTGTTCTCCCACACCCTGCCAAGCCCGTCATCATAGGAATTATAACGTTTAGCAAAAGGTATTTTACTTAGCAATAATATTAAAAATGAATCAAATTACCCTGTCGAACCAATTGAAAAAGTCCTTTTATTTCTTATGAAAGAAACAAAAGGACTTTTGCAGCTATTTATTTAACTAAACATCCATCTATCTTCACCTTAAAGTTAACAAATGAATCTTTCGAACTAGACGCTATCTAATCTCGTTTTTGCAGAAAATAGCATTTGATGGACTTTTTGCAAACATCTTTTGTTATTACAAGAGAATTAATCTTCTAATGGGTTTAAGCTTTCTTCTCCTGTTAGCGATCCAAGCATTGTAACCAATAGTTCAATTTCTTCATCAATATCTTTCAAGCTCGCAGTTTCCACCGGAGAATGCATGTACCGTAATGGTAATGAGACGAGCGACACCGGAACACCCGCTCCAGTTAATCTCATTTTATCTGCATCCGTACCAGTCATTCTCGGTGTCAATTCATATTGAACAGCCATTTCTAAACGTTTTGCAGCTTTTTCCAACAGTTTATTTATTTTAATATTAATCGGCGCACCCTTTGCTAAAACAGGGCCTTTCTCAAGTCTCACTTCACCGTGTTTGTTTTTGTTTACGCCAGGATAATCTGTTGCAAAGGTAACATCACAAGCAATTGCCATAGTCGGTTGAATACCTGCCGCAGCGAAATAAGCTCCACCCATATTTGTTTCTTCATTAACTGTACTTGCTGCATATACACCTACAGAACATCCTCTTTCCTTTAAACGCCTTAATACTTCAGCAACAATAAATGCACCAGTGCGATTATCCAAACCACGGCCGGCAACATAACGATCCTTTAAAATTTCTGGTTCTGTTTTATAAACAGCTAGATCTCCAATCTGAATATTTTTTTCAGCTTCTTCTTTTGATTGATAGCCACAATCAATAAATAAATCTTCCAATCCAAAGTCGTTTTTTAGGCCACCATGATGCTGGGCATTCACACCAATCACACCTGTTACGGTTTTGTTATAGCCCAGTACTGTTGTTTTCATGCCTACTGCAGCCTTGGGATTTATGCCACCCATCTTATCGAAATGCAAAAATCCTTCTTCATCAATTCGGTTGATAACAAGACCTATCTCATCACAATGCCCTGCAAGCAATACCTTAAATGTAGCGTCAGGATTTAAAACACCAATTGCGTTGCCTGCATTATCTGTTCTTATTTCATCTGCAAATTCCTTTACATAGGTAATCCATTTCTTTTGAATTTCCATTTCATTACTCGACGGTGATGCTGTATGTAACAGTTCTAATAGGAAATCACGGTTTGCATTTTCCATTTATTATTCCTCCTTCAATTACTTCTTTTACTATAATAGCAAATAATCAAATAAAGAGCACTTTAGTTTACGTATCATTTTATTATGGATACACTCAAAGTAAATATAAAAAAGGGAGCAGATAGCAATGAATCTGAATACGTGGTTTGAAAAAGGAATGTCTCCAGATATGTATATAGAATCAATGGAAAAGCATAAGGAAAACCTTCTTTATATATACGATACTTTTTCTTTACCAGAGGATACTGCGTTTTTCACACGATTGCAGAAAGAGCAACTACGTGCCATTGTCTTAACGGAAGACTGGTGTGGCGATGCCATGCTTAACATTCCAATACTACTTCATATTGCTGAAGCAGGTGACATTGATGTTCGTATGTTACTTCGTGATCAGAATTTGGAGCTGATGGATAACTATTTAACAAATGGAAAATCCAGATCCATCCCTATTATCATCTTTCTGGACCAAGAAGGGAATGAAGTTGCAAAATGGGGACCGAGGGCAGAAAAGATACAAGCATTCGTAAATGAGTCACAGGCAAAACTCCCAGAAAAGGATGCGTCTGACTATAAAGTGAAATTTAACGAAATGATTCTTTTTATGACAAAATCGTTCCGTGACAATCATGATTTTTGGGAAGAAGTTTATAACAGTTTAAAAGGAACCCTATCTAAGTAATAGAAAAAGCTGGCAAATTATTGTCAGCTTTTTTGTATACACCTTAAAAGCCTGTGTCCATACTAAAAGTAAAAAGGAACAACAGGTGAGCATATGAGTGTTCGATTTATTAAACAAGTGTACCATCAATTACCAGTTATTTTCAGACTGCTATTGAGTATTACTGCCCTTATGCTTTTTTTCGGTACCATCATTCATTTAGTGGAACCAAATCAGTTTCCTACTGTATTCGAGGGAATTTGGTGGGCAATTGTTACAGGAGCAACAGTTGGCTATGGAGATTACGTTCCTCTAACTATGCCCGGGAAAATCGTGGCAATCACACTAATTCTGTCAGGTGGAGGACTCGTAGCATTCTATATTACCACTTTGTCAGCAGCCACGGTACAGCATGAGAAGGATCTCTTGGAAGGAAAACTTCAGTTTAAAGGGAATAATCATTACATTTTTATTGGCTGGAATGAACGCACCCGCAGACTGATCGACTTGACCATTGCAAATAGTCCCAGCACCCAAATTGTCTTAATTGACCGCACACTAAAGTCTGTAGAATATCGTCACTATCCTGTGCATTTTATAAAAGGAGATCCTACGGAGGATGACACCCTCAAAAAGGCAAACATTTCGCTGGCTCAACGTGTCCTCATTTCAGCAGACATCTCTGCAAAGAACGAAAGACAGGCGGATAATGATACAATTCTATCAACCGTGGCCATAAGAGGAAATAATAAACACGTACTCATTATTGCCGAGATCCTCACAAGGGTACAGATAGAAAACGCACTGCGAGCTGGTGCTACGACGATTATTCGCACGAATGATTTTATGTCTGGGCTTTTTTATCATGAATTATCTCATACAGCATCCTCTACACCCTTTGAAGACTTATTACAGCTAATGAAAACACAGCAATTCCATCATACGAAGATCACCGAGGACCTGCACGAAAAGACATTTAGTGAACTTTCTACCATTCAAACAAAACAGCAACATATTTTACTCGGGATTATACGTAACCATGACTATTATTTGAATTGTGCCCCCACTTTTGTACTAAAGCAGGGCGACATTGTAATTTCATTGGTCGCTTGGAAGAATTAGCGCCTCAAGTTTTTGAACGAGGCTTTTACCGATCTCAATATATTCTGCAGGAACATCTGCATCTGGGTTTGTCGGTGTCTGGAATTGATTAACCATACCTTGAAATGGACCATTTCGACTATCTTGATCATTCCCAGACTCATACTCATGCGCCAACAAGAAGGGTTTTTCCAAACGAACCGTGACCCCGGGATAATCCAGAGAACCTGCTACGGCATAAAAAGGCACACGCAAAAAATAATATGCCCCCTTATCATCCACTTTCAAGTCAAAGTAACCATTATCATAATCCCAATTCGCACCAATCACATAGCCTTCTGGTTTTAAAAGTTCTTCCAATACAAATAACGGATAAATTCTCTCTTCCACTTTTGAGTCTAATGGTACCATTCTTAACATCCCTTTCTACTTTGTTTTTCTTATATTTTGCCTAAACCTGTTTATTATGCTAAAATAATATATTGTGTGAAATGAATCGAATAATGTATATAGGAGTTGTTCAGCATGACAAACAAATTTGAGGTTGGTCAAATATTAGATGGTAAGGTAACAGGCATTCAACCATACGGTGCTTTCGTTGCGTTAGATGAGGAAACACAGGGCTTAGTTCATATATCCGAAGTAACACATGGCTTTGTAAAGGATATTAACGAACATCTAACTACTGGCGATGAAGTAAAAGTTAAAGTTCTTACTATTGATGAAGAAAAGAACAAAGTTTCTTTATCCATCCGGGCTACAGAAGAAGCACCAAAAAAAGCACCGAAGCCACGTAAGCAACAAACTGCAGCAGTTCAACATACCAATGATTCAGCTGGTTTTAACACACTAAAAGACAAGCTTGAAGAATGGATTGAACAATCTGAAGAACGTGACTCATTTAAGAAATAAGTAGAAGAGGTTGTTCAAAAAGTCCAGTTAAAATGACACATCAGTACTGATGACCTTCGACTAAATTCCGACACGTCCTGTGTCGAACGTCGAAGTCACCACATCCTGTGGAAGCTCGTTGGCTTGCTTTTCCGTTCCTCACGTATTAATACAATACGTTCTGGTACTCAAAGCTACGCCGCCTCGAACTTCTCGGTCCTTTTTATCCTCCTTTTTGAACACGCATTAGAAAGGGAAACTCAAACTTGAGTTTCCCTTTTTTTTACACGTTGGGAATGTTTGAAATTCAGCCAGGAAGCCATGACAATCTCGCTGGAATTTCGAAGTCCCAAGTATAAGAAAACCTACACATTCGCTAAAAGACGAGTGCATGCAAGCTTTTCTAATTTGTATAGCGACTTACTTATGTTCAGGATTAACCATCAACACGGTCGGGTTCTCTTTGTTTTGAAAAAGCCTCATCTGTTTTAAATAGCAATGGAATGAGCACAAGGCCGCTAATACCAACCAATCCATAAATAATTCTGGCTAAGGCTGCACTTTGCTCTCCTCCACCGAAAATAGCTGCCACTAAATCAAATTGGAATAAGGCGATTAGTCCCCAGTTAACAGCTCCAATAATTGTCAGCGCTAAGGCTGCTCTTTGTAAACCATTCATTTTTGTATCCTCCTTTTTCTAGTGATCGTGACTAGTTTTTACAGTTCCGTAAAGAAATATGCAGGGTACTTTTCTTGATTTAACCCCAACGCTTAGGTAAAGTAAATGTTGAACATTGAAACAAGAATCAAGGAGGGAAATAACGTGACACATGTTTCGTTTGCGTATGATAAAGCATTATCATTTTTCAACAAAGAGGAAATAAATAACATGGCAGGTTTCGTTGAGACTGCACACCAAGCATTACATAATAAAACTGGAGCAGGTAATGATTATCTTGGTTGGATTGATCTACCAAGTAATTATGATAAAGAGGAATATAGCCGTATCAAAGCTAGTGCCGAGAAAATTAGACAAGATTCTGATGTTTTACTCGTAATCGGTATTGGAGGTTCATATTTAGGAGCCCGAGCAGCGATTGAAATGCTTACCCACTCCTTCCAGAATTTGATCTCTAAAGAAGACAGGAAAGCACCACAGGTTATCTTTGTTGGACATCATATGAGTTCAGCTTATGTGAACGAGCTTTTTGATGTGCTAAAAGATAAAGATGTATCCATCAATGTTATCTCTAAAAGTGGTACAACGACAGAGCCGGCAATTGCCTTCCGCATTTTTAAAAAGTTCCTTGAAGAAAAATATGGTGTCGAGGAAGCTACAAAACGTATCTATGCAACTACAGACCGTGAAAAAGGGGCACTAAAAACATCTGCTGATGAAGCAGGCTACGAAACTTTCGTGATACCTGATGATGTAGGTGGACGCTATTCTGTTCTTACAGCTGTAGGACTATTGCCAATTGCAGTGAGTGGCGTTTCCATTGACAGCATGATGGAAGGTGCACAGGCTGCAGAGAAAGATCTATCCACTTCTTCTCTTGAGGAAAACCCTGCATATCAATATGCTGTTGTTCGAAATGTCCTATACAATAAAGGCAAAACCATTGAAATGTTAATTAATTATGAGCCACAGCTACAATACTTTGCAGAATGGTGGAAGCAATTATTTGGTGAAAGTGAAGGGAAAGACCAAAAAGGAATCTACCCTTCATCTGCTAACTTCTCTACAGACCTTCACTCTCTTGGACAGTACGTACAGGATGGAAGAAGAGATTTATTTGAGACAGTTCTACATGTCAGTAAATCGAAAAAGGAAGTCATTGTGGAAGAGGAATCTAATGATTCAGATGGCCTGAATTACCTAGCTGGTAAATCACTTCACGAAATTAATGATAAGGCATTCCAAGGTACACTTCTTGCCCATACAGATGGTGATGTTCCAAACTTAATCGTAGAAGTTCCAGAGCTGGATGCATATACATTTGGCTACCTTGTGTATTTCTTTGAAAAAGCATGTGCCTTGAGTGGCTACTTACTTGGTGTGAATCCTTTTGATCAGCCAGGAGTAGAAGCATACAAGAAAAACATGTTCGCCCTACTTGGTAAGCCAGGTTTTGAAAAAGAAAAAGCAGAGCTTGAAAACCGATTAAAGTAAACTCTTTTATATAGCAAAATAAAAACCCCATTTTGGGGTTTTTATTTTGCCGTTATATCTAGTAGTTTCCATCCTTCATTTGTTTTTCGCAATATAAACTTCATCGCTATCTCATTCGGCGAATCTGCATTCTTTAGGAAGAAAACTGTCGCTTCTTTTTTATTCTTCCTTTCCACCACATATTCTGTTTCATAAGCCAAATCCAGCCAGAAATGAGCTGCAGATTGACGTAGCATCTCCTGCCTTAAACTAGCCATTCCATCCTCTATAGTAGAAGCATCATATAGCGTTATTGTATCGTCTACTTGCCCCTCCTCTATGCTATACATGTAAAGAGAAACAACTTGTTTTGGAGATAAATCGTTTAGAAAGTCTTGATCCTTTTTTTCTGTAAGTAAATCAAAATGATCTAATGTCTGTTTATGTAATGGCCAACGGTTTGCATTTGTAATATCATCTTCCCGAACGCCTGAAAACGTGTCATCAAACATAATGATTAGTTTATTCGAAAAGCTGTAATCAGTATGTTGCCAATCATTTGATCTGTAATCTTGTACTGCTTTGTCAATGATACTCCAATAGATGGAATCTTGATGGTTTGCTAAAAAACCCTCCAACTCAGACTTACTTTCCTCCAAGTCAGTATCGCTTCTGATATACAGCCCAAGAAGTTCGGTGGCATGCCAACTTAATCTCAACGTCGCCCATGATGAGAGATCATCATCTTTATATGTATTATAAATCTCTTCAAGCTTTAATAATGTTACGGAGATTTCCTCCATGGATAACAACGTCATTTCTTCATATGCTGCTCCGGTAGCCGTTTCTTTATCTGTTAAAAGTTGAAGGTAGGCCTTATCCCCTTGGATGCCCTCCCAATTTCCAATATGTTCAAGTAGCCATTGTGGATCTTGATCGACACCGTAGTCCCCCATTTTATAGCCATGTGTTTCAAGGGCCTTTATCAAATTATCTAAATCTTCAACACCTGTCGCTTCCCCTTTCTGCATTTGTTCGAATGTTTTTTCAGATTGTTGAGTAAAATCTTCTTGTAACGCATTTTCTATTGCTTCAAGTAGGTACATATTAAAAGACTGTAGAAAGTCGGTTCTATCCGCTTGCAAATCCTCGTATGCTTGCAAGTCAAACTTTTCGTTTTTATTAAATGTTTCGACTAACATGGCGGGCGTTGATAATAGTTGCTCTATTTCTTTTTTGGTGTTTTTCAATTCATCTCCGCTGACTTTCTTCTCAGTGGATTCTACAATGCTTTGCGCTTCCTCTACTTGTGGGAAAGCATTCGTATTTTCTACCCCTAATGATTCACGGAAAGCTAATTTCTCCTGCGAAAAGAATTCCTCAATAGAAAGCTCTTTTTCTACAGTCTTTTTATGCTTCATTACACCAACTATAGTAGCTACAGTAGCATTAACTATAAAAACTATTATAAACCCTAAAATATAGTGGGATTTTTTCGATTTTGTCTGTTTACTAAAACTGTTTTCATGCTTTCTTTCTCCCCAGTTACCTGCCATTTCAATACTCCTTTCAAGAAAAACGTAAAAATAATAATAAAAACTATGTTTTAAACTTTAAAATGCTGGGTAATACTATCAATGTAAGACTTTCTCGTATTCCCCCTGTAAGCAAGGCGTTCTGAACGCTTTGCTTTTTTTTGTTCTATTTTTAAAAACAGCGAGCATGCAGTTCTGTTATCAAGTTTGCTATACTTAGTATAATTGAATTTTGTAAGGAGGAGAACAACATTGGGAAAATTTGATATATTACATGATAGAAAAAATACAAGATCAGTAAAATGGGATATGCTTCACCCCGTCTTTCAGACAGAAGACGTCCTGCCAATGTGGGTTGCTGATATGGATTTCATGGCGCCTGAAGAGGTCAATCAAGCTATTATTGATCGGGCAAAGCATGGTATATATGGCTACACAATCGTAGACCAAGCCGTAAAGCGGTCAATTGAGTCATGGTTAAAGGAACGCCACAATTGGCAAATTGATCAAGGATGGCTATCTTTCAGTCCAGGTGTGGTAACCAGTTTACATATGGCCATTCAAGCCTTCACAGAAGTTGGCGATAAAGTATTAATTCAAACACCTGTCTACACCCCTTTTTATAAGGTAGTAGAAAGCCATGACAGACAGGTTGTGAAAAACCCGCTACTTTACGAAGAAAATACGTATCAAATTGACTTCGTTGATTTTGAGGAGAAATTACAAGAAGGTGTAAAGGCATTTATTCTTTGTTCACCACATAATCCAGTTGGGCGCGTATGGTCAAAAGAAGAGCTAACAAAGTTGGCGGAACTATGTGTCAAACATGATGTTCTTATAATTTCAGATGAGATACATGGTGATCTGGTTTTTCCTGGGAACAAACATATCCCTATTGCCTCATTATCAGAGGAAATTGCGCATCAAACCATCACGTGTATGGCTCCATCTAAAACCTTTAATCTCGCTGGGTTGCAGGCATCCTATGTCGTGACACCAGATAAGCAAAAGCGAAAAACGCTTGAAGAGCATTTTAACAAGCAAGGTGCCCATATGTTAAATATAATGGGAAATACCGCCTTAGAAGCGGCCTATTTGCACGGTGGTCCATGGCTTGATGAACTTTTACAGGTCCTTTATGACAACAAAACCTATGTAAAGGAAATGTTTGCAGCACATGCAAGTGACCTAGAAGTTATTGATTCCCAAGGAACGTATCTACTATGGATTGATTGTACGAAGCTGGGTATGGATGAGAAAGAATTGAAAAAGTTTATGATTGAAAAAGCTAAAGTGGGACTGAATACCGGAATAGAATATGGTGAAGAGGGAAAACACTTTATGCGGATGAACATTGGCTGTCCTAAAGCAACCGTTGAAGAGGGTGTACAACGGATTATTCAGGCTATCCAAACAAAATAGTTACAATGAAAAAGGCCGAGCGAATTCTAATTCTACGTAGAATGTTGAATTCGCTCGGCCTTTTATCTTCCTTTTTAAGCTTGTTACTACTCTTCTTGGTCTTCATTAAACTCAGTCGGATCTGTTGGTGACTCCTCATTCTTTTCTTCATCAGGATTCGTTTTTAATTCTCCACATACAATTCTCTGCCCACCAGCGCCCCCCGGCTGTGTTAGTCCATCGTCTGGGCCTTCCTGTATAATAAAGGATGTTCCGTCTTCTTTTAACAAAGAGTTCTTACCCTCCATTAGGGTTGCTCCAGCCAGCATTAATTCAGCATCTACTAGTCCACCGGCATCTGCCTCAAGATTTGGTAAGTCTCCAAGATGTGGCCCCTCTGGATGCATTAGCCCATGCTCTTTTCCTTCAGGATTATAGTGGTTTCCAGCAGTTGTAAAATCAGGAGCTTCACATATTGGATATTCATGTACGTGAAAGCCATGGAAGCCGGGTTCCAGTCCCTCTAGCTTTACTTTTACTTGAATACCATCAGCTTGCTCACTTAAAGCAACTGTTCCTATCATATCACCAGACACATTATACATATCAACTGTTTTCATTTTTTCAGCAGCATTGGATTGGCAAGCAGTAAGGAAAAGTAAAACAATAAAAAAAACGAAGCGCATACGAAATACTCCTTTATGGTCATTTTAACTTAGTATTCGCCACTTCGTTTATTTTAATGAATTGGGCATAGGAAATGTTTAATTTTCCTTATTGCCCTGTTGCTCGGTTAAAGTCTCTTTGTAACTTTCATTAAATGCCTTTTCCTCTTTCTTTGACCGTTTATACAAGAGGTACATCACAACACATGCAGCAATCATAAAGATGATAAGTGTGATGACGGCAGGTATATATTCTGTTTTATCTTCTGGAAAATATAAAAATGGCATCATTTTGCTTCACGCCTTTCTGAGTATCATTATAGCAAATAAAATAAGATAACCAAATGGCAAACAATAATGTTCGCTAAACTGTGATATTTTTGGCAAAATAATAGAAGGAGGTAATATATATGACGGATAAACAAATTGGTGACAAGGTAAAGGCACATTATAAATCAGGTACCTACTTGGGAAAAATTATAGAAGATCGTGGTGATAAGTTTCTTGTAGAAGTCCTAGCTGTTGTGAAACATCCTATACAAGGGGATCTGCATAACCCTAATCAAACCGAAGGGGTCTTTTTCCATGAGCGAAAAGCACTTGCCTTTCATGAGAAAATGAATGTAAAAAAACCTGCAGTACACGCTTTTGAAAGTGATATACCGGAATACAAGATTTCCTTACAAGAAGCAGTTCAAAAATATAAGGAAAAATTGTTACAAGAGGACACAGCATATAACCGCGAAGCTCTTTTAGCAATAGAACGTCTTGAAAAGGAATATGCTTAGACAGTGATTGGCTAACATATCGCCTATGTTCGTTAATAAAAAAAGCTGCCCTCCCAATTTTTTGGAAGGAACAGCTTTTTTTACATGTAAAATTATTCACCAAGATGTTCTTTAATTACTTCTTCTACACCTTTAAGTGCATCTTCTTCATCACTACCGTTTGCAGTCACTTTAATTTCAGCACCTTTTGGAATTCCAAGTGACATAACACCCATGATGGATTTAAGGTTTACATTTTTGCCATTGTATGAAACCTCTACTTCTGATTCAAATTGTCCAGCTTTGTTTACTAAAAGTGTAGCTGGGCGTGCGTGTACTCCTGTATCAGCAGTAATAGTAAATGTTTGTTCTTTCATTGTGTATCATCCTTCCAACCATAATATTCATAGTATGTACTATTCTCTAGTACAACGTTCATTATAAGTGAATAACTGAACTAAATATATTATATACAAAAACAAAACTTTTTGAAACAAAAAAGCCCATATTTTTTAATTCATTTGTTTTTAAAGAGCGGTTATGATAACGTTTATTTGATATATGTTGCAAATTAAATTGGAGGGGTAAACAATGAGTGTCCATATAGGAGCTAAACAAGGAGAAATCGCTGACAAAATATTACTTCCAGGAGATCCGCTACGTGCTAAATTTATTGCGGAAAACTTCCTAGAAGACGTTTCACAATATAATGAGGTTCGTGGTATGTATGGTTTCACAGGTACATATAAAGGAGAAAGGATCTCCGTACAAGGTACAGGAATGGGTGTACCTTCCATCTCTATTTATGTAAATGAGTTAATTCAAAGCTATGATGTTAAGAAGCTAATTCGTGTTGGAACATGTGGTGCCATTCAGAAGGATGTAAAGGTACGCGACGTTATTCTAGCACAAGGTTCCACAACGGATTCACAAATGAACCGTATGGTATTCCAAGGGATTGACTATGCGCCACTTGCAGATTTTGAACTTCTTAAAAATGCATATGACGCTGGATTGGAAAAAGGATTAAATCTTCGTGTCGGAAATGTATTTACTAGTGATACCTTTTACCGTGATAATGCGAAGGAAGTAAATGAATTACTTGCTGCTTACAAAGTGCTGGCAGTGGAAATGGAGACAACGGCTTTATATACATTGGCTGCTAAGTATGGCCGACAAGCCCTTTCTGTTCTTACAGTTTCAGACCACATTCTTACTGGTGAAGAAACATCAGCAGAAGAACGCCAAACCACCTTTAATGAAATGATGGAAATAGCACTAGAAGCAGCTATAAAATAACATATCAGAAGCCAAATGAGATCGAACTGTACGATGGGTCGAACTTCTTTGGCTTTTTTCTATCACTTTAGCCAAATCTTTACAATAGCGTCTTGTTAGGCGATTTATTGTTAACCGAAAATAAAATAGGTTGACAAACGTGTCCATTTCTAACTATTATGTTGTTAAGGAGGAATGGATATGCGTACAAAACCAATCGATCTAACATTTGGAGCAGTATTTGTTTGTTTAATGGCAGTTGGAGCCAACATTACAGTCTGGTTTCCATTTCTTGCAATACCACTAGGTGGGACATCAGTTCCCTTATCACTGCAAACCTTTTTTGCGATAATAGCTGGCATGATGCTGGGGAAAAAACGTGCAAGTTATGCAATGATTACCTATATACTTGTCGGAACAGCTGGTGTACCGATCTTTGCAGGTTTATCTGCCGGTCCAATGCAACTAATTAGTCCAACGGGTGGCTTTATTTTCTCATTTGTTTTTATTGCCTTTTTTGTCGGATGGATCACAGAAAAACAAAAAAAAGCGCGTCTACCTCTCTATTCTTTAGCAGCACTAGTTGGCGTAGCGTTTAATTACGGAATTGGTGTCACCTACATGTATGTAGCAATGAACACATGGTTAGAACTTCCGGTTACATACGAATTGGCTTGGATTGGCATGATCCCATTTTTAATTAAGGACATTGCCCTCTCCTGTCTTGCTGCCCTATTTATCCTTCAGTTAGAGAAGCGAGTACCCGCAAAATGGATGTATGCGAAAGCTTCCTAATTAAATAAAGGACTTAGCAGCCAATAACTGATAACGGGAGTTTCATGCGTTTCCTGATGAGGTATGATAAACTAAGAGCAAGATCAAATATCGCATCAGGAAGGATGTTACGCATTTATGGATTAATTCCTAAATTTCCCTTTATGGGCTGCACTTGCTGCAATTGTCTTTGCCCAAGTTGTAAAAATACCAATTAAACTCATTGTGACAAAGGAGTTTATTCCTGGCCTTGCATTCAGCACAGGAGGCATGCCCAGTAGCCACTCTGCAGCTGTTGCCGCATTAACTACAGGTGTTGGTATTATCGAAGGTGTAACATCCACCGTATTTGCTGTTTCCTGTGTTTTCAGTATTATTATAATGTTTGATGCTTCCGGAGTACGCAGACAGGCTGGAGAACAGGCAGTAGTACTAAACCAGCTAATCAAAGACTTTCAACTGTTCGTAGATG
Source organism: Oceanobacillus jordanicus (assembly GCF_022095695.1). Lineage (GTDB taxonomy): Bacteria > Bacillota > Bacilli > Bacillales > Amphibacillaceae > Oceanobacillus_B > Oceanobacillus_B jordanicus. The sequence goes on from NZ_JAIFZM010000008.1 coordinate 44,455, forward strand.
GAGCAAAGGATTGGAATAAAAAAGAGGAATTTCAAAAGCGACAAGAGCTTAAAGAATTGCTCGGACATCAGCCAATCGAAGTTTTCTTCGGAGGTCTCTCCGGTATCCTAATTGCCTTTCTCCTATATACACTTTATTAATCCATAAGCGAAGAACCACGGTAGTAACTGAAGAAGCTTAACTCATACAAACACAAATAAAGGGAAGCCTGCCATTATTGGCGTGCTTCCCTTTTAAATTAGCTTTCTGTGATTTGTTGCCTGAATACCTGCAATGAATCTGTTTCATTTAATTGTTTGAGCTCTTTTTCCGTAAGTGTACCATCACCTAATTCAATTAGATGTACATCTAGCTCTTTCTTTCCCCATTGAGCATACACATCTTCAACGGTGTTAAAAAACAAGTCAATCTTATTGCCGGTAATGGCACTACCTTTGTCTGCAACAACCCCATAGCCATAGTCTGGAATGAAAAGTATCGTCCCAATAGGATATACATCTAAATCAGCCGCAATAGTAGAATACAAATCTCGTTTTACTTGAACACCTGAATACGTTATACCATACTCTGGATGTCCTGGTGATTTCCCAGTCGACTCTACTCCAGCAGTATATCCTGTTGCTACCACTTGTGATTTGGGATACTGATTAATATTAGCCGCTTCTTCTAGTGTTTTAGGTCCTTCAATTTCATCACTTGATATATACATTTTCTTCTGCTCTAAATAGTTCAATTCCTTTTTTTCTAATGATGATTGCCTGAATTTCGACTCTGCAACTGTGTTATTAACCGTGTTGGTAATACGCATCGGCTCATAATCTACCCAATCACGCACATCAGCAAATGATACGTTAGATATAGATGTGATGGTAACTAAAAAGGCTGCTACAAACAACGAAAACATACCTACTCTTCGAAACGCTTTTTTGATTTTCATGATTAACACCTCTCTGGATGTCATCATTTCCAATCTAGTAATATTTTATTCAAAGAAAGATAAATTCTCTATAATATTCTGTCTTTTCCTGATTGCTACTTTATCAATTAAAACATTTGATAACCGCTTTTGCGTAGCATTTTAATCACAATACCTGAAACTACTGCTCCTGCAAAACCTGCCAATAAAATAGTAATATCAGCCGGTGTAATAGATAGAAATTTTGAATACGCCTCAGAAAATGCGATTCCTGGATTTTTGAAATATTCTAGTGTAGACATATCATCCACAATCATTATCACTACTATTGGGTATAATATGGCCATTAACCACGTTTTCCTTAATAGCATATTTAGGATAAAGGCAATGCCAAAAAAGATAACAAAATATAGTACGATCGATACAAGCAATTGAACGATTTGCGCCAACTTGTGTCTCCCCTTCCACCTATGTACAGTAAAAATTTCATACAAAATCCATTTTATACGAAAGCCAACAAAAAGTACATGTTCTCCTATTCCTCTTCATTTAGAATAGTATGAAGGAAATTAATCAATTGAAAAACTTTCATTTGTTCATCTTTTAGCGAATGTGTATGTTTCCTTATATTTCGTACTTCAAAACCTTAACTTCATCGTAAATGTTCGCTAGCTAACATTTTTCCTAACGTCTACAAAAAATGCAAAGCGACTATTGCCGCTTCACATACAAGGATTAATAGAAGATATTAAATTTTCCCTTTTTCATTAAAAGTCCAGGCCCTCCCAGTTTTAGGAGGTAACGATTGTCGCTCATCTTTTTCATGAAGGTTGCTTTCCAGCCGAATAACTTGTACTGATTAAATAGTACAGCTATCCCATCATTATGACCTAAAGATGCTATTGTTCCTAAAAGTTTCGGAGTGAATTCTTCTAGCTCTCCTTCGTTAATAAAGGCTTTTACATTATGGGCGACGGTTCCTGATTGCTGAATCGCAATTTGCGCGGTAGGTGGAAATGGTCTACCTGTTTCTGGATCCATGATCAAAGCACAATCCCCAATAACAAAAACATCATCATAATCTGGTGTACGCATATCTTTGCGAACTTCAACTTTACCGCGATTTGTTGAAAATCCTGATTTCTCTACTATAGAATTCGCCTTAACACCTGCAGCCCAGATAGTTGTCATGGTCGGAATCTCTACAAGCCTTCCATCCTTCTCATATGTCACTTTATCTGGTGTACATTCTTTCAACATCGCCCCAGTCACAAATTCAACTCCACGTGATTCCAAGGAGTTCATGGCATATTCGACTAACTGTGGGTCAAAGCCAGGTAATACAGTTGGGGACCCTTCAATGTTGATGATTCGAACAAGATGCTTATCAATATCGTATTCTTCACAAAGCTCTGGAACACGGTTTGCTATTTCACCAAGGAATTCAACCCCAGTAAATCCACCGCCTCCGACCACAATATTAATTCTTGCCTGATTATTTGGTTCTTCATTATGATATAAAGCAAAGTTATACTCTAGATGTTCTCTAATTAGACGAGCACTGTTAATATCCCCAATGGTAAATGCATGTTCCTCAAGACCTGGTATGCCAAATGTAGCTGCTTCGAACCCTAATCCGATAACCAACACATCATAATTCAACTCATTATTAGACAGCTTAACTTTTTTAGCATCTGGTTTGATCGAAATCACTTTATCTTGAACAAAATGGACACGGTTCAAATTTACGACTTCTTTAATGGATATGCGAGTTCGATCTTGATGCAAGGTGCCGGCAGCATTTTCGTGAAGCCATGTAGTTTGGTAATGGTAATCATTCATATTTACCAATGTAATATCTGCCTCGTTCATTCCAATACTTTTTTGCAGCTTTACGGCCGTCATGATGCCTCCATAACCTGCACCCAAAATAACAATATGTGGATTATTCATTATGATCACTTCCGTTTATAATTTTCTGTTGTTGTTACCGTCCCAAACCCCAGTTACAATTTTTCGTTCATTACCTTACCAAAACAGAGCATTATCTCCGCATAAGGAGGTAAGCTGTCTCAATAAAAACTCCTGATAATGAATATATCTTTTATAGTGCGAGATACTACCAGAGGTATGAAAGCCCTGTTCATTAAAGAGAGATTGATGCTGTAGAGTGGGCCGTTCTTGATGATTACTGTCTCTGTATCGTTAATACGTTAAAGTGGAGTCTATATACATATATTTACATGTTTGTGACAAACTTCACTTAATCACTCAATTAAAATGACAAGCTATCTAAATGCTTTGTCACCTTGTACCTTTAAAGAAAAATATGAGTCTAGTATTCATAGAAATATCATACATCTGTTACACAATTGTAATATAGAGCACTAAGTAATAGTATATCTTTCAATTCTTTTTTTCAAGTGTTTCTTTTACTTTCTTAATTATTAATTTATTAGCTGATTTCCCCAATATATAATGGGAAAATTACCCTTTCACCTACTTCGTAATAAGCCATTCCAAAGCCTTTTTACGTTAATTATGATACGATAGGACTGTTGGGCAAGGAATTAACATGTAATGGAGGTATATAAGCATGACAGAAAAGGTTTATGACGTCACCATCATAGGGGCAGGTCCTGTAGGTCTATTCACTGCTTTCTATGGCGGAATGAGACAGGCAAGTGTGAAAATTATTGAGAGTCTACCACATACCGGGGGACAACTAACTGCTTTGTACCCGGAGAAATATATATACGATGTTGCTGGGTATCCGAAAGTACGGGCACAGGAATTAATTGATAATTTAGAGGAACAGGCAAACATTTTTGACCCTACGATTGTACTCGAGCAATCCATTGAGAAAATTGAAAGATTAGAGGACCAATCATTTAAACTAATATCGAATACAGATGAGGTTCATTATACCAAGACAATTATTATTACAGGGGGTAATGGTGCCTTCCAACCTCGACGACTAGATGTAGATAATTGTGAACAATTTGAAGGAGTTAACCTTCACTATCATGTGAAGGATATGAATCAGTACAAAGACCAAAATGTTGTACTGCTTGGTGGCGGAGATTCTGCAGTTGATTGGGCGCTAATGCTGGAGCCCATCGCAAAAAAAGTGACCCTTGTTCACCGTCGAGATAAGTTTAGAGCACATGAACATAGTGTTGAAAAGCTAATGGCATCAAATGTAGAGATTATGACCCCATTTGTACCATCAAGTGTCGTTGCAAGCGACCAAATTGATAAGGTTCTTTTTGAAGAAGTAAAAGGGGACAGACAGGTTGAACTTGAGGTCGATGCTGTACTCTGTAACTATGGATTCGTATCCTCGCTTGGACCTATCAAAGACTGGGGTCTAGATATTGAAAAAAACAGTATTGTAGTGAATTCTAAAATGGAAACAAATATCGCAGGAATTTATGCAGCAGGAGATATTTGTACTTATGATGGAAAAGTAAAATTAATTGCCACAGGATTTGGAGAAGGACCAACTGCCATCAATAATGCCAAGCAGTATATTGATCCAAAAGCAAGAATCCAACCAAAACATTCAACAAGCATGTTCTAGAAAATAAGTGAGTGAAAAAAGGAGCAGTGGATTATACCACTGCTCCTTTAATATGTTAGTTAACAATCTCCTGGTGTGCCAACTTTATCTTTCGTTCTAAATGATGAGCCACAACCACAAGATACTATGGCATTTGGATTATCAATACTGAACCCGCCGCCCATCATATTTTGTTTGTAATCAATTTGCGTTCCTTCAATAATTGGAATGTCCTGATTGAAAAACACAACTGGCACCCCGTTTATTTCATCTACTGTATCGAGTTCTTCATTGATTTCATATTCAAAGCCCAATGAATAGGACAGTCCACTGCAACCTCCGCCTTTAATACCAAAGCGTAGGCGTGCCTCCGCGGACTCTTCCTTCATCATTTCATGGATTTGATTTGCCGCATTGTCGGTAATTGTTATAACCATCCCTTGGACCTCCTCAGATCATGATCATTACATTTAAGTATACAAAGAATAACTATACAATTCAACTATTTGAGTTGATCTTTAAAAGTGAAAAACACCCGTAGCTATCGTTTTGGCTTCCCCACTCATCCAGACCATACCATTTTCATCCCAGTTAATCACAAGGTCCCCTCCCGACAAATGAACCGTAATATCCTTCCCTCGAGAAACAAGACCATTTAATGCTGCAGCTACAACCGCCGCACAAGCCCCTGTTCCACAAGCCTGTGTAACTCCTGATCCTCGCTCCCATACACGAAAATGAAGTTCCCTTTCGGATACTACCTGAATGAATTCTACATTTATGCCTTCAGGAAAGCGGGTGTCCTTTTCGATAACTGGCCCAAGATCATATAGCGGAGCATCCTGAATATCTTCTACAAAAAAGACAGCATGCGGATTTCCCATAGAGACAGCTGTTAGTTCTAATAGTTGGCCTTCTATCGTATAATCTTCCCTAATAACCGCTTCTGTTTCGTCTCCTAACATAGGGATAGCCGTTCTTTGTAATGCTGGCTCCCCCATGTTTATTGTTACCTGATCAACGCTTCCTTCTAAAGGAAAAACTTCTGCTTCCACAATATTCGCTTTCGTTTCAATTTGGAAAGTAGGCTCTGTTACAATCCCGTTTTCAAAAGCATACTTCGCTGTGCACCTGAGTCCGTTCCCACAACTTTTCCCTTCCGACCCATCCTTATTAAAAATTCGCATCCCAACTTCAGCTTTCGTACTAGGGTGGATTAAAATCATTCCATCCGAGCCGATCCCTTTATGTACATCTGCCATTGCTCTGGCTATTTTGGGCATACTTGCTTCGTCCATTTGATATTGAAATAAATCTACATATATATAATTATTTCCTAAACCATGCATTTTTGTAAAAGGTATTTCCACATTAATCACTCATTTCTAATTAGACTGGAGGTGGATTTCATTTCGATCTAGCTCCTGATAAATTGTTTTTAGCTTCGGAATGCCTTCTGCTACCAGTTTATCATTAACCAGTACAACTGGATAAAATAAATCCTCCTCGATTATTCGTTCGACAAACTGTTGATGTTTCTCCACGGTCGGTGGATTATCTAAATCGATATACTCATAGTCAATGTGGTCAACCACGTATTTTCTTCCAATTGCCGCCTGTAACCAATCATATGTATCCTTTGACCCAGGTGCGCCAACACAGCTTGCGCAAATCTGATCTGCACCATAGACCGTAATTGTAACCTTCTCCACCATTTGTAGCCCCCTTTTTGCAGTTACTTATATTTTACAAAATGTTTGGTTAAAGATAAAATATAAGTAACCGATGAGTAAAAATATAATTTCAGATAGATTTTTACATGAATTCGTTTTATACTATTTATAAGGAAAGGAGAAGATGGATAATGCAAGAACAGGTACAGGAAGTTTTAAATAAACTACGCCCTTTTCTACTACGTGATGGTGGAGATGTGGAGCTAGTTGATGTAGATGATAATGGCATTGTACTTCTTCGTCTTATGGGTGCATGCGGCAATTGTCCAAGTTCTACCATAACATTAAAGGCAGGAATTGAGCGCGCCCTGATGGCTGAGGTCCCAGGCGTTACAGAAATTGAACAAGTATTTTAGAGCTACCAAATATAAAGTGAAACTTCAATCAGTGGGGGTAATCTTTCTTTCCCCACTGATTGGTAGTTGAACGAATCGGGGTGTTAGCGTCCGATTACTTCCACTGAAAACACAGGGTTTCACTTCATGTTTTGAAATGGGAGTCTTACGGACGGTTGCACCGGGATAAAAAAAGGCAGACTTAATCGTCTGCCTTTTTTGCACGTTAGAAAAGTATAAAGTTTTAGATTGGTAAAATTGACGATGTAGTTAACATCTTGAAGTTTTAAATATAAGAAAACCTCGTATTCGCTGAAAGACCAGCAGATACGAGGTTTTCTAAATTCAGCTACTATAGATAGGTATAGGTTACATGCTCGTAGTTTATATTCCTTATTTCACTTCTGTAATCGGCCCTGTACCATGTATAACCCCTGATATATTCTCCAGGCATAACTGTAGCATACTGCTTCTCGTTTCAGTGCTTGCTGATCCAATATGCGGTAAACAGATAACGTTTGTTTTATTTAGTAGCGGGTGATCAGATCGGATTGGTTCTTCTGCAAACACATCTAATCCTGCTGCAGAAATTTCTCCCGTTTCTAGCGCTTCAACTAATGCATTTTCATTTACTACACTGCCACGTGAAATATTAATGAAAATTGAGGAACGTTTCATTTTCTGAAAAGCTTCTTTATTAAACATTTGATTTGTCTGAGGAGTAGCTGGTACTACAGAAACAACAAAATCAGCTTTGTTAAGCAATGTAGCATAATCTACGTAGGTAGCCCCAATCTGCTTTTCCGATTCTACTTTACGAGAACGATTATGATACAAGATTTCCATCCCAAACCCTTGGGCTCGTCTGGCAATCGCTTCGCCAATCCTCCCCATTCCTACAATACCGATTGTTTTATTATGTACATCCATACCTGCAAGTAAATAAGGCGACCATTGTTTCCATTTATCTTCTTTTATATATTGGTTTGCTTCCACAATCCTTCTTGCTGTCGCCAGAAGAAGAGAAAACGCTAAATCAGCTGTAGATTCTGTTAAAACCCCTGGTGTGTTTGTCACAACAACACCCGCTTCTCTAGCTGCATGAAGATCAATATTATCGTAGCCTACTGCCAAGTTGGCAACAACCTGAAGTGAACTGCCGGTATTAAATACCTCCCGGTCCATTGTTTCACTTAGCATACAAAGAACCCCTTGCGAATCGGAAATCTCTTTTAAAAGTACTTCTCTAGGAACCGGCTCTTCCTCATATTTCCACATTGATATAGTAAAATCTTGCTGAAAAGGTTCCAAGATCTTTTCTGGTACCTTTCTTGTGATGTATAGCTTCGGTTTTTCTATCATCGCCCTCTCCCTCCAGCTTCCTTCTTACAGCCAGTGTAACACAGGGATTTGTAATGAGGTAGAATCTAAACCAACCCATTGATAAAGGTCGCGCATTTTCTTTTCATACTCTTCTTGCATCGTTATTAAAGACGAATAGGCTGTAAAAGGATCTTCAAGTGTCCTACCGCTCATCACAGAATCAAAATGATCAAAAAAATGTACGGGATAAAGTAGCCTTGCATACAACAAGCGCCAACTAAAAATAGATAGCGGTCTTTCTGATTGGTAGTCATGCAAGAATTGTACAATGTCTTCTGATGGTGCATCGCTTAACAGCATGCCCCTCGTATATTCCGCTAAATCACGTACCGGATGATCAAAAACAAAGTCATCTAGCCAGATAACAGATTTTTGTAGATTATTTGTATATCGTTGAAATGAGATAGTTCCTTGGTCTACCGTATCAAATCTGTTTTCGCGTTCACTCTCCTGTAAATACTGGATAGCATTTTCACTTACCCCAATAATATAGGGCAAGGTATCCATCACCATGCGAAAGTAATCGTTTGGTGATTCCTTAGCGGCCAAGGGCACGTTTTTTTCATATGCCTCTAGTTTGTCTATCCACAGTTTTTTCCATATTCCATAGCAAGATATCTGGTGTGGCTCGAAGCTATAAAGCGTACCGATAGTATGAAAGGCTGCTAGAGATCGCCCATTGCTTTCTCTTGTAATATTGTTAAGATGTTCTATCATGACGACCATGTATGTATTGTTCTGAAATACGGTGAACCAATCCCCGTTAGTATTGGCCACAGGGATAGCGGTGTGCCGGTAATTATTTTCCAGCAAATAGTAAGCAAGCGCTGCCTGTTCCATATGAATAATTTCCCTGTTATCAGAGGAAATGGTAAAATAAACATATTCGTCTTGTTTATAACCATCTCTTCCAGCCAGTACTACTTTCTCACTTGCTTGGATATTATAATGTGTGGCGAGCATGGTTTCCATTGACAATATGATCACACCCTTTGTTTTAACTTAATGAATCATCCTATCCCTTGTAGATAAACAGGGGATCAGATCTTTAACAAGATTAGTACTAATGTATGTAAGAAAAGGCAAATTCATTAACCAATTTATTAGGAAAAGGTGATGTACATGGATGCAAATACGAATCAAAGTGAACTTGAACTCAAAGCAAGACAATGGTTAACCCAGCGTGGCGTAACTTTAGAGGATATCGCTGAACTGGTCTATTACTTACAATCTAAATATCACGATAACTTAAGCATGGAGGACTGTAGACATAATGTAGACAGAGTGTTGACGAAAAGAGAAGTCCAAAACGCCATCCTTACTGGTATTCAATTAGACGTATTAGCTGAGAAAAAACAACTAGAAGAACCATTACAGAAGACGATAGAAGTTGATGAGAGTTTATATGGAGTAGATGAAATTATTGCCCTTTCCATTGTAAATGTATACGGCTCTATCGGTTTTACGAACTATGGTTATATTGATAAACAGAAACCAGGAATACTAAAAAAATTAAACGATAAATCAACCGGTGAGTGTCATACTTTCCTTGATGATATTGTTGGAGCAATTGCTGCCGCTGCATCGAGCAGACTAGCACATGCAACAGGTGACAGTGATATAGTGGACTAAATTCTATTAGTACCATACTGAAAAACAGGAGGGCCGGTTTAAAAAGGCCACTCCTGTTTTTTTATATGTTATCGATCCATTCATTTAGGCTGTGTACATAATAAGTAGGCTTTGTTGCAAAGCTGTTCATTTCCTCAAATGGTGTGACGCCTGTAAACACCATTAACGTGTCAAGGCCTGCTAGAATGCCGGCTTGAATGTCTGTTTGGTAATTATCCCCAACCATTATCGTTTCTTCTTTGGTTGTCCCAAGGATTTCTAGTGCTTGTTCCATTATAATTTTTTCTGGTTTCCCTATAAAAGTAGGTGTGAAACCTGTACTTACAGTCACAACAGATGTAAGGGAGCCATTTCCTGGGAGTAATCCTCTTTCAGTTGGTATTGCTATATCCCCATTTGTGGAAATAAAGGTTGCGCCATTCCGGACAGCTAAACATGCTTTTGCAAATTTCTCATACGTTACTTCACGGTCAATCCCTACTACAACAAAATCACACTTATCATCATCCGTTATTGTCAGCCCTTCAGCCTCCAGCGCTGTTTTTACCCCTTCTTCCCCAATCACGTAACAAGAAGCATCCTTCTTCCATTCTTTAATGTATCTAGCAGTAGCTAGACTAGTGGTTACAACCTGCTCAGATGTAGCATAAATACCAAGATAATTTAGTTTCTCTGCTACCTCTTCCTGTGTTTTTGAAGAATTATTTGTTACGAATAAATAAGGGATCTTTTTTGCTCGTAATGTGTCAATAAAGCCAGCAGCTTCCGCAATTGGCTCCTTTCCTAAATACATTGTTCCATCAAGATCAATTAAATACCCTTTATAGTTTTTCATCTATTGACTTCCTCTCTTAGCTGTTGTATTTGTCAGTTATTCTTCATTTGAGAAAGCATGAGCTACCCCAAGTTCATTATCAAGGTATTTTCGTATGTTGGTATGAAATTGACTTAATTGCACCATATTTTCGGAAAAGGCTTGATAAACCACTTGATGATTAACGTTCACGTAATCAACAACAAGCATTTTTCTTAGTCCAATAACCTGCTTGTATGGATCACCATCTTCATTAGGTAACACGTTTTCATCAAGTAATATATCGATAATATCTTCATAACTTCCTGGGTCTCGCATGATAAACCCATCTATCATCATATTTCCAACATCCAGTATGGCTTCAATCGAAACATGTCCTATTCTTTCTAAAGCTAATTTCTGCTGTAATGTTTCGTACTTCATTCCCTTCAATTCTGTTAGCATACTATCTAAATAGTTCAGGCGCTGCTCTATCTTACTTCTGTCTACAAAGTACATTCAGTTGACTCCTTTTAATATAATTCTTCTATAGTTAAATACTTAATTTGTATACTAATATTTTAGCATATTACACATGATATCGAGATACAAACGTGTTATAGTTAAGGAAATGTCAAAATAATGGAAAAGAGGGCGCAAATGGCCAGTAAATTTGAAATACTAAAAGATGAGACGAAAACAAAAGAATTAAGGTATATTAGTTTTATGGGCAATTATCAACGCTATGATTTCGCCCTAATGAATCATGAAGAAGATCCAGATAAAACGGTCGTGATCCATTTACAAAAAAACCGTTTTATCGTGGTTGGAAAAGAGGATCTCAACAACAATCGCGATGTGGAACATATTCTTCATGAAACAGCAATGGAAGCAGATGAAGTTCGTGCATTTTTAAAAGAAGTACTGTAAAAATTAACAGGTGAAGTTGCCTAAGGAGAAAACAAAATGGAGAGTATTGATTCTGTCTTAAAAGAGAAGTTACTAAAGATGGACGCCACAGCCTTGGCAGAATGGATTAAAAATAGAAAAGTGACAAGTAGTGAAGTGGTATCTATTTATATAGAACAGCAAAAAAAAGTTAACCCACCGATTAATGCAGTAGTAGAGGATCGCTATGAACTCGCTTTGAAGGAAGCTAAATCGTTTGATGAAAAAAGGCATACACTTAAACAGCTGCCGCCATTATATGGTGTTCCGATAACTGTCAAGGAATCTCTTCACGTAGCCGGAATGAAGACAACAAGCGGGTTAGAACATCGTCAGGATTTGATTTCCAGAGAAGACGCACCTGCCATTACCAGGTTACAAAACGCAGGCGCAATTATTTTAGGTAAAACAAATACACCTGCACTTTGCTTTAACCAGGAAACCGATAATCGGCTCTATGGCAGAACGAATAATCCATGGGATCTTACACGAACAGCGGGAGGATCAAGCGGCGGTGAAGGGGCAATTCTTGCTGCAGGAGGATCACCAGCAGGGATTGGTTCTGATATTGGCGGATCCATACGTTTTCCAGCTCATTTTAATGGAGTACTTGGCTTTAAACCAGGTATGTATAGAGGCTCTTCTGCAGGCCATTACCCATCCGCAACTACTCCCTTACAGGAAAGAATGCTGACAATCGGGCCGATGGGTAGATCTGTACGCGACATGGAGTTGTTATATTCCGTACTATCACCACATTCTACTGCAAATCGTTATTTACAGTTTTTTAAAATTGAAGTACTTCCTGGCACCGTCAATTACCCGCTTTCCGAAAAAACAATTGAGATGATGGACAATATCGAAAAATTCCTTACGGAGTCTTTCTCCACAAATCGATTTATCCCACCATACTTTGAAGAAAGCTCCCTGCTTTGGCTGGAAATGTTGGCGAGTGAAGGCAGTGAGCTTATTGAGAAGTCAGCATACCATAACGATCGCTCCAATCTTGTAAAAGCTTTTCTTAGAGAAAAGATAACAAATCGTGCATCCGTTGATCCCTATCTAACCATGGGGATTCTTGGTTCAAAGCTTTTCAGGCCATCAAAGAGCAGAGTGAAGGAAATAAAAAAAACCTTGGCTGAAGGTGATGACTTTCTATCGGAGTACTTGCATAACCGTTTGCTCCTCTTCCCTGTCTATCATACAAGTGCGCTAAAACACGGAAAAGTTTATAAAGAGATATTCTCTTTACGCAGAACGTTTCTTAACTTTATGCCGTTTATTGCTTATGCCAATGTATGGGGCTTGCCGTCCTTAACCGTTCCAATAGGGAACGATGAGAATAATATGCCAATTAGCATACAAGTCATATCAGCAAATGGAAATGAGGATGCGATCTTCCGTCTAGGTAAAATTCTTGAGAAGAAATTCAGAGGATATGTAGCAGCACAGCCAACTGACTAACGGTAAGATTTGGAACGGTTCAAAGATCGCTTTCCTTCATAAAGTAGGGTGGAGGAGAGTGGAAAAAATGTCACGTGAGCCAAAGGGCAAATATAGTGATTTTACTAATGCAAGGGATAGACAAAAAAAGCTTATCCCTGAAGAGTTTCCAGAGGGAGCGTTTGGATCTCCAATAAATGAATCCGAACCTGTTTCAGGTAAATCCACCCCATGGGAAGAAGGACAGTACAGGGAAAGTGCGTTTGTGTACCCAGATAAGTCAATGCATAAAGACGTGCCACGTCAAGCACCCACTTCCCATCCTACTCAAAAAAAGAAGTAGCAAAATTGCTACTTCTTTTTTTACACATTAAGAAAGTAAATGTCAACGTAGTTAAAATTTCGGATTCCCAACTATAAGAAAAACGTACATTCGCTGGAATACGAGCGAATGTATTTTTTTCTTATATGTTATTCCTCCGTCTTTTTCGGCTTCGCACCTTTTATCTTTTGAAGCACAAAATAAGCGCAACCAAAATTACAGTACTCGTAAAGATAGTCGTCAAGCGCACCAATTTTAGCGTCCAATGAGGCTTTGTGATTCTGATCGCTATAAAATCCTTTTAGCCGCAATTGATCATAGCCCCAATCACCGACAATGTAGTCATATTTCGAAAGGATATCAGAATGACGTTCATTTAGTGCTTTTTCATCAAAACCCTCTTTAACATTTTCAATCAACTCATACTGTTTCCCATTTATTTCAATCATCGCTTTCCCTCCACATATTGTAATAAGTTTATCACATTCACCCATATGGAAACCAGAAATAATTTCATGCATGAATTTCGTAGAGAATTGCAAACTAAAAGAGAAACAAAACTGAAAAGGAGCAATCACATGAAAATAAACCATTTTGTAATTGGCGCTCTCACTTTGTTTAGCCTAAGCGCATGTGGAAATAATGAAAACGCCATGGATGAACGCGATGATATTGTTGACGAGCTTGATCCTTCTGCTGAACAGCAATCAGCTGAAGATGAAGAACTAAATGACAGACTTGGCTACGTACATTATACAAAAGACCAGGTAAACAATGATGATGAAATGGAGCATGGCGTTTCCATCGATCGTACACAAGTCGCAAATGTTATTACGCGTATTGCCTTACGCGGTGAAGGTCTAGAGCAAGTTGCAACGCTTGTCACAGATGAAGAAGTACTCATTGCTTATGAAAAGTCTGATGACGTAGACGAGAAAGAAGCCGCAAATATTGCAAGAAAGACAGCACAATCCGTTATACCTCAATATTATGAAATATATGTCTCTGATAATGAAAGCTTAATCAACGACATACAAAGCTTGCATAATTCCAGCACCACTGACGGCAGTTATGAGAACACCATTGATCAGATTATAAAAGAGATGGAAAAATCACCACAGGGTAAAGAAGATAACCTAAAAGAAGAAATGAAAAATCAAGAATAAATGCAATATATGGAAGGGTCCTCTGTAAATGCCAAGAGGATCCTTTTGTTATATGAATAGAATTCCTCTTCCTAACTAAAAATAACTCTATTCTAAGTAAAAGGGTGAACAACATTGTACTATCGATACCTCTATACAGGTTTCCTTCTTATATTCCTTATATTGTTTACTGGCAGTACAGTTCATGCCGAAGCAGATAAAGATATATACAAAGAGCGGATGGCCTTATTTAAGAAAACCGAAGCACTCACACAAATACCATGGCACTTTTTTGCGGCAATGGATAATTTCGAACGCAACATTAAAAAAGAAGATGAAGGAAAAGTTATTTCAATTGAGGTACCAGCTGAATTATGGTACGGATTAGGAAACAGTTCTATGATTCAAGATGAAAACCTTATTACCTTCTTTAACGGTAAAGGTAAAGATGGGGACGGGGACAAACTCGCGGACCCTGACAACCCGGAAGATATTCTTCATACCATTGCTAACTACATGTTAGAATACGGTCAGACAGATGAGGATATTAAAATTGCGTTATGGAATTATTATAAACGTGATTTGTCAGTCCAGACGATAATGAACACAGCCAAGGTTTTTAAGACTTACCAAGAGATTAATCTAACAGATAGAGACTTCCCAGTATCTACTGATTACAATTACAGCTACCGTAGCACGTGGGGAGATAGGCGTGGATTTGGTGGGTTACGTATCCATGAAGGAACTGATATCTTTGCCGGGTATGGGACACCTGTCAAATCAACCACATATGGTGTTATTGAGCTGATGGGTTGGAACTTATACGGTGGGTGGCGTATAGGTATACGAGACATTTACAATATATACCATTATTATGGCCATATGAGTGGATATCAAGATGACATTCAAGTTGGACAAGTAGTAAAGCCTGGAGATGTGCTTGGTAGTGTTGGTTCTACAGGGTATGGGCCCCCAGGTACTTCTGGTAAGTTTCCTCCACATTTGCACTATGGCATGTATAAGGACAACGGATACAGTGAATGGTCTTTTGATCCCTATCCTTTTTTGAAGAAATGGGAAAGAATGGTTAAATAATACTGAAAAGAAGAAATGACGATAAGGCTATTAAAAAGAGAGCCATTTACATAAATGGCTCTCTTCGTTATTTATTTTGATTTTTTTACAGCATATGTGATACTTGCTGCCAATCCACCCCATATGACAATCATACCAAAGATCATAACAAAGATAGCACCTGCAGTCATATTATTTTGCCTCCTTAGCTTTAGCTTCCGCTTCAGCACGGTTATTGCCTTTCCACTTTGTAAGAGAAAGGATAATCCCTATTACTAACGCACCTGCTGCAACTGACCAGCCTGCATATATAATAAATGCATCAGTGTAATTCCCATAGTTTCCTGACTCTGTTTCAAATTGTTTAAGTAAGTTTTGTGTAAACAACTGATACATCTGATAACCTAAAACAATCGGTGTAATGACTGCAAGACAAATCGTCCACCAAGAGCCTAGTCGAATATCGGAAATTTCGTTAGCATGGTCTTTCAGTTCTTTAACCTGTCTTAAAATCCATGCAACGACTACTACTTCAACGAGACCAAGTAAAGCAACACCAAATTGGTTAATAAAATAATCTGCCGCATCTAGGAAGTTAAGTCCACCTTGAGTAGAGAATAAAATAGAAATTAAAGCTGCTAATCCTCCCCCAAATAACACTGCCTTCGCTCTGGAAATTTTGAATTTATCAACAAGACCCGCAACATAAGTTTCCGTTATGGACATTAAGGAAGTTAATCCAGCAAGTACGAGTGATGCAAAGAATAGAAACCCGAAAAGTCCGTTTAAACCAGGAAATTCATTTATAATTGCCGGGAATACAACGAATGCTAAACCTACGCCGCCAGCAACAACCTCATCCACACCTACTCCAGATTGAGCAGCCATAAATCCTAATACAGAGAAAACCCCAATCCCTGCTAGTAACTCAAAGCTTGAATTCCCGAAACCAACGATGAACGCATTATTCGTTAAATCGGATTTTTTCGGCAAATAACTTGAATACGTGATCATGATTGCAAACGCAATGGATAGACTGAAGAAAATCTGTCCGTATGCTGCAACCCAAACGTCGGGTGACAAAATCGTACTAAAATCTGGGGCAAAGAACGCCTGTAATCCATCAATGGCTCCAGGAAGGGTTACTGCACGGATAACAATAATAAGGAAAATAATGACCAATGCAGGAATAAAGATCCTGTTCGCAATTTCAATACCCTTCTTAACGCCTTTAAATAAGATTCCTAATACTAACACCCATACAATAACAAGTGGGATAAATACGCCTGGAACAATTCCGCCTATTTCACCAGGTGCAGCTAATTTTAAATAATCATTGAACAAAAAGCTTTCCGTATCTGATCCCCAATTCTGGTTAAAAGCAAACACAGAATACGACATAGCCCATGCCACAATGACAGCATAGTAGGTGGAAATAACAAATGCTACAAGTACTGCCCACCAACCGATGAATTCCGACTTTTTATTCATTCGCTTAAATGTTAACGGTGCTGAGCCACGATGCTTGTGACCCATTGTAAATTCCATAATCAAAATCGGTATTCCTGCTGTTAGTAGTGCAAATAAGTATGGGATAAAAAATGCCCCACCACCGTTTTCATAGGCAACAGTTGGAAAACGCCAGATGTTCCCAAGCCCGATAGCAGAACCGACAGCTGCTAGAATAAAGCCAGCCCGTGTCCCCCAGTTAGAACGTGATTCCATAATAAGACCTCCCCTTTTTTATTCCTTTCTTCGTAATTGTATGTCCTACATAAGAAAGGAATGTTTAAAATCTTTGTTTTTTTCTGATATTTATGTTTGTATTATAAAGGTACAAACTACCTATGTCAAAGGAATTTTTATCCTATTCCATTTTTATCCCTAAGAATGTTCCTATGTTCCCAAAAAATAAAAAATGAACGACCTTCCGATACATTCTAGAATCGAAAAGTCGTTCAGCTTCAATATATTATTAAGGAAACATTTTATAAAGAATTTCTTCGTTTTAGAAAACTGCTCGAATTCCCATTACTCTTTCTGAGTAGCTGTTTTGGATAGGAAACTCAAGAAGATACTAATTAAGATTATAATCAAGAGTGTGATCAACAGTGGAAGCCATACTTGATTCATTAACCCAATTAGTAAATATCCAATACTAGCAGCAACGGCTACAATGATAGCATATGGAAGCTGTGTTAGAACATGATCAATATGGTTGCTTCCCGCCCCTGTAGACGAAAGAATAGTTGTATCAGAAATTGGTGTACAATGGTCACCGAAGACTGAACCGGCAAGCACTGCTGCCAGAGATGGTAACAACATTGTTGTATCTGTTACTGCCGCTACCTCCGCTGCAATTGGTAGCATGATGCCAAATGTTCCCCATGAAGTCCCAGTTGCCAGTGCCATAAATCCGGAGATCAGGAAGAATAATAGCGGCAGCATCGACGAACTTATAGAAGCGTCATTTACTAATTGAGCCAAGTACTGACCTGTCTCCAACGTTCCAATTATGGAACCGATCATCCAAGCTAAAACAAGAATATAGATAGCAGGAAGCATGGTTTTCAAGCCTTCCACGATTACTTTAACTAAATTTTCTCTTGGTTTACTTTGCTGAAGATGGAACAAAAGAGCAGTAAGCACAGCAGCAACCCCACCAACAAATAACGATAAGTTAACATTAGTATTAGAGAAAATGGTTAAGATGGTCACATTAGAACCTGATGCAGCTGCCCCTGTAAAGATCATTGCTAAAACGGTTGCGAGAATTAATACAATGATAGGAACCAACAGATGATAAATTCTCCCGTTAGTATGTGCGGAAATTTTGTTTCCAAGATCGCCTGGTACGTTTTTCTGTTCAGGGTCAACTAACTCCCCTGTTTCCATTGCACGCTTTTCATGGGTACGCATTGGTCCAATATCCAGCTTGAAATATGCCACAATGAATACGAGCAATACAGCTCCCAAAGCGTATAGGTTTAATGGGATCATTTGTATAAAAGCCTCTAATGGACGAATATCGGTAATCTCATTTGCTGCTAACAATCCACCAATTATTCCAATTATATAAGCACCCCAGCTTGATATTGGGGAAATTACGGTAACCGGAGCTGAAGTAGAGTCAATTAGATATGCAAGCTTCGCCCTAGATACTTTATGTCGATCAGTTAATGGTCTTGCTATTTGTCCCACTGCAAGACTGTTAAAATAATCATCAATAAAAATAATCAATCCGAGTACACCTGTCATGGCTTGTGATCCAGTACGTGTTTTAATTCGATGGATCATCCATTGCCCAAATGCTCTACTGCCTCCCGATGCTTGCAGAAAAGCAGTCATAATACCAAGCAATAATAGGAAACCTAGTAATAGAAGATTCCCAGTATTTGGCGCCCCATCTGCAAAAAATATGTTGCTAAAACTTGTGCCAATCTCTTTTAAGGAATCGAGAATAGAAAAATGATGAATAAACAATGCCCCTACTATAATTCCTACTCCAAGTGATACATAAATATTTCGTGTTAGCAATACAAGAAGAAGCATAAGTATTGCCGGTATGAGTGAAAATATCGTCCCTTCCATGCTGTTACCTCCGTTATTTTTTTGGTCGGTAGTAAAGGGAAATGTATGAATACCGCGATTGTCAAGTTCTGCCACTGGAATTAATTACCAGTTTATAAAAAGGCACAAAAAAGCAATGACAGAAAATAACCTATCATTGCTTTACAACATACGTTATCCTCCATTTCGATCAATAGTGCTCCATGCACACCAATGCATGACAGTATATCCCCTTTTCAAAGATATACCAGCTATAAATAAGTTTGACCCTTATTATGCTTCGGCAAACAACCCTTTCACCAGCTTTCATCGTTGTCATTCTCCAGCTGATTACTAATATTGTCCGCTCCTCTACCTCACCGATCTGATAAGATTTACTTATTAAATTTTCCTTATCTAATATTACCAGTCTCTTAGTCGTTATTCAAGTCATTTCGTGGAATGGAAATATTTGGACCATCCCCACTACTATCCCCACCACCGCGATTATAAAACTCTGGCACATCTCCCATAATAACTTTTGAATCAACATAAACCTTTGTGCTAATTGTGGTCGTTTCAGTTGTGAATGGAACTACTATTTGTACATTAACAGAAACAGGGATATAAATTTCGATTAACGCACCATTTAGTCCAATTTCTCTTTCTTCATATTTAACGTCTGACTGAATGCTGCCGACAATTTCAAAGTGCACGGGGATTTTCGGACCAAGATTAGAGAGAATTGTACTACCTGTTGCCTGGCCAATTGGAATTTCCACCACCGTTGGGTCCTGATTCGCTAATTCTCCTGGTGTATCCCCATATTCAATTGGGTCAAGCTCAGGATCATTTATATCCAAGGTTTCTCCTTTATTCATTCCATAAAGAAAGTACTCCGCCTTATTCGTTGCAATGCGAAGTGCTCTGTTTACAGCGACAGAATTCCAACCTAAAAGAGATACGTTTCCGTTATTATCCATTCTTACATCCATGAGATCATCAAAACTAATATTTTCCGTTGATTTTACAGCCGCATTAATCGTTCTTGTTGCAAATTCTTCGGTTTTGACAACTGCAATATCCATCAACACTGGTGTGATTTTTTTATCAACAATTACAATGCTAAGTAAAACCATCAGGCCAAATAATACAATTGTAAAGAGAAAAACTGTTTTTGCTGGAGGTGTTGCTCTACTTGTACCATAGCGTTTTCTAAATTTCACGTAAAAAAACCCCCTTAACACAAACTTATGCTTGTATTAAAAGGGCTAGAATTAAATATTAATCTACCAATACATCTTTTACTGTAACGTTTACAGTACGTTCCAAATCAATTTCATATGGGCTAGCTGTCGGATTTCCGTTTTCTTCTAGAATTCGAACAACTGGACGATCACATAAATTAGTGTTTTGCCTTATCACAACACCAATACGGCCATCACTTAATTCGATTGTTAATCCATTTGGGTAGGCAACAACACTCCGCTTAAACGCTTCAATCATTTCTTTATCAAATAAATTTACTGCTCCAGCATAAAGAATTTCCAACCCTTCATGTGGCAGCATAGCTTCACGATATACTCGTGAGCTTGTTACCGCATCAAACACATCCGCTATTCCAATTACTTTTGCATAAGTATGGATTTCTTCCCCTTGTATGCCTCTCGGGTAACCAGATCCATCAAGTCTTTCATGATGCTGATATGCACAGTGGGAGATTACTGTTGGCATGTATTGGTGTTTACGAAGGTAATCAAAGCCCACTTGCGTATGCCCTTTAATAATTTCGAATTCTTCATCTGATAACTTATCAGGCTTTTGTAGTATTGCTGGGTCAATAAACATTTTTCCAATATCATGTAGCATGGCCCCTACGCCAATTTCTGTGAGTTGCTTAGTAGAATAGTTTAACTCAACGCCAATAGCAAGCGAATAAATCGTCACATTTAAAGAATGTTGAAACACATAGTTATCAGAAACAAAAATATCCGCCAACAGCGACAAGGATTTTTCATTTTGTTGTATGTTGCTTAAAATCTGTTCTACTACGTTCGTCAGTTCCTTTGACCTTCTATCCAGAATATAAGAGCGTTGCCCTAAACCAGCATTTTTTAGCTCGATAAACGTATCTTTAATCATATTGGTTGCTTCAAGACGTAGCTCATCAGGAATAGTCTGGTTAACTTCTATATCTGGCGTTGTGCCATCTTCAATGTATATGTATGTAATGCCATTGTTCAAAAGCCTTCGCAATAGCTTATCTGTCAAACGCATACCTTTTTTAATTAAAACCACGCCATTTTCATTGTAAATGGTTTGGGCAAGTATCGTCCCTGCATGTATTTTCTTTGTGCTGGCAATTCTCATATTTTTTCCTAACCCCTATCAACAAAGTAAATGACGAAAATGTAAGCTTTAACAAAATTCGGCCTTATTCGACATAAGTCCCACTAAAATAGTACCAAAAATAAGACTAAATTGCTATTAGTTTTGGAAAATTATGTTCATGTATCACCTTCGTTTTTATTAAACAAAAAATGCCTCCCTAAGAGGAAGACATTTTGTCAGGATATCTTCAATAAGGCATCTTTACCAATCATGCCTTCTTCCCAACCATAAGCTCTAGATGCATCGGTTATTTTTTCCAAAGGTGCATTTAATAAGTCGTCTATCGTACGAACACCTACTGCTCTTCCGGCGATCACATTGCGATCTTTTAACTTTTCATTTAATACGTCCACATCCAGCGCAGCACACATAATATAACCGACCTCATTGGATATCATCAGCAAGTTAGTTTTTGGAAGTTCAACACGTATTGCAGTAAAATGCATGCCTTCCACTTCCAGAGGATTGATTGTAATCATTTATGCAAAGCCTCCTTCATCTGGTCCTTACATTTGTATGCAAAACAAAGGGGCTTTGACACAATACTCACTCGCTGCCAGGGAGATCTTAATGCTCAAGAGCGATAAATCCCTTTTCTCAGCCGATGTCTTCTCATTCACAAGCGATCCTCTACCTCTCTCAGCTGATATCTCCTCGCTCATGAGCGATAAAACTTCATTCTCAGCCGATGTTCTCTCATTCACTGGCGATAACCTACCGCTCTCAGCCGATATGTTCTCGATCATGACCGATACTCTGCTACTCACACATTCCCCGCTCCCGGCAAATGTACTCTCGACATCAAGTAGAGAGTTTCCTCAACGTTTTAACTTTTCGAGAACTTCTCTTTTAATGTTGTGGCAAGGTGATCCCTTAGAAACTCGGGAAGAAAATAGTCCTTCACTTCAGATTTAGCTACTTCTGGCAGAAGACGACCAAATGTAAAAGTATCCGCAGTGGCTACCCTGTACGTGACATCTGATTTCAGCGCCTCTCCATCAGGAAGATTTACTTCCTTTACAAATTCCTCGCCATTATCATGAAATGCTGTCTGGACATGCAAACCAGCAAATACCATCCTGCCCAGTACTTCTCCTCGAAAGCCGAACCCTTTTAGCTTAAGTTCAGTAAAATCTTTTTTTAAGCATGCTCTAACTACTTCTGTTAATTCATTACCTGTCACCTCTACCACACAGGCATTAATGGGATGAGGACAGACTCGATGAATGTCACCGTAGCTAATATCCCCCGCAGGTAACTGATCTAGAAGTAGACCTGAATTTAGCATGGCAATATCTGCGCTTGTCCAATTTTTTATCGTTTCAGTTAATTCCTGCATAATCTTAGTATGTTTAAACCACTGCACATCAATAGACCTTTCCAAATGAACCACAGTTTCACCAAGAATGGAATCAGCCTTTTCTGTTAATAGCTGCAGTTTTTGTTCTGTTTGCAAGTCTTTAGGCTGGCGTGATATGTCTGTTGCATAGGCTTCTTTAGAGATTAATTTTCCATTGTCATGATCCCACGTTAAAATGACTTCCCCAATAAAACTGCAATGTTTTCCAGCAGCTGTAATGACGGCATTATTAATATGTTCCCCTGTTCTTAACAAATGGTGTGTATGGCCTCCAATAATTACATCAATATCTTCAAACCTACGGGCAATCTCTTGGTCCTCACTAAGCCCCAAATGGGATAACAAAATAATGATGTCTGTGGAATCTTTTAGCTCCTCAATACAAGCTTTAAGCATGTCAAAATGCGGAGATACATGCCAATCTAATAGTTCATAAAAGGCATTAAATGGAGCCGTTAGTCCAATAAATCCTGCCTTTATTCCGTTAACTGACTTGATTGTAGTAGTGGGCTTCAGCCACTTTGGCTCTTGTCCTTTGAGACTGTGTAAGTTAGCACAGACCACTTCAAATTCTGCTTCATCATAAAGATGAAATAAATCTTGATGGGACAAGGTAATCCCTTCGTTGTTTCCCATTGTCACGACGTCATAGCCGGCATCATTTAAAAGCTCAACATTTGCCTTGCCCATAAAAGCTTCGGAAATGGGATGCACGCGGTCCATATGGTCCCCAATATCTACTACCCAAGTCGAGTCGTTTTCCGTCGAACTGCTCGCTTTTGCTTCTTTTAGATAAGAAACCACTCGTGGCCATTGTTCAAAATTACTATGTAAATCATTTGTATAAAATAAATGAAGTTGTTCTTGCATTACTCATTCTCCTCACATAAGCCCTTGATAGATCATTCGGATACCAATTACAATCAGCACAATACGTAAAATCCCTTCCAGTACCTTCCCTGTTAGAAGCTGATTCACTTTTGCTCCGAGCTTGCCACCAATCCAGGCACCTGGTATAAACAAAAAGGCATATTCCCAGACGATATGGCCCAATGTAATATGGGATCCTGCCCCGATAATACTCACAAAGAAAATCATAAACATGGAAGTTGCAATTGCGATATGTGCTGGCATGCCGAATAGCAAAATCATTACAGGAACCATAATCGAGCCCCCACCTATCCCGAATAAACCGGATAAGGTACCAACTACTAGTGACACAAAAAAGGCAGTCCATATAGGGACATGATAGGTATAAACCTCTCCATTAAGTTCCATCCGTCGGCTCTGTTTACCTTGCAATGTCTTCGGCTGGCTCGGATCCCTTTTTAGGAGGAACAGCATAGAGACAACAATTATTAATAAACCAAAGTAAAGTAAAAAGTTGTCTGTTTCTATATACTGATTCAACCATGAACCAATCATACCTCCGGGAACACTTCCCACTAAAAATAATAGACCCGTCTTATAATCTACCCTTCCACTCTTTAAATAAGCAATTGTGGAAGATAATGCTGTAAAGACCATTGCAATTAAGGAAATACCCACAACTGACTGGGGGGTCACCCAGGAAAATGCCTCGGAAATCTGTGCTAAAAATAGGAGACTCGGTATTAGTACTACGCCTCCCCCTAATCCCATTAACGCACCGATAAAAGCTGTAATAATCCCAATTAAGATGCAAAGTAAAAATACCATTTATAATCACTACTATCTCTTATATTATCCTTTAATACTAGCACGAAAAGAAGGGTTTTCCCAATGAGGAAGCCTGTAAATAATCTTACTTAAATAGTGTACTGACAGTTTTAAACCGTTTAAACCAGTAGTTAAAATGTTATTGACTTTGTAACAAAATAGGAGTAATTTAAGCTTAATTTCATACACACCTTTTATCGATAATGATTTCACTTGAGTATTTACTGTTTTTCAGTTGCAATGCAAATGAGAAGCTTTACTTCCAACTGCAAATTCTTTCTTAGATATTTTTATTTCTTGAGAAGACGACAAATTAGAACAGAGTTTAACTGTTACATTTTCTCTATGAGTCTCGTTATTTAGCAATACGTATTGGAATGTTATTAAGTTTGGAGAAGGTAGGAGTTTAATGTGAGATTACGTATTAAATGTACACCCCCTCAACTTTTACTTATTGTATTTGTTATTTCCATAATTTTAGGTAGTATATTGCTTAAGTTACCATTTGCCACAGTAGGATCAATTAGCTGGATCAATGCATTTTTCACTTCTACTTCAGCTATGACTGTTACTGGCTTAGCTGTAGTAGATACGGGGCAATCGTTTACCTTGTTTGGCCAACTGATTATTTTAATTTTAATCCAACTCGGCGGTCTTGGAATCATGTCGTTTGCTGTGTTAATCGCTATGATTCTAGGAAAGAAAATAGGTATAAAGAAAAGGCTAGTGGTACAGCAATCACTCAACCAGAACTCATTTGGAGGAATCATCAGACTCATAAAGTATTTATTTATTTTTTCAATTACAATTGAATTAATGGGTGCTATATTATTATCTTTTACCTGGGTTCCAGACTTTGGCTTGTTAAAGGGAATTTATTACAGCTTATTTCATTCTATATCAGCTTTTAATAATGCAGGGTTTGCACTATGGCAGGATAGCCTGATGAACTATGTTGGAAATCCAATCATAAATATTGCCATAACCTCTTTATTTATTCTTGGTGGGATAGGCTTTACTGTCTTAGTCGATATTTGGAAAACGAAGCGTTTTAAAAAACTAGCCCTACATACAAAACTAATGATCGTTGGGACACTTCTTGTAAATGTAGCTGCCATGTTTATTGTATTTTTACTTGAGTATACAAACCCAGATACATTGGGTAGTCTCACAACTTTAAGTGATAAATTATGGGCATCTTACTTTCAAGGGGTCACACCACGTACTGCTGGCTTTAATTCATTAGATACTGCTAGCTTAAGAGAGCCAACGATATTCTTTATTATTCTTTTAATGTTTATTGGAGCTGGAAGTGCTTCCACAGCGGGGGGAATAAAACTAACTTCCTTTATTGTTATCTTATTTTCTGTTATCTCTTTTCTAAAAGGAAAAGAAGAGTTAGTGATTAGTAAAAGAGCTATTAAACAATCCATTATACTGCGTGCACTTGCGATTACCTTCTTGGGCATGTTGTTTTTGGTCGTAGGTGTCTTTATTTTATCTATAACAGAAAATAGTCCCTTTATAGCCATTTTATTCGAGGTGACTTCTGCATTTGGCACAGTTGGACTTTCCATGGGGTTGACTGGATCATTAACAATTCCAGGAAAAATTGTTATTATCCTTGTTATGTTCCTTGGAAAAATTGGCCCATTGACGTTAGCCTTTTCAATTGCGAAGCCAGCTAGAACGAAAATAAAGTACCCGGGTGAAGAGATTATTACAGGGTAAACCTTTATAGGCAGATATTAAAAAAACCCTGACGCTATAATTAAAGTGTACCCTTTGTAAAGGACATTTTAAAAAAGCCTAAGCTGCTTCTAAAAGATGATCTCTGTATTGAACAGGGGTCATCTTTTTTCGATTCCATTGATATCTATGGTGGTTATAGTAAGTTATGTATTGCTTGATTTCCTTTTGTACTTCCTCTAGTGTCAGAATTTAATAGAGGTTTCGTCTTTCAGGTGTCCAAAGAAAGATTCAATGGGGGCGTTATCCCAACAGTTGCCCCTTCGGGACATTGATTGCCTGATTCCAAGTTTTTTAACCATTTTCTGAAATTGAGGATGGGTATAGTGAACCCCTTGATCCGAATGGATGAGTGAATCTTTATGTTTTTTAAACCTTTTGTTTTTCTTTAGTTTTTTGATGGTATCTGTGGCCAATTCAATAGTAATTCTGTCAGACACATGGTAAGCAAGAGCTTCACCGCTGGAGCCATCCAATATCATAGATAAATAAGCTCTGGAACTTTTTCCATAGTTCAAATAGGTGATGTCTGTTAACAGTACTTTCCCGGGTTTACCCTGATTGAATTGGCGCTCCAGGAGGTTAGGGACTACTGAATGTTCCTGGGTGGCCTTCATAAGACGCCTATATGGATTCGCCCTCCGGAAGGGGCAAACGATGTTATACTTCTTCATAATTCTTCGAATTCTTTTCAAGTTAAAGACAATCTTAAATTGACCCGCCAAAGTCATTTTGATTTGACGCGCCCCTTTCTTGCGATTCTTATGACGGAATGCTTTCAAGATGATTTCTTTCAGTTCTTCATCCCTTGCTTCTCTTTGTTTTCTACGCTCTTGAGACTCGGGAGAGTAGTATTTATAATAGGCACTTCTGGAAACTCCAGCGACCCCACAAAGGTATCTCACCATTTTTTTGAGCTTATATTTCTCTATTACGGAACGAATGAGAATGAACTTTTGACTTGGGGAGAGGACTACTTCTTTAGCCCCCTTTCCGAGAAGCGAATCTTTTTTAGCAGTTCATTTTCCGCCTTAAGCAGGTTGATTTGAGCTTCTAGTCGAGCATTCTTATCCCCAAGGGATAACTCCCGTTCTCTAGGTCTCCCGGAACTGCCCTTCCTTGTGTCACTGAGCCCTAAAACTCCGTTCGTTTTATACGCGGCATTCCATCTCTTACTAGCAGCATGAATGCGTGTCATACCAATTATATTTGTATCAAATCCAGCCTCTTCAAAGATCTGTCTAGAGAATTTGCTTTTCTCCTTCTCAGCGATAAATAGGCGTTTAAATTCATCTGTGTAGGTAATTCCCTTAGCACTTACAGCTTTCACAAAAGGATTAATCGATAATTGTTTGATTTCTTTCTCTGTGAATGTTTTTTTAGTCATGATATTTTCCCCGATTTCTACTAGTTGTCTATTTGTTATTATACAAAAAAATACCCTATAGGTAGACTTTTTTTAAGTGTCTACTCTATAGGGTACATTTTAAATTAGCACCGGGGTTTTTTTAGAATTTCATCTTATTTCGAACCTATTCCAAATCTTTATGTTAATTGCTTTTTTAATAACAGTTTTCAAACGTAATTATACCTTTTCAATCTGTTGGGGGACAAGCACCCTTCGATTATAAAAGAAATGACAACTGAATTTTAAGTAAATGTGTCAATAAATGTTTTTGCTAGTTTTTAGTCACACGTTAGTCTCATAAATGTCACAGCATTAAACACTAAAAGCAACAGGATGAACTAATACTTCGTTAGCTTTTAGCTCAGTTAAATTAAAATTTGTTTTTGAAAATCCTCTTCGGGAGTTGTTATCATAGCTTGAATTTTTATTTAAATACCTCCTTCCTTTAAGAGAAAATTCATTCTGATCAAACTTTAAATTAAACCAAGACAAAGACCTGAAAAGTCAACTAGTTGAGCCTCAAGAATATTCGGTTTAATTTATCATTAAGTGTAAAAACAACAAAATTTATTACACGTTTGACACCGGCCCAGCATCTTCATTTTATATTTCATGAAACCGAGCCTATTTTTAGACGACTAAAGACCATCTAGAAATAAATATTAAATATATTTATTTCTAATGCTAGTGCAGAATGTGATAAATTATGTATTAGCATTATTTAAGGATATTAATATACTGTTCAATAAATAGTAAGTGCTTTAAACTAATGTGCAAATTCAAATAGAGGAAGCTGCCTGTTCATTTATACTTTTTGAACTAGTTAATTTTTGAAGATACTCAGATCTAAGACTATAAGAAGTAACTTTCTTCTTCCATTGCTTGACTACATCAACTTGGTCATCATAACAATAAACATATAAATTCATTTCTCTTTTTCTAATTTTTACATTAATGATAAATGGAATTACATTTGTCTCTGGATGCAGAAACAATTCTTCATTCCCAGGGAATATATGGTTACTCTTCAAAAAATGGGCTTCATTAAAATAGTCAGTAAACCTATTTTTTTCTTCTTCTTGTAAGTGTTTCCCGTTGATTGCTACTGTAATATCATTTGATTCAAGTTTTGGATGAAGCTCAAATTTACTTAATAACCATCCCACAAGTGCACTTGGAGGGCTCGTTAAAAGTTTTAAAATTATACCACCCACTATAACAAGAACAGTTGTCCATGTCATTTCTTATCAACTCCTTTAGAAAAACCAAATCTAATTTAAGATTTAAATATAGGTACAAGTTAACTTATAACCTATATCTCATATTATTCCGGGTGCAAGCCCGTTATTGAGCAACTCGTCATAAACATATTCAAAGAATACTAGACCTTTACTTAGTTCATTATCATTTGATACTACTTTAGCACTTCTTTATAGAAAAATTCATGCTAACAATACTCCGACTCATTTCTAAATTAATTTTAAGAAGTATAATTAAATACAAATATAGCCAATGCAATTAGGGATGCCAAAATAGTTACGACATAAATTAATGTAAGTCTTTTTACGTTCTTTTTCGATTTACTATCATAGTCGGAGTCACTTTTCCCAATTTGTAATATTGTTAAAACGAGACCTATTAGCGTAGTAATAACTACTAATGTTATAGCTAGTTTCAATAAAAACACCTCTTGACTTCTTATTAACTATCAACTCACATAATCCAGTATTTTGCCTACATTATCTAAAAAAACAAGGATAAAAGTAGACCCATCCATTTAACGAATAAAACAGCGCACCCATTTTTTAGTTTAGCTTCCCCTAGAGCGAAACACTATAATGTATGTAGAAAGCTTTCTCTGATCCTTGGTCATTAGATCCTTGAGTTAAATGGAAGAAAAGTTAAAAACCCTCCCCTCAGTCCACAAACGCAACTTATGTTAATATTTGATTGTTGATCTTCCAATTTACAGCATTTCTATAAAATTCACTTTTGACTTTCTGGATTTTATAAGCTTCCCTATTTGAATTCCCCTGTATATAATTTTACCGGATATTTTTTAAAATAGTCCATCCAAATTAGTAATAATTATCCCATCCAATTATTTAACATAAACATTAATCGGGGAATACTAGGCCCAATTTAATTACATAGTTTACTGGTTTAACATTTCCGTTTTGATTTTAATAAACTACGGATTTATTACCTCATTATGTTAACCTGTATTATTTAACTCATTCTTTACAAGTTTATCCATCCATCAAATATAAAAATAACAATTGGATGGACTTCAAAAGTCATCCTTAAAATTATTCTTATTAAGATTCCATTACTGCCTATCAAAACTTTGCAGTGCACGAACAAACCTACAAACGCCTTCTTTTATTGATTGTTTATCCCCTCTGCCATATGTAAATCTTACGAACCCCATCTTTGAACCCATTATATTTCCTGGAACGAATGCTACTCCATTTTTCATTGATTCCTCAAGTAATTTATACTCATCTATTTCTTGTTTAATCTTGCACCATAAATGAATGCCCCCTTGTGGGATGAAAAAATTCGTTTCATTTTTTGCTAAAATTTCTAGCGCTGATACCAACACATTTCTACGTTCTTTCAATTGTTTTCTTAAATCCAAAATATGTTGGTCAAACTGAGATGAACCTAGAAATTGACCCGCAATCCATTGAGGAAAGATACTATGTCCAAAGTCTACTTGTTGTTTTCCATCCGATAGACGTTCAATTACTTTATGTGGACCGATAACCCAACCAATACGCAACCCTGATGCGACAACTTTAGACAGCGAACTAATATACAGGACGTTCCCACTTTTATCCATAGATTTTAACGTCGGTCCGATTTCACCTTCGAATGAGGTTAAACTATAAGGGTCATCCTCTATTATAGGAAAACCATATTCTGATGATAATTCTAATATTCTCTTTCGACGTTCTAGAGACATTTTGGTTCCCGTAGGATTCTGAAAATCAGGATTCAAAAAGAGCATTCGAATCCGATGCTTTTTTTGTAGAGAAATAATATCCTCAGGATTTACACCATATTCATCAATGGGTAATAATAAAGTTCTAAGTCCAGCTGATTGAAAGACAGGTAAAGAGAACGAATAAGATGGATTTTCGATAGCTACTGTATCTCCGGGTTTTAATAAGCATTGAACAATAAGATGTATAGCTTGTTGCGCACCTGATGTTATTAGTATGGACTCTGGCCTGACGACCATTTTTTTATATGTTTCTACATGTTTACTAATTGTTTCTCGCAAACCCTCGTTGCCAAGTGGATGGTCGTACCCTAAATGTTCATGGAAAGGATTCTCCTTTAGTATAGAAGTCAATTGATCACTTGGAAGTAATTCTGGCGAAAGTTCCCCACTAGCTAAATTAATCATCTTATTTTTCTGAGTTTCATTACGAAGTTTCTGAACTAAGGGGAGATTTGGAAAGAAAGAACCATCTTCAACGTATCTCTCCCAGTTTGGAATTCGTTTGTGTGATAATCCCCATATATTCGTACTTATATAGGTTCCACTTCCTTTTTTCCTGACTACTAATCCGATAGATTGTAATTCGTCATAAGCAGTTACGATTGTACTTCGGTTGACATTTAATTTTTTGGACAACTTACGTTCAGGGGGCAAAGGATGGTCTGAAGGTAACTCCCCAGAAATAATCCCCTTCTCAATTTGTTCTGCAATTTGTTTATAAATAGGCTTCTTAATTGAACGATCGAGTGTAATCTCCATTAACTTTCATCCTTCATAAAATAATAATAAGCTACTACAGTCTTTTTAGTTTATTTCAGTTAGTTTAGCTTTTTTAAGAAAGAACTACAAGTGGTATAAGAGCCGGAAGAGCAATCTATAATGTGCCGGGAATAAATTTAATGTCCAACTAAATGCATTAACAGTAAAACTAAAAAGTATTGTGTTTATAATACCATATACAACTCTCCCACTTAAAATTGCTACAACTAGATTCAAGATTATTTTCTCTTTGTACAGTAATAGAAAATTTCTATTAATGATCATCCATATGCTATTAATTCAAACGTCATGGAAAAGACCGTTGAAAAAGTCAGTGGCATTTACCTATTAAAATAAACCCTATTAACGGTAATATTAGACCAGAGAATGCACCATAATGCCATCCGCAACATAATAAAAGTATTTGTATTGGCAATAATACCCATCCCGAATATGGGATGGGTATTATTTTTCACTGGCTGTGCAAAAAGCAACCCCTTTGCTATAAATAACTTCTCTGTATCTCACCAGCCTTTTGCTAGTAACTTGAATGCATAATCAAGTTAAGCGGATAGTCTATCTGGAAAAATAAAAATACATAGTAGTGCAGCATGAAAGTACATAATGCTCCAACGCAAAAGCTATTAATAAAATAGGCTTGCCAGCCACTAAACTTTCCTCTACTGTAATTGGTGCAAATCAGTTGAGGTTGATAAGGAATGCTGACAATGCCTGAAACCAATTCTATCAAATGTTTGCGAATTGATAAATCATTATTCAGGCTGGCAAGTTTGTGTGTTTTTTCATTACTATCTTATATACTTTACTTGCAAAATACAGAATGTTTTGATTTGTTCGTTTTCATGCACTTAACTACAATTAAAATGAAAATTCGGTACAAACTAGTATTAAAAAAACCACCACAACGATGGTTGTGGCGGGTTTATTTATATTAGCCGATTGAACCTTCCATCTCAAATTTGATTAGACGGTTCATTTCTACTGCGTATTCCATTGGTAGTTCTTTTGTAAATGGCTCGATGAAGCCCATAACAATCATCTCAGTAGCTTCTTCCTCGCTCAAGCCTCTGCTCATTAGATAGAACAGTTGCTCTTCGGAAACTTTAGAAACTTTCGCTTCATGCTCTAGTGAGATGTTATCATTATTAATTTCATTGTATGGAATTGTATCCGAAGTGGATTCGTTATCCATAATTAAGGTATCACACTCAATGTTGGAGCGCGCACCATCTGCCTTGCGTCCAAAATGTACAATACCGCGATAAGATACTTTCCCACCATGTTTGGAAATAGATTTCGATACAATCGATGATGACGTGTTTGGTGCCAGGTGATGCATTTTTGCACCAGCATCCTGGTGCTGGCCTTTACCAGCTATAGCGATGGACAACGTCATACCTCTTGCCCCTTCACCTGTTAAAAGAACTGCTGGGTATTTCATTGTCAGCTTAGAACCAATGTTTCCATCAATCCATTCCATTGTAGCATTCGCACCACAAGTAGCACGCTTCGTTACAAGGTTATAGACATTGTTTGCCCAGTTCTGAATCGTTGTATAACGGCAGT
This sequence comes from Oceanobacillus jordanicus, assembly GCF_022095695.1. GTDB lineage: Bacteria > Bacillota > Bacilli > Bacillales > Amphibacillaceae > Oceanobacillus_B > Oceanobacillus_B jordanicus. The sequence goes on from NZ_JAIFZM010000008.1 coordinate 77,252, forward strand.
ATCCATCTTTTTTGACGAAGATTTCAACTACTGCACTGTGCAAGGAGTTCGTTGTATAAACAGGCGCTGTACAACCTTCAACATAGTGCACAGAAGCCCCTTCGTCAACGATGATCAGCGTACGCTCAAATTGCCCCATATTCTCTGAATTAATTCGGAAATATGCTTGCAATGGAGTGCTTGTCTGTACACCTTTTGGTACATAAATGAAAGATCCTCCAGACCATACAGCCGAGTTCAATGCAGAGAATTTATTATCCGTGTACGGTATTACTTTTCCAAAGTACTCTTTAAAAAGATCTTCGTTTTCTTTAAGTGCTGTATCTGTATCTTTAAACACGATACCCATTTCTTCAAGATCTTCTTTAAGGCTGTGGTATACTACCTCTGATTCATACTGTGCAGAAACTCCTGCAAGGTACTTTTGTTCTGCTTCAGGAATACCTAATTTATCAAAAGTTTGCTTGATTTCTTCTGGTACCTCATCCCATGTTCTACCTTGTCTTTCTGAAGGCTTTACATAATACACAATTTCATCAAAGTTAAGTTCTGACAAATCTCCGCCCCACTGTGGCATTGGCATTTTGTAAAAATGCTCTAACGCTTTTAAGCGGTAGTCAAGCATCCACTGAGGCTCTTCTTTCATGTTGGAGATTTCTTCCACGATTTCACGGGTCAGTCCTTTTCCAGAACGGAAAACCGAAACGTCTTTGTCATGAAAGCCATATTTATACTCTTCCATTTCCGGCATTTCTTTAGCCATTTTATAACCTCCTATTAGATGTCTTTCCCATCAAAATTTTCTATTTTCACTCGTCATTTACACCTTTTTCCATTGCTTTCCATGGTAAAGTGGCACATTTAATTCTTGCTGGGAACTTTGCAACTCCCTGTAGTGCTTCCATGTCACCGAAATCTAAGTCTTCGGCATCCAAGTCTTCTCCAAGCATCATGTTGGAGAAAAGCTTGGAAAGCTTTAGTGCATCCGATATTTCTTTTCCCTTTATTGCTTGTGTCATCATGGAGGCAGAAGCCATACTGATAGAACAACCTTCCCCATCGAATTTGGCATCCTTTACAATACCATCTTCTACCTGCATCTGTAACTGAATACGATCACCACAGGTAGGGTTATTCATATCAACCGTTAGTACATCCCCTTCAATATTTCCTTTGTTACGAGGGTTTTTATAATGATCCATGATGACCTGTCTGTATAGTGTATCAAGGTTATTAGAAGACATCACCAAAATACTCCTTCGTTTTTAAAAGTCCATCGACCAAACGATCAACGTCCTCTTTTGTGTTGTATAAATAAAAGCTGGCTCTGGCGGTTGCCGTTACCTCAAGCCATCTCATTAATGGTTGCGCACAATGATGGCCAGCTCTTACAGCAATTCCTTCCGCATCAAGAACAGTCGCAGTGTCATGTGGATGTACATCATCCAAGTTGAAGGTAATTAATCCTGCTCGCTCTTCTGGACCGAATATTGTAATCCCATCCATCGTGCTAAGCTTCTCCATTGCATAACTCACTATACTTTGTTCATGTTCGGTAATATTGTCCATGCCAACTTCATTGAGAAAATCAATTGCTGCTCCAAGCCCGATTGCACCAGCAATAATCGGTGTACCACCTTCGAACTTCCAAGGGAGTTCCTTCCAAGTGGAGTCATAAAGGTTAACGAAGTCAATCATTTCTCCACCAAACTCAAATGGCTCCATGTTTTCTAGCAGGTTTTTTCTTCCGTATAATACACCGATACCAGTTGGAGCACACATCTTGTGGCCGGAAAAAGCATAGAAATCGCAGTTTAAGTCCTGTACGTCAATCTTCATATGTGGAGCACCTTGAGCGCCATCTACAACAATTATAGCATCATGCTTATGGGCAAGTTCCGCTATTTGCTTTATGGGATTAACGGTACCTAATACATTGGACACATGGCTAATTGCTACGATCTTGGTATTAGCCGTGATCGTGTTAGCTGCATCTTCCAAACTTATCGTCCCGTCCGACTGGAGTGGTATATATTTCAACGTTGCTCCAGTAGCTTTAGCTGCTTGCTGCCATGGAATAATATTACTATGATGCTCCATAGGGGTGATCACGATCTCATCACCCTCTGTTAAGTTTGCCCGTCCATAACTATATGCTACGATATTAATTGCAGTAGTCGTTCCACGTGTGAAAATGACCTGCTTCGTAGTTTCTGCGTTAATAAACTTACGTACTTTCTCTCTAGCGCCCTCGTACTTATCAGTAGCCCGTGTACCCAGTGTATGAACACCACGATGGACATTAGAATTATCTTGCCTATAATACGTATCTAATGCTTCTATCACACTTTTGGGTTTTTGAGAGGTTGCAGAAGAATCCAAGTAAACTAATGGGTGGCCATTCACTTCCTGATCTAAAATCGGGAATTCCTGCCTAATGGCATGTAGATCCATTAGTATACCTTCCTTTCAATAACCTCAGTCAATTGATTTTTAACGGATTCAATTGGCAACTGGTTTACAACAGGGGCTAAGAATCCATGAATAACAAGACGCTCTGCTTCAGCCTGGGTAATACCACGGCTCATAAGATAATACAATTGTAATGGATCAACACGACCAACAGATGCAGCATGACCTGCTGTTACATCATCTTCATCAATTAGCAATATTGGATTGGCATCTCCACGAGCTTTTTCACTTAACATTAAAACGCGAGACTCTTGCTCAGCATTCGATTTAGAAGCACCGTGTTCAATTTTTCCAATTCCGTTAAAGATGGAAGTAGCACTATCCTTCATAACACCATGCTGTAGGATATAGCCTTCTGAGTTTTTACCGAAATGCACAATCTTCGCTGTGAAATTCTGTGTTTGTTTTCCACGTCCAACAGAAACGGTTTTCGCATTGGATAGTGAATTATCTCCAACAAGGTGCGTGATGTTTTCAGACACTGTATTTCCTTCATTCATCTGGCCAAGGGCCCAATCAATCGTTGCGTCACGGTAAGCAACACCACGACGGTTGTTATATACAGTAGTGCCTGCTGCAAAGTTGTCTACTGCTCCAAAAGAGATCTTCGCATTATTTTGAGCAATAACCTCTGTTACAACATTTGCTAGTGTTTCTTCTGTTTCATTATAAGAAATGTAGTTTTCTACATAAGTAAGTGAACTGTTCTCATCGGCAACAACCAGCACATGATTAAACAATGCTGCTTCTGGATCCTCTTGCCAGAAGATAACTTGTAGTGGTACTTTAACTTCTACGTTTTTAGGAACATAAACGAAAATCCCACCATTCATTAATGCAGCATGTAGTGCTGTTAAACGATGCTCATCAACCGAAACAGCGTCCTTCATGTAATACCTTCTTACAAGATCTTCATGTTCTTGAAGAGCTGTAAAAATATCTGTAAAGATGACGCCCTGTTCCTTTAATTCTTCACTAAGTGTTGCATAAGCAACCGAGTGATTTCGCTGTATTAAAAGATTCTCCGGAATATTCTCTTCATCTAAGAAGCCTTCTAATGCTTCAGGCAATTCTTTTAATGATGCGATTTTTTCACCTTCTGCTAAGTGCTTGAAACGACTGAAATTCCATTTACCGATTTTTGTTTTATCAGGTTTTGGCAATTCAAGCGTCTCAATTTGCTCTAAAGCTTGAAGACGTAGAGAATTCATCCATACCGGTTCATTGTTATCATTGGAAAACTGATTAATATATTCTTTGTCATATGGCAGCTTTGTTTCAACAGACATAGTATCCCTCCTAACTATTACGCGTTTTGCCCAACTGTTTCGTCTTCGATACCAAGTTCTTCTTTAATCCACTCGTAACCTTCTGCTTCTAAGCGTTGCGCTAGTTCAGGTCCACCGGATTTAACAACACGGCCTTGCATCATAACGTGTACATGGTCTGGTGTAATGTAGTTCAACAAGCGTTGGTAATGCGTAATAATCAGGCAACCAAAGTTTTCATCACGAAGCTTGTTAATTCCTTTGGATACAATCTTAAGTGCATCAATATCTAGACCTGAGTCAATTTCATCCAAAATAGCAATCTCTGGTTTTAATAGCATTAATTGAAGGATTTCGTTACGCTTTTTCTCTCCACCTGAGAATCCTTCATTTAAATAACGCTGTGCCATGTTTTTATCGATTTCCAGATAATCAAGGGCACTATCCATTTCTTTAATAAATTTCATTAAAGAAACCTCGTCTCCTTCTTCACGACGTGCGTTCATAGAAGAGCGAAGGAAATCTGAAGTTGTTACACCACTAATTTCACTTGGGTACTGCATTGCAAGGAAAAGACCTGCACGTGCACGTTCATCAACTTCCATTTCTAATACATCTTCACCATCAAGCAAGATGCTTCCTTCTGTCACTTCATACTTAGGATGTCCCATAACAGCTGATGCCAATGTCGATTTACCTGTTCCATTTGGTCCCATCACTGCGTGGAATTCTCCACCTTTTATAGTAAGGTCAACACCCTTTAATATCTCTTTGCCTTCAATTGATACATGAAGATTCTTGATTTCTAACGTAGATCCAGCCATAACGATACCTCCAACTACTATTTTTTTCTTATTTTCAAACGGATTCAATATCCATTCTCAATTTATTCTCATTACAATCTTAAAGCATTTCAAATTTATTATCAACTTTTTTAGGCTATCCAGTTCATAACATTTCCCACTCATTTTAATACACAAAAATGGCTAATTGCAAGTATACTTGGAATAACGTCAAATCATTGGAGATTATGCATCCTCACAAAAATAGACCCTCATTTTCATGAGGGTCTAATCAAATTACATTTTATCCAAATTATTTATGAGCGCTTTACTTTTTTCATATTCCTTTTGACGGCTTTTCTCCACTTCTAGACGAGTTTCCAGTTTTCTCTCATACTCAGCGTAAGGCACTTTATGTGCTTGTTGCATGCCCTTTTCCATTTCTGGTGTATAGTTCATGCTTATTCCACTATTAATAGTGAACCATCCTTTCGTTTTGTGTACATGAATAAATGTATCACAATACGGTACCCTGAACAATTCAGTTATAAACCCCTTTTGAGCGTTTTACTTCTATATTTGTTCATTTGAGAAATTCTACAATGACCTTCCAAAAGTTCTTTTAGATAACTGCTGTTTTCACGCGCATCCTCAAGATTTGCAATTTTTTTATTCTTTTCCGCCAACTGGGACAACGGCACCTTCATATTCTTCCAATATAAAGTTCTGAATTTCTTCTGAATGAAGAACGTCTACAAGCTTGTTTAATGCTTCATCATCCTTGTCCTCTTCCCTTACCGCAATGACATTTACATAAGGAGATTCTTCACCTTCCACAAAAAGCGAATCTTCAATTGGATTTAGGCCCGCTTGAATAGCAAAGTTTGTGTTGATGACAACAAGTACATTTTCCTCAGAATTATAATATTCTGGAAGTAACTCTGCATTATAATCTGGTGAGAATTCAAGCTCCTTAGGATTCTCCACAATATCATCTACTGTTGCCGTTTCTTTGTCCACATTTTCATCAAGGGTAATTAATCCTTTTGCTTCAAACAAGGAAAGAATTCGTCCATGGTCAGGTACGGAATTACTCATTATAACTTCAGTGCCTTCCGGGATATCATCTACACTCGGAATATCTTTGGAATAAACACCAATTGGTTCGATATGAATACCACCAATTTCTGTTAATTCATATCCAGTATCAGCAATGGTTTGCTCAAGGTATGGAATATGTTGAAAGTAATTTGCATCAATTTCGCCATTTGCTAAATCATCGTTTGGAAGAACATAGTCCTCGTATGGTTCTACCTCTAATGTAATGCCTTCCTCTTCAAGTAGTGGCTTTGCTTCTTCCAAGATCTCAGCATGCGGAATACTAGAAGCACCTACCTTAATTGTATTGTTATCACCTTCTGATGAAGACTCATCCCCTCCGCCACAAGCGGCTAACGCAAGAACAGCCAATAATGATACTAGGATTAGAATTTTTTTCATTTTAGATAACTCCCTCTTCTTTTTTATCGTTTATCTAGTTTAGTTGCTATAATATCTCCAATAAATTGGAAGATAAATACAATGATCACAATGAGTACGGTACAAAGGAACACGATATCAAAGTCCCGGCGCATAAAGCCCGAATAGTATGCGTAGCTCCCCAAACCGCCAGCTCCAATTGCTCCAGCCATCGCTGTATAACCAATAAGCGCAATAGCTGTTACTGTAATACCGGATATTAATGCCGGCATTGATTCTGGAAGTAGCACTTTAAATATAATCGTTCTAGTTTTTGCCCCCATTGCCTTTGCTGCTTCCACGACGCCTCGATCCACTTCGCGGAGGGCGATTTCTACTAGTCTTCCATAAAATGGTGCAGATCCAATGATAAGTGCGGGTAATGCGGCCTCTGGACCACGTATTGTCCCAATTAGGAAATTAGTGAACGGGAATAACAAGAAAATTAAAATGATAAAAGGAATGGCACGAAAAACGTTCACCACTGCTGATACAACAAAATGGAAGCTTTTATTCTTCCAAATACCATCTTTAGAAGTCAGAAAGAGAAGTAAACCGAGTATAATTCCAAGTATGAACGTTCCTATTAAAGCAGTAATCGTCATATAGAAAGTTTCTTTTGTTGCTTCAATCAAATCTTCTATTTTAATGCTCTGGAATAAATCATTTAGCATCTTGAATCACCTCCATTTCCACAGAGGATTTTTCTTTAATAAATCGAACCGCTTCATCCAATTCATTCCCTGCAATTTGTACAATTAGGGTACCGTACGCACCTGCTTGTGTCTGGGTAATTTTACCTTGCAGAATATTGATCTCCACTTCATAATTCTTAGCAAGTTGGCTAATAAGCGCCTGATTGGTTGTTTCACCAATGAAATGAAGCCGGATAATTTCACCTTCTGTGTATACCTCTGTAAGGCCATGAATATTTTCATCTTCCTCACCGTTGCCCATTACCTGTTCCACAAACTTCTTGGTTACATGCTGACGAGGATGGAGAAAGACATCCATAACTTCGCCCTGTTCCACTACTTTTCCACTCTCCATGACGGCAACATGATTACATATTTTACGAATTACATGCATTTCATGGGTTATTAATATAATTGTTAAACCAAACTGCTTATTAATATCCACCAGTAGGTCCAAAATGGAGTTCGTTGTTTCCGGGTCTAGTGCAGATGTTGCCTCATCACATAGCAATACTTTGGGATTGTTGGCAAGAGCTCTCGCTATCCCAACACGTTGCTTCTGTCCACCACTTAATTGGGAAGGATATGCTTTCTCTTTCCCTGATAGCCCAACAAGATCGATGAGCTCTTGGACACGCTTTTGCTTGTCCATTTTTGCCACGCCAGCAATTTCCAATGGGAATGCAATGTTATCCTCGACTGTTCTTGACCAGAGCAGATTAAAATGCTGAAAAATCATGCCGATATCCTGTCTTGCGATTCTTAGTTGTCGCGCAGTCATGGCGGTAATATCTTCATTGTTAATCTTAATGCTACCGCCCGTGGGCTCTTCAAGTCTATTGAGCAAACGGACAAATGTACTTTTTCCAGCACCGCTGTAGCCAATCACACCAAATATATCGCCATCATTTATGTTTAAATCTAAATTTTCTACTGCAGTTACGCTGCTTTTGTTTGAAGTAAATACCTTACTCAAACCTTCAATTGATATCACGTTAATCCTCCTTAGTAAACCTCGGCAATAGTATGCCCAAATAGCACAAAAAGCGCCATTCTGAAAGAACAGAATGACGTAGTAAGTCGTCTTCACGTTCTCTCATCTGTCAAAGTTTTCACTTTGCAGGAATTGGCACCTTTCAACTATTAAAATAGTTGAAGGTTGCCGCGGTTTCACAGGGCCAGTCCCTCCACCGCTCAAGATAAGAGTCTATTTTTTTATCCACTTAAATTCGATAAGATTTATACTATCATGCTGCTTTTACTGTGTCAATAAATAATTTAAGATTAATTTTTTACAAAAAGTTCTGGTTTATACTCCATCAAATAGCCGTAAATGTTAGGAATGGATTGAAAGGCATAAACCTTCTCCTTTATCTGATTATCTTTCATAATGAAAAGACAAGGTACGCTTTCCACCTGATTCTCGATCATAAACTCTGGATAAAGGGATGCATTCATCTCATAGAAAATGGTTTCCTTGTGCACTTGCTCAATTTTTTCCAGCATGGTTCTTGCAAGTGCACAGGTACCACAAAAGGGAGTATAGATATAAAGCAAATAATCGCCATCATTTAGTTGTTTCTTTGTTATTTCTTGCAAAAAATCACCTAACCAATCTGCCTCATAATAAAAATAGAGGGTTAACCGCTATCCGTTTACTTACCAGCGCTGTTGCAAGCGCTTGTTCAGGTGTTGTCGCGACCTCCCGATATTCACTGCTGACATATATATGTTCTGCATGTGGGAGCTCTCTCGCCAACTGTTTACGTAACTTTATGCCTGAATAGTCTTCGTCCACTAAAATATACACGTCCTTATAGTCAAGCTCATAAGTCTCAAGTAATTCATCTAGACGTTCCACTCCAAGTGTTCCATTGGTACAAACAATTGTTACTTCATCTGTAATAACCTTTTTAACTTGTCGTTTATCTGTTAAACCCTCTACAATGATTATTTTCTCATTTTCATGTGACATGGTTACATAGCTCTCCTCGAAAATCAAGCAAAATGTTTTTTCTAATATTATTTCCTAATAAGAGTATATGAAGAAAAGAAGGCTAACTATACAACTTTTATAAAGATGCACGGTTAGCCTCCCTTTTTTATTCTTTATTCTTCATCGTTAAGCACTGCCTCATATGCCTCAGCGTTCAGAAGTTCATCTAATTGCGCTTGTTCAGATGGCTCTATTACTACCATCCAAGCTTTTTCATATGGGGATTCATTAACGAATTCAGGGCTGTCTTCTAAATCTGCATTCACTTCTACTACTTTACCACTAACTGGAGCATATAATTCAGAAACTGTTTTTACAGATTCTACACTACCGAATGGTTCATTAAGTTCCAATTCATCTCCAACTTCTGGAAGCTCAACAAATACGATATCTCCCAGTTCATCCTGAGCAAAATCAGTAATTCCAATACGTAGTTTGCCGTCTTCCTTTTTAACCCACTCATGCTCTTTAGAATATAATAAGTCCTTTGGTATGCTCATTGTCATCCCTCCATTATGTAATCAATCTAACTATAACCCAATTTGCCCGTATTTTTCTAGTCATAAATTTAGTCAGATTGCCAAGTCTCGTTATAAACTTCTTCCTTGAAACCGACTGTCACCTTTTGACCGTCTGTAGCAATCGGGCGTTTTATAAGCATCCCATCTGTTGCTAGAATAGCTGCCATTTCCTCGTCGGATGCATTCGCTATTTTCTCTTTAATATTTCCTTCTCGGTATTTTTTACCACTCGTATTAAAAAATTTCTTTGCTGGCAGTCCACTCTTCTTAATTAGTTCAAGAATTGTTTGCTCAGTCGGTGTATTTTCCACAATATGAACAGCATGGAAATCAACCTGATTTTCTTCCAACCACTTTTTGGCCTTCTTGCAAGTACCACAATTTGGGTACCAATAAAACGTAAGTGCCATTAACTTAACCACCCTACTCGTTATTTTGCTTCTATTATAGCAAATATGTAAGAGACATGACGAGTTGAATGGTAGTTATAAGCAAATGGCACATTAATCCATAAAAAGACGAGTCTCTTTAGAAGCAAAAAGCCAAATGATCATTCGAATATTTTCGTGAAAATTCGAATGCATTTGACTTTAAGCGCATTTATAATTAAACGATATACTTCTCTTCCTCAATTATTTGCTCTGCAATTTCTCTTTTCTTAGCTACAACGTTTGTTGGTGTGTGACGTGTAAGCTTTCTTAATGAAGAAAGCATCATTCTTAGCGTGTCTCCTTCTTCAACAGCGATTAATGTTTCTTTCGCGTCAGCTTCAATACGATTAAATGCCTCTTGAACATAAACCTGTGTATATTGCAATTTTAAATTATTATTTTCTAATCCAGTTTTATTTATCGCCTTTTCGGTTCTCAAGATGGCCGCTTCCATGTTGTATACTTCTGCTGTCATATCTGCAAGGTTAACGAGAATTTCTTGTTCCTTTTCAAGCTTTTTCATATATTTCTGTGCGGCAAGTCCTGCGCCAAGTAATACCATTTTTTTCGCATTTCTTAGTAAATATTTTTCTTGAGCTAATGTTTCATCGCCTACTTCTTCCGGCATCATCATCATGAGTTCTTCCTGAAGACTTTGTGCCTTTTGCAATAATGGTAGCTCACCTTTCATAGCTTTTTTCAATAATGTCCCTGGAACAAGAAGACGATTTATTTCATTTGTCCCTTCGAAAATTCTGTTTATTCGGGAATCGCGGTAGATACGTTCCACTTCATATTCCTGCATAAACCCATATCCGCCATGTAGTTGAACAGCTTCATCAGCAGTGAAATCTAATAATTCGGTACACATGTATTTATTCATGGAACATTCAATTTGGTATTCCGCAATAGCTCGCGCTACCTCCCTACCGTCTTTTAACTGTTCCTCGGTTAAGGAGCCCATTCGTTGTTCAAACAGTCCAACGGTACGATAAACTGCACTCTCATTGGCATAAATTTCAGCGGCCATTGTTCCAAGCTTTTCCTTTGTTAAAGAGAAACTTGATATCGGTGTCTCGAATTGCTTTCTCTGATTCGTATATTTAACAGCTAGCTCAAGCGCTCGTTTTGAGCCGCCGACCCCGCCTATAGCCAGCTTATACCTACCAACATTTAAAATATTGAATGCAATGACATGCCCTCGGCCCTTTTCACCAAGTAGGTTTTCTACTGGAACTTCAGCATCCTCCAGGACCAGTGTACGAGTAGAGGAACTTTTGATTCCCATCTTTTTCTCTTCTGGACCTGTAGAAACTCCTTGATACTCTCTTTCTACAATAAAAGCAGAAAAATGCTCGCCATCAATTTTTGCATATACAACAAACACGTCTGCAAAAGCAGAGTTCGTGATCCATTGTTTCTCACCATTCAGTATATAATGCGTACCTGCTTCGTTTAATTTTGCAGTAGTCTTGGCACCTAATGCATCAGATCCTGAACTTGGTTCTGTTAGGGCATATGCTGCTAGTAACTCGCCAGTAGCAAGTTTTGGAAGATACTTTTCTTTTTGTTCTTCATTTCCGAAGAAAACAATTGGCAATGAGCCAATTCCTACATGTGCACCGTGTGTAACAGAGAACCCGCCTGCTCTGGAAAATTTCTCTGTAATTAACGAAGAACTGATTTTATCAAGAGCAAGACCTCCATATGCTTCAGGTACATCGGCACCTAATAACCCAAGTTCTCCTGCTTTTTTTAAAAGTTCAACAGAGTATTCAAACTCGTGATTTTCCAAGTTTTCCACTTTAGGAAGTACTTCCCCTATTACAAAATCCTCGGTCGTCTTCGCTATCATTTTATGTTCATCAGTAAAATCTTCGGGAGTGATCACATCATCTGCTGTCAAATCTTCTACTAAAAATGCCCCACCTTTAAACAACTTAGCCTTTGTTTCACTCATCATCCATTTCCCCTTTATTATGATTTTCCGTTTCTAACCAGACTATATAAGTTCAAATACACCAGCTGCTCCCATTCCACCGCCAATACACATCGTGACAACGCCAAATTGGATTTGCTCACGTTTCATTTCGTGAATAAGACTTAAAGTAAGCTTTGTGCCCGTCATACCGAGCGGATGACCAAGCGCGATTGCCCCTCCATTTACATTCACCTTATTTACATCAAGATCTAGGGCGTGTATTACCCTAACTGCTTGTGCAGCAAAGGCTTCGTTTAATTCATATAAGCCAATATCTGAAAGCTCTAAACCTGCCTGTTTTACGGCCTTTGGTATCGCCTCAACTGGGCCTACCCCCATGATTTCTGGTTCCACTCCAGCGACTGCGAAAGAGCGAAACTTAACGAGTGGTGATAATCCTTCAGCTAGTGCCTTTTCCCTATCCATTAAAAGAACAGAAGCTGCGCCATCACTCATTTGTGAAGAATTTCCAGCCGTTACGGAACCCTTCATATGAAAGGCTGGACGAAGCTTTGCTAATATTTCTGTAGTTGTATCTGCTCTAACTCCTTCGTCCATTTCAAACTTAGTATGCTTTTCTTCTATTTTATTCTTTGTGTTCATCTGTCTCTTTGTTAATTCAACAGGCACGATTTCTTCAGCAAATTTTCCATTTTTAATTGCGTTTGCTGCCCGCTCATGACTTCTTACAGCGAATGCATCCTGTTCTTCACGCGAAATGTTGAATCGGTTTGCCACCTCTTCAGCTGTGTGACCCATCCCCATATAATAACCAGGAGCATGTTGCACCAATTTTGAATTGGGCTTAATCACGTGCCCACCCATTGGGATCAGACTCATTGACTCTGCGCCACCAGCGATAATGGTATCACTAGCACCAACCATAATACGTTCTGCTGCATACGCAATACTCTGTAGCCCTGATGAACAATACCGGTTCACCGTTATTCCCGGAACATCATGCTTTAGGCCTGCCAGGCCAGCAATATTACGTGCCATATTCATTCCTTGCTCTGCTTCTGGCATGGCGCAACCAATGATGACATCGTCAATCGTGCCATCATAGTTATCAGCCCTTCTTAATGTTTCCTTAATCGTTAAAGCGGCAAGATCATCTGGACGGCTTTCAGCTAGAGAACCTTTATGAGCTCTACCGACTGGTGTTCTTGCCCCTGCTACAATAACTGCTTCCTTCACAACTTTTCCCCCTCTGCATTTAATTGCGTAATGGTTTTCCTTTTACTAACATGTGTTGCATTCTTTGTTGGGTCAATGGCTCTCCAATTAAACTAAGAAACGCTTCTCTTTCCAAATCAAGCATCGCTTGTTCATTTATGAGTGTTCCTTCTTTCATACGCCCACCTGATAAAACGTATGCCAATTTCTCCGCTATCTTCACATCATGCTCTGAAGCATAGCCACTCCGGTTTAAGTTTTGAGCGCCCAATAGCATAGCTGCATAACCTGAATCTCCTACCACTGGGATTTGCTCAGGAAGTGGCGATTGGTACCCAGCTTTTGCTAGAGCAAGCACTTTCTCTTTAGCGTCATATAATAGATGGTCTGGGTTTGCACTAATCGAATCTGTGGCATTTAAAAATCCATTCTCTCTTGCTTCAGCAGCAGATTTAGAAACTGTAGCCGTTGCTACTTTTTCAAATACATCGTTAGCCACTTTGGTAAGATCAAACTGAATACCCTTTGGCAAATTACGTAATTGCTTTAAGTACAATTCTTTTGTTCCTCCACCACCAGGGATCAAACCGACGCCAAACTCTACTAATCCAATATATGTTTCAGGTGAAGCCTGTATGGCCGCTGCTGGTAATGATACTTCTGCCCCTCCACCAAGAACCATGTTAAACGGTGCTGCTACTACTGGTTTCGCAGCATATTTAATTCGCATTGCCATGTTTTGAAATTGCCGAACAACGATGTCCAACTCCATGAAGTTTTGGTCCTGTGCTTCCATTAGCATCATGGCGAGGTTTGCGCCAACACAAAAGTTCTTTCCTTGGTTCCCAATAACAAGGCCTTCGTAATTTTTTTCCGTCTCTTCAATTGCATAATTCATCATCTGGATAATATCAAGTCCGATGGAATTACCTTGCGAATGGAATTCTAGCCCTGCTACTCCATCCCCTAAATCTATAAAACTAGCACCTGCATTCTTTTTTATAACGCCATTACTTTCTTTTAGCCGTTTTAAATGAATTTCTTTTTTATTAAACTCCTGCTGGGTATATTCGCCCTTTTGATAGAAAAAGGAAGATCCTTTATCATGTTTATAAAAGGAAGAGACACCTCTCTCCAGCATGTTTTCTACCCACTCTGGTATGTCTTCCCCTTCTTCCTTCATTCTTGTGACAGAAGCTTCCACACCAATTGCATCCCATGTTTCAAATGGCCCTAATTCCCAACCAAATCCCCACTTCATTGCCTGGTCGATTGATAATACATCATCTGCTATCTCACCACAAAGTCTGGCGGAATATAAGAGAACGGGTTTGAGCATGGACCAAACAAGATCTCCAGCCCTATCTCCTCGCGCGTTTACAAGCGCTTTCAATTTTCTGCGTGTTCCTTTTTCCTGTTTTGCCATTTCCATAGCAGCAGATTTTAACTTTTTCCGTTCTTCATATTCCAATGTTTCGGTGTTTAGTTCATAGATCGCACTGCCATCTTTCCCTTTCTTTTTCAGGAAAAATCCTTGTCCTGATTTCGCCCCAAGCCAGCCCCTATTTAACATTTCTTTCATAAAGTCTGGAACTGTAAATACTTCTTTTTCTTCTCCATCTACTTGATCATAGACATTTTTGGCCACGTGGATAAATGTATCCAACCCAACAACATCTAGGGTACGAAACGTTGCGCTCTTTGGACGGCCAATTATCGGTCCTGTAACGGAATCGACTTCTCCAATGCTATAGCCACCCTCCAGCATTTTCCTTACTGTTATCAGTAAGCCATAGGTTCCGATTCTATTCGCGATAAAGTTTGGGGTGTCTTTTGCTTCTACGACCCCTTTACCTAAAACATCTTCACTAAACATTTTCATAAAGGCAACAACTTCTGGGTCCGTTTTTACTGTTGGAATAATTTCTAATAACTTTAAGTATCTAGGTGGGTTAAAAAAGTGGGTTCCGAGAAAATGCTTTTTAAAATCCTCTGAACAATCTTCGGCCATCTTTTCAACAGATATCCCCGAGGTGTTGGAGCTTACAATTGCACCCTGCTTACGAATCTCATCAATTCGGGAAAATACCTTTTTCTTAATAGGAAGGCTTTCCACCACAACCTCAACGATCCAGTCCACCTCTGCCAATTTGTTCATATCATCTTCCATGTTTCCAACTTCGATTAAGTCCAGGCTTTTTTTGGTAGTTAGTGCTGCAGGCTTCTGCTTTAGTAATGCCTTTTTGCTTTGCGCAGCAATTCTGTTCCGTACAACCTTATCTTCTAATGAAAGACCTTTAGCTAATTCCTCTTTCGTTAATTCCCTCGGCACGATATCAAGCATTATTGTGTGTATACCACAATTCGCCAAATGAGCAGCAATGCCAGATCCCATTACTCCAGAACCTAAAACAGCTGCACGCTTGATAGATTGTTTCATATTATCTCCCCCATTACCGACTTGAATGAATACTCATTCATTTTTTGAGTAAAAATAAAAGATAGCTCCCTATCCATCTATTCTTTACTATAAATGAAATTCTGATAATTCGCAAGAGAAAAAAGAATCCCTCGGATGTTTTTTTAATTCGTTTTTAGTTCCCTGGTTCTCTTTTTGAGAGAACCCAGGGCTTTGCAACAATTACTTTTTAAATACTCCTTTTAAAACAAATAGAACATTTGCCGGACGCTCTGCAAGTCTTCGCATATTGTATCCATACCAATCCTTTCCATATGGTACATATACTCGCATTTTATATCCTTCTTTAAGAAGTGCCTTTTGAAGATCCAACCGAATACCATAGAGCATTTGGAATTCAAATTGATCCCTAGCTATTCCCTGTTCCTTTTCCAATTCTTTTACATAGGCTATGATCGCTTCGTCATGTGTTGCCACTGCTGTATAATTCCCCAAAAGTATATTCTGTTTTATTATCCTTTTATATGTCTCATCAACGTCCTTCTTATTTGGGTACGCAACCTCAGGCGATTCCTTATAAGCACCTTTCACAAGACGAAGATATGGGTTATAAGGGCTTAATCGCTCAATGTCCTCTTCCACTCTGTAAAGATAGGCCTGAAGAACCGTCCCCAAATTTTCATATTTCTGTTTTAATTCCTTAAATATATTTAATGTTTTTTCACAGCGTTCAAAATCTTCCATATCGATTGTCACGGTGACATTATGTTTTTTTCCAGCTTCCAGGATGCGATGCATATTTTCCATGACCAACTCATGGGAAATATCAAGGCCCATAGAAGTAAGCTTTAAGGAGAGTTGTGAATCTAATTTTTGTTCGGCGATGACATTTATAGCATGGATGCATTCATCCGCAGATTCCCTTGCTTCCTGCTCATTATCGACAAATTCCCCCAAATGGTCCACCGTAACAACGTATCCGTTTTCATTTATTTCTTTAATTTTTTTTGCTGCACTATCAATATCTGTCCCTGCAACAAAACGAGCTGCACCAAAGCGTAACCCGTACTTTTTCGCTAATTTTGTTAGCGTTTTATTTTTTGATAAAAATAAAAAGAAGTTTCTCAAAAGCTGTTCCAAGCTAATTACCCCCAAATAAAAAATAATTTTCTCTTGTCAAGATTAAGACTATTTTATCACCTTTTATCATATTTCGTATATAGTTTGTTATGAATTCAAATATAGAAAGGACTGCTTCCTATTAAGAACCAGCCCTAAAAGGATTTAACCGACTTTAAGATAGTACCGCTTTGCACCTATTTTCCTATACTACAACACGGTAACCTTTTGCTTCTACTGCTTGTCGCAATTCAGACAACATGACTTCAGCTTCATCATATATTACATCTACGCTTCCTGTATTGATGTGTACTTCTACACCTGTTACGCCATTAAATGACTCTACTGTTTGTTTCATTTTTGTCTCACAATTTTCACATGTCATGCCTTGAACTTCTAGTGTCGCTTGCATGGTGATTCCTCCCTTTATTTAAAAGATATCTTTCTTTTGATGTATCCCACTTTTTCTTTTCTAAAACCTCCTCGCACAAAACGTAATCATTCTTATTTACATTTTGCCGCGGGTACGATAAGATAGTTTTAGTATAAATTTAATAGATGAACGAGCGAATTATATCTATAGCCCCATTGGCATGCCATCTGATCTTCGTGCAATACTAATGGGGATAGGTTCCGTGTGAAAAAGGAATCCGCTACAAACTAGAAAGAAGGAATAACATGGACAATTTCGTGGTCCGAATGCAAGATGTATCGTACGCATACGAACAAAAAGATGTACTGACAAATATCAATTTCTCTATTCCACAAGGCGCTTTTATGGGACTGATCGGTCCAAACGGTGGCGGGAAAACGACCCTTATAAAACTTCTGCTAGGTCTCATTAACCCTGATAAGGGGTCCATTGAATTATTGCAGCAGCCTAGAGATAAATTTAAGGATTGGAATAAAATTGGTTTTGTATCGCAAAAAGCCAATTCATTTAATAAAGGATTCCCAGCAACGGTGTATGAAGTAGTCTCAATGGGCTTGACAGCGAAGGTTGGTTATTTGAAGTTTTTTAACAAAACGCATAAGGAAAAAATCTTATCCACAATAGACCAGGTTGGCATGCTTGATTATGCCTACGAAAATATAGGAAACCTATCTGGAGGTCAGCAACAGCGCGTATTTATTGCAAGATCACTTGTAAACAATCCGGAGTTACTGATCCTTGATGAACCAACAGTGGGAGTGGATTATGAAAATGTACAACGCTTTTATGAAATGCTTCACCGTTTGAATACACAGTATGGCATTACGCTATTGCTGGTTACACATGACACAGGAACCATGACCGAGCATGCAACAGAAATTGCTTGTTTGAACACAACGCTCCATTTTCATGGAAAGCCGGAAGAATATAAATCATTAACAGATATAGATCTATCAAAGCTTTACGGGCATCCTGTAAATCTTGTAACACACGATCATTAATGGAGGAAAGAACATGCTAGCTGATTTTTTTGAATATGACTTTTTACGACATACTTTTTTAACTGGTTTATTGATTGGTATCATCGCACCACTGCTAGGCACCTTCATCGTGGTTAGAAGACTATCCCTTTTAGCGGATGCCCTCTCACATGTTACTTTAGCAGGAATAGCTTTTGGCCTCTTTTTGGACAAAAAGTTTGCTGTGGGAATTACACCACTCTATGGGGGGATGGCCTTTTCCGTACTAGGATCCATTTTTATCGAAAAGCTTCGAGGTGTTTATCACGCTTATCAGGAACTTGCCATTCCCATTATCTTATCAGGTGGGGTCGGACTAAGCCTGATTTTTATATCGCTGGCAGACGGTTTTAATACAGAACTATTTAATTATTTATTTGGATCGGTATCAGCCGTAAGTAAACAGGATTTCTTATCAATTGCTGGTATTGCTATCTTTATAGTGATTATCATTACGTTATTTTACAAGGAATTAGTGACATTATCCTTTGATGAAGAACATGCAAAAGTATCAGGTATACACGCAAAACGTATTCACTTACTGTTCATCGTACTTACCGCACTTGTCATCGCAGCATCCATTCGTATAGTAGGTGTTTTACTTGTATCTGCCTTGATGACACTTCCTGTGGCAGCAAGTATGCGGCTTGCCAGAGGTTTTAAACAAATGATGTTTCTATCTATTGTTTTTGGCGAATTAGCTGTTATTATAGGATTAATATCAGGTTATTATTTAAGTATTCCACCAGGCGGAACCATTGTCATGGTCTCCATTATCATTTTACTTCTATCCATCGCTCTAAAGCGAATAACATGGAAGCCTGGAAAAGTGAGGGAAGCCTAATGAGTATAGAAGAAGCAATTGAACTTTTAAAGCAACATGGATATAAAACGACTGGAAAACGTAAGGACATTTTGGCCTTTTTTTCAAGAGCGGATGGTTATCGTACAGCCAAAGAACTTATCCGGCATTTAGAGGAGAGTTATGACGGTATTAGCTTTGATACTGTGTACCGTAATCTGCATTTGTATAATGATGTAGGTATATTGGAAACTACCGAATTAAATGGTGAAAAACATTTTCGATTCAATTGTACAGATCACCACCATCATCATTTCATCTGTAAAGATTGTGGAAAAACGAAAGAAATTTCGGTTTGCCCGATGGACGCTGTGCAATCTGATTTGCATCAGTATGAGATTGAAGACCATAAATTCGAAATCTACGGACTATGTCCAGCTTGTAAATCAGCATGAGAATTAGAGATTGGAAAATTGCGTTTAGTGTAGGGTTAGGTGGGATGTTGGGGGCAGTAGGCCGTCATGTTATATCGATTGCTTTTCCTGCCGATTCAATCTTTCCTTTCGCTACACTAATTGCTAATTTAGTAGGATGCTTTCTGCTTAGTTTTCTTATGAATTTAAACATAATAAAAAAACGTTTATCTCCAGCCATTTTTACTGCGTTAACAGTAGGTCTGATCGGCGCGTTTACCACCTTTTCTACCTTAAGCCTAGAAACCATTTCGTTGTGGAGCGAGATCCCCATTCTTGCTGTTGGTTACGTGTTTATTAGTATAATAGCTGGATTAGCATGTTGCTTTCTTGGATTAAAGCTTGCATCTCGATTGGAGCGTTCTAGCATATGATCATTTCTGTAGCGATTGGGGGATTTTTTGGGAGTATCTTCCGTTTTTTAGTAGCTCTCCATGTAACAAAACGTCTTGTTGGGACATGGCTTGTTAACA
Organism: Oceanobacillus jordanicus; assembly: GCF_022095695.1. Lineage (GTDB taxonomy): Bacteria > Bacillota > Bacilli > Bacillales > Amphibacillaceae > Oceanobacillus_B > Oceanobacillus_B jordanicus. The sequence continues at coordinate 96,830 of NZ_JAIFZM010000008.1, forward strand.
TTATAGGATCTGCTCTGCTTGCATACTTATTTTACCAGCATCTGCAGGAAAACATTTCAGACTTCGGATGGGCGTTTGCAGGCATAGGATTTTGCGGAGCGTTTACTACCTTTTCTACATTTGGGAATGAAACAATCCTGCTATTAATGGAACATAAATATAAGCAGGCGTTCCTATACATTAGTAGCTCGTTGCTTCTATCAATCGGCACTGCTACTACAATTCTCTATCTATTGAATACCTCTACATAATCCACACTGCGATTACATATTGCATCTAATTTCAAAGAGGATGGGACACAAGAAAATTAAACAAGAAAAAAACCGGATATTCAAACAGAATATTGTAGAAAAAGTTCGAATACATCCGGATAGACCCTATTTTTTCGATATGTGAATCACACTTTAGCGAAGGAAAAATGTGAAGACTCCAGTGGGAACAGCACGAGTCCGAAGACCCCGGAAGAAGCGTTCTTTGCTTCTGAGGAGGCTGAGGCCGTGCCCACGGAAAGCGCAATATTTTCCGGAGCGGTAAATAAGCAGTTTTTTCTTATTATTGTTAGCGTTTAAAAAAGGCTGGGACGTTATGTCCCAGCCCTTTTTTAATTTGCTGTAATTACGCAAACACTTCTTCAAGTACCTTTGATTCTTCATGATCGAGCATGTTCTTCTGAATAACCTTTTCAACTGGCTTATTCAATTCCTCAGTCAAAGCATTGGCAGGATCAGGCTCACCAATTACAAATAGTTTCTCCCATTCGTGTTCCTTCGCTCGTTTATCAAGTTTTGGTGCAATCTGCTTGTACCAACGGTGCTTATTAGCATTAAAACGAGATTGGAAACCGTCTTTTTGCATGGTTGATCCTTGACCTAAAGCAGGTCTAGGACCTTTCTTTTTTCGCCAATCATTTGTGTCTAAATCTAGTTCAAACGAATCCGTATCTTCAATTTCATTTAAATAAGCTTCAATTACTTTAATTTCATCCTGTTGAACAAGGATAATCCCTGATTTCGGATAGACGTCAGTTAATTTACGTAACTGGGTTAACTCTGGGGTCTCTTGCCAGAAAAATTCCGTGTTCATCCGCATTTGCACACGATCCGCAAACCAGACTTCTTCGTCAGCTGTAGCAATTATGAAGACGCTTCTTAAAAATTCCTGTTCATTTCCTTTAACAAACTTTTCTACTTTTTGTTTAACGAGTTGAAAGTTTTTAAGTTCTTCTTTATCGCCCGATTCCTCCAAGTATTGCTCAAAATTACGTAACCCGTTTTTGAGATGTATCTTCCATTCTCCCCCCTGTTGTTCAGGGTCAGATGGATCCGTATTTAAATACATCGTAAACACTTTATTGGGCCCTTCTCTTCTTATGTTCTCAAGCTTTTCAATTTCTTTATTAAAGTTCATATGATCGGCACTCCTTTACATAGTAGTTCTACTCTTAGTAGTATTTATCCTTAACTCTTCGTGAATAAACATCGTAAACCAAGTTAGGAAGCTAAAAGAAGTCATTTAAGTACAAATAAAAAGAAGACCTGTAAATCTATGCTCTAAGAATAATTTATTTTATCGGCTTTGGACAAGAAGACTCCATCCTCAAGCTTAGCTAGGGTGGAGATGAATTGTCTGGTTTTCCTGTATTAAACATAAAAAACGAACATTTGTGCGTGTTTTTCTGATATAATAGATGTACTATTCATATAAGAAAGTTGTGAAAAATATGTCTATTCACAAAGCCTATAAGTTCCGTATCTATCCAACTGCCTCACAAGAAGTCTTCATTGCGAAGACGATTGGTTGCTCCCGTTTTGTGTTCAATCATTTTCTGAATCAATGGAATGAAGCTTACACGAAGACGGGAAAAGGATTGACATACAAGGCTTGTTCCGCCCAGCTGACACAACTCAAAAAGCAACTGGTGTGGCTCAAAGAAGTGGATAGCATAGCCGTGCAGTCAGCACTTAAACACTTGGCTGATGCTTATAACCGCTTTTTTAAAAAACAAAATAAAGCGCCACGGTTTAAGTCAAAGAAAAACCCTGTTCAGTCTTATACAACGAAGTATACCAATCATAATATTGCGGTGGTGGGGAACAAACTAAAATTGCCAAAATTAGGTCTTGTCAGATTCGCCAAGAGCCGGGAAATTGAGGGACGTATCCTAAGCGCTACGATAAGACGCAATCCAAGCGGCAAATATTTTGTTTCGGTTTTAGCTGAAACAGAAGTAAAACCGTTAGCCAAAACAGGTTCTGCTGTTGGAATTGACGTCGGACTCAAAGATTTTGCCGTGCTTTCGGATGGAACAGTATATAAAAATCCGAAACATTTTCGTACATTAGAGTATCGATTGGCAAAAGAACAGCGTACTCTATCACGGCGAAAAGAGCTGGCGATAAAGCAAAAACGAGCCTTACAGGACGCCAAGAACTATCAAAAACAAAAACGAAAAGTGGCACGTCTCCATGAGCGTATCAGCAATGCACGGCAGGATTACCTGCATAGAATTTCTACTGTTATTGTCAAAAACCACGACATTATCGGGATCGAAGACTTGCAGGTGTCCAACATGCTGAAAAATCATAAATTGGCAAAAGCCATTAGCGAAGTGAGCTGGTCACAGTTTCGACAGTTGCTGGAATACAAAGCGGCTTGGTATGGGAAGCGCGTGATAACCGTTGCCAGAAATTTTCCGTCTAGTCAGCTTTGTTCCACACCAAATTGTGGCTATCAAAACAAAGCCGTTAAAAACCTCGGGTTGCGCCAATGGGTTTGTCCTCATTGCAACGCACGTCATGACCGGGATAAAAACGCAAGCTTAAACCTTAAAAATGAAGCGTTACGACTTCTAACTGCGGGGACGCAGGGATAGCCTAATAACATAACTTTCGGTTACGAAGGTGTTCTTAGGAATCCCCCACTTCAAACGTCCGTTAAGTGGGGGTCATTCAATGTGGCAAGCAGCCTATTGGTTCACGTCAAATTGAAGATCCGCTTCCTTAATTGCAGAACGAAGCTTTGTTACGTCCGATTCGCTTACCTGCTCCATCTCTCCATATCTTACCTTTTGATAAATCTCCAAATCAGCGTTAACATCTATCCTGTTAAACCATTCCTCAATTGTCTCGTACTTCCTTCTGCCTTTTTTATTTTTATGTGCTTTTCTCTCAAACTGGTAAACAAGCTTACGTATAGGGTGCTTTGGTTTATTAAGCCAGCGATTAAACCGTGAAGTTCTACCTGAATCCATGTCTGAATGACTGTCTAATGCACTATAGGAAACCGAACTGTCAGCTTCTTCTACGGAAAGCGGTTTTTTAAACCGTTTTCTCCAGAATAGAACGAGTAAAACAATCGCGAAGAGAACCAGCGTGATCACAGCAGCTATTGCGAGGTATGGTGTTATTTGCTCCACCAACGAATTATTTTCTATTTTATTCCAATACCCGTCGCCTGCTTCCGTTTGGTTCTCTTGATCAGGCCATCCACGTTCTGGCATTTCAATAAATTGTAACAAATTAGCAAACCAACTTAACGTCCCTCCTATAAGTGATATAACGCCATAAAATTGGTTCGTCATCATCCAACTGAATAAGTCGTACGTTAAATATATAAGCAAAGCACCAGCAATTAAGATACCAACAAAGGCAGGGATTAATTTCTTATCAACCTGTTTTCTTTCCGTTTTTGATAATGCTGCAAGATGACTCCATAAATACCCAATAACGTTAAGTAGTATAACAAGAAAAGGAAATAGCATCGCTCTAACATCAGGAACCAACATGCCAACCACTACCATTAATAATAGAGTTAACAGAATGTAACTACTTTCTCTACTAATAATGTCTTCCTTCCTTATATTGATGTAACGCCATACCAACAAACCGCTTAATACGATACTATATAACATTGGATAGTCTAACAGAAAAAACACACCAAATAATATAGGCGCCATTAAAACATAAACAATATAGTTGTTTGTGTAAATCGTGATAAGACTAAAAATAAAGCATGCCACTAAAATAACGACCAAATAACTCCAATACGGAACCCACATTAAACTGTGATGGAACCAGGGCATGAGAACCATAAAAATGATGAGCGCCTCACTTACGAAATGGTATGCATATCGGGTTGTTGCATGGCTATTTAGCATGTGACAGTACCTCCTGCCCAAGTGGTTTTACTACGGATGTACCATCTGAATAAGGAACATGGAAGATGCTAACATTCTTCTTTTTCCATTTATCCAAGAGGTGGAGGGAATCCTCTGTAAGTTCACCAATAATGATACATGTCTTATGATGTGTAAGTTGGTTTCCAATGTTGAAGAGCATCTTATCAAATGGGAAAACCAGTGATTGTTTATGGATTCTTGCCAACATCTCTAAGGTTGTACCATAATGTCTTTTCCCTTCTCCCTCAGGGATATGGAGAACTGGAATCTTCCCTGGTCTTCGAGCATTAATAAACAATTCAAAAGGAATATCCATTTCTGTTGCAACCTTAGATAAATATGCTGTATAGGAAAGCAATGCTTCCATGTGTTGATTCGTTTGCACCATATTTGATGTTTTAGATTTTCCTATGTTAACGAGAAACACAAAAGATCGATTAATTTCCCGCTCATATACATTGGTTTGAAGTTTTTGTGTTTTGACAGAAGCATTCCAATTGATCCGGTGAAATGGATCACTATAATGGTACTCTCTGGTTCCTAATGGACTTTGTATGTCTTCATACGGAGAAAAAGGGGATCTTCCCTTACCAGGCATCATCTGAAATACAGCTTCTACTCCCTTTACCTCAAGCAACCTTGGAAACACAACAAATTCTGTCCTGAAAAATGGCGTATATCTAATCATTGCCGATTCAAAATGAAATAGGTGCGGAAAATAGTACATGATATTATGCACCTTCGCAACACCTCGCTGTTTCGCAATGACCGGAATGGATATGTGTGTTTTTCTTTTACGTAAGATAGATAATGGGATTTTTAGTTTATGCCAGTACGTCTCCTCATCCTTTGCATGTTTATAAGCTTTTACAGCAGGCCCCATTTGCAACTGAAATTCTCCATTAATCATGGGAAATATAGAGCGATTTTCCATATTTAAATCTAAATTGGCGGTTTCATCAGGAAAAAGTTTTATCGTTCTCGATGGATTTTCTAACAATATATTTTTGCCAATTCCACTATCATACCATTTAAAAATTAGTAAGTAGGCAGTGACGGCACCTACACCCAGAAATGGGATGGTGGTATTAAACATCACGCCTATAACTGCCAACAGGATGATGGCTAAAAGAACATAATCATACCCAGCCTTCCCCTCTATTGCATGGTCTCTTTGCCATTTCATTCCACCATTGCTCCTTCTTCAACTGGTACAGCAGTAGCGTGAATAATCTCCTTAACAATGTCCTTTGCTGTTTTCTTTATAGAACCTTCCATGGAAAGAATGAGTCTGTGCTCAAACACATATGGAACTAGCGTTTTAATATCCTGTGGTGTTACATAATCTCTGTCCTTTATATATGCATAAGCCTGTCCTGCTCGCATTAAAGCCAGCATCCCACGTGGACTTATCCCTAGCTCTACATCAGAATGTTCCCTCGATGCATGAACAAGCTCAAGTAGATAATCTGCAACTACTTCTGATACGGTAATTAATTTAATCTCATCTTGTAATTTACGAATCGTGTCAATAGATAAAGAGGCCTCGACAGCATCATATGGATCCGTTCGTCGGTATGTATTTAAAATGCGTTTCTCTTCAGAAAGAGAGGGATAGCCTAGATCCAGTTTAAACAAGAAACGGTCTAACTGCGCCTCAGGCAACGGAAATGTACCATAATTGCTCTCTACAGGGTTCTGCGTCGCTATTACGATAAATGGTAAAGAAATTTTAATCGTTTCCCCGTCAACGGTAGATTGATATTCTTCCATAGCTTCAAGTAAGCTTGATTGTGTTTTCGGCGTTGCTCGGTTTATCTCATCTGCAAGTAACACATTGGTAGCAATTGGCCCAATTCTTAATTCAAATTCTTGTACTTTAGGATTAAAGAAACGAATACCGGTGATGTCACTTGGTAATACATCTGGTGTGAACTGGACACGACTAAATTTGCCGTTCATCACTTTAGCGAAACTTTTAGCAAGTTTGGTTTTACCAGTACCTGGAACACTCTCAAGTAAAACATGACCTTGAGCTAGTAGTGCAACAAATAATAAATCAACCACTTCTTCTTTTCCATAAATAACGTTATTGACGTCTTCTCTAGCCTTTAAAAGATTTCCCATTCTAAAAAGCCCCCCTAAAGAATTTTCTAATTTTTCCTACTATATAGTATAACGCATTTTAATAAGTAGAGGTTCCATATATCTGAAAATATTGTATTATCTCCTAATAGAAAGTAGAATCACCGAAATCTTCACATAGAAAAAAGCTGACGTTCATGCATCAACTTTTTTCTATCTTTCAACATATTTAGTACAATTAATTTTTATAAACTGGAGAAATTGTCGCAAGTTATTTATTAGTCGTTCTTTCTTTCTTCTTAATATCCGGTTCTTTTTTTATCATTTTTAAAAAAGATGCAACAATGATTAGTAATATTACGGTAAAAGGCAATGCAGAAATCAGTGAAGCAGTTTGTAATGCATCCAAACCTCCTGCTAGTAATAAAACAACGGCAATTGCAGTAATGAGTACTCCCCAAATGATTTTCACAACCAAAGCTGGATTAAGACTTCCTTTTGAAGTCATACTTCCAAGAATGTACGTCGCTGAATCAGCAGAAGTAACAAGGAAAGTAAAAATGAGGAATAATGCAAGCAGTGATACCACCGTTGTAAGAGGCAGCGTTCCAAATGTTTCAAACAAGGCAACTGCCATGTCTGCGTTAACCGCTTCCGCAATTTTTGTACCATTAAATAGATCACTGTGAATAGCTGTACCGCCTAGTGCTGCAATCCACAAACAAGCGATTACTGGGGGAACTACTAGCACACCAAAGACAAACTCTCTAATCGTTCTTCCTTTGGATACCCGAGCTATAAATGCACCTACAAATGGAGACCAAGCCGTCGCCCAAGCCCAATAAAACACGGTCCAGTCTCTTACCCATAAGTCACCAGTATATGGCGTGAGTCGCAAACTGTATTGAATAAAGCTGGATAGATAATCCCCAATTCCCAATACAAATGTATTTAAGATAAACACAGTAGGACCTGCCAGGAAAACAAAAACGAGCAGTAGAAGGCAGATAGCCAGATTGAGATTACTGAGCCACTTAATTCCTTTATTTAGACCTGTGCTAGAAGACAATAGATACGTGATCAGCATAATTCCGGCTATTGCTATTTGCACCCAAATGGAGTTTGGTATATTAAAAACAGATGTTAATCCTCCATTCATTTGCAATATGCCAAGTCCGAGTGATGTAGCTACACCCATAACGGTTGCAATGACAGCAAGAGAATCAATCGTTCCTCCAAGCGCTTTGTTTTTGCCGACAACTGGTTCGATTGCGATAGAAATAAGCCCTTTTTTCTCTTTTTTAAATTGTAAATACGCAATTATTAAGCCAACAACCGCAAATACAGACCATTGGCTTATCCCCCAATGGAAAAAAGCATAACCCATAGCAACTCTTGCAGACTCTTCATTTTGTGCTTGCAAATCAGGAAATGGTGTTTCAAAGAAATGACTCATCGGCTCAGCCACTCCCCAAAATACTAACCCTGCACCGAATCCAGCAGAGAATAACATTCCAATCCAAGTAAAGAATGGGTATTCCGGTCGAGAATTAGCTGGTCCTAAACGAACCTTCCCATACTTACTAACAGATAATCCTATTAAAAAAATCACAAAAATAAATACTGCCAATAAGTAAAACCAACCAAAATTGTTCGTGGTGAAATTAAATAGTAGTCCAGCAATGGAACCGAATTGGGTTGGCATTATAGCACCAATGATAACTAACAAGAAGATAACAATTGCAGAAATGTAAAATACAGGATTTTGGAATGCTTTTTTGTTTTTCATAAATTCGCCCTTTCCTAAATAGATTTTAAAATAATTATGTAAGCCATCAAATATCAACGAATATAATATACCCTCATCTCTTACTTTTAAAACTTTATAAGGAACCGCATTTACGAAGACAAAAAAAGAAGACTCTATAAAGAGTCTCCTTTCTTATTCTAATCGTTTTCTCGAAATACACCTTCTGAAACAAACGTTTCGACTTCATTTCTTGGTGAAGGTACCTCTCTTTTCTGATAGGCTTCTTCAAGACTGCTCTTCTCTCCTTGGTAGCCTAGAGCCACAATTGCATGCACTTGGTAACCATCTGGGATTGATAAAGCCTCTTTTGCCTTCTCTTTATTAAATCCGCCCATGGCATGTGTAATTAGACCTTTGCGAGCAGCTTCCAGGGAAAGAAAGCCCCATGCTGTTCCTGTATCAAAAGCATGAGCTGGGTTATTTCCTCCAAATCGTTCTTCTTCCATTTTTGAGATAACAGCAATTAGGACTGGCGCGTTTTTGCACCAAATTACATTGCCTTCATTAATAAAGGATAAAAATGTTTCCTTGTCTTGCTCAGAGGAAGCAAAGACAAATCTCCAAGGCTGAACATTCGCAGCGGAGGGAGCCCATCTTGCAGCTTCAAATACACTACTAAGCACTTCTTCTGAAACCTTCTGATTAGAGAAAGATCTAGGTGACCACCTTTTTATGTAAATAGGATCAATATCATATCTGGTTTTTCTAAATTGATTAACATCTGTCATAAGTAATTTTCCTCCATCTAGATAGTGTTTCTTTCATTATAACGTTATTTCTTCTAGGTGAAAAAGATATTTGCTTTTCTATCACCAATGAGGTTTACACAATACTAGATTGGGTAATTAATATACTAGATACTTATTTAGAAGAGATTCGTTTGTTGCCTTATATAGTGTGTAGAATACGAATTTCTCTCTATTAAAGATAGAAAACAAAAAACCCACCCCGTAGGATGGATTTTCATAAGTTATTTCACACGACGAACGTGACCAGTAAATGTGTCATTCCAATAACCACTTGTCATATTTGCAACAGCCAATCCTGTAGAACTTTGAGCTCCAATAAATTTGCCGTTTCCAAGGTAGATTCCAACATGACCATTTGTTTTATAAGTGTTAAAGAAAACCAAGTCTCCAGGTTTTGCATCACTATAAGAAACCTTTGTACCTATACCAGATAGACCTGCTGTGCTAGATGGAATAGAAATACCAGCTTGTGCAAAAGCCCATGATACAAATCCAGAGCAATCAAACCCAGGGTTCGGTGTTTTGCCGCCCCAAGTATATGGAACACCAAGATATTGATATCCTGCATTTATAGCTGTACTAAGATTACCATTTCCTTTTACAGCAACTGGTGTGGATTTCTTTTCACTACTTAAAGTTGATAGTTTTCCACCATCTGAATCACTAGACTCACTAGAGCTACTTGCATTACTTTCTGATGTTTGTGCTACTACTGGTGCAGTTGCATCCTCAATACTTTGCTTCACATTTTGTTCCAATGAAGCCAAATCACTATCTTTAACTTGTAAATCTTCCTTCATAGTAACAAGTTCTTTCTTTTTATCTTTTAAAGTTGCTTTCTTATCTTCGTTTGCACTCTTTTGTTCTTCGATAGTAGCTAACATACCTTCAAGTTCTACTTTCATTTCTTTCAACTCATCAAGTTTGGTAACGACTTCGTCTTTTTTATCTTCTACTGCTTTCTTGTCAGCTTCTTGTTTTTCCATCAATTTCGTATCAGAATCTGATATTTTGTTTACTGCTGATACACGATTAATGAAATCTCCAAAGCTTTTTGCCCCAAAAACAACTTCTAGGTAACTAATGTCTCCACCACTCTTTTGGTAGGATACAACACGCTCTTTTAAAATACTGTAGCGTTCCTCTATAGCATCTTCTAGTACAACAATTTCGTCTTCTAGTTCAGAAACTTTTTCTTTTGTTGCTTTTATGTCTTTTTCTGTTTCATTCATTTTTTCTTCATTCTTCGCCAAAGCTTCGTTAGTACGTTCAATTTCCTTATTTAATTCTTCTAAGTCTATTAAAACGTCTGCAATCTTGCTTTCTGCATCGGATAGATTTGCTTTAATTTCTTCTCTGTCATCTTGAATTTGTGACTGTTTCTGTTTCAAATCATTAACTGACTCTGCATGGGTATCTACACTGAAAAATGCACTACCTAGACCAACTACCACTACTGTGGTCAATGTGACAACTGACTTTTTCAACTTTCTTCCCCGCTTCCCTATCACATCTGCTTATCTAGTATTTATATGTATTAGCAGTTATGTGAAAAATATATTCGTATTCTATGTAATTTACTATCTTAGGTAATTCGTAGTATAACAGTTAAAAGTTTCATGCATGTTAGAGAAATATTACAATTATATTTCAAATGTGACACAATAGGACTATTTCCTAAATCATCGAATAGTAAAAACCTTTATAAATCAACAGTTTCCTACATTTCTTCTAGGTAATAATGCAAACTATCCCTTATGCGAATTTCTCATAACCTATTAAATTATACTAGAATTGTCCAGCTCATTTAGGCTCATTCTACTATATTGCTCTCATTACGTTCTGTATTTTTAGGTTATGTTAGAATAAATAATAGGTCATTAAGCTTTAAATGCGTTATTGGAGGAAGATAAAGTGAAAAAGTTACATTTTGTCGGCAGCCGTGTAGTGAAGACAGGTGTTGCTATTTTTGTTACAGCATTAATCTGCGAGTGGCTAGACTGGCCTGCGGTGTTTGCTGTGATTACAGCAATCGTTACCATTGAGCCCACAGTTTCCGATTCAATCAAAAAAGGGATCGTTCGTTTTCCTGCCTCTGCCATAGGTTCTGCTTATGCCGTGCTTTTCATATCAATATTTGGGAATTCACCCCTTACCTATACTCTTGCAGCTATGTTTACTATCATTACCTGCTTTCGTCTCAAACTACATGCCGGCTTACTGGTGGCAACCCTTACAGCTGTTGCAATGATTGAAGTTATTCACAGTAATTATCTCATTTCATTTCTCATACGACTTGGGACAACATCAATTGGTCTTGTCGTGTCTACTCTAGTGAACATGTTTATATTGCCACCACATTACACTAAAAATATATCGAGTAGTATCCAGCGGACGGCTATCCAAACTGGCAAAACCATTGAGAGAGTATTTCTTACAATACTAGAAGGAAAGCAAGAACAAGAATTACATAATAGAGAAATGGTAGAGCAATTAGATTGGGGAATTCACCAGACTGAAACGCTTGTAAGGTTCCAAAAAGAGGAAGCGAAATTTCATCCGCTCGTTGGAAAAGAAAAAAGCCATTTTCACCATATGCAAAAACAACTAGGGAGCCTCAGACTCATTCTGTATCATCTAGATAATTTAATTAGCAGTCAAATAAAGACGATAGCATGGTCTAATGACGAACGTGCCATTATTCTATATGCAATAAGGGAATTAGCTGAGGGACTAAAAGACCCATCCCATTATCAAACAGACAAGCATGCTCAGCATCTTAAACAGATTACGGAGATATTTTGGGAGGATAATGAAGAAATAACAAGGGGAGACAGAAGGCATCCTACAAGCTTTCCTCCTGAATTAATTATTTTATACGAGCTTGTATCCATCTACAACCAAGTCGATCGATACTATGGTAAATAATCAAGTTATTACTTTCCATACAATTAAGCGAACCGAGATTCTTCTCGCTTCGCTTTTTTATTTGGTCAACTCATGTTGGAAAGCATAGATTACTGCCTGTGTCCGATCTTGCACTTCTAATTTACCTAGAATATTGCTGACATGTACTTTAACCGTCTTTATTGCAATAATGAGTTCATCCGCTATTTCCTGATTCGTTTTTCCTTGGGCAATTAGTAGAAGGATTTCTTTTTCTCTTGCAGTTAGCTGGGTATGTAGCGGTTCCTCCTTTTTCGTACGCATTCGATTCATAATTTTCCCGGTCACTTCGGGTTCGAGAATAGATTGCCCCTCATAGGTGGAACGAATGGCTTTAGCAATCTCGCTCGCTTTAGAGGTTTTTAGCATATAGCTTGTTGCCCCTGCTTCTAAGGCTGGATAAACTTTTTCATCGTCAAGAAAGCTTGTTACAATAATAATTTTAGCTTCTGGCCATTGGGCAATTATCTGTCGTGTGGCTTCAATGCCATCCATTTCCTTCATAACCAAATCCATTAGAATGATATCGGGCCTTAGCTCAAGGGCTTGTGACACAGCGTCTCCCCCATCTGCTGCTTCCGCAATAACATCAATATCCGGCTGGGCGCTTAAATAAGCAGTCACACCTATTCTCACCATTTCGTGGTCATCTGCAAATAGTACACTAATCATCCTTTTCCCCGTCCTTCCTTAAATTAGGGACTTTAACTTCCGTTCTTGTACCTTCCCCAGGTACACTTACAATTTTAAACGTTCCTCCTACTTCTAATGCACGTTCCTGCATATTCTGCAGTCCATAGGAATTCGTTTTTCTTGTTTGCATATCAAAACCCACGCCATCGTCTACGACTCTTAGAATTACGGTTTGGTCACGCTCTACCAACATAACTTGAAGAGAATTTGCTTCTGCATGTCGCAGCGTGTTGGATACAGATTCCTGAAGAATTCGAAATAATTGATCCTCTACTCCTTTATCCACCACAAACGGTTCTACCTTCCAATCGATTTCCATCGGTACTTTCTGGATTAACTCGACCAGTAACTCCTCTACCCCTTCTTGCAATGACTTTCCTTTTAAGGCTACAGGTCGAAGGTGTAAGAGCAGGGCTCGCATTTCTAATTGTGACTGATGAATCATCTGTTCAACTAAAACGAGCTGCTTTTTTATTTCAGCTTCTGGATTTGTATCGTTAATTGCTGACATCATCATAGATGCCGCAAAGAGTTGTTGGCTTACTGAATCATGTAATTCTCTTGCAAGTCGATTTCTTTCTTGTACGACAATTTCTTGAAGACTTTGTTCTCTTTCATTAGCCCGCTCTGTTGCTAGCCTTTGGGCATGTTCTGCTTGACTATTAATTTTACTTTGTATCTGCTGCACGTATTGCTCAATTGTTTTTAGCTCTTTATAAGGCTCCACAGGTGTAGTGGTTTTCTGCCCCCGTGCTACTTCCATTAGTTGTTTTTCCACACGATTTAGCCTTTGTTTCCAATAGACGCCTGTTACAATCCCAATGACCAATGCCATGGTAACCATGATAATGAAGGCAGCTAGTAAAAATGATACGTCTCCAATTTTCTTTTCGAAAACAGAAAACCAATCCTCAACAAAAACCGTTAACGTTAAAGCAATCATACTCAGTGAAATAAGCAAACTGTACAGTACCGCTGTAAAAATATGGCGCGCAATTGTATTCATATCCGCACCACCTCGATATCTCCCGAGAATATGGAGGTTATAATTTTAACCCTTGGTAGTGATGAGTCATATAGAGCTGTTTGATAGATCAATGATTGGTTCATCAATTTCCAATCGGTCTCCCCAAATACATATGCCCTTCCAAAAACAGAACTATGATGAATGCTTACTTCTACCTCGTAAGGAACGAAGATTTGTATGTTTCCGATTACATGCCGAATTGAAATTACTGCTGTATCGTTTGGTAAAACGGTATTACTTAGATCAACCATGCGATCTCCAAACCCACCATGTATATTTATATCACGCCATTTATATGCCGTTTCACTTGTATTTTGATCTCCAAATAATCGATGAGTAAATAGTGGTTGGACAGTAGTCACAACGTCATTGCTTGTTGTTCTGTTCCCCATAATATCTGGTGTCAGAAGGGCAGGATCTTTCTTTGTTTTGTAGTAATTGATAATGAACAGAACAACCAGAGCCACGAGTAAAAATCTCACAGCCATTAGGTTCAATATCGAGAGAACAAGACTTACTACGCCGATCCAGAAAATAATTTTACCCCAAAGATGGTAGAACTTCCTCCAGCCAAAATAAACAACCAAGGCTGAAAAGAGCGCAGGGATGATCGTGCCACCAAAGAAAAAAGCGATCTCAAAGATAAGAAGGATTCCCCCGATGATTAATATCCAGTTAAATGTGTCTGTTGAAAATCTTTTTAACACGGGATCCCACCTCTCTCTGATGATTTTTTTCATTAAGTAAAGCAGACGCCTTGCCCTGCGCCTGCTATTATATCACTTTTTAATTCATTTCGGCAGTTTGCTCTTTCATCTCTTTTTCAAGCTTAGCTATTTTACTATCGAACGTACTGCGGTAATACGAGCTATTTACTTTATATTCCAGGTTTTCAATGTACTGCTCCATTTCAGCAAACTTGGAAAAGGGCTTCTCTGATGTCTCTTCCACCACTTTGTTCATTTGGTGATTAGCTCTCGCAATATTCTCTCGTCCCATTAATTCCATTCGTTTTAAATGCATGTCTTTTAATTTATGCTTCATCTCTTCATACTTTTGCTCTAAAGTTTCTAGTTGTTCAACGGCTTCCTCGCGAGAAGCTTTCATTCGATCTGCCCTTGCCTGGTATTCTTCATGTTCTTTTATGGCGAAAGCATGCATTTGTTCTTCCGCAGCTCTTTCAGCAATACCTGCTTGTTTTAAACGTTTGTCTGCCATGTCCTGTGCTTTATGGAACTCACGAGTAAATTCGTCTTTTAATTTGTATTGACGATCAACAAGTCTTCTTACCTTCTCTTTCTCCTGTTCACCTTGTCTCAAATACTGATTTAAGGCAGCTACCGGATTCTTTTGTTCTTTTTTATCCATCATAGTGTGAAGATCTGCTGATATAGAATCTTTCATTCGTGAAAATATACTTGACATGTAAAAAACACTCCTTTATTAATATTGGTTTATTTCTGCCCACTGACGTTCAAAATTTGTAAATGGATCATCATCATCCATTACATCTACGACTGGTTCATCCTTTTCCTTCTTCCAACTTCGATAAATGACATACAACACATATGCAGCTGCAAGCCCAATTACCGCAAATACATTTGAAAAGGTGACACTTAAGACTACGAGTCCTAGCACAACCCACCCGATTTTTCCAGCAGTTGAATCACTTTTTATAAACTGCTTAAAAATAACGTAAAGTAGCCAAACACTAACGCCCAGTATTATCATCGGCCCGATATTCGCTACTAATATCATGAGAGCGATAAGCCCGCCAATAAACAACATAAATTTTTTCATTCTTGTTGCCTCCTTTCTTTAACTTACTCTTAGCTTACTAGGGAAACGAATTTTCGGTAATGAGCCTCCGCCATATCTTTTGCTACGCCTAAAGGCTTAGATAGTCTAAGACAGATGTATGTTTTTTTGGTTTCCTAACGTGTTAGAAAAACTCACTTTCGTCCATCTTTTAGCGAATGCGCATGTTTTTCTTATACTTGGGAGTTCTAAATTTCAACGACGTTGCCATTGCTTCTTGCTAAAATTTAATGCTTTACTAACGTGCAAAAAGGGTTTCTTAATCCTTTGTCGAACCTAAAATAAAGTAAGGGGGGGAAAAGATGAACGTATTATTTGTTATTGATGTTCAGAACGGAATTGTAGAAGAAGGGGATTTCACCGAAGAACTAAATAAAATGGAAGAGATTATAGAAGGATTTAAGGATCGCAATGAACCTGTCATTTTCTTTCAACATTTAGATGAAGAAAAGGAGAGTCCTTTGTTTGAGAAGTCTCGTGGTGCTGAACTACATGACTCACTGCGGCATCATGCTGAATATATTGTAGAAAAGCGCACACCAAGTGGCTTTTTTGAGACAAATCTTGAGAAGATTTTAGAGGAAAATGATATTGAGCACGTCGTGATCACAGGATTTAACACTGAATTTTGTTGTATGTTTACAGCTATTGCTGCATTTGATCGAGGTTATGAAGTTACCTTTATAGAAGATGCCACAGGTACACTTAATAATGGAGATACGTATGAGATGAAGAATTTAGATATTCGTGACTTTATCGGCACCGTACTTCATTGGTCTGAAACAATTGAAGTCCTCGACTATGATGAATATCTCGACCTTTGAAAAAGATACGGTTATGGAATATTTCCTAACCGTATCTTTATGCTTTATTTCTATCTTTTTAGTGACGCTGCCTTTTCTTTCTAAAGTAAAGGTACAGGAGGATGGCGAATATGACTGCAAGAAAGAAATACACGATATCGGAGTATATATCCATAAAACTTGTTATATCGTGCCAGGATTCCCCAAGAATGACCCCAACAGTGATCAAAATACTGTTCCATATAAGTGTGCCTATTACAGTAAATAGCATAAACAGACCAAACCTCATATTGGACATTCCAGCAGGTATCGATATTAAACTACGTACTACAGGAACCATCCTCCCAATTAATACCGTCCAATAACCATATTTATCAAACCATGCATCTGCTTTATGTACATCCTTTACTTTTATCCGTGCAATCCTGCCCCATCGTTTGATAATCCGCTCCAACCTATCCACATCCAACAAGGTACCTATCCAATATAGAACAATGGCTCCTAGTAAGGATCCGATGGTTGCAGCTATAACCACACCCCAAACCGTAATGTTTGTATAGGTTGTTAAAAATCCACCAAAGGGAAGTACAATTTCAGAAGGTATTGGTGGAAATAAGTTTTCAAGTGCCATCATGAGAAGAATACCCAAGTAGCCAAATTGCTCCATAATGTTAGTTATCCAATTCTCCATAATATCCTCCAAAAATAGTTTACCAGGTTGTTAGAAGTAGTTAGCCTATATGTATTTAGTGGTCCTCGACTGATTATATTAAGAGAAATAGTGAAAAAGAATAGAAAATTTTCAATCCGCTTTCCTTAAAAAGTCTTTCCTTTTTTTATCACTCGATTTATTTCCTCTCAAATAGTTACGAATTTCATCTTTTGATAACCCTAGCCGCTTTGCTTCTTTTATAAGTAATACCCACTTTATCTCCAATTCTCGACTGTGCTTTTTGCCAGTTTCCACCCAACTCACCAGTCCCTCCATAGATTTATCTAACGATAGACCTGCATTCCAAATAAAAGTAACTCTACTACCTCTTCTGCTAACTCTTCAGGCTCTGCCAACCCGGTAAATAATCTTGAGATAGTTAGACGTTCCATGATTCCAACTATAATCTCTGAAACGACATGCATATTCAAATGTGGATGAAAATAACCATCTTTTTGTTCTTGCACTAGATTCATATAAATAGTCTCTGCCAGCAGACTTTTCAATGCTTCCGCTTCCTCTGATAAGAAAAAGCCAATTTGGGTTAAATCAGGGTTCTCTTTAAAAAACCGAAAAATTGTTCCGAGCTTTCCTTTTATCTCTATTTTTATCATTTCTTCTTTTAGTCCAGATTCAAGTAGGCTAGCCTCCGTTAGATTTAGGAGTCTTGTCTTAAAAATAGCAGCTAATTCCGTAAAGATCGCTTCTTTACTTTTAAAGTATAAATAGAATGTGGGCTGTGTCAAACCAGCTTCCTTTACAATTGAGCTGACTTTTGTTTCAAAAAAGCCGTTATTGGCAAATTGTCTTGCCGCAATGGTGAGTAACTGTTCTCTGCTACGTTCTCCATTCGAGCCTTTTTTTCTGCCTCTGTTGCTCATAGCTTACACTCCAAGTTTTACATGAAATTTTATATTACTAATGAGTATTATCTTATATCTTATAAATACCGTCAAGCAATTTTCGGAAATAAAAAAACTCCCTTTTGGGGGTAGCGTCAGGAAAATGCGGATTTACAACGCTAAGCCCATTTTCAAGACGATTCCCCCAGTTTTAACAACGTTAAGAAAGTTTCAATGGTCTTAAAGAATCTAACGAGACCATTTTCTCCGAATTAAAATGGTATTCTCCAAGTAAATTAATATGTTCGCAATCTAGAGGTGACATATGGTGCAATAGATATTTTGCATGTTGGGATATAGCCAACATTTCGGAAACTCTGTATACTAATTGAATTTTAACCTAAAAAAATCGAATTCCCGTACGATAAGGATTCGACTTTTCAGATTAGCTTATTATAATGATAGGTAAGCCTTTGAAGTTATCGCCGGCTTTTCCCCCATTTTACACCGTACGTGAGACTTTCGTCTCATACGGCGTTCCAACTAATCCAAATTCACTTACTCATTGGCACATAATGTACCTCAATTCTTCCGTTTCAATAAGTCGGTGCCTTCCAGTGGAAGGTAAACCTCTATTAGTCTTACAAGAACCTTATTGTTCGATAAAGATTTGCCGTGCATGATTAAATGATTCTTTTATTAGCATAGTGGCTATCCCCCACGTTCATTACACGCTTCAACAGTACTGTCCCACCACTTTCACTGTTATGAAGAAAAGTTATACAGTCGCTATTCTCACACAACTGCTTTCCTTTTCAACGCTTCACTGGGAGTAAGCCCTCCACGTTATCAGCTTACAACGTTGAGTTACGTCTATTATTGAACAAACTTAGGTGCTTCCTATGAACCTGTTAGCATTGCATGTGCCTGTAACACAAGATGGATTTTCATATAATCGATTCTTACTCATCCACAGCCAACCCTACATTTGGTAGTATATACATTTCTATATAACGCGCTTCTAGACCCGTACATTCAGAAGTTCGTCAGCAATACATTATATTGTATTTAAATTGCATTCTCACCATATTTGTTCAACTCAAGCATCATGATTTACACCACCCCATCAGGTAGGCTTTCGTCAGCCAGACTGTTACGGTAAATTCTTACGCCTATTAGCCGAGCTTATAACACGTAGCTTCTTACTAAACAACGTGCTAATCGACGCAGAGAGAGCCTTTCAGAGCGTTACTTCTTCATTCGACACTTCGATATAACCCTTCAATTTTAGATAAAACTAAAACCGCCTGACCTTTACCGGAATTGTGTGACAACATTTCATTTGAGCCAGGAACATTTCGCACCCACTAAAACACCCGTGTGCTGAAGATGGAAAATATTATTTATCAATCTTCACCATTTTAAACTGAACCTCATTTTAAACTGGATATTTTGAAAAAGTGAAATGGTCAGTATTAGTGTTGATAAGGAACCCGCAGACATTAAAATCACTAATTTTCGTTCGTTCTTCTTTTTGAGGTTTTTGAAAGCTCTCTGGACACCGCAATCCATATAAAAAATAGAAATTATAGCTACTATGGTAATAACATTTGTAGATATATGTACACCTCCTAATTGATTTCGTATTTTATATACGACTAAAGTTTCACTATTAAACAAACCTGCCCGTTACTTCAATATCTGTCGCTTCAATACCAACGCAATATTCAAAAAATAATGTCAGTTAGAAAAAGGTGATCAACTTCAGTGATCACAAAATGATTCCACTACTTCTAACATTGACTTTTACCTTTGGATTAACAAGGATATGCTCATAATAATTTTCTCCCTTTATTTCTTTCCATATAGATGGATGAAAGGCAATGAGTTCTCTGCCTAATCCAAGTACGTCACTTTGATTCGCTGCAAGTTTTTTGAACAGAGCATCCGCTTTTTCAGTGAGAATCTTTGATAATCGATTTTCCAAAAAATTGATCATTTCCTGCTTATCTAAATGGTCTGGAGGATAATCAACAATCTCTACGTCCAATTGCAGCATAATATCAGCATGTACCTTTTCTTCTTTTTCCAGCTTAAGTTTTCTTGATACGCTTTTTACATTATAGCTGACGGATCCGCCAGCTTTTTTATCTAACTGTTCTGTTAAAAGTGCTTTTTTGGATTGTGTTTCCATAAATAATAATAGCAAAGTACTTTCATCAGTGGAAAGAAACTGTCCGGTAAAGCTGTGGTCATGAAAAAGAGCAGTCCCATTTATTTTAACTTCATTATCTTCCTCGTCCTTGCTCAGATAAGGGAGCATGAAATCTTTTCCTTCATCAAACAAATAGGAGCGAATCGATCTTAGTGTAATATCCTGGATCTCCGAATGTATTTCACTGCTGTAAATCAATTCGTACAGATATTCCCCTTTTTCAACTTCATTTTCGGATAAATGGGTAATTATCTCATTTGCACTGTCATCTGTCACAGCAATTTTGGCGTTTAAATCCACCCTTGGATCCCGGTAAAGAGAATCCAGCACATTGTAGATATCACCTTTGGCGGTGTCGATTCCTAAGATTAAAGTTCTTCCTTTTGCTGGATCGTAATTACCAGGTACGCTTTGATCAATTGTCATGCTTGCCTCTTTTATCGAACCTCCTTTTCCAGTTACCAGTTCATTCGATATGGATATTTCCCCCCTGCTTGACTCACTAATATTCATATCTCTAATAATTGAAGTTGTTTGATAATCACCATTCTCATCCAAGTCAAAACCCGATATATACACAGTACGGGAATTCTTTAGAAGTCTTTCATCCCAGCACCCAGCTAGTAATGGAAGAATAAATAAGATCAAGAAGAGCTCATTTTTTCCCATAGGTCGATGCCACCTCTCTTTTAAAAATAATTGTTATTAAAAGCAGTAGGATAGGGATAATAATGCCGAAAATAAAACTTAAATGCTTTAACCATTTTTCAAGTAAGGTAATCTCCATATAATAAAATATTATCGAAACGATAAGGACGAATGTTCCAGATAGTATCACAGCAAATTTATGTTTGATATGGATTAATTTACTTATTCCCATACTTGCTGAAAAGGTGTAGCTAATAATAGTAGTAAAAACTATCAGACCCCAGAAAGAAAGAAATATTAAATCTAATCGGCTTAAAATTCTTATTTCCATCGCACTTAGTATATATAGAACCGGTTCCGGCGTGATTTTTATTTCTTCAGGACTAAGCATTACGGTACTTAGAATCACAATATACGTTAAAAAAATGGTTACAAATAATACTGCTAAAAAAACTCCTTTCAGTGCTGAAATAGTTTTAGATTGCTTTATAAAAGCAAAATAAATAAGTAATGTTTCAAACCCTATGAAGGGTATCATTGAGTCACTAGTGCTTTTAAGGATATTCCATCCACCACTGGAACCAATAGGGAAGAGATAGCGAACATCTATGTATGGATCACCATAAACCAAAAACGTAATGAAGAATAAAAACAGGATCAATATGAATAGTAAAGAAAATAAAGATACCACATTTTTTATATTACAAATACTTCCATAAATAAGTAGAACGAATGTTATCAAAAATAATATCCATGCTGGAGTTTCAGGGAGTATCCATCGTTTCAAGGTATCCGCATATATAATGAAGATATAACAAATCACTGTGAGCAGGTAAATAATATATAAAAAATTTAATACAGTTCCAGAAATTTCTCCCAAAATTACTTTAGAAAAATCAAATAAGGTAAGATTGGGGAAATTCCTGCAAAGTAACCAAATAAGCAGTACAATTAGTTGAATAAAAAATCCAGAAATTAAAATGGAAATCCATCCGTCACTGCCTGCTGATTCATGTGTTTGATGAGGTAATGATAACAAGCCTACACCAATCATCGTTTGCACCAGCAGAAAAAATAAATTTACAGAACTAATACGGCTCTTCACTCTCATCTAGTTTCCACTTCCTTGATCGTTTTTCTTGCTTATAATGAGGAGAATTTTTAGAGTGTTTATACATCATCCAAGAAGGAACACGAATGATAGTATCTTTAAAATCCTCCATGTTTAATGGAACAAAAGGTGAAAAATATGGAAGACCGAATGAAGTAAGGCGTGACAAGTGAATTAACACAAATAACACTCCAATGACAATTCCTAAAAAGCCAAATATAGCTGCCAATAGCATTAAAGGAAATCCTAATATACGAATCGAGCTGCTCATTTCTAGATTTGGCTGAACAAATGATGAGACTGATGTTAATGCAACAACTATAAGACCACCATAGGAGACAATTCCTGCCTCAACCATTGCTGTTCCTACAACTAGCCCTCCGACGATCCCAAAAGTCGTGGCAACGGAAGGTGGCAGTCGAATGGACGCTTCTCTAAGCAATTCTAAGGAAAGTTGCATAATCAATAACTCTATAAATGGCCGAAATGGTACGTAGCTCAACGAAGACTGTAACGAATAAACAAGCTCCAATGGAATTACTTCATAATGGAATGAAACGAATGCAATATATAATGCCGGTAATATAAGTGCAATGATATAGCTGAATAGACGTATAAATCTAAAAAATGAACCTAACCACCAACGGGTAATATAGTCATCCGTTGTTTGAAAGAACGTCATAAATGTTGCTGGCAATATAATTACAGTAGGACTTCCATCTATAATTAAAGCAACCCTTCCGTCCTTTAAATTTGCTGAAGCTCGGTCTGGCCGTTCTGTAAGTAAAAGCTGGGGAAATGGAGTAACTGTATAATCTTCAATGCAATCCTGAATATCTCCTGCTGATCGGATGGAATCAAGCGTAATACTTTTTATACGTTGTTCAACCTTTTTTATGATTTCCGGATCTGTCAAGTGATCCAAATAAATTAGTGATACATTCGTTGTTGTTGAGGAACCCAATGTATACTTTTTAACCGTGAAATCTGGTGATTTTGTTACAGTACGGAGTAAAAAAATGTTTTTGTCTAAGCTTTCAACAAAACCTACTTTTGCCCCAAGGATTGTTTTTTCTACGATAGGCTCCGAAACTTCTCTATCGGTTGATGCGTTCGTTTTCAGCAGGAATCCTTCACTATTCCTGCCTTTTTTTATTAGCAGACAATAACCGTCTAATAATCCGTTGATGGCTATTTCATTACTTTTGGCAGTGCTGATCTCCTGGCTATATAGTTCATTTAAAATATTGTTGTTTTCCATTTTTATAAGCGGTTTAATTATTTTTGATTCAAGCTTTTCCTGATCAACTAATGAATTGATGTAAAGGATAATATAGATTTGATTATTGCTATGTATTTCACGGTCTTTTAAATCGCTAGTATGATTTAATTGACTTTTGATATTCTCTATGG
The DNA here is from genome assembly GCF_022095695.1 of Oceanobacillus jordanicus. GTDB lineage: Bacteria > Bacillota > Bacilli > Bacillales > Amphibacillaceae > Oceanobacillus_B > Oceanobacillus_B jordanicus. Next base: position 119,879 of record NZ_JAIFZM010000008.1, read on the forward strand.
AAAGATTTTCCTGATTTATCAAAGACTTTTTGGATTTATTTCTTTTAAATCTCATCCCTGCACACCCTTTTTACCGCCACTTCTTGTTTGTAGTATGTGGAATTTGAATACAATTATGCAAATAGAAGATGGAAGATGTTTCAAAGAGAATGCAAGGACATCCGTGGGACAAATTACTTGAACACCAACGCTCAGCAGCCCCATAAGCCATATTCCACAAATTGGCCCAATAATAAAGTTTTGGAGGCTATACTTTATTCCATTTTGCACCTTTAGTATAATTAGTTCTTTACTCTTTCTTTAACCTTAGCCGGCAAAAGTTCTTTTAGTAGTTTAATCACCGAAACTTACTGAATATGTTAATCCCCACCTGTTTTTAGGTGGGGATTAAACAAGAAGGGGATCGGTTAAATCAGTTCCTTTATCTCGATTATTTTATAATCCCTTTTATGTCTGTTCTGTCTTTCCTTTATGTTTATTTTTATTCCAGATAATCTGTATGGAAAGGACTTTCTCTTTCTTCGGTTTGCACAGAAATCCATTGGACGGTAGTAAACTCTTCAAGTGACCATTTTCCTCCGAATCGCCCCAATCCAGATGCTTTCTCACCTCCGAACGCAATCAATGGCTCATCGTTAACGCTTTGGTCATTCACATGAACCATGCCGGAAGTTATCTGTTTGGCCATTTTCACACCTCTTTCTGGGGAACCTGCGTGAACCGCCCCACTTAGACCAAATGGGGTATCATTTGCAATACGAATTGCTTCTTCATCACTTTCAGCAGAAATGATGGTTGCAACCGGGCCAAACATTTCGTTTTGAGCAGTCGCTACATCATTCGAACCAGTTAGTATATAAGGATGCATGACGTTCCCTTCCACTTTTCCTTCCAGCACAACTTCTGCCCCTTGCTTTTTAGCTGATTCAATTTGTTCAAGAATTCGATCAATTGCCTGCCGATTTATCAAAGGACCGATTAGATTATCCTTTTCACTTGGGTCGCCCACTTTAATCCTTTTGGTCTTTTCAACAAATTTCTTAACAAATTCCTCATATAAATCCTTATGAACTATAATTCGATTAATAGCCATACATATTTGTCCATTATGCATAAACTTACCGAATAATGTGGAATTTACTGCACTTTCCACTTTAGCATCACCAAGCACTACAAGCGGGTTGTTCCCCCCTAACTCAAGTGCAACTTTTTTAATATTTCTTCCACAAATTTCACCAATATGCCGTCCTGCCGAAGTAGATCCTGTAAATGAAATTAACCGTGGAATTGGATGTTCCACAAATGCATCACCGATATATTCTAAGTTTGGAACAACAACATTAAAGACTCCTTTCGGCAATCCCGCCTCTTCAAATACCTTCGCAAGTAATATTCCCCCAGTTACCGCGGTTTGCTCATCTGGTTTCAGTACGACCCCGTTACCGACAGCAAGTGCCGGTGCTACCGAACGCATGGCAAGATACATTGGGAAGTTGAATGGCCCGATTACACCAACTACCCCTAAAGGAATTCGGTAAATTCTATTTTCCTTTCCTGGGATCAGGGAAGGTACAATTTCCCCATTCATTCTAAGGGGAAAAGATGCTGCTTCCCTTGTAATTGCAATAACAAAGTCAATTTCGACGTTAGCCTTCAGATGTGATGAACCCCCTTCCCTAATTAAATGATCAACAAACTCTTCTCTTCTCGCTTCAATAATCTGCACTGCCTTTTTCCATAATGGAAGATCGTTCAAATGGATTATATTTTGCCCATTCTTTTTTAGCCTGTTCAGCAGATTGATAAGATTCATCGATATCTTCTTTACTAGCCATTTTTATTTCTTGTAGAACTTCATCATTATAGGGATTTTTTACTTCATAAGTGGTTTTTCCTTGACCATCACGCCATTCACCAGAGATATAATTTTTGTTAAGATTTTCATAAGTTTTCATATAATTTATTTTCCTTTCCTTCGTATACATGATTTAATCTTTATTAAAAAAACTTCCCTCTCTATCCCTATTTAAACTCGAATGCGACAAGGAGGACTACTTCTTTAGCCCCCTTTCCGAGAAGCGAATCTTTTTTAGCAGTTCCGCCTTAAACAGGTTGATTTGAGCTTCTAGTCGAGCATTCTTATCCCCAAAGGATAACTCCCGTTCTCAATAGCCTCTATTTGACCTTTGACTGTAAGATTGTCATAAAAACTTTTCAGTACTACATTTTTTATCTCCAATTCCTGACACCTTCCCGTTTATCTCAATAAATTCTCTAATTCTTTTTTTAAAAGGAAATTTTGAAAATGATACAAATAGGCCCCTACTGTTTGGTGATTAAGGACATTAATATTATTGTTGTTAAGTTAAAATGTTCGTATAAAAAAGTGGAAGGAGAAGATAATATTAAAAGTAAAAAAACAATAGAGAGGACGATAAAAGTGAATCTAAGTGGTTAAGACTATTAACAGCAGTTTTTCTATCTACCATCATGTTATTGGGGTGTAATAATGTAGAAGAGGATAATGATCCACCACCACCTGAAGTGGATGTAGATCCTGTTGTTATATCAATATTTTAGAACATGGAAATCTTTTATTTTAGCCCAGATCATTATGGCACTAACATATGCCTTTATAGTTGAACCCTTTTGCGAGTGGGTCAAACTTGTTAATTATTTAGAGTGGAGATACAGGTATTCATTCATATATTACATCATTGTTGGAATTGTAACTCGAGCTTTAATACTAAAACTAGCCTCTTTATCCAAACCTCAAAATCTGACAACTAAGTAGAATTTAAATTGGAGGAAAAAACTTTGGAAGAAGTTAATATTGGTTTACTGACGATCAAAGTCATCGTTGGTTTTGCCACTTTATTTTTTATCATTATCATAACAGGCAGAACATCCATCTATCAGTTAACCCCGTTTCACTTAGTTTTTGTGTTAGTACTTGGAGATTTGTTAGGAAATACCATTTATGAAGATAAGGTAGGGATTTTTCATTTTTTATATGCGATCGGATTGTGGACGTTTCTTATGTTGGGAATAGAGTTTATAACTTTAAAAAATAAATCGACACGTTCTCTCCTATTAGGCAATCCTAACATAATCATTCGAGATGGTGTTATGGACAGAAAGTTACTTACAAAGAACAAATTGGATGTAAATCAAGTATTGAGTATACTCCGTCAAAATAATGTCTTTTCAGTTCGCGAAGTCAAATACGGTATATTGGAAGCTAATGGGCAATTAAGTTTATTATTAAAATCCAAGTATCAAAAACCAGATAAGCAAGATCTCAATCTTCCAGAAAGTCCAGTAGACCTCCCAACATCGTTAATTATAGATGGGGAAATTTTATGGGATAATTTACGTGAACTCGGATTTGATCAACAGTGGTTAGATAACCAATTAACTACCAATGGATATGATAATGTAAAGCGTATACTCTACGCAGATTGGCGAGAGAGTGAAGGCATACATGTAAGTCCTAAATAAAATTTGTTAGGATAAGAGCATATCAATTTTCTTGGTGAATATAAACATTAGTCTTCAACAAATCGGGCGCTTTAATGAAGTAACTAAAGCCTAATTTTTCACTTATAACACCGAGAAATTAGACTTTTTATATTTTGATTTCCTTAACGTTGTAAATCCGCATTTTCCTGACGCTACCCCTTTTGGAAGTTTTTTAGGATGTACTTTATTCAGAAATAGTCATTTCCTGGGCAATAAGCTCATAAGATTTTAACCTTGATTCATAGCTATTTGTTATCGTCACTAGCATCAATTCTTCTACCTGATACATCGCTTGGAGATCAACCAATTGCTTTTTAACTTTATCGGGTGCCCCAACAACCATTTTCTTTCTACGCTTTTCAACCAATTCTTTTTCTTTAAAAGTAAAGTCGAGTTGCTTTAGTTCCTTGGTGGTTAGCAACGATACACTTGTCTTCCTTTCCTTCCATACTTGCTTGGCCAAATAGTAAAATGCCAGCTCCTCTGCCTCCTCAGTCGTTTCCGCACATATTACGGAGACAGCAACAATTGGACTAGGTGTTTTTATTTCACTCGCATACTCTCTGACAATCTCTACTCCATTAGCATCTGACATGAAGTGACCGAATGCATACGAAACTCTTTTTTCGGCAGCGAGCTTGCCGCTCTTCCCACTGGTACCCAGGAGCCATAAATCCGGAGGATGTACAGCAACAGGATTGGGAGTAATTTTAGAAAAGATGTGATCATCAGAAAATCCGTTATAGCAAAATGCAATGAGTTCATCTAATTTATTGGGAAATTGTTTTACGTTCTCTAAAAAATTATCTGACAACGCCATCGTTGCTTCAGCAGAGCCACCAGGAGCACGTCCTACACCAAGATCCACTCTTCCTGGAAACATAGTTGCAAGCAGATGATAGCGCTCGGCTATTTGATAAGGTTTATAGTGTGGAAGTAATACAGCTCCAGAACCAATTCGTATTCTGTTCGTTCTGGCACCAATCTGACTTAATAATATATCGGGGGCTGGAGATGCAAGCTCTTCCATGTCATGATGTTCTGCAGTCCAGTACCGTGTATACCCTAGTTTGTCCCCCGCAATCGCCAATTCAATTGATCCCTGTATTGCTTCATAGGGACTACTTCCTTCTAGCACGGGTACTTGATCTAGTATACTAAGCTTCATATCATCACTGCTTTCTTTTTGTAGCTTCTTCCAACATGTTATCTACCATCTTTTCAGCGGCTTTCCTATAAAAGTTACTCATCTCCGTAAAGGTTGTAATTAGTAATAGTTTTTCTAAATACGTCTCATCCTTACTCCCTAATTTTTCAATCTCCACATGAATATCATTCATGTGATTTTTGACCCCACTATTAAATATGTCCAGATTCTGATCAAATAAAGTTAGATAACTCATATAAAGTGTGAGAAGATCGAAATCTTCCTCCATTATTTTGTTATTCAATGTCTCCAGTGTTTGCTTTACGTCATGTATAGACAATGCACCTTTCATCTGATAAATCATGCTAATAAGCATAATATGGTCCCTAGAGTATTTTTTATTTTTTATAGGAAAAAATAATTTACCTTTGGCATAGTTATTTATCATCGTTTTTGTCAATACCTTTTCCTCTTCATTACGCTTAGTAGGAGAGAATTTCTTTTCAAATAACTGAATTACTTGATCCATGTAAAGGTCAATATCAGGAATATCCTTAATATCGAGCCTAGTATCCAGTTGCAACTTATCTAAAATCACGTTTATATCCATTTTAAAACCTCTTGTTTTTTCTTCTATTATAAGGGAAATAAATAAGTGAGTAAACCTTGACTACATCTTAATATTAGGATATAGTCGTTATATAGTTTTCGAAACTACATACAAAGGTAAAGGTGATGATTATTCTTGGGTACGTATATGCGCGAACCGATTAATGGACTAACTCATTTATTCGGGGCAATTCTTAGTTTTGTAGGTTTGCTGGCAATGGTAATAAAGGCTTCTACTACAGCTGATTCCACACTGACAATAGTTTCAGTTATTATTTTTGGTATTAGCATGACACTACTCTATGCAGCTTCTGCAACCTATCATTTGGTTGTTGCAAAAGCACATGTCATTGCTTTTTTACGTCGCTTGGATCATTCCATGATATTTGTACTAATTGCAGGAACCTATACGCCTCTATGTTTGATAAGTTTAAGTGGCATGACAGGCTGGGTTTTGTTTACTATCATCTCAGCAATCGCTGTAGCAGGAGTTAGCTTTAAGTTAATCTGGTTCCATGCGCCAAGATGGTTGTCTACTGCTTTATATATCGCGATGGGTTGGATTGTCGTCTTTTTCAGCTCTTCTCTTGCACCAGTGCTTGGTACAAACGGAATGGCTTTGCTTATAATAGGTGGCTTGATTTACACAGTTGGAGCATTCATTTATTGGTTGAAACCAAAGTTCATGAATTTTAAGCATTTTGGATTTCACGAGATTTTTCATATTTTCATTCTGCTAGGGAGTCTCTTTCATTTCCTTTGCGTTTATTTATATGTGTTGTAAAAAAAGTGGCTGGGACATAACGTCCCAGCCACTTTTCTTAATGTTTAAACAAGCTTATTAATAGCTTACGATTTCTGACTTCACATATTCGTACACGAGCTGTTCGGTATGATGTAAGGATTCTTCATGGGTTCTTTCATATGCATGAGAAGAATCGATTCCAGGGCCTATTAGCCCGTGGATAATATCATGCCCTGATCGAATAGCCGCTGAGGCGTCTGATGCATAATAAGGGTAAATATCAAGCTTGTAGCCAATTTTATTCTTTTCCGCTAACTGGACAAGATGCTTGCGCAATCCGTAATGATACGGGCCTGATCCATCCTTTACACAGATCGAAACGGTAAATTCATCGGTAGATTGACCATCTCCCATGGCTCCCATATCTACAGCCAAATATTCAATCGTTTCTGGTGTTACATTGGAATTTCCGCCATAGCCTATCTCTTCATTGTTTGAGATAAGGAAATGTGTCGTATATGGCAGTATCAACTTCTCTTCTTTTACCCTTTTAATTAGTTGTAGCAAAATCGCAACACTTGCCTTGTCATCAAGGTGACGTGATTTAATAAACCCATTATCGGCAAATTGAACACGTGGATCAAAAGAAACAAAGTCCCCTACTTCAATACCAAGCTTTCTGATATCCTCAGCATTTCCTACCTTTGCATCAATCCGTACCTCCATGTTTTCCTGATTTCGCTTTGCATCTCCTGCCTCTTTATAGACATGGACTGACGTTTGGTGCATAAGGATTGTCCCTGTAAAAACCTTGCCACTCGATGTGTGAATTTCACAGTATTCTCCTTCTATAGCGTTATATTTAAATCCTCCAATTAAATCTAAACGTAGTCGTCCATTACTTTTTACTTCCTTTACCATGGCACCCAATGTATCCACATGAGCAGTTAGCATTCTATGCTCTTCCTCATTTGTCCCGGGTAATGTGGCAATTAATCCGCCTTTTCGGTTACGCTTTGTCTCCACTTGTAAATCCTTCAAGAATTCTTCAACAAATTGGATCACTTTTGTTGTGTTGCCTGATGGGCTTGGAATAGACACTAGCTGTTTAATTAATTCTTTTGTTTCACTAACTTTTGGATATGTAGACAAGAAAATTCCCCCTGCACCTATTTTTAGAAGTTTCAATTAGTTAGGATTATACGTGATCCTTGCAGGCAAGTAAACTTCTTGGATTGTAACCTTCTTTTAAAAGAGTATTCCTTTTTCTTAATGGGTAATCTATAGTTACCTGGAAATTGAAAGAAAGGATATGTAAAATGAACAGATTGTTTATGATTTTAGCTTGTATTGGTCTACCACTCTCTATTATTGGTTCCATATTTCATTGGTCAGCCGTAATTATGTTCGGTATTTATTGTTTAACTATTATAGCTTTAGCAGGGTTTATTGGAAGAGCTACGGAAAGCCTAGCAATTGTATTAGGGCCTCGAATTGGTGGTTTATTAAATGCCACATTCGGTAATGCCGTTGAACTTATTATTTCTATTTTTTCACTGAAGGCCGGACTTGTAAGTATTGTTCTAGCTTCTTTAACTGGTTCCGTTTTGGGAAATTTGCTACTTGTAGGAGGGCTTTCTTTTTTCATTGGTGGTCTAAAATATAAACGGCAATCTTTTAGTAAACATGAGGCACAACATAACGCAGGACTACTTATTTTCTCTGTAGTTGTCGCCTTCGTGATACCCGAGGTCTTTACAACAACGATGAATGACCAGGATACCATGTTCCTTAGCGTTGGGATCTCCATCATTTTAATCCTGTTATACTTAGCGGCCCTGTTATTTAAATTTGTTACACATCGCGGAGTTTACCAGTCCAATAATAAACAAAAGGAGAATCACGAAGAGGAAGTGCCAGAATGGAGTAAATTGAAAGCCATTATAATATTAGCACTCTCTACCATTGCCGTAGCCTATGTTTCGGAGCACCTTGTCTCTACATTTAATGAAGTTGGGGAAACATTTGGTTGGTCAGAATTATTTATTGGGGTTATTATTGTTGCTATTGTCGGTAATGCTGCAGAGCATGCCTCAGCCGTCATGATGGCATACAAAAATAAAATGGATGTAGCAGTTGAAATTGTTGTCGGTTCAACACTGCAAGTAGCAATGTTTGTGCTTCCTATTCTCGTTCTACTATCCCTACTTTTTACCACCTCCATGCCTCTTGTCTTTACATGGCCTGAACTTATTAGTATGGTGACAGCAGTTTTATTAATGATCATGCTGTCAAACGACGGTGACTCAAACTGGTTTGATGGCTTAGCATTATTAGCAGCATATATCATTATGGGACTCGGATTTTATTTTATTTAAGGTCACAGAAATATTTTCCGAAATAAAAAAGCTGGTTTTCATCATAGAAAACCAGCTTTTTATTTATATATTTAAGCTACTACATCGTAGCCTTGTTCTTCAATAGCGTCCTTCATGGCTTCAACATTTACTTTTGATTCATCAAAAGAAACATCTACTTTGCCTGCTTCCAACTTAACTATAGCTTCTGAAACGCCATTTAAATTATTCAATGCATTTTCAACTGACATCTTGCAATGTCCGCATGACATACCTTGAACATTCAATGTTTTTTCCATGATCTTCACCTCCTTTAAAAAGTATAGCTTATAGTTTTGCTCGCTTTAATCGAAGTGAGTTAGAAACTACACTTACCGAGCTTAACGCCATTGCCGCACCAGCTATCCATGGTGCAAGTAATCCGACAGCCGCGACTGGGATTCCAGCTGTGTTATAACCAAAAGCCCAGAAAAGATTTTGGCGGATATTTCGAATTGTAGCATGACTAATTCTAATCGCTTTTGGTATGAGCAATAGCTCTCCACCTAGTATGGTTACGTCAGCAGCTTCAATTGCTACTTCTGTACCAGTACCAATTGCAATCCCAATATCAGCAGTTACCAATGCTGGTGCATCGTTTACACCATCGCCAACCATTGCTACCTTTTTACCCTGTGCTTGTATTTCTTTCACTTTATCGGCCTTTTCTTCAGGTAACACTTGGGCAATCACTTGATCAATTCCTACTTGTTTTGCAATCGCATGGGCGGTTCTTTCGTTATCTCCTGTCAACATGAAGACCTCTAAGCCCTGTTCTTTTAACTCTTTGATTGCTTGTATTGCTGATTCTTTAATTACATCTGCCACTGCGACAATTCCTCGATATTCTCCATCAATGGCAATTAACATTGCTGTTTTACCCTCAGTTTCAAATTTGACTAATGTCTCTTCATTATTCTCAATATCTACTTGATGATCTGTCATTAGTTTCCGGTTACCTACAAGAATTTGTTTCCCCGAGATCCTTGCTTCGATACCGTGGCCAGGTATTGCATTGAATTCTTCAACTTCAAGAAAGTCCATCTCATTTTCTGTTGCATAAGCTACGATCGCCCCTGCAAGTGGATGTTCCGAGCCTTTCTCTGCACTAGCTAACAGCTGTAGAGCTTCCTGGTCACCGGAAAAGTCTGTAACTTCTGGTTTTCCTTTGGTGACAGTTCCTGTTTTATCAAGAACAATTGCATTTAGCTGATGTGTGCCTTCTAAGTGTTCTCCACCTTTAAACAAAATACCACTTTCCGCCGCTCTTCCCGTTCCTACCATAATCGAGGTCGGTGTAGCTAGCCCCAATGCACATGGGCAAGCAATAACAAGTACAGCAATTGCTGCAACTAAAGCTGGTTCAAATTGGCCTGGCTCAACAAATGCAATCCATACAACAAATGTTAGGATGGCAATACCTACAACAATCGGTACGAAATAGCCTGAAATAACATCTGCTAAACGTTGAATTGGCGCCTTTGACCCTTGCGCTTCCTCAACTACTTTGACTATAGAGGCTAGGGCCGTATCTTTCCCCACTTTTGTTGCTTTCATTTCAATAGAGCCATTTTTGTTTATTGTGGAGCCGATAACCGTGGCGTCCAGTTCCTTTTCAATTGGAATGGATTCACCAGTTATCATTGATTCATCTACTGAAGTTCTTCCCTTTACAACCATACCGTCTACGGGTATTTTCTCACCAGGTTTTACTACTAATCTTTCTCCAACAACAACTTCCTCTACAGGCAGCATGATTTCTTCACCGTTCCTAATAACACGAGCCTCTTTGGCCTGTAAATTTAGTAACGAGGATAATGCATTTGTTGTCTGACTTTTGGCTTTTGCTTCCAAGTATTTTCCAAACAAGATTAATGTAATGAGAATTGCACTGGTTTCAAAATATAAATGTGGCATATAGTCATTGCCAATCGTCTTGAGTGCTTCGTATAAACTATAGAAGTAAGCAGCGCTCGTGCCTAATGCCACAAGCACGTCCATGTTTGCCCCGCCATTTTTTAAGTTTTTGTACGCTCCCACATAAAACTGCCAACCAATGATAAATTGAACAGGTGTTGCTAGCGCAAATTGAAACCATGGGTTCATAAGTATTGCTGGTATTTCCATATTAAATAAGTGAACCAGCATGGTTATTAATAATGGTGCAGATAGCACAGCTGAGATGATCAACTTGGATTTCTGCCGTTGCAAAGCTTTCTCTTTATGCGTTCTCTTTTCTGCTGCTTCCGCTTTAGGTTTTGCGTCATACCCTACATTTCTGATCTTCTCAATTAATACTTTCGGGTCAGTCAAGCCTGGGTTATATTCAATCGCTGCACTTTCAGTTGTTAAGTTAACCGTTGCAGAATTAACACCTTCTTGCTTATTCAAAACCTTTTCGATACGAGTAGAACAAGCTGCACAGGTCATGCCCAATATGTCTAGTTCTGTTTTTTCCATTAACACGCCGTAGCCCACGTTTTCTATTTTTTTCGTAATATCTTCAATTGAAGCTTTCTCTATATCATAGCCCACCGTTGCTTTCTCCGTTGTTAAATTGACCTGAGCTTCCACTCCGTCCATTTTATTTAGAACCTTTTCAACACGGCTAGAGCAAGCTGCACAGGTCATTCCTGTTATATTAAGGGTTGCATGATGTGTGTCGCTCATAATTCTCTCTCCTTATTTAGAAAACTGTTTCATAACACTCATTAGTTCCTCGATGGTTTCTTTTCCTTCACCCTGCTTGATAGCATCACTCACACAATGGTTGATATGACGTTCCGTGACAGAAAACCCAACATTTTTCAGAGCAGATTGAATTGCGCTGAGCTGGACCAATATATCCATACAGTATCTATCCTCTTCAACCATCTTTTGAATGCCGCGTACCTGGCCTTCTATACGTTTCAGACGGTTGATAACCTTTTGTTTTTCACTTTGTGTTCTCGGTTTACTTGGGTGTTCATGTAAGAATTCATCCAAATGGATCACTTCCTTTTTATTTATACTTATACTATACCCCCATATGGTATTAAGGTCAAGAAGAAAGTCTTGCTATAAATAGATATGTAAACAGAATATATTTTTATCATACCCATGTAAGGTATCATCCATGCAAAATTGATTATGGATCAGTTTAGTTAAGCTTAAATTGGGAATTGTATTTAAGACAGAGGGAAACGTAATTAATTATAGGAGGTTTTTACAAAATGTCACACGAACAACATCAGAATTTGATTGATTCATTACACGAGTGTGCCGTAGCATGTAACCATTGCTTTGATGCTTGTCTTAAAGAGGAAGATGTCAAGATGATGGCCGAATGTATACGGTTGGATAGGGAATGTGCGGATATTTGTAGTTACTTAGAGCATGCCCTTTCAAGAAATACACCATTCGCTGCTGAACTAGCAGCAGTATGTGCTAAGATTTGTGAAGCATGTGGTAATGAATGTAAAAAACATGACCACGAGCATTGTCAAAAATGTGCGGAAGCTTGCTTTAAGTGTGCAGAAGCATGTAAAAGTATTGCTTAATTAATCCAAACTAAAAAAGTTGCTCATCACGGTAAGTACCTTGATGAGCAACTTTTCTTATGGGCTATTATTCGATATAGGGAAAAAGGGTAATTTCTATATGAAGACACATGTGACATGAAAGATAACATTGGCATGGAATAAAGCATTAAAATGTCAGGTCGATAGAACCTTTCATATCAAGTATTCTCGGTCTAAATAACATGAAATACATATTTAGTCTTACCAACTTTCTCCACACAATTTGTAAAATCATTAAAAGAATACAACTCTTAACATCTTTTTACTTATCAAATAAATTTCTGACGTTTTTTTGATTAATATTAAAATAATTTCAAATTAATTTGAATAAAGGACTCTCAATTTTTCATTATTATTGAAGTATTTTTGTGATGTGTAATAAAAATCATTTTTTTATATGAAGGTACATTTTCGTTTTAAAAATAAGTTGTTCTTTTGTGATTAATGAGATTTTTATTCGATATTTATATAATAGTCCGAATCACTCTAGAAACCGAAGGTCTTCCTGATCCGATTCAGGAAGATCTTCGGTCTTATTATGTTTGAAAAAGGAAGTGTTCATAAAAGTAGAGGTAATGCATGAAGAAAAGCAGAACAAACTAACGGATTCCTTTCCATGCTTACTGTTCTTATGTTGTAGTTAATTTATAGAAACCTTTGAATTGCAAATTACTTTTATTGACATATATGGACTACTTACGACTGCCGAATAATTTCTTGATTTCTGGATCAGATTTTCCACCTTCTTGTTTGTCAGTAAAGAAAAAACTCAAATTTTTGTCTCTACAAAATGTTTCATATAGTTCCTTACGTAGCGATTCTGCTTTATTACTATTCTCTATACTGCGTTTATTAGGTTTTCCACCTTTCCTCGTCCCATTACGACGTACATCATAGCAGTATATTGCATTAGGATTATTTCCCTCTACACGACTACCGATCAATATCCTTTGTCTATCACCTTTATTTACAATTTTTTCTTTCGGTATAAAATTAGAAAATACCTCAGAAAAATCTTTGAATAGATCTCTATTAGCATTACCTCTCTCTATGCCAAAAAAGGCACAAAATTCCGCAACACTATAAAAATGAACATTAAAGAAATCCACATAACCGAAAAGTGAATTATTATTTGTATTGTTACTTGGTACAAATTCTACTTTAGCCTTAGCGTAAGTGCTTGGTTTCCTCTCATTATCTCTATAGCGAGTTAATATTACAAAATAGGAATATCCTTTATATCTAAATGGAAATGAATCAATAATCCAGTCTTTTACTTCCATATCCTTTAATAAAAAAGGCAAATTCTTAAAAAGTAATTCTACTTTTGGGTTATCTTTTTTCATAATACTCCCCCTTTGTTATGGCGCAGTAATATCTATCCCTTACTTCATAATTTGATTTGCTAGATATTGAGCATCATTTCCCACACCTTGTAAAAGAGCCGATCCACGTCTATATTGCCATGGAAGTCCCAAAAAGTATAAACCTGTCACATTAGTTACTCCTCTATCATGAATTGGTTTATCATTTTCATCAATTATCCCTGCAACTTCCAACCAACTATAGTCAGATGTGAAGCCGGTAGCCCATATTACGTTTTGTACATTATGTGAAGATTCACCGTTGAAAGTAACTGTATTTCCATTACAATTTGAAGTTCTTCCTTTAACAATTACCTTTCCTTCTTTAATTGCTTTTTTTAATTCAAATCCAAATATAGGATCCCCTCTATTTTGAATCTTTCTTCCTATGTATGATTTTGAGGAAGCTTTCAATATACCAACTTTATCGAACCACCAGAATATGCTACGTTTGCCTACTATTAAAGGCATAAAACTTAATCTTTGGCTAGTTGATAAATATACTCCCCTTTCTCGAGAAATTTCTTCTGCAATCTGTGCACCACTATTCCCACCACCGACCACTAATACATTCCCCTCTACTAATTGAGAGGGATTTCGATACTCGGATGAATGCAAATGTAAAACATCTTTCGATAGATCATTTGCAAATGTTGGAATCCGTGGCTTCTGAAATGGTCCTGTTGCAATTACGACATTCTTAGCTTGATACTCTGTTTGATTTGATGTTATATGAAATAAGTTCTCCTTCCTTCTAACCGTTATTACTTCGGTATCAAAGCGAATAGGTAAATTAAATGTTTCTACATATGCTTTTAGATAATTTGCTATTTCGTCTTTTTTAGGGTATTCATGAGCCCTACCTTTTAGCTCTAATCCCGGTAACGAGCTATATAACCTTGGTGTAAATAAAACAAGCGAATCATATCGATTTTTCCATATCTCCCCCACCTTGCTATTCCTCTCTAAGATTAAGAAAGAATGGTTATGTTGTTTTAAGTAATAACCCATTGCTAGTCCTGCTTGGCCCGCCCCAATTACTATAGTTTCATACATTTTCTATCACTTCCAGCTCCTTAATATATAGGATTATATTAACACATTAAAATACTCATTTGAATATAATAATTGACAAATATTATTAATGTGAATAAACTTTAAACAAATAGTCAAATAATCATTAGAATGAGGTGAGCAAATGAGTAAAAAAAGGGTTTCTAATACTTCCAAAGATACATGTGAGACGTTTTGTTTTGATCAAGAAAAAGTAAATAGAATTCAACCACAAATTGAACAAGTTAACGGAGTTGAAATGACCTTCAAGGCCTTAGCTGATGCAACCCGGGTAAAAATAGCTTATGCACTAACATTAGAGGATGAATTGTGTGTATGTGATGTCGCTAATATTATAGGTTCAACAACAGCCACTGCATCTCATCATTTACGATTGTTGCGTAATATGGGCTTGGCTAAGTATCGTAAAGAAGGAAAATTAGTTTTTTATTCACTAGAAGATGGCCATGTAAGGAAGCTAGTAGAAGTAGCCCTGACGCTTCAAAAGGAGAGTGTTACCGTTGAGTGATACAATAGAGGACAAAAGTGTATATCGTGTTGAAGGATTTTCATGTGCGAACTGTGCAGGTAAGTTCGAAAAAAATGTGAAGAATCTTCCTGGAGTCCAAGATGCGAAGGTTAATTTTGGAGCATCTAAAATTTCTGTTTATGGAGAAACGTCAGTTGAAGAGTTAGAAAAAGCAGGCGCTTTTGAAAGTCTTAAAGTATCACCTGAAAAGCCTATTAGAGAAGCAAAAAAAGAAATTGAAAAAGAAAAAAAGGAACCATTCTATAAAAGGCACAGTACGTTATTATATGCTTCCTTATTAATTATTTTTGGTTATGTATCTCAGATTGTTAATGGAGAAGACAACTTTATCACTTCTTTATTATTTGCGACATCCATTGTAATTGGTGGGTACTCCCTTTTTAAAGTTGGAATTCAAAATCTAATTCGTCTTGACTTCGACATGAAAACACTTATGACCGTTGCCATTATTGGCGCTGCTATTATTGGTGAATGGGCGGAAGGTGCCATAGTTGTTATTCTCTTTGCAATAAGTGAAGCTCTAGAAAGATTCTCAATGGATAGGGCAAGACAATCCATTCGATCCTTAATGGATATTGCACCAAAAGAGGCGCTCATTAGACGAAATGGCCAGGATATGATGATTCATGTCAATAACATCGCTATTGGGGATATTATGATTGTTAAACCGGGTCAGAAGATTTCTATGGATGGTGTAGTTCTTCGTGGTAACTCTGCAGTCAACCAGGCAACAATCACTGGTGAATCGGTACCAGTTGGAAAAACAGTTGAAGACGAGGTTTTTGCAGGTACACTAAATGAAGAAGGTTTACTTGAGGTAGAAATAACAAAACTAGTTGAAGATACAACCATTTCTAAAATTATCCATCTTGTAGAGGAAGCACAAAGTGAACGTGCTCCGTCTCAAGCCTTTGTTGATAAGTTTGCTAAATATTACACACCTATAATTATGGGGATAGCGGCATTAGTTGCTATTGTACCTCCTTTGTTTTTTGATGGAAGTTGGGAAACATGGGTTTATCAAGGATTAGCTGTTCTGGTGGTAGGTTGCCCTTGTGCTTTGGTTATTTCTACTCCGATTTCCATTGTGTCAGCAATCGGAAATGCTGCTAAAAAGGGTGTTCTCGTAAAAGGCGGTATTTATTTAGAAGAAATTGGTTCACTAAAAGCTATTGCATTTGATAAGACGGGTACACTAACAAAAGGAGTGCCAGTTGTAACTGATTATAAAATGTTAAACCATAATACAAATCAGAAAGAACTATTGTCCATCATAACTGCATTGGAATATCATTCCCAACATCCTCTTGCTTCAGCAATTATGAAAATGGCAGAAGAAGAGAACGCTCCTTATACTGAAGTTGTAGTAGATGATTTCAACTCTATAACTGGTAAAGGTATTAAGGGTACAATAAACGGAATAACGTACTACATTGGTAGTCCAAAACTCTTTAAGGAATTATTAACAGTTGGTTTTAGTAAGGAACTAAAAGAAATTATTACAACTCTACAAAATCAAGGTAAAACTGCAATGATTATTGGAACTGAAAAAGAAATACATGCCGTTATTGCAGTTGCAGATGAAGTACGTGATTCAAGTAAGGAAGTTGTTAGTAGGTTACATCAAATCGGAATCAAAAAAACGATTATGCTTACAGGTGATAACAAAGGCACCGCAAAAGCTATCGGAGATTATGTTGGAGTATCAGATGTTCAGGCAGAACTTTTACCACAAGACAAATTAGATTATATTAAACAATTAAGATCCGAGTACGGTAATGTAGGAATGGTCGGAGATGGCATCAATGATGCCCCTGCTCTAGCTGCCTCTACGGTTGGAATTGCTATGGGGGGAGCTGGTACAGATACAGCACTCGAAACAGCAGATGTTGCATTGATGGCTGATGATTTAAGAAAGCTTCCATTTACAGTGAAATTAAGTCGTAAAACTTTAAATATCATTAAGCAGAATATCACCTTTGCACTCGCTATTAAGTTGATTGCTTTATTGTTGGTGGTTCCCGGTTGGTTAACCCTATGGATTGCAATTATTTCAGATATGGGGGCAACTCTCCTAGT
Source organism: Oceanobacillus jordanicus (assembly GCF_022095695.1). Lineage (GTDB taxonomy): Bacteria > Bacillota > Bacilli > Bacillales > Amphibacillaceae > Oceanobacillus_B > Oceanobacillus_B jordanicus. The sequence continues at coordinate 136,904 of NZ_JAIFZM010000008.1, forward strand.
TGCATTAAATGGGTTACGACTCATGAGAGTGAAAGAATAGATGAAAAAGGGCTTCCCGGTTTTTCTGGAAAGCCCTCTTCTAATAGACTAGAGGTTAACACATTATTACTTAATATAAATTAGGAGATGTTGATCAATGGCTACAACGCTTATCTCAGCTTTTGCCGTATTTTTATCAACAAGTATAGATTACATAATAATATTAGTAGTATTGTTCTCAAAATTTAAAAAGCAAAAAAATGGTGTTAAGAATATTGGGTTAGGGCAATATCTTGGACTAACTATCTTAATTGTAATTAGTCTTTTAGCTGCAAGTGGACTTGCCTTCTTTTCACAAAAGTGGATTGGTTTATTAGGATTACTACCTATTTATATAGGTCTCAAGGAATTATTCAAATCTGAAGACGAAGAGGATCAGGATAGAAAAGAAATCTTAGAATCAACTAGCAAGTTCAGTAAATTATTTCTTAGTGTAACAGTAATTTCTTTAGCAGCCGGAGGGGATAACTTAGGTGTGTACATCCCTTATTTCACAACATTAAATATCTTTGGACTATCTGCTACAATCATTATATTTTACGTGTTATCTGCCGTTTTACTATATATTTGTTACCGTTTATCCACCTTTAAGGCAGTTTCAGAAACAGTAGAAAAATATCAAAGAATAATTGTTCCCATTGTATTTGTTCCTTTAGGTATTATGATTATGTACGAAAATGGGACTTTTAGTATGTTAGTGAATTTATTTTAATGTTTTAGAATGATCAGCGCTTGTTTATGAATATTGTTTGAACAATGCTTGCTTAATTTAAATTTATAAGAAATAGATGATACTATTAACTCTACATAATAAATTTAGAGAGGTGTTTTATGAAAGGTTCGCCATTAAAAATTATAGTAATAATCACGTTGATTGTCGTTGCACTAATAGTTGTACTGGTTGTATTAAATAATAATTCTTCTCAATCTAAGCTAGGGACAACCTTTGAAGATCAACCTTCTATTGAGGGGCAGCCAACATTGGGTGATGCAGATGCTCCGGTAACAGTAGTAGAATTTGGAGATTTTAAGTGTCCATCCTGTAAAGCATGGGGAGAAACCATTTATCCACAGTTAGTAAGTGATTATGTAGATACTGGTAAAGTCAAATTTTCGTTTATAAATGTACTATTTCACGGAGAAGAATCAAAATTAGGTTCACTGGCAGCAGAATCAGTTTATAATCAAAACCCTGAAGCATATTGGGATTTTCATAAGGAACTTTTCAATGAACAACCTAGTGAAAACCATGACAGCAAATGGATAACAACGGAGAAGATATTGGAAGTTGCTAAAAGTGTATCAAATATCGATACAGAGAAATTAAAATCAGATATCGAAACCAATGCAGCCATGAATGAGATTAATAAAGATACAGAGCTAGTAAATAAGTTTGAAGTAAAACTTACACCAACTATTATGATAAACGATATAATGATTGAAGATCCTTTTGATTATGAGGTAATCAAACAAGTAATAGATAAAGAATTAGAGGATAATTAGATTATGGGTAAATTGGATAGTAAACAATTTTTGCTATATCTTGCTTGGTTAGTATCCGTAATTGCAACACTAGGTAGCCTTTACTTTAGTGAGATAAGAGGGTTTATTCCTTGTGAACTTTGTTGGTATCAACGTATTTTAATGTATCCATTATCGTTAATGCTCGGAATAGCAACATTTCAAAATGATTTATCTATTAGAATTTATGTTCTTCCTATGGCAATTATAGGCTGGTCTATTTCCCTCTTTCACTATTTAGAGCAGAAAGTTCCAGGGCTTGCAGCAATTAAACCATGTGCAAATGGTGTTCCATGTAGTGCTGAATATATTAATTGGCTTGGATTTATTACAATACCATTTTTAGCATTCGTTGCTTTCACTCTAATTATCATATTTATGCTATTTATTAAGAATCCAAAAAAAGTCTAATATTGTAGTGGTTTTAGATTTGATTAGCAATGTGTTGTTACTATGGTAGTGGCGAAGGTTTAAGACAGAAGATTCAACAGAGAATGAAATAAAGGAGCTAAATGCTTATGTTCTAAGCATTTAGCTTCTTTTTATTACCAGCCCTATATAGACAGTAATAAATCAACGTAGATTTATTTACAAAGGGAAACCCCGACTTATTAAGAGGCCGCTTTTTGTTAAGCGAACGTCAAAAAAACGCTATTTTAATCGAATGGTAACTTTATTAGAACGGTAAAAAAATATATTTCTACAACTCTCAACATGCACACTTTTTATTAATGTTGATGAAATAGAAATGTAATAATTATATGTCTAAAAAAACTGGCGAAAGATGTTACACTAGTGGATATTATGTACATAGATTTTTAGCGATACTGAGGTTTGGAAGAAACTTAAGTGAACCAGGAAGCCTACAAAAAATATGATTTTATGATACTTATGAATGATGTGTTTGCCTATGCACTAAATGGTATCAGTATGGCTATTAAAGCAAAGCGAGTTTGTCTATATTGTCGGTGCAGACGAGCCCCCTGGTAAGTTGGTTGCTCATACTCCTTAGGGGGTTCTGAAGATCTTTGAGATATAAATTGCTAGAAGAAGTACAACTTTCCTAATGCCGACCGCCTTCCCTATTATTTTGGGAATTAACGCGTTTATCGGAACATGGGGGAGTGGATTGAGTGTTCGTAGTTCTTAAATTTTAGCCTAATAGATACAAAAATACCATTATGGTACAGAGGGAAGGGGAAGGCAAAAAGATGAAAAAAGGTGTTTCACTTATGCTTGCAACAACTTTGACAGTCACAACCATTACTTTTAACGGAAGTATAGCCTCCGCGGAAACAATCGACGGACTGGACCAAAAAATTAATGAATTAGAGAAAGAGCAAAACGAGTTAAAAGAAAAACAAGGTGATATTTCTGGGAATAAAGAAAACACAGAAGGTAAGATGGATAAGAATGAAAAAAAGCAAGAAACGGTTGATAGCGAAATTAAAACCATTGATGATAAATTAACTAAAACTCAAGAGGATATCACTGCAAAAGAACAAGAGATCACTTCAACTGACAATGAAATCACGAAGCTTCAAGAAAGAATGAAAGAATTAAAAGAAGAAATAAAAGTATTAAAGGAACGTATTAAAGAGCGGGATGAACTAATAAAAGATCGTCTCCGTGCTATTCAGCAAAGCGGTGGCAATATGAAATATATTGAAGTTATTCTAGGGTCAAAAAGCTTTGGTGACTTCATTAACCGTAGCTCAGCTGTTAATAAAATAATGGATCAAGATAAAACCATTATGGAAGAACAACAAGCTGACAAAGTAAAACTTGAGGCTAACAAAGTAGAAGTAGAAGAGAGTAAAGCTGTCGTTGAAGAAAAAAAGGTGGCTCTAGAAAACCAAAAGGAAGAACTAGTTGCATTGAAAGATGATCTGGGTGACCAAAGTATAGAAAAGAAGACGTTAATGGCCGAGCTAAAAGAAGAACACGCAGGTCTTGAAGAATACAAAGTCAGCTTAGAAGAAGAACAAAAGATTCTAGCAGCTCAATCTTCAGCAATAGAGAAAACCAAGGAGCTTAAGCAATCAGAAAAAGGAAAGCTACAACAATTAGCACGTGAAGAAGCTGAACAAGAAAAATCAGCCTCTACACCATCTTCTTCTAATGGATCCAATAAAAATGACAGAGTGTCTTCTCAATCAAATAGTGGGAGCGGACAGTTTATCTGGCCAGCAGCAGGACCAAAGACATCTGATTATGGAATGCGGCTTCATCCAATCCAAGGTGTGAAAAAACTTCATGCAGGGATGGACATTGGTTCAACTTCTGGGACAACATTAAAAGCAGTAGCATCTGGTGTTGTTATCAGTGCAGGACGGATGGGGGGATATGGAAATGCTATTATGATTACACATAATTTAAATGGCAAAACTTATACGACACTATATGCACATCTAAACAGTATTTCCGTCTCAGCGGGACAGACCGTTTCTCAAGGTGAGAACATCGGACAAACAGGTAATACAGGTAATTCTACTGGTCCACATTTACATTTTGAAGTACATGAAGGTGGCTGGAACGCAGCAAAAAGTAACTCGGTAAATCCAATGACTTTTATGAAGTAACCTACTTTTAAAATTCATTTGATTTCTAAAGAAAAAGTAACATGATTCATAATCGTCTAAGAAAAGTGGTACGCTCCAAAGAATTGGAACGTACCACTTTTCATTTATTCTGGTTTTGTCGACACCTGATCATTTTTCTTTAGTACTATATTGTATTTTTCTCTTACTGAATACCCAACATTATTCCAACATACATGGATAGAACCATAAAAAATGCAGAAAATGTAGAAAGAAACACCGAATTCCTTTTAACAGCGGCAAAAACGGTTAAAACCATAAATAATAAACCTAAACCTAATAACAAGTAACTTTCCATTCCAAACGAAACTGTTACATTAAAAATGTCTGAACTATTTGCATTTTGTATTACATCCACAATTTCCCCGTCATATATAGTTTTAAAAAGTGGTGAAGGACCTTCTGTTCTTAACAACATATAGATTTGATGTGGCGGCCATGACTGTCCCATAAATGCTGTTAATCCAAAAACAATCAAAGCATAAGCACTTTCCGCTCTTGCCCATTTTAGAGGATTGAATGATGCTTGGTTATTATTTTTCCTAAACAGAATTCCATTAATAAATGCAAAAAGAACTAATGAAATAATAAATATATGTTTTAATAACAATGCTTGTCCATAATTTACGATGAGGCCATTTTGATATTCTTGTAAAACAGTTGCATTTGGATCATCATAGGAATTAATATCAATTACCATTGTAAAATAACCAGCAATAATAGTAGTAGCTAGGCAGATTATAGCAACAGGAGTAAACCACTTAAGAAATGCTGGCCAATAATTTCTATTTTTTGAGAACCAACTTACAACAAATAAAACCCCAATCCAAATGGTTACCGCAAGAAAATGTAGTGAATGGAAAAGAAATCCTTGCCATTCTGTAATTGTTGCAGCATGGCTGGACCTAGTATATCCGAAAAGCATTAGCAAAGTAAGAACAAGTGCCCATGTGATTAAATGTGTTTTTGAATTGAAGTTTTTTGCTAATAATACACATATTAAAATAATAGACACAAGAGTTATAAACAACCATGCTTTTCCTATTTCAAAGGTAAATACAACATTTTTTAGAACTAACCAGAAGTCATAATCACCTGCTAATATATTTGCAGTAGAAAAAACTGGTAAAAAGGAAGCTATAGGTATGATTCCGGCGGCTAAATAAAGAACTTTCCTTGGTATGTATATAGTTGGCCTTTTACTTTCTGAAACTAAAGATAGAATAAAATAACCGATTAGTACGGAAAAACAAATATACAGCAAAAATTCAGTTAGTGAAATTAATAGCATAAAGCACCTCTTTCTTATTTTTTCCGTTTACCAAATATCATCCATACTACTAATAAAATACCAACGGTAATTAGAAAAATAACAATTACAGATACTACAGAAGATTCCTCACTATCATTGCTGGTTTGTTGTTCAGTTGAGGTTTGCTTCTCTGAATCTTGATTTATATCATTTCCATTTCCCTCTTCATCATTTTTTAGATCTTTATTTTCTATACTTTCATCTTTAGTTTGAATTTCATTATCCTCGGATTTTTTGTCTTCAACTTCCTTTATAGTAAATGAATATTGATTTTCAATAAGATGACCGTCTGCCCCAATTATTTTCCAATTCACATGATATGTATCCGGCTCAAGTAATTCCTGAAATGTTGCATTTAATACATTATCTGTTATCTCAACAGACAAGGGTTGAATTTCTTTCCCACTATCATTTACAAGGGAGAGTGTACTTCCATTTTCAATTTTAGTGTTGAAGGTTAACTCTATACTATTTACGCTTTTTTTTAGTTGCTGGCCATCGGTTGGTGTTGATTTCTCAAGAACAGAATGTGCACTAGCGATGCTAAAGGGGATAATACTGAACAACAAAAGCACTGCAACTATAAACAAATAAAACTCTCTAATTTTAAACATGAGATCTTCCCTTCTCTAAGTCATCAAATTTACGTATATCAGAATAATATCATTAACTGAATAAAAGATATTTACCCAGTACCAATTGTTAGTAAATCGTCATAATGAAGCGAAGAATACTTTATTGACAAAAGGTAATTTCTCGTTAAATCCATAATACTTTTGTAAACATAGCTATTACCAACATTCTCATTAAAAGGCTTCGTCAAATATAATGACGAAGCCAAATTTAATTCACATCAGAATTTATTTTCTTACTCTTAAACCTTCAATACTAACTTTAATCTATATGTTAATTAGAAGTTTTACTTAACAACGGTACTCTTGTTTTAATACATTTAATTATTATTTTTAATGCTCATGATCATGTTCCTTAGATTCTTGATCATTTTGACATAATAAGGAGTCTTCATGTGGATGATCATTATTTTCCATCTGAATGGTTACATGACCAATACCTTGATGTTCTAGTTTATGTTCTATTGTTCTCAATATTTTTTGACTTTCAAGTACAGATAAATTTCCGTCTACCACCGCATGGCAAGAAAGAGCATTTTGTCCACTTGTAATACTCCAAACGTGTAAATCATGAATACTTAATACACCTTTGACACTCTCCATTGTTTTAATGATTTTATCCAATTCAACACTTTTGGGAGTACCTTCCATTAATACATGAATAGCATCTTTCGTGACTCGCCAACCACTTATTAATACAAGAATTGCTACAATTACACTGGCAAGTGGATCAGCCCAACCCCAACCAAAGAACATTATTAACAATGCAGCAGTAACTGCGCCAACAGAACCAAGAAGATCACCTAACACATGTAGAAAGGCTGCGCGCAAGTTTAAATTTTCTTCTGTATCACCACGCATTAATATCCATGCAACCAAAATATTTACTAACAAACCAATAGAAGCAATAATTAACATTCCAGTTGATGCAACTTCAGGTGGTTCTACAAAGCGGTGATAAGCTTCATAAAATATATAGATAGAAATTAAAATGAGTGTAACTCCATTAAATACAGCTGCTAATATTTCAAATCGTTTATACCCATAAGTTTTACTGTAATTAGCTACTTTTTCTCCAAGGGTAAAGGCTAATAATCCGACCCCAAGTGATACCGAATCACTTAACATATGTCCTGCATCAGATAATAACGCAAGACTATTTGTAATGAATCCCCCAATAGCTTCAATAATCATATAGACTGTAATAATAATAAAACTTATCATTAAAGCTTTTTTGTTTGCTCCATGTGTATGGTCATGTCCATGATCGTGTCCCACTTTTAAAACCTCCTTTTTTTCATATGAATAACGCGAACTAATACTTCTTAACCCTTATTATTGGTTTTGGAACACTAAATATGACATGCGTGTTCTATAGTTTGCCTTAACATATTCATTACGTGCTCATCATCATGAGAGTAATATAATGTAGTCCCCTCCCTACGATATTTTACTAAACGTAGATTTTTTAAAAAACGTAATTGATGTGAAACAGTCGATTGTCTGAGGTGTAAGGTTTCTGCAATACCATTTACAGAGAATTCATTATGAAACAATAAGTTAAGAATTCGTATTCTAGTTGGATCTCCCAATGCTTTAAAAGTTTGTGAAACTACAAATAAAGTTTCTTCATCAAGGTCCTTATTTTTTATTTCTACTTGTTCCTTATTATCTTCCATAAAAATTTGCCCCTTTCAAAAATATACGGATAAAAGTTGATTAAAGATTAGATTAAATGAACATTTTATAACGCCAACCATTATATGTATATATTAGTATATACTCATATATTACATTTGTGAAAAACTATTGTCAAATAGTATTATAAATAATCAGTATAATCATTAGCCGATATCAATATAAAATAAGAGACAACCTTTTTTAGGAGAGATTACATGGGTATAGCTTGGATAATTAGTGCATTCGCCTCTGCTCTTGGCATTAGTATTGGTGGTGGACTGGCATGGGCAATGAAAGGATTCCAACGAGGTTTCGGTTTTATTTATTCTTTATGTGCTGGACTAATTGTAGGATTATTATTTCTTGAAATGATTCCTGAAAGTATTGAGTTAGGCGGTTGGGTAATTCTTGCTATTGGAATAGCAATAGGGCTATTTCTATTTCAATACATTCATCACTTAATAGGTAAAATTACTATTATTACAGATAGTCACCAAAAAGATATCTTTGTTCGTTCTGGTCTACTTTTAACTTTAAGCATAGCATTTCATAATCTTCCTGTGGGTATCGCATTAGGCTCTACAATTGGTACTGACTTTAGTGATTTTATGCTATCAACGCTTATTATACATAATATTCCAGAAGGTATAATCGTCTTTACTCCTCTATTTCTAGCAGGATTTGGCATCTTTACTTGGGTTATAGTTACAGTTCTCATCTCAATCCCAATTGCTTTAGGTGCAATGTTGGGGCAATTTATTGATACAAGTATAACTTCACTTGCTTTTATAATAAACTTAGCCATTTCTATTATTTTTATGGTTGCAGTAAAGGAGATTTTCAAGGAAGCAGTTAAGAATTTAAATTTATTCTCTTCCACTATTATGGGAATTGTTGGATTTATAATTATTTACTTGTATATGAACTTACCTATTTAACTTCACTTGTAATTTAATTATTTTTAAGTGGTTTCAAAGCTTATTTTAAATAATTGAGCCAAGCAGCTTTACATAATTCAGGACATATTATATGTAATAATATCAAAAGTCTAATTTCTCACACAAGGTGGAGGAACCAGGCTTTTTTTCTTTCAAAATCCACAAAGTTGTAAATCATATGACCATAGATATTGCAGTTAAAATTACATATTATTGCTCAATGAACGTGCTCTTTAATTTAAGGTAGTTTCAACAATCATTAAAGCACCTATTACTTCAAAAACAGTTTACGAAATTCCCTTGGAGTTAGATTTTCAAACTCCTTAAACTTCGTTGAAAAATTTGCGCTATCACTGTATCCAACTTCTATTCCAACATCTGTGATTGAATAAAAATGATTAAGTAGTAATTTTTTTGCTTTATAGATTCTAACCATATGTAAATAGTGCAGAGGAGTAATCCCCACTACTTCTTTGAATGATCGTTGGATATGGTAAGAATTTTTTTGCAAGACATTGCTTAATCTTGTCAAAGTGACATTCATTTCGTAATGATGATCAATGTACTGTTTTGCTTTTTCTACGAGTTCCTCTTTATATCCCCGCCATTCTAGATGATCGGGTTTACATCGATTACAGGGGCGAAATCCTTGTTGTATGGCAGTATTAACATCCCTAAAGATGGATACATTCTTGGGGTTTGGAGTACGAGATGTGCAAGAAGGTCTACATACTGTTTTAGTTGTTGAAAGTGCATAGTAAAAATTCCCGTCATAACTACGGTCATTATTATAAATTGCCTTCCATTGTCTGTTGTTCAATGTCTCTAATCACCCTTTCGGATTGGAAGTCAAGATTGTAAAAGTAATTTCAGTCAATGTAAGTTATCTTAATATAAAAGAGTACTCGTACGCACCTACCTCTTTAATTATAAAAAGGAGCATAATAATGAATATTTTCGAGAAGTTTCAAACAGTTATTATTTTATTGGCAGTAGGTGTCGGACTTTCATTAGGTCAGTTTACCTTTTTTGAACAGAACGCTGAGTCATTCATCATTCCATTTTTATTACTCATGTTATATGGGTTATTTCTAACTATTCCATTGCACCATTTAAAAGTTGCATTTAAAAATATAAAGTTTTTTAGTGCTAGTACCATTATAAATTTTATCTGGACTCCCTTATTAGCCTGGGGTCTTGGTGCGATTTTCCTTACAGATCACCCTGCTTTATGGATTGGATTTATCATGTTTATGGTCACACCATGTACAGACTGGTATTTGATGTTCACTTCTATCGCCAAAGGTAATGTGTCATTATCCACTTCTGTATTACCGATTAATTTAATCCTTCAGGTGTTACTTTTACCTGTATATCTTTTTATTTTTGCAGGAACCATTCAAACCGTTCCAATATCGACCATTATAGAAAGTATTGTATTGGTTTTAGTTATACCTTTTACACTTGCTCATTTAACTCGTTATTTATTGAGGGATAAGGTAACATTTTTAAATAAGAAACTCGTCCCCTTTTTCTCATCTGCACAGATTATATTTTTATCATTAGCCATCACAGCCATGTTCGCATCTCAAGGCAATTATTTAATTAATAATTTTGAGGTCATTTATATATTAATTATACCAATTTTACTTTTCTTTATTATTAACTTTATTGTTGCACAAACCGTAGGGAAATCAATGAAGTTTTCTTACGAAGATACAGTGAGTCTGAGTCTCACTATCATTGCCCGTAATTCTTCTGTTTCTTTGGCTATTGCTGTGACAGCATTTCCAGATCAACCACTGATTGCACTCGCTTTAGTAATCGGACCACTTATTGAGTTACCTATCTTAGCCATTGTATCTCAAATATTACTCTCATTAAGATGAAAAACAAGTAAAATAACTATCCGCTCGTAAAACGGTCGGTTTTAGTTTCTCCCTACAAGGGCATTTTACCAACGAGGCCTCTAAAGGGGCTTCGAAATTGACCGTCAACCGTTTATATTCCTATCTATTTTTTAATTGGATCGACGTATTCACGTTTACTCATGTTGTCTCGTAGTCTATCCTCAAATTCTTGTTCACGAAAGTACTTTTCCACCTTTTTTTGATAGCCCACTGTACTGACATAGTAATCTTTTGCCCTAAATGTGCGGTTTCCATGATTGTACTTTAGGTTTCCATGTCTATCGCGAATCATTAAGAGCTTTTACCTTTTAAGTAATACACATAAAGTAAGATACTGACATCTTTGGTGGTATCTTCACCAGCATATGGATGTGGTCGAGCATGGCATGAGCCTCGATAATTTCTACATCTTTCATCTCACATAAATGTCTTAAGATCCCCCGATGTCTCTTCTTAACTTGCCATAAATTACTTTCCTTCTATACTTGGGTATAAAGACTATGTGATACTTACAATTCCATCGGGTGTGTGATAACTATTGTCACTCGACAGGAGTAGATCTCCTTTCTATATATAGAGTCGGTTTGACGGCCAACTCGATTATTCCAAAAGGAGATTTTTTCTGTTACAACTCTACAAGTTGAATTCTCACACAGGCAAAGCCTGTGGTTTTAAAACCAGTAATAAAAAGGAATCCCTTTTAAAAAAATTAATCATAACGGATTCTTTTGCAAATTTTAATTTAGTTTATATAAAAAAGTTGGATCTATTTTTACCTTTACGTTCAACAATATGGACTGATTGTTGAACACCTAATAAAGTTCAGTATGAGCCTACTAAGCATTACAAAAAATTATTCTAAACTCTATTCTACTAATGGGATTTACACAAAGGAGTGACGTGGTAAATTGCATGGCATTTGTTGATTTATTCTTTGTCATTTGTTAGTAAAAGCTATGGTAGAAGTGGTAAATATCAGGGGCCGTAATCATTTCCTTATTATACAGAACTTTCAACTTTAAATAGACGGATTTTTTCTGCAAATTATGTTTAGTATAGTATGGAAAATTCACCAAAAATCTACTTACTTTCTAAAACTTTTCTTCTCAATTCCCAATTCCATCAAAGTTTTTCGCCATACAGACAAAAATACCGGGTTGTTTATTTTAAAATTTAAATGCTTTTGCAATGCATCTACTCCAGGGTAAATATCTTGTGATATTAAATGAATGATAGTATTAATAAGCTCTTGATTACAATTATCTATATAGACTCTGCGCTTTCTTTGCTTACTATCTTTATTCTTAGCACTAATAAGTTTAATCAGATCTGGAAACTTTCTGCGGAGCCGATATTGAGATATTCCAAGTTCTTCTTCAATATGAGATAAGTATATGGGCTCTTCTTCAATTGAGTTACTGATTTCTTGTAGTTTTTCTTTGACTCTTTTCATTTCAATTGTCTTATATTTTTTAGAGATAGATGTAAACCTTCCTCTTTTCTGAGCCATTAATTTATTTTTAACTTTTATATCTTCTACTAAATTAGGGAAATACTTTTTTAAAGTGGACGAACAAATTTTTAATTCAGTAGTTATCTGTTCTAATGTTATTACTCTTTCTAACATTAACACTTTTTGTAAGTATGCCATTACCTTTTTACAATCATTTTCATGATTGTAGAATCTATACATCTTCTTTTCTACATTTTGATTGATCTTATCGTTATTTTTTTTAATCTTATTTATTAAATCCGGAAAACTTTCTCTTAACGTTTTTCTTGATACATTTAACTTCTTTGATAAAGTGGTAATTGAGATAATATCCCCTTGCGATTTTATGATGTTATTTAAACTTACTTCCAGTGCATTATAATGTACTCTATGATTATACCTTATTTTAGATTGCCTATTTAAGCTCTTAAAAGAAATATCTTTAACCTCTCCACTCAGAATTTCTACTAATCTTATATCTAATAACCTACTAATTTTAAGTAATAATGTTATGTTAGGAATTGTTCTTCCCTGATTATACCTCAATAAAGACCCCGGATGCATTTCCAAATTGTTTAAACTAAATTCTCTTAATGAAATTTTCTCTCTCAATTTATCGTTAATAAAATTAATCGATGATATAAAGGGTTTCCTGCTAATTTTTGCTGTAGCAAAAAAGAAATCAACCAAATCTTCAATTTCTTTAGAATTATAAATAGTATCTCCATACATACTTATAAAATTAGTATCCACACTCTTCTTGTACCCAAGCCAACTACAACAGTACTGACAATAACCGATTCTTGAATTGACATGTAGAATATTCTGTAACCTACCACATTGGTTACACGTGCTTTTTAAGAAAATTGAATGTTTTAAACAGATGTCATAATGATTTATGTTCCAAATCAATTTTTCATAGGGTACGTTTAAATCTTCTTTCATTTGTTGTAGACATTCAGGACACCAAGTTCGTTGGCTCTTCATTAATTTTGTTTTATTTATCACATCTCCAAATTTATTTATAGTAAGGCTGGATAGATTCTTTTGTTCGGTCAATCTTTCCAGAATCTCTATATTAATTTCGCTAAACTCACCAAGACCATTTATATGACGAGAATATCCTCTATAAATGTTAGTAGAGTAGTTGAAATTGTACTCTTTTAAATGTGGCATTAGAATTTTCGAGGTTAGGATACCAATTGAAACCTTATGAGCGTTAGCCAATCTTACTAAATAACTACTTAAACTTTCAACATTCTTCCCTTCATTGGCTATAGGTTTTATACTATATAAAGGGGTAGTTACTAAATCATCTTCTTTTTGCTTAATAGAAATTATATCGTACATTTCATTCGGCTCCTGAACCATTTCTATCACCACCACATAGCTAGATTTATGCCTCTTTCTCTGTAATGCCAATTTCATCCCTATTTGGGTTTCGTTTCCCTACTTCCTTATTCTTGGTTTTGTTGTTACTCTTTTTACTGTCCTCTAAATCCATCAATTTACTTAATCCTAATAATTGTTGAAGTTTATAACTATCGTCTTCCCTTTTTTTCATATCTCTTTCACCTCTAATAGCCTCTTCCGCTATTTTTAAAGCTTTTGATGGAAGTGGAGCGTTATTCTTTAATATTTCGTATGAAATACTTGGTAACTTTCTATTTAATGCTTGAATTAAACAAACATCTAACCATTCTTTAAGAATACCTATACACCCTACTGTTCTCTCGTATAAAAATTCCCAGTGCATTACAAGTTCTGATTTCTCACTAAGAGGTAAATGATTTTCAAATGTATAAATAACACTTTTAAATTCTCGTACGTCTTGGGCTATATTTAAATCATATCGTCGGAAATGGATTTCATTTGTACGTCTTCCTAGTTGGCCATTCAAATCAAAGAAGCTCATTAAATCATAAGTACCAAACATGACAAAAACAGCACCAGTTAAGTTAGCAATTGACTTTATTGCATCCATTTGATCTTGTATAGCCTTGGCACCAGGAATTTTGAGGAGATGTTGTGCTTCATCCAATAATATTATTTTTGTTTCTCTGTGAATAATCGCATTTTCAAGTGACTCTCTTAACTCTGGTGCAGTAGATGGTAAATGATTGGGGATATATCTTTTATCTTTTCTCTTTTCGGGTTCGCTCACAATTTTGTATTCAATAAGAGGCTCATTCATTTCCTTGAGCATCCTCCTATAGAAATCCTTCCAATTGAACTTTCCGTTATCAGGGGATGGTAACTCGATAGAGACAATGGGAATAATACCTTTATCTTCCTGCAGAAGTGTATGGTATTTATTTAATATTTCAATTTTAACTCTTTTACATAAAGTTGATTTACCGACCCCTGTTGGACCAAAAACTTGGTATACTCTCCCTCTTTTCGATTCCTCAATCTTCTCAATCAAAGTTGTGTGTACACGCTGAATTATGGGATGATTAATCGTCCGGTCACGGAAAAAGTTCTTCTTTTCAAGAATGGTGGTAGTTGTTTGCCCATAAAAAACTTCCTTATTTTCTTCCATATTAAAACTCCTCATATAAATCAAGATAGTGTTCCTCACTATTGCTTTCCATTGACTCTTCTGTGTTAAAATTATTAGAAGTAGTTATGTTGCTATTGCTTGTATCAAATTCTTTATTTCTATACTGAATTAAGTTGTTTGTTTCATCAGCTCTGGTTTTTAACAATTTAAATTGAACATTATTCTCCGATTCAGTGATAAATTTTGATATTTTTTGAGCATTTAATGAAAAGCTTTTTACGTGGTTGTGCTTCGTCTTTTTGATTTCTGAGGTAATAAACTTTAGTTCCTTCTCTGTTATGTTTTTAAATACTGAATAGTATTCAGATATGCATTTAACCCATTTCTTGTTTACATAAGCATATGCGATTCCTATATTAAAAGGGTCAAATCTTACCTTTACTTTTGTTTTATTTGAATGTAGAATTTTAAAGTCATCATGCCAATAATAGATATAATTTATTTTTACTCCACTTCTTTGAATAGTTACCTCACCATTTCTAGTTGAAGGAAGCGTCAAAATTTCAAAAAGAGTATCATATGGAATGTAAAAGTCCTTTCTTTCACCTGAATAAAATAGGCCCATTTTAAATGCCTCTCTTGGAGTCCCTCCCAAGGCAGGATGATCAATTGTCTCATATAATTCGAAGAAGTAATGATCTAAGGCCGAGGACAATTCATACAAATTCCAAATGGCATGATTCTTTGGATTTACACTTTTGGTAACCTCACGTACATTTTTCATTATCTGGGTATTCCCTTGCAAGTTGTTAATAAAATTTGTATTAGTTGTACCAAAAAGTCTTTCTAATACTGAACCATACCTGGGTTTTGCAGCAGGCCTCCAAATAAGTTCTTTTTCATACATAGCTAATAATGTTTCAAAGTATATACTATGAAATTCCTTTCCGTTATCAACAAATAATTGCTGAGGTAGTCTGTTATATCGCCTAACACAGTCTCTAAAAACCATTAAACATGATCTATAACTTGGTGGTTCAAACGATAAATAAAAAGCTATGACTTTTCTTGAAAATGCATCAATCATTAGAGATAAATATGGCCTACCAAGGCTTTTTCCAGTACTTGAGCATACCAGTTCTATGTCCAATTCAGTATGATCTAAATGACAAATGTTAAAAGGGAAATCCCCATGTCTGGGTGTAGTCCTATTCAATTCCCAGTAAAATGTTTTCTTTTGATATCCAGCCCTTGTACCTTTACGTTTTTTAACTTGCTCTTCGATTGGGCGCTTTTTAATATAAGAATAAAAGGTTACTGAACTTGGGGCAATATAACCCTTTTCTTCACATTTATTTTTAAAAGCACCATATACTTGGGCTACATTTTTTTGAACTATAGATTCATATTCATTTTGTATATGTTCATTCATTAGTTTCATCACTTCACTACTGAATCTATCCTGTTTATTCCCTTTATCCTTATCTTTTGGAAGTAAGCCAACATAGCCATTCCCAAATAAATTTTCTGCCTTTCTATACTTTCCTACCCAGTCACGTACCTTTCGTAAATTTGGTTCATCCTTAGTAGTAAATTCTTTAGATCCAAATTTTATATATTTTTTCACATGCTTCAGTCTGTAGTTTGCTTTTTTATAATCTTCTTCACTTGCTTCAGTAATAAGATCAATAAGAGGGTCATTAAGATCTTCCTTTTTTTGTCCAATAATTTTCCCTTCTCTTACTAACTTATCAAATAACTCTCTTGAGACTTCATTGTATTTGTCCTCAGAACTAAGTGAAACATTATTATCTCCAATATTAATAAGTGTCCAGATATAATTATCCCACAGAATCTTTGTACCAATATCAAAGGAAATCTTTAATGGGGAAGGCAAATCTTTTTCACATGAAATTAAATTAATATACATTTCTTCATGTTCTTTATGCAAGAAAACCTTTATTGAATCAGGTTCTGCTAAGGCACTTTCTTTTAAATCGACATATATATCACTGTTTATAATAGAAACATACACATCGTCTGCAGAAAAAGTACAATCATTAGAATGATTTATTAATTGTTTTAGTGAAATTCCTGGATTCTGGAAAATTACTTGTCTAATTTCATCTAAAATAGATATATTAATTTCTAAATCCTTCCCTTTTCTCAGGTAATCATCAAGAAAAACAAAATTTCTATGCAAATTCCAATTGATAATACTATTAGTACATACCTGGAATTCAAGGCCTAATTCCTTAGCAAACTCTTCTCCTGGGGGACATCTCCAATTCCCTTTGTCATCTCTGATATATTTCCATGGCTGCTTTTTTGACAATATTAATAGATCATCTTCATTTTTCCACTCTACCCATCCAGCAGTATTTTCCTTGATTACAAAGAAGTCTGGGGTATAGAGTGTCCCACTATTTTTCCCTTTATTGTTAACATAATTTAATTTTATCTTATTTGGTTGATCATAAAACTCTAACACCGTGTCATCATTCTCCATCATTAAAACAGCAGGTCCCTCGACCTTCTTACTTTCCCATTGAATATACACTCCCATTTTTTTCGATGGATATTTTCCAGAGGGACTTCTTCCGCCTCCTCCTACTAAACGTGCAGGTAGCGAGAAACGAATGTTCTTATTGATATAGTCCTGCGTATCTTTTGATATTTTATTATTTTCACACCAGCTGAGAAATTCTAACTCATCTAAGATTATAATCGCCTCCGAAAATTCAAATATTATGGTAAAGTCGGTTACTACATATTTTGTTTATTCGGAAAATGTAAAAAACTCTCCATTTATATTTTTCGACATTTCATTAAATTTCCCTTTAGTTTTGAGAAAAATGATGAAATATGCCTATTTAATAGTACTTTTCCATTTTAAAGCTACTTTTCTTTCCCTAATTAAATATCGCCCACCGAGTAAAGATTCAACTTTTCTTCTACTCGGATACGTATCACTATTAACTAATTTCTCTATTGCCATCTTCATTTCGATCTCTACATTTTCTTCTCTTTTAATTTTTTTCCTTTTTAAATACTTAGCATATATATCTACAATTATTTTACTTTCTGTTGGGTACTTAATATATAGCAAGCGTCTGTCACACCCAATTGATGAGGCTATGCTTCTAAGAGATTTCGGAGAAGTGATTGATTCCTGTTGAATATACTTATTAATATAACTCTTTATATAAACATGATCATATTTTTGTCTTACATCAATTTTTGTCGCCGGTGACGCTGCATCAAGGATAATATTAAGTTTCAATACAGGAACTTTGTTAAAGAAATTAACTACTGAAATATCTAGTCTTAAACATATTGATACTAATGAATTAAGGGGAGGAATGTTATGCCCTTTGTACCAATACCTAAATGTGGAATTAGCTACTTTAAAGTATTCTGCTGCTTTTTTTATGTTTCCTCCAAAAAGTTGCTCCACATAAAATTTTAAGCTTTCAGAAATTTGCTCTCTTCGATACATAGTATTTGAATTAGGAATCATCATTTGCAGAATTAGGATCGTCTTTTTAATATCCTCAGAATTATCATCTATCCTTGGAGTCCGCCCTTTTCCTCCGAGCCATCTTTCACAGGTGGAACAGCTACCTGGCTTTCCATTTCTTGAAAGTACTGACATCCTTTTAGAACAAAATGGACAATGTGTAGATAATTTAATTCTATGTATTGTACAAATGCTTACTATTTTTAGTGTCCACACTAATTGTTCGTAAATAGGCTCTTCATTATCTAAAGCAACTTGAAGGCACTCTGGACACCACGCTTTTTCAGTCCTCATCAACCCACGCGAAGGTAACACATGAGACCAGGAAATCATTGTCATGCCTTGTAAATCATTTCTCGTTGTTAATGATGATATAACCTCAATAAAATCTGTTGCTAAGGTTCCAATTCCATTTATTCCATTTGATGAATCATAAAAACCATTACCACCCTTTTTTGAGATATTCAGTAAATATTTCTTATCTAATAAGGGGGTAATGAGTTTTGCAAATAAGGTTCCATATTTAACATTGTGAGCATTTGCTAGTCTTAATACATAACTTGAGAGAGATTCTTTAAATTGAGTATTTATTCCTATGGGTTCTATATTATAGAGGACACTTCTTGATTCGTCTTGTGGAGAAATTGGATCCAACTTATTCACCCCAATTTATTTGAGGTTAGTTTCTTTCTCTAATTACTTTTTATGCAAAAGATATAAAAATTACATAGAAACTTATTTGTTTTTAGATATTTAAGTAACTCCCTAACTGTAGCCAGAATTTACATTTTAATCTAATTATTCACTGCAATTAATAAAATAGTAAAGCGGAATTTTCGTATTAAGACGGCCTCTTCTACTTTACTAACAGCACGGACGAGAACCTAGAAAACATCTACTTTATTAAGCCATAAGGTGACTTATTCTAAAATAATAGCCTCTGCAAGGTTTCTTAACATTTTAACCTTATAATAGAAAATAATTTTAACAGAGGTGATTGAATGAAGTGTGAAACCATAACCTTACCAAATAAGCGGGATCAACTTACAAATACAGGCATCATTTGTAAGTTAAATAAGAGGATGACAATCACCATACCGAAAAAAATCAGAAAAAGATTATCTTTAATGGCAGGAGATGAAGTTGCTATCTCCATGATTGCCAAATCAAATGAGTTAATAATTCGAAAAGTCATTGAAGATACATTGGATAATAAGATGATTATAAACGAAAAAGGCGCAATTCGAATCCCTATAGAATTAAGAAGGTTCCTCTCCTTGGAAAATGGGGATTTGTTTCTCCTTAATTTAAAAGACCACGGTCCTTTTATCTCACTTAAAAAGCTCAGCAAATAATAATATTCTATCTAATAAGGACTGTCTTTTATTTGTAATTATTATTTATATATCCTAACTATTCACCGGATTTAGGTGTGTTATTACCAAATCCAAAACTAGAATATTAAGCTAGTATTACAAGTACTGCGTCTGCACATTTTCTCCATACTTTCTATTTACAATTAGGCAGGTATTAACATTTGCAAAAGAGGAGTCATACCACCTATGAAGTTAAAGAAACTTATGGAAGAAATTAAAACGGTGAGTGAAATGAATTCTGAGACAGCGAACCTCATTGTTACTGGTATAGCAGATAGTTCAGATAGCGTGTCACAAGGCCATATTTTTGTTGCAATTAACGGGTTCAATCAAGATGGTCATCAATTTATTCAGGAAGCTATTGAAAAAGGTGCATGTTTAATAATAGGTGAATCAGAGATTACCGGTTTAACTGTACCTTACTTACAAGTTGATAGTAGTAGAAAAGCTTTGGGAATCCTTGCAAATAAATTTTATGGCACTCCTTCAAACCATAAGCTAATGATAGGGATTACAGGAACGAATGGCAAGACCACGACAAGCTATATCTTGAAACATATCTTAGAGAATAATGGAAAATCGTGTTCTTTAATTGGAACAATACAAAATGTCATCAATGGCCAAGTTAAGAAGAGCACTAACACTACCCCAAGTTCATTAGATTTACATGGATTAATATCGGAAAGTAAGGATGAGGTAGTCATAGTGGAAGTTTCCTCACACGGGTTATCTCAATATAGGGTACAGGGCATAACATTTGATCTTTGCTTGTTTACGAACCTTGAACATGAACACTTGGATTACCATCCTACAATAGAAGATTATTTTCAAACAAAGATGCTATTGTTTGACCATTTAAAAGAAGGTGGACAAGCCATTGTTAACACTGATAATCATTGGGGGAAAAGACTCGTTAAAATCTTACAAGGCAGAGGAATTAACGTAAATTCGATTGGCCAATCTTCTAATAATAAATTTAAGATACTTGATTTTAATTTTAAAAACTCTAATCTTTCTGTTGAAGATGGAGATGAAGCAAACCTTATTTTTTCTCCTATGTATGGAATTCATAATATGTATAATACTTTGATGGCTTATGTTAGTGCTAGACTGGTGGGTCTTGGTGAAGATTCTATTATTGAATGCATTTCAAATTTCCGAGGTGTAGAGGGCCGATTTGAGAAAACTAAACTGTCTAATGGCGCTATCATCGTAGTCGACTATGCCCATACATCAGAATCAATATTACACTGCTTAACAACTGCAAAACAGTACGGTGCGAAGAGAGTAATCCATATATTCGGTTTTAGGGGAAATAGGGACCAAAGTAAAAGACAAGAAATGTTGACAGTAACCTCCGGCACAAGCGATCAATATATTTTGACCATGGATGATTTAAATTCTGTTCCTCAAAATGAAATGATAGAAACACTGAAAAGCCTAAACAACCTCTATGGAAATGAAAAAGGTCTCATCATTCCTGATCGAACCCTGGCTATAAAGTGGGCTATAGAACACAGTAATCCAGAAGATTGGATTATTATCACAGGAAAAGGACACGAAACATACCAGCAAAATTACCGTTTGCAAACTAATTCTGATAAAGAAACCGTTTTGTATTTTAGTAATAAGAAAAAACATTCCCGGAGTAATTAAATATGAGGAAAATTATATTATTTATTACCACGATTGTCGCCGTAAATTCTTTGTTTGGTTCAAAAGCCTTCGGAGAATCCCATCCTTCTCCGCCTTCTCTGGAAAGTGAGGCTGCTATTTTACTAGAAAGAAATTCAGGACAGGTTCTCTTTGATAAAAACGCCAATTCTCAAATGTATCCTGCAAGTGTGACAAAAATTGCTACAGCAATCTATGCGATTGAAACAGGCAACCTTGATGATATTGTAACTATTAGCAGTAATGCCAGAGCCAAAAATGTGGAAGGAACCACCGTCTATTTGGAAGAGGGAGAAAAAGTAACATTGAAGGAGCTGGTCCAAGGTTTATTAATCAATTCGGGTAATGATGCAGGTGTAGCAATTGCTGAGCATTTAAATGGTAGTGAAGAGCAGTTTTCTAAAGACATAAACACTTATCTAAAAAACGTTATTGGCGTTCAGGATACTAACTTTGAAAACCCACATGGTCTATTTAATTCAGAGCATCGTACAACCGCAGAAGATTTAGCAAGAATAACACGGTATGCCATGAAAAATGAAACCTTCAGGGAAATATTTGGAACAAAAGAATTAGAGTGGAATGGGCAAACGTGGGACACAACCATACTTAGCCACCACAAATTAGTTAAAGAGGAAATACCTTATAAAGGTGTAACAGGCGGGAAAAATGGCTATGTAACCCAATCCGGCTATACATTAGCGACAACAGCTGAGCGAGATGGTTTAAGCTTAATAGTAATCACCTTAAAAGGCAGCATGAAAAATGTTCCCTATGATGACACGATCAAGCTACTAGACTATGGATTTGAGAATTACAGAACATCCATTATTTCAAAGGGGACCAAATTTAAGGTAGAAGATCAAGAGTACACAACCTCTGAGAGAATAGCTTATACTCACCCAAAGAATGAACAACTGAGTAAAGATATAAAAGAGGATGGGACCATGGAAATCATTGCTCAAGATGGAAAAGTAGCAGCTGCTTATCAGCTAGAGGAAGTTTCAAATAAAACAATTAATGTTAAAATTAAGTTGGAAAACACTACTACTAATAAAGTAAGATACGGTAGCATTTTTGATGAGCAGGATCCATATCTAGCATATTTTTCTATCGCCTTTCTCCTAAGCATGATTGGTATATTCTATCGTCAAAATATATACTGCTTGAGGAAGATAAAGTAAGAATACAATTTCAATAATTTAATGGTGAATTGTTTTCATTTTTCTTTCCTTATAGAACAAAGATTGGCATTTATATTATGGGCCAGAATGAAACTTGATGATCAGAGAGATTCCGTAAAAAAATAACATCCTATGAATTTCCCTAGTAATATCCTAGTTAATAAGCATTTACTTCTATGAGCCCATCGTAAAGTTCGTTAAAAACCTCTGAAAATTGATTAATAGTGTTACTTAATTCATTTTCATCGTTATCTATACCACCTACTTCAACTAAGATTGGCTTATTGGAAAAATCCTGATTGTATACGCCACTACCTACGGTGGTCGATTTTAAGTAAACGCCTTAACTTAACCCAGTGTACCTTTCTTCAATTCTAACACCTGTTTAATCAATGAAAATTGAAGAAAAGACACCTGCTAGCTATGGAGATATGCATATACAGCAGGTGTTGTCTTCAAAACTTTGCATTTTCCTTTGGTAGTTGTGAAAAGATAATAGAAATAGATTCTGATACATTTCATTTAAGTAATATGGAGTTCCTGTTTTATATTTTCGATTCCAAACCGATCCACAAACCTATAAAATTTCTCCCTCTTTTTACCATTTTCTCTATATAAATCTAATACCCGTTCCACAAGCTCATATAATTCTTCAGGCTGGAGATTCGACTTGACTAATTTTCCGATTCTTGCATCTCTTCCAATTGATTTACCGCCAATGTATAGTTCAAACGTATTTTTATCTTTCATGACACCTATATCATTGATTAATGGTTCGCCACAACCTATCGAACAGCCTGTATATGCAGGTTTTAATGTAAAGGGTACTACCTGACCTGCAATACGACGATTTAATTCCTTAGCGACAGGCATCCCCTCTTCTTCTTCACCTTTGCAAAAGTTACAGGTTCTTAAATTCTTTACATACTTCCCCACCTTATAATATTGCAATCCGACTTTATCGAATGTTTTTTTAGCTTCTTCCCATTCAACTTCTGGAATTTGAACGATGAGTTGTTGAAAAGTGGTCAATTCTATATCCGTATCTTCGTCCAGATACGTACCTAATACTGCTAGTTGCTTCGGTTTAAGTTTTGCACCAAAACCTATACCATCATTTACAGCTATTGGTATATACTTCTTTGACTTCATAGCTATTCTTCCCCCCTTCTTAAACTATATAAGTATTGTTAAACTAAATATATAGCATACCCCTGTATAGTATATGATATTTTTATTCAATCTGAACACTTTTAATTAGGTTAGTAGGGATTGACGTCAACATGGGAAGTTCAGTAAAAAGACTAAGCAGGAATTCTGCTTAGTCAATGAAAATCATTTTAGTTTAATCAATCTTCAACAATTGTGCATTAATTGCAACAATAATCGTACTCAATGACATCAGGATAGCTCCAATAGCTGGTGTTATCAGGATGCCTGCAAAATATAACACGCCCGCAGCCAAAGGAATTGCTATAATGTTATAACCCGCAGCCCATGCCAGATTCTGAACCATTTTCCTGTAACTTGCCTTCGATAATTTGAAAATATTCAAGATATCTACCGGGTTACTATTTACCAGTACAACATCTGCCGTCTCTATTGCAACGTCTGTACCTGCACCAATTGCAATACCTAAATCTGCCTCAGCCAAGGCGGGGGCATCATTGATTCCATCACCAATCATACCAACCTTCCTACCACCTTCTTTAAGTTTTTTTACATTATCTGATTTTTCATGTGGTAAAACTTCCGCTATCACTTTTGACATTCCAAGTTTGTCACCTACATAATTTGCAACGCGGCTATTGTCCCCAGTCATCATCACGGTTTCAATTCCACGATTATTTAATTCCTCAATTACTTTATAAGAAGATTCGCGAATGATATCCGCCAACGCAATCATTCCTTGGAAGTCATTATCCTTTAATACAAAAACAACCGTCTTCCCTTGCTGGGCCAATTTCTCATATGTTTTAACATCGAACGATATATTATTAGCTTGCATGGCACCAGGACTGATAATTGCGATTTCTGTTCCGTTCACTTTTGCTTTTAATCCTTTACCGGTTAAGTTTCTATAATCCATTACCTTATAAAGTTCTAGTCCTCGTTCTTTTCCTTCTTTAACAATTCCTCTCGCAATTGGGTGATCAGACTGTGTCTCTACCGAATAAGCCAGTTTCAATAAATCTTCTTCAGTAACATCATTACTTGGATGAATGTCTGTTACACCAAAGTTCCCTTCTGTCAGGGTTCCCGTTTTATCAAACACCACACGGTCTAGTTTCCAGGCTCCTTCAAATGGCGTACGGTTACGAATTAATAATCCCTTTTTGGCAGCAATGCCAGTAGATCTAGAAGTAACCAGTGGTGTTGCCAAACCAAGTGCATGCGGACAAGCGATAATCAAAACGGTAACCATTCTTTCTAATGCAAATTCAAAATCACTTGTTGTGATCCAGTAAGCTATAGTTATGATTCCTGAAGTAACTGCAACATAAAATAACCATCTAGCTGCAATATCTGCAAATCCCTGTGCTTTCGACTTCGTTTTTTCTGCATCGCTTACCAACTTGATAACTTGAGATAAATAGGTATCATTACCAGTTTTGTTAACCTTAATTTTTAATACGCCTTCCCCATTGACAGCTCCGCCAATTGCTTCCATTCCAGGAGCCTTTTCTACTGGAACAGATTCTCCAGTCAACATGGATTCATCGACCGTTGATTCCCCTTCAAAGATTTCACCATCAAGTGGTATCTTTTCCCCTGATTTCACTAGGATATGGTCTCCAGGCTGCAATTCTTCTACAGATACCTCTACAATATTTCCAGATGCATTAATCTTATGTGCTTCTTTTGGCATCAGTTTAATTAACTCTGCGAGCGCTTTTGAAGCCCCCATTAACGATCTCATCTCTAACCAGTGACCCACTAGCATAATGACAATCAACGTGGCAAGTTCAAAGAAAAAGTCACTACCTTCTATAAAAAAGGCTGTTAAGGAACTATAAACATAAGCAGTAACAATTGCTAGCGAAATTAACAGCATCATCCCTGGTGCTTTAGCTTTCAATTCATCCAAGGCACCAAGTAAAAACGGTTTTCCTCCATAGAAAAAGACAATAGTTGAAAGTAAGAATAACAACAGTGTATTACCTGTAAAATTTACTTCATATCCTAAAAGCATTTGAATCATTGGTGACAAGTAAGTTATGGGTAAAGACAAAACCAAGGAAATCCAAAAACGTTTTTTAAAATCTCCTACCATGTGCTCATGATGACCGGAATGCCCTTCTTCATGTCCACTGTGGTCATGGGATGAGTGGCTAGAGTGTTCATGACCTTCATATTCATTATGATGACCTTGTCTATTATGCTCCGATCCTCCCTGGCTACTATCATTGGTTTTATGACTAGGATTTTCGTGCCCACTGTGTTCACTATGACTGTGCTTATTCTTCTGTTTGTTATCATGATGCGTCGCCATTGCTATCAATCCTTTCAATATATACTCTTTTTAAGACACTCTTATAAGTTGTGCAAAAAAGGTTCGTGTTATTACAATCATATAATACGGTACCCCTGTACGGTATTATATAAACTAAGGATATTGTTAAGAAACTGTGCATTTTTTATGGAGATATTTGAAATTAGTTTGTTTTAGTAACTAGTGGGAAACGTATACTATGTAAGATAAAAAATTTAATTAATTCAGGAGGTTTTACAAAATGTCACACGAACAACATAAGGAACTAATCCAGTCGTTACATGAATGTGCCGTAGCTTGTAATCATTGTTATGATGCATGTCTGAAAGAGGAAGATATCAAAATGATGGCCGAGTGCATCCGGTTAGACAGAGAGTGTGCAGATATTTGCAGTTACTTAGAACATGCACTCTCAAGAAACACACCATTTGTTTCCGAATTAGCATCAGTTTGTGCTAAAATTTGTGAGGCATGTGGAAATGAATGTAAAAAGCATGACCATGAACATTGTCAGAAATGTGCGGAAGCATGTTTTAAGTGTGCAGAAGCATGCAAAAATGTTGCTTAAGATCTTCCATTAGTAGAAATTGCTCAAGCAGAGGTAGGCTACCTGCTTGAGCAATTTTTTATCATAATATGTTAGCTCACCTATTAATCCACTTATATCCGATTCCCCAAACAGTTTTAAAATACTCATCGATGGGAAAACCAACTTGGCGAATTTTTTCCCGTACATTTCTGACATGTGAGTCTACTGTACGTCCTTCAGTTTCTGAATTGAATCCCCATACTAAATCAATTAACTGCTCCCTGGAAAAGACACGTTCGGGATTTTTCATTAAAACTCCAATCATGGAAAATTCTTTGGGTGTTAATTTAATCGTTTCATTTTTATAAGAGAGCTCAAATCGATCATCATTCCATAACAAACCATTTACTTCAATCTGAGTAGCTGGTTTTATTCTTCGCAACAGTGCATCCATTCTCGCTACCAATTCCTCCTCATTAAAAGGTTTCGTAATATAATCATCTGCACCCAGTCTCAGCCCCTTCACGATATCTTCCTTCTGTTCCCGTGCAGTGACCATAATAATTGGCACTTCTGAAAAACGCCTTATTTCCTTACAAAGCTCCCACCCGTTCATTTTCGGCATCATAATATCAAGCAGAATGACGTCAAACTTCTCTACTTTTATATAGTAAAGAGCCTCTTTAGCCCCCAGTGCTTTTTGACACTGATAATGATGTGGCTTCAGGTACAATGCCAATAAATCCAACATCCGTTTTTCATCATCGATTAATAACACTTTATTCATTACTATCACCTCTTAACAACTTTATGATAAAACTAGTCCCTTCGCCCAGTTTACTTCTAACCTCAATCGTACCACCATGGAACTCCACGATTTCTTTTGCAATAGTTAATCCCAGACCAGTTCCACCACTCAATCTTGATCTTGATTTTTCCACACGGTATAAACGTTCGAATATATAAGGCAGGTCTTCTTCGGGAATCCCTTCCCCTACATCTGAAATTATCGTTATAATTTCATGTTTATTTTGAGATACTTCTAATGAAATTTGCTTCCCTCGAGAGGTATGTTTTTTTGCATTATCCAGTATATTCAATAGCACTTGTTGAATTCTTTCAGGGTCAACATAAGCAATAATATGGCTAGGACAACGAACGGAAAATGTGATGTTCTTTTCTTCAAATACAGGGCGGATACGTTCCGTAATCGTACGAATGAGTTTTCCAAACACGACATCCTCTTTATTTATAGTAAACTTATTCTGATCCATTTTTGCCAGGTCAAATAAGTTTTTGATTAGTACCGCTAATTGTTCAGTTTCTTCTCGAATGATTTCAATATAATCATTTCTCTCGTTATTTGATATGCCACCTCGGCTTATTATATCTGCGTATCCTTTCAGATAGGTTAACGGAGTTCGGAGTTCGTGCGAGATACTGGCCAGAAATTCATTTCTCTCTTTTTTTAATCGTTCTAAGTCATCCGATAACTTCGTAATTGAAGCTGCCAATTCCCCCAGTTCATCTCTACGATCAGTATGTAGCTCCACCTTATGTCTACCTTTACTTAGTTGTTCCGTTGCTTTCTTCATTTTAACCAATGGTTTTGTAATAAGTCTGGAAAGGATAAAAACTGTAATAATTGTTAGAATAATTGTAACAAATCCTATAAATACAAATTGGTCACTTAAATGATCGACAATTCTTTTGATATTATTGGTATCAGCGAACATAAATACGTGCCCCTGATGTTCCTCATTTATTGTAATGGGACTATCTGTAGCTATATATTTTTTATCTGGCCAACGTTCTTCCAGTACTTTACCCTCATTAGGCATTTGATTATAATCCGTGTGTTCTATAACATCCATCATTTCCTCTTCAATTGGATCGGAAGTGATGATGACGTTCCCTGTGGCGTCTGTAATCATGACAGTAAAATCTGATTCGGACTCCATTATAGCAACGTGTTCTAATGTTGATTGGTTATAATTTTCCTCCAATATCGCACTATGTGTATTACCACGGGCCAATAGGTTATTCATCACTTCCTCAATCCGCTCGTTTGCCAAGTTCGTATACAGAACAAAATACAGGAAGGCCTCAATAATCAAAATAAATACAAAAAACAGAAGACCAATTTTCAATGATAGTTTATTTAACATAGATGACCCCTTTATTATCACTAGGTTAGTTTATCGATTATAAGAAGTATAGCACTAACGATTATTTAGCTTATTGCACCTGTTTTCCTGCTTTTCATTAAAATTGCTCCACTTGCTCCAAAACACCAAGTTAAAAAATTGACTACCAGCAACGGAAGTGATGTTCCTAAGCCAAATACAGGCATCAATGTCAGGTATAAATGGTGGGTGCATCTACATTACTGGTAAGTTGGCAGGGTAGGAACGACTCCAATCACTCGTAAGAAGAACGCAAACAAAAAGGGAAGACGTTCAAAGCTATATGCAATTTGTTGAAGTTTCCCACTTAGTTTACTACTGATTTGATTAACAAGATCAAACATATTTTGTTCAACGAACTATCTATCATATCTTATTTAGCTTGGCCATTATCTAGAATTTGCACCCATGATTCAGAACCATCTTCTGTTAAATAAGCGTTCCCTTTTGTGGTATAAATTGACAATTGATTTTCATCGTTTGGATTTTGTGCAATATAGACCGGTCCATCCTCTGTTAATTCTGGCAAATTTATTGTTTCTTCTTCTCCCATTTCAACATTATATTTTATAAGTTTTGGACTTGTACTATAGCTTGCATAATATAAATTTTCATTATTAAAAAACACAGCTGTTCCAACATCGTTTCCATCGGTTAAAATTTGGAAACTGTCCCCTCCGTCTATAGATAGATAGATTCCATTTGAACTGGCAGCTGCAATAAAACTTGAATTGGATGGATGAATCGCTAATGATAGAATTTCACCTGAAAAACCATTTGCGCTTACATTTTCCCAGGTCTCCCCCTCGTCAGAACTCCTATAAAAGCCCTGTTCTAATTCAGAGTTTTTAGCAGGGTTCATCAAAAAAATGTCATGACTCTTATATCCTACTGCCATGGCATGAAAGTCGGTTTCACCCTCAAATTTAAGGTGCTCTAGGGTCCTGCCCCCATCGAAACTGCGCTGAATACCGATTGGGTTTGGCAAATCAGAATCCTCTTCCGGATGTCCTGATGTATAAAAGCCTTCGTCTACTGCATTAAAGCCCATATAGTCATTAAAATTTTTAGCAGTTTCATACCATTTACCATTGTGGAATATTTTCAGTCCAGTATGAGTAGCAAAATACAATCCTTTATCTTTTCCAGCGTAGCCGATGCCATGAACATGATCTATACTTCCTTCAAAGTCGACTTCAAAACCTTCCTCTTGATTACTACTACAGCCTGCTATAAGTACAACTGTGATAATTATTACAATAATTATTGTCTTTTTCATCATTTTTAATCTGCCCCCCCAAATCAGCAACTAATAAAATTTCCAAAATGAATGTTAACTTTTCTATAGTTTAATAAAAAAGCATCTATGTTTTTTGCAGATATTCTTTACCGGTATAAACTCATTTTTTTAGAATTGATTTTAATCGTTCATATTCCTTCTCACCTATTTCCCCACGTACAAATCTTTCTTTTAAAACTTTTTTGACATTGCGCTGTCCATGATTAAAGTTTTTAACTAAGAAACAACCCAGAATAATTAAACCCAGCCAAACAATGATCATACAAATCAAAGGCCAGACTGAACTATAACCATACATAAAATGCATTTTGTCACCTTCTTTTTCACAGCTAACAATAAGTATATAGGAAATTAATCAAGAAAGTTTGCAGAAGTTCACTCATAAATTACTCTTTGCTAATTACTTCTTCAAATAATTCTTCTCTTTGTAATGAAATCTGCAATTAAACTGCATACTTTTAGGGTAGAGTACTGATGAAATAAAAAAAATGGAGGGTATTAAAAATGAAAAGAAATATAATTATAATTGGACTTGTTTCTATGATTACAGTATTTTTATTATCAGCTTGTACTGGTGAGACAGATGAAAACACGGATACAGAAACAGATTCCAACACACAAGAAGAAATGGATAAGGAAACAGAATCTGATTCAAATGAAGATATGGAAGGTATGGACCACTCAGGGATGAATATGTCTGGCAGTGGTGAAGTTCCTGAAGATTTAGAAGAAGCAACAAATCCTACTTATGAAGTTGGAAGTCAAGCAGTTATAGAATCGGACCATATGAAAGGTATGAAAGGTGCTGAAGCAACAATCGCTGGTGCATATGATACGACTGTCTACACCGTTTCATATACACCTACAAACGGGGGAGAAGAAGTGACTGATCACAAATGGGTCATACATGAAGAATTAGAAGGTACTGGTGAAGCTCCGTTAGAACCTGGTACGGAAGTAACCCTAAATGCAGATCATATGGAAGGAATGGATGGAGCTACAGCTGAAATTGATTCAGCTGAAGAAACAACAGTGTATATGGTTGATTTCGTCCCAACTAACGGGGGAGAAGAAGTGACAAACCATAAATGGGTAACAGAAAGTGAATTATCGGCCGTTGAGTAAAATAAGATATCCAATATTTTAAAGAGCTTATTCAAAATTGAATAAGCTCTTTAAGCTTTAAATATAGTTAATTAACTTCTAAAGGCCGTATTGTTTAGTAAGTTCTTTTTACTACTTTTCCTACATACAATATTCTTATATTTTATCAAAGGAGAATGTGGATGTTTCAGTACAAAGTAAAGTGCTTATTTCCAAAAGATATTAATCCAAGTAAAGACATATATCTAGGAGAAACTTCAGTGCAGATTGAAGGTTTTCATGGATACCCAAGTATCCATCTTGTAAAATCGTATATGTTAGCCGATGGCCACGATATTGAACATGATACAGGAAGCTACTATCATATTTTCCATTTCAAAGCTGGAACTACCGCTATAAACTATAATCAAAGAGAGTTCGACCAAGTTCGCAAATTTATTCAGTTAAATAATCATTGGAATATATTTTATCAAGACCATAAAGGCGATATTCCTATACCTATTCCAAAAGAAAATTTCTTGCGCTCTCTATGAGTTCAATTCCAAAATCCCTTATCAAGTCACTTCTTTGATAGGTTGATTTATAAACCCAGTTTCACAAAGTTCCTAAATTAATTTATCCAAGATTTTATCGCCAGCTAAGATATACAGCTAAAGACTCTACTCAGTAGTTCGCTCAAACTCTAAAAATTTTTTAAGCAAAAAGCTGTCACTTTTATTTTTAAGCATAAGAATGTCAATGTGACAATCTTATGCTTAAAATCACAACACAAAAAAACCACCAACATATGTATTGGTGGAGACGGAGGGAGTCGAACCCTCGTCCAGAGACATTGCCACTCAGGCTTCTACACGCTTAGTTGGTATATTATCATTCACTGTCACATCAGCCTACCAACAGGCTTTTGTGCAGCTAGTCTGATTGGTTTCAACGGTCATCCTCAGACGGTGGATGAACGTATAGCCCGTTTCAGTTGAGACCCTTCAATCTGCCACACGGGCGATAGCAGGAAGGATCGCTTAGCAGTGCTTACGCAGCTGCTAAAGCAGTGTTGTTGTTAAATTTGCCAGTTATATTTAGGCGAGTAACGTTTTACGAGCCGTAACCTCGACATGCGACCTGAGCTCAATCTATCCCTGTCGAATCCGTAACGTCCCCATAAAGGAAAACGCTCGGGTAAAATGAGCATTTATATAATTGTTTAAGTTCGTCATTACAATAAATAGTATACCATTTTTCGCGAAAAAGTCAAGAATTTCAGGAGTGTTAGACCTATCTCATATGATCCTTAATCGCCCGGTCAACATCACGTTTCATTTGTTTCCGCTTCAGGTCTTCCCGTTTATCATACTTCTTCTTCCCTCTTCCAAGACCTATCAATACTTTGGCAAAGCCATTTTTAATATATATCTTTAATGGTACGAGTGCGTAGCCTTGTTGCTGTGTTAAGCCGATCAATTTATCAATTTCCTTCCTGTGCAACAACAGCTTTCTTGTTCTCGTCGGATCATGGTTATACCGATTTCCCTGCTCATATTCTGCAATATGAAGATTAATTAGCTTTATTTCCCCACGATCGATTCTTGCATGGGAATCTTTAATATTAACTCTTCCGGCACGAAGTGATTTAATTTCGGTACCTTGTAGTACGATCCCTGCTTCATATGTGTCTTCAATAAAGTATTCATGCGATGCTTTTTTATTTGTTGCGATTGCGTTTCCATGTCCTTTGGGCATCCGAATTTCCTCCTACTGCTTACGTGAACCTTATTCTATCAAAAAAAGAGGCAGAATCCAATTAGAACCTATTTAAATAATAAGTAGCAAACTTAATGCCATGACCGCCATGCCACCAATCAGCCCGTAGATCGAGATATGTGCTTCATCGTATTTCTTTGCTGCAGGTAATAACTCATCTAGTGAAATAAACACCATTATCCCAGCAACCATTGCAAAGATAACCCCGAACATAATGTCATTTAAAAAAGGCATTAAAATTAAAAAGGCTACTACAGCACCAATCGGCTCAGCTAATCCAGATAAAAAGGATAGTTTAAAGGCTTTCTTTTTATCCCCTGTTGCATAATAAATAGGCACGGAGACCGCAATACCTTCTGGAATATTGTGAATAGCAATGGCGATTGCAATAGCAAGACCTAGTGCGGGATCCTGTATTGTGGATACAAAGGTAGCGATACCCTCTGGAAAATTATGAATCCCTATTGCCAAAGCTACGAAGGTTCCCGTCTTTAATAATTGTGGGTCTTGTATAACAGCTCCAGGTTTTTTCATATCTTCTATTTTCTTAAGTTCATGGGGGTTTGTTTGATTAGGAATCAAGCGATCTATAAACGTGATAAGTAGCATTCCAGCAAAAAAGGATCCAACAGTCAGCCAATTTCCTCCAACTTCTCCAAGCTCTCCAACAAGGGATTCTTTTGCCTTAACAAAAATATCAACTAAGGATACATAAATCATTACCCCTGCTGAAAACCCCAGTGCAAAGGACAAAAATTTAGTATTAGTTGTCTTCGTAAAAAACGCCAGTAAACTACCTATACCTGTTGCAAGGCCGGCAAACAGCGTGAATAGAAAGGCCAGCAGTACCTCTTCTGTCATGGTCGTATCTCCTTTGTTGTAAAATGTACTCCCCCCACAGTAAAGTAAGATGAATGAGTTTTGATGGGGTATTACATTTCCCACTGAAAAAAATTTTAATCCTGCGAAAGGAACATATTTTCAGCTTATTACATTTTTTCTTTTTGGAAGCTTGTTTTTTAAAAAAATCAGATTTTTATTCACTCAAACTGACAGTGAGACCTTCACTTTATGGAAGGCGAGTAGTAATGAAGCTTTTTATGTGAGTCTAGTTCCGAATCATTCAAGGGAAAACTCTACCAAATTAAAGTTCCCCTTATTTCATTCCAGCTATTTAGTAGTGTAAGGGAACAAATGATTTACGTCAACAATATAATTTACCTAAGGCAAAAAAGACCAGAAAAACTCACTTTCGCCCTTTTTTAGCGAATGTGTACGTTGTTCTTATACTTGGGACTTCAAAATTTCAACTACGTCGTCTTTGCTTCTTATCTAAAATTTTATACTTTCCTAACGTGCAAAAAAATATAGCACTGATCTCATTAATCAGTGCTACTTTTGTTATCTAGATCTTTTATTCTTTGTTTTCTTTCTTTTATTGTTATTTGGATTTTCAACTCGGGCTATTTCAAAATCAACCGCCCGTTCATCCGTATTTACACTAGCTACCTTTACTTTTACTTCGTCACCAATTCGGTAAACCTTCGCTGTTCTTTCTCCAATCATCGCATGTCTTCGTTCGTCGTAATGATAGTAGTCATCTGTTAAATAACTAACATGAACAAGTCCCTCAATGGTATTTTCAAGTTCAACGAATAATCCAAAGTTGGTAACGGAGCTGATAACCCCAGTGTATTCTTCGCCAATTTTGTCTTTCATGAACTCTGCCTTTTTCAGATCATCAGTCTCTCTTTCGGCATCGACTGCTGTACGTTCTCTTTCACTTGTATGTCTAGCAATCTCCGGCATGGCTTCTTTCCAATAATTCACCGTCTTCTGGTCCATTTGCTTATTGATTAAATAGGTCCTAATAAGCCGATGGACGATGAGATCCGGGTAACGCCGGATTGGTGAAGTGAAGTGTGTATAGAACTCTGTAGCCAGCCCAAAATGTCCAACGCTTTGGGGATCGTATTTTGCCTGCTTCATAGAACGAAGCATTAATTTAGATACAATCATTTCCTCTGGTTTATCTTGGACATCTTCAATTACTTTTTGTAAGGCTTGTGGGTGCACTTCATTGCTCGTACCTTTCACTGTATATCCGAGACTTGCTAGAAATTCAAAGAAATTTTGCAGTTTACCTTGGTCTGGCTCTTCATGAATCCGGTGAATAAATGGGACATCCATCCAATGAAAATGCTCTGCAATCGTTTCATTTGCTGCTAGCATAAACTCTTCGATTAAACGTTCTGCTACAGAGCGTTCTCTTAACACAACATCCTGAGGTACTCCTTTTTCATCCACCAATACTTTTGATTCTTTAAAGTCAAAGTCAATAGCCCCTCGGCCCATACGTTTTCGGTTGAGTACGGACGCAAGCTCACCCATTTGTTCAAAAAATGGCACGAGATCTTTATAGCGCTCCATTACTTCCTCATCTTTATCGACAAGTATTTTATTTACATCACTATACGTCATTCGTTCATTTGTTTTAATAACACTTTGGAAAATCTCATGATTGACAATATCTCCTGATGAGGTAATCTCCATCTCACAACCTAATGTTAATCTATCCACCTTGGGATTTAACGAACAAATACCATTTGATAGACGGTGCGGAATCATCGGAATAACCCGATCTACCAGGTAAACACTCGTCCCTCTGTCAAACGCCTCTTTGTCAATTGGGCTGTCTTTGTCAACATAGTAACTAACATCAGCAATATAGACACCAAGCTTGTAGTTTCCATTATCTAATTTTTTAACAGAAACAGCATCATCCAGATCCTTTGCATCAGCACCATCGATGGTGACGATCGTTTCGTCTCGTAAGTCACGGCGCCCTTGTAATTCTTCCTCTGCAATGGTCTCAGACGTATTTGCAGCCTGCTCTAGTACTTCTTCAGGGAAGTCAACTTTAATGCCATGCTTGTGAATAATGGAAATAATATCAATACCTGGGTCGTTTTTATGACCAAGTATATGAATGATTTCCCCTTCGGCACTTTTATGCTTTTCCGGATACTTTGTGATATGAGCAATCACTTTGTGTCCGCTCACAGCACCGTTTGTGGAACCTTTCGGAATGAAAATGTCATTGGGAATACGTTTGTCATCTGCAATTACAAACCCAAATGAACGATTATCCTCAAACGTTCCAACTACTTGAAGTGTGGCACGCTCCAATATGCGAATTACTGTTCCCTCTGGTCTTTGGCCATCCTGATCCTTCTTTTCAAGGCGGACAAGCACCTTATCATTGTTCATAGCAGATGCCAAGTCTGAATGATGGATATAGACATCAGTCTGATCCTCATCGTCTGGGATGAGGAAAGCGAATCCTTTTGCATGCATTTGGATCCGTCCTCGCACAAGATTCATCTTCTCCGGAAGACCAAATCTATTCTTTCTCGTGCGCACAAGCTCTCCATTCTCCTCAAGCTCATTTAGTGCTTTAACTAATTCCTTGAATTCAACTGCGTCTTCAACTTCCAACACGTCTTCCAATTCATCTACGGATAATGGCTTCGTACCGTTTTCTTTAAAATAATTTCGTAATCTCTCTTTCATTCGCTCACCTTCTTTCTTTATTATTATTTACCTTTTATAAGAGTTATAATCATACTTCCCAGTCAAGCTGTTCTAAAAACTGATAAACCTCTTCAAAGACTTGTTCCTTTTCTTTTCCCATCGTAATTACATGGCCAGAATTCTCAAACCATTTTATTTCTTTCCTATCCGCTTCTACCTGGTCGTAAATATAAGAAGCACTATCTGTATTAATCATTTCATCTTTTGTTGCCTGGATAACCATTGTTGGCGTATAAATGGTATCAATTTCATTCTTTACTTCTGTAATAAAGTTCCCAAGATCACGAAATACATGATTAGAATTTGCCATAAGCTCTTCTAGTTCAGATTTTATCGTTTCTTCCTCTTTTCCTTCCAATTGCTTGTACTCTTTAGAGAAAGCCTTAAATCCTTTCGTCAACTGGGTTTCATTATCAAAGAACATAGGGGAACACATCGTGATTACTGCTTTCGTCTTTTCCGAATATGCCAATTTTAAACCTAGTACTCCCCCAAGGGAAAGGCCAGCCACGGCAATTTCTTTATACCCTAGTTCTTGCAAATGGCGGTATGCCTCTAGAACATCCTCCCACCACTCTTCTGGGGTTGCTTTAATAAGCTCTTCAGGTGGCAAACCATGTCCTCGGTAAATCGGCGCATGGCTTGTGTAGCCTTGCTTTTCCAGGTAGCGTCCGAGCATTCTTACATCTGCAGAGTGTCCAGTAAATCCATGTAATAATAATACCGCTCGCGGGCCTGCTTCAAACGTAAAAGGTTGTGGTTGTTTTACTTTCATTAGTGTTGCATCTCCTTTATATCTTTGTTTCATTTGATAGCCGTTCAATAAGTAACAGGAGGATAGAAAGGCTTCTCCTCTCACTACTTTTTCGAACATTCTATTTCTACTTTACCCTTTTTTCATCCAGAATAAAAAGCAATAACCCTTATCACAAATGTGATAAGGGTTATTATTATTGTAGGATATATGCACTTAGAAATGCTAAAACGAAAAACAAAACACCGGTCACGATCGTTCCTCTGTGAAGAAAAAGATCAGCCCCTCTTGCCTTTTGTTTCCCAAATAACTGCTCTGCCCCACCAGAAATCGCACCAGACAGTCCTTCACTTTTCCCTGACTGAAATAATACAAAAATAATCATAACGATTGCATCAATAACTAACAATACATGTACTAAAGCTTCCATCTATGCAAGACACCCCCAGATACTAAAACACAAACAATCCGTTGTTTGCGTCTAAATATACCAATACTTATCTCTACTTTAGCACAATCTTGTTTTGGATAGCAAGTCTATTTTAAAAGGAAGATGTTATACTAGTCTCACGTAATCATAGTATTAGGAAAACATTTGTAGGGGGACTCTAAATGATAGAAGAAGATTGGCTAGAAGTAGCAGACAATACGGAAATCTATTTTAAGAAATGGTATAACCCTAATCAACAACCAAAAGCGATTATTCAACTGGCTCATGGGATGGTGGAGCATATTAATCGCTATGATGATTTTGCAAAGCAGCTTGTAGATATGGGCTTTTATGTTTATGGGAATGATCACAGAGGACATGGGAAAACTGGAGAACGACAAGGTTTATTAGGCTTCTTTGCTGATAAGGATG
Organism: Oceanobacillus jordanicus; assembly: GCF_022095695.1. Lineage (GTDB taxonomy): Bacteria > Bacillota > Bacilli > Bacillales > Amphibacillaceae > Oceanobacillus_B > Oceanobacillus_B jordanicus. The sequence continues at coordinate 174,865 of NZ_JAIFZM010000008.1, forward strand.
GTTTCTCAAAAACGTCAGAGGACCTATTAATGATGACAAGAAAAATAAAGGCAACATACCCTTCTGTTCCGATCATTCTATTTGGCCACAGTATGGGCTCCTTTCTAGTAAGACATTATATCCAACAACATAGCCATGAGATCCATGGAGCTATTCTCTCTGGCACCGGTTATTTTCCATCCCTCCAATCACGTGCTGGAAAATTCTTAGCGAGCCTACAGCCCGCAAAAGAGCCCTCAGAACTGATGAATTGGCTTGCGTTTGGTCGTTATAATAAAAGAATAAAAGATAAACGCACGAAAGTGGATTGGTTAACCCGAAATGAAACTGCAGTGCAGGATTATGAGCGAGATCCACTCGCAGGCTTTGTCCCAACAGCTCGCTTTTTCTACGATCTAATGTCTGGTCTAATAGTGATTCAAGATAAACAACGGAATCAATCTATTCGAAAAGACCTTCCCATCCTATTATTGAGTGGAGACCAAGATCCAGTAGGCCAATATGGAAGTGGCATATGGAAAACAGCTCAATTATATGACCAAGTAGGACTGAACCGTGTTACTACCATGCTGTTTGAAGAAGGTCGGCATGAATTGCTATTTGAATTAAATAAGCATGAGGTCTATCGAGCCATCGAAGGTTGGATCACTGACACGTTGCGTATCAAAGTTTAATCCTTGTGTAATAACGAGCAAGCGTTTAAAATAGACACTGGAGTGTATAAACGTATTTCACGGTTTTATCGCTAATATTTTTTTGCAATAAGGAAGGTTGGTCAAAATGAAGAATGTACAAGGAATCGCTGCATCATCCGGTATTGCTATTGCGAAGGCATACCAACTAGAAACACCAGATCTTTCATTTGAAAAGAAAACAATTGATAATCCACAAGTGGAAATAGAGAGATTGGAAAAAGCGCTTGACGTTTCAAAACAAGAGTTGGAAAAAATCAAAGCACATACGAAGGAACAGCTTGGTGACGAGCATGCAGAGATCTTTTCTGCACATTTATTAGTATTAAGCGACCCTGAGTTAATAAACCCAATGAAAGACAAAATAAACGCTGATAACGTGATGGCAGAAACAGCACTTGAAGAAACAGCTACCATGTTTATTGACATGTTCAAGAGCATGGACAACGAATACATGAGAGAACGCGCTGCTGATATTCATGATGTTACTCAACGTGTGATGGCTCATTTACTTGGTGTAACATTCCCAGACCCTGCATTAATTAATGAGGAAGTAATTGTAATCGCCAAGGATTTAACACCATCTGACACAGCTCAATTAAACAGAGAATTTGTAAAAGGCTTCGCTACAGATATTGGCGGACGTACTTCCCACTCAGCAATCATGGCTAGATCACTTGAGATTCCTGCTGTAGTTGGAACTAAAGAAATTACAACTTCAGTATCTAAAGATGACATGATCATTGTAGATGGAATGGAAGGGAAAGTTATCCTTAACCCATCTGATAAAGAAATTGCATCCTACCGAGAAAAGCAAGAAACGTTTGCAAGACAAAAAGAAGAATGGGCTAAATTAAAAGATGAACCGACATTCACGGCTGACGGGGAACAAGTAGAGCTTGCAGCAAACATCGGTACACCAGAAGATGTAACAGGTGTTCTGAACAACGGTGGGGAAGGTGTTGGACTTTACCGTACCGAATTTCTTTATATGGGTAAAAACGAGCTTCCTACAGAGGACGAGCAGTTTGATGCTTACAAATCCGTTCTGGAACAGATGCAAGGCAAGCCTGTTGTTGTACGTACACTAGATATCGGTGGCGATAAAGAGCTAAACTACTTAGATTTACCGAAAGAACTGAATCCGTTCCTTGGATTTAGAGCAATTCGCTTCTGTTTGGAAAATGAAGATGTTTTCCGTCCACAATTACGCGCACTATTACGTGCAAGTGTTTACGGAAACTTGAAAATCATGTTCCCTATGATTGCGACAATCGAGGAATTCAGAAAAGCTAAAGCAATTCTGCTTGATGAAAAAGAAGCACTTAAGAACGAAGGAAAAGACATTTCTGATGATATCGAAGTAGGTATCATGGTAGAAATCCCTTCTACGGCCGTAATCGCAAAACAATTTGCTAAAGAAGTAGATTTCTTCAGTGTTGGTACAAATGACCTAATTCAATACACGATGGCAGCAGATCGTATGAATGAACAGGTTTCTTACCTTTATCAGCCATACCATCCAGCTATCTTAAACCTAATTAATAACGTGATTGAAGCAGCACACAGTGAAGATAAATGGGTTGGTATGTGTGGAGAAATGGCTGGTGAACCGTTAGCAATTCCAATTCTTCTAGGACTTGGTCTTGATGAGTTCAGCATGAGTGCAACTTCTATCTTGCCTGCACGTACACAATTAAAAGAGCTTTCTAAGAAAAAACTTGCTGCCAATAAGGACAAGATCCTTTCTATGGGAACAGCAGATGAAGTCTTAGAATTTGTTAATGAACTAATTAACTAAATCTAAGTAAAGGTATCATGAAGCCGGAGGGAATCGTTGATTTTAACGAGTTACTCTCCGGCTTTTTCTATACTTTTATTTATAATTTCCAGTTTGTCTTCAATTGGGGTTCGACCTTTATTACGCGGAACTTTTAGTGGGTAACCCATCTGAAGTACAGCAGCAATTTTCATCACGTCAGTATTTATTCCAACTCTTTCTACAAACGTTTGATCATGCATGTAAGGTGTAATCGTCCATAACACTCCTACACCGTGTTCCCAGGCAGCGAGTTGGACGTTTTGGATAAATGCACATACTGCAGCATAATCTTCCTCATAGCGAATAGGGTCCTTTTCCACTTCAAAGAAAATTACCGCATGATGCGGAATTTCTAATAAAAACTGTTTCATCGATTCCTTCATTTTTATAGTTTTAGGTTCTTTGTCTGTACGAAGCATACCAATTCTTTCGTAACTTGATATGATTTCATCGACAAAGAATTTCTTTCCCTTTTCTTGAAATACTTTTATTTGCCAAGGTTCTTTCATGTAATGTGTCGGGGCATAGGAAGCGTAGTGAAAGATATCCAGTAGTACATGATTCTGTACTTCCTCTTTTTTAAAAGTATGTATGGATCGTCTGTTTTTTATCGAGTCTAAAATAGAAATGCGCTTCATCCTCCCACTTATCCTTTTTACAAATAGCATAGCAGGGCTCCCTTTTAATGGTCAATGGGTTAAGTAAAACGTTGGCCACTCATTACAGTCATAAAATCCATAAAGAACTGCTTATAGTTTAACTGGAAGGCAATGTTATGTTTCTTTAGCTCTACTTCTCCATCTGTGAGAAAAGGTCTGATATCGGCAATGCTTTGCCCGCGCTCCGTCCCTTCAGCTGCCTGTACAATATTTACCGGTAATCTTTCATAGGTAAGCATATCTGGCTTGATTACAGCCATTAAAGTTAACACATCGTGCAATGGACTACCAGTTATGGATGGGTTTCTTTCTTTATAAAAATTATAATAATAGTCTAGTAGCGGTTTTACAATGTCTATCGGACCATATGCATCAATATAGTCCACCATTTTTGGTGTTGCAATCGCTTGCTCTGTTACGTTTAGAGGAATTATTTTTAGATTCTCTGCGTATCGGAGTACTACCTGTGCAGCAACCGGATCACCATAAAAATTAGCTTCTGAGACAGCCGTAATATTACCCGGAACCCAAAAAGCCCCTCCCATTACATAATAACCCTTTACCTTACGCATCAAGTCACCATATAGCAGAAACATTGTTGCTAATGAAGTTAAACGACCAATATTAACGATCAGCAAATCGTCATGTTCTTTAATAATATCCACAATTTCATGAAAGTTTTCTGTGACACCATTCATGAAATTTAGCGGAGGAATAATTGGTCCTAAGCCGAACTCGCCATGGATTTCCGGTACGTAAACTGGGAGTTCACCAGTCATTGGTGCTTCAGCTCCTACAATGATGGTTACCTGTTCAGTCATTTCACTACTTAGTAATGTCCGCACATATTGAATATTGGCCAATGCGTTTTCCCTTGAGATATTCCCATAGTCAGCTACAACTCCGACAACGTCAATATCATCATTTAAATAGGCATAAATAAGTGCAACTGTGTCATCTATTCCAATATCGCCAAAAAGCAATACCTTTTGCGCCACTTTAATCTCCCCCTTTATAAAGTGAAACTTCAATCAGTGGGGATTTTCGTTCTTCCCCCACTGATTGTTAGCTGAACGAATCGGGGTGTTAGCGTCCGTTTACTCCCACTAAAAACTAACGGTTTCACTTCATGTTTTGAAGGGGGAGGCTTACGGACGGTTGCACCAGGATAATTTTTACATTACATCCTATTTTATTTAACTACAATTTGTCCTATGCTAAGCAGATTGATATCTTCCATTAACAACAGAGACGAGGTTTCTATATAACACAAAAAAGCATCCCCCTTGCTTCTTTTGCAAGGGAGATGCTTCACATTGTGTTTGTTTATTTTTTCAAGTTATAGAATGAATCTAAGCCACCATATACGCCTAGACCAGCTAATTCGTCTTCAATACGAAGTAATTGATTGTACTTAGCTACACGGTCTGTACGAGAAGGTGCACCCGTTTTAATTTGTCCAGCATTTGTAGCTACAGCGATATCAGCGATTGTTGCATCTTCTGTTTCACCTGAACGGTGTGAGATAACAGCAGTGTATCCAGCGCGTTTCGCCATTTCAATTGCTTCAAATGTTTCAGTAAGTGTACCAATTTGGTTCACTTTAACAAGAATAGAATTTCCTACACCTTGCTCAATACCTTGAGAAAGCTTTGTAGTGTTTGTAACAAATAGATCATCCCCAACTAATTGAACGCGGTCACCAAGACGGTCTGTCAATAGTTTATGACCTTCCCAGTCGTTTTCATCAAGGCCATCTTCAATAGAGATGATTGGGTATTTATTTACCATTTCTTCATACCAGTCTACCATTTCAGCAGAAGTACGAACAACACCCTCACCTTTTAGATTATATTTGCCATCTTCGTAAATTTCAGATGCAGCAACGTCCATTGCAAGTTTCACTTCTTCACCTGGTTTGTAACCAGCTGCTTCAATTGCTTCTACAATTGTTTGAAGTGCTTCTTCATTGGAACCAAGGTTTGGAGCAAATCCACCTTCATCACCAACACCTGTGTTATAACCTTTTGAGTTAAGAACTTTTTTCAATGAATGGAAAATCTCAGCACCTGTACGCAATGCTTCTTTGAAAGTCGGAGCAGCTACTGGCATAATCATGAATTCTTGGATATCAACATTGTTATCTGCATGCTCTCCACCATTTACGATATTCATCATAGGTGTTGGCAATGTTTTAGCATTGAATCCACCAAGATAGTTGTATAGTGGTACTTCTAGATAGCTAGAAGCAGCATGAGCTACAGCCATGGAAACACCAAGAATAGCGTTTGCACCTAATTTTCCTTTGTTTTCTGTTCCATCAAGTTCAATCATTAATGCATCAATGATATTTTGACGTGTTACATCAATACCCACTAATTCTGGTGCGATTACTTCATTTACGTTTTGTACTGCTTTCTCCACACCTTTACCTAAATAGCGGTCTTTGTCACCGTCACGTAATTCAACAGCTTCGTATTCTCCAGTTGAAGCACCACTTGGTACTAGAGCAGATCCAAATGCACCGGACTCTGTGAATACTTCTACCTCTACTGTTGGGTTACCGCGTGAATCAAGTACTTCTCTTGCATAGACATCTGTAATATATGGCATGTAAATCTCTCCTTTTTTTTGGTTTCTCATTCATCTTACCTGACTTTTGTTAAGATAGGCAACTTACTTTAGTAAAGACTTTCCTGTCATTTCCTCTGGTTTGGAAACATCCAGTAGATCAAGTAGAGTTGGAGCAAGATCTGCAAGAATTCCGCCGTCGCGTAATGCTGCATCCTCTTTTGTTACGATAACAGGCACAGGATTTGTCGTATGTGCTGTCATAGGGTCTCCATCCACTGTGATTACTTCATCAGAATTACCGTGATCAGCGGTAATAATTGCATTTCCACCAAGAGAAACGATTTTATCGATTATTTTACCTAAGCATTCATCCACTGTTTCAATTGCTTTTATCGTTGGCTCAAGCATACCAGAATGACCAACCATATCAGGGTTTGCAAAGTTTAAGATAATCGCATTTTGATTTCCTTCATCAAGCTCTTTTAATAACGCTTCTGTTACTTCATATGCACTCATCTCAGGCTGGAGGTCATAAGTTGCAACTTTTGGAGAATCGATAAGAACACGTTTTTCTCCTTCAAATTCTTTCTCGCGTCCGCCACTCATAAAGAATGTAACATGAGGATACTTTTCTGTCTCCGCGATACGTAACTGGTTTAAATTGTTTTGTGCCAGTACTTCACCAATCGTGTTATCAAGATTTGCCGGTTCGTAAGCTACGTAGCCATCCACCGATTCACTGAAATTGGTTAGCATAACAAAGTCAAGATCCTTCGGTACATTTTCTCCCCTGTCAAAATCACGGAAATCTTTATTGGCAAAAGTACGAGAGATTTGAATCGCTCTGTCTGGACGGAAGTTATAGAAGATAATGGAATCTTCGTCCTGTACTTTACCTACTGGTTCGCCACTTTCATCTGTAATCACAGAAGGAAGAACGAATTCATCATAAATGCCATTTTTGTAGGAATCTTCTACTACTTCTTCAGCATTTGTATACGTCGGCCCGTCACCGTGAACCATCGCGTCATAGGCTTTCTTAACACGATCCCAACGCTTATCGCGATCCATGGAATAATAGCGACCAGAAACCGTTGCAATTTTTCCGATACCCAGCTCTTTCATTTTATCTTCTGTTTGGGCAATGTACTTTTTAGCTGTTTGCTGGCCTACATCACGGCCATCTAAAAATGCATGTACATAAACCTCTTCCAGGCCATTGTCTTTGGCAAGCTTCAGCAATGCGAACATATGGCTAATATGACTGTGGACACCACCATCAGACAATAGACCAAAGATATGCAACGCCTTGCCTTTTTCTTTAGCAGAACGAATTGATTTTAAGAAAGCTTCTTTTTCGAAAAAGTCTCCTTCTTTAATAGAAAGATTAACTCTCGTTAAACTTTGATACACAATTCTACCTGCACCGATATTCAGATGACCTACTTCGGAGTTACCCATTTGACCTTCAGGCAGGCCTACAGCCTCTCCACTGGCGGTTAGCTGATTATGTGCGTACTTCTCCCAGAATCGGTCGAAATTAGGTGTATTAGCTTGTTTTACCGCATTTCCCATCTCTTCATCGCGTATCGCAAATCCGTCAAGGATAATCAATGCAGCTAATTTATTTTGTGTCATTATTTACCAGCCTCCACGAGCTGCAAGAATGAGTCTGCCTCCAGACTTGCTCCGCCAACTAAGGCACCATCAATATCTGATTGAGCAAGTAATTCCTTAATGTTTGCTGGTTTCACACTGCCACCATATTGTAGAACAACTTTTTCTGCTGTTTCTTCTGATGTCACATCTTTAACAACATTACGGATATGTGTACAAACTTCATTTGCTTGTTCACTTGTGGCTGTTTTTCCAGTTCCGATCGCCCAGATTGGTTCATACGCGATAATCGTACTAGCCACCTGTTCCTCAGAAAGTCCTTCTAAAGCAGCTTTTACCTGGTTGCCTACATGATTCATTGTTTCATTTGCTTCACGTTGATCAAGTGTTTCACCAACACAAACGATTGGAGTTAGACCGTGTTTAAATGCAGCCTGTGTTTTTTTATTTACTGATTCATCTGTTTCTGCAAAAAGCTCTCTGCGCTCAGAGTGTCCAAGTACGACATGTGTAACGCCGAGATCTTTTAACATTCCAGGACTTACTTCCCCTGTGAATGCACCACTTTCTTCATAATGCATGTTTTGTGCCGCTATTTTCACTGGTGAATTTTTTGTTTGCTCCACCAAGCTAGCAAGGAAAGGGAATGGTGCACAAACAATTGCTTCAGTCTGGTCTGATTCGGGCGCTTTATTTACAACTTCTCCTACAAATTCAGTCGCCTCAGACAATACTTTGTTCATTTTCCAGTTACCTGCAATCACATTCTTACGCATACGATCACCTCTTCAATAAATTTTGATTCAAAAACAATTATTTATCGTTTAAAGCTTCCACACCTGGAAGTGCTTTGCCTTCCATGAATTCTAGGGATGCTCCACCACCGGTAGAAACATGATCCATGTCTTCCGCATAATCAAATTTCTCTACTGCAGCAGCAGAATCTCCACCACCAATTACAGTATAACCTTCTGTGTTTGCAAGGCTCTCTGCAACAGCTTTTGTTCCACCAGCAAATACGTTTAATTCAAATACTCCCATTGGCCCGTTCCAAATTACTAGTTTGGAATCTGCCACAATCTGGCTGTATTTCTCACGCGTTTTTGGCCCGATATCTAATGCTTCCCAATCCGCAGGAATTTCTTCAATATCTACAATTTTGGTATTTGCCTCTTCAGAGAAGTCATCTGCTACCACAACATCTACTGGCAATACAAAATTAACGCCGTTATCTTTTGCTTTTTGCATGAATTCTTTCGCAAGATCAAGTTTATCTTCTTCTAATAAAGATTTTCCAATTTCATAGCCTTGTGCTTTGATAAACGTATACGCAAGTCCACCACCAACGATAAGGTTATCTACTTTATCAAGAAGGTTATCTATTACATTAATTTTATCTTTAACTTTCGCTCCACCTATAATGGCTGTAAAAGGACGCTCAGGGTTTTTAAGTGCTTTACCCAGTACCGCAATTTCCTTTTCCAAAAGTTTACCAGCAACTGCTGGAAGCTTCTCCGCAACACCTGCAGTGGAAGCATGTGCACGATGAGCTGCGCCAAAGGCATCATTTACATAGATGTCAGCCATATCTGCGAATGCTTGAGCAAGCTGTTCGTCATTTTTTTCTTCCCCTGCTTCAAAGCGTACATTCTCTAAAAGTAGAATATCGCCATCACTTAAGCGAGATAGGGCTTCGTTTACTTCACTGCCGTATACTTCGTCTGTTTTTACTACTTCTTTGTCAAGAAGATCGCTAAGACGTTTTGCAACAGGGTCAAGGCGTAACTCTTCCACAGCTTCGCCCTTTGGACGACCTAAATGACTGGCAAGAATAACAGTGGCACCTTGTTCACTAAGATACTTGATTGTTGGCAGGGCTGCCTTAATTCTAGTATCGTCTGTAACCTCTCCGTCCTTCATTGGTACGTTAAAATCGACACGACAAAAGACCTTTTTACCTTTAACGTCAACGTCTTGAAGTGTTTTTTTGTTCATTAAAACAACCTCCTGCTTTATTTAGTTATGTAACACATATAGCTTTTCCCTTAATAGTTTGAGGTTAATCATGTAACAAGCAAAAGACGAAGGAGGATTTATCTCCTCCTCCGCCTGCTTTAATCAACCTGACTGCTGGTAAGGTGAACCTTACAGTCCTTGTTTTTTAAGAAATGCAGCTAGATCCACACAACGTGAAGAATAACCCATTTCATTGTCATACCAAGAGATTACTTTAACCATGTTATCTTCAAGTACCATAGTTGATAGACCATCAATAATTGATGAATGTGAGTTACCTACGATATCAGAAGAAACAAGTGGCTCTTCGCTGTACTCAAGGATTCCTTTAAGGTCGCCTTCTGCAGCTTCTTTCAATGCAGCATTAACGTCTTCAGCTGTAACGTTTTTATCCAACTCTACTACTAGGTCAACTAGAGAACCGTCTGGAGTTGGAACGCGAACTGCTCCACCGTTTAATTTGCCGTTTAATTCTGGAAGTACTTTACCTACTGCTTTCGCTGCACCAGTTGTTGTTGGAATAATGTTTTCTGCTGCTGCACGAGCACGACGGTAGTCTTTATGTGGCAAATCAAGGATTTGCTGATCGTTAGTGTAAGAGTGAATTGTTGTCATCAAGCCACGTTTAACACCAAATTTATCATTTAATACTTTTGCATATGGTGCAAGACAGTTTGTAGTACAAGAAGCGTTAGAGATAATGTTATGGCTAGATGGATCGTATTGATCATCGTTTACACCCATAACTAGTGTAAGGTCTTCATCTTGTGCAGGTGCGGAAATAATTACTTTTTTCGCTCCAGCTTCAATGTGTTTCTGTGCATCTTCACCTTTAGTGAAGCGACCAGTTGATTCAATAACAACTTCTACACCAAGATCTCCCCAGCCTAGATCTGCAGGGTTACGCTCAGATAGTACTTTAATTTCTTTTCCACCAACAACAAGGTTCGAACCATTTACTGAAATTTCTTGATCAAGTTTACCATGAACAGAATCGTATTTTAACAAGTGTGCTAACATATTAGCATCTGTTAAATCGTTTACTGCTACTACTTCTACTTCATCATTTTTAAGTGATTGACGAAATACGTTACGTCCAATTCTACCAAAACCATTAATACCTACTTTTACTGCCATGTATATTCCTCCTATAAATAGAAATTAATTTTATATATAAAAGGGTTACCCCTTCAATATCTCTTTCGCAGCTGCTTCATCCGTGATCAGAAGATTACTCTTCCCCTGTTTAAAATAAGAATCGATTGCTTTTCCTTTGGAGCTACCGCCCGCAATGGTCACAACATGATCGATTGTTTGAAGGTCCTCTAATTGAATGCCTACGGTGCGTACCTTATATACAACATTACCCATTGCATCAAAATAGTAACCAAACGCTTCGCTGATAGCCTGTTTGTTGTAGAGTTCCACAGACACCTGTTCGGGTGTTTTTCGACGTTTCGCCATTGTCATGGCATCACCAATTCCGTGAAGGACAACTGTTGCTCCCTTAACCTGCTGAAGTGTCTCGTTAATCGATGGCTCGTTAATAATTGTCTGATAAGCAGATTCACTTAAAGGATCTGGCGCATAAAGCAAACGGTAGTTTACTCCGGCTTTTCTTGCCATTTCAGCAACGATTGTGTTGGCTTGGTTTTCTACCTTTTCCCCAATTCCCCCACGCGCTGGTACAAATAAATAATTATTTGTTTTATCTAATGGGTTCATGACATTCGCTACAGCTGCCATAGTAGTCCCACCAGTCACAGCTATTATATCCTCGTTATCTACTACAGACTGAAGAAAGGAAACACAAGCTTTCCCCATTTCTTGTTTGACCCATTCATATTGATCACTATTTCCAGGCACCACAATGACCTGCTCAATATTCAATTTATCCTTGATTTGCTTTTCTAAAACACTTAAACCTTTAATTTCATTCATAAATTCGGCCAACTGTTCTAGAATTACCTTACCCTCTTTTGAAATATACATTCCTTTTGTGGTAATTTTTATGAGTCCTTGTTTAGATAGGAAGTCGACCTCACTACGGGCATTTCTTTCAGACAAACCAGTGTTTTCCGCCAAACTACGTCTTCCAATTGGCTGAAACAAGTCTACACTGTGCAATACAGCATACCTTTGCTGCATTACTTCCACTAAATCTGGAACTAGTTTTTTCTGCAAATCAATTAGATCACTCATTTAGATCCCCTCTTGCTGGACACAAAAAGTCCCAGATGGTTATATTGTGTCCCAGAAACATCAAAAAAAACTTCCTTCGACATTTATTATAGCAAAGATATAAAATTTCACAACCAAAATGAATTGTTCAGTCCTCCGTCTTCTACAAAAAAGTAGTCACCCGTCATTTTGAAACGCTCGTACAAGTGTGTTCCATCCCATTTGGGAACCATCAACAAAATTCTTTCCGATAATCACACATGGGATAAGTAAATGATAGCGCTCCATCCACTCATCATTCGTTTCGATATCCCTTTCTATTAAATTAAAGCTATAATCCTTTTGAAGAAGCTCCAACATCATTTTTGCTTCATCACATAATGAACAAGGGTTCTTTGTGTATAAAATTACATTTCTCATGTCATGTTTCCTTTCTCTTGCTAGAAGATGGGATTTCCTGGCGCTCACGGTATTTCATTACTGTCCTTCTGGCGATGTGTAGCCCGTACACTGCCTCCAATTTTTCCTTAATCTCTCTATCTGATAATGGCTTCCGTTTATTTTCGTTTTTAACCAGGTCAGCGATTTGTTGTTTCACAACAATGGAAGAAGTTTTCGTACCATCTGATTGTTGAATTCCTGATTGCAGAAAAAAATTTAATGGAAATACTCCACTTGCTGTTTGAATATATTTGTTTGAAACCGTTCTGCTTATTGTAGAAGTATGCAACTCAAGAGCATCTGCAATTTCTTTTAGTGTTAAAGGTTGAAGCATGGACAAGCCATTTTCGAAAAAAGGAGATTGCTTCTCTATTATACAATGAATCACCCGTTCTAATGTATTAAGTCTATTTGAAATAGCTTTTCTAAGTGATTCAACTTGGCTCCATTTATTATTAAGGTAACGTACAACGTATTTTTCATCTGACACGAATTGTTTATAATTTGGATTTATCTTTATGCTAGGGCTGCTCCAAGAAAAAAACGAAACATGCCATCTTCCCTGTTGCTTATAAATAGAAGCTTCCGGTGTAATATAGTTCGTCATTTTGGTTGTTATCCGCTTCCCTGGTTTTGGATCGCATCTTTTAACCTTTGCCAACAATCCTTCTACCTCAGGTTCGGACAAACTATAATATTTTGATATAGATGAAACATCCCCTGCAGCAACCCAATTTAGTTTATCTTCTAACAAGTCTTGTAAAAAGTCAGGGTCGGGGGCATCTTGTGCTAGTTGTAGGTAAATGCATTCGCTTAGTGACCTGGCTCCTATACCAGTTGGTTCCAACGATTGAATATACAATAGTGCTTTTTCAGCGCTTTGCAGGGTTATGTCACATGCATTGGCCCAAAATTCCAAATCAATCTCAAGGTACCCGCTTTCATTTAGTGAATCAATTCCATATAAAACGGCATAATGTATCTCCTTGGGTATAGTTAGCATATATAATTGCTTTTTTAGTTTCTCATACATGGTTAACTTCTTCGCATTTAATTCGACAGGGGCTACTAGCCCCACTTTAGATGGATGGGAATAGGAAACACCATCCTGATAAATAACTTCTTCTATTAAAGGATTTTCTTTTTCAATTTCCTTTATATATTCCATTAAATCCATACTCGAATATTGCAGTAATTGGAGAGATTGAAGAAGGGATTGGTTCATTTTATGTTCAAGTACCTGTTCTTGTAGTAAATTCATCCTTA
>NZ_JAIFZM010000009.1 GCF_022095695.1 Oceanobacillus jordanicus
CCTTTTATTAAAAGTACAGCAGAAAATGCTGGGAATTTTGAAGGCGGGGTCCAAAAGGTTGGATACGGAGAAGATGACTCACAACTAGGTGGGTCCTTCGTGCAGGATTATACACCGGTTTTCGAAGCGGTTGCCGAGGATGACCATTATTGGCATATTGAGAGCAAGAATGTATATACAGGAAAAGGTTGGGAGACCTCGACACCTCCCGATTATAATCAGCTCGATGATTTCAATTGGGAGCTAACACGTACCTTCCTGCCGAGTGTGGAAACGGAAGCACGGGAGGCCCAGGTGGAGTTCATGGGCGATACCTCCATTAATAAATTAGTTCATCCATATGGAATTTACAGCGCAAGCACACTTTCAGAAGCTGATTTCTTTTATGATGCGGAGAGTAATTCCATTCAAACAAGAATTAATAATGAGGTAGTCAGCCTTGACAACTATACGATTACTTATGAACAGCCAACATTTTCGTTAACAGATTTGAGGGAAGCTGGTAATAATGACCCTTTCCTCGATGATAAATATACGCAACTCCCCGACCTTCCTGACAGGGTAGGAGAGTTAGCAGAAGAAATCACAGACGCTTTTGACACAAGGTATGAGAAAGTAAAAGCGGTTGAACAGTATTTCGGTACAAATGGTTATGTCTATCAAACAACGGATGTTCCTGTCCCTGAGGAAGACGAGGATTATGTAGATCAATTTCTATTTGAATCAAAGGTTGGTTACTGTGATAATTACTCGACTTCTATGGTCGTTTTATTGCGTTCCCTGGACATACCAGCAAGATGGGCAAAAGGATTCACTAGTGGTGAAGTGAAGAATTTCAACATTGGTCGAAACGGTGACCAAGATATATACGAAGTAACAAATGCAAATGCCCACTCATGGGTAGAGGTTTACTTCCCTGAAATCGGATGGGTTCCTTTTGAACCAACACAAGGTTTTTCCAATCCTACTGACTTTCAGGCAGAAATGAATAACAATGATGAGCTTGATCAAGAGACTGCACCTGAAACTCCTGAACAACAAGAAGAACAAGAACAGCCAGAACAGAATGTAGAAGAAGAGGACGATACAGCAGCAAGTGTGGCTAATGACAATGATGGTTTTTCCTTCCAATTCAATTGGATATTCTTCACTGTGGTGGCCGTTGTACTTGGTATACTGTTAATTCTTGGCTATCGAAAGAGATTTCGTTGGCAAGCAAAGCTAGTCGCGACAAAATTAGATAGAACAGATGGACCACAAGGATTCCAGGAAGCTTATCATTTTCTAATTAAACTACTAAACCATCACGGCGTACAAAAACAACCAGATCAGACGTTAAGAGAGTATGCACAACAGGTAGATAATGCCTATCATACAGACGACATGAAAAAGTTAACCTCCCGTTATGAGCAAATGCTGTACCAAAAAGAGTACAGTCATGTTCAAGGACGTGATTTGACGCAATTATGGAAAGATTTAATAAAACGAATATTAGGTTGACCTGTCTGTTGAAGGTTAGTAGAATAAGGGAGTATTAAACGAATTTGAATAAATATATGCCTTTCGTATATCCTCGATAATATGGATCGAAAGTTTCTACCGGAGCACCGTAAATGCTCTGACTATGAAGGCAGAATTTCTATAGGTACGTGTACAAAAAGCCTGGGATTTCTGCCTTTTTGCAGCTTTTTTTAGCTGTGGGAAGCTAGAGGTCTGGGCTTTTTCTATTAATGAATGCCTTTATTACCGAGTTCTAAAATATTGTTACAGATAGGAGACAGCAAATGGAAAACAATGAAATGATTCTAGTTCTTGATTTTGGGAGCCAGTACAACCAACTAATTACGAGACGAATTCGGGAGCTTGGCGTTTATAGTGAACTGCACTCTCATAAGCTGACCGCAGAAGCAATTAAACGCATGAACCCGAAAGGAATTATCCTATCCGGTGGACCGCACAGTGTCTATGATGAAAATAGCTTCCGCTGTGACCAAGGGATTTTTGATCTCGATATTCCAATCCTCGGTATTTGTTATGGAATGCAATTAATGGCATTACATTACGGAGGAAAAGTGGAAAAAGCTAAAAATCGTGAGTACGGAAAAGCACTTATTGATATAAAAGGTCAGCCAGTTCTTTTTCAGGATACACCAGAGAAACAAACAGTTTGGATGAGTCATGGTGATAAAGTAATCGAAGTACCAGAAACCTTCCAGACGGATGCAACGAGCCCGTCAACTCCTATTGCTGCGATGAGCCAGCCATCTAAGAAACGCTATGGTGTACAATACCATCCAGAAGTGCGAAACTCAGAGTATGGTAATCATTTATTAAAACAGTTTGTCTATGAAGTATGTGAGAGTGAGGGCGACTGGTCGATAGAAAACTTCATTGAAATGGAGATAGAGAAAATACAGGAAAAAGTTGGAGACAGTAATGTTTTATGTGCATTGAGCGGCGGAGTGGATTCTTCCGTTGTGGCAGCATTAATTCATAAAGCAATTGGTGATCAGCTTACTTGTATTTTCGTTGACCATGGTCTACTTCGTAAAAATGAAGCGGATGATGTGATGAAAGTATTCGCGGATGATTTTAATATGAATATTATCAAAGTAGATGCCAAAGATAGATTCTTATCTAAGCTAAAAGGTATAGATGATCCAGAGAAAAAACGGAAAATCATCGGCAACGAATTCATCTATGTATTTGATGATGAAGCAGCGAAATTAGAAAATATGGATTTCCTAGCACAGGGAACACTTTATACAGATATTATTGAAAGTGGTACAGAAACTGCTCAAACCATTAAGTCCCATCACAATGTTGGCGGATTGCCTGAAAACATGCAATTTGAACTAATTGAGCCGTTGAATACACTATTTAAGGATGAAGTACGCGAATTAGGTTCCCAATTGGGGATCCCTGACCGCATTGTTTGGCGCCAGCCATTCCCAGGACCAGGACTTGCTATTCGAGTTTTAGGCGAAGTAACAGAGGATAAATTGAAAATTGTCCGTGAATCTGACGCAATCCTTCGTGAAGAAATTGCTGCTGCCGGCCTTGATCGGGATATTTGGCAGTACTTTACCGTGCTTCCTAACATTATGAGTGTTGGCGTAATGGGCGATGCCCGGACGTATGATCACACGATCGGTATTCGTGCCGTAACCTCAATCGATGGCATGACCTCCGATTGGGCAAGAATTCCTTGGGATGTGCTTGAAAGAGTATCCACACGCCTGGTCAACGATGTAGAGCATATCAACAGAGTAGTGTATGACGTAACGAGCAAGCCACCTGCTACAATTGAGTGGGAGTAGACTTTTTAAATAGAATTATTTAGAAATCCTGCAATATCAGTTTGAACGATGTGCTTGGGATAAGATAGGTTTTCAAAATAGAACCCCCTTCTTCACATTAATTGTGAAGAAGGGGGTTTTTTGTGTAGTTAAAATTCTAAATCCCCTACTTTTTGTGTAGGAAATCTAAATCGACTGCCAAAATTCGACAATTTTCTTCACTTTTCTTTGTAAAAAGCCGATATTATATAAGTTAAATCATGTAAAAGTAAAAAAGGAGTTTAACTATGAACAGCAGTTTACAGGCAGTCGTTAACATTGCCCCAATAATTAAAGAAACCCTCGGCCCTACCGCCGCAATGGGAATCATAGATACAGAAAAATTCGTGTACTTTGAACCATCTACTATGATTAAACTTGATGTAGCAGTTGGAACGCCCGCAATCCCTGAATATGAGGTATACACTCGTGCTATAAAAGGAGAAAAAATCAGTGATGCTACGATGGATCCATCCATTTTTGGCGTTCCTGTTGTGACGGATGTATTACCAATTAAAGAGGAAGATGGAGAGATTGTTGGGTTATTATCCATGAGCCGAACGCTAGAGCATCAAGTACGTCTCGATAAAGAAATAGAAAGCATTAGTCAGGTAATTGACAGTCTTCAAGGAAAAGTCCAAAACGTTGCAGCACAAGCTGAAGAATTGTCAGCAACAAGTAATGATATTAGTGAACAGGCAACCAAAGCAAATGATAACTCAAAACATATAGGTGAAGTAGTTCAACTGATTGAACAAATTTCCAATCAGACAAACCTGCTTGGTTTAAATGCCGCAATTGAAGCGGCACGTTCAGGAGAAGCGGGAAAAGGATTCGGGGTGGTTGCCGATGAAATTCGTAAGCTATCTGATAACACAAAAGGAGCTGTCAAAACGATAGGTAAATCCTTAAGTGAGATTCGTACTAGCATTGAAAATCTTACCCTAAGTATTAATGAAGTATCTGCATCCTCAGAAGAACAGTCTAAAATTATGGTGGAGTTCATGGATGATATTCAAAATCTTGATAATAAAAGCAAAAAAATCGTGCGCTCAATGAAAAAGATTACAAACCAAAATTAAGGAGAGAAACACATGCATCCCACACTTAAAGCTATGGTAATTACTGCTCCTTTATTAAAGGAAATACTCGGTGAAAATACTATTATTGCAGTAACAGATAAAGAAAATTATGTATACTTTTCTCCTTCTAAAAGCTATGACATAGGGGTTAAGGTCGGAGATTTTGCCATGAAAGAAGAAAATCAGGCGCTTATAAAGGCGATAGCTGGAGAAAAAACAAATGAACATATTCCAAAAGAATATGTTGGTGTCGCTATACAAAGCTCATCCTCTCCACTAACAGATGAAAATGGTGAAATTGTCGGAGCATTAATGATTAGCACGACGCTTCAAGAAGAGGAAGAAGTAGGAAATGAATTACTGGAGCTTCGCGGGATCATTAACAGTCTGCAGGCAAAAGTAGAACATGTAGCTGCACAGGCTGAAAATTTATCCGCAACAAGTACTGATATTAACAATCAAGCCTCTATTGCTACAGCTAATTCAGAGGAAATCAGTAAAGTTGTTCAATTGATTGAAGGCATTTCAGCAGAAACAAATCTGTTAGGTTTAAATGCATCTATTGAAGCTGCTCGATCCGGAGAAGCAGGTCTTGGTTTCGGTGTCGTAGCAGATGAGATACGCAAGCTTTCAGATGGTACGAAAGAAGCCGTCGGTACAATAGGGCAGTCTTTATCCGAAATACAGGCCAGTATTAGTAACCTAAAACACAGTATTGAAGAGATTTCAATTTCTACAGATGAGCAGTCCACTGTGATGACAGAATTCACCGAGGATATTAGCAAACTTGATAAACAAAGTGAAGAAATTACGCAGTATGTAAAAGAAATTATGCAATAGTCGTGTTTCTAGGTTTACTGAAACAAATGACTCAAGTGCTGAAAAACTATTGGTAAATAAAAAAAGAGATTCTAGTTATCAATTAAAAATGATAACTGGAATCTTTTTTAGGTTTTCATGCAGTTTACAGAGTTGGTTGTTCCCTGAAATTTTAAACTGCTCGACTAATATGGAAGTTTAGTTGTTGTATGAATAGGCGCATTATAAAATTCTGATTTTGATAAAATTTAATCCGTTAAGTTCTTGACAGAGTAGTTAATAAAGTGATACTATTCAAAACGTAATCATTACGATTTAAAAAAGAGAATGGGAGAGGGAAAATGAAAAAATTACTTACTAGTTTATCAATCTTATTGTTTATTAGTATCTACTTAACAGCATGTCAAGGTACGGAAGATGCGGAAGGGGATGCAACAGAGGAAGAAGAACAAGAAGTACATACAGATGAGAAACATGACCATGAAAAAGATGAAGAAGAGGATATTGAAGCGCCAGTAGGTGTTGAAATCGAAGGAGTTGCGGACCACTACCATACGGGAGATACAATTGAGCTAACTGCAGTAGTGGAAGAAGCTTCGGACTTGGATCACTGGCACTGGTTCAGTAGAGAAAGCGAAGGTGAATGGGAAGTTATTTCAGGGCAAGAGTCCGAATCTTTTACAGGTGAAGCAACAGTAGATGGTTTAGAAATTAAAGCTGTTTTATACAATGATGACCACGAACCTAGTGTTCAATCCGAGCCAGTTGAAGTTGTCATTGATGATCATCATGGACATGATGAAGCAAGTCAACAAATATATAAAGGTTACTTTGAAGATAATCAAGTAGAAGATCGTGAATTATCTGATTGGGAAGGAGACTGGCAGTCGGTTTACCCATATCTTTTGTCTGGAGATTTAGACGAAGTGTTTGAACAAAAAGCAGAGGATGGAGATATGACAGAGGAAGAATACGAGGAGTACTACACCATTGGATATGAAACCGATGTGGAGCGAATCATTATTGAGGATGGCCATGTTACATTTTTCGAAAACGGGGATGAATATTCAGGTGAATACAAATCAGATGGGTACGAAATTCTTACCTATGAAGCAGGTAATAGAGGTGTTCGATTTATATTTGAATTAGTTGATGGGGCAGATGAAATGCCGCAGTACATTCAATTTAGTGACCATGATATATTCCCAGTAGATTCACATCATTTTCATTTATATTGGGGAGATGATCGTGGAGCACTTCTAGAGGAAGTTACGAATTGGCCGACGTATTATCCTTCTGAATTAGACAAGGATGGGATTGTTCGGGAAATGCTAGCACATTAATTATTTAATTGGCGTGATATTTCTCCGCAAACCTTTAATTGAAGGTTTAGAAACAATTTAATTTAAAGAAGAAGGTATTTTTTTTAACTAATAAATCGTAATGATTACGTATTAAGCAATATTAGGAGAATGAATAATGAAGAGAAATTGGCTAGTTATCATTTTATTTAGTTTAATCTTGAGTGTCACTCTTTTGGGATGTAATCAAAATGAGGATGCAAGTACTACGAATGGCGAGTTATCTGTTGTAACATCATTTTATCCAATGTATGAATTTACTCAACAAGTAGCAGGGGATCGGGCAGATGTATCACTAATGGTTTCTGCGGGAGAAAATGCCCATCATTATGAACCAAGTGCACAAGACGTAGCAGGTGTTAGTAAAGCAGATGTCTTTGTATATAGCAGCGAAGAAATGGAACATTGGGTGGAAAGTTTATTAAACACAGTAGAAAATGATGACCTTGTGATCGCACGTACTGCTGATGGTGTGGATTTAGTGGATACGGAAAGTTCAGATCTTGCACATGCGGGAGAGCAAAATGAAGAATCGAATGCAAATATGACCATTCAAGGTGTTGCGGACCATTATCATACTGGTGACATGATCGAATTAACAGCCGAACTTAATGAGGAGGCAGAATATGATCACTGGCACTGGTATAGAAAGGAACATACTGATGCGGAATGGGAAACTGTACCAAATCAGGGGGAAGCTGAATTCGAATATGAGGCTTCAGGAGAAAGTTTTGAGCTCCGAGCAGCTCTTTTCGATGACTCCCATAATGAATATGCAGCATCAGAATCAATAGAAATTGTGATTGATGATCATAATGGACATCATCACGGAGATGACGAAGAAGGCGAACATGATCACGATCAAGCTGATAGTGAAGAATCTAGTCAAGGTAATGAACATGAAAGTGTTCAATCGGTTGAAATCGTTGGATTGGCGGATCACTATCATACAGGCGATGTTGTGACACTTGAAGCAGAGCTTCCTGAAGATGTGAACTATGATCATTGGCATTGGTATATACGTGAAAATGATACTGAGGAATGGGAAACATTATCTGATCAAGGAACGAGTCACTTTGAGTACAAAACAACAGGAAAAAGCTTTGAAGTCCGAGCGCTCCTTTTTGATGAAGATCATAATACGTATGCGGAATCGGAGCCAGTGTCCATTATTATTGATGATCACGAGTCTCACGATCCACATATTTGGTTAGATCCAGTATTGGCACAAGAGCAAGTTAATATTATTCGTGATGCATTAATTGAAGCAGACCCAGATGGAAAAGATATTTATGAAAAAAATGCAGAAGCTTTTAATGAAGAGCTGCAAACATTAGATAAAGAATATCAGGATGTGCTTAAGGATGTTGAAAATCGTGCTTTTGTAGTGCAACACCAAGCGTTTGGATACCTTGCACAGCGGTATAATTTAGAGCAAATCGCAATTGGTGGGTTATCCACAGAAGTAGAGCCAAGCCCATCGCGACTTGGCGAAATCTCAGACCTAGTGAAGGAACATAATGTTCCAGTAATTTATTATCAACAGGGAGCCAATTCAGCAATTGCCGAAACTGTCGCTACTGAAACAGGGACAGAGACCGCAGCATTATATGACTTAGAAGTATTGTCTCAAGAATTACAAGATGAGGATTTAGGGTATGTGGAGGCAATGCGTCAGAACTTAAAATCTTTACAGTTAAGTATTAAATAACTAGAACTTAGACTCATTGTAGATAAAGTGAAACTTCAATCAGTGGGAGTTTTCATTCTTCCCCCACTGATTGTTAGTTGAACGTTAGCGTCCGTATACTCTCACTTAACCATCACGGTTTCACCTCATGTTTTGAGGTGGGAGTCTTACGGACGGTTACTCCGGGATAAATAGAAAATATGTAAAGAAAGGTCGCTTAATGATGCATTATATTGAAGTGAAAAACCTTGCCTTTCAGTATGAAGAAGAACCAATATTAGAGAATATTTCATATGCAGTGGATGCGTCAGATTTCGTAATGTTAACGGGAGAAAATGGCGCAGCAAAGACGACATTACTGCGCAATATTCTAGGCTTACTTAAACCATCAAAAGGAAGTGTCCAAATTTCACCTATAAACCGTATTGGGGAAAAATTAGTTATCGGATATGTTTCCCAGCAAGTTGCATCTTTTAACGCTGGATTTCCGAGTACAGTACTGGAACTCGTCCAATCTGGTCGTTATCAAAGAGGTAAATGGTTTAAAAAACTAGATAAAGATGACAGGGAGCATGTTCGACGCTCCCTTGATTCAGTTGGAATGTGGGAGATGCGTCATAGAAAAATAGGGGAGTTATCTGGTGGGCAAAAGCAAAGAATTTCTCTTGCACGTGTGTTTGCAACAGACCCTGATTTATTTGTATTGGATGAACCTACAACAGGAATGGATACAAATTCTCGTGAAGAATTTTATAAATTACTAAAGCACAATAGTAGAGAACATGGGAAGGGAATTTTAATGGTTACCCACGACCATCAAGAGATTCGACATTACGCTGACAAGCATATTGAGCTAGTGAGGAAGGAGGACTCACCTTGGAGATGTTTTTCCATGGATTCATGCAAAGAGCTTTCCAAGCCTCATTCTTAATATCGTTAATTGCACCTATGTTAGGGTTGTTTTTAATTTTACGTAGACAGTCTTTGATGGCAGATACCTTATCACATGTTTCCTTAGCGGGTGTGGCACTAGGCTTGTTAATTGGTGTCAATCCGACTTTTACCAATATTATACTGGTGTCGGTGATTGCCATAGTGTTAGAATATTTGCGTGTAGTGTATCGCACGTATTCGGAAATTTCTATCGCAATTCTAATGTCGGCCGGGATGGCGCTAGCATTAGTTCTGATGGGATTAAATGACGGCGGCGCAACTTTAAGTATGAACCAATTTTTATTTGGCTCTATTGTCACCATTAGTGAACAGCAAGTATGGATGTTATTTGTCCTAACGATTATGATTGGTCTCTTATATTTAATTTTTAGGAAACCATTGTATATCTTAACATTTGATGAAGAAACAGCCTTCACAGCCGGTTTACCGATCAAAACGATGTCTGTATTGTTTAATATCTTAACAGGGGTCACGATTGCGGTGACGATGCCTATCGTGGGAGCTTTACTGGTTTCAGCAATTATTGTTCTACCTGCAGCTATCTCGATGCGTTTAAGTAATCGTTTTAATGGGGTAATCTTAATCGGAATAGTGCTTGCTTTAATAGGGATGTTTAGTGGTCTAGTCGTTTCTTATAAAGTAGGTACACCGCCAGGAGCTTCTATTACATTAATCCTACTTATCGTTTTTGTTTTAACTACACTCGTGAAAAAAATTTCATACTACATAAAAATAGAGAGGCTATTTAAAAGAAACGATATTTTATAAGCATTAACTAATTAGCGTTCTAAAAAATGATGTTTTTTGCCAAATGAGTGGAAGATGTAAAAAAGAGGCGATCACACTAGTTGAGTGTAAACTGTAAATGAAGAGTGATACGTAAAATAAGGCTCGTGAAAGCGAACAATGGACTTTTAATTAAAGTTATTGTTCGCTTTTGATTGACTTAGAGCAAATGACCTAGTATGATAAGAATTGAATTTAATAGAGATGCGTATAATTTCGGGAATATGGCCCAAAGTATCTACAGATCGCCGTAAATGATCTGACTACGCAGAGAAGTATTCGTCTTGTTTTGCGAGATTACCTCGCATTTTTATACGTCTTTTCTGCTAGTGAAAACGCGCCTGATCACGGATCATGTGCGTTTTTCTATTCGTAAATATGAATGATGTAAAGGGGAGGAAGAGGCGTGAAAAAGTATTTTCGCTTTGAAGAATTAGGAACAAATTATAGAACAGAGTTTATGGCTGGATTAACCACTTTCCTAGCTATGGCTTATATCTTATTTGTAAATCCATCGACTTTATCATTAGAAGGAGTCGATCAGTTACCGAATGGGGTAACAAGAATGGACCAAGGTGCTATTTTTGCAGCAACAGCAATTGCGGCTGCAGTTGGTACATTGTTTATGGGGATCATAGCGAGATATCCTATCGTTTTAGCGCCAGGAATGGGCTTAAATGCATTTTTCGCGTACACGGTTGTATTAGGATATGGAATCCCTTGGGAAACAGCTCTTGCAGGGGTTTTAGCTTCAGGACTAATTTTTATTGTACTAACTTTGACAGGAATAAGAGAGAAAATCATTAATGCCATCCCAGCAAATTTAAAAATGGCTGTGGGAGCAGGGATTGGATTATTTATCGCGTTTGTTGGTTTCCAAAATGCCAACATTATTGTCGGCGATGATGCGACGCTGTTAGCACTTGGAGACATGACTTCTCCAACCGTGATGCTTGCTGTGTTCGGTGTTATTATTTCCGTGATTTTTTTAACTTTAGGATTTAAAGGCGGTATTTTTTATGGAATGGTGATTACTGCCATTGTCGGTATGATCTTTGGATTAATCTCACCACCACAAGGGTTAGGAGGAGTAGTTGGCGAAGTACCGAGTCTTGCGCCAACTTTTGGACAAGCCTTTTCACATTTTGGGGAGATCTTTACCATTGAAATGCTTGTAGTTATTCTAACTTTTCTATTTGTTGATTTCTTTGATACAGCGGGTACCCTAGTTGCAGTAGCGACCCAGGCCGGATTGATGAAGGACAATAAGCTGCCTCGTGCTGGTAAAGCATTGTTTGCTGATTCAGCTGCAACGGTTGTCGGTGCTTCACTTGGTACATCAACGACTACATCCTATGTAGAATCCACTGCAGGGGTAGGAGCTGGCGGACGATCTGGATTTACTGCTGTAGTAGCGGCTGGGTTCTTCCTCTTGGCATTGTTCTTTTCACCGCTATTAAGTATTGTAACTTCTGAAGTAACCGCGCCTGCTTTAATCATTGTTGGTGTATTAATGGCATCTTCCTTAAAGAGTATTGAATGGGATCAGTTTGAAATTGCTGTACCTGCCTTTTTAACGGTCGTGACAATGCCGTTAACATACAGCATTGCGACAGGGATTGCGATTGGATTTATCTTCTATCCGATAACCATGCTATTAAAGGGACGCGCTAAAGAGATACACCCTATTATGTATTTACTGTTCGTCATTTTCATCCTGTACTTTATTTTCTTGAATTAGATACGAAATAGCTGCATAAGAAAAAATCACATTCGCTATACACTAGCGAATGTGATTTTTTTACGTCTTCTTATTGATCACGTTGATGCACATATGCTTCTTTACCGAAAGGAAGTAGGTGATAGAGTGTAATGAGTATTGTTCCCATTGTGGCAAGGATACCCATTCCATAGTATAAGGTTTCACCGCCAAGGGAATCGATAATAGATCCTCCCACCAGTGAACCGATAATCCCTGATACCCCAAAGAAAGTGGCAAAAAACACAAGGTGTCCTGTTGATTGCAGTAGTTTTGGAATCAATCGGGAAACATAATTGAATGCTGCCAAATAGAAAACACCAAAGGTTAAACCATGCATGAATTGTAGCCCAATAATATGGATTGGGTTATCAACGGTAGCATAGATAAACCATCTTACACTGTAAATCGCACCCGCAATAATGATAAACACAAGCGGATGGTATTTACGGAACCAAATGCCCGCTGTTGCAAAGACAAGAGCCTCTGTAAGAACTCCAGTAAACCAGGCAAACCCAACGAGCCCTTCGCTTCCGCCAAGCTGTGAAATATAAAGGCCGATATAACTATCATTCGCACGGTGTGTAATCGTTAGAAACATAATAAGTAACAAGAAAATAACAAAGGACTTGTTTTTAATAATGGCACTAACGTCTCTTAACTGAACCGGTTCGGAATCAACTTTTACATCCGTCAACCCAAAGGACACGACTAAAGCAAGCACTCCGAAGCATAGAAATGGGATGATCATGTATTCTATTCCCACTCTTGTAAGTACTTCGCCAATAATCAGAGAAGAAGTAGCAAAACCAACTGAACCCCACCAGCGAATTGCACCGAAAGAAACGCCAAAATGCTCTGCACGACGTTGAGCTAGGCTGTCTCCTAAAGCTCCAATCGGGGTAACAAAGAAATAGAAAATGGCCCCCATAAGAATAATTGCGAGTAATGTGTTCATCTGGAAAAAGATAACGCTAGTTACAAGCAGCCCCACGATACAAATCTGAATAATCCGTTTGACTGTTTTGTATTTATCACTCATATACCCCCAAAAGGGCTGCGCGAAGATAGATGCAAGTGGCCCCACTGCGAGCACCCAACCAATTTCAGTACCATTTAGCCCTTTATATTTTAAATACAAGGGCAAGTAACTCAGAATAATCGTATTTGTAGCATGAAAACTAAACAAAAGCATTTTTAAAGGTGTTAAAGAATCGCGACTGAACAAAAAATCCGCTCCTAATCTATGAATATATAAAGTGAAACTTCAATCAGTGGGGGTTTTGTTCTTCCCTCACTGATTGTTAGTCTTGCGGAAGGTTGTACCGAGATAAAGGCTATTATACTATTATCATGTGAAGAGCGGTAGAGTATTTAGGGAATAAGCTTGTCACATCTACGGATTTTAGAATACCTGTACCTAGAATAGCTAAGCTCGATTAATCCCAGGTCTTTTCAATGAATTCATCTCTGCCGGATTTTGCGCGGTCTTCCTTATATTCTTGCTCATTCTTTTTGTAAAAATCCTGATGATATTCCTCAGCAGGGTAAAATGTTGCGACAGGTAGGATCTCGGTTACAATCGGTTTTTTAAAGCGACCGCTCTGGGCAAGTTCTTTTTTAGAAAGCTCTGCAGCGCTTTGTTGTGCTTCATCACTGTAAAAGATGGCAGCACGATAGGAATCTCCACGATCCTGGAATTGTCCACCATCATCGGTAGGATCAATCTGGCGCCAATATAATTCTAGTATCTCGCTGTAGGAGATCACATCAGGATTGTAGGTGATTTCCACTGCTTCATAGTGACCAGTGTCGCCCGCTTTAACTTGTTCATAAGTCGGATTCTCGACATGCCCACCCGTATAACCCGAGATGACTTGCTGCACACCATCCCACTGGTCAAAAGGTTTCACCATACACCAAAAACATCCACCTGCAAAAATAGCTTTCTTGTATTGAGACATTTTACATTCCTCCAGTTCGTCTATGTTATACTCTATTGAATGACCCCCACTTAACGAACGTTTGAAGTGGGGGATTCCTAAGAACACCTTCGTAACCGAAAGTTATGTTATTAGGCTATCCCTGCGTCCCCGCAGTTAGAAGTCGTAACGCTTCGTTTTTAAGATTCAAGCTTGCGTTCTTATCTCGGTCATGATGTGCGCCGCAATAGGGACAAACCCATTGACGCAACCCGAGATTTTTAACGGCTTTATTTTGATAGCCACAATTCGGTGTGGAGCATAGCTGACTGGACGGAAAATTTCTGGCAACGGTTATCACGTGCTTTCCATACCAAGTCGCTTTGTATTCTAGCATCTGTCGAAACTGTGACCAGCTCACTTCGCTAATGGCTTTTGCCAATTTATGATTTTTCAGCATGTTGGACACCTGCAAGTCTTCGATCCCGATAATGTCGTGGTTTTTGACAATAGCAGTAGAAATTTTATGCAGGTAGTCCTTCCGTGCATTGCTGATACGCTCATGGAGACGCGCCACTTTCCGTTTTTGTCTTTGATAGTTCTTGGCGTCTTGTAAGGCTCGTTTTTGCTTTATCGCCAGCTCTTTACGTCGTGATAGAATACGCTGTTCTTTTGCCAATCGGGACGCTAATGTACGAAAATGTTTCAGATTCTTATATACTGTTCCATCCGAAAGAACGGCAAAATCTTTGAGACCAACGTCGATTCCAACAGTAGAACCTGTTTTGGTTAACGGTTGTACCTCCGTTTCAGCTAAAACCGAAACAAAATATTTTCCACTCGGATTGCGCCTTATCGTAGCACTCAAGATACGTCCGTCAATTTCCCGGCTCTTGGCGAATCTGACAAGACCTAATTTGGGCAATTTGAGTTTGTTTCCCACTACTGCTATATTATGATTGGTACACTTTGTTGTATAAGACTGAACAGGATTTTTCTTGGACTTAAAGCGCGGAGCTTTATTTTGTTTTTTAAAAAAGCGCTTATACGAATCAGCCAAGTGTTTAAGCGCTGACTGCACGGCTATGCTATCCACTTCTTGGAGCCACCCCAATTGTTTTTTGAGTTGTGTAAGCTGGGCGGAACAAGCCTTGTATGTCAAGCCATTTCCCGTCTTCGTGTAAGCTTCATTCCATTGATGCAGAAAATGATTGAACACAAAACGGGAGCAACCAATCGTCTTCGTAATGAAGACTTCTTGAAATGCATTTGGATAGATTCGGAACTTATAGGCTTTGTGAATGTACATATTTTTCACAACTTTCTTACAGAAATGTTATACCTATTATATCAGAAAATAACCGTGCGCACATCCGTTCGCATTATAATTAATACAGGAAAACCAGACAATTCATCTCCACCCTAGCTAGGCTTGAGGATGGAGTCTTCTTGTCCAAAACCAATAAATTATTATTTCCTCGTAGAATAAAGATACTATACCATAGATAAAGCGGGTGACATAATGGAGGAACCTTATGTACATAAAATATTTATTAGGGATAAGCACAGGTTTGCGCCACATCCTGAGATAAAGACCTTTGTTGGGAAAACAGGGTTGGACGGAAATAAAGTAACAGATAATCCAGACAAGGCTATTTTTTGCTACCCAATCCAGCATTACACCTATTGGAATGACATATTAGATCCGCCATTCTCCGACTTTGGAGAACTGGGAGAAGATATGGCTGTATTAGAAATGGGAGAGCAATCTGTTTGCATTGGCGATAGCTATGCCGTGGGAGATACGGTGCTTCAAGTATCACAACCTAAGTCGGACACGCGCTTCCTGGATAAAGAAATGGCTATGAAAATGCTGAAAACCGGAAAAACAGGGTGGTATTTTCGAGTTTTAAAAGAAGGAAATATGCAAGCTGGCTCTGATTTAACATTGTTGGAACGTCCTTATCCGAATTGGACAATTGCTGCGTGTAATGAAGTAATGCATTTATACAAAGATGATCTGCGCTTAACAAATGACCTAGCCCATTGTGAACTACTAGCAGATAACTGGAGAAAGATCCTGTTAAAGCGTTTGGGTGGAAGGGCAATTTTATAGTATATGAAAAACGTATACATTCGCTAAAAACGAGCGAATGCGAGTTTTTCTAAAAAGGGGGATGTGTTCATGCTACCTTTTAAGGAAGAGTATAAAGATGAGATTTTTGAAACCGTTTTCGAAAATGCGTATCACTGTCTAGTTGTTGTAAATAGTGAGGGGCTGATTACTTATTTAAACAACAGCTACTGTCATTTTCTTGACGTAACGAAGGAAGAAGCTATTGGTGCACATGTTACAGAGATCATCGAAAATACAAGAATGCACATTGTTGCGAGGAGCGGTGAGGAAGAAATAGCCGACCTGCAATATATTCGGGGAAACCATATGATAGCGAATAGAATTCCAGTACGCTCTGAAGGGAAGGTGGTCGGGGCAGTTGGTACCGTGCTTTACCGTGATACAGAAGAATGGCTAAACATGAATAGTCATATAAAGGATCTTTTACTGGAGCTAGAACATTATCGCAAACAAGTGCGGGATCAGTATGGTAATACGTACTCCCTTCATGACATAGTTGGGAGCTCCCCGAAGCTGAATGCAATTAAGACTAAAATTAAAAAAGTAGCACCAGGCGATGTTTCTATCCTGCTTACAGGAGAGAGCGGAACAGGGAAGGAACTGTTTGCGCATAGTATTCATCACTTAAGCGAACGCAATAAGAAAGCCTTTATTAAGGTGAACTGTGCGGCAATTCCTGAGAATTTATTAGAGTCGGAGCTGTTTGGTTATGAGGAAGGGGCATTTACGGATGCGAGAAAGGGAGGCAAATTAGGAAAATTCCAATTGGCAGATGGAGGTACATTATTTTTGGATGAGATAGGTGATATGCCTTTAGGAGCACAGGTGAAAATTCTTCGGGCACTACAAGAAGGAGAGGTAGAAGCAATTGGAGCAACGAAACCTAGAAAAGTAGATGTACGAATCATCGCTGCTACAAACCAATCTTTAGAAAAAATGATAGAAGAAAATCGGTTTCGTGAAGATTTATTTTATCGTCTAAATGTCATCCAACTACAAATCCCCTCGCTCCGGGAAAGAAAAGAAGATATAAGAATTTTATCTAAGTTTATTTTAGATAAAATAACAAAACGTTCGGGTAAGCGGGTGATGGATTTTTCCTTTGAAGTTTTGGAGTGTTTTATGCACTATCAGTGGCCAGGAAATATAAGAGAACTTGAGAATGTGATTGAATCAGCAGTTCATTTAACTAGCAAGGAAACAATTGGAACGGATGATTTACCCGCTCATTTGCTTCGTGAAGCTCCACTTAACCATCCAACCGATGATTTGAAGGTAATTCTTGAAAAAACAGAAAAACAAGCAATCCAAAATGCTTTAAAGAAATGTAATGGAGATAAGATACAAGCAGCAAAGATGCTTAACGTAGGAAAGTCTAGCTTTTATGAAAAGGTAAAAAAATATGGGCTTAACTAAATTCCATAATATCGGAATCCATTCCGGTATCGTGGAATTTTTATTTTTGTTTATCTATGTAAAGGCTTTCGAAAGGTGAGTAATAATTTTTTTCCATGAATCTGAAACAGTGCTTTAAGTTGAAAAGGAAAAAGACTATAACGGCGGGTTTTTATCGTTTATAAAAGTTGGCACGATTTTTGCTTGTATAGGATGAAGGGGGTGTATGACATGAAAAAGGTGTATAAATCTTTTCAAGAGGCAGTAACGGAGATTAAAGATGGCTCGACGATAATGGTTGGCGGATTTGGACTTGTTGGAATCCCAGAAAACCTGATCCTAGCGTTGGTAGAATCCAAAGTAAAGCATCTGACTGTTATCTCAAATAATTGTGGCGTGGACGATTGGGGGCTTGGTTTATTACTTGAGAATAACCAGATTAACAAAATGATCGGTTCCTATGTTGGGGAAAACAAAGAATTCGAACGGCAGGTTTTATCAGGTGAACTAGAAGTTGAACTCATTCCTCAGGGAACATTAGCGGAAAGGATTCGTGCAGGAGGTGCAGGGATACCAGCGTTCTACACTCCCGCTGGTGTCGGCACACCAATTGCTGAAGGTCAAGAAGTTCGCAGATTTGAAGGACGGGATTACATGCTTCAAACAGCCTTAAAAGCGGATTTCAGTCTTGTCAGAGCAGCACTTGGAGATAGAAGTGGAAACCTAATCTATAACAAAACTGCACGTAATTTTAATCCCATGATGGCTGCAGCAGGAAATAGGACGATCGCAGAGGTGGAAGACTTCGTTGAGGCGGATTTCCTCGATCCGGAGCAAGTGCATACTCCTGGAATCTATGTTGATGGAATAATTGTAGGAATACAGGAGAAGAGAATAGAACGCTTAACCGTTAAACAAGAAGCATAACGACTTATATCTGGGAGGTAGTAAAGGATGTTAAAACAGATAGATAAGGGATTGGTTAGAGAAACAATTGCGAAAAGAGCTGAACAAGAAATTGTAAGCGGTTACTACGTAAACCTTGGGATTGGGATACCTACTATAGTTGCTAATTTCATTCAACAGGATAAGGAGGTAGTTCTTCAATCAGAAAATGGGTTATTGGGAATAGGAGTGTCTCCTTTAAAGGAAGAGGTTGATCCCGAGTTAATTAACGCTGGAAAGGAAACAGTAACTGCTTCTTCGGGTGCTTCTTTTTTTAGTAGTGCCGAGTCATTTGCCATGATTCGTGGAGGGCATTTGGACCTTGCAATTCTCGGCGGGATGGAAGTATCCGAAAATGGAGATCTAGCAAATTGGATGATTCCCGGAAAGATGATTAAGGGGATGGGTGGCGCGATGGATATCGTGCATGGTGCAAGAAAGATCGTCGTTGTGATGGAGCATGTGAACAGAGAAGGCGCATCAAAAATAGTAAAACAATGTCAGCTACCATTGACAGGGAAAGGGGTGGTAAGCCGCATTATAACGGAGCGTGCCGTCATTGATGTGGAAAAGGATGGTCTTGTGTTGATGGAGGTTGCGAAAGGGTGGACTGTAGAAGAAGTTATCGAATCAACGAATGCAACCTTAGGTATTTCTGATGAACTGAAAGTGGCCACATATTAAACGGTAGGGAGGATTTAAAATGGTAGAAAACAAAGTGGTGTATATAACGGGGGCAGCAAGTGGAATTGGGTATGAAATTGGCGTGGAGTTCGCAAAGCATGGAGCAAAGGTAGCCTTCACAGATGTGAACGAAGAAAAGATAAACGAGGTTACCAAGGAATTAAAAAGCCAGGGATATGATTGTATCGGACTAAAATGTGATGTAACAAAAGAAGAGGAACTGCAAAGCACCATCGACAATACTGTTGATCATTATGGCAGATTGGATGTTCTCATTAACAATGCGGGGTTACAGCATGTTGCAGCATTGGAGGAATTTCCAACAGAGAAGTTTGAGTTTATTACCAAAGTGATGCTTGTGGGGCCTTTTATGGCAACAAAGCACGTATTTCCTATCATGAAAAAGCAAAAGTCAGGGCGAATTATAAATATGGCTTCCATTAATGGTCTTATTGGTTTCTCAGGTAAAGCAGCATACAACAGTGCAAAACATGGCGTTATTGGGTTAACGAAAGTTGCCGCTTTAGAAGGCGCAGCAGATGGAATAACAGTAAATGCCATGTGTCCGGGATATGTAGACACACCACTTGTCCGTGGGCAATTTAAAGATTTAGCGAAGAACCGGAACGTACCATTAGAAAAAGTCCTGGAAGAAGTTTTATATCCATTGGTTCCTCAAAAACGGTTGTTAGAAGTCAAGGAAATCTCCGACTACGCTATGTTTTTGGCAAGTGATAAGGCAAAAGGGATAACCGGGCAAGCAGTCGTCCTCGACGGTGGCTACACAGCTCAATAATGATAAGTGGATAGAGGCTTTGGGGTAGCCTTTTTATGTAATGGTTAAGGGCAGTCTATTTGTAATTTTAAGTCTTAAAAATTAGAAAAGGGTGGAGGAGAAGTTTTATGTTAGGAATAATACTGGGACTTATTGTTTTAATGGCTTTAGCATATCTTGGCTGGTCTATTATTTGGGTAGCACCAATTGCGGCAGGGGTAGTAGCGTTAACTGGTGGTCTCGATCTATTAGGCGCATATAAGGATACGTATATGGGAGGTTTTGTTGACTTTGCGAAGGCTTGGTTTCCGGTTTTCATGTTAGGTGCAATATTTGGTAAGCTTATGGAAAACACAGGTATGGCAAAGTCAGTGGCAGTAGCGTTGACAAAAATTATCGGAACCAAGCGGGCAATCCTCGGAGTATTAGTATCTGCAGCAGTTTTAACATATGGTGGCGTTAGTTTATTCGTTGTTGTATTTGCGGTTTATCCACTTGCCTTAACGTTATTTCGGGAGGCTAACATTAGTAGAAGGCTAATCCCGGCTACCGTTGCGCTTGGTGCGTTCACATTTACCATGACAGCCGTTCCTGGAACTCCGCAAATTCAAAATTTGATCCCAATGGATTATTTTAAGACCGATCCAATGGCTGCACCAATAATGGGGATTATTGGCACAATCGTGATGGCTGGAGGCGGTTATTTTTATCTAAGATGGAGAGAAAAGAAATTAACCAATAACGGAGAGACCTATACAGAACCTAAAGATAAAAACATGACAGATGAAGAAGGGAACACACCAAACTTTTTCCTTTCTTTACTACCGCTTATATCCGTTCTCGTTACTTTAAATGTATTTAAATGGGACATTGTATTAGCTCTTCTGACAGGTATTGTACTAATTATGCTTCTTAATCTCCACAAATTTAAAAGTTTTGTTAAAGCAATTAATGGTGGAGCGGTGGGCTCTGTTACTGCGATTATAAACACAAGCGCGGCTGTCGGCTTTGGAACTGTGGTAAAAGTTGTCCCAGGATTTGATAAGCTGACGGAAATGTTGATGGGAATAAAGGGTAATCCATTAATTTCTGAAGCGGTAGCAGTTAATATCCTCGCAGGTGCTACTGGTTCAGCATCTGGAGGAATGGGAATAGCACTCGAGGCATTGGGTTCAAAATACTACGATATTGCCATGAACAGCGGCATCTCACCCGAGGCATTCCACAGAATTGCGTCCCTGTCCTCAGGAGGTTTAGATGCACTACCTCATAACGGTGCCGTCTTAACACTTTTAACGATAACAGGTTTATCACATAAAGATAGCTATAAAGATATCTTTGTTGTCGCTGTATTGATACCAGTAATCTCTGTAGCAGTTGCTATTGTATTTGCTTCAATAGGGATTTTTTAATAAGAAGTGGCTGGGGCATAACAAAAAGTTTTAGTCAAAAGACGAATGATAGCTAGCATAAGCGTAAGAAATATACGGAGACCCCTATGGGAGGAAGGCCTAGGTGAGACCTCGGAATGCGGAGCATCCGGAGGCTCACCAGCCGCCCATGGAAAGCGGAGTATATTTCTGAAGCGGTTCTTGAAAGGCCATTTATTCGGATTTATCTTTTGATTAAATGCTTTTGTCCCGTCCTCTTTTAGCATTATTGATAGGAAGTACATTTCTCACTTTGAAAAAAGATTGGTAGTGACAAGTTTCTAAGTATTACCTTGATGGTTAATGGGTAACGACACTACACTACTTCTTATTCATCCTCCAGTAATTTGACATTTACTCTTCGTTTATTGCTTGTTTCAGAAATGAGTCGGTGTAACCGGATATATACAAGTCCATTACGATAGGTCGCAGTTATTTTATCGGAACGTACTGGAAAAGGCAGTGAAATTTGCCGTTCAAAGGCGCCTTGCAGAATTTCTTCCTTTATAACTTGACCTCCACCAAACTCAAGATCAATAACACCTCTTAGTTCTAGCGTAGCCATGTCAGCATAAATATCAATCTTCTCCAAATCATGTAACCCAGGAATATTTAAAACACAGAAAAGCTCATGTTCTGTTTGATAAAGGTTAATTTGTGGAATGTTAGGTTTAATGATACCTTCAAATTCATCCCAAAAATTATCACCAAAAAATTGATCCATGTTTTTTTTCCAATCACCCATCTGTTTAAAAGGGTCCATTATTTCACCTCGCCATACACTTTTTCTGTATCATATGCCCAAAATAAAATGGGGTGCAGATAAAGTGAAACTTCAACCAGAGGGGGCCCCACTGGTTGTTATTTGAACGAATCGGTAAAAAGTGGTACTGAATTAGCCTGATCATTTCATATCATCTAGAAATCATGTATTCTAGGAGGGAGATATTGAAATAGGTATATTTTTGTTGTACATTAGGGAAGTTTAAAATTTCAGCAAGGAAGCAAAGTCGACGCAGTTGAAATTTTAAGGTGCCAAGTATAAGAAAAACGTACACATTCTCTAAAGGACCAGCGAATGCGAGTTTTTCTAATAGGAACTTAGATTTAGGAGGTTTTTATATTGTTAAATAATGCACTTATGATGGTCGCTATTATCTTAGTGATCAATATTGTGTATGTCTCGTTATCCACGATCAGGATGATACTTACGCTTAAGGGAAGAAGATATATTGCTGCTTTTGTAAGTATGTTTGAAATTGTTATATATGTACTCGGTCTCGGACTAGTGCTTGATAACTTAGATGCAATCCAGAATTTAATTGCCTATGCAATTGGTTTTGGGATCGGGGTAGTGGTCGGATCGAAAATCGAAGAAAAACTTGCCCTTGGTTACATTACAGTCAACGTAATTTCCTCAAACCCAGATATTGAATTTACTAGAAAACTAAGGGACAAAGGCTACGGTGTCACGAGCTGGTTTGCCTATGGGATGGATGGCGACCGTTTATCCATGCAAATCTTAACACCTAGAAAATATGAATTACGTTTATATGAGACCATTAAAGAAATTGATCCAAAAGCATTTATTATTGCTTATGAACCAAAGCAAATTCATGGTGGTTTCTGGGTGAAACAAGTACGTAAAAGTCGGCTGGCCAACCCTAAAAAAGCCGCCGAAGCAGCGAAAAAAGACGGGCCTATCGTACCACCAGTACAGGCCAAACCAACTCCACCTAAAAATACACCAAACAACAACGAGTGAGCCTAATATTGGCTCACTTTTTTTGTGAACCAGTGTAGTGAGTTGATAGAATCCCCAAACTGATTGATAGAGGAGCAGAAGTGATTGATAGGAGAACCGAAGTGATTGATAGGAGAGCAGAAGTGATTGATAGGAGGGCCGAAGTGATTGATAGGAGAGCGGAACTGATTGATAGGAGAACCGAAGTGATTGATAGGACAGCCAAACTGGTCGATAGGGGCTCCGAACTGATTGATAAAATCGCCAAACTAGTCGATAGAAACTCCGCCTCTCCTGATACAAAGACCTTGCCCCCCCATACTCGAATTCAACCATCATGATGAACAAAAGCCCAGCTCGCAGAATAGGCTGATTGCATGCATGGAAAAGTTGAAGGAGGATGAACATGACTTATTATCCGAACCAAGGCATTAATCCTGAGGAATTGCCATCGCAATTTCCCCCACAGCATCAACCACAACAGCCTGGGATTGAATCGTTGATGACACCTAGACCGATTATAGAAAATCCAGGGTACAGAGGGTCTGGCAAATTAGAGAATAAGGTAGCGATTATTACAGGTGGGGACAGTGGAATTGGCGCAGCAACTGCTATCGCTTTTGCTAAAGAAGGGGCAGATATTGTTATTGCCTATTATTATGCTTATGAAGATGGGGATGCCTATCGTACGAAACAGAGAATCGAAGAGTTGGGCAGGACCTGCATACTTATCGTCGGGGATTTGCGAGAAGAGAATCACTGCAGGCATGTGGTGGAAGAGACAATGCGGTACTTTGGCAAGATTAACGTCCTTGTGAACAACCATGGAGTCCAATTTCCTCAACCAGGATTGGAAGATATAACACAGGAACAGATGAAAGCAACTTTTGAAACGAACATTTATGCCTTCTTTTATTTAACAAAAGCAGCTCTTCCTTTTCTTGAAAGTGGCAGCGCAATAGTTAATACCTCCTCTATTACCTCATATGAGGGGCAAGAGCAACTGATTGATTACTCTGCGACGAAAGGGGCAATTGTAGCCTTTACCCGTTCGCTTTCCCAAAATATTGTAGGAAAAGGGATCCGTGTAAATGCCGTCGCACCAGGGCCGATTTGGACGCCGCTCATTCCAGCGAGCTTCTCTGCTGAGTATATCGCAACTAAATTTGGCAAGGATGTTCCAATGAAACGTGCCGGTCAGCCATTCGAGCTTGCTCCTGCGTATGTCTACTTAGCGTCTGATGATTCTTCCTATGTAACTGGCCAGGTGATCCACGTAAATGGCGGCGCACCAGTAAGTTCCTAGAAATTGTGGTGAAATAAATCGTATTAAAATAATAACTTCCTTAACATTCATTAATTGCGCTTAGTTGCTTCTATGCATTTTTCTATGAATTCAAATCTACTTGATAGCTTCAACCTTAACCAAAAACCGAACGTTAAGTAAAATTAACAAACTAATGTTCGAAAACTATATTGACACATCACGTAGGATTTTGTTATGCTAAATGCAACAATTAAATACGGAACCTCATATATTTCTGAAGATATGGTTTGGAAGTCTCTACCCGGCGCCGTAAATGCTGGACTATGAGGGGAGATGAATCGTTACAAGCGTAATGATCTGTTTTCATGTATCAAAGGGGTAAGTCTATTCATCTTCTCTCAAATCGAGGGATAAGAATGGACTTTTTTTATTTCATATAAGTCAGAGAAAGAGGGTTTTTATATGGCAATGGTTGGCGTAATTATGGGAAGTATATCAGATTGGGAAACATTACAGCATACATGTGACGTGTTGGAGGAGCTACAGATTCCTTACGAAAAGGACGTCATATCTGCACATCGTTCGCCTGATGAAATG
The DNA here is from genome assembly GCF_022095695.1 of Oceanobacillus jordanicus. GTDB lineage: Bacteria > Bacillota > Bacilli > Bacillales > Amphibacillaceae > Oceanobacillus_B > Oceanobacillus_B jordanicus. The sequence goes on from NZ_JAIFZM010000009.1 coordinate 24,686, forward strand.
TTTCGTTATGCAAAAGAGGCACGGAATAAAGGGTTAAAGGTTATTATTGCAGGAGCTGGAGGAGCTGCTCATCTTCCAGGAATGGTTGCATCGCAAACGACACTTCCAGTAATCGGAATCCCTGTTGAATCGAAGGCCTTGAACGGATTGGATTCCTTACTTTCTATTGTCCAAATGCCCGGTGGTGTCCCAACTGCAACAGTAGCGATTGGGAAAGCTGGTGCGACGAATGCAGGTATTTTGGCCGCGCAAATTATTGGAACTGTTGATGACTATGTAGCTGCAAAGCTGGATACCTACCGAGAAAAAATGCATGATAAAGTATTGGAAATGAGGGATGAACTTGCAAAATATTAAACAGATCCTTCCACCCCAAACCATTGGAATAATCGGCGGCGGACAGCTGGGCAGAATGATGGCCATTGCGGCACGCTATATGGGATACCAAATTATCGTCCTTGATCCCAAACCAAATTGTCCTACTGCTCAGGTGGCAGATGAACAGATTACAGCGGCTTATGATGATATGGATGCAGTAAAGCTACTTGCTGAAAAAGCAGATGTGATTACATATGAATTTGAAAATGTAGATTTAGAAGCGGCGGTTTATTTACAAGAGCATGGGAAGCTTCCACAGGGTTCCTTGGCACTGGAAATTACTCAAAACCGCGAAAAAGAAAAACAAATGATGAGAGCAGCAGACTTGAATGTACCACCATTTGCCATCGTAACGGACGGTGCCACTTGTAAAGCGGCTTTAAAGAACATTTCCTTACCAGCCGTGATAAAAACATGCAGTGGTGGCTATGATGGAAAAGGACAGCTAAAAATTAATACAGCTGAGGATATCGACCAAGCAGCTGACTTTGCTACAAAACATGGGCATTGTATTATCGAACAATGGATAACATTTGATAAGGAAATTTCTGTTGTGTTTACTAGGTCTCAATCTGGAGAAATGACGACATTCCCGATTGCTGAAAATGAACATCGTGACCATATTTTATATAAAACAACTGTTCCAGCAAGGGTTAATGAGACAGTCGAAAAAAAGGCGTACGACGCAGTAACCGCATTGGCAGAAAAAATGGAGATTGTTGGTACCTTTGCAGTTGAGATGTTTGTTAAGGAAAATGCCATTTATTTAAATGAGATGGCGCCACGCCCGCATAACTCAGGGCATTATACGATTGAAGCATGCACGATATCCCAGTTTGGCCAGCATATTCGAGCAATTTGTGGATTGCCACTTGCACCGGTTAGCTTGCACCAGCCGGCAGTGATGGTTAATATTCTTGGTGAGGAACTGGATCAGATCCAGCAGGCGATGACACGAAGTGGGGCTGGCTTTGTTCATTTATATGGAAAAGACGAAGCCAAAACGAAGCGAAAAATGGGGCATGTCACCTTCATTGCAGAAACAATCGCAGAAATAGAAGAAACCTTACAACAATTTGAGGAGGCAAAACGATGATTGAACGTTACACCAGAGAAGAAATGGGTTCCATTTGGACAGAGGAAAATAAATTTAAGGCATGGCTTGAAGTAGAGATCCTTGCATGTGAAGCATGGAGTGAACTAGGTGTTATTCCAGCTGAGGATGTGAAGAAGCTGCGCGAAAATGCCTCTTTTAACATGGAGCGTATTTATGAAATTGAACAGGAGACAAGGCATGATGTGGTTGCCTTTACAAGAGCTGTATCGGAAACACTTGGCGAGGAACGGAAATGGGTCCATTATGGCCTAACCTCAACAGATGTAGTAGATACGGCGCTTTCCTATTTAATTAAACAAGCGAATGAAATTCTTCGCAAAGATTTAACAGCGTTTGTGGAGATTTTGAAAAACAAAGCATTAGAGCACAAGCATACCGTTATGATGGGGCGCACACATGGTGTACATGCTGAACCTACGACATTCGGATTGAAGCTAGCCCTATGGTATGAGGAGATGAAACGTAACCTAGAACGTTTTGAAGCAGCTGCTAAAGGAGTCGAGTTTGGAAAGCTCTCTGGAGCAGTAGGAACATACGCCAACATTGATCCTTTTGTGGAAACATATGTATGCGAAAAAATGGGCCTTTCTCCAGCACCTGTTTCAACCCAAACGTTGCAAAGGGACCGTCATGCCGCATATGTATCGGCACTAGCACTTGTGGCAACGTCCATTGAAAAATTCGCTACTGAAATCCGTGGCTTACAAAAAACGGAAACCCGTGAAGTGGAGGAGTTCTTTGCCAAAGGACAAAAAGGTTCATCTGCTATGCCTCATAAACGAAACCCAATTGGATCAGAGAATATGACAGGAATGGCACGCGTTATCCGTGGCTATATGATGACAGCCTATGAAAATGTATCGCTATGGCATGAACGTGATATCTCGCATTCTTCAGCAGAACGTGTCATTTTGCCAGATGCAACAATTGCACTTAATTACATGCTGAATCGTTTTTCCAGGATTGTAAAGAACTTAACAGTATTCCCAGAGAACATGAAGCGGAATATAGATCGTACCTATGGCGTTATTTTTTCGCAGCGTGTGTTATTAACCCTAATCGATAAAGGTATGGCCAGAGAAGCTGCCTATGACATTGTGCAACCAAAGGCGATGCAAGCATGGGAGACTGCGACACCATTTAGACAGCTAATTGAGCAAGATGAGCAGATTACAAGTAGATTAAGTAATGAAGAAATCGATGAATGCTTCGACTACACGTATCACTTGAAAAATGTAGATCACATCTTTACCAAAATTGGCTTAACAAGAGGTGAATAAAATGAAAAGCTCCTTGCTATATGAAGGAAAGGCAAAAAAGATTTATCAAGCCGAAGGAAAGAAGGGGCAGCTCGTGCTGTCCTATAAAAATGACGCGACTGCATTTAACGGGGAAAAGAAAGCTACCTTTACTGGGAAGGGCAGATTAAACAATGAAATTTCTGCCCGGATCTTTCCTTTTCTACATGATCAGGGAATAGAAACGCATTTTATTGAACGCCTAAATGAGACGGAGCAACTTGTACAGCAAACAGAGATCATCCCGCTAGAGGTAGTGGTACGAAATCTAGCAACAGGAAGTATTACAAAAAGACTTGGGATTAAGGAAAAGACAATGTTTGATCCACCGATCTTGGAACTGTTCTATAAAGACGATGACCTTGGTGACCCACTTATTAATGAAGAACATGCCCTGTTTCTAAGTGACGTCACCCTATCTGAATTACAAGAAATTAAAAGTAAAGCATTGGAGATTAACAAGCAGCTAACAAAGCTATTCGCAGCAATTGGTATTACATTGGTAGATTTCAAACTCGAGTTTGGTAGATTAGCAAGCGGATGTATCATCCTTGCTGACGAGATTTCTCCAGACACGTGTAGGCTGTGGGATATCACAACAGAGGAAAAACTAGATAAAGATGTTTTCCGTCAAGGTACAGGTGATTTACTGGAAGTCTATGAAGAAATTTTAAAACGACTGGAGGCAAATCAATGAAAAAAGTTATCGTGAATGTAACCTTAAAATCAGGTGTGTTAGATCCACAAGGGAAAGCAATTCAAGAATCACTAAATTCGCTTGGCTACAAGGAAGTTCAGCAGGCGAGGGTAGGTAAATCAATTGAACTGCAAGTTGACGAAGGTCCTGATTTAGAAGAGCGTGTCAAAGAGATGTGTGATAAGTTATTGGCAAACCCGGTAATCGAAGAATACAGCTTTGTGGTGGAGGAGGCCGTTCGCTCGTGAAATTCGCGGTAATTGTTTTTCCTGGTTCCAACTGTGATCGTGATATGTACCATGCTGTAAAGGATGTACTTAAAGAGGAGGCAGATTTGGTTTGGTATCAATCTGCTAATCTAGAAGACTATGAGGCTATTCTTTTGCCTGGCGGGTTCTCATACGGAGACTACCTTCGTTCAGGTGCCGTTGCTGCAACCTCTGACATTATGCAACAAATTAAAGCACATGTCTCAAAAGGAAAGCCTGTACTTGGGGTATGCAATGGATTTCAAATCCTATTGGAGGCAGGCCTTTTACCAGGCGCTATGCAGCGTAATAAAAATCTTGCCTTCATGTGCCATCAGGAGCCGTTAGTAGTCGAAAACAACGAGACACTATTCACGTCCCTTTATGAGCAAGGGGAGATTGTGCGATTCCCAATTGCCCATGGGGAAGGGAATTACTTCTGCGATGAAGAGACGTTAGAAAAGTTAAAGGCAAATAAGCAAATCGTTTTTACATATCGAAACAATCCTAACGGCTCTGTAGCAGATATCGCTGGGATTAGGAATGAGGAAGGCAATGTCCTTGGCATGATGCCACATCCTGAGCGTGCTGTTGAAGCATTATTAGGCAGTGCCGATGGCGTGAAGTTATTTCAATCCGTAGTAAAAAATTGGAGGGAATCCTATGTTGCAAACACATGATATACATCCAGAGCAAATCGAACGCGACAAGCTGTATCAAGAAATGGGTTTAAGTGACAAGGAATACGACCTCGTGAAAGATATCTTAAAGCGTCGCCCTAATTTTACCGAAACAGGGATATTCTCGGTAATGTGGTCTGAGCATTGTAGCTATAAAACCTCCAAGCCATTGTTAAAGAAGTTTCCTGTTAAAGGGCCTCATGTAATACAAGGACCTGGTGAAGGTGCTGGAATTATTGATATTGGGGACAATCAGGCTGTTGTATTTAAAATTGAAAGCCATAATCACCCATCTGCAGTAGAGCCATATCAAGGAGCGGCTACAGGTGTCGGCGGGATTATTCGTGATGTATTTTCCATGGGCGCACGTCCTATTGCGATAATGAACTCTCTTAGATTTGGAAACTTAACAACAGATCGTGTGAAATACCTATTTACAGAGGTAGTGAATGGAATCGCCGGGTACGGAAACTGTGTAGGGGTTCCGACAGTAGGCGGAGAAGTCCAATTTGACGAAAGCTATGAAGGCAATCCACTAGTAAATGCCATGTGTGTAGGATTAATCAATCATGATGAGATCCAAAAAGGGATTGCAGCTGGAATTGGCAATACGGTGCTCTATGCTGGCGCACCTACAGGTCGTGATGGAATTCACGGGGCAACATTTGCCTCTGACGATCTTGGTGAAGATGCTGCCAAGGATCGACCAGCAGTACAGGTTGGCGATCCATTTATGGAAAAATTATTAATTGAGGCATGTCTCGAAGTTATTCATTCTGATGCGCTTGTTGGCATGCAGGATATGGGAGCTGCAGGGCTTACTTCATCTGCTAGTGAAATGGCGAGTAAAGCAGGAACGGGAATGGAAATGGATTTAGACAACGTACCTCAGCGTGAGCAGCATATGAATGCGTATGAGATGATGCTTTCTGAATCACAGGAAAGAATGCTCATGGTTGTTAAAAAAGGCCGAGAGCAGGAAATCATTGATGTGTTTGAAAAATACGGTCTCCAAGCTGTCGCAGTAGGCCAAGTAATTGAAGAAAAAGTTTTCCGTATTAAACAGCACGGAGAAGTAATGGCAGACATCCCTGTAGACGCTTTAGCTGATGAAGCACCTGTCTACCATATGCCATCAGAGGAAGCGGATTATTACAAGGATTTTCAGAATAGTGGCACGCCTGAGGTGGTTGTAGAAGACCATGCCGGCATGCTGAAACAGCTGTTGCAGCAGCCTACGATAGCGAGCAAGGAATGGGTCTATGACCAATATGATTCCATGGTCCAGACGAATACAGTGGTCACACCTGGGTCTGACTCAGCAGTTGTTCGGATTAAAGGAACAAACAAGGCACTGGCAATCACAACCGACTGTAATTCACGCTATATTTATTTGGATCCAGAAGTTGGCGGAAAAATTGCCGTCGCAGAAGCGGCACGTAATATTGTTTGCTCTGGAGCAAGGCCACTCGGCTTAACCGATGGTTTGAACTTTGGTAACCCAACGAACCCGCAAACCTTCTGGCAAATGGAAAAAAGTGTGGATGGAATGAGTGAAGCATGTACGGCCCTTCGTACACCTGTCATAAGTGGCAATGTCTCCTTATACAACCAATCACAAGGAAAGTCAATTTTCCCAACGCCTATCGTTGGTATGGTTGGATTGCATGAGTCGTTAGAACATATTACACCAAGCCACTTTCAATCAGCTGGCGATGCCATTTATGTTATTGGCGAAACGGCTCCGGAATTTGGCGGCAGTGAGTTGCAGAATGTCGTGCACGGTAAATACGAAGGAATAGCGCCAGAAATTGACCTAGAGGTAGAAGCCAAGAGGCAGCAACAAATTCTTCAAGCAATACAAGCTGGCTTAGTAGAATCTGCACATGACGTGTCAGAAGGCGGTCTATCAGTAGGTTTTGCTGAGAGTGTATTTAATGGAGCGGGACTTGGAGTGGACGCAACATTTTCTGGCGATGCAACGGCCATCCTTTTCAGTGAAACTCAATCACGTTTTATTATATCCGTAAAAGAAGATAAGAAAGCACAATTCGAAAAAACAGTCGAAGATGCAACACAGGTTGGAATCGTAACAGAGGATGCAACTTTCCGGATTCAGATTAATGGTGCGCAAGTCATTGAGGAAAAAACAGAAGAGCTACACCAACTTTGGAAGGGAGCTATTCCATGCTTGCTGAAATCAAAGGCATAAACGAGGAATGTGGCGTATTTGGAATTTGGGGTCATGAAAAGGCAGCGGAGCTTACTTATTATGGATTGCATTCCATGCAGCATCGTGGCCAGGAAGGCGCAGGAATTGTATCCAGTGATGGTGTCGAACTAAAGCCATACAAAGGGATGGGATTAGTTAATGATGTATTCAAACATGCAGATTTCGATGAGCTATCCGGAAAAGTGGCAGTTGGCCATGTACGCTATTCTACACAAGGCGGAAAAGTAATTGAAAACGTACAACCATTATTATTCCGCGCTCAAGCCGGTAGCATGGCACTTGCTCATAACGGAAACATTATGAACGCTCATAAATTGCGCGGTGAACTAGAGGAAGAAGGTAGCATTTTTCAAACGTCTTCTGATACAGAAGTACTTGCACATTTAATTAAACGCAGTGGTAACGAAATTTCCGAAAAAACGATCGCAAATGCCCTTAATAAGGTCGTCGGTGCTTATGCCTACATTATTTTAAAGGAAGATAAAATGTTTGTAGCACTTGACCCGAGCGGGATTCGCCCATTATCCATTGGAAAGTTAGGGGAGGCCTATGTAGTTGCTTCGGAAACCTGTGCGTTTGACCAAATAGGTGCAACCTTTGAACGGGAAGTGTTACCAGGTGAGCTTATTACTATTAGTGATGAAGGATTAAGCTCCACCCGATTTGCCATGCGCGAGCAACGCAAGATGTGTGCAATGGAGTATGTTTATCTCTCCAGACCAGATAGTGATGTGAATTTAGTTAATATCCATGCCTCTCGGAAAAGGATGGGTATTGAACTCGCTAAAGAAGCACCATCAGATGCAGACATGGTAATTGGGGTACCAGACTCCAGCATTTCAGCAGCAATCGGCTATGCCGAACAAAGTGGCTTACCTTACGAAATGGGAATTATTAAAAATCGCTATGTTGGCCGTACCTTTATTCAGCCCTCACAGGAACTACGCGAACTTGGTGTGAAGATGAAGCTCTCTCCTGTCCGTGGAATTGTGGAAGGGAAACGGATTGTCATGATTGATGATTCGATTGTGAGAGGCACGACAAGCCGAAGAATTGTGCAAATGCTCAAGAAAGCTGGAGCAAAAGAGGTTCATGTGCGCATTGCTTCCCCATCGATTCAGCATCCATGCTATTACGGGATTGATATGTCGACAAGGAAAGAATTGATCGCTGCTAATTATACGCTTGAGGGAATTTGTGAGCAGATCGGTGCTGACAGTATAGCTTATTTGTCTGAGGCAGGTCTCGAAAAGGCAATCGTGAAAGACAAAACATTAAACCAAGGCATTTGTACTGCCTGCATGACCGGTAAATATCCAGTGAAAGAAGATGGACAAAAAGAGATTGTGTTTACAAGCTGTTAAGGAAGACAAAAAAGGAGTGGCCAAACCATGTCAGAAGTATACAAAAATGCCGGAGTAGATGTGGAAAAGGGATATGAGGCAGTAGAAAGAATGAAAAAGCATATAGCAAAAACAACCAGACCAGAAGTACTTGGGGGAATTGGTTCATTTGCTGGTTTGTTTGAACTGACATCTTTTCAATTTAAAGAACCAGTAATGGTCTCCGGCACAGATGGTGTTGGCACGAAACTTAAGCTTGCCTTTGACCTAAACAGACATGATTCTGTTGGAATAGATCTTGTTGCGATGTGCGTGAATGATATTGTTGCTCAAGGTGCTCAGCCGCTTTTCTTTTTAGATTACATTGCATGTGGCAAAAACGACCCCGAAATGATTGAGCAAATCGTCGCAGGGATCGCCCAAGGTTGTGTAGATGCAGGTGCTGCACTAATTGGTGGCGAAACGGCGGAAATGCCTGGCATGTATGACCCGTCGGAATATGACCTTGCAGGATTTGTGGTAGGGATCGCGGAAAAGGAAAAGCTGGTTACAGGTGAAGCCATTGCGGAAGGGGATGTCGTTATCGGTCTCCCATCAAGCGGCATTCACTCAAATGGGTATTCGCTTGTCCGCCAAATCGTAGCTGATCTGGATTTAGAGGAAAACTACAATTTGCAGAAACCACTTGGTGAGGTGCTGTTAACACCGACAAAGATTTACGCCAAAACTGTTACAAAGGTAGTTGAAAAGTATACGGTCAAAGGAATTTCCCATATAACGGGTGGCGGGTTTTATGAAAATCTTCCACGCATGTTGCCAAACGGACTCGGCGTCCAGATTGACTCCAATAGTTGGGATGTACCAGAAATTTTCCCTTTTTTGCAAAAACATGGAAATATTGCAGAAGCGGAAATGTACGGCGTCTTTAATATGGGAATAGGAATGGCGCTTGTTGTGAATCGTGAAGATGCCCAGAGGGTTAAAGCAGAACTTCTCCAAAATGGTGAAGAAGCTTCGATAATCGGGACCGTTGTGCCAAATGAAGGAGTGCACTTTAGCTCATGAAAAAAACCAAAGCCGCTGTGTTCGCATCAGGAACCGGGAGCAACTTTCAGGCGATAATGGAAGACGATGATCTGCCAATTGAAGTTGCCTTGCTCGTTTGTGATAAGCCTGGTGCCACCGTAATAAAAAAAGCAGAGCAATATGATGTACCTGTCCTTGATTTTGAACCAAGCGCCTATGCGTCGAAAGCTATCTATGAGCAAAAGCTAATTGAGGAGTTAGAAAAGGCTGGTGTCGAGTGGATTTTCCTGGCAGGCTATATGCGCATTGTGGGACCAGATCTTCTTGGAGCTTTTGAAGGAAGAATAGTCAACATCCATCCGTCATTACTTCCAGCATTTCCGGGCAAGGATGCGATTGGACAGGCGTATCAGGCAGGAGTCGATACGACAGGGGTAACGGTCCATTTTATCGATGAAGGCATTGACACGGGGCCAATTATTGCCCAGGAATCCGTTGAACTTTTCCCGGAGGATACGGAAGAGATGCTCAAGAAACGTATCCAACAAGTAGAACACAATCTTTACCCTACCGTCATCCGCCAGATTATAGGCCAAAATACATAAAGTAAAACTTCAATCAGTGGGGGTTTCGTTCTCCCTCACTGATTGTTAGTTGAACGAATCGAGGTGTTAGCGTCCGTTTACTCCCACTTAAAACTTCACGGTTTCACTTCATGTTTGAAGTGGGAGTTTTACGGACGGTTGCACCGGGATAACATAACGAAAATGAAATGAGGGGAAAAAATGAAGAAGCAAGCTTTAATCAGTGTTTCCGATAAAACAAACATCACCACATTTGCTCAAGGGCTCGTTGACCTTGATTACGACATCCTATCAACTGGAGGAACGTTAAAAGCATTAAAAGAAGCAGGCATTCCTGCGAAAGCAGTGGACGAAGTAACTGGATTTCCAGAAATTTTGGGTGGGCGTGTGAAAACATTACATCCCTTTATTCATGGAGGACTTCTGGCAAAACGTTCTGATGCCGATCACATGAATCAGTTAGAAGAAAACAACATTGCGCCAATCGATATGGTCGTTGTAAACCTATATCCTTTCAAACAAACGTTACAAAAAGAAGGCGTATCAGGTGACGAAATTATTGAGAACATTGATATTGGTGGTCCGACAATGCTACGGGCAGCTGCGAAGAATTTTGCAGACGTTGCAGTGGTTGTAAATCCTTCTGACTATGAAACAGTAATTGCAGGATTGCGTGCAGATTCCTTTGGGAAGGCAGAACGTAAAAAACTGGCAGCTAAAGTTTTTCAGCACACAGCAAATTATGATGCCATGATCGCGCGTTATTTTTCTGAAGAAACGGAAGAAGCCTTTCCAGAAACATATACCGTTACATACGAGAAGGTACAATCCCTTCGTTATGGTGAAAACCCCCACCAACAGGCAGCATTTTATCAAAACCCACTTCACAAAGGGTGGAGCCTTGCTGCTGCAACACAATTACACGGCAAGGAACTTTCCTTTAACAATATTCAGGATGCCAATGCAGCACTTGAAATCCTGTCTGAATACAAAGAGCCTACTGCTGTTGCAGTAAAACATATGAATCCATGTGGAATTGGCGTTTCAGATAACCTGTCGTCTGCATTCGCAAAGGCATATGAAGCAGATCCTATTTCCATTTTTGGTGGCATTGTCGCAGTAAATAGTGAAGTGGACGCGGAGACCGCTAAACAGCTGAGTGAAATTTTTCTTGAAATTGTAATTGCACCAGGCTTTACGGATGAAGCAATGGAAATATTGACACAGAAGAAAAATATCCGCCTGCTTGACCTACCGATGCAGGATGGGGATAAAGGCTACCACAAGCTAACAACAGTAAAAGGTGGAATGCTTGTACAGGACAATGATGCTGGAGAAGTGGCAAAAGACGCATTAACATTCCCTACAAAACGTCAGCCAAGCGACAAAGAGCTCACAGATTTATTGTTTGCATGGAAAGCTGTTAAGCATGTGAAATCCAACGCGATTGTTTTAGCAAAAGATAACCAGACAGTTGGGGTTGGTGCTGGCCAGATGAATCGAATCGGTTCCGCTCAAATTGCAATTACACAAGCTGGTGATAAGGCTAATGGAGCAGTGCTCGCATCGGATGCATTTTTCCCAATGCCAGATACAGTGGAAGCAGCCGCAGCAGCAGGCGTAACAGCAATTATTCAACCAGGTGGGTCAAAGCGTGACCAAGACTCCATCGATGTATGTGATGAGCATGGTATTGCCATGGTTTATACAGGAATGCGCCATTTCAAACATTAAGGAAGGGATGCGAAGGGATGAATATTCTCGTAATCGGCCGCGGTGGACGCGAGCACAGCATTGTTATGAAGCTTGCGGAAAGTGAGCGTGTTTCTACAATCTATGCCGCTCCCGGCAATGCTGGAATGCAGCAGGCAGAGTGTATCGGAATTGACGAAATGGACATCGAGGCACTTGTTGCATTTGCTAAAGAAGAGCAGATTAATTTAACGATAGTTGGACCGGAAAACCCACTGAATGAAGGGATTGCTGACCGTTTTATCGAGGCGGGCCTCCAAGTGTTTGCACCACAAAAAGCAGCAGCACTACTTGAGGGTAGTAAAAGCTTTGCCAAAGAATTTATGAAAAAATATGCTGTACCAACAGCTGCTTATGCAACGTTCACTTCAGCTGACGAGGCGAAGCAGTATATTGAAAAACAAGGAGTCCCCATTGTGATCAAAGCGGACGGCTTGGCAGCTGGTAAAGGGGTTATCGTTGCTGAAACGAAAGAGCAAGCATTGGCTGCGGTGGACGAAATACTAGTGGAGAAAGCATTTGCGGGTGCCGGAGCAAAAATTGTGGTGGAAGAGTTTTTATCCGGAAAAGAATTTTCTTTAATGGCATTTGTTCATGAACATAATGTTTATCCAATGGTACCGGCTCGTGACCATAAGCGCGCATTTGATAATGACGAAGGACCGAACACAGGCGGGATGGGGGCATTTTCTCCAGTTCCTGATGTTACCGATGATCATCTTGATTTTGCAATGAAAGAAATCCTGCAAAAAACGGCTGACGGCATGATGAAGGAAGGAAGGGCATTTACAGGCATTCTTTATGCTGGGCTGATGATGACAGAAGACGGCCCCAAGGTCATTGAATTTAATACCCGATTCGGTGACCCGGAAACGCAGGTTGTTTTACCACTGCTGAAAAATGACTTAGACCAAGTGATCCTTGATGTAATGGATGGCAAAGATCCTGAATTGCAGTGGGAGGACGCCGCATGTGTTGGGGTGGTTCTAGCTTCACAAGGGTACCCCGGCTCCTATGCCAAAGGAGTAGATATTCCGGTATTAAGCGAATCGGAGACGTATACCGTACACGCCGGAACCAAGCAGGTGAACGGCAACCTTGTTTCTGATGGTGGCCGTGTTCTACTTGTTGGGTCTAAAGAAAATAGTTTTGAATTGGCTCGTGAGAAAGTGTATCAAGCCCTCGACCCAGTCGAAAATGGTAAGAATTATTTTTATAGAACGGATATAGGGAAATAGGAAAAAGCTTGAGGGCATTTAGGTGTCCTCAAGCTTTTTGTATCCCAGCTTAAATTTAGCAAGGCCATTTATGAATGGAATTAGCAATATCACTTCTTTATATGGACTTTAGTTTATAGAACTTAGTAAAGTATAGAAACCATAAGTAAAGAAGGAGAAAATAACGTTAACGTTGAATTATATATTAAATATCAAAAGCAATAATTGATTAAGATCAAAAACTAAAGGAGCATTCTAATGGATAATATTTTTGATATCACATATACAGATGAAATATTAGCGCGTATCGAAAACTTAAATATAAATTCAGAACCGCAATGGGGAAAAATGGATGTCTCTCAAATGTTAGCTCATTGTTCATCTTTTCAAGATATCGCAATGGGATATTCTTTACCTCCAAGAGGTTGGCTAGGGATATTAGTAGGTAGATTTGCAAAACCCATTTTTTATAATGACAAACCCTTAGTCCACAATATGTCTACAATTCCATCTATCCTAATTACAAGTAAAAAAGATTTTGAAATAGAAAGAGACAAACTGAAGCAAAAAATTATAACATTTCAAAAGAATGGACCAGACGCTTGTACAAGGCACCCACATCCTTTTTTCGGAAGTCTGACTTCCGAACAATGGGGAAAAGGAATTTACAAACATCTTGACCACCATTTAAAACAATTTGGTGTTTAGCGGCAGGTGTTTAATTAGACAGTACCGTCTTAAAGTACTGATAGTGCAGTAACTTCAATAAAAAGAGCGTTAATCTTTCTTCGATTAACACCCCCGTTAGCTATCAAGCTCACTTAATAAATTTACTAAATAGTTGTTCTGTTGTAAGAATTGTAGCAAATTCATCATGCAATGTAGCTAATGAAATATCATGTATGGATTCGGCATCATAGTATTTTCCGTTTTGATCCTGTATACCAAATGATGCGGTTGCATCCGAAACTAAGTATGTATTAAAGCCCAAATTACCACTCATCCTTGTGGTTGTTGATACACAATGTGGCGTGGTCAGACCAGTTATTACAACAGTTGTAAATTTATTTGTTTTTAAAAAAGCTTCTAAATCTGTACCAATAAAGCTACTATTAACTTTCTTTGTTATTATTAAGTCATTACTTTCAGGCTCAACTATTTCCTTTATAGCATATCCCTCATTGTTAGGGTAAAATACCGATGTAGGATCATCAGACATATGTTGTATGTATATAACCTTCCAATCTTTTTCTCTCCATAATTTCAATATCTTGCTAATATTTTCTTCGGCATTATGATTATTTCGCTCTCCCCATTTTTCCTCATTAAATGCTTTTTGTACATCTACTATGATTAAAGCCTTTTTTTCCATACTGTTCCCCCCGAATCCTTTCACTTTAAATACTGACTTCACTTTTGTGTTGGTTTTAATTGCATCATCGCTCCAAAATATTGTGAAGCAGAAGTAAAAGAAATAAATGCACAAAGCTCACTTATTTCCTCCTCAGTAAAACCTTCATACAAGATTTTAAAAGTTGAATTTGGTATGCCACCCTTTTGTTTTAAAAATACCTCCGCAAACCCAACCGCAAGGGATATTTTTTCATCAAACTTATCCCAATCGGGTTTACCTTTCGTTTTACAATACTCACATTTATTACTTTGAGCTAACGTTCTCCTTACTTGTTCTTTTAATTCGAAAGATAGTAACCCATCATTTTCTAACACGCTTCCCAGTTGAGTCCACCCTTGCATTACTTCTATGTTATGTCCCAAAAGTCGTTGAAATGGTGTTTCTCCAAAACTTGATTCCTTGATTCTTGCCATTTAAAATCCCCCTTTGTTATATTATTAATTATAGAGGGTGTAAAGCTTAAATCACATTAAATCCCTAAAGAAATATTGAATAATTATTTTTAAAATTAACGAGATAGAGAGGGTTTTGTTTAAAAATGAAAACTGATGATATTGATAGGAGGATATTAGATGAACTACTTAATAATAGTCGTTTATCTATGAGTGAACTCGGAAGAAGAGTTAATTTATCTTCCCCTTCTGTAACAGAACGGGTTAGGCAGATGGAATCATTGGGTATTATAAAAGGCTATACACTAGAAATTGACTTTGAGAAATTAGGTCTACCTATCCAATGTATTATTGAAGCAACAATCAAAAACGGCAATTATAAGTCATTCAAAAGTTTAATTCAGAAACTTCCAAACGTAGAGTTTTGTTATCGTATTGCCGGAAATGCGTGTTATATGTTAAAAATGCACTTTGAGAACTTTTCAGAAGCGGAGCAATTTATTGATGAAGTAAACCCATATGCACAGACGGTAACACATTTTATCTTTTCAAAAGTTCCTACAGTTACGCGAACTAACACTTAGCCCGCTCCATATATATAATATTGGGGAGGTATTCTCATTAGTAATCAATACTTCAAATTTAGTTTAGTTACTGCATAAGGAGAGCGAAAAATAACATATTTACTATCAACCCATTTAGCATTATCCACTCCTAATACTTCTAAATTGTCGGCTTGAGTTCTATTGGTTATAATCTGTAATTGTTCACTACTTAATTGCTTCATTAATCCAAGGAAATTAGTTTTAATATAAAAATTATAGAAGTGGTGTGTCTCCCCGAGGGTTGCGTCTCTATGCTCTATAACTACGATGTCTTCACCTTTTGGTGACTCTACAGTTTCATAAGAATTACTCAAATCCACTATCAAATATATGAAAGCAAATGGAACTAAAAGAAGTAATATTAAAAATGCGATAATAGGTCCCCATAATTTTACTAGTTTTAACCCTTTTAACAAAACAAAAATAGCAATTAATGCAAGGAATGTTGGGAAAATAAAGCTTGTTGGCTTAAGAAAAATAAAATAATAATTTTGATTGGATAATACAATAACTAGTAAATCAACTAATGCTATTGTAACGATAAATATCTTTTGTGGGAGACTTAGCAATTTAAGTCTCCTGAAAATTTTATAATCCCTTTTTCCTTTTTTATTTGTTTTCTTATCTTCTCCATGCTTTCTATTAACAAACCTGAAAATAATTGCTACCAACCAAAGTATGATTAGGATAACAATAAAAGTATTCATTTATAACATCTCCTAGGTTAGACTAAATTTCTTCACTATAGGTATATTCCTTCAAGGAGATCCATTTTCCTAAGTTACCACTAAATTAACATTCTTTTTGTATTAAATATTTACGAGCTATTGCTCTATCATCAAATTCTATCGTTGTATCTTTAATTGATTGAGTAGTCTCATGTCCTTTTCCTGCAATAATAACAACATCTTTAGAATTAGCCATATTGATAACTCTTTTAATAGCTTCTTCTCGATTAACCAATACTTCATAGCTAGAGGAACTTATTTCTTTAAAGCCTTTTTCGATGTCACCTATTATACCTAAGGGATTCTCTGAGCGGGGATTATCAGAAGTAATAACTACAAAATCACTGTAATTACTAGCGATTTCTCCCATAATCGGACGCTTAGCTTTATCTCGATCTCCACCACAACCAAATACAGTAATTACGTTATTTTCTGCAAACTCTTTAACTGTTTTAAGTACATTTTCCAAAGCATCAGGTGTATGTGCATAATCAACCAATACGAGAAAATCTTGACCTTCATCAATTATCTCCATTCGACCATCAATGCTTTTAACTTGGGATAAACTTCTCTTTATACTATCAAGTGGAATGCCCTCAACTAATGCTGCTGCAATACCTGCTAATGCATTATAAACATTAAACCGTCCAATTAATTGGAGGTCTAACTCAACGTCACCTTTAAAAGTATTTATTAATAAATGAATACCTTGTGAAGTCATTCTAATACTTTTAGCTGTAACATCAGATTGATTGTTAATTCCATATGTAATAATTTCTGCTGATGTAATCTTTTTAAAGTACTCAAAATGAGAGTCATCTGCGTTTAAGATTGCATACTTCATGTCTTTGTCAGTAAACGAATTTCCAAGCTTTGAGAACAAAAGACCTTTAGCATCTTTATATTCATTAAAGGAATGATGATAATCCAAATGATCTTGTGTAAGGTTCGTAAAGACTGCCGTTCTAAAGTTACAGCCTGTAACACGTCCCATATCTAGCCCCTGAGATGATACTTCCATTACACAATAATCCGTATTGTAATCTCTCATTTTTCGGAGGTTGCCTTGTAGGATAGGGGGCTCTTGTGTGTTAATATCAGTTGGGTACATTTGCTGAGCTATCTTTACCCCGTTGTTTCCCATCAATCCAGTATTAAATCCAAAGTCGGAAAAAATCTTTTCAATAATGAAGGAGGTAGTGGTTTTTCCGTTTGTTCCAGTAATCCCTATTAGTTTCATTTCATCAGAAGGATAATTATGAAAATGAGTAGCGATAATGGCCATTGCATGCCTTGCATCTTTAACAAATATTTTCGGTACATTAATGTCCACATCTCTTTCGACTACTAGTGCAACGGCACCATTCCTAATTGCTTCCGATGCAAAGAGATGTCGATCTTCTAGAAAGCCTTCAATAGCAGGTACACAGATAAACAAATTTCCCTGTTCTATTTTTCTAGAATCCATTTGTAAACCTGTAATTTCAACATCCATGTTTCCTTGTGTTTCTTTTATCATAAACAGACTTGCTATTTCTTTTAGTCTCAAATTAGGGCACCTCTCTAGGAATTATATTGCGATACAATGATCTTTTAATTTGGGCTCACCTTAAGTTCAAAAACTGGTATCTTCGTGTTTAAATCGTCCCATCACAACAGTATTATAGTAATTACCATTAGACAGAAATTTGTCCTTTTTTAAAATACCTTCCACTTCAAAACCATATTTTTTATACAGAATTATAGCTTTATCATTTGTTTCAAGCACATGTAAAGTCATCTTTTTAATATCATTCGAGTCAGCCCAACGAACAGACTCTCCTAAGAGGTTTTTTCCTATACCGTAACCCCAGTAGTCTCTTAATACACAGACTCCGAATTCTACCTTATGAGAAGTTCTTTTTAATTTGTTCCCTTCACACCTGGAAAATCCTACAATCTTCTCATTAACTTCTGCAACTAAAAATAGGTTACTGGCACTCCTTGTATCCTCTGCAATAATTTGTTTAAAGTTTGGCTCATCTATGTATGCCTCGCCTTTTTCTCTATCTAGATTCTCTGTTTCCCCATCAATCTGGAGGCGCAGTTCAGACAAGCTTTTAGCATCCTCTTCTTGGGCAGACCTTACAGTATAATGTAAATTATTAACATGATACTTTTTTTGGGTTAAGCCTCATAATAAATTCCTCCATTGTTTAAGTTTAAACCTCAAACTAGTTACTTTGGCATAAAATTAATCAGTAGGTTTGTTTTAATATATGAACCGAATCACCATCATCTTTTATGCTATATGTACTTGGAAGACCTTTTAGTAAAATTACTGCCTGTAAGTCACCTCTTGAAGTATAGAGATTAAGCACCCACACATATAAGGCAAACCAGATTCCTGCTCCTGAAGTGATAAAAAATAGCAACGAACAAATAACACCTAAAACAATCATAGGTGCTAGGGTAATTATTATGTATGCACTTTTTGTGAAAATCGCTTCACTTTTAGCAAATATAAAAGGTCCACTAAAGCCATACTGTGGGCTTATTCCACTGTAACACCTCATCAAAATCCCATGTATCAATTCGTGTAAAACGATATACACAAATGTTGTAAGAAGGAATGCAAGTATTAACAAGGGAGTTTGTTTTATTAGATCAAATAATTCATGAAGTGGCACCAAATATTGTACAATCAGGGTACCAATCACAATAAGGCCAATTGTAATTGTATTTATTATCCTAGGAATTTTAATCTCTTCCCAATTCAGAGACTTTGATTTTTCGTAATTTGAATACATTTATCCTTCTCTCCTAAATGTTAATAAGTAATTTAATAGATAAACACTTACAAATAGCGTCTAAGTTCAATTGTCCTCTCCCAAAACGTAACCAACAATAAGATCAGCATTAGATTTTACAGTCATTAATATAAACTAACCGACATATTGGAGGAATAACTGATAAATTGCTATGCAAAATCCTAAAATACTTGCTTTCAATTTTGAAGGGTGGTTTCTTTTGTTAAGAAACAAGTATAGGATAACGGCTATAAAACCCAAGGGGAACCATAATTCAAATATACCCTCCTCAGTACTTTGGGAATAAATTGGAGTAATGTAAGTACTAATTAGAAAGTAAAAAAACACTCTAGAACGTTTGGATTCTAATTGTTTACCCCACCTTACTAATAAGAAAATGACGATAATAGCAATAACCGTAATGTGGAAAGGAGGTAAAACAATAGCAGAATTTCCAAAATCAAATACCATTTTGAATAGCCACCTTAAGCTTCTAAGCACATACCCCTTAATCAAATTACTAAGTTGTTAGATAAAGAGAGCATATTATTAGATGTTTTTAACTATATTTTACCATATTGTATTATCACTTTTAGATTTTTCTCAATATAATTATAAGATTACGACGATGGCATGGATCCATTTAAATAGTGCTAGTGGAACCACAACACCCAAAAGTGAAACCACAGCACCCAAAAGTGAAACCAGCACCGCAAAGTGAAACCAAAACACCGCAAAGTGAATCCACAGCACCCAAAAGTGAAACCAAAACACCGCAAAGTGAAACTACAGCACCACAAAGTGAAACCACAGCCCCAACCGACGCACCACACCAAATCCATTCACAAAATGGACATACCAATTTAATGGTAACTTTACAGTGTTAAAGTGTTATGTATGGTAAAATAAAGAAAAAGAAGTATTGGAGCGTTGTCTATGTTAGAGAATGGTTATTACTGGAGAAACCGTGAACTGAGAAAGCATGTCAGCGTGATTGATGGATTGGATAAGCCTGACCTGCTTTTAACGAATGCTGTTTATTTAAATGCGTATACGAAAGAGTGGATATCGGCAAACATTTGGATTGTTGATGATCGCATTGTCTATGTAGGGGAAAAGCTTCCTGCTAATACGGAGGATATAGAAACAATGGATTGTGCAGGGAAGTATCTTGTTCCAGGATATATCGAGCCACATGCCCACCCGTTCCAATTATATAATCCTGAACAGCTCGCGAATCATGTAGCACAAACAGGAACTACAACACTAGTAAATGATAACATTTTATGGTTATTGTTATTAAAGAAAAAGAAAGCGTTTTCTTTAATAAATGAACTACAAAAGCATCCTGTCTCCATGTATTGGTGGGCACGCTTTGATGCGCAAACGGAATTGAAGGATGACACACAACTTTTTAATACACAGGAGATCCTTTCATGGATAAAGCACCCAGCTGTCGTTCAGGGGGGAGAGCTGACTTCATGGCCTGATTTACTAGCAGGGGACGATCGGCTTCTACATTGGATACAGGAAACAAAACGTCAAGGCAAGCCGATAGAAGGCCATTTGCCTGGAGCTTCTGAAAAAACATTAACAAAGATGAAGCTATTGGGTGTAAATGCAGATCATGAATCCATGACGGGCGAGGATGTTATTCGTAGGTTGCGTCTTGGTTATCAGGTAGGGCTCCGCTATTCTTCTATTCGACCAGATTTGCCGCAGCTGCTTGAGGAACTGCTGGCTATGAATCTAAAAAGCTATGATAATCTTACAATGACCACGGATGGAGCTACTCCAGGTTTCTATGAAGACGGCATGATGAACGTATGTATTGAGATTGCGATAGAAAAAGGCGTTCCAATTGAAGAAGCCTATATGATGGCAAGCTATAATGCAGCAAAACATCTCAGCTTGGAGGAACAACTTGGAAGCATTGCACCAGGTCGAATTGCCAATATCAATATTCTTTCAGATAAGGATAATCCGCACCCTGAAAGTGTCTTGGCTAAGGGACAGTGGATTGTAAAAGATCATAGCTCCCAAGAGATTTCCAATGTAGTGAATTGGGAAGAATATGGGATAGGGAAACTAACCTATGATTGGGAGCTTACAGAAAATGAGTTGCAGTTTTCTGTGCCTATCGGACTTGATATGGTGAATGATGTCATTATAAAACCGTATGCGATCGATACAGACATTGCAACAGAACAGTTACCAGAAACGAAGAAGGATGCTTTCCTTCTCCTACTAGATCGAAAAGGGAAATGGCGTGTGAATACGACCATACGTGGTTTCACAGATCGCCTTGGCGGTATGGCAAGTTCTTATTCTACGACAGGTGACTTCATCTTTATTGGAAAAAATAAAGCCGATATTATCTTAGCAGGCAATCGATTAAAGGAATTAGGTGGAGGAATTGTGATCGTCCATGAAGGAGAAATTTTACTGGAGATCCCGCTCACACTCTCGGGCACCATGTATGATGGAAACATGCGGGACTTAATTGAGAAGGAAAAGCAGCTTAAAACGATATTAAAAGAATATGGTTATCCTTTTTCAGACCCGGTTTACTCGATATTTTTCTTATCTTCAACTCACCTCCCTCACATTCGGATAACACAGCAGGGGATTGTGGACGTGAAGAAAAAAGCAGTACTATTCCCAGCGACCATGTGTTAGCGTATAATGGAGTAAAATCTATGTTAACAAGGGTGTTGTAGAAAATGAAGAAAATCGTATGGATGCTAGTACTAGCATTCATCTTACTTGTAGGTTGCTCCGATAAAGAGAAACAGGAAGCGGACAACAATGAAACGAAGGATAACGATGTGCAAGAGAAAACAAGTCAACCTGAAGTTGCCAATGAAATTGTAGCTCCTTTGACAGGAGTGGCGATAGACGAACCAACTGATAACCGCATAGTCGCTGTGATGGTGAATAATCATTCCAAGGCAAGGCCGCAAACCGGATTGTCTAAAGCAGATCTTGTGTATGAAATATTAGCTGAAGGGCGAATCACACGTTTTCTTGCTATGTTTCAAAGTGAAATGCCGGATGTTGTTGGGCCTGTAAGAAGTGCACGGGAATATTACTTTAATTTGGCCAATGATTATAACGCACTTTATGTTTATCACGGGGCAGCAAATTTTGTTAATGATATGATTATGAACAGAGGAATTGAACATTTAAATGGATCCCTATATGATAATGATGGAAACTTGTTCAAGCGAGAATCATTCCGTAAGGCGCCACATAATTCCTATTTGCAGCTTGGGGCTGTATATGACGTTGCCAAAAGTAAAGGCTATGAGACAACTGCTGATATTGAGCCGCTTACTTTTGTGAAAAGCGATAAGGAGATTTCTGGTGATCCAGCTCAGCATGCAGAAATTGTTTATTCCGATCAACCAATGGAAATTGTCGAATATGACTATAGTGCAAGCGATGAAGTGTACACGCGCTATAATGACCGTGAACAAACAGTAGAACTGAACACAGAAGAGCCTATACAGGTAGCAAATGTATTGATAGTGGAAACCCCCCATGAAGTGATTGATGATGCTGGACGGAGGGCCGTCGACATGCAATCGGGGGGAAATGCATACCTTTTGCAAAAAGGAAAAGTACAACAGTTGCAATGGGAGAATAGAGAAGGAAGAATTGTTCCTGTAAAGGATGGAGAAATAGTGGGCTTTGTCCCAGGGAAAACTTGGATCAATGTTATTCCTACCAGTCCTGGATTAACCGAGTCCGTCAACATAACTAATTAGAAGCAGGAGGGCTTGTTTGTGCAAATAGATAAACTACGAGGAGAACAGCTCGATCAATTGTTCGATGCAATTCTTACACTAAAGGACCGGGAAGAATGCTACCGCTTTTTTGATGATATTGCGACAATGTCAGAGATCCATGCCATCTCCCAACGGCTACAAGTGGCAAAAATGCTAAGTGAAGGCCGTACCTACACGGTGATTGAACAGGAAACCAATGCTTCAACTGCAACCATATCGCGTGTGCGTAGATGTATTAATTATGGTAGCGAAGGATACAAGATGGTCTTAGGCCGACTTACAGATGAAGAGAAGTAGTAAACAAAGAGATGCTGGGTCATAGCCCGGCATCTCTTTGCTTATACTAAAGAATATAAAAACAAGAAGGCAACATATCGCTATACATGGGAGGACATCATGGGAATAAAAAATATTAAATGGAAAGCGATAGGAGTTTGTTTAGCTCTGATTTTCTTCACCGCGTTGGTGGGGTGTTCCCAGAATACAGACAACAGCGTGGAGCAAGAAATACAACAAAGGCAAGACAATAAAGGTGATGGGAATGAAGACGAAGGCAAAAGCAGTGCCCAAGATAATCCTACAGAAGAAGACGAAAAGGACTCCGAAGAATCCTCTGTAGATATGAAAGAAGCAGTTCAAGAAAAGATTTCTTCTATGACAATTAAAGAAAAAGTTGGCCAGATGCTTATGATTGGGTTTGAAGGTACCCAAGTGAATGATCAAACGAGGAATTTCATACAAGAAAATCATATCGGTGGAGTCATTTTGTTTGAAAGGAATATAACCGACTCAAAACAATTATTAAATTTGAACAGGGAACTAAAGGAATTGAACGCCGATTCTCAGGATATCCCTCTTTTTATTTCTGTAGATGAAGAAGGTGGGGTCGTATCAAGAATGCCTCCCAAAATAGTAAATTTACCAGACAGTAAGAAGATTGGTGATCTTAATAATACAGAGCTTGCATACCAAGTTGGGGAAGCGATTGGAGAAAGGGTAAACGCATTCGGGTTTAATGTAACAATGGCCCCTGTAATGGATGTTAATAGTAACCCAGATAACCCTATTATCGGAAAGAGAGCATTTGGTGATAACAAGGAGATTGTTTCGAAGATGGGCGTTGAAGAGATGAAAGGTATCCAATCAAAAGGCATCATTCCTGTCATCAAACATTTTCCAGGCCACGGGGATACAGATGTGGATTCCCACTTGGGCTTACCTGTAGTGCATAATAGTTTGGAAAGCATCCGAGAAATGGAATTGGTGCCATTCCAAAAAGCTATTGATCACCAAGCTGATATGACGATGGTTGCACATATACTGTTACCCGAGATAGATAATGAAGATCCCGCTTCCTTATCTAAAAATGTGGTCACCACTATGTTAAGAGAAGAATTGGGCTTTAACGGAGTAGCTATAACCGACGATATGACAATGGGGGCCATTTTAGAAAACTATGATATAGGTGATGCTACCGTAAAAGCGGTTCAAGCGGGAAATGATATTGTTTTAGTATGCCATGGTGATGAAAATAAATTGAAAGCTCTTCATAGCTTAACCAAGGCTGTGGAAAGTGGAGCTATTAAGGAAGAAAGAATCGATGAGAGTGTGAAGAGAATTTTACACCTAAAAGAAAAATACAACCTTTCCAGTACTTCTCCAAGCAATATAGAGCTGGATAAAATCAATCAGTCATCTGAAGAAATAATTCGTAAGCTTGAAGAAAATAAATAGTATTTTAAGGGTAATCCATCTAGACCTAACTTGTATTTTGTGTCAATCTATGGCAGAGTAAGAATGTAATGTTGTTAATTGAATAGTACGTTTCGATGTAGGGGGACCAGTGTTGCTGGTTGAGATCATATCCGTAAGATATAGACCCTTGGAACCTGATCTGGCTTAAACCAGCGTAGGGAACATATAGAAGTGAATGTGACGATATATGCGCCTGGGTGAGCCCTGAGCGCATTTTTTTGTGCATGAAAACAATATGTTCCTCCAAACAACAGCATTATGTGTCATAACAAAAAAGGAGGAAAGAAGAATGAAAAAGCTTTTACTTAGTATGGTTGTTTTGTTCACCTTGATCATTGCAGGTTGTAATCAAGAGGCAACAGGTAATGATCAAGAGGACATCAGTTTAAAGAAAGTGACAATGGTGCTCGATTGGACACCGAATACGAACCACACAGGATTATATGTTGCCCAAGCAGAAGGGTATTTTGAAGAAGAAGGGTTGGATGTAGAGATCACCTTGCCAGGTGAATCAGGGGCAGACCAGGTTGTGGCATCCGGAAAGGCTGAATTTGGGATAGGAGCACAAGAAGCTGTGACCGAAGCGCGTATCCAGGACATCCCAATTGTATCACTTGCTGCAATTATTCAGCATAATACATCGGGTTTTGCTTCCCCTGCGGATAAAGAAATTACGTCGCCTGCTGATTACGCCGGAAAAACATATGGTGGCTGGGGTGCACCTGTAGAGAAGGCAGTAATTGATTCATTAATGAAGCAGGAAGATGCCAGCGTAGAGGATGTCAATATTATAAACATGGGAAATACCGACTTTTTCACGGCTGTCGAAAGAGATGTTGATTTTGCCTGGATCTATTATGGATGGACTGGAGTGGAAGCAGAGTTACGCGATGTTGATTTGAATATGCAATATTTAACCGATTATAGTGACAAGCTAGATTACTATACTCCTGTTATCACCACGAATGAAAATCTGATAGAATCCGATCCAGAAACAATCCAAGCATTTATGAAAGCAGTGACGAAGGGGTATGAGTATGCAATCGACAACCCTGATAAAGCAGCTGATATTTTAATAGAGGCAGTGCCTGACTTAGACCCAGAATTGGTAAAAGCAAGTCAGGAATGGATCTCCCCGAAATATCAAGATGATGCTAACCAGTGGGGAGAGCAGGACGAGAAAGTTTGGCAGAATTACGGAGATTGGATGTATGAGAATGGACTATTGGAAAAAGAACTAGATGCCAGCAGTGCATATACAAATGAATTTTTACCAGAAAAATAGAATTGAATTGGAGTGTGAGGAATAATGGCAAATGCGTTAGTAAGTATACAAATTATCCCAAAAACTAAAAACGGTGAAGATAGTATTCCATATGTTGATGCGGCTATTGATGTAATTGAACAGTCAGGAGTTAAGTATCAGGTGAATCCGCTAGAGACCACAATGGAAGGGGAACTGACAGCGTTATTTTCCATCATCGAAAAAATGAATGAAAAAATGGCCAGCCTTGGATGTCCAAGCATAATTTCTCAAGTGAAGGTTTATTACAAGCCGGATGGAGCATCAATGGACGTGTTAACGGAAAAATACCGTTAAGAATGGAGGTGGAGGGTACTGCTTCTGGCAGTACCCTGATGATTATGAAAAAAATTGTGGAACAAGGATGGCGTCCTGTGTTGGTCGTTATCCTTTTACTTATTTTGTGGGAAGCTAGCAGTCGTTTGTTTGCTATTCCTGCTTGGTTACTGCCATCACCATTGACCATTATGGAAGAAGGGTTAAGCAGCTGGTCTAATTATGCACATCATCTTGTCTCAACCACAAAGCTATCAATAGTAGGATTTGTAATTGGTACAAGTATAGGATTGCTTATTGCTGTCTTATTACATTTGATGCCTCATGTACGGCAGGCGTTTTATCCATTGCTTATCCTATCCCAGAATATCCCGATCATTGTGCTAGCGCCATTGTTAATTATATGGTTTGGGTTTGGCGTCTTACCAAAATTATTTATCATTACCCTTGTTTGTTTCTTCCCGGTTGCGGTAGCGGCCTTGGATGGATTCCGCCAAACGAATGCTGAGATGAAGCATTATATGTACATGGCAGGCGCATCAAAACGGCAGGTTTTTTCGAAGCTAGAATTGCCACATGCGTTGCCAACTGTATTTTCTGGTTTAAAAATATCTGCTACTTACAGTGTGATGGGTGCAGTCATTTCGGAATGGCTAGGTGCCAACAAGGGCATCGGAGTATATATGACATTGGCACAGTCCTCTTTTAGAACAGACCGGGTATTTGTAGCGATATTTTTCATCATGCTGTTATGTTTGCTATTTTTTAGTTTCATTATTGCACTGGAAAGGTTTTGCATTAAAGGACAACCAGGACAGGAGGCGAAATCATGAGTGAACTTAAAGTAAGCGAAGTATCCAAGTCATTCGGGGAGAAAAAAGTACTTCAGTCTGTTTCCTTTTCTGTAAAAGAAGGTGAATTTGTATCCTTGCTTGGTCCTTCTGGGAGTGGGAAGAGTACACTGTTTCATTTAATTGGAGGCTTATATACACCGGATGAAGGCGAATTATATTTAGGTGGAGAAAACATTAACGGAAAGCGTGGGAAAATCAGCTATACACCACAGAGCCCTTCTTTGTTTCCATGGCGTACAGTGCTCGATAATGTCGTTCTCGGTGAAGAGTTACATGCAAAGCCTAATAAAGAAAGGGCAAGCGCCATGCTGGAGAGGGCAGGTCTTGCAGATTATGTGAATGCCTACCCCCATCAGTTGTCAGGTGGGATGCGACAGCGCGCTGCTTTTGTTAGATCCTTGCTCAGTCCGCAGCCTTTCATTTGTCTGGACGAACCATTTTCTGCCTTAGATGAATTTACAAGACTCGACATGCAAAAATGGCTGCTGTCCATTTGGGAAGAAAACCGTAAATCTGTTTTATTTGTTACACACAATATAGAGGAAGCCATTTACTTATCTGAGCGAGTATTAGTGTTATCCAGCAATCCCGCCACAGTGAAGCGGGAGTTTACAATTCCTTTCGAGCGCCCTCGTCGAGAAGAACTCGTACTGACGGAAGAATTTTTAGATTGGAAAAAACAAATTTACCATGAGTTGCGGAGTGAAGCATAATGCGAGCTGTTATCGATGCCCATATTCATTTGGATATGTATACCAAACAAGAGCAGCAAAGGATATTGCAAGATTTAAATGATGCGAATGTGGAGGCGCTGATTTGTGTGTCGAACCACTTGCAGTCTGCTCAAAGGCTTTTAGGGATAGAGAAAGAGGACGTGCGGGTAAAGCCGGCCATAGGTTACCATCCAGAGCAAGAATTGCCAACGGAGGAAGAACAGGCCGCTCTATGGGAATTAATGGATCAAGAACAACATAGGTTCGTGGCAATCGGCGAGGTTGGCTTACCGTATTATACGCGAAAGGAGAATCCTGCATTCGACCTGAGCGCGTACGTTGATCTTTTGGAGCGGTTTATCAGAAAAGCAACCCAACTTAATAAGCCTATTGTGCTACACGCTGTGTATGAGGATGCACCACTTGTTTGTGACTTGCTGGAGGCATACCAGGTGAAAAAGGCGCACTTTCACTGGTTTAAAGGAGATAAGCAGACAGTGGAGCGAATGATTAAAAATGGCTATTATATTTCCATAACGCCTGACTGCTTGTATGAAGCGGAAATTCAGCAATTGATTTCTATTTATCCATTAGAGCAAATAATGGTGGAGACGGACGGGCCATGGCCGTTTGAAGGAGAATTTGAAGGCAGGCCTACACATCCTCACATGCTGCATCGCATCGTTGAAAAAATAGCCTATTTAAAAAAGATCGATGAAGGGCAAGTTTATAGCCAGTTATATAGGAATACAAAAGAATTTTATAACCTCATAGATTAGTGTGAAGTGTGAGGGCCACGCGTGGCGTTTTCATAAAGTCGCGTGTCGCTCTCAAAGTCGCTTGTCACCTTCGCAAAAAGGCGCATCTCCATCAAAAGAAACGCACCGCTCCAGCAAACAGACGCGGCCCTCACCAAAAGAGACGCACCAATCCAGCAAAGAGACGCGGCCCTCACCAAAAGAGACGCACCAATCCAGCAAAGAGACGCAACTCCCACCAAAAGAGACGCACCGATCCAGCAAAGAGACGCAGCCCTCACCAAAACAGACGCACCAATCCAGAGAAGAGACGCAGCCCCCACCAAAACAGACGCGCCACCCATCCAAAACCCAGCTCCATCACCACCCACGACAGCTTCTAAAAAATTTCACCCTTATCCCTAAATTCCGCTAGGTTTTTTTGGTATAATAAAGTAATGGATTAAGTTAATGGAGGATTAACAATTTGTATACTACAATGAACGAATGGAAGCATATATTTAAACTCGACCCTGCCAAGGAAATCTCGGATGAACATTTAGAAATGATTTGTGAATCAGGAACAGACGCTGTGATTGTTGGTGGAACAGATGACATCACATTGGACGGGGTACTTGATTTGCTTGCCCGTGTCCGCAGATATACTGTCCCATGTATTTTAGAAATTTCCTCAATGGACGCGATCACCCCAGGATTTGATTATTACTATATCCCTATGGTTCTGAATTCAAAAGAGAAGAAGTGGATGATGGATATCCAACATCAGGCGATTAAAGAGTTTGTCGACATGATGGAATATAGTGAGATTTTGTTTGAAGGATATTGCATTTTGAATGAGGAAGCCAAGGCTTTTACCCATACAAACAGTTACTTACCGGATGAAGAAGATGTCATTGCATATGCATATATGGCGGAAAAAGTCTTCCACTTACCGGTTTTTTATATGGAGTACAGCGGCAAATATGGTGACCCCGAGCTTGTGAAAAAAGTGAAGCAACAGCTTGATGAAACAAAGCTTTTTTACGGTGGAGGAATTGAGACGGTGCAACAGGCACGAGATATGAAAGAGAATGCTGATGTGATTATTGTCGGCAATATTATATATACAGACATTAAAAAAGCAATAAAAACAGTAAAAGCAATAAAAGATAATTGAGTTAGGCGGTGGAAGTATGAGTCAGACGATGGATGACTTATTAAAAGGATTAAATAAAGAACAGCAAGAGGCAGTGAAACATACAGAAGGTCCCTTGCTAATCATGGCAGGTGCGGGGAGTGGTAAAACCCGCGTGCTTACACATCGAATTGCTTATCTACTTGGTGAGAAAGAAGTAGCAGCTCGCAATGTGCTTGCGATTACCTTTACGAACAAAGCTGCAAGAGAGATGAAGGATCGTGTCCGCAAACTAGTTGGCCCGGAAAGTGAGTATATGTGGGTATCCACATTCCACTCTATGTGTGTACGTATTCTTCGCAGAGACATCGATCGGATCGGCTATAACCGTAATTTTAGTATTTTGGACAGTGGGGACCAGCTATCTGTAATCAAACAGATTTTAAAAAACCTGAACATTGATCCAAAGAAATTTGACCCTCGCGCGATGCTGGGACAAATTAGTGCAGCTAAGAACGAACTAATAACTGCAGCTGAATACAATAAGAATGTCGGTAATTTCTTTGATCGACAAGTCGGACAAATTTATGAATCATATGAAAAAATATTGAAAAAGAATCAATCTCTAGATTTTGATGACTTGATCATGCAGACGATTCATTTATTCAAACGTGTTCCTGAAGTCTTGGAATATTATCAACGCAGATTTCAATACATTCATGTCGATGAGTACCAGGATACAAACCATGCCCAATATTTTCTTGTTAAACAACTTGCGAGTCGTTTCCAAAACCTGTGTGTAGTGGGGGATTCCGATCAGTCAATTTATCGCTGGCGTGGTGCAGATATTTCGAACATTTTATCCTTTGAAAAAGACTATCCAACATCACGGACCGTTTTCTTAGAGCAAAATTACCGTTCGACTAAATCAATTTTATCTGCTGCTAATAAAGTGATTGAAAACAACTCTGGCCGAAAACCAAAGAATCTTTGGACGGAAAATCCAGACGGGAAAAACATTCACTACTTCCAAGGTGCAACAGAACAGGAAGAAGCCCTATTTATTACAGATAAAATTCAAGAGCTGACCCGCCGTGAAGGTTTCTCTCCGGGAGATGTGGCAATTTTATATCGTACCAATGCACAGTCTCGTGCGGTCGAGGATACATTAATGAAATCCAATATTTCCTACCAAATGGTTGGAGGAACAAAGTTCTACGAGCGAAAAGAAATTAAAGATATGGTTGCCTATTTGCGCCTTATTACAAATCCTGATGATGATTTGAGCTTTGAGCGGGTAGTAAATGTACCGAAGCGAGGCATTGGAAAAACATCTATCGACCGTTTGCGTGAGCACGCTGCTACGCATGATATCTCCTTTAACGAAGCGGTAAAAGAGGTAGATTTCACCGGTGTTTCCAAGAAGGCAGCCAATGCTTTAGCGCAGTTTGGCCAGCTCATCCAATCGCTTTCCCAACAACAGGAGTTTCTAACTGCTACAGATATGGTTGAAGCAGTCCTCGAACGGACAGGCTATGAAGAAATGCTGAAAAACGAGCGTACCATCGAGTCACAAAGCCGTCTGGAAAACTTAGAAGAATTTATGACAGTAACAAAAGATTTTGAAGCAACCGCAGAAGATAAAACATTGGTCGCGTTTCTTACAGATCTTGCTTTAATTGCAGATATTGATCGTGTGGATGAAGAAGATCCGGATAATGAGGAAAAGATAACCTTAATGACCTTGCATGCGGCCAAAGGATTAGAATTCCCTGTCGTCTTCTTGATAGGGATGGAGGAAAATGTCTTCCCACATAGTCGTTCCATGTTTGATAACGATGAGATGGAAGAAGAGCGCAGACTCGCCTATGTAGGAATTACGAGAGCTGAACAGCAGCTTTATCTGACGCATGCAAAAATGCGTACCTTGTATGGTCGTACAAACATGAACCCGATTAGCCGTTTCATCGGTGAAATACCGGAAGAATTAATTGAAGGCATTGAACAAGCGAAGTCGTCTATGTTTGGTAGCCCTCTCGGCCAACCGAAAGATAAACCTGCACCATTAAAACGGAAAGCAGAGCGCATGCAGAAAACAACGGGTGCAGAAAGCGAAACATGGGGACCAGGAGACAAAGCAAATCACAAAAAATGGGGAACTGGGACTGTCGTTAAAGTTCAAGGTGAAGGGGAAGCAATGGAACTGGATATTGCCTTTCCTGCACCAACTGGAATTAAGCGAGTTCTAGCTAAATTTGCCCCAATTACGAAACAATAGGAGGTGCTTGGATGGATCAGCAGCAAGCACAGAAAGAAATCGAAGCATTACGAGAAGTATTAAATCAATATGGTTATGAGTATTACGTGTTAGATAAACCAAGTGTTCCAGATGTGGAGTATGATCAAAAGCTCCAGGAATTACGCAAACTAGAAGAAGAATTTCCTGAACTTGTTACCCAGGATTCGCCTACTCAAAGGGTAGGCGGAGAACCACTGGAAGCTTTTCAAAAGGTAGAGCATAAAGTACCGATGCTCAGCCTCGGAAATGCATTTAATGAACAGGATTTGCGCGACTTTGCTAAGAGAGCAGCGCAGGGAACAGATGAGCCTGTCAGCTTTGTCTGTGAACTGAAAATTGATGGGCTCGCCATTTCCCTTACTTATGAGAATGGAAAGTTCATCCTTGGCTCTACGCGCGGAGATGGGTCAATAGGTGAAAATATCACAAGCAATTTAAGAACGATCCGGAGCATTCCTTTAACGATAAAGGAAAAAGAAAATCTGGAAGTACGTGGAGAAGCCTATATGCCCCATAAATCATTCCTAGCATTGAATGAAGCAAGGGAAGAGAAAGAGGAAGAGCCGTTCGCGAATCCACGCAATGCGGCAGCAGGATCACTAAGACAATTAGACCCAAAAATTGCTGCTAAGCGTAACCTTGATATCTTTTTGTATGGCGTTGGGGAGTGGAATAACAGTAACCTGACAAGTCATAGTGATAGACTCGAAGCGCTAAGCAAGCTTGGTTTTAAAACAAATCCAGAATGGAGAAAATGCGAAACCATCGAAGAAGTGCTCGAGTATGTTGAATACTGGACAAACGAGCGTCCCCATTTAAGCTATGAAATAGATGGGATTGTCGTGAAGGTTGATAATCTTGATCAGCAAGAAGAGCTTGGTTATACAGCAAAAAGCCCGCGATGGGCCATTGCATATAAATTCCCGGCAGAAGAAGCTGTAACGAGATTAACAGACATAGAATTAAGTGTAGGACGAACAGGTGTAGTAACACCTACCGCCATCCTGGAGGCTGTAAAAGTAGCTGGTACTACTGTGAAAAGAGCTTCCTTGCATAACGAAGACCTGATCCGTGAGCAGGATATTCGTATAGGAGATACGGTGGTCATTAAAAAAGCTGGCGATATTATTCCAAAAGTAGTGCGTGTACTTACTGAAAAACGTACAGGTGATGAAGAAGAATTTCACATGCCAACAGAATGTCCAGCATGTGGAAGTGAGTTAGTGCGACTAGAAGAGGAAGTGGCCTTGCGCTGCATTAACCCAAATTGCCCGGCTCAACTGAAGGAAGGGCTCATTCATTTTGTTTCTCGCAATGCGATGAACATTGATGGACTTGGAGAAAAGGTAATCATCCAGCTTTTCCAAGAAAACTTAGTAAAAACCATCGCGGATATCTACCGCTTAAAACGTGAAGCATTACTTGAACTCGAACGAATGGGCGAGAAGTCTGCAGACAATTTGCTTCAGGCAATTGAGGTATCAAAGGATAATTCACTTGAAAAGCTATTATTTGGTCTTGGGATACGATTTGTTGGTTCTAAAGCAGCCAAAACGCTTGCTACAGAATTTGTAACAATGAAGAATATTCAACAAGCAAGCTATGAAGATTTGATTGCTGTAGACGAAATCGGCGATAAAATGGCTGATTCGATCGTTCAATATTTCCAAGAGGAAAAGGTAATTATTCTAGTCAACGAGCTTCGAGAGCTTGGTATTAATATGGAGTATAACGGGCCGAAACGTCCAGAGGCAGATGAAGATTCGATATTTGCAGGAAAAACGATCGTTCTTACTGGGAAAATGGAAAAATTCACACGGACGGAAGCAAAAGAACGGATTGAGGCAAAAGGCGGATCTGTGACAGGAAGTGTTAGTAAAAAAACAGATATTCTGATCGCCGGTGAAGATGCTGGGTCGAAGTATGACAAAGCACAGAAGCTTGGCATCACGATATGGGATGAGCAGGAATTAGAGACTGCTCTTGAGAAATAGGGGAGTGTAATGAAATGAAGAAATGGAGCATATGTCTGCTGGGCGCACTTCTACTTATTACGGCATGTTCACCGGATACCAATGAAGAAGTCGTGCAAGAAGAGGATACGCAACAAGAAACATCGATTGTACCGAGCTACCAGCTTTCAGATGAAAACTATAAAATGATTCTTCCATATGAGCCTAGCAAGGCAAGGGGCGTTATTGTAAACCAGGTAGCAAACCGTATGGATATTGATGAAATGGAAGAAGGATTGCGGAGGCACTCCAAAGAAGTGTATGACCCGAGCAAGTACTTCTTTCAAGAAGGACAGTATTTAGATGAAGATACAGTTTATGATTGGTTAGGCCGGGAATTGACCGAAAGCCAATTAGAAGAAGCTGTAGCAGATAGAATAGACTATTTAGAGGAAAATAAAATGACGGTAAATGAGGAGAATATCCGCCGTGAATTCCAACTGGGATTAAACCCACCAATTGAAGATGAATACAATCAAGAGGAGCAGGAAGCTAATCCAAAATATCTTTCCCATATTCTAGAACATAACTTTTTATCAAAGAATGAAGATAACACAGTTAAGCTAGAAGGAATTTCAATTGGTCTTGCAATGAAATCAGTTTACCGTTTCCAGACTAAAAAAGATGGACCTTATAGCTATCTAGATATCTCTCAAAGTGAGATGATGGAACAGGCCACAGTCATTGCAGAGAAAGTGGTAAATCGTATTCGCAATATGGAAGGGCTTGAAAATGTTCCGATCATGATTGCAGTATATAGAGAGCAGGAACGTAGCTCCCCAATTCCAGGGAATTATGTAGCAAAAATGAATGTAGCCGGTGGAGAAACATCATTGAGCGATTGGGATAACATAAATGAGCAACATGTTTTATTCCCATCAGATGAAGGTAAGAAAGAATACTTTGATGATCATGAATTAGTAACCAGCTTTGGTAATGAGATTGCCAATTACTTTCCTAACTATGTAGGTATTATAGGAGAAGGCTTCTATATAAATGATGAATTAAAGAAGTTGACAATTGAGATTCCTATTGAGTTTTACGGAAAAGCCGAGGTAATAGGGTTTAGCCAATATGCGTATGGACTTGTGCAGGATATGTTTGAGGATTATTATGATCTCGAATTGATGATCACCTCAAGCGATAAAGTAGAAAGTACAATCTTTCGTGAGGCAGGGTCCGATACACCAACCGTTCGTATTTTCCATTAAGAAAAAAGATTCGTTGAAGTCTGACAATAAATCGGGTAAAATAAGGGGTGGACATGCGCCGCTCCTTATTTTTTATGTTTTTTTAATGGATTTTTTGTGAAAACGCAATCAATAGGGAGAATAGGATAATTTTTAGGAGGTTTTAATATGGTAGTACCTTACAAACATGAACCTTTTACAGATTTCACCGTAGAAGAAAACAGACAGCAGATGCTTGAGGCTTTAAAAAAGGTGGAAGCCGATCTAGGTAAAGAATATCCACTAGTAATTGGCGGAGAGCGTATTACAACAGATGACAAGATTGTATCTGTTAATCCAGCCAACAGAGAAGAAGTAATTGGATATGTGTCCAAAGCAAATAAAGAGCTTGCTGAAAAAGCAATGCAAACTGCTGATAAAACATTTGAAACATGGAGAAAATCTGATCCTAAATTCCGTGCAGATATTCTTTTCCGTGCAGCGGCTATAGTTCGTCGTCGTAAGCATGAATTTACTGCACATCTAGTAAAAGAAGGCGGAAAGCCATGGAAAGAAGCTGACGCTGATACTGCAGAAGCCATTGACTTCATGGAATATTATGGCCGTCAAATGCTAGAATTAAAAGATGGCGTTAAAATTAATAGCCGTCCAATAGAATTTAACCAATATAATTACATTCCACTTGGTGTGGGGGTCGTAATTTCCCCGTGGAACTTCCTATTCGCTATCATGGCAGGAACAACTGTTGCTGCGATGGTAACTGGAAACACGGTATTATTAAAACCGGCAAGTGCTACACCAGTAATCGCGTATAAATTAATGGAAGTACTAGAAGAGGCTGGCTTGCCAGCTGGTGTCATTAACTTTATTCCTGGTCCAGGAAGTGAAGTCGGTGACTATCTTGTTGATCACCCACGTACACGTTTTGTCAGCTTCACGGGCTCACGTGATGTTGGTATACGTATTTTTGAACGTGCTGCCAAAGTACAAGATGGCCAAAAATGGCTAAAACGTACCATTATTGAAATGGGAGGAAAAGATACGATTGTAGTAGATAAAGAGGCAGACCTTGAGCTTGCCGCACAATCTATCGTGCAATCAGCATTTGGCTTCTCTGGTCAAAAATGTTCTGCATGTTCTCGCGCCGTTATTCATCAGGATGTCTACGATGAGGTAAAAGATCGTGTCGCTTCTCTAACTAAAGAACTTTCTGCTGGAGATCCATATGATAACTCACACTTTATGGGGCCAGTTATCGATCAGGGAGCATATGATAAGATCCTAGATTACATCGAAATTGGTAAAAAAGAAGGCGAGCTACTTGTCGGGGGAACTGGCGATGATAGTAAGGGATGGTTTGTGAATCCTACTGTATTCGCTGATCTTAAACCAGATGCACGTATCATGCAGGAAGAAATCTTTGGTCCTGTAGTTGGCTTAACAAAGGCAAAAGATTTTGATGAAGCAATCGAAATTGCTAACAATACAGATTATGGCTTAACAGGTGCTGTTATCACAAATAACCGTGAGCATCAAGAACAAGCCCGTCAGGATTTTCATGTAGGAAACCTTTACTTTAACCGTGGATGTACGGCAGCAATTGTTGGTTATCAGCCATTTGGTGGCTTTAACATGTCCGGTACAGACTCCAAAGCAGGTGGGCCTGATTACCTAATTCACCACATGCAAGGAAAAACCACCTCCGAAATGTTTTAACGATAAGAAAATAGTCACATGAACTCGATTAGCCCCCTTTCTAGCAAAAAAATGCTCAGAAAGGGGGTTAATTTTCCTCTCTCAGGAAAATAGGAAAGTTTTTAGGTCGATAATTGCTATAAACGCCTATATATTTTCCCAATATGAATTATCTGAAATTATGTTATAATTAGACTACAGAAGGCATTAAATATTAGTAGAGGATAGGGTGGGGTGAATTGATAGAAATAGGATCCTTTATCAAGCTGCAACGAACCAAACAAGAGATGACACAGGGAGATTTGGCTAAAGGTATCGTTTCATTATCCTATTTATCAAAAATTGAAAACTTAAAAACAGAGGCAAGTCCTGAAATCATTCAAATGCTCTGTACACGCCTGGGTATTCAAATTGATAACTCACTCGATGCCACGATCCAGGAAAAATGTAAGAAATGGTACAGCATGCTTTTTGAAGTGAATGATAAGAAGGATATCATCGCTACATACAACGAGATACAGAATTTAATGGATACCAACCTTACCGAAAGCCTACTTCTATTCGAAATCCACAAGATTAGATACTATCTAATTCTAGGAGATTTTGACGAAGCATTAATAAAGATTAACGAACTAAATGAAATCTCAGGGACATTTGATAACTTGCATTTGTTTTATTGGTATAAGTTTAGAGGAAACTATTGTTCCATATTGACTGACTTTAGTACAGCAATTTATTTCTACAAGCTAGCAGAAGAAAAATTAAACAAAATAGAATTGGAAGAACATGAGATAGCAGATCTTCAATATACTATTGGTGTAACGCATAGTAAGCTAAGAAATACATTAGAAGCTATTGATTATTCTAATCGAGCTTTAGAAGTATTTATGAAGCAATACAATTTTATCCGTTGTGCTCAATGTCACATCATTTTAGGAATCTCCTATAGGAGAATTCGAATGTATGACAAAGCGATAAAGAATTTAAATTTAGCGCTTCATTTAGGTCAACTAAGTAATAAAAATCAAATTATATTACTAACACATCAGAACTTAGGTCATCTTTACTCAACAAAAGGTGATCCAAAAGAATCTATCAAACATTTTCAAGAGGTAATTCAGGATGATACAGCACAAACGATTGATAATTTAAACTCAGTAGCTGCTTTGGTGAGAGAGTATTATAATATTCAAGATTATTCAAACGCTTGGAAATTTGTGGAGCAAGGGCGAGAGTTAATTAGACAAGATAGTGATAGGGAGCCTTATAGCAAGCATTATTATTATGTGATTAACACATACAACTATTTGCTGAATGATGAATTTGAAAAATTTGAGAAGTTTGTAATTCAAGAATTCATCCCGTATTTAAATAAGCAAAAGGATTTTGCTACGCTGAGTGTATATTCCGAATTACTCGCTAATCATTATGAGAAGTTTGGTAAGTATAAAAAAGCTTCAAAATATTATCAAGTGGCTAATTTTGCCTACAAGCAAATTACTAATATATAAAGACAAGAAAGGAGGATATAATTATGAAGAAATTAATTTCTGGAATTTTAATTGGTGCTGTCCTTTTCTCTGGCTATATGTTCACGCAGCAAGTTGATACAGCTACTGGTGGGGAAAGAGAGCCAAGCGTACTTTCAATTCAACAATCAAGTTTCTTTTAAGCTAATGTGATAATTCTTTACAAGAATTAGTCAGTAATTTTATACCCTATTACAAATATGATGATTTGCCCGGAATAGTGTGGAAACTATGCTGGGTTTTTTTTGTTCATTTATTCCAAGCGCCAACAGTCCAATCTATAAAATTAGCGAAATTTACCTGTTGAATTCCTGTTTATAACAAAAAAACTAAAAAAAATTTGGTTCCAATAAATAGCGCGCATACTAAAGAATACAGTCGGTAAAGCCTAAATAACTAACTAATCCTTTATTAATCCGTTCAGACCATAGTAAATAAAGATTAAAACGATTATATGAAAGTATACGATGTTTGGTTCTTAATGAAAATGAGCTGACAAGTTGAAATGGAGTACTGATCCGCTTGAAATGAGCAAAAATATATGAAACCATAGTCTTTGTGTTTTGTTTCATCGAGAGACAGATAAATGAAGTACAGAAACGGAAAGGGGAGCAGTACATGGAATACGCAATAACTGGTGCAACATGGTTTTGGTTGTTTGTGCCAATGCCAGTTGTACTTTTGGCATCCGTTATCACAATGTTTACAGAGAGGGGAAAGTAAAACGTGGGTCTAACAACACTAATAACATTTATCGTATATCTACTAGGAATGCTTGTAATTGGACTAATCATGTACCGCATGACAAATAATCTATCGGATTATGTATTAGGCGGTCGTAATCTTGGACCTGGGGTTGCTGCCTTAAGCGCAGGTGCTTCAGATATGAGTGGTTGGTTGTTACTTGGTTTACCAGGGGCAATTTATGCATCTGGAATGTCAGAGGCATGGATGGCAATCGGGCTTGCTGTCGGAGCGTATTTAAACTGGCAATTTGTCGCCAAACGTTTACGCATTTATACAGAGGTAGCAAATAACTCTATTACAATACCGGACTTTTTAGAAAATCGTTTTAAAGATAAGTCACATATTCTTCGTGTTATCTCCGCATTGGTAATACTACTATTTTTCACATTCTATACATCTTCAGGTATGGTGGCAGGTGCGAAGCTATTTGAGGCCTCCTTTGGTCTTAGCTATGATTCTGCACTTTGGATAGGAACAATTGTGGTAGTTTCCTATACGTTGCTTGGAGGCTTTCTAGCAGTAGCATGGACGGATTTCTTCCAAGGAATTCTCATGTTCCTTGCACTTATCGTAGTGCCGATTGTAGCATTGAATCAAATGGGTGGTTGGTCAGATGCAGTTCAAGCTGTGGGCGAAATTGATCCAAGTCATCTAAATATGGTTCAAGGTGTCGGCATAATGGCGATAATTTCCTCACTAGCATGGGGATTAGGATATTTTGGTCAACCACATATTATTGTTCGTTTTATGGCATTACGCTCACCAAAAGACGTTCCAAAAGCTAAGTTTATTGGAACAACATGGATGATTCTTGGGTTATATGGTTCGATCTT
This sequence comes from Oceanobacillus jordanicus, assembly GCF_022095695.1. Taxonomy (GTDB): domain Bacteria; phylum Bacillota; class Bacilli; order Bacillales; family Amphibacillaceae; genus Oceanobacillus_B; species Oceanobacillus_B jordanicus. Next base: position 64,056 of record NZ_JAIFZM010000009.1, read on the forward strand.
CACCGGTTTTGTCGGACTTGCATTTATTAGTACCCAAGACGTATCGGTGCTAAGTAACTTGGGGATTCAAGTCACAACGGAAAATGGGTTACAGGTGCTTGCAGATCCAGAAAAAATCTTCATCGCCTTTTCACAAATTCTTTTTCATCCTGTAGTGGCTGGTGTTCTCCTTGCGGCAATACTATCAGCGATTATGAGTACAATTGACTCTCAGTTGCTTGTTTCATCATCTGCTGTGGCAGAAGATTTTTATAAAGCTATCTTCCGCAAGAAAGCAAGTGGAAAAGAACTCGTATGGATTGGTAGAGTTGCAACTATAATCATCGCATTAATTGCTGCACTCATTGCCATGAACCCTGAAAGTTCTGTGCTAGAACTTGTAAGTTACGCTTGGGCAGGTTTTGGAGCAGCCTTTGGACCGATTATTCTCTTATCCTTATTGTGGAAGGGAATTACGCGAAACGGTGCGCTTGCTGGTATTTTAGTAGGAGCCATAACGGTTATTGTATGGGGAGAGTTTCTCTCGGGAGGATTATTCGATCTATACGAAATCGTGCCAGGGTTTATCTTAAACGTAATCGTAACTGTCATAGTCAGCCTATTTGGTTCCAACAAACCAGAAGTTGTTGAGGAATTTGATAAAACAGCTACATTAATGAAGGAATAAGTTTAAAAGGGCCGTCTCTTTTCTATAATGAAGAGATGGCCCTTTTAAATTTGATTAAAAGTAAATTCTCTACAACAGCTAAGATTTTAAGAGTGCTCTGCGCTTTTGATGTCAATATTTGATTATGGGTGGTTGGTTCTGCTATTATCAATAGTGTTATACTTAGAATGAAGACAGGTATGTACTTACAGGTTTTACACGAAGATGTAAATAATGAATAACATTATAAATAGGAAGAGGGAGGGCTAGTTCATGGCAGATATCTCTAAGGATCAAGTAAAACATGTTGCGCATTTGGCAAGGCTTGCCGTAACAGATGAAGAAGTGGACAAGTTTACGGAACAGTTAAGCTCAATTATCACGTATGCTGAACAATTAAATGAATTGGATACAGACGGGGTAGAACCAACGACGCACGTATTAGACTTGAAAAATGTATTGCGTAAGGATGAGCCAAAGGATTGGATTACACAGGAAGAAGCATTGAAGAACGCTCCTGATAAAAAAGATGGCCATTACCGTGTACCATCAATCTTGGAGTAGGGAGGGAAATACATGTCATTATTTGATTACACTATAAAAGAGTTAGAACAAAAGCTACATAATAAGGAAATAACGATTGAAGAGCTTGTTGATACGTCGTATAAACGAATTAATGAGGTAGACAGTGAAGTACATGCCTTTTTAACATTAAATGAAGAGGCAGCCCGCAAACAGGCGAAAGAACTAGATGAAGCAGAGGATAAGTCTGCAGCCCTATTCGGTATGCCAAGCGGAATTAAGGACAATATCGTCACAAAGGCATTACGCACTACATGTGCAAGTCAATTCCTCGACAATTTTGACGACCCTTTATACAACGCAACGGTCGTTGAAAAGCTAAATAACGAAAAGACGATTACAATTGGAAAACTGAATATGGATGAATTTGCGATGGGTTCATCCAATGAGAATTCCAGCTATAATCCTACACGAAACCCTTGGAACACGGATTACGTACCAGGTGGTTCTAGTGGTGGATCAGCCGCGTCAGTAGCAGCAGGGGAAGTATTATTTTCTCTTGGTTCTGATACTGGTGGTTCTATTCGACAGCCTGCAGCATTCTGTGGTGTGGTTGGATTAAAACCAACTTATGGCCGTGTATCTCGTTTTGGATTGGTTGCATTTGCTTCATCACTTGATCAAATTGGACCAATCACTCGAACAGTAGAAGACAGTGCACGCGTGCTAGAAGTCATTGCTGGTCATGATCCAATGGATTCTACCAGTGCGAATGTTGAAGTGCCAGCATATACAGAGGCACTTACGAATGACGTAAAAGGCTTAAAAATTGCAGTTCCAGAAGAATATCTAAGTGAAGGTGTAACTCCCGAAGTACGTGATTCTGTCATGGAAGCACTGAAAGTATATGAAAGCTTAGGCGCTACATGGGAAAAGGTTTCCTTGCCACATTCGAAGTATGCGGTAGCTACCTATTATCTGATTTCGTCTTCTGAGGCTTCTGCTAACCTTGCTCGCTTTGACGGAGTTCGTTATGGTGTACGTTCAGAGAATGCGGACAACATGATTGATATGTTCAAAAAATCCCGTAGTGAAGGATTTGGGGATGAAGTAAAACGCCGTATCATGCTTGGGACGTTTGCACTTAGCTCTGGTTATTATGACGCGTATTATAAAAAGGCTCAAAAAGTACGTACGTTAATTAAAAATGATTTTGATAAAATCTTTGAAGATTACGATGTTGTTATTGGCCCAACTACCCCGACACCGGCATTTAAAGTCGGCGAAAAAGTGGACGATCCTTTAACAATGTATGCGAATGATATCTTAACTATCCCAGTAAACCTTGCTGGTGTACCGGGTATCTCTGTGCCATGTGGTTTCTCTGAACAGGGCTTACCGATTGGCCTGCAAATCATTGGGAAACATTTCGATGAAAGTACGGTCTTCCGTGCTGCCCATGCATTTGAAAAAGCAACAGATCATCACACGAAGCGACCTCAGCTGGGAGGTGCCAAATAATGAACTTTGAAACGATAATTGGCTTAGAGGTGCACGTTGAACTAAAAACAGATTCAAAAATTTTCAGCCCAAGTACTAATGAGTTTGGAACAAATCCAAATACAAACGTGAACCCGATTGACCTCGGATACCCTGGTGTTCTTCCGGTTCTAAACGAACAGGCAGTAAACTTCGCGATGAAGGCTGCAATGGCGCTAAACTGTGAGATTGCCACAGATACGAAATTTGACCGAAAAAACTACTTCTATCCAGATAATCCAAAAGCATATCAGATCTCTCAATTTGATAAGCCAATTGGCGAAAATGGCTGGATTGAAATTGAAGTAAACGGCAAGAAAAAACGTATCGGAATTACTCGTTTGCATTTAGAAGAAGATGCTGGAAAACTAACGCACGGCGATGATGGCTATTCCTATGTGGACTTTAACCGTCAAGGGACTCCACTTGTTGAGATCGTATCAGAACCGGACATGCGTTCACCTGAAGAAGCGTATGCTTATCTTGAGAAACTTAAAAGCATCATTCAGTACACTGGCGTATCTGATGTAAAAATGGAAGAAGGCTCTCTTCGTTGTGATGCTAACATTTCATTACGTCCAATTGGGCAAGAGCAATTCGGAACAAAAGCAGAATTGAAAAACTTAAACTCCTTCAGCTATGTACAAAAAGGGCTAGAGTTTGAAGAGAAACGCCAGGAGAAGGAACTTCTTACTGGAGGGGAAATCCTGCAGGAAACACGTCGTTATGACGAAAAAACAAAAGAAACTATTCTTATGCGTGTAAAAGAAGGTTCTGATGACTATCGTTACTTCCCAGAGCCAGACCTTGTACCTCTTTACATTGATGAGGCATGGAAAGAACGCATCCGTAACGAAATCCCTGAGCTGCCAGACGCGAGAAAAGCACGTTATATAGCGCAATTGGGACTCTCAGAATACGATGCTTCTGTCTTAACAAGTTCCAAGCAAATGGCTGACTTCTTTGAAGAGGCGGTTAACAGTGGCGCAGATATGAAGCAAGTGTCTAACTGGTTGATGGGCGAAGTATCTGCCTATATGAATAAGCACTATAAGGAATTAGGCGATTTGGCTATAACGCCAGAGGCATTAGCTAAAATGATTAACTTAATCGAAGATGGCACCATTTCATCTAAAATTGCGAAGAAAGTATTTGCTGAATTAGTTGAAAATGGTGGAGATCCGGAGCAAGTTGTAAAAGATAAAGGACTTGTGCAAATTTCTGATGAAGGACAATTACGTGAAATTATTTCCAATGTGCTTGCAGATAACGAACAATCGATTATCGATTACAAAAATGGGAAAGATAAAGCAGTTAAATTCCTTGTCGGTCAGGTTATGAAAGCAACTAAAGGCCAGGCAAACCCACCAATGGTAAATAAAATTTTGCAAGAAGAACTAGACAAAAAATAGATCCGAACAACTACTGGACTGCCACCAAGTGTTTTATGTTTCTTGATGGTAGTCCAAATTTTTATCAAGACCCCTTTTCAAATCGTGAGAAAAGGTCTATGATATTGGTTGGACTAAAAAACAAAAAAATAGTGACCATTATATATAGCAATGGCCCTGCACATATGTAGCAATGGGGGGAAAAAGAAATGAAGAAAGCGAGAATCATTTACAATCCAACTTCCGGAAGAGAGGCTTTCAAAAAAGAATTGCCTTATGTCCTAGAGAAGCTAGAGACGGCCGGTTATGAAACATCTGCACATGCAACAACGTGTGAAGGTGATGCGATTGAGGCAGCAAGGGCAGCTGTTGAGCGGGGATATGAGTTAGTTGTGGCAGCCGGTGGTGATGGCACAATTAACGAAGTGATCAATGGTATAGCAGAAGAAGATCATCGTCCGAAGCTGGGTATCATACCAGTTGGTACGACCAATGACTTTGCTAGAGCCTTAAATATTCCTCGGGATATAAAAAAAGCAGCTGATATTATCGTGAACGGCAGAACCAAGTTCTTGGATATTGGAAAAGTAAATGATTATTTCTTTATGAACATTGCCGGTGGCGGGAAGCTGACAGAATTAACATATGAAGTACCAAGCAAACTAAAAACGATGCTCGGCCAACTAGCATATTATATGAAGGGTATTGAAATGTTGCCATCTCTTAAGCCTACAAGGGTAAAAATTGAGTATGATGGCACGGTTATTGATGAAGACATTATGCTCTTCCTCGTAGCCAATACAAATTCCGTCGGTGGCTTTGAAAAGCTAGCACCAGTCGCTAGCATGGATGACGGTTATTTCGACCTTCTTATATTAAAAAAAGCAAACCTAGCAGAATTTATCCGGATTGCAACACTTGCACTTCGCGGAGCACATCTAGAAGATAAGCATGTCATTTATACAAAAGCAAAGCATATTAAGGTAAGTACAGAAGAAAAAATGCAGCTGAACATTGATGGCGAGTTTGGTGGATTACTTCCAGGAGAGTTCATCAACTTGCAGCAGCATATTGAATTCTACGTGCCAGATGATTTTACAACTGAGTGATGAATGTGAAAAGAAGATTACGCTATAAGTAGTCTTCTTTTTAGTTAGAGCTTTTTTATAACAGAATGAAAATGTGATTCCAGTAGAAGATATGATAAGATAAGAACCACATACTATGATCGTAAAGGAAGATAGAAATGGGAAAACAGGCAGTACCTGTAAAGAAAAATGAAACAATAACCCTAACCTTTGAGGACCTTACACATGAAGGCAATGGAGTTGGCAAGGTGGACGGCTATCCCTTGTTTGTACCATATGGCCTGCCAGGTGAAGAAGCGACTGTCAAGGTTGTAAAAGCAAATAAAAACTTCGGATTCGGCAAGTTACTAGAAGTAAAACAATCAAGTGATCAGCGAGTAGAGCCACCGTGTAATGTATATTATCAATGTGGAGGCTGTCAGCTACAGCACATGAGCTATGACCTTCAATTGCAAATGAAGCAAAACCAAGTAAAAAGCGTCATGCGTAAAATAGCTCATCTTGACCACGTGCCAGTTCATCCAACCCTCGGAATGGAAGACCCTTGGCGCTACCGTAACAAAGTACAAATGCCAGTTGGCGAGCATGATGGTGAATTAATTACTGGATTTTACCGCAAGCGTAGCCATGACATTATTTCAGAAATGGAAACCTGTGTCATTCAGGACGAGCTAAATGATCGTTCCGTCCATGCCGTACGAAGAATAGCAAATCGGTTAGGAATTAAAGCATATGATGAAAAAGCAGACCGCGGTGTTCTGCGCCATATTATGGTCCGAACAGGTAGAGAAACCAATGAAACGATGATCGTGCTCATTACCAGAACTGACAAACTTCCACATCAAGAGGAGTTAATTCGTGAGCTAACGGAAACGTTCCCCCATGTTAAATCCATTGTTCATAACGTCAACAATAAACGTACGAATGTGATCCTTGGGAGGAAAACTAAGGTTGTTTGGGGAGAGGAATACATTTACGATACAATCGGAGATATTAAATTCGCCATTTCAGCAAAATCGTTCTATCAAGTTAACCCACCTCAAACAAAGGTGCTTTATGACAAAGCATTAGAATTCGCAAAAATTGGCGCAGACGACACAGTGGTGGATGCCTATTGTGGAATTGGAACGATCTCCTTATTCCTCGCCCAGCAAGCCAAAAAAGTGTACGGCGTTGAGGTCGTACCAGAGGCAATTAGTGATGCCAAAATGAACGCGAAGCTTAATGGTATCACCAATGCAGAATTCGTTGTAGGAGAAGCCGAGAAGGTTATGCCTTGGTGGAAGGCACAAGGACTACGCCCAGATGTTATCGTCGTCGACCCACCGCGTAAAGGTTGTGAAGTAGACTTCCTACAAGCCATGATTGAAATGGAACCAAAGCGAATTGTCTATGTGTCATGTAACCCATCTACGTTAGCGAGGGACTTGAGAATCTTGGAAGATGGCGGTTATGAAACAAAAGAAGTTCAACCTGTTGATATGTTCCCTCAGACAAATCACGTGGAGTGTGTGACGGTTTTAGAGAAGAAAGTGTCTAACTAAAATAAACACCTGACAATAAGAATAAACTTTTGCTATTCCGGCCCTGATTTCGTAAAAATAAACATTTGCGAATTCGGGGTCTTTTCATCCATCCCTCAACCTGCTTGTCTTATATCGATTTTATTCTTTCATCCATTCTCGCAAGACTCTATTTAAACTCAAACTATGGAATGAGGGCTGGGGGGCGTTTCTTCAAGATTCTGCTAAAAAGGGATGCATCTACTAAAGTGTCTGCATTTTTTGTACTGAAAGTAAAAATAGTCGAGGTTTTCACCAAAACCCTCGTAATAACTTTGAAGATTGTATGAGTCTCATTTTTACATGTCTATTTTATTCCATTCTCTTAATATATAAACAAAGTTTGATAGGGTCCTAATTACGTGATAAGTTTAGAACTATTGGAAAGATAAAGAAAGGAGTAAAGCATGAGATTTTTAATAACTTTATTTTTGTTGTCCTTTTTAGTGGCTGTTAGTGGGTGTAGTAATGGTGAAAGCACACATCAACCTGATCAGGAGAGGGAGCCCATTCTAATAAAGGAGAATCAATTTGGTCTCGGCACTGAAGGTGGTGGTAAATTTTATAGGTATAAAAAAATAGAGGTTGATGGTACATATGAAACTGGCCCCGTTGTTGTTCATCTTGAAAGTGCTGAGTTAGTTCGAGGGAGTTTTAATGAGGATCATTCTGAAGTATATAATATTAAAGCAAATGAGACACTCGAAATGATAAATTTCCATGTTAAATTCGAGTTAAATAGCAAGATAGACAATTTCACTTTTAACGAAAAATATCTGCACTTAGTTACAGAGAACGATGAAAAAGTTGAGAAGCCAAATGAACTTTTAAGTAGTGTCGTTCATGAATCATTTCTCAAAAGTCCGGAAGATAATAGTGAAAGATTTTTGCGCCAATTTTCGTTTAGATTAGAGGAAAACAATGTAGAAGAAATTAAGAAAGCAACATTGATTATAGATCCATCTGTTGATAATAGTGGAGACCCTTTAGGAGAAAAACTAGAGATAGAAGTAGATTTTTTTAAAAGTGAAGATCAATAATACGAACTGGATTCAATAGCAAGTTAGTCCTTTTTCTTTTTGCGCAATACTCCTTAAATTTCTTAAGAATAAATCTTTCAGACGAGTATCTCCTTGTTTTATTAGGAAAAGTATAACACTCCAACTATAGATTAAGAAATTTCAAATTATTAATGGTTCGCATTTCAGTTATTATAGTTCGCAGTTCGTACCTCATATATATGTAATTGTAAGGAAGCGCAGTTTAATTCGAGATGACATAATTAAACTAATTAAATTTTTTAAGGAGATATATAGTTTTGGATGAAAAAAAAATTATTAATTTCTATGAATTCGGTAGTCCTAAAGATGTGTTGAATGTTGAATATAAAAGCATTGAACCACCTAAAGAAGATGAAGTCCTTGTTCGAATGTTAGCACGTCCTATCAATCCTTCTGATTTAATCCCGATTAGAGGGGCATATTCTCATCGAATTATACTACCAACTATTCCTGGTTATGAAGGAGTTGGAGTTGTAGAAGATGTGGGTTCTTTTGTTTCTCCTAATCTTATTGGTAAACGTTTTTACCTTTACGTGGGGAAGGAACTTGGCAAGAATTCGTTAGGACTAAAGCAGAATTTGCAGTTCCTATACCAGATTCTATTGATGATTTCACGGCAGCACAGATGTATATCAATCCAATTACTGCATGGGTGACTTGCACGGAAAGTTTAAAATTAAAGCCAAATGATATTTTATTGGTTAATGCATGTGGTTCTGCTATTGGTTGCATTTTTGCTCAATTATCGAAGATTTTAGGATTTAATTTAATTGCAATAACTAGAAATGGTAACTATACAGAGGATTTACTTAATCTAGGTGCGTCTTATGTTATAGACACCTCTATTGTTCCACTCTATGAAACAGTTATGGAATTAACAAGTGGAAGTGGTGCAGATGCTGCTATTGATTCTATTGGAGGTTCATCTGGTAACGAATTAGCTTTTTGTATACGCCCTAACGGCAATTTTTTAACCATCGGCCTTTTATCCGGGATACAAGTAAACTGGGCAGATATTGTAAATAAAGCCAAGGTTAATGCTAATATGTTTCATTTGCGGAATTGGAATAAAGATGCCTCCCTAAACAAATGGCAGGAGACCTTTAGGCACTTGATAAAGTTAATAAGTGAGGGAAAATTAAAGCTTAGTAGCGTAGATGCTAAGTATGACTTATTGAGTATAAAAACAGCTATTAATGTGGTTGAAACTAAAAAGACTAAAGGGAAAGTGTTATTAACAAGCTACTGAGTTAATTCTTATTCAATTAACAGAGAGGATTTTTTATAATAAAGAACAAGGATCCAAATTGCAGTTTACGTTATAAACAAAAATGCGCTAAACTTTGGGCGCGTTTTTTCTTTGATATTCATTTTTACAGATTTGAAAAACAATTAAAATAGGGTGGAGACAAAGAAAGTACCTACTTACACTTCTTAGATATTAAAAATACGGTCATATTAATGGCAGGCTTATTTACTAATTCGCCTGGGTATAGAAATTATTATAAATTCTAGGATGATTTCAATTAAGATGTGAAGGTTTATTGAGAACATATTAGAGTAGCTTTGACTGTAAAGTTTCCTCTTCTGTGTGATAATATAACTCACTGATATTTTCTGATTCAAATATTTCAAGCATTTTTTCAAAGTCTTTAGCCAGTTTATAATTGAATAGATCCTTCCTTTGAACCCAAAAAACATTACCTTCTTGAGAGGATTGTAGTTCACCTTCGAACGCTTTTGTTTTATAAAGCAACACAATGTAACGTTCATCTTCCATAGTCTGAAATTGTTTGATTCCACATAATTCTGGCGATTTTATAGTTAAACCTGTTTCTTCATAAACTTCACGAATAACTGAATAGGAGAATGACTCTTCCTTATTAACGTGACCTCCAGGAAATGTAACCCCTGCCCAATTAGGGTTCAAACGATCTTGTACAAGAATTCTTCCATTATCATCATAAACCATACACATATTTGTGAAAACTGCTTTTTCACTTTTACTCATTATTGATCTCCTTCGTAAAATGAATATGTATTAGTAGAAGCGTTTCACTCTGTTTAAAACTACTTCTTTAACTAATCATCAATATTTTCTTCTACAAATCCATACACATATTCATCGATTTCTGTCTCTGTGTCTATACTAATCAAAAACTTCATTACATTTAATGGGAAGGAATATCCAGGAGACATCCCATCATATACATAGGTCACCGCACGAAAAGAAGTTCTGAGTCCTAGTTCTTTTTTCAACTCATTTATAACGTCCACTTTATCTTTAAACGTATCTACTATTTTATTTAAAGCCATATCGAAATCTAATGTTTCAATTTTTCCTGTACTATATTTCCATTGTGTATGACCATATTGTCTTTTTGAATTAGCCCATTCTCCGACTTTCTGAGTATAGGTTGGAGAGATTCCTAACTTATTGGTTACAGTTTGTAAGGAAAAGTCCCAATCTGGTTCATAATCAATAGAATCTAAATAAATGTCTTTTGTGAAATCTAAATAAACTTCAACTAATGTATTTTTACTCAGATATATTCCTCCTTTTCTTGTAAGTATTAATAATAATCATACTATATATCTAGCTTAATTAATATTCCGTAGAAGGAATAAACATTTCAACCAGATTGATAAAAGGTACCGAAACATGGTATAAATATAGAAGGAGCAGAGACATTTCTGCTTTTTTTATTTTTGTGAGATTAAGGTTTGACTTGTTATTCCGTAATGAGAGGATTTGAATATATATGAAAGAGAATTTCTGGCGTGATTTACCCCGGCCGTTTTTTATATTAGCACCAATGGAAGATGTGACAGATGTAGTATTTCGTCATGTAATAAGTGAAGCTGGAAGACCTGATGTGTTTTTTACTGAGTTCACTAATTCTGAAAGCTATTGTCATCCAGAAGGAAAGCAAAGTGTTCGTGGGCGTTTGACCTTTACAGAGGATGAACAACCGATTGTTGCGCACATTTGGGGAGATAAGCCTGAATACTTCCGCCAAATGAGTATAGGGATGGCAGAACTAGGGTTTAAAGGACTAGATATCAATATGGGCTGCCCTGTAGCAAATGTGGCAGGGAACGGTAAGGGAAGTGGCCTTATCCGACGCCCGGAATTAGCAGCAGAGCTGATCCAAGCCGCCAAAGCTGGTGGATTACCTGTAAGTGTAAAAACACGACTAGGTTACACACAGGTAGATGAATGGCGTGATTGGTTGAGACATCTCCTAGAACAAGACATTGTGAACCTATCCATTCACCTGCGTACAAGAAAAGAAATGAGTAAGGTAGATGCTCATTGGGAGTTAATCCCAGAAATCAAGAAACTTCGTGATGAGGTTGCACCAGATACACTACTGACAATTAATGGGGATATCCCAGATCGTCAAACAGGTATGGAACTTGTTGAGAAATACGGTGTTGACGGGGTCATGATTGGACGCGGTGTCTTCACAAATCCATTTGCCTTTGAAAAAGAGCCGAAAGAGCATAGTAGTGAAGAGTACCTTGATCTCTTAAGAATGCAGCTGGATCTTCATGATAAATATGCCAAAATAGAACCAAGGCCGATGAAGCCTTTGCGTCGCTTCTTTAAGATTTATGTGCGAGGATTCAGAGGGGCAAGTGAATTAAGAAATCAATTGATGAGTACAGAGTCTACGGATGAAGTACGGGCATTGCTAGATAGCTTCAAAGAGCAGAGTGCTGAGGAAGCAGTGGAACAGGGAAGCGTTAATTAATAATTGAAAACCATAAGATAAGTAAAGTTTATATGAAATAGTTAATAGGCTGGTGTGTAGTGGTAATAAACCGCTCACTTCAGCCAATTTTTATATCTATGTGCTTTTGCTGAGTTTATTACGTTTTAGTGTAGCTTTTTCAACACTAGATAACTGACGAATAAGCGTGTATATTTCCCCATGTAAGGAGATCTTTAGTAATCATTATGGGCAATATAAATGTACTCTTTCTTGTAATTTTTTTGAAATTACTTCTGGCAATTCCCTAATCTTAATATCGTCACCTAAGAAAAGTATCCAATTTGTTATTCCGTCCAACTCTTCAGTTTTATAGACGTCGACAAAAGTTTTTAGAATGGCTGCAGATTGGTAAGGATCAACATAGGAAATTGTTATTTTAAAGGGATGGTACTTTTTAAACTGGTTAATCGCTTTTGGACCAAGTTCAAGAATGATATTGATTTCTTCATCCTGCTTACTTAGCTTTTCTACTATCTCTTGCTCACTTAATGCTTTTTTTGACGAGTAGTTTTTGACATCTGTTAGATGGTTAATTGAAATGATTCGTTTCTTTTCTTCTTTTAAGTCAAATCCTTCAAGAAACCAATTGCCATTTTCTTGATAAAGGTGAAGAAGGAATATTTGGTACGACTTCGTTACGTTATCTTCTTGGATCGTGATTAGGAAATATCTATCCAAAAGCAGAGTTAGAAAAAGTTTTTCTAATATAGGGTCTGGAATATCTGAAAGTTCAAGTATGTCGGGGTTGTGAGGATTGGTCCCTTCAAAAAGCAAGATTTTATTTAAAAAGATAAGGTCATCTTGCTGGTTTTCAGAGATAAGGCTTAGTAATTTTTCAGCTATAGACTGACGGCTTCTCAGATAGGGAAGTTGTTGATTTCTTGTAGCTAAAAAGGCAATAAAAAGTGCTTTGACTTCATTGTCGGTAAAACGTACCTCAGGCAGTAGAGAATTGTGCATGACAGCGTAACCTCCATTTCTTCCAACTTCCGAAACAAGAGGCATCCCCATAGATTCAATTTCTTTAATATCTCTAATTGCTGTCGAACGGGAAATACTAAATTCACGCATAATTTCAGAAACTGTAAAGTGAGCCCGATTGTTAATATACCGCATGATCAAATTAATTCGTTCAACTTTTTTCATAGAGGTCTCCTTAACAGTATCACTTTTTGACATAGTTTATTGTTATTATATACACATCAAGTGATTTTAACAAATCGTTTGATAAATTTATTAGAAGGCAGGTTTTGAATATGGCAGATTATATCCTAGAAGAAAAAGATGGCTTTACAGTAATAGGTTTGGGAACAGAGCTTAAAAGTCATTACACCGACTTTTCTGGTTTAAGTAAAGAAAAGGCAGACTTTTGGAGAGAAGTTAGACAAGACGGCAGACTTGAAACATTAAAAGGCATGGCGAAAAATGATTACATTTTTGCAGTGAACGAAGCAGTTAATAACAAGATGATGCATTATGCCGGCGTTTTGGCGGAAGCATCAGCAGCACCTGAAGAGGCGAGAGTGATCCAATTTCCTAAGGGAGAATATTTAGTTGTGAAAGGAGAAGGTGAAACAGCTGAAGAACTAAATAATAAGGTATCTGCTATTGCCTTCGGCGAAATTTTACCAGAAGCAAAAGACATTGCCTATGTTGGTGGCCCAAATACAACAGTTGAGATAGGCCAGAAAAATGGCTTAGTTTTTGGAGAAATGTGGATTCCTGTAATTAGAAAATAAGAGATTAATAACATACCTTTTTAAAGAAAAGTTAGATATGATAATTGAATATTTCTAGTAAAGCAGTGCGATTTTAATTTAGTTAAATGTGCACTGCTTTTTTATTTGGAAACATTTAAGCCCAACAAATTTCAATTGAGTTTATGTAGAGTTTATAAACTTACAGCTTATCTGAAGTTCTTGCAAATCGTTTACTAGCTCCTTTCTATTTTTTATTGAGATTTATTTTTTCCTCCACCCAAACTAACGACTTTATTTAATCTTCAATAAACCCATTCCCAGTTATATTTATGTTGCAAATGCATTATAAATAGGTTAAATTTAATTTGTGTATATTTTGTTGTATTTGCAATAAAATTGTTTTGAAGGAGCATTCTTATGAAAGAGATTCTACGCGAAATTGGCATGATAGCAAGGGCATTAGATTCTATAAGTAATATAGAGTTTAAAGAATATGACCTTACCAAAGGGCAGTATTTGTATATTGTCCGCATTTGTGAAAATCCAGGAATAATTCAAGAAAAGTTAGCTGAACTGATAAAAGTGGATCGAACAACAGCAGCACGTGCTATAAAGAAACTTGAAATTAATGGATTTATTGAAAAGAAAATTGATCACCAAAATAAAAAAATCAAGAAACTTTTCCCTACGGATAAAGGACAAAGCGTTTATCCTTATATAAAAAGAGAGAATGATTATTCGAATAACATAGCATTAGGAGGGTTTTTGGAGGACGAGGAGGAAACCATATTCCATCTTCTTCAAAGAATGAGAAAAAATATAGAAAAAGACTGGGAATCTGTAAAAAAAGGAAACAAGAGAAATTATTAATAAAGGAGTGACATATTTAAATGACTGTGAAATTAACTAAATGCAACCTTGAAGATTTAAAAATACTCCAAGAAATAAGTATTGAAACATTTAAAAACACATTCGAAGCCCAAAATTCACCTGAAAATATGAAAGCTTATCAGGAAAAAGCTTTTAATTCTCAACAGTTGGAAATGGAATTGGCCAATATCTATTCAGAATTCTTCTTTGTTTATTACAATAATGAAGTTGTCGGCTACCTAAAAATCAATACAAACGATGCTCAGTCTGAAGTGATGGGTGATACTTCACTTGAAATTGAAAGAATTTATATTAAGAACAAATATCAAAAACATGGCCTGGGTAAATACCTGATAAATAAATCCATAGAAATTGCAATAGAGCGTAGTAAAAAGGAAATTTGGTTAGGGGTATGGGAAAAGAACGAAAATGCTATTGCTTTCTATAAGAAAATGGGGTTTGTTCAAACTGGATCGCACTCTTTTTATATGGGTGATGAAGAGCAAACAGACATCATAATGGTCAAAGCTTTTATTTAATTTCTATGTTAATAAGTATTCTAAAGTTATCCTACTTTGGTTTATACCTGATGTATAAGTTTATCGCTTATAAAATTAAGGGTAAAACATTCTAATAATATTTGAAGGGAACGTCCTTTTAAGAAACCCAGTTAATAAAAGGGAAGAATAATAAACCATCTATTTTTTTCAGTCAAACTAATAGATGGTTTATCCCTTAAATGATCACGTACTTTCCGCCGGCCAACTCCTAGCATCTGCTTGAACCATACCTCGTAACTTTTTTTTTCTGTTCTTAAGTTGAGCTAAGCAACTTTGAAACTCCTCATCAGTGACTGTAGGTAAATTTTCGGCTCGAAGCATATTTATATCAGGGGATGGTGGAACATTGTCTGCTGGATTGATAAACGCTGCATGAAGCGTACCCAAATAGCTCTGAACACTTGAACGTGCTTCTTTAATCCAAACTTTATTGGGCTGATACTGTTTAGGCACCCCGAAAGTGTATAAGGTTAAGGCTTCGTCGAATATAGCCACTGCCACGGAAGAAGCTTGTTCGTCCTTTTCGCTGTGAAAGTAGTGAAGGATTGGATATGCTTTATGTTGCTGGGTTAGTGTAGTTAGATGTGATGCATGTTCTTTTAAGAATATATCGATATTATGAAAGTCCGTTCCATTCCATCCTTGTATAACGAGAGTCTCTGCATTTTCAGCTTGTCCAGTTACACTATCTGCAAAGGAGCGTTTCTGTGTTACGGCTCCAACAACAGACAGGACATAAGATACCCCAAAGGTAACAAATAGCATTCCACTCCCAGTTGCAATCGATGTAGCAATTTGCCAGAAACCTTCTTTAGGAATGAAATCTCCTATTCCCAATGTAAACAGTGTAAACCCAGTAAAGTAAATTCTATCTGACCAGGATATAGGCCCCCTATTCTGTGTATCTATGAGAGATGCTTCTTCCGCTGCAAAAAACAATGTCCATCCCGTCCAAATTAATAAAACCCACATAAGTAATGTCATTGTCAGAATGAGCGGGCCAGATAGACTCAAAAGCTTTGACTTCTCTCCACTTATTATGTGCAGGCCCTTCCAGCAAATTGTGGTTAGCGTTTTGGAAAGAGGACCTGCTGCGCCATCCACCCAGAGTGCTGTCCAAAAGATATCAATGAAGGTTACGATCAGAATAATAGTTCCTATAATAAGAAAAATTGTATTCAACGAATTTATCCCTCCCATTTGAAAACAAACTGCAATTAGCATGACTGGCTGTGCAATTTCGAGAGTAACCAATTACATATAGAAAGGCCTCTCTACATAAATCAATCAGTGAATTTTTTACCCCTCTTGATTAAAAGTAAACGTTATATACTCTATCCCACTAGACTTAAAATTGTTTGTAATTGAATTCATATATTAAATCAGTTCTTCTTTCCATTGAAAATAGGTAAACAATAATATGAAATGTTTACTATAATTAAGATATTTATAGGTGGTGTTTGCAAATTAATGCGGAAGAACGTTTTTGGAATGCAACGGTGGATGAACTGACTAACGGGTATGTTTACGATGACTTGAATGATGCGTATGTTTGCCTTCTTTGCAACGAAGGTTTTGAAGATGGAATTATTTATCCAATTGATGGCACTTTATATGAAGCCAAAAAAGCCGTTAAACGACATATAGAGGATGCCCATACTTCAGTATTTAATTACTTAATACGCTTGGATAAAAAGTACACAGGATTATCAGTGCATCAAAAAGAAATTCTTGATTATTTTAAGAAAGGCTTTAGTGATAAAGAAATTGCAGAAGCGCAAGGTGGGGGTAGCCCATCAACAATTCGTAATCATAGATTTAAACTGAAAGAAAAGGAAAAGCAAGCAAAGGTTTTTCTTACGTTAATGAAATTATTGCATAAGAGTTCGGACAAAAAGAGTGATAATAAGTTTATACATTTTCACAAGGGGGCAAAAATGGTGGATGATCGTTATGCAATCACAGAGGAAGAGAAAAATAAAGTTTTATCAACCTATTTTAAACAAGGGCTAGACGGTGAATTAGATACTTTTCCAAGTAAAGAAAAAAGAAAGATCATCGTACTCCAAAACATTATCAACCGCTTTGAACATGAGCGTGTATACTCTGAAAAAGAAGTCAATGCAATATTAAAAGGCATATACAGCGACTATGTAACAATAAGAAGATACCTTATCGAGTATGGGTTTATGAATCGTAGTAGAGATTGTACGGAGTACTGGGTGAAGGGATAAATTCCATTCTATAAGAATGCAATAATATTGAGTTTGTTGAGAAGGTTGATCCAGTGGATTGGCCTTCTTTTTATATTGCAAAGGATATTCCTGCATAGCTGTAGAAAAGAATAATAGAAGTGCTAAGCTTGTGTTGGAGTATCTATCTTTTAATCAGCATAATTTCACATCAAGCAATACCGAAGATGATCGTCTCTGCCTTGTTTATTTATAGGAAAGGTTGAAGGAGGGCTATATATGAATTTTAATCTCAAAGAAGCAATCGAGGTTTTAGAAAGAACGCCAAAGACATTAGAAAGCTTATTGGTTGGCTTATCAGACGATTGGTTGCAATGCAACGAAGGAGAAGGAACATGGAATTCAAACCAGGTGGTTGATCATTTAATTGAGTGCGAGAAAAGCAATTGGATCCCAAGAATAAAAACTATTCTAGAGGAGAGGGGAAATAGAGTATTCCCACCTTTTGATCGTGATGCTCACCTAACCAATCCGTCTCAGAACTCTATTTGTCAAAAGTTGGAGGAGTTTAAACGGCTGCGAGGACGAAATATTGAGTTTGTTAGGGTAGAAATTACAAAGGATTCACAGTTTGAGTTAACAGGAGAACACCCCGTATTTGGGAAAGTGAAACTGCGAGAATTACTCTCCACATGGGTGGTTCATGATTTAACACATGTATCTCAGATAATAAGAGTGATGTCAGAAAGGTATAGAGAGGATGTCGGGCCTTGGGTAGAATATTTAAGTGTGCTCAAAGGCTGAAGGTTATTCGTCCTTCCAAAGCAGTTGAAAAGATAAAAAACACGAAGCGTACAATTTTTGCAGGGATTCTGTTTATATTTTTACTGACAGGGTGCTTTGGCGAAGATTATGATGTTGGTGTTCCAGCTGCTCATTTACAAGTTGGTTTACAAAGTCTTCAAACACAATTAACAGAAGCAAATGTTAGTTGGCGTTCATCGAGCGGAGAAGTAGATGAAACAATCGATAATATCGAAGAATTTGCATTAGAGCAAAATGAAATAAGGGTTTCTCCAAATCAAAAAGCCTCCTTGGAATTTAAAGAGAATGAAGAAAATGGTGGAGATATTTGGACGGACCCAACGATAACAGCTTCCTTGTGGAAAAATGGAAAGCAAACGAACATTAATTTAAAAGATAATAGAGAATTTCATTTCCCAACAAGTGAAGGGAATTATGTATTAGAGATTAACTTTATTGATTCTGCTAACAAGGCTCAATACATAGGGAATATTATCATTGATAAAACAAGCCAGCAGACTGAAGTAACTGGAGGAAAGCTTCCGAAGTTTACATTTATGGCAATGCCTACTATTAAAAAAATCAATTCAGATGGTCTGTTATTTGATAATAGTTATGACGAAGTATGTTGGAATAATTGTAGTGACGGAAGCACATATAAATACTCGGAGATCCATTCTGGCGATGTGGAACTAGGCGATAAGTTATTAATTGAATGGAGCGAAATGGAACCCCATCCTACTGAAATATATTTTCATCAAATAGATACCGATAATTATAATGCAATAGAAAAGGGTGAAATAGATACGAACACTGCTTCTTTAGAAATTGAAGTGGGGGAAGAGAATAGCAATGCACAGTATGCTATAGAATTTTTGTGGAAAGAAGGAAACGAGATTGTTGGAAAAAGTATGTTGAACTTTAGATTGGAATAATTACTGTCTATAACTACTGAATATTTATGTTTGGGAGAAAAGCATAGAGTCTCGGATTGTGACAAGGTTATTTACAAAGAAGATCATTTAGAATAACTCACTAAATTTATGCTGGATTCAAATAAGAACCGGTTTTTATTTCCGTCTATAACATTTTCAACTGCATCTAAAGGTGAAAAGCTTAAATAGATTATTTTGAATATATGGTAAAATGTACTTGGTGAAAATACAATTGTTAAAAGGAAAAGAGGGAGTGAGAGCAGTTAGCATTTTTGAGAAATATAAAACGTTTAAAGTTGAAGATATACAAGGGTACTCGCCTCAAATAGGTCATTTGGTATCTATGATGAATTATGCACGGTATACAACATTAAAAGCGGTTGAAGGATTAACTGTTGAACAGTTGGATTACTTGCCACAAAAGACTGGCAATTCAATCGGTGCATTATTACTACATATGGCTGCGGTTGAATTTGGATTTCAAGTTGAGTTCTTTGAGAATAGAAAGCCGAATGAGCGAGAGATGGAAGAATGGGGAGCTGCTTATGACCTTGGTGAATTAGGGAGAGAGCAGATTAAAGGTAACCCCTTAAAATTCTACATTAAAAAATTGGAAGATGTTCGTAGTAGAACGTTGGAAGAGTTTAAAAGCAAACAAGATGAGTGGTTATATGAAGAGGCACCTTGGGGTGGTGTGTCTGCCAATAATTATTTTATATGGTTTCATACCTTTGAAGATGAATTAAATCATAGGGGCCAGATTCGGATATTAAGGAACACGCTACCTTCTAAACTTTGATGGTAATTATAATTAAATAATGATAGAACGAAATAAATTGGTTAGAAGGTGTCTGGAATTAATATAAATTATACTTTTAACATAATCACGGTTTTAACGGTGGTTTTAGCATGGAGCGTCATTGCCTTTTTTACTTATCGTATTTATAAGAAGCAAATGGTAAAACCAAAGATATGGAAGATTTTAATTGTTATCTTGGCTGGACTTTTCTCATTCTCTATTCATTGGAAGATGTTTAACGCATTAATAGAGTTTGCGGTCCTGCCACTCGGTGTATGGATATTGTATCAATTTCTGAGAAGAAAAAATGGGCGGTGGCAGGTTTATCGTCCCTATGCCTGGTTAGGATTTTTTGCGAATTATCTATTCTTGGCATCTACTTTACTTGCATTACCAATCCATGAAGTTATTTATCCAAAAGATGATCCAACTACATATATAGCAAACCTTAATGACGCTTCTCTGATAACGATCCACCCATCAGGGAAGGAAGCTTCACTAGATAAAGAAACTCTATTAAATGAACTCCCAACCTTAGACCAAGAAGGCGTTGATAGTATCCAATGGTACGAAGATACAGTCATAGATATCGATTTAAATGAAATAAATGAACGTTTTCCCTATCAGCTCATTGGAACTTCACCTAAATGGGGAAGTGGTCTTCTTTCTATGATCTATATTGAAGCGGATGGAAAAGGCATATTACTTTCAACAACGAATGAACAACTTTATTTTCGCGCCGAAAAATCGGTTATAGAGGAGGTGGAGCAAAAGTAATGAAAAAAAGACTTTGGCTTATCGTAATTGGTATTCTAACTCTTGCAGTGCTTGCAATTATATATTGGTTTTATTTTTCTAAGCCCACTTCTTTTCCAACTAATGGACGATTAATCGAAGAAATGAATAACAGTTTTCCTAGTGCGGCAGCAAGCGAGATCCAAGACACGATTTCTGTTGATGACCACAATGTGCTTGTACCTTTTATTTCTAAAAACGATGATTACAGTTTGAGCTATTGGGTGTGGAAAAGACATAAATGGAGAATTGCCTCCATTGATACGACAGGAACACCAATGCTTTGGAAAGTCGACAGAAATCACCCTTCTTCCTATAGGGTAGTATGGAATATCCATCCCGAAGATCAATTGAGCTATGCAGCGTTTTATTTACGGAAGGATAGAGGATACCATATTATTAAAGGGATAGAACATTACGAACCAGGAGTACAAATGATGACGGAAGTCTCCTTTGAAGAGAAATCATACGGCATGTTCCAACTATCAGAGGAATGGGCGGCCTTTATGGATTCACTTTCAGAATTTGGAGCAGCTAAACAAGAGGATACATTTTATTATCGTTTTTTCCCCGAACAGTATATGTCTATAGGATGGATTCCATATGATGAACAGCATCACGAAGCCTATCCAGAGCGTTCTGTAAACGGGAGCGGATTTTCAAATGAAAAAGTGTATTTAGACTACTTAAGGATATTGGATGAAAGCGAGATTGAGATTTCGAAACAAGAATGAAATTAGATTATGGTAAAATGAAACGAACTGGAGGACCTAATGAATAAGTTTGCCGAGTTTATGCGCATCACCAAAAAACTAAATGATATGGATATTATTCCACTATTAATGGGTTCAGTAGGTTTAGAAGTTGTAACAGGTAAGAGTTGGCAGGCTCAAGACTTAGATATACATGTTCGGGGAGACAAAAGAGGGTGGGAGGTACCGCCTGAATTATCAATACATAATTGGGAAAAGATTGTTGAGGTAATGAGTTCAATAGGCTACACCTTAGTTGACTTACATGAGCATGAATTCTCAAATGGAGAGCTGTCAGTTGAATTTGGTATTATGGACACATTACCCGAGTTTGCAGGGGTGCCTTTAGAGGATTTAGAGATCCATCAAGAAGGGGATACTAAGTATTATTTATTAACTAAAAGTCAATACTTAGCCGTTTATGAGGCGTCCTCCCTGGATAGTTACCGGGCAGATCAGAATAATAATAAAGACCTTAGAAAGATTGATTTTTTAAAAGATGTGATAGATAAATAAGGAGGGAATAAATATGGCTCAGAGTAATAAGAAGGAACTATCGCAAGAACAACGTGAAACATTATTAAATACATTGAAAGCACGTTTTGAAAAAAACATGCATCGTCATGAAGAGCTGCAATGGGAAAAGGTACAAGCAAAGCTGGAAGGAAGCTATGAAAAACTATGGTCACTGAATGAAATGGAAAGAACAGAAGGAGAGCCAGATGTTGTCCATTATGATGGTGAGAAGGATGAGTATATTTTTTACGATTGTTCAAAGGAAAGCCCTAAAGGTCGCAGAAGTGTTTGCTTTGACCGGAGAGCCTTAGAGTCAAGAAAAAAACATAAGCCAGAAAATACCGCGATAGATATGGCGGCAGATATGGGTATTGAGATGCTAACGGAAACACAATATAGAGCATTACAAGAACTTGAGGAATTTGACAAGAAAACATCAACTTGGGTGGCAACTCCGGTTGATATTAGAGAGCTTGGCGGAGCTCTTTTTTGTGACCGTCGCTTTGGGCACGTCTTCCTGTATCATAATGGAGCGGAATCCTATTATGGTTCTAGAGGGTTTCGTGGCTCGTTAAGGATTTAATTGATATATATGGAAAAACAAAATCTAGTCAGGAGAGTTTTTATGCCTAATTTAAAAGATCTTGTCATTCTCGTAACAGGAGCGAATCGGGGACAAGGGAAAGCAATTGCAGAACATCTAGCAGATTTAGGTGGAAAGGTAATCGTTGGTGCGCGAAATTACGAAAGTGCAATAGAAGTAGTAGAAGAAATAGGGAATGAACGTGCTTATCCAGTGCAATTGGATGTTACCAAGGAAAGTAGTTGGAGAACAGCGATTAAGGATATTGTCGATGAATTTGGGAGAATTGATGTATTAATAAATAATGCTGGTATTTTAAAACGTAAGCCTTTTACGGAGATCTCGGCGGAAGAGTATCTGGAGTTAATTAACGTCAATCAAGTTGGGGTATTCCTTGGAATGCAATCGGTGATTCCTTATATGGAGAAGCAAGGAAAAGGTGCAATTGTAAATAATGTTTCGATATCTGCTTTTTCTCCTATAGCGCATTCTTCCGCTTATGCTGCAAGTAAAGCGGCTGTAGTGGCGATGTCTAAATCTGCAGCTATTGAGCTAGGTCCAAAAGGTATTCGGGTGAATATGATACACCCAGGTGGGGTTAATACCGACATGGCGAAAAATGGGGAAGAGGTTCCTGCATATTATCAAACTGTACCATTAGGGCGAATTGGGGAACCACTTGAAATCGCCAAAGCTGTCGCCTTTTTTGCTTCTGATGAGAGTTCCTATTGTACGGGAGCGGAGTTGGTTGTTGATGGCGGCATGACGTTGGGAAATGGAAATGATGAAGAATAGTGCATAAACTGGGAGAGCTCATAATCTAATGGAGCTCTCCTTTTCCTAAAAGTTCAATGTAAGAAAGGAGGAGTAAAGAGCGAGAAGTAAAACTAGATTATTTCCTTCCCCAGCATGGGATCATTCGTGAAGATAATGAAAAAAATTTCGAAAATTCATCTATTAAAGTGCTCCGCATCAATGTTACGATATACTTGGATGCATACTCTTTTAAATGGATATTTTAATCCTTTAATATTCTCCTACATATTTTTTTACTACTTACTGCCGGTCTTGTCGGTCAGATTTAGGGTAAATAAGGGATTTTAAAGATCGGTATTCAATGAGGTGATATTTTGGTAAATATATTGGAAAACGTATTTCAATTATCGGCTATTGTAATACTCTTATGCTCCTTCTATTTTTACCGATATTTTAAAAAGATTAAGAGAGAAAGGAAATTAACCTCAACTGAGCTTTCTGTCTATCTGATTACTCAAGTTGCTGCATTTCTATGCGCAGCGAGTTATTTCCTTCTATTCTTGGACAGGAACTTTGGTTAATAAGTATTTTTTTTTATCAGTAAAAATAGGAGGGAACACGATGGAAACGTTGGAAGAATATGTAGCGCAAATTGACCCACAACATAAAGAGAGAATGCTAGAGGTTTTGAGTTGGGTAAAGGAAACCTTTCCTAATCTAAAGTCCAGAATAGCTTGGAACCAGCCTATGTTCACGGATCATGGCACCTATATAATTGGATTTAGTGTTTCCAAAAAACATTTAGCTGTGGCCCCAGAGGCGGTAGGAATTAACCATTTCTCCCATGACATTGTAGAGGCTGGTTATGATTATACAAAGCAGCTTGTCCGAATCCCGTGGGAAAGTTCTGTTGATTACACATTACTCGACAAGATGATTCGTTTTAATATGATGGACAAAGCAGAGTGTTCCACGTTTTGGCGGAAGTAAGGGGAAAGGTGACCATAAACAGGAAATCTTTCTATATAATTTTCTAATTAAGGAGAAGTTTCGATGAATAGTAAGAAGAAAACAGGTATGATATTAGGTATTGCTTCCCTACTAATGGTGTTTATTTGCTTCATTATATTCCTCTTTAGGGGACCGAATCCTAATATTCATATAGACGCTACCATTTTTATTGTTTTATCAGCCATTGGAATTGTATTAGCTATCTTTTCTTGGATTAAGTCTAGACGACTTACCTTTTTAATTATTGGATTGCTAGGGAATGGTGTTGTGATGGGGTTTGGATTTCTATTGTTATTAGCGATGGGGTTAAGTGAAGCAATGAATGAGGTAGACAGGAATCTTTTCTTATAGAAAGAATCAACTGGAAACTTCGGAATTTCGGTGTGAAAGAAATATATAACAAAACCAATCGACAAAAAACAATATTCTTGCAATTATAAAAGTAGACATGTATAGTTATACTGAAAAATTTAATAATTACCTTACCAACTCGGTGAGGTAGAGGCGCGAACATTATTAGTAATCAATTGGAGTATGACATCAGAGATGATTGATGAAAGGGATGCTCGCCGAAGTGTAATAAGGGTCAAGCTTATTATTGCTGGGATGTCTTTTAACAAGAGGCATACTGTCATGCACGTCTGCATGGAGGACTACTGATCGAATGGAAGATACCATATTGTTAACAATGATAGGTTATTTTTCTATCATTGTTTTTTTGTGTGTTTTTTTAACCTCCATTGACGACAGAAAACGAATTTAGGATGGAGGTAAACTTAATGAAGAAGATATTTATCCCGGCATAACCAGACAAACGTCTTGCGTTTAAATTCAACCGCTATTTTAATTATGAATTTATTGGAAGAGAAGATAGGCAAAAAATGAATGCCTAAATATACTATACGAGGGGAAACTACATATGAAACTATCAACCTGGAAAGCCATATTACTACTCGTCTTATCATTTTCCGTAGTTTTAGGCGGAATTTTATATCTTGACGCACCCACCACGATTGTATTAATTTCTGCTGGGGTACTTGTTATTATTTTATCTCTCATTTGGGGGATTAAATGGAGTAAAATTGAAGAGGATCTTGTAGAAACATTAAAATCAATGCTTCCAGCGATATTAATTTTGTTAGCTGTTGGAATGCTAATTGGTGTTTGGATGTTGTCTGGAACCATTCCATTAATTGTGTTTTATGGATTGAAAAGTATTGACCCATCCTTATTCCTGATTATCACGGCAATTATTTGTTCGGTTATGTCCATTATGGCGGGAACCTCTTGGGGAACGATTGGTACAGTGGGTGTTGCGCTTATGGGCGTTTCCATTGGCCTCGGTATTCCTTTACATTACACGGCAGGAGCAATTGTAGTCGGAGCGTTTTTTGGGGATAAGCTATCTCCATTATCTGACACAACCATTATGGCGCCTGCTATGGCCGGCGTGCCAATCGTGGACCATATTAAACATATGCTGTGGACCACGATTCCAGGCTATATTATTTCACTAATCCTATATTTTATTTTAGGATTTCAATTTAATGGTCAAATTGAAAGCAATGAGAGTGTGGAACTCATATTATCCACATTGAGCAATAATTTTACTTTAAATCCGATTTTAATTCTTCCACCTCTCTTAGTATTGGTGTTAATTTATTTTAGAAAACCGACACTTCCCGTATTCGGAGTAGGGATTATTGCGGGATGTCTGTTGGCGGTAATCTTTCAGGGGAGAGAGCTGTTGGAAGTGTTCACTGCCTTAGATGGAGGCTATACTGCTTCCACAAACGTGCCAATTGTAGATGAGATACTTCAACGTGGCGGTATGTCGAGTATGTTAGGCACAGTCGCTTTGTTGATTAGTGCTGCTATTTTCGGATCTCCATTAAAATCAGCAGGAGTAATACAAGTTTTACTTGATAAGATTGTCGAGTTTGCTAAGAGTGGGAAAGCAATGATGACCTCTAGTTTAACTTTACATGGCATTCTATTTACCATAACAGGTAGTTATTATGTAACATACGCCGTTATTGGTCCAATCATTAGTCCGTTATACGATAAATTTGGTCTGCAACGAAAAAATTGGTCCAGAACGATGGAGGATACCGGAACCGCTCTATCTCCAATCATACCGTGGGGTGTAACAGGTGCATTTGTTGCAGATACTCTGCAAGTCTCAACAGGAGAGTTCTTCCTCTATGCACCCATGACATACCTTGGAATTATCTTCGCGCTTATTTATATATTTAGTGGCATTGGGATTTCAAAAACCAAAGTAAATAAAGCAAACGCTGCATAACGTCAATTTACAGCAACAATACAAAGGGTAGCTTAAGCAGGCTACCCTCTAGATTTGTTTATTCATTCATAGACAATCTCATTCCCCTTTAGCTAGCAGCTTTTTAAAATAGATCAGATTACATGTTAGAACGGCAAAAATCAATGGAGATAAATATACTGCTGCTGAAGCCCATCGATTTCAAGTAGCCATAATTGCATTAAATGTAGAGTATCTTCGATGATTAAAATTGACTACAAACTAAGGTTTTCTAGCTTTTAAATTCTTTCTTCAATAAATAATTCCGAATAAGACTTGCCAATCTAAATTTTATCTGTTATTCTAAAGAAGAATTATTTTTGTTCGGTCTCGATCTGAGAGGAAAGTATCGCAAGACAGCTTCACCTTTTATCTAAATTGAGCATTAATAGTAATAAATTGTGGGAATACCACGCAGGAGGAAACAAACATGCAACAAGGTACAGTAAAATGGTTTAACGCAGATAAAGGCTTCGGTTTCATCGAAGTTGAAGGTGGAGATGATGTATTCGTACATTTCTCAGCTATCCAAGGAGAAGGCTTCAAAACTTTAGACGAAGGTCAAGCAGTTTCTTTTGAAATTGAAGAAGGTCAACGCGGACCTCAAGCGACTAACGTTACTAAAGCATAATGATAAAAGGACTCTTTAATTAGAGTCCTTTTTTTATGTGTAAAACTTCAACACATGTCCTTAACTTCTTTGATTAAGGTCATGTGTTTTTTTTGATTCTAAGAGATAGTGTTTTAAAGAGAAACTTTTTGTTTTCTTAAAAAAAGGGAGGAACCATTTATAGCGAATCTCCCGTTACGTCACACCTATTCAATCCCCTTGTAGCAAACTGTATTAATAATGTCTGCAATTTGTTGAGGTGTCCTGTCCATATCCCGGGAAAGCCAGTGTTTAATGACGTGAATGCTGCCACTAATAATGAATGTGCTGATATAGGCAGAATCAGCAGTATCCCCTTCATACTCAACCGTCCAATTATCAATTAAGAAACTGCGGGCTACCTCCATAACTCTTTCCTCAAAAGATGTATCTTTATTTTCAATTAGAAGGGTATAGCAAATTTCATGCTTTGATTTAATGTACTCTAATAGTTTTATCGTGGTTTGCATTGCTTTTTCTTTCTGGGCGAAGTTATGAGCGTTTAAATAAGTATTCATATCTGCAATAATCTCTTCTTCAATTCTATTTAGCAGATCGTAGTGGTCCTTGTAATGTGTATAAAAGGTAGAGCGATTAATATCTGCGTGATTACATATCTCTTTTACAGTGATTGCGGAGAGAGGCTTAGACTTCAATAATGCGATCAAGCTATCCTTTAAGACCATTCGAGTATATTTTTTTCGTCTGTCCAGTTTTTTAGTCATAAAAATTCACACTTTCTTCACATATTTATCCAACACTATTGCTATTTCCGTCGGATATTGTACGTAAACTAGCATACTGGTTGTTGTTAATCCAACACGGTGTATATTATAATATATAAGATTTCAATAAAGGACGCAAGAGAGGGTGAGCTTCAATCGGCTGGACATCACAGATTATTAAACGAAAAAAATCGATTGTTATTACATTTATTATAGTAGCTATACTTAGTGTATTTGCGCAATTTGCGGTATCCGTTAATTATAATATGGTGGATTATTTACCAAAGGATACGCCGTCTACAACAGCAATGGACGTCATGGAAGAGGAATTTGATGGGGCTGTTGCAAATACCCGTGTGATGATGCGGGATGTCAGTATTCAAGAAGCCTTGGCTTTTAAGGAAGAGCTTAAAGCAATAGAGGGCGTGTCTGAAGTAACATGGCTGGATGACGCCCTTGATGTGAAAACACCAATTGAAATGGCCGACCCGGATACCGTTGAATCCTATTATAAGGAAGGAAATGCCCTGTTCTCTTTCCATATTGAGGAAGGCGAGGAAGTGGAAACAACGGATGCCATTTATCAATTAATCGGAGAAGGCAATGCGATGTCTGGTGAAGCACTAGATACCGCAACTTCACAGAAGATGACAGGGAAAGAGTCCATGTATGCAGCAGCATTGCTCATACCAATTATTATTTTAATTTTGGTCCTATCAACCAATTCTTGGGCAGAACCAGCCCTTTTCCTAACAGCTATCGGAATTTCTGTGCTGATTAATTTAGGTACAAATATCTTTCTTGGTGAGATCTCTTTCATAACACAATCGGTGGCGCCAATTTTGCAGCTAGCAGTATCGCTTGATTATGCTATATTTCTACTGCATAGTTTTGCAGATTATCGCAAGACAGAAAAGACACCAGCCAAAGCTATGCAAATGGCTATGAAGCGATCTTTTCCAGCAATCGTGGCAAGTGCCTCTACTACCTTTTTTGGTTTTATTGCACTGACATTTATGGATTTCGAAATTGGAGCAGATTTAGGTGTGAATCTGGTGAAGGGTATTGCACTTAGCTTTATTAGTGTCATGGTATTCTTGCCAGCCTTAACTTTGATGTGCTACCACTGGATCGATAAAACAAAGCACAAACAGTTGCTGCCGAGCATCCGCAATGTTGGGAAAACCTTAATTAAGTTTCGTATACCAGCATTGCTCATTCTATTATTATTGATTGTTCCTGCATACTTAGGACAGGGTAAAACCGACTTTATGTATGGAATGGGGGAGCAACCAGATTCAACAAGGTCTGGAAGTGATTCTATTGCGATAGAACAAGTGTATAATAAACATACCCCGATGGTTCTGTTAGTTCCAAAGGGAGACATTGCAAAAGAAGAAGAATTGGTTCAAGAAATAAAAGATTTTTCCGAAGTAAAAAGTACTGTATCGTATGTAGATGCAATTAGTCCGGCGATACCGGCTGAATATCTCGATGAATCGGTTACGGAACAATTCTTTTCAGATAATTACAGTCGAATTATCATAAACTCAGCTGTGGATAATGAAGGGGAGGAGACCTTTGCCTTCATTGAACAATTAAAAGAGAAAGCTTCACAGTATTATAATGATGACTATCATCTATTAGGAGAAAGTGTCACCCTGTATGACATGAAGAATGTGGTGGAAGAGGATAATACGGTTGTTAATGTCTTAACAGTAGTTGCAATCGCAATCGTGCTGCTTATAACATTCCGTTCTCTTTCCTTCCCAGTCGTACTACTGATGACTATCCAGTCTGCGGTATGGATTAATTTATCTATCCCTTACTTTACAAATATATCACTGGTTTACGTAGGTTATTTGATTATAAGTACAGTGCAATTGGCAGCAACTGTCGATTATGCAATTTTGTTAACGGAAGCCTATAAAGAAAATCGCAAAGAAATGCGTGTGTTACCTGCTGTAAGGAAAACCATCGATGAAAAGATATTCTCTATTGGAGTATCTGCATCCATTCTATCAAGTGTCGGATTTATTTTATGGCTGACATCTTCCAATCAGATTGTTGGCTCAATTGGATTATTATTAGGACGTGGAGCATTACTTGCATTCATTATGGTAGTCCTCGTACTTCCAGCTATGCTAATTGTACTTGATCGTATTATCGAAAAAACAACATGGAAACCAAACTTTTACAAGGGGGAATGATCCATTGCGCAATAAAAAAACTGTTCCAGTACTATTGGGCACAATGCTCGTATTTTCCTCCTTCTCAACAACTGCTTTTGCTGATGAGGTGAAGGAAGAAAAAGCGGGCGATTATACGTCAAAAGATGAAGTGATTTATGGAAATATGGCTGCTAGCGGCCAATTGCAAGATATGTATGTTGTAAATACGTTTCGTGTGACAGACCCAGGAGAGATTGTGGATTATGGTGAATATACCTCTGTTCGTAATTTAAGCAATCTCACTGACATTGTAAAAAGCGAAGATACAGTTGAATTTAAAGCTGAAGATAAGGAATTTTATTACCAGGGAAATATGGAGAATAAGGCACTGCCGTGGGACATCTCGATCACGTATATACTGGATGGAGAAGAAGTAAAGCCACAGGATCTAGCTGGACAGAGCGGGACATTAGAGATACAGATTTCTACATCTGCAAATGAAGAGGTGGATCCTGAGTTCTTTGAAAACTATTTGTTACAAATTGCGGTTACCCTAGATCCAGCGAATTTTGATAATATACAGGCACCAGAAGGAACAAAGGCCAATGCGGGGCAAAATAAACAAATTACGTTCTCTGTCATGCCTGATAAGGAAGAAACGTATATTATTTCCTCAGATGTTACCAATTTTGAAATGGATCCGATCGAAATAAATGCTGCGCCAAACTCCATGTCGATTGAAAGCCCTGATCTTGGCGGAGTGACAGGTGAAATGCAAGATTTGGCTGATGCTATAAGTGAAATTCATTCAGGTGTTGGTGATCTAAAAAATGGTGTATCTGAACTTGATCAAGGTGCACAAGAATTAGGAGACGGGTCCACTGAATACCGGAATGGGATGGAAGAACTAAATTCTTCCTCCAGTGAATTGGTCAATGGATCTGCAGAGATAAAGAACGCTTTAGCCACTATTAATCAAACGGTTCAAGACAGTACAGGAAATTTAGATGTAAGTGCACTTATGGAATTTCCTTCCCACCTACGTGATGTTGCAAATGGCTTAAAAGAATCTGCACAGGCACTAGGGGAATTGGAAAAAGGATACAGCGAAGCTAATCAGCAACTTGAAAAAGCAATGGCTGCTATTCCTTCCTATGAAATTAGTGAAGCGCAGATAAAGGCACTGAAAGAAAGCAACGCAGATGAAGAAGTGGTTGGGAAACTAGTCGAAACTTACCAGGCTGCAAATACAGCCAAACAAACGTACAATGCCGTGAAAGAAGCATTTAATGGGGTGTCAGGAGCAATAGAACAATCGTCGGGTGCTACGCAAGAGATGGCTTCCAACTTAGAAACAATGGCAACAGAGATTGAGAATGCCATGGCTTCTACAGGAGGCTTAGACTCCATTGCTCAAATGCAAGAAGGATTTTCTGCTCTATCCTCGCAGTATCAGACATTCCATAACGGGTTAGTAGGTTACACAGATGGAGTAGGTCAATTGACTTCATCCTACCAAGAGTTAGATGCGGGAATTCAGGAGTTGGGAAACGGAACTTCTGCAACTCGTGATGGTGTAAGTGAGCTACATGACGGTACGAAAGAATTGCATGAAGCTACTAGTGATCTTCCTGGTCAAATTGAGCAGGAAACAGATGACATGATGGAAGAGTTTGCTAACTCGGATTATGAACCTAGCTCCTTTATTTCCGATAAAAATGAAAACGTGGAAGTAGTTCAATTTGTCCTAAAAACGGAAGGGATTGAAATTCCTGAACCGGAAACAAAAGAAGAACCGAAAGAAGAAGAAAAAGGAATCTGGGAAAAATTCTTAGACCTTTTTCGGTAAATAGATTCAGACTGGGACATAACGTCCCAGTCTTTTTAAAACGCGAAATATAATAAAAAAAAACTGCTTAATTACCGCTCCGGAAAATGCTCCGCTTTCCGTGGGCACGGCCTTAGTCTCCTCAGAAGCATAAATCGCTTCTTGCGGGGCCTTCGGACTCGTGCTGTTCCCACTGGAGTCTCCACATTTTTCCTTCGCTAAAGTGTGATTAAGATACAAAAAGATTAGGGACTCTCTACAATACTTCGTTTGAGCGTCCAGTTTTTCTCGTTTAATCTTCTTATGTCTCATCCTCTTTGTGTATTACTGCATGTTAGTTTAACCCCGTCATTTTACATAATTAAAGGTAATTTAACGAGTTACTGGAATACACAATTCACAATATCCAGAGTTAACCATGTGAACTGTATATCTTTCCAAAATAGGTTTGTTATCAATTTGGTAACCACTGTTTTTTATAGTGGTATGGATTGCAGCCCATGCTTCTTTCACAGCTTCAGGTGTATGCTTAACTTTATACACTATATATTCCCCACCAGCAAATCTTCCCTCGTTTGGAGAGCCATCAAGAGGGTAATCCTCTGTGACCACAATACAGGCATCATATCTACACCTTTCAGGGAGAGTCGTTTCAGGATTATCCTGTGGGATCCCGAGTACAATTGCTGAATCAATAAGAAGGTTTTTCTCTTTAGCCCAGACCTTTAATTTTTCCATTGTTTTCATGTTGGTAGGACCATAAGGGCCAACTTGGCGCATATAGGCTAGACGGTAGTTTGGTATAATTTCAAATTTAGAGCACATACATTTTCTCCTACTCTCTATTTATAGTTAACACATCTTGAATGTATCATGATATAAAATGATTTGCCGCTTATTTTTTAAAATTTCTGTTATCGTACATTGTAGTTATGTATAATAGTTTAGTGTATGGATTATTTTAACAATTAAGTGTGGGTGCTATTTGGATTAAAGCAATTTAGAGGAAGGGGGAAGTTTTTGTGAATCGTTGGAAAACATTACACACGGAATATATTTATAAAACACCATTTGGAAATTTGAGGAAAGATAAATGTGAGCTTCCGAATGGTTTCCTTATAGATGAATACTATGTTCAAGAACATGCTGACTGGGTTAATGCGGTTGTGCTCTTAAAAGATAGAGAGATAGTACTTGTTAAACAATATAGGCATGCGGGGGAAGATTTTTTTCTTGAAATACCAGCTGGAAAGCCAGAGAGTAATGAATCTAATGAAGAGGGAATTGTAAGGGAAATAAGAGAAGAGACCGGGTTTATCACAGAAAAACAACCTATAAAATTAGCAGAATTTATGGTTAATCCTGCTACACAGACGAATAAGATAACAACATATCTCCTTTTAGATGCACATAAAGAGTTTGATCAAGATTTGGACTGTACAGAAGATATTAAGGTCACAACCGTTGGTTTTGAGGAAGTGGGTCATTTAATAAGAACAAATCAGATCAAAACCCAGCTTTTCACTGCCAGAGCTTATTTTATGGCAAAGGACTTTCTATCTGACTAATAATCTGTGAAATACATAAGTTCAAGTGAAAATTTTATACAAAAAGGAGGCTGACAGATGATACCACCAAAACATATTGTTTCTGCGGCAACAATCGTACTTAATGAAAACCAAGAGATCCTTCTAATAAAAGGGCCTAGAAGAGGTTGGGAGATGCCTGGAGGCCAGGTAGAAGAAGGGGAGTCGCTGAAAGAGGCTGCAATAAGAGAAACGATGGAAGAATCAGGCATAGAAGTCGAACTTACAAGATTTTGTGGGATGTTCCAAAACGTAGAAAGATCGATTTGCAATACGTTATTTTTGGCAAAGCCGATAGGTGGAAAACCAACGACAAGTCCTGAGAGCTTGGAGGTAGGCTTTTTTCCTATTGAGCAGGCATTAGAAATGGTCAAATGGGCAAATTTCAGGAAAAGAATTGAATACTGTTTAGATGAGAAGCTGCACCCTTTTTGTATTGAATTTTAATAAAGGTGAGTGATTTCGTTGTCGAATAAAGGGAAATTTCTGCTATGTATGGTTGCTATCATTCTTGCAACCATCCTCGTTCCAGAGCTCGTTACACGTTATATGCGTTTAGGACAAGAAAGTGTGATGCTGACAACAGATTACTATGTCACATACTTTTCATATGTTATTAGCTCACAATTAGGGCTCTTTTATCTCGTGTTTCTTTCCTATGTTGTTTTTGTTAAGAAAGATAAATAACTTTTAGAGGTGAACTAGATTGAAAGAATGGTGGAAGAGGAAGAAAGCCAAGACGAGAAGGGCCAGTAAGGATTACCAGCACTATACGAAGTGGGATGTTTTAGTGGATATCCTTATATGGGTTCCGGAATTAATTATCTTACCTTTTAGGATCATTTTTTGGCTAGTTAAGGGACTAGGGAGATTCTTAGATATTACATGAGTGGAGGGGGTAATCATTGAAGCTCTTTATAGAAAAAGCCAGTAATTTAGAAGAGTTGTCCTTATTCCTAACCAGGTTGAACAATCAAAAATGCTCACACATTGGCTATTGTGGTGATGAGGCAAAGGAAATCTATCACACATTAAAGGATGACTTCACCGGTGATAATGGGGATGTAAGGTTTCTACTAGCACGGAGTAATACAGGAGAAATTGAAGCAGCAATTGGAGTGGATATCGACGGGGATACTGCAGAAGTATGGGGCCCGTTCAACCAGACTTCTTCTATTCAACTACAACATCTGCTGTGGGAAAAACTACTTCAGGAAAATCCTAAACTTAACGTGTTCCATTTTTTTATTAATAAGGAGAATGTTCAACAGCAGATTTTTATGGATGAAATAAAAGCGAAAGTAACAGGAGAACACCTTCTTTTGGAGTTGAGGAAGGAAGATTTTGGAAAAGTAACCAAGATGGAAAGTACCTTGTTGAAAGAAAGTGACTTTCTTTCATTTAAAAAGTTACACAACCAAATTTTTCCTTCTACATATTATAATGCTGATGCAATTAAGGAAAGGTTAAGCGCTGTTAATATTTTAAAGATTCTCAAAGAAGAGGGAAAAGAAATTCAAGCTTATGCCTATTTTGAAGTGAATCCAGATATAGCAGAAGCTTCCTTAGAATATGTAGGGGTAGCAAAAGCGTGCCGGAATAGTGGGCTGGGAACAAAGATGTTAAAAGAAGCAGTGACAGAGATGTTTTCCTTTCCAACTATTAAAGAGATTAAATTGGTTGTACAGTATTCCAATGGTCCAGCAAATCACATCTATTTTAAAACAGGGTTTAAACAGCAAGATAGGTTAATAAGTTATGTGTTAAAACGGTGAGGAATTACACAAAATTGAATTAATTTTAAATTAGAAGAATGGAGGGAACTCATTGCGGAATGAACAAGTAATGATGGAGATTATATTACATACAGCTAAGAATGATGCACGAATTCGAGCAGTGTATATGAATGGGTCTAGAACAAATTCGAATGTCCCAAAGGATATCTTTCAAGACTATGATATTGTGTATGTTGTGACGGAGACAAACCCATTTATCAAAGATAAGACGTGGCTTCGTGATTTTGGTGAATTACGTATGATGCAAGAACCTGATAAGAACGACTTTGGTAGAGAAGCGGAGAATAACTCTGTTAGCTCGTATGGATTTTTAATGCTTTTTACAGACGGCAACCGAATCGACCTACGGCTCTTAACAAAAGAGAAAATGCTGGAGGAGTATGAAAAAGATAAGCTCACCATCCCTTTGTTAGACAAAGATAATATCTTGCCATCAATTGCGCAGCCGACTGATGTGGATTATCATGTGCAAAAGCCATCAGAAGCTATATATGACGGTTATAC
This sequence comes from Oceanobacillus jordanicus, assembly GCF_022095695.1. GTDB lineage: Bacteria > Bacillota > Bacilli > Bacillales > Amphibacillaceae > Oceanobacillus_B > Oceanobacillus_B jordanicus. Next base: position 99,499 of record NZ_JAIFZM010000009.1, read on the forward strand.
AAATAACTTTTGGTGGTGTTCGCAAAATGTTGCAAAAGGTATATGGCGTGATGAACTACCTTACGCAAAACAGATGTTTGAGCTAACAATGAGAGATGCACTAGACAACATGGTTAGCTGGTGGATTGGAATACAAACAGATTTTCAAGTTTCGCCAGGAAAGTTAGGAAAATATTTTAAAAACTATCTACCTGATTCGTATTGGAAAATGTATGAAAAGACATATTCGGATGCAGATTATGAAAATATGTGGGAGTCCATATTTGTTACATGCGAATTATTTAGAGTCCTTGCAAAAGAAGTTGCGGCACATTTTAATTTCACTTATCCAATGGAAGATGACCAAAATATGACGGCTTATTTAAAACAGGTTCGTAACCTACCAGCAGAAGCGAAGGATATATTTTAGACTGAGGAAGCATTTACCTAGATGCTTCTTTTTTTTATTTGTTTTAAGGACAAGTATTTATTTGACACACATATTAGGAACCGGTAATATGATGCTAACAAACATATTAGTATTAGCTAATGTAACGAGGGGGATAATGGAATGTTGCAGGTTGATATCGATACAAAAATGAAGTTTTTACATGGACTTTCTAATAAAACAAGAGTACAAATTCTTGAGAGTATAAAAGAAGATGAAAAGACCGTTTCTCAAATAGTTCAAGACCTTAATGGCAATCAATCAAATATATCCCAGCATCTAACATGTTTAAAAGGCTGTGGGCTAGTTGTAGGGAGACAAGATGGAAAATACGTTTATTACCGTGTGCGTAACCAACTAGTTCGAGATCTTTTAACAATGATTGATGTGGTTCTAGAAGATGTGGAAAAGGATGTTGCTTGCTGTGACAGTCATATAGATTAAGGAGTTGAAAATAAATGGCAGACAAATGCTGTGGACCAACTAATATTGAAGTTGTTCAAGATAAACAAGGTTGCTGCAGTGGTCAACCTAAAGCTGCACCCATAGAAGCAAGCGGTTGCTGTAGTGGGGCATCCAATAAACAGGAGGAAATAACATCTTGCTGTAGTAATGAAAAGGATGAACCAGAATCTCATACACCAAAGAAAGAGGTATCCAATTGTTGCGCTAGCTCCTTTACACCTCCACAAGATAATCCAGAATCACCTTTAACAGGTGAGGAAATGGAATACAGCGTACAAGGAATGGATTGTCCATCCTGTGCTTTAACCATTGAAAAAGGGGTGCGTAGCCTAGGTAACATTCAAGAAGCTAAGGTAAATTATAATACTGCGAAATTAAAAGTAGTAGCAAGCGAGAATGGTTCCCTCGACCAAGTAGAAAATACGGTGGAAAAGCTAGGTTACAAGATAGATCCAGTGAACCAAAATAAGAAGATTAAAACGTATGATGTAGAAGGTATGGACTGTGGAAGTTGTGCTAAAAGTATTGAAAACCACTTCAATCATCATCCTGCTGTTAAAAGTGTAAATGTCCATTTTTCGACTGGTAAAATGAAACTCGAACACGAAAATTCAGTTGAAGATATCGTTTCAGAAGTATCAAAGCTCGGTTACCGTGCTACATTGCTTTCAAACAAAGGCCAACCTGTGGAAACAACGAAACAGAGGCGCACGTATGGCGGTAAGACTACTCTTTCTGGTTTATTAATAGCATTTGGCTTTATTGGTTCTTTTAGTGGGCTTGCTCCAATTATATCGACGATTCTTTATGCTATCGCAATTGTGATAAGTGGCGCTAAACCAGTGAAGAGTGCATATTTTGCTATAAAAAGTGGTTCGTTGGACATGAATGTTTTGATGTCAGCAGCTGCGATCGGAGCCGCAATTATAGGTGAATGGTTTGAAGGGGCAACGGTAGTGTGGTTATTTGCAATCGGTACTGCACTGCAAAATAGGTCTATTGAACAAACAAGGAAATCTATTCGTAATTTAATGGACTTGGCGCCATCAGAGGCTTGGATTAAGGCTGGCTCAGAATTAATTAAAAAGCCAGTAGATGAGGTTAGAGTTGGAGAGGTCATTGTGATCAAGCCTGGAGATAGAATTCCACTCGATGGTGAAATTATCCGAGGTGAAACAAGTGTTAACCAGGCACCAATCACAGGAGAATCTATTCCGGTTGATAAGATGAATGGTGATACTGTCTATGCAGGTACGATTAATGAAAGTGGCTCACTTGAAGTGAAAGTTACGAAATTAGTTGAAGATACAACTATCTCAAAAATCATCCATTTAGTAGAAGAAGCCCAGGAACAGAAAGCACCAACACAAGCATTTATAGATAAGTTTGCAAGCATTTATACCCCTATTGTGTTTCTGCTGGCTCTAGCTGTGATCGTTATTCCTCCACTTCTTGGGTTGGGACCATGGGGAGAATGGACGTACAAAGGACTTGCATTATTAGTTGTTGCTTGCCCTTGCGCACTAGTCATCTCCACACCTGTAGCTATTGTATCTGCAATCGGAAATGCTGCGAAAAATGGTGTGCTTATTAAAGGCGGGACATTCTTAGAGAGCGCTGGCGCTATTAAGACTATCGCGTTTGATAAAACAGGAACATTGACAGAGGGGAAACCAAAAGTCTCTGAGATTACGCCACTAACCATATCAGAAGGCGAGCTACTTTCTGTCGCTTTGACATTAGAAGAGTACTCTACACACCCAATAGCGAAAACGATTGTTGGGTATGCGAAAGACAAAGGCTTTCAAGCGAAGGTTGGAGAATTATACAAAAGTATTGCTGGTAAAGGTGTCCAAGCAACCATTAATGGAGAAATTTATTTTGCTGGTAATCTAAAATTATTTGAAGAAATGAATATCCCACTTGGTGAAATTAACCCTGAACTAACCGAAATACAGGGTCAGGGAAAAACAGTTGTTATCATAGGTACACAAACAGAAATACTAGGTGTTATTGCTGTTTCGGATACGATTCGCCCAACGACTGTGAAGGCATTAGATGGCTTGAAACAAGTTGGGATAAACCAAGTCGTCATGCTAACAGGCGATAATGAAGGCACTGCAAAAATGATCTCAAAAGAAGCGAACGTAACGCGTTATTTTGCTGAACTATTACCGGAAGATAAGGTTAAGGCAATTAAACAGTTACAAAGTGAAGGCCACAAAGTTGCAATGGTGGGGGACGGAATTAATGATGCTCCAGCACTTGCGACATCTGACTTAGGAATCGCTATGGGTGGGGCAGGAACTGATACTGCAATGGAAACAGCGGATATCGTGTTAATGGCTGACAATCTAGAAAAATTGCCACATACCATTAAGCTAAGCAGAAAAGCATTAGCCATTATTAAACAAAATATCTGGTTTTCGGTAATTGTTAAGCTTATCGCATTTATTTTGGTTTTCCCAGGCTGGCTCACACTTTGGTTAGCTGTATTGAGTGATACAGGGGCAGCTATTATTGTCATATTAAATGCTCTACGACTATTAAAAGTTAGGGATTAACTATGCTGCATACCAGTTGCATGTTAATCAATCGAAAGGTGGATTTTCATGGAACTAATGCTAGCAATACTCACAGTCTTATAGTCCGCAGCATTATTTATTATTTGGGGAAGCCTGGTAAGCAGTCTTAATTAATATGGAAATAAATGATGAAGAATAGTTACTAAAGAAAATATAATAAGAAAAACCGGACGGTTAGTGAACTATTTTATAAATGGTTCGGATACGTCCGGATTTTTTGTGTTTTATACAATTTAGCGTAGTATTTTCCATAGCGGTGATTAAGCCGTCACTTATGCTTTATTTATTTTTCGCATTTTTAAAGAGTTGTAATGTTATCTATTTTTTAAATCTTATTTGGTGTTCGTAAAACCACCATCAATGCGGATTACTTCCCCATTGATATATTCTGCTTTTGAAGTCAATAGGAAGGTTACAAGCTCTGCTACTTCCTCTGGTGTTCCTAAACGCTTTTGTGGGATGCCACTTTCCGCATTTTCTTTCATTTCTGGATTCGCTTCATAGAAAGCTTTAACCATAGGTGTTTCAGTTGGGCCTGGTGCAATAGCATTTAAACGTAGTCCGTCTTTCGCGTATTCCGCAACCATGCTTTTAGTTAAGCCGATGATACCATGCTTCGTAGCAGAGTATGTAACCACAGAATCCTGTCCGATTACGCCTGCACTAGAAGCAGTATTCACGATCGCTCCACCACCGTTTTTCAGCATTACATCTGCTACATAGCGAACACCGTAAAGTGCACCTAATAAGTTAATACCTACGATTTGTTCAATTTCTTCTATTTTTGTATTTAAGAAGTATTCGCCACTTCCGGAAATTCCTGCATTATTAAAGAAATAATCTATTTGGCCGTACTTTTCTACTGTTTTATCGACATATTGTTTTACTTCTTCTGCTTTGGAGACATCCGCCTTGATGAAAATAGCGTCAGCTCCAGCATTCTTTACCTTTTCTACCGTTTCATTCCCGCCTTTTTCACTAACATCAACTACCGCAATGTTAACTCCTTCTTCTGCTAGACGAACAGCTGTAGCTTGTCCTAGTCCGCTGCCGCCACCTGTTACAATTGCAACTTTACTCATGGTAATAACCTCCGTTTTCTATAGCTTCAACGTTATTTAGTATACCTCTTTCAATAATATAAATTAAAAAGAGTTGCTCCAAAATATAATACGCGGAATACATTAAATTTTTTTATAAACTCAGAAAAACACCCTCCTGATTTATTACCAGGAGGGTGTTCACTTTTATGCTTTTACCCAATACGCTGCATCATTACTTGAAGGGGAAGGAGGGAATTGTTCTCCTTTTTCGATGTCAATGGTTGTATCATCGTTGTTTGATCCACCATTTACTAGACTATCAACCTTGTATTTACCGCTCTCTGGTGCATTTTCACCTGTTTTATACTTTTCGTTTGTAGCCATCTTATCCACCTCCGTTAGTTATTTAAAAGAATCCTTTATGATTCTACTATACTGTTACCGGGATTTGACTCTATTAAACATATAAATTTAAGATAGAAAAAATGGCTTTTTTACAATGCTTTCACATCAATCGTTTGAATGAATTGCACAAAGGCTTTTACAATATTTAATTCAAGGGTATCTTCATGATAATACATCCAGGTTTTTCGTGTAATTGGCTTTCCGTCAGGCAAATATAGTGGTTTAATGAAAAGCTCTGGATGTGGACGCACAACTAAATTAGCTAAAATCGCATAGCCCAACCCGTTTATGACCATTTCCTTACACGTCTCGACTTGGTTCACCTGGATATTAATATTTGGTCGTTGCTTGTAATTGTTATACCACCAATGTTCCACAAGAGACCGCATTTTTTCATCTGTATAGTAATCAATCCGCGGTAAGGTTGGAAGGTCTTCCATTTGAAACTGCCACGGAGAAGCAATACAAATCTCTTCCTCGTAAAGAAGATCTTTTTGTTCATTCCAAGCATAGTCCCCTTTAATAAAACTAATATGTACATCATGATTGGAAATCAGGCGATGCATTTCACTGCTCCAACCTGTCACAACTTGAAATTCTACATCTGGATAACTTTGCTTAAACAAGCGGAGGAGCTTCGGCATTTTATTTAGTGCAAAGAAATTGGAAACACCAACTCGAAGTGTCCCTGCTACTTGATTTTTCATGTTGTGTAATTTTTCCTCAATCTTACGCTGCTCATACAGCATTCTTACGGCATGTTGAGCCAGTTGCTCACCTTCAGGGGTAAACGTGACTCCTCGTTGTTTCCGGTTCATTAGTTGCACGCCGTAATAGTTCTCCATATTTTTTAATCGGGATGTTAAAGTCGGCTGGGAGAGAAATAGTCGTTCTGCTGCCTGCGTAATGTTTTCTGTCTCATACAAGGTCGCGAGCATTTCCCAATCCTGAAATTTCATAACACTGCCTCCTCCTTGCTATTGAAAAAATCTATTGCTAGTTATTAAAATTATATATTTTTCTTATCTTTCAATCAATTTTATAATAAAATTATACTAAGATAGCGAAGTTTATGAAAATTCAACGGAAACTGCACACTAAATTAGGAGGTTAAAAATATGGATACGAAAGAAAAGTATGTTCCTGGTCTTGCAGGGGTGGTTGCTGCAGAAACAGAGATTTCTTTTTTAGACACGGAACAGGAAAAAATTATTATAAGAGGACATGAACTCATTGACCTTTCGCAAAAAAATGATTACCTCGATATGGTGTATCTCCTTTTAGAAGGAAGCCTGCCAGATGAAGCAGTGAGAAGCGACCTAAAAGAAAAACTTATGACTCATTACGATATCCCGCAGAATGTGTTGAAAGTACTTGATCTCTTACCAGAAAACACCCACCCAATGGATGCTTTGCGGACAGGTTTGTCAGCGCTTTCAGGTTATGATGACGATCTTGAGAACCGTTCGGTGGAAGCGAATAAGGAGAGAGCATACCGCCTACTGGGTAAATTACCTGCCATTACCGTAAACAGTTACCGGCTAATCAATGGCCAAAAGGAAGCGCAGCCAGATCAGGATTTGTCCTATAGCGCTAATTTCCTTTACATGATAACAGGGGAGAGACCGGAACCATGGCAAACGGAAATATTTGATCGTTCCCTTCTTTTATATAGTGAGCACGAGATGCCGAATTCAACATTTACTGCAAGGGTTATCGCGTCTACAAACGCTGACCTTTATGGCTCCTTAACTGGGGGTGTTGCTTCCTTGAAAGGAAATCTGCACGGTGGAGCAAATGAAGCGGTCATGTACATGTTGAACGAAGTTAAGTCGGCAGCAGCCTTTGAAGAATTACTTATGAAGAAACTTAGTCAAAAAGAAAAAATAATGGGATTTGGGCATCGGGTCTACATGAAGAAAATGGATCCAAGGGCGCTCGTCATGAAACAATCCTTAAAAGAGTTATGTGATAAGAAAGGTGATCGTACATTACTGGAAATGTGCGAGGCTGGGGAAAAGGTGATGCGTGAGGAAAAAGGTCTTTATCCAAATCTGGATTACTATGCCGCTCCTGTGTACTGGATGTTAGGGATTCCAATCGGCTTGTATACACCGATTTTCTTTAGTGCCAGAACTGCTGGTTTATCCGCACACGTGATCGAACAACATCAACATAATCGTTTGTTCCGCCCGCGTGTGAATTATATTGGGAATAGCTACTAATCGAAAAAGGGGAGAAGTCTTTTGCAAACAACGAGTGAACAGAACAAAACAGATGTTTTACTAGAGGAAATTGCGGATTATGTATTGAATAAAGATATTACGAGTACTGAGGCATACAACACGGCACATTATGTGCTATTGGATACACTAGGATGTGGGGTCCTTGCATTAAATTATCCAGAATGTACGAAGCTACTCGGACCAATTGTTCCAGGTACTGTCGTGCCTAAAGGTGTAAGAGTACCAGGCACTTCTCATGTGTTAGATCCAGTTCAAGGAGCCTTTAATATTGGCGCAATCATTCGCTGGCTTGATTATAACGATACCTGGCTGGCAGCTGAGTGGGGTCATCCATCAGATAATCTGGGTGGAATATTGGCAGTCGCGGATTATGTTAGTCAGGAAAGACTAGCAAAAGGCCAAGCGCCATTAAAAGTTCAGGACGTACTAGAGATGATGATTAAAGCACATGAAATTCAAGGTGTACTCGCGCTTGAAAATAGCCTGAATCGTGTGGGGCTTGACCATGTATTGTATGTGAAAATCGCTACTACAGCAGTTGTTACAAAAATGCTTGGTGGTGGTCGTGACGAAATTGTAAATGCATTATCAAATGCTTGGCTGGATAATTCTAGCTTGCGAACCTATCGCCATGCACCAAATACAGGCTCGCGAAAATCCTGGGCTGCTGGTGATGCGACTAGTCGTGGAGTACGTCTTGCGATGATGGCAATGAAAGGTGAAATGGGCTATCAAACCGCACTTAGTGCGCCAGGCTGGGGATTCCAGGATGTATTGTTCAATAAGCAGGAACTAAAAATAAATCAGCCTCTTGATAGCTATGTGATGGAAAATGTTTTATTTAAAGTTTCCTATCCTGCAGAGTTCCATGCACAGACAGCTGCAGAGGCGGCCGTCCAGCTTTATCCGGAAGTGAAGGGTCGTTGGGACGAAATCGATCAAATTACCATCTCTACTCATGAATCTGCAATTCGTATCATTGATAAAAAAGGACCTTTGCACAACCCGGCAGATCGCGATCATTGCTTGCAATACATTACAGCAATCGGGTTACTAAATGGAAACATTGTGGCAGAGGATTACGAAGATGAAGCTGCTGCGAATCCACTTGTTGATAAATTAAGAGATAAAATGGTTGTGACAGAAAACAAAGCATACACCGAGGACTATTTGGATCCAGAAAAAAGGTCGATTGCGAATGCTGTGCAGGTTCACTTTATAGATGGTACATCAACAGAGAGTGTAGCTTGTGAATATCCACTTGGACACCGTTTCCGCCGGGAAGAAGCGATACCGAAAGTATTAGAAAAATATGCAGCAAACTTGGCTACACAATATCCAAGAAAACAATTAGAGCAAATTGAAGCAGTAAGCTACAAGTACGAAACACTTGCAAACATGAACGTGAATGAATTTATGGAGCTTTTTTTTAAATAGGAGGAATGTACGATGGCGTGGATTGTAGACGAAGCTGTACCACAGCAGAAGCTAGCCGAGCAATTTAAGGAATTGATTCAACAGGAAACCATCTTGCAAATTCCCGGTGCCCATGATGCCATGGCAGCACTTGTTGCCAAAAAGGCAGGATTTTCCGCACTATATTTATCTGGTGGCGCTTATACCGCAAGCAAGGGACTGCCAGATTTAGGAATGGTCACATCAACTGAAATGGCCGATAGGGCACGTGATCTCATTCGTGCAACGAACCTTCCTGTGTTGGTTGATATTGATACAGGATTTGGCGGGGTACTTAATGTCGCACGTACTGCAAGGGAAATGGTAGAAGCAAACGTAGCTGCCGTACAAATTGAGGACCAACAGCTTCCAAAGAAATGTGGGCATTTGAATGGAAAGCAACTTGTGACAATAGAGGAGATGGCACAGAAAATCCAGGCAATAAAAAAATCAGCACCTTCTCTTGTCATTGTTGCTAGAACGGACGCCAGAGCCGATGAAGGCATGGAGGCTACAATAGCGCGCGCCTTAGCGTATGTGGAGGCAGGAGCAGATGCGATATTCCCAGAGGCCTTGCAGTCAGATGAAGAATTCCGCCTCTTTGCTGAGAAGGTGGATGTCCCATTATTAGCCAATATGACCGAGTTTGGTAAGACGCCATATATATCCGCGGAAGCCTTCCAGGATATGGGCTTTAAAATGGTAATCTATCCAGTTACCTCATTACGCGTAGCGGCAAAGGCATATGAACGGATTTTCCAATTAATAAAAGAGGAAGGGACACAAAAGGAAGGTGTCTCAGATATGCAAACAAGAAAAGAGCTATACGAAACAATTTCCTATCATGATTTCGAAGAGTTAGATCAGAACATCGCCAAGACGGTGCTGGATAAATAGGTGGAATTGAAACTCCTTTAGCAAGGTGAGTGTATCTTGCTAGGGGAGTTTTGTTTTTCTGACATGCTTGCTGTGGAGTGACTCTTAAGAGAGGCAAAGAGAATCTAGAGCGAGCAAAGAGAATCGAGAAAGAGTGAAAGTGAAACCATAGCACCACAAAGTGAAACCAGAACGTCGCAAAGTGAAGCCAGAGCATCACAAAATGAAACCAGAACGTCGAAAAGTGAAACCAGAGCACCACAAAGTGAAACCAGAGCACCACAAAGTGAAACCAGAGCACCACAAAGTGAATCTCTATACGGATTGTTTCATCATGCCTGGTTAAACTAGGGCTAGTTAAACATTGTATAGAGAGGAAGAATAGAAAAATGCCCCAATACAAAAAGCCGGAAAAGCCAGTAATACTGTTAAACATAGATTCATTAATGTCCTATCCACTTGAGGTAGCGGTCCAAACAGGACGTGCCCCAGCACTTAAGTTCCTAATGGAAAATGGTACCTATTTTCCTGAGATGGTCAGCTCGTATCCGACCATGTCCGTCACCATTGATAGTAGCCTTTTAACTGGCACCTATCCTGATCAACATCATATTCCGGGATTGAATTGGTTTGATACGAACAAAAAGCAATTTGTCAACTATGGAACTGGTGTTAGGGAGACCTTTCGAATTGGTATGCGTAAATCTATACATAACATGCTCTACCGACTAAATAATGAGCATATGAGTACAGGAGTAACCACCATTTACGAAGACCTTGCAAAAGAAGGGGTGTCCTCAGCCTCAATTAATTCGTTTGTTTATCGAGGAAATACGCCTAAAAGGTTGAAGGCGCCTCTGTTACTGCGCAGATTAACGCGTTTTGAAAAAGGAACGTGGATTAGTCAGACGACGCCTGTTTTTTCCTTGGGTGTCTTTTCTAAAATTAGGAGATGGGGTTTTCCTACACAGCTAGCTGCAGGGAATCACAAATTTACGGCACGGGAGCTGCGCCATTTAATTCGCACGAATAGACTTCCGGGCTTTACTTTTTGTATATTTCAGGACTTGGACGCTCGGATTCATTTTAGGGGACCCATGGATATAAAAGGAATTACAAAAATCGACCGTGAAATACAAAAGATATTAAACCTATACTCAAGCTGGGAAGAAGCTCTAAAAAAGAATATCTGGCTTGTAATTGGTGATAATGGCCACGCCCCTTCTGGGATGAGTTACAAGCAAGTTGTGATTGATTTACGCAAATCACTCTCTAATTATCGGATCGCAAAGATTCAACGCCCTGTTCAGAAAAAGGATCAACTCGTTTTTAGTGTGAATCAACGTATGGCTTATATTTACGTGCTAGATGAAAAGCTGCCATTGTCACCATTAATAGAGCCCCTTAAAGCGGATAAGAGAATTGATGTGATCGCCTGGAAGGATCAAAACAGTATTCAAGTTGAATCTGGAATAGTAGATGGACATTTAACCTTTTCTCCAGGTGGAAGCACACAAGATATTTATGGTCAAAGCTGGCATATTGAAGGGGATCTTAAAGTGCTTGATTTAAAAAGGATCGATGGAGGCAGACTTGCTTTCGGAAAGTTCCCGGACGCATTATCCAGACTATACGGTGCCCTTCATTCCCAATCGGGCCGGTTTATTGTGGTAAATGCCAAGCCAGGATGTGAATTCAAGGCCCAGTCGACACCATTTCATTTGGCAGGGGCAGCGCACGGCTCCTTGCATAAACAGGAGTCGCTCGTACCGTTAATTATTGCAGGTTCAACGGACAAGCCCATTTATCCACGATTTGTAGATCTAAAGGCGTTTATATTCCAGCAAATCATGAATCAATTCCACTCTAAAAAGGACGATCCAAAATTATGAGGACATTATTCTTCACGTACTAATATAGCAAAAGCATATATTGCTGTTCCAATCAGTTCACCATCCCATTCTGTAATAATGTTATAGTAGTATTTTCCTTCTTCAGTGGGTGCAGTCATGCTACTGTTTTCTACATTATAATGTACTTCTTCTACAAAATGAGGCACCATGGTATCAAAGTTTTCCAGCAGTTTTTCTCCTGGCGGTCCTCCTACTTGGATGGAGCATGCATATGTTCAAATCTAGTAAACAAGAAGGATGATGTATTAACCTTACTTATTGACTTCGATTACAAATCGGTATTATGCAGAGAGTAGATAGCCGACGTATGATGAAAGTAAAATAGGTGGGGATGAGAATGAATACTACTGTTCGTTTTCGAATAGCTATGGAAGAGGATGTTAGTGAGATTGTGCAAATGCTTGCAGATGATGAGCTTGGGAATAAGCGAGAGCGTTATGAACAGCCGCTTCCTACATGCTACTTGGAGGCTTTTCAGGCAATTGATCAGGATCATAACAATGAATTAGTTGTCGCGATAAAAAGTGAAAAAGTTATCGGGGTTCTCCAGCTAACCTATATCCCGCATTTAACCTATCAAGGTGGGTGGAGAGCATTAATTGAGAGTGTTAGAGTACATTCAAGGGCACGTGGGAGCGGAATTGGGGAGCAGCTAATGACGTGGGCTATCCAACGGGCAAAGGAAAAAGGATGTCATGTGGTGCAGCTAACTACAGATAAACAACGGCCAGACGCACTTCGATTTTATAAAAAGTTAGGCTTTATCGATTCTCATGAAGGCATGAAATATCATTTTTAGAGTTGACATGGAGCGTGATTTCAGCTATGATTACAAAAATTATAAGTGAATTCTGTGAAGAAGAGAGTAATTATCATAGATTCTTAAGCGAGTTAGGATTTGGTGTGAGCCTAACAGAACAGTGATAATGAAGCGGACTTCTGAGAAGCAGCCTGAACGAGTGCTAGTAGGGTGTGCCGGTTGATGAACGTTAATCATTTCAAGCTTGGTTCAATTTGAACAAAAAGAGTGGTACCGCGGGTAATCTCGTCTCTATATAGAGGCGGGATTTTTTTATATTGAAAAGGAGATGATGGGGTGAAGGGTAAACAGCTATTTGCTAAGAAAATTGCAGAAGAAACGATAGGGGTATTAACAGAGGATGAAGTTTTAGAGAAAATTGAGTTCCCCAAATACCAGGAACAAGGAGATCTTGCTTTCCCGTGTTTTGAACTGGCAAAGGTATACAAGAAGAATCCAGCTTCTATTGCAACGGAATTAGCAACTAAAACAAAAAGTTCTTATTTTAGTAAAGTAGTCTCTGAAGGACCCTATGTAAATTGTTTTTTAAATAAGAAACACGTTAGTAAGGAAGTATTAGTGGAGATTCAAACGAAAAAAGAAGCATATGGGTCACTGTCTGTAGGGCAAGGAGAAAAGGTAACTATAGACTTCTCTTCTCCCAATATTGCAAAGCCTTTTTCAATGGGCCACCTACGCTCCACAGTGATAGGAAACGCTTATGCCAATATATTAGAAAAATGCGGTTACAAGGCAATACGTATTAATCATTTAGGGGATTGGGGTACACAGTTTGGAAAACTCATTTCTGCTTATTATCGTTGGGGGAATGAGCAGGTTGTACGCCAAGATCCTATTAAGGAACTATTAAAGCTTTATGTTCGTTTTCATGAGGAAGCGGAAGTGGACTCAAGGCTGGAAGAGGAAGGACGTCTCTGGTTTCTTAAACTCGAACAAGGGGATAAAAAAGCGTTGGAATTATGGCAGTGGTTTCGAGAAGTCTCCTTGGAAGAATTTAAAGGGATTTATAAGCTTTTAAACGTAAACTTCGATTCATACAATGGGGAAGCTTTTTACAATGATAAAATGGAGGAAACGATTCAGTTACTAAAGGGAGAGGGGTTGCTTTCTACTTCTCAGGGTGCAGAAGTTGTTACCTTGGAGGAGCATAATTTACCTCCTTGTCTTATTCGAAAGTCGGATGGGGCAACACTCTATGCGACAAGAGATTTGACTGCGGCCATCTACCGACATAAAAAGTACCAGTTTGCCAAATCAGTCTATGTTGTTGGACAGGAGCAAAGTCTCCATTTTCAGCAAGTTTTTTTGGTATTAAAAAAGCTAGGATTTAATTGGGCAAGTCAGCTAGAGCATCTTCCTTTCGGGTTTATTTTGCAAAACGGTAAAAAGATGTCAACGAGAAAGGGAAAGGTCGTCCTCTTAGAGAATGTATTAAGAGAAGCGATTGCGATGGCAGAGAAAAGCATCGAAGAAAAGAATCCTACTTTGCAAAACAAATCTAAAGTTGCCCACGATGTTGGAATTGGGGCAATCATTTTTCAAGACTTAAAAACAGATCCCCAGCATTCTGTTGAATTTTCTCTTAAGGACATGCTGCGATTTGAAGGTGCGACCGGTCCATATGTGCAATATACACATGCAAGAGCCTGTTCCATTCTAAGAAAATCGAATCGTTATAATGGTAATGAAAGCCTTGATGGGTTGTCAGATGAGCCTAGTTGGTCTGTAGTGAAAAAGCTGATGGATTTTCCAACCAAAGTTCAAGAGAGCTATGAACAGGCAAACCCTTCTGAGATTGCAACTTACCTTCTCTCGTTATGCCGAGAATTTAATAAATACTATGCGCACTGTAAAATTCTACAAGAGGATAATCAGCTAGCAAGTCGATTGGCCTTGGTCGAATGTGCTGCCATTGTCATAAAAGAGGGACTAAGCCTGCTTGGAATGCAAGCTCCAAGCGAAATGTAAAACGACAAGAAAGGTGATTAACTATGCATGAGATAGAGAAATTACAGTTAGAACCAGGTAAAAGAGTTATCATTGTCTCTGATATTCATGCAAGCAAGGAATTATTTATAAGACTGCTAGATAAGGTAGTGTACACGTCAGAGGATTATCTATTCATTAATGGCGACCTTTGTGAAAAAGGTCCAAATAGCTTGGAGGTTGTACGTTATGCCATGGAATTAGAACAGTCTTCAAACCGTGTCTTTATCACAAAAGGTAATTGCGACATTCTCTTTCAATATGTACTGGATGAGAATGAAGGAGTATGGAACTATATCAAAAATCAACCCAATTCTATTCTTCATGACATGCTTCATCTTAAACAAAAGAAGCTAGATGACTTTTCAAGCTTAAAGGAACTGGGTGATTTTTACAGAGAGCATTTTTCTAACGAGATGGAATGGCTAATAAGCAGGCCACTGGCTTATGAAACAGATGCATTTATCCTTGTACATGCTGGAATTGAGAACAGGCTTGACTGGGAAAATACAAGTGAACAGTCAGCTCTTGCTATGCCTTCCTTTTACGAGGAAGGCCACCAGGCAGACAAAACCGTTATTGTTGGCCACTGGCCCGCGGTAAATTATACCGCGGATAAAATCAGTTCCAATAATCCAATCATAGATACAGAAAAAAAGATCATTACCATGGATGGTGGGAACCAAATAAAATTAGATGGCCAGCTGAACGCGGTCCTCTATGAGAATGGGTATTTTTCCTATACATTTGTAGATGAAATATATAAGAGAGCCACCGTGCAACAAGCACATAAGGACCTGACAGGACGCATTGGCACAGTCACCTATCCCAATTATGAATTTACGTTGCTAAAAGATGATACGTTTTTTACATTCTGTGAGAATAAGAGCCTAGGAGTAAAACAATGGGTGAAAAATGAATATCTTATTCATTCTGGAAGAACAACACGTAGCAAAGGTGATGTGAGTACAACCTTCTTATCTGTACACGAAGGTGACGTGATTTCTATTATAAATGCTGACTGCACTGGCTATGTATTAATAAAAAACAAACAAGGTGAAGTTGGCTGGATTCCGGAATCCTGTTTATAAGCAGAACAAAGAGTTCTGGTGATCTATCTGAGTTCTTTACCCAGTTAGTGAAAGGGAAGTTTTTAACTGCTTGTTTAACAAGACGTCAAGCTGCTGGCTACACAGAACGGTACGTCGATCGGTCATGCCATAACGTTTAGCACATTCGAGCATTTCCTTTTGTTTTACGATGATTGCTTGGTTTAGTTTTGCTTCGGCTGGTTTAATAACTTTCATAACTAAAAAGCTCCTTTTCTTCATATATGAAAATATTTTGGGACATTCGTCATAAATGCACAAAAGTAAGTATGCAAAACTTTGCTTGGTAATGCAATAGTTTCTACAAAACAAGCTAAAACAGCATAAAATGTGACAAAATTCGCTTGTGGAGATAAAGCTTCCATTACCATTTAACCCCGACAAATGAATTGTTAATCAACATCAAAGTAGTTGGGAAAACTATCTGATTTATAAAAAGGAAAGATCTAATGGACAACTGTGAAAGGTTAAAAAGAAGAATGTTTGATCATAGCAGACATTCTTCTTTACTCTTCAAAAAAATTGTCAATTAATTCCAATTTGTTACTTTCAAGTATTTTATAAGTAGAGCTGTCTCCTCCGTCATAGTTAAATATGGACACAAAGTCATCTTCTTTACCTAACATAAGTGTCACTCCGTATTGTCTCTGTCCATTTTCTTTGATTGTAATCCAATATAGCTCATTAATATTTGGGTAATCGTCATCCGTTTCTTTAATTTTTCTAATGTCTGAAAGAATGTTTAATACTTGTTCGATCTCATTTGCATTTTCAATGGTTTCAACAGCATTATCAGAAGATCTAATAATATCAATCTGAGTTATTTCTTCTTTATCATTCAGTACTATATTTTCAAACGAAGTATGATCATTTAATTTAAAAAAGTATAGCAAACCAACTATTGCAATAATGAGCACACTTATTATAAGTAAAAGACTTTTCTTATTTCTCATTAAACGCCTCCAATCTGTACGCTGTTTTCTATTATAATATTCTATATATAGAATTAAATTAACACATAATGCTTGAACATAGTTGAATAAAGTCAAAAATTTAGCAGTCCTTCCGTAAGCGTAATATAGGTTGATTACAGAGAGCAGTGAAAGCTTTTGGGTGGAAGAATCACGATAGAGTGCGGAGATGGAGGAAAATATGTCATTAAAAGTTAAAGAATTAACGATAGAAGACTTTAATGAAGCTCGTGAATGGTTAAATCAAGATAACAATAACGAAGAAGTTTTGAATTTATTAAAGGATGCCAAGCATCAATATGCATACATAGCATGGGAAAAAAACATGATAGCTGGAATCCTTGTTTCCTGGCAAAACCAATTTCATCCCTACTGTACATATATGAAAATTATAAATAAGAGAAACACAGATCACGAGGCAATTGGAAGATCCCTTCTGAATAAATTAATTCAAGATGAAGTGACATTTCCTATCCAGACATCACTATGGCACTCTTCTACCAAGCAGAGAACTACTTATGAAAAGCATGGGTTTAAAGAAGTAAGAAGAACATATATGCCGTGTTTAGATGTTGAGAAAATAAGTGGAAATTCGGTTATAGAACTAGACAATACCACTATTCTTCCACTCACAGAAGTACAAGTGAATGATACTTTGCGACATGAATTAATAAGCTTGGTGAAAAGTAATTACGAGCGGACACATTTTATTAATCCTGTGGCAAATCTTGATTTCAAGTCGTGGGAGAAGCTAGTGTTTGCGGAAGATTTAATTCAAAATGGAAGCTATTTAGCTATAGATAAAGGGACTCAGAAATTGTTGGCCTATACCTTCCTACATCATTCAACAGAATTGGATAGAGTGGAACTTGGTTGGTGTGGTTCCCGTGATCTTGAGGGGATAAAAGAGCTCGAAAGTCTAGTTTTATGCCAATTAATTTTTGCAAAAAAAGCTGGTTTTCGGTTTATGGATGGGGAGTTTGATACAACAGATCCATTTGCCATGGAAATAATGAGGAGTTTCCCATTCAAAGCGTCAGAAGCATGGATTACCTACCAATTGAAAGAAGCACCAACGACCTAAAGCAGGCTGCTGATGCTTCTTATCTGACTATAAATACGTCTCTCTGCTAAGAGAAACGTCTCCTTTGGATCACTTATTCCATTGCTACAATGATCTTCCCAATATTTTTATTTGCTTCCATATGGCGATGTGCCTCGGAAGTCTCTTCCATAGGGAATACACGATCCACGATTGCTTTTAATTTACCTTGCTTAAACAGTGGCAAGGCGTTTTTTGCAAAATCATTCGTAAGTTCTTGTTTATAATCATCACTTCTTGGGGTGAGAAGTGTCCCTTTAAGATGGACTCGTTTGCCCATAAGGGACATGAGGTCAATCTCATCTACTTTACTTCCACCAAGCATGCCAATTAAGACCCAACGCCCATCTACAGCGATACTTTTCAAGTTCTTTTCCCAGTAAGAGGCACCGATAAAGTCTAGAATAACGTCAGCACCAACACCATTTGTTTCTTTTAAAACTTCTTCAGCAAAATCTTGTTCCTTATAATTAATCCCAATATCTGCTCCAAGTGATCGACAGTAATCTAATTTTTCCCTGGAACCAGCAGTAGTAATGATTTTAGCATTGGTTAACTGGCTGGCCAATTGAATAGCAGCAGTTCCTACACCACTTCCGCCTGCATGAATTAATACGGTCTCTTTATCGGAAAGTTCACCAAGCCAAAATAAGGTTTGGAACGCGGTAAGAAACACTTCGGGTATAGCGGCAGCTTCTTCATAACTGAGACTATCCGGGATAACCATTGCCCGATCAGTTGGCATCACTGCATATTCTGCATAGCCCCCACCATTAACAAGTCCCATTACCCTAGTACCAAGTGGGACAGTTGCTTCCTCTCCACCATCTACGACTTCTCCCGCTACTTCAACCCCGAGAATAGGGTTTTTCATATAGCCTGATTTTCCTTCACGTGAAATAATATCCGTACGGTTGATAGCTGCTGCTTTTACTTTTATGAGAAGCTCCCCTTTTCTGTGAGAAGGTTTGCTAACCTCTTCTAGTTGAAGCTGTTCTGCACCACCAGGCTGATTAACGACAACTGCTTTCATGACGGACGCTCCTTTAAATCATTATTTTGTACCACTTATCCCGGTGAAACCGTCCGTAAGATCCCACTTACATGAAGTGATACACTAGTTTTGAGTGGGAGTAAACGGACGCTAACACCCCGATTCGTTTAACTAACAATCAGTGGGGAAAGAACGAAAACCCACAATGATTGAAGTTTCACTTTATACTACGCCAAAAAGAAATTGCCGGCAAACGATTTGAACTAACATCTTTGAGGCGCTTCTCATTAAAAAAGTGTTCCCATTTTTCAAAATAAAGGATAAGCTTATGAATAACGTCCACAAAGAAAAGGGGGAGTTAGATGAGAGAGTCTATCGTTTCGGAAATAGCAGCATGTATGGCAGTTAAAGGGGAAATTCAAACGGATCAAACAGAACATCGCGTAAAGCTAGCGGAGTCATGGGGGATCGAAGCAGGGAGTAAGATTCTAGAAATAGGGTGCGGACAAGGTGATACGACAGCAGTACTGGCATATTTCACAGGGGAAAAGGGACATGTCCATGCAATTGATATCGCAGGTCCTGACTATGGAAGTCCTGTGACACTTGGAGAGTCAAAAGAATATTTACTAGCATCTTCATTGGGCAAGCAGATGGATATCCAGTTTCAAGTCGATGTTTTAGCTGACAATATAACCTTTCCAGAAAAGCATTTTGATTATATCGTATTCTCGCATGCCTCATGGTATTTACGTTCCGCTGATGAACTTGCTGCGATATTGAAGAAATCCAGGATTTGGGGGAAAAAATTATGTTTTGCTGAATGGGATCCTGCCATCCAACATGTTGAACAACAGTCTCATATATTAGCGGTTCTTCTGCAAGCGCAATACGAGGCATTTAAAGAGAGCAGCGAATCAAACATTCGAAGCCTTTTTACTGTGGAAGACATCAAAGATATTATAGAAGGCACAGGTTGGAATGTGGTGAAAGAGGAATCGATTTATTCACCAAAGCTTAAGGATGGAGAATGGGAAGTAGACATGGCACTAGAATTTGCTGAAGATGAATTGAAACAGTTACCAGAAATTCCAGGGAAACTGAAAAAATTAATTCAATCCGAAATACGTATATTGCAGAGAAATAAAAGCATGTTCCCAATTCGCCCGTTATCTACTATTGCGCTAACCGCAAAATAATATTAAAGAGAATCAACTGTCAGCTGGTTTCTTTTTTTACACATTAGGAAGAATAAAATTTTAGCTAGGAAGCAATCACGATGCAGTTAAAATTTTTATGTACCAAGTATGAGAAAAACGTATACATTCGCTAAAAGACGAGCGAATGTATACGTTTTTCTAATAAATTCACATGTAAAGGTTTTGCTTTTTTTGCTACAATTATAATAATTGTATGAATTGTTTGTTCTTATATAAGTAATCGCTTTATTGAAAAAAGGGGGAGATAGTTTGCAACAGTTATTTAAGTATAATTGGCAGGTCCGCGATGAATGGTTCGATTGGTGTGACCAATTACCTGACAGTGAATTAAACAAGAAAAGGACTGGTGGAACAGGAAGCATTTTGTATACACTCTTCCACATTATCGATGTCGAGTACAGTTGGATACGTGCTATTGAAGGGAAAGAAGATGTGGCGTTCTCCTTTAAAGAATATCAAAGCATAAACAAATTAAAGAAACTCTCAGATACCTTGAGACTTGAATTGGAATCATTTCTAGATAGGTTAGAAGAAATAAACTTGGAGGAAAAGGTAAAGGCATCATGGCAGGAGGATGAATACATAGCAGAAAACGTTA
Organism: Oceanobacillus jordanicus; assembly: GCF_022095695.1. Classification (GTDB taxonomy): domain Bacteria; phylum Bacillota; class Bacilli; order Bacillales; family Amphibacillaceae; genus Oceanobacillus_B; species Oceanobacillus_B jordanicus. Next base: position 119,714 of record NZ_JAIFZM010000009.1, read on the forward strand.
TGAACCATGTTCTCGTACATGAGATCCATCATATTGGGCAGCTATCCGTGTGGGCAAGAGAGTTAAATAAGAAACCAGTATCAGCTAATTTGATTGGGAGAGAGTTATAAGGGGGAGAGTCGTTGGGATATAAGGGATCGGCTGTATACGATAATGAAGAGTTTAATAGAAATTACATTGCTAGACGGAATCGCAAAGAGAGTCCGAACAACATAATGGAGTACCCCGCATTGAGGCGGTTTATCGGTGACGTGAAAGGTAGTGAAATTCTTGATCTAGGCTGTGGAGACGGCTTGTTTGGACTAGATCTTTTAGAAGCCGGCTGCAAAGGCTATGAGGCGGTAGATGGTTCAGACAAAATGGTGGAAGCTGCTAGAGAGAACCTTTCAAATGAATCTGCTTCTATTCATCATGCGCCATTAGAAAACTGGAACTTTCCGACAAACCGCTATGACTTGATTACATCTCGACTTGTTTTTCATTATATAGAAGACCTTTCAGGCATTTTTGAGAGAGTTTATCAGGCATTACGTGCAGATGGTAGGTTTATTTTTAGTGTCCAGCATCCAGTGCTAACAGCATCAAAACACGGAGCTTTGGAGGGCAAAAGAACGAGCTGGAATGTAGACCATTACTTTGATTTAGATGGAAGAGTGGAAAATTGGATTGATCAAGAGGTAGTGAAATACCATCGAACAATAGAAGAATATTTTCGTCTGCTAACGGGGGCGGGGTTCCAAATAAAGAACCTAAGTGAATGTCCTCCTGAGCGGAAGAATTTTAAAACAGAAGAAGAGTTTGAAAGAAGAAAGAGAATCCCTCTGTTCCTTCTGTTTTCTTGTGAAAAATAATATTGGAAGGGTGTTGAACTATGCTGACAAAACCGAACAAACTGCAACCTGGTGACAAGGTTGCTACCATAAGTCCTTCATGGGGGGGAGCAGGCGACCCTGAAATAAGGTGGCGTTATGAACAAGGTGTAAAGCGTCTAGAAGAAGTCTTTGGTCTACAGGTGGTGGCAATGCCGCATAGCTTAAAAGGGACGGACTATATCGATTCCCATCCGGAAGCAAGAGCGCAAGATTTAATGGAGGCATTTCAGGACAAAAGCATAAAAGCAATTATCGCTAACATCGGTGGTAGTGATAGCATACGAATGCTTCCCTATATTGATTTTGACATCATCCGCCATAATCCGAAGATCTTTATGGGCTATTCCGATGTAACAATCTCCCATTTGCTTTGTCACAAGGCAGGGCTCTCTTCCTTTTATGGGCCTGCGATTTTAACAGACTTTGCTGAAAATGTAGAGATGGATGCTTATACAGTCGATCATATAAAACGAACATTGTTTCAAGATAGCGCTGTAGGTGAAATATTACCAGCGGATGAGTGGACTAGCGAATTTTTAGAGTGGGATATTTCGAATAAGGATCAGAAAAGAAAAAAGCAGAAAAACAAAGGGTTTGAGTTGCTACAAGGGGAAGGAACTGTAACAGGTCGATTAATCGGCGGCTGTATCGAAGTTCTTGAATTTGCAAAAGGAACTAAAATTTGGCCAGAGGAAGCTTATTGGGAAGATGCTATCCTGTTCTTTGAAACTTCAGAAGACAAACCAGCCCCACAATCGCTCATCTTTTGGTTACGAAACTATGCTGCTCAAGGAATCTTAGAAAAAGCCAAAGGGATCATCTTTGGTAAACCACAGGATGAGACGCATTATGAGGCATATAAAGAATCCATTCGCCTAGTCCTTAAGGAAAATGGGCTGGAAAAAATGCCAGTACTTTATAATCTAAATTTTGGGCATACAGAGCCAAAAATTGTCTTGCCTTATGGAGTGAAGGGAGAGATAAATTGTCAGCAAGGAACATTTTCGATTGTAGAAAATGCTGTTGTATAAGGGAAACTGTTAGACAAAGGATTGTTTGAAATGGAAAATATAAAAATAGTTGAACTCATCATGACGATTTTGGGGATTGGTTGCATTCTTTTATTGGTATATTATCTTTATAAAAGAAGGGAAAAAGGGAATCCGAAGCCGTGGCTGATCCTAATCATTACTTCTATTGGTCTTCTCAATATCCAATATGAAATCGCCTCCTACTCGGTCCCTGTTATCCCAATAGGCGTTATGATAATATATTTCGAATTTCTTATAAAAAGGCGCAATTGGCATTGGTACCGTAAATATGCTTGGACCGGCTTTTTGGGAAGCTATATTTTGTTAGCTACAACACTGCTAAGCCAGCCAATCCAAGCCTTTTTTTATCCAAATGAACCAGAAACTTATTTAGCCAATATCCACCAGCCAGAATTAATTACCACCAACTTCATCAGTGCGGAAGGGAAGACTTTACATAAAGAAATACTAAACGATGCACTCTCTAATCTCGAACAACAAAAGCTAAGAAATGAGAAATGGATAGACAGTCTATATGACGAAGAAGAACGTTTCCCCTATCTTATAACTGGCATTGATCCAAAATGGGGCATTGGAATCGACACCATGGTATTTATAGAGGATGATGGCAAGGGTTGGCTCATTTCAACGCCAGAAGCGCATTATTATTATCGCTCTCCAACTTCTATCTTAAAGGAGGAGAGTAACGAATGAAAAAGATGATCCCTCTAGCAATATTGATTGTTTTAGCAGCTACAGGAACACTCCTTTATTACTTTTATCCGTCTTCTCCAGAAGAATTTTATACGACAGATGAAGCAAAAGAGCTAATAAATGAGGTGTACCCTGAAGCGAAAGTGGATGTAGTGCAGGAAATAATAAAAGTGACAGATTCTCATGCTTTTGTACCGTTTATCTCAGAAGATAACTATATGGGCGCAAGCTTTTGGGAATGGAAAAACCATAAATGGAAGCTGACTATTGTAGAGAATAGCTTGTTACCAAAAATTTGGAGAATAGATAAAGAAGATCCAGAAGAAGCGTATATAGTATGGAATATCCATCCAGCTATGGAAACAGATAAATTAGGCATCTATATGCATCGACCACGACATTACTATGAAATGAATGAGGTAGAGCATTATGAGCCCCAATTTCAGTTTGAAGAGATTTATTCTTTAAAAGAACACACCTACGGGGTAAAGCAAATTCCAGAAGAATGGGCAATCACGCTAAAAAACTATTATCGGCTAGAAGAGGTAGATTATTTGCAAGAATTCATCACTGGTAATGCGCATATGAGGATAGGCTGGTACCCCTTAAACGAGGCCGAAGAAGAGACGCTACCAGAAGGGGGATACTATCAAAAGAATGGCGTCTATGATATTGATGAAAAATACCAGACGTTACAATACTTACCGATGCTATCTGAACAGGAATTGGAAAGAGATCTTGATGAGACAGAGTAGGGGAAGATGCGGAAGTGATAAATCCCCAATTTTGACTACTCATGATTCTATCATTTCTAGAACGTTGTTTTATCGCAGTGTAACCGTCCGTAAGACTCCCACTTCAAAACATAAAGTAAAACGGTAAGTTTTTAGTGGGAGTAAACGGACGCTAACAACCCGATTCGTTCAACTAACAATCAGTGGGGAAGAAAGAAAAACCCCCACTGATTGAAGGTTCACTTTACAGGCATGATACAGGGAAAATTAATGCTAGCAGAGTTTCCATGAGGATGGTGAGAGAATGCAGAGGCTTATCTTGTTTGACGGGGTATGTAACTTTTGTGATAGAAGTGTACAATTTGTAATGAAAAGAGACCCAGAAGCTAAGTTTACATTTGCCTCGTTGCAAAGTGGGGCCGGTGAACGAGTGAAGGAATATTACAAGATTGATCCTTCCCTAGATAGTATGATTCTAATTGAGGAGGGTACCTATTACACCAAGTCTACTGCCGCATTAAAAATATGTAAAAACTTGAAAGGATTATGGAAGGTATTTTCTGTGTTGCTTGTAATACCAAAGCCGATACGAGATTTCTTCTATAATATTGTGGCCAGGAACCGATATAAGTGGTTTGGCAAAAGGGAAAGTTGTAAACTGCCCTCCCCCGAGGAAAGATCAAGGTTTTTGGAAGAGCGCAAAGAGGTAAATCTTTAATTGTTAATAGTTAAATGAAAAGGTAGATTGTTCTATTAGGTGAAACTATGAGACAGTGGGGGAAGAAAGACAACCCCCACTTCAAACGTCCATTTAAGTGGGGGTTCATTCAAACATGTAATGAATTAGGACTCGCTAATCACGCCATCTTTCATGATTACAGTACGATCGGCGTATTTTAGCATGTCTGTATCATGTGTAACCATTAGAACAGTATGGTTCCGCTCTTTTGATAAGGACCTAAGCAACTCTATCACTTCTATTGAGCGCTTTGAATCGAGGCTGGCGGTGGGTTCATCGGCAAATAGCATACTCGGCTGATGGATGATCGCACGTGCAATAGCGACCCTCTGCTTTTCCCCACCAGACAGGTTATCTGGATAGCTGTCCTTATGACTCCACATATCCACTGCTTGCAATACACTTTTGATTTCTTCTTCTCTCTTTTTCTTCGACCAATTCAATTCAGCGGTGTCCACCATCAGTTGTAGTTGTTCCTGGACTGTTAGAAATTGTACGAGGTGTGCATGCTGGAAAACAAATCCGAATCTTTTTGCACGTACGGCTCTCAATTGAGTAGGGTTCATTTCTGTTAGTTCTCTGTCTTCAAATATAATCTTTCCCTTGGTAGATTTCTGAAGGCCTGCTACTACGGTGAGCAGAGTGCTTTTTCCGGAACCAGATGCTCCGATAAGTGCTGTGATTTCTCCTTGAGAGAGTTCCAGGTCAATTCCTTTCAAAATTGTCTCTTCCTTGTTACCATCTTTGAATGTCTTCACAAGTTTATTGATTGACAATGTTTCCATGCTATACACCTCCTTGGTTTATTGCCTGTATTGGTTCTACTTTACTAATTTGAAATCCTGATAAAGTAGCACCGATAAATCCAATACCTAGAAATAGTAAGGACATTATAGAAGCCGACTCTATTGTCAAAAGAAAAGGCATTCCCTCTGGCATAAAGAGTGTGAGCAGTTGACTTATGCCGATTGAGAGTATTAGTGAAATGAATGTAATAATGATCATCTGTATCCACATCATTTTGAACAATGCGGATGTCTTCATCCCAACAGCCTTCAATATGCCGTAGGTGCCAAGCTTTTGTACGTTAATCATATAGAAAAAGATACCGAAGAGCATTCCACTTATGACCAATAAAAATATGACAATCATATTGAGAGATAACTGCTCAGCATTATAGCTTGGAATTGTATTCAGAAAATCTTTATTGCTATATTGGGTTAAACCATCAAATTTCGGAGTATCATCCCCTTCGACAAAAGCAATCTGGAAAGTATCTGTTCTGTACATTTTTTGAAAATCAGTGCTGTTGATGAAGGCAATGGATGAATGGCTGAATTTCTGTTGATCTACAAAGTCTTCTACTGTCAACTTATTGTCTAACAGACTGTTTGTTAAATCATCACCTTGGTTTACACCTTCTGCCATAATAGAGTTATTTAGAATTACTTCTCCTTCCTCCACTTTAGGGAAAAGACTACTGTTTGTAGTGCTTACGAATACAACGCTGTGATTTTTATTACCATTTTCAAGTTCACCCATCTGGATAGATAGGAATGTTGCTTCTGGCGCAGCTTCTCTGATCTTATTCATTTTCTTTTCATCTAGATGAGAAAGATTGTACTGATCCTCTGATTTTTCTTGCATGTAAAACGTACCTTCCGGCAAATCCTTAATTAGTGACGCATTATCATAAGAGAGTCCATTCGCTAGTCCTGAGATTGTCATTGTAAGGAGACTGATCAGAAATATGATCGTTCCCAATATCAGATATCTTGTTTTGAATTTTACTATTTCTTTCCAGGCCACTTTCATAATTATGCCTCCTCCGTTAGTTTTGTATTTTAGCAAATAGTAAAAAAAGGGATGTAGTTAAACTAGAGTAATACACTACGTCTAATAGATGGGGCAACATGCTATCTTGCTATAGTGTTAATTGCGTTGAAACAATTTGGAATATAAGCAGTAACTTTACCTGTGTTTTACAAATAAAAACCTCCTTATTTCATCTACATTTCATACTCTATACTCTGAATATGAACGCAATATGAACTAAAGAGGTTTTTTTATCTCGGTGCAACCGTCCGTAAGACTCCCACTTCAATACATGCAGGGAAACCGTGATGTTTAAGTGGGAGGAAAAGGACGCTAACACCCCGATTCATTCAACTAACAATCAGTGGGGGAAGAACGAACCCCCCCACTGATTGCAGTTTCACTTTATCTTCTGGGTAGTATCACGTGGAATATACTGCCCTTATCGATTTCGTTGGATTCCACAAGAATTGTTCCTTTGTGCAGTTCTACCACTTTAAATACTATTGACAAGCCCAGTCCGGATCCCATTATCTCTTGGGATCTAGAAGAGTCCACTCGGTAGAACCGTTCGAATATGTGCTTCTTCGCTTCGTTATCTAAGCCGATACCTGTATCTTTGATACTGACCTTAATGTCTTCCTCAAGCTCTGTTAGCACAATTTCAACTTCGCCAAATTCACTGTTATATTTAATTGCATTTGAAAGGAGATTATCCCATACTGCATCGAGGAGTCTTTCATCAGCAATAATTTCTACATCAGGAATATCATATGAAAGCATCAGATTGCTTTCGTGAATTTTCCATTCGTATCGCTGTGCCAACTGAGTTATTTGTCTACCAACATTATATTTTTTAAGCTTCAGCATGTGCTCTTCATGTTCCAATGATGAGAGCAACAGCAATTGATTGGTCATCGAACTAATACGGTTGGTTTCATTATTAATAATATCTAAATATTCCATCCCTTTTTCATCTTTACCTAATATATTATTCAGAAGCCCGCTATACCCTTTTATGTTTGATAGTGGAGATTGAATATCATGAGAGATATTTGAGATAAACTCCTTCCGCATAAGTTCATTCTGTTGTATCTTTTCAGCCATTCTAATAAAGCTCCGTGTCAGTTCTCCAAGTTCATCTTTTCTGTTGGTCTCAATTTCTTTAACAATGTAATCACCAGATGATAATGTCCTAGTTGCTTCACTCAATCGCTTTACTGGTTGCACAAGATATTTGGCCCCGATCAGAACTAATATAATGCTTAAAATGATTGTAAATAGAAATAGCCAGCCGAATAATAAATGCATTTCGCTGAACAGCTTTTCGATGTCAGGTCTCATAAACAGTGCATATGTTTCTCCATTATAGGTTACAGGTACACCAATGGTATTTGTTAATTCATTAGCAAAGAACCCGGTAACGAACGTCTTACGGGGAAACTGTAGCATTCCGTGATAAGTTTCGCCACCCAGTACTTTTTGTATCACTGTATCAGGAATTTCTTTTATCCTAAAATCTGAACCATAGAACACCCCATTTGTCGATGGTTGGACCAGATAAAGTTGGTATCCGAGATCTGCTACATTCGCAAGATATTGTGCAATATCGACATTCGGATTCTCCTCAATAAAAGCAGACATCTCCTTTGCAATCTGTGTATTCTTCTCATCGTTATCTGGCTTTAAATAATGTTGGTAATAAGTGTTCGAAAGAAAAAATGCAGTCAGAAAGCTTATTAACATGATACCTATGGTCGTTGCAGCAAAAGTGAAATATAGAGATCTCATTTTCGATTAATCTCCAATGAATAGCCGATACCTCTCGCTGTATGGATGTTAAAAGGGACTGTTTTATTTCTGAAACGTTCCCTCAATCTTTTGATATGAACGTCTACGGTCCGATTATCACCTGTAAAATCTAATCCCCAAATATTCTCAATTAATTGTTCACGTGAGAAAACATGCTCAGGGTTTTTTGCAAATAAATATAAAAGTTCGAATTCCTTAAGTGGTAATTTAATCATTTTCGCATCAATCATAAGCGAGTAATTATCAGGACAAAGTCGTACATTGCCAAGTCGAATCGTTTTATCAGCTTCCTGTGGAATTCGATATCGACGAAGAAGAGCCTTTATTCTAAATACGAGCTCTTTCAATTCAAACGGTTTGGTCAAGTAATCATCTGTCCCTGCTTTGAACGCTGTCTCTTTATCATCAATTTGATTTTTGGCAGTCAAAATGATAATGGGGATATTATATTTATTCCGGATTTTTTTCGTTAAAGATACTCCATCCATATAAGGCATCATTACATCGACTACTGCTATTTCGCAGGGATGGTCCTTCAACTTATTTAATGCATCTATTCCATCGGTTGATTCGATTACATCATATCCCTCTTGCTCTAAACCGAGTCGGACAAATTGTAATATATTTCTATCATCATCAACTATTAGGATTCTTGTCATAAAATGTATCTCCTCTTTAAATCTATTTTCCGTAAGTATTAGTTACAATCATACATTATTCTCGCATTTAACTGGGAGTAAGCCCATCCTAAATGCAGTTATTTTAACATTAGACATTTAGTATATAACCAGAATATGAACTAAATGTGAATAACCTTCATTCCCATTAAAATTAATCAGACTCCATACTTCTATCCCGCATGTCTCTAGTTTTTAGGCAAAAAGTAGAACGTTATAAAGGAATAGCAGAGATCTCCTAATTTACACCTGACCAACCATGTGTCTTAACTATCCACTGTTTAGCAAAAAACGACAAGGTACACAACTCTCCTTGCAATAATTGTCTAACGAATCTTTGCATAAAATAATCATGGGTGAAAAGTAGAGAAAACAAGAGAAATGTAGAGATATTTAACTATAAATGAGATAGAACACTAGATTTACTAGATTGCATTCTAAACTTTTGTGTTCTATACTACGATTTAAATGTTCTTGATATAGAACAACAGAACTCGAAGACCCATACGATTCTTAAAAGGGGGGAGATCTATTCATGTATTTGCTTAAAGGAAAGGTTGTATTGGAATGAAGCGGTTGGGCGTGGCTCTATTAATGCTCCTAGTTCTATTGCATGCAGGGACTGCGTTTGCTGAAAAGCACGCATCACAAAACAGCTGGTGGGATGCTTCCCAGCAAATTGATACGTATATGCAGTCGATTGCAATCGCAAGGGAAGTTGTGCAAAAAACGGTAGATACAGCGTTGTTGGAAAATGCGGAACAACTGCAAACACATGGTGTAACGGTTACCAAAAATGCTAAGAAAGAAATCATCAAACAAAAAGAAGCCTATTTAACACAACTAGAAGAATCAAAAAAAACGTTGTTGGAATCTGACATGTTTCAAAGCTTTCATGACGAAAAGAAAGCTGAGCTAGATGAATCCTTAGAAGCGGAAACAAAAGCCATTATAAAATCAATTCTTATGGAATCCAAAAGCGAAACCAAATAGAAAAGGGGTATTTGAATGAAAGTATTACGTACAGTAAAAGGGAAAATTGCAGTTGGTGTGCTCACAGTAGGAGTGATCTCCGGTACAGGAGCGGCATTAGCAGGTACAGACGCAGGTGCTAATTTGAAGAGTTGGTATGATGGTTTGTTTAACGAAACAGCGGCTGAAATTGAAGCCGATGTAACAGCATATGGAGAAGGGAAATTGCCAGGGCTTACTGCAGAATACAATGGCTTAAAAGCTGATGCTAGTGGGGACATTGATGGAAAGAGAGCAAACGAAACCGAAAGTGCTGAAGCGGCCATTACCCAAGTGAAAAATAGCCATATCGAATCACTTGAGGGTACAAAAGCTGAGATTTTAGAAGGCATGGGTGTCCAGTTTTATAATCTCTTCCTGGAAGGGTATTTCGAGATTGAGAGATTAGGAGAAGAAGGAGTCAATTATGCAACAAATGACCTGACAGCCTTCACTGGTACAGAAGGAGAAGAAGCACTTGGACAATTAACCGATGATTTGACTGCAGCGAAAGACTCTGCAGTTTCAGAATTGGAAGAAGCAATTCGACAAGCTCGAGAGGAAGTTGAGGCTGAGGTCGATAACGAGCAAGAAATAAACACGAGGAACCTTAAAAACCAAATTAATTTTAAAATAAATGATGTAAGAGAAGTTGTAGAAGAATTACTTGAAGATCTGGTAGAAGAACAAAAGGCAATCATCACTGCCGCAGCTCAGACTCTAGAAGATGAAGCAAAAACTGCTTTAGATGATGTTGTTTCTTCTATGTCAAGCAAAGAATAAAAGGATGGCAACGTCTGTGCATTGGCATAGGCGTTGCCCTCTATTAAAGGAGTGACCAAATAGTGGAAGATAGTAGATTGGTCAAGCACCAACAGACACAACGACGGAAAAAAAGACGGTTTTTAGTTGGCGCTCTTATTCTCTTTATCATCTTAGGTAGTGGGATAAATGTAGTGTTTGCTGATGAGGGTGTAAAAGGAATGCTGGCAGGATGGTTTGATCAAAAGAAATCGGATGCTATTAGTGAGATTGAAGAGGCACTTGCAGACGAACAGATGAAGCAAACTAAGCGGTTAAAAGAAGAGCTAAAAATAGAATTACAAGGAACATCAGAACAGCTGCAGGAATTTACTGCCGAGGAAAAAGAGCAACGCGTAAAGGCTTTGCAGGATTATGCGGATGAACTGTTAATTACCTTGGAAGAAAGCGAGAAAGAAGAAGTACAAGCGATGTTAGAATCCATTTTTCTTGAAGCAAAAAAGGAGATGGAGCAAGTAAGTAAGGGACAGGGAAAATAATTGCTGGCTTTGCTTATAGAGTGGAGAACGAAAAGGGATTTGTAACGATTAACAGCAGAGGAAGTACCATCTTGCTACATAGGAGAGAAGGAGGGCTATGACTTGAAAAAGGTACTGAAAGGCTTGGGGAACATAGGCATTGTTTTCTTAGTTGTTTTTATTCTTCTACTTGGTTATTCATTGATCCAAACGGTAAAGCAACCGGGTAGCAATGCCAACGTACTTGGTTACCAGCTAATGAATGTCCTTTCTGACAGTATGGACCCAATTTTTCATGCGGGAGATATGGTGGTGCTATCTGATGATGTTGATAGCGTGAAAGTTGGAGATATCATTACGTTTGAGCAAGAGGGTGGGACCTTGGTCACACACCGTATAATCAGTGAGCAAATGACGGCACAAGGGACAGTATATGAAACGAAAGGTGATGCTAACAATGTGACAGATGAGGGTTTTGTAAAGGGTGAAGATATTCATGGAGCTTATTCCTTTCATATTCCAATGGCAGGATCTGTTGCTATGTTTCTAAAGTCGCCTAGTGGCTTGGTTGTGCTGGGAGCGATTCCTCTACTATACGTATCAATCGTTTTGATGAGAAAGCTATATGTTCAGCGAAGAGAGCAAAGTACGAATTAAATATTTTTTTCATGAAACCTAAGGGGGAGAAAGAATGAGGAAGAAATTAACACTTGGTTTAATTGCTTTATCTTTTGTATTGATGGCCGTTATTGGGACAGTAGCTTATTTTACAATCGGTTTCTCAAGTGAAGACAATATTGCAAAGGCTGCAGACTTTGATGTCGAAGCAGTTAATAAAGAAGGCAAGGTAATTGGTAACGCAGAGTTTGATCTTGACGAAGACCTAGTACCTGGCATGGAGAAAAAAGAAGTATATGCATTTGCAGTTAACAAAAATAACACAACAGTACCAGTAGAGTATCAAGTTAACCTTGGATTGTCGGGTGACTTATTTCCTGATAATGGACAATCTCCAATAAACCTGGAGTTCGAACGTTTAAAAGGCGGAGTCTGGGAGCAAGTGGAGTTGGAAAATACCTTTCATCCTGAACAGGATTCTGAACAGTTTAGAGTTATGGTAGATTGGCCACACGGTGAGAATGACATTGCTTATCAAGGGAAAACAGGAAGTATTCATTTAGAAGTAGTCGCAACACAAGTAGATGAAGAGGAAGCGGAAGAAGAAGGACCACCATACATCACTGGCGAGGTTGCTTTTAAAGCAACACCAAATGGTTCAACGAGAGTAACAGAAGGAAAGGAACTAAACTTCTATACAAAGGATGACGGCTACAAATTTATTGAATTAGCGGTTGGCGATGGCGACGGTGAATTCGAGAAAAAAGTTGGAAATATTACGGTACGTGAATACGAAGCAGGTGGCATAACGTGGTTCCAAGTTTATACAGACCATGAATACTATGCCAGTGAATCCCAAATGTGGCGGGTAAGAGATAGCTATCTTGACTTTTCGGAGGAAGGAAAAGTTATATTTCCTAAACTTAACGGTCCACATCTAACGATTGAATCAGACGCACTTTATAACTGGTTTACAAAATAAGCAAGAACGTACAGGTGATAAAACATCTGTACGTTTTTTACATAGAACATTTTCCATTGAACATACTTTTAAAGAACAGTAGGCTTTCAACTTAAAAGGTCATACTTAGACAGTAAGTACTTATCATCTTTTTCCGGCTGTATACAAGCTATGCAAACAAGTATTACGTACACTACACATACGGCTTGGTTTGACGAAAACAATTTAAAGGAAAAGACTTAAAAAAGGATAAGGAGCATACAAAAATGACTACAATAAAAGAAGGTTCACAATCATTTTACGTTGGCGAGAGTGAAACAAATCCCGATGCTGAAATTGGCTATACCTTTTCAGAGAACGGTGACATTGTCATTGATCATACTGTAGTATCTGAATCGCTACAAGGCCAAGGACTTGCCGGTAAGCTTGTGGAACGGGTCGTAGAGCAAGCCAGACAGGATGGAAGAAAAATCGTTCCCCAATGCTCTTATGCCAAAAAGAAATTAGAGGAAACCTCAGACTATCAAGATGTGCTGAAACAGTAATACAAACACCCTCCAAACATGCTTCATGCTGGAGGGTGTTTGTACATGTGCATTGCTCTTCTGTTATACTAGTATAGTTCAAATAATCACATGATGTATAAGTAAAGAGGGGAAATAGATGTATCTTAACATTGAGGAAACAGCAGAATTCTTATCAATGGATGAGTCAAAAGTAAAAGCACTGGTATTGAACGGGCGAATTCGTTCTCTTCATGATGGAAAACAGTACCTCATCAATAAAGAACAGTTCAACACACACTTTGAGCAGGTGGAGAAATACCGTAAGCTTATCCAGGACTACCTCAATGAACCAATTCCAGAAGATATTGATGTGCATGATGAGGATTAAACCTATATGTTTTAAAGAGAGCAATGCCTCTCTTATTAAAGGAGAATAAATATGCCCAAAAATCAAAAAGCGCAGGCGAATACACTTATCTTTCGTGTAAAAGAAAAATCAGAACTGCTTTCATTTCTTTTAGAAGCAATGCCTAATCGTAGCAGGAACTCTGTGAAATCTATATTGACACGAGGACAGGTTACAGTGGATGATCATATTGAAACAAAGCATAACTATCCATTAAAACCAGGACAAACGATTACGATACTTAAAAATAAAGCTGCTGTAAAAAGACAGGCATTAATTGGTATGTCAATTTTATATGAAGACGATGATATTATCGTCATAAATAAAGAAGCTGGTCTGTTATCCATTGCCACACCAAAAGAAAAAAAGCAGACGGCTCATTATCAGTTAATGGAGCATGTGCGTATTCAAGATCCTGCAAACCGCATTTTTGTTGTGCATCGGCTCGATAAAAACACATCTGGTGTGATGATGTTTGCAAAAAGCGAAGCGGTGAAGCTTAAGCTACAGGACAATTGGAAGCAGGCTGTTAGGGAAAGAAAGTATGTGGCAGTAGTAGAAGGAAAGGTCAAACAGGAGAAGGGTTACGTTTCCTCTTGGCTGTTGGAAAGTAAAACACATGTTATGTATTCAACGCAAAATAAAGACAACGGCCAATTTGCTAAAACGCATTATAAAAGGTTGAGGGCAAATGATAGTTTCTCCTTGATGGAATTAGAGCTAGAGACTGGACGGAAGAACCAAATTCGTGTCCACATGCAGGATCTCGGACATCCGATTGTTGGAGACAAAAAGTATGGCTCCACTCAAAATCCAATTGGACGAGTCGGGCTTCATGCACATGTATTATCTTTTTACCATCCAACAACCGAACAACCGATGTATTTTAAAGCAGATGTTCCGAAATCATTTTTAACGAAAACAAAATAAGCAACGTACAGGATAACCTGCTATTGAAGCAGGTTATTTATTTTTGAAAAGAAACAGATAAATCAAAAATCATGATTGTAACTGGTATAATTTTCTAGGTATAATGGTAGAAAGAAAAGGAGGGCACCATGAATAAAAAGCTTATCTTGCTTGATATTATATGCTATGCCGTTGTCCCATATCTTATCTGGAATCACGGGAGAGAGATTCTAGGGGATTATTGGGCGATTATATTGTCAACCGTACCTGGTTTCATCTACACGGTTTATCGATTTTTAAAGGAAAAACAATTCAATATTGCTGGCTTATTTATCTTGGGTTCCCTGGCAATCAGCACGACTGTAAACCTACTTTCCTCCTCTGCGGAAAGTATGCTCTGGAATCAGGTTTATTTGGGTCTGGCCTACGGAGTATTATATTTATTATCTATTTTTATCAAACAACCGTTAGCTTTACATTTTATGGTGGATTGGGCTTACTTACAGGGGTTTGCACGGCAAGATAGTAGGACGTTATATTTCAAACCGCAATTATTGAAGTGGTTTCAACTTTTGACGTTACTATTTGTTGCTCGAAGTGTCTTTATGAATGGATTGAAAGCTTTCCTGTTACAAAAATACGGTGCAGCTGGCTATGGTAAAATGCTTATTTATATGAATATTAGTGGATGGATAATTTCTGCCGTTGTGACTCTAGGATTTGTGTTCATTGGTGTGAAAATCAATCAATATGTAAATGGTGGTGAAGAAGCAAAAGTAGCTGTTGAAAAGTAAAACAAGAAAGGTGGAGATGGTCATAGATCCTATTAATTTCAAAGAAAAATTATCTTTATTCCAGGAACACTGGTCGCCAAAAGTTATCGGAGAAATGAATGATTATCAGTTTAAACTGGTTAAGGTGGAGGGGGAGTTTGTTTGGCACTCCCATAAAGATACAGATGAAGTGTTTATCGTATTGGAAGGTGAGATGAAGATAGCCTTCCGAGATGGGGAAACACAGCTGTCCAAAGGAGAAATGTATATCGTCCCAAAAGGTGTTGAGCACAAACCTATTGCCGAAACAGAGTGCCATATTATGCTTGTCGAACCAAAAGGTGTGGTGAACACAGGTGAGGCTAGCTCTGCGTTAACAGCTGTACAGGATGTTTGGATTTAGCTTGAACAAATACATAATATTGGAGAGAGAGTAGAAAATATGAAAAAACAAAATGGTAGAGTCGTAGGTTTTGAGATGAATAGCCAGGAACCTGAGAAAGCAGCAGCTTTTTATGCGAATGTTTTCGGCTGGGAAGTCGCTGAGCCAAAATGGGATTATTGGGCTGTTAAAACTGGGGAGGATGGGATCGACGGCGGGATTGCAAAAGGCCCACAAGATTACCCACACGGGATAAGAGTGCAAATCGAAGTAGATTCGATAAATGAAACAATAGCTCAGGCTGTTGATAACGGTGCTATGGTTGTAAGAGAAAAGATGGATTTTGATACATTTTACCTCGCTTATCTTGTAGACCCCTCCGGAGTAGGCATTGGTTTAGTAGAACAGAAATAGTCTGCAAGAAGGGGCTCAATTTTGAAGTG
Organism: Oceanobacillus jordanicus; assembly: GCF_022095695.1. Classification (GTDB taxonomy): domain Bacteria; phylum Bacillota; class Bacilli; order Bacillales; family Amphibacillaceae; genus Oceanobacillus_B; species Oceanobacillus_B jordanicus. The sequence continues at coordinate 135,397 of NZ_JAIFZM010000009.1, forward strand.
AATCAAGAATGTTACAAAGTGAATCGAGAATGCTGCAAGTGAAACGAGAGCGACATAAAGTGAAACGAGAATGCCGCAAAGTGAAACGACAACGACATAAAGTGAAACCAAACGGCGGCAAAGTGAATCGAAAACGTGATAAGTGAATCCAAAGCATCTCAAAGTGAAACCACCATACCCCAAAGAGCGAGCGAGACTAAACCGTCTCACCCGCTCTCGAAAAGCAATAGCTTAAAACGGTGCTTTTTCTATAGTTCTACCTTGTCTTCCATGGGTGGTTTCTGCCATTTGCAGTGAACGAATAACTGCTTCTTCTGTTGTTTCCACTACAGCTTGAAATAGCTGGTTCATAACCTCATGATCATCTCGCAAGTAGACCATTGTCTCATCAGCTTTCCCAGCGTGGTGTTCATAAGTATTCGCTGTGGAAAATGCAATGGCGATATCCCCACTACCATTGTCCAGATGACTTCCCGTTCTGCCAAGCCCAGCTGCACAGCGCTTGGCTAGTCTATTTAATTGCCTGTCATAAAGAGGCGCATCTGTTGCAACAATCATCATAATCGACCCATCTGGTGTCTCAAGCTTATGCTTGCCCCAATCTGCAAACAAAGCTTCTTCTCGTTTGCCAAAATTACTTACCACCAGGCATCCCAGCGTGTAATGTTCTTTTTCAGTTGAGATAATGCGTGATGCAGTCCCTACACCACCTTTATAACCAAAGCAGACCATGCCTTTTCCTGCTCCTACCGCCCCTTCTGTTGCCGGCTGTTCCGTGGCCGCTTCTATTGCCTGTATCGCTTGAGCTGGTTTAACTGCTTGCTCCCGAATCGAGTTTAGGTAACTGTCATTACACTCCCCAACTACAATATTGATGGAGCTTGTTGTATCCCCAATATCCTTTGTCGTCTGAAGCATATACTCCAATGTCCCTTGCCAAACGGCCCCCACACTAAAAGTGTTAGTGAGCATAATAGGGGCTTCAAGTAGCCCTATTTCCTCTAGCTGTGCTAGACCTGTAGTTTTTCCATAACCATTTATAATGGCACTACCAGCACGGACTTTTTTGTAAAATAAATTATTTTCGTGTGGAAGAATCGCTGTTACTCCCGTACAAATTGTCTTATTTTCGTCCAGCTTTTCATACAATGTAACATGTCCTACTTTTACACCAATCACATCAGTAATACAGTTTGCCTTTCCCTTATCAAGTGTCAAATGCCCAGCTCCTTTCTCTATTTTCTATAGTATAACAAAAGAGAATACCAAAAACTCTGTTATTTTAGTGAGCGATCTCTGCTTCTTTTCTTAGTATGTTATGTGCTGGAAAGAGACAGACTATACATAACTGAATGAAACGGAGGCATCGTGATGAAAAGGATACTGTTCATCGTATTTGCTATTAGTATTGTAATAGGCTCTGTATATAATCTTATGCTTGCCGATAAGGAGGCAGAGCATTCCAAAGGCTTATACAATGGGGAAGAAAGTGTGGAAGTTAGCGGAACCGTTCCTCTAAGCGTAAATGTAGGGGATAAGGCACCCGACTTTGAACTGAAAACACTAGAAGGTGAACAAGTGAGGCTCTCTGACTATCGAGGAGAGCGGGTGTTGTTAAACTTTTGGTCTACCTGGTGCCCGCCATGCAGGCAGGAGATGCCAGATATGCAGCAGTTTTTTCAGGATCAGGATCCTGTCATCTTAGCCGTTAACCTGACTGATACAGAAGTGAATCAAAAGACAGTGAGAGAATTTATAGAGGAATTTGGCGTCACCTTTCCAGTCTTATTGGACGAAAAGGCTAAAGTAAGTCAGTTATATCGTATACAGCCAATTCCTACTACGTATTTCATTGATGCCGAGGGAAAAATAAGGTATAAAGCCTTTGGTGCCTTAACCTACGAACAGATGATACAGGAATATGAAAAATTGAGCGAAACATCAAAATAGCCGTTTAATTATTCGAAGATAGGGTATAAAATACCTAGCGTAGCGCGCTACTGGGAGGATATTTTAGTGGAGTATACGAAAGAAGAGCTGTTTTATTTTAAAAGAGACCGAGAGTATTTAACGGAGCTTCTTCAAAAATATGAAGATGACCAGATAAAAATAAAAATACAGGAAGAGATCCGTTTTCTTGAATCGATCCTAACACATTAATTTAAGCCCTCTATGGATGCAAAATATACACCTGCACACCTGATTCTGATTCAGCAAGAGCTCCAAATGCGGGGCTTTTTTTGTATGTTAAAAATGTTAGCCAAAAGGCAATAACAGTAGCTATAACTTTGAATTCCCTGTATACGAAAAATGTCCGTTTTTGCTAAAAGATGAGGGACTGTAGGCTTTTAATATGTTCGTAATTAATATCGAAGTGTACGAAAGCAATAAGATACGTATGGAATGAGTTGCTTGCATTCTATATAAATTTCAGTTATAACATAGATACAACCGAATAATTAGAATTTCCTTCGGGGTCGGGTGAAATTCCCAACCGGCGGTGATGAAGTGTTATGCTTCTAAGTCCGTGACCCGTGCGGCGCAATGCCAAGCGGTGGATCTGGTGAAACTCCAGAGCCGACAGTAAAGTCTGGATGGGAGAAGGAATTGAAAAGCGAGCATGTTTATTAGGAAACGCCTTATTATGCTATGTGCATTTTGCACTGTTATAGTAGGACATTGTTTTATCAGCGTGCTTTATTAGCTTATTAAATTCTGCCCTTTTACCCTCTGAAGCGATATTCAGGGGTTTTTTAATGCAATTAAATTTGAAGGGGAGGATCGTATGTTTACAGGAATAATAGAAGAAAAAGGGACATTGCTCAGGAAAAAACGTGTGTCAGAACGTGCGGTTACGCTAAGCATTAAAGCGGAACAAATTCTGTCAGACATGAATATTGGGGATAGCATTGCAATTAATGGGATTTGTTTAACGGTTACCCGTTTTTCGGATCATTCATTTGAAGTGGATGTTATGCCAGAAACGATTAAAGCAACATCCCTTAACGCCACAGAAGAAGGGGACTTCGTCAATCTAGAAAGGGCGATGGCTGCAAACGGTAGATTCGGTGGTCATTTTGTATCAGGTCATGTAGATACTACAGCTGAGATCATACACAAAGCACAGCAAGAAAATGCGATCTATTTTAGGATCAAACTACCTGCTAACTACAAAAGCTTATTGTTGCCAAAAGGATCGATCACAATTGATGGTATTAGTCTGACCATATTTGACGTGGAAGATAGTACTGTTACGATTTCGATTATTCCACATACATCAGCACAAACTACATTAGGAACAAGAGAAGTGGGAGATTTCGTGAACATTGAGTGCGACATGCTAGCCAAACATGTACAGCACCTCTTGCAGTTTACGGAAAATGCTCCAGAAAGCAATCTAAATAAAACATTTCTACAGGATAAAGGGTTCTTATAAGACAAGTTTAAGAAAGGAGTGATGATTATGTTTCATACTATTGAAGAAGCAATCGCGGACCTACAAGAAGGTAATATTGTAATTGTTGTAGATGATGCAGATCGTGAGAATGAAGGAGACTTCGTGGGTTTAGCAGAAAAAGCGACACCGGAAATGATTAATTTTATGATTACACATGGCAAGGGACTCGTTTGTACAGCTATCACCTCAGACATTGCTAAAGCTGCAGGCCTAGAATTAATGAAGCGTAACAGCACGGATCCGTTGTCGACAGCCTTCACTGTCAGTGTAGACCACATTACAACGACAACGGGAATTAGTGCACCAGAAAGAGCTAAAACAATTCAAGCACTCACGGATAAACAGGTAGCAGCTGATCAATTTAAACAACCAGGTCACGTCTTCCCACTGATCGCTAAGGAAGAGGGTGTACTCGCCCGTAGAGGTCATACAGAAGCTGCGGTTGACTTAGCATTGCTAAGTGATGCAGCTCCCTCTGGTGTGATTTGTGAGATCGTGAAAGAGGATGGCACAATGGCACGAGTCCCTGATTTAGCCGTTATGGCCGAACGGTTCGGATTAAAAATGATCACAATAGAAGACTTGGCAGCATACAGGAAAAAGCAGCAACAATATATGATGGAGAGGGGATAATAAAATGGGAAACGTATTTGCAGGGAATTTAGTTGGTACTGACATGAAAATAGGAATAGTGGTTGGAAGGTTTAATGACTTTATCACAAGTAAATTATTAGAAGGTGCAAAGGATACATTAATGAGGCATGGTGTGCCTGAAGAAAATATAGATGTGGCTTGGGTTCCAGGAGCATTTGAAATTCCACTTGCTGCAATGAAGATGGCAAAAAAGGAACAATATGATGCTGTGATTACATTGGGGACGGTCATTCGTGGTTCCACTCCTCATTTTGATTATGTGTGTAATGAAGCAGCTAAAGGTGTGGGGCAAGCTGCAATGCAAACAGAAAAACCCGTCATCTTTGGCGTATTGACAACAGAAACAATTGAACAGGCAATTGAACGTGCTGGAACGAAAGCAGGAAATAAAGGTGCAGAGGCAGCAACAGCTGCTATTGAAATGGTAAGTTTACTGAAACAATTTTAATTAAACGTGAGGAAAGGTCGGGCAGTGTCCCGGCCTTTTTTAAATACAGATAAAGAGAGAGTTATTGTTTTTAAAAGCATTTAGTATTTTTATACCAAAATGCGGCTTGTTTCCTAATGTCATATTCAGTATTAATTAGGTTGGAATTCTATTAATGGGGAGATGGATTTTAAGAATAAACCAGTCATCATTAAGCTCTGCATCGATATTTCCATTCATTTTTTCCACTAATTTTTTAGAAAGATAAAGACCTAATCCACTTGATTCGGTGTTCGTTCTACTGGTAATTTCTGTGTAGAATCGCATAAATACTTTTTCTATGGCGACTTTACTATCTGTTTTAATGTCATTTCGAATTGTGAGTATTAGATGGTTTTCTTTCATGTTATAGTCGATAATCGTTTTGCTTTTAGCGTAACGTAGGATGTTTTGGATAACATTTTGGATAACACGAATAAGCATTATTCTGTCAGCTATGATTTTTTGTTCATATATTTCTTCTGGAAATTGAACTTCAATTTGTTTTTTCTCCAATTGATCGTAAAAGTCTAAGAAAGTTTCTTCTACTAGCTTGGAGAGAGAAAAAGTAGATAATGCTATTTCTTTTTGATTCGTTTCAATACGTGCTAAGTCATAAAAGTGATCGGTCATTTCCATAAGTCGCGTGATGGAGTGTTCAATAATCTTGAGGTAGCTCGCCCTGTTAACTTGATCTGTAGACGTATGCAGGAGTTGAACATAGCCTTTAATGGACGTAAGTGGTGTCCGTAAATCATGAGACAGACCAGCGATGGATAACTTCACATTCTCCTCCATTTGTATTGCTTGGCGATTTTTTTCTTCATATTCATCAATCATATGATTCAATTCATCAACTAAATCTAGCAATGTCTTCTCACGAAAATCTAGAAATAACCTGCTTCCAAAACTGGAATCAACTGAAATTTCCCTAACTCTCTGTATTAATTGCCTTTGTTCTCTCCTTAAAAAGATAATATAAAGAAGAAGCGATAATGCCAGGAAAACAAATATCCATCCCCACATACCAATCACTTCTCCTTTCTTAGTTAACAAATTTGAAGCCTATGCCCCATACTGTTTTAATATAGTTTGTGCCATCTATGTTAAGCTTATTTCGTAAATTGCTAATATGCATGTTAATCGTTTTATCGCTGTCAAAATAGGGTTCATTCCAAACATTTTCATAAATATTGGCACGACTGAATACCTTTTGTGGATTCTCGAGAAATAGGAGGAGAATAGCATATTCCCGGCCAGTAAGATGTAGTGTTTGATCATTTATCCTCACTTCACGTGTCTCTAAATTCACATTAATATTTTTGTAATGAATTTCTTTCGTATTGGTAATAGAAGGCTTTGTTGCATGCCGGAATTGAATGTTAATCCGCGCAAGCAGTTCTTTAATATCAAAAGGTTTTATGATGTAATCATCTGCCCCATTTGTCAAAAGTTCCAATTTAGAATTTTGATCATTCTTTGCTGAAACTACAATGACAGAGGTAGTTGAATTACGCCGGATGTCTTGAAGAAATTCTTTCCCATTCATTCCAGGAAGCATCAAATCTAAAAGAACTACATCAACTTGATTTTGTTCAAATAGCAATTTTCCCTCTGTCCCTGAGTACGCACTAAGTGTTTTAAAATCATGTAAAACTAACGTATCTTTGATAAGTGAATGAATTGCATTATCGTCTTCAATGATTAATATCGTAGCCATATCTATTCGACCTACTTTATATCTGTTCTATTAAAATGAAGGATTCCTAACGTTGATGATAGCACAATGGTGATAAGACTGACTAATATCATTTCAGGGTATTTTGCGATATCAGCTAGGTTTGCAAAATCTGAATAGTTCAAGTAAGTTTCCGTAAACCAGAACGTGACATATTTAAAATGCTCGGTTTGTAGGAAAATTTCAGGTAAAAAAGCTGTCGCCATTGTATATAGAAAACTCCAAATAAGCGAGATGCTGCTATTTTTAGTTAGAAAGCTAATCATCACATAAATTGATACGTTCGCCAAAATTAATAAATAAAGCGTGCTAAAAGTCTTAATAGCATAACCGAAGTAATCGTTAATCTCTGCAACTTCACCAAAGCCAAATACTAATGAAAAGAGTATAATACCACTTGCCGTCAATATAATTACACCAATGAAAGAGATTAAGGCAGTTATCACTAGCTTTGACAAATAATAGAGAGTACGACCACGACCTAATGATAGCGCATTTCGAATGGTTCCATTTTGAAATTCTTCCCCAATAAAGAAACTAATAAAAGCACTGAAGACAAGTAAAATTGTAAACCCGTTTTTTTCCATCATCAGAATACCAGTAGCTCCATTGATGACTGTATCCTTTACTTGGACGAGTTCCTTCCCGTTATCCACTTCTAATATACTGTTGACGGCTTGCATAATCGGGAGTAAGAGTAAGATACCTAGGACGATCCATAACTTTTTACTTCTATGCAATTTAAATTTTTCCGCCGTTAAAAGATTAAGCATTTGGTGTTCCTCCCGTTAATTGCAAGAAATATTCTTCAAGTTTTTGTCTGGTAGTACCAATTCTCAAAATATCCACGTTTGCTAAAACTAATGAACGGTTGATTTTTGCAACATCATCTAAGTGTTCATAAATGTTGATTCCCGTCCCACTGATTACTTCATAATCACGAATCCCCAATTCATCGAGTACAATGACTGCGCTTTGAACATCCATTGTTTCTAATTCAATGTATTGCCGGGTTTTACTCGCTAACTCTTCTTTAGAAAGTTCACTAATCAGTTTTCCATCATGTAAAATACCGTAATGGGTGGCAACCTGTGAAAGTTCATCTAGCAAATGACTAGATAGTAAGACGGTTATACCACGTTCTGTCACCAATCGTTGGATGATTTCACGCATATTCACAATTCCTGATGGGTCAAGCCCGTTTGTCGGTTCATCTAAAATTAGAAACTCAGGGTTTGTAATAAGTGTGGAGGCTATCGCTAAACGTTGTCGCATTCCTAAAGAGAAGTTCTTAGCTTTCTTCTTACCTGTATTTTCCAAGTTCATTAAACGAAGTAAATCATCAATCTCTCGCTCACTTACGCCTCCGTTAGCGGCTTGTACCTTTAAGTTCTCTTGGGCTGTTAATTCTGGATAAAGTGCCGGTGTTTCAATGGATTGGCCCATTTTTCTTCGTGCCAGCTGCAATCCTTTTTTGTCAGTTTTTCCAAACAGTTCAATGTCGCCTTCGTTGACTTTAATTAACCCCATAACTGTGCGCATGAATGTCGATTTTCCCGCGCCATTTTTTCCGATCAATCCATATATCATACCTCGTTTAATTTCAATCGATACTTTATCGAGTGCTTTGTTTTCGCCGTATATCTTCGTGATATTCGTAGCTTTAAAAATTGTTTCCGACATACCTATCATCCTTTCTTTGCTGACTAACTTAATAATAAGCGGCAGGCATAAATAATTAGACAAGAAAAGTATAAAAAAAGTGTAAAGAGTGTACGATCAATTAAATAGTGCAGTCAATCAACCGCAGGAGCGATCCAATCGATTACATGTCGTTTTTAATCAACCGTAAGAGCGATCCAATCGATCACATGTCGTTTTTAATCAACCATAAGAGCGATCCAATCAACCAAATGACGTGACGAATCAACCACAAAAGCAATTTAATCAACCAAATGACCGCCCCAATCAACCAAAGCCACCTTTAGCGAACAGCAGCCTCCACCATTCATAGTCTCCCAATAGATGGTGAATTAAAGCCATAACGTTGGTTAATTTCACATGACCGCAAATCTCTGTTGTTTCAATCAGCCAGTCTATGCTTCTCTTAATGGAAAAAAGCTTCTCAGTAAGATAAACTGGTTGGTAGGGAAATTTATTCTGGTGTAACCGACTGTAAGACTCCTCCTTCAAAACATGAATTGAAACAGTGGTGTTTAAGTGGGAGTAAACGGATACTAATACCCTGATTCGTTCCACTAATAGTCAGTGAGGGGAGAACGACACTGGTTGAAGTTTCACTTTATAATTCGGAGGCGATTAACATAAAATTACTAGGAATACAGCTTGTCATGATAGCGGTTATATGGGTAGGTATGGCCTTCTTTTATTCCGAAATGACGCCTGTGAGCAAAGGAATATTTTATTTGGTAACATCATGGTTATTACTTTTGTTGGTACTGGTTACAAAGGATTGGCTAAAAGCTAGAAAAAGATGAGGATGAGTTAACAATGCTAACATTAGAAAATTTACATAAATCCTTCGGGGACAAAATATTATTCGATTCCGTTACAAGCACCATTACAGATCGGGAAAGAATTGGGCTGATTGGAGTAAATGGAACGGGGAAATCCACCTTTTTGAAAACAATTGCTGGGCTGGAAGCACCGGAAAAGGGCACCATCAAACACCCAAAAGATTATCGGATTGAATACTTAGCCCAAGATCCACCACTTAATCCTGAACTGAATGTAATGGAACAAATCTATTACGGAGATTCTGTGATTATGCAGGTAATGCGTAACTATGAGCAGGCATTGTTGAAACTGCAAGAGGAACCGGAAAGCAATGAAGCGCAAAGCAGATTAATAAAGATGCAACAAAAAATGGACGAAGCAGAGGCATGGGAAGCTAACACAGCTGCAAAGTCTGTTTTGACAAAGCTTGGAATTACCGATTTTGATAAACAAGTAACAGAACTATCGGGCGGCCAGAAGAAACGAGTAGCTATTGCCAAGGCGCTGATTCAGCCTGCAGACCTCTTGATTTTAGATGAACCGACAAACCATCTTGATAATGAGACAGTAGAGTGGTTGGAGAAATATTTGCAGACATACAAAGGATCCTTGCTGCTCGTTACGCATGATAGGTATTTTTTAAATCGGGTCACCAATCGAATTTATGAGTTAGATAAAGGTAATTTGTATGTGTATGAAGGAAACTATGAAATATTTCTTGAGAAAAAAGCGGAACGTGAAGCGCTTGAGGCAAGCAATGAAGCGAAGCATCAGAATACTTTAAAACGTGAACTAGCATGGTTAAGACGTGGAGCAAAGGCAAGATCTACAAAGCAAAAGGCTCGAATAGGGCGCGTTGAAGAAATGAAGGAAGAAACATTTGATACGAAGAAAGAGCAAGTTGATTTTAAAGTAGGGTCAACCAGGCTAGGAAAGAAAGTGTTGGAGCTACAGGAAATCAGCAAATCATTTGGAGAAAAAAGGTTAATCAATGAATTTAGCCGCTTGATTGTGCCAGGTGAGCGGTTAGGTATTATTGGCCCTAATGGCACGGGAAAATCAACGCTGTTAAATATTATGGCAGGTCGAATCAAGCCAGATGGCGGTCAGGTAGAAGTTGGAGAAACGGTCAACATCGGGTACTATACACAAGGTGATGAAGAGCTTGATGGATCACAACGCATTATTGATTATATTAAGGAAGTTGCAGAAGTAATTCACACGAGTGATGGTGACGTTATTACAGCTGAACAAATGCTTGAGCGTTTTCTATTTTCCCGCTCCGCACAGTGGACGTATATCCGCAAGCTATCTGGTGGGGAAAGACGTCGTCTATACCTTTTAAAGGTTTTAATGCAAGAACCAAATGTCCTCTTCCTTGATGAGCCGACAAATGACTTGGATACTCAGACGCTGGGAGTGCTGGAGGAATATTTGGATCAGTTCCCTGGTGTCGTAGTTACAGTATCGCATGATCGCTATTTTCTAGATCGTGTAGTAGATCGTTTAATCGTGTTTAAAGGAAACGGTGCGGTAGGTGAGTACTATGGAAATTATAGTGAATACCTTGAACAGGCTCAGGCTGAACAAAGCGTCACAACACCACCAAAGGCAATAAAAGAAAAGCCAAAGCAAAAAAAGAAAAAGCTATCCTATAATGAACAACGAGAATGGAATACCATTGAAGAGGAAATTATGGAGCTAGAGAGTCGGATAGACGAACTAAAAGCAGGGATTGTAGATGCTGGTAGTGATTCTGAAAAAGTTCAAAAGCTCTTCCAGGAACAAGAAAAAGCAGAAGTAGCACTCGAACAGAAGATGGAGCGTTGGGAAGAACTTTCACTCATGGTGGAAGAATTTGAAAATAATAAGTAAGTTAGAGGCCTCCCAGGATTTTGGGAGGCTATTTTATTAAGATTATGGTTAATTAAATGATCAGCCACTGAGGTAGGAAGCAAACATCGGCTGTGAAGGAGTGAGTATCGGCTTTGAGGCAGTGGATATCGGATTTGAGTTAAGAAGTATCGGCTTTGGAGCAGTGGATATCGGATTTGAGGTAAGGAACATCACCCGAGAGCAGAAGAGCATCGCCCGAGAGCAGAAGACATCGCCCGAGAGCAGAAGAGCATCGCCCGAGAGCAGAAGAGCATCGCCCGAGAGCAGGTGACCATCACCCGAGAGCAGAAGAGCATCACCCGAGAGCAGAAGAGTATCGCCCGAGAGCAGAAGACTATCGGCTCCGTGGCTAAAAGTATCGCCCGAGAAACTGAAACATCATTCACAAGCTACGATTTATCCAAGCGAGCACTTCTTATTTGTGCTATATGCATGCTTTTCTCCATATTGCCTAAACTAAGCCCACTATATAAACATGGGTGGGCTGATAATGAGCGAAGACCAGCCTTATAATAAAATACTCGAGGTAAAAGAAGAGCTACATAATTTACAACACACCTACTGGGAAATGACTACCAGTTTCGATACATGGCGTTTTTGGTTTCTGCTAGGAAGCATGATTATTGCACTAATCATTTTGTATTTTACTGTGGATAGAAAAAGACTCTTTGAACTTACTTTTTTCGGTTTTACCATACATGTACTTTGGGCAAATACAGATCAGATTTTAACATCACTCAATTATTTCAGCTATCCTCATAGTTTTACTTATTTAATGACTACAGGATTTACCTCAACCACGGTGGTATTCCCAGTAGTATTTATGCTTGTATATCAATATTGTCTTAAGAAAGGGAAAAACTTTTTTCTCTATACTATCGTACTAAATCTGTTATTTGCTTTTGGTATGGGACCGTTGTATGTATACCTCGGATTCCTAGAAATGAACAAAGGTATGAATTATGGGTTTCTTTATCTAATCGACCTTGTAGTTGTTTTTATTGCTTTTGCTTTCACGAAATTTTTTAAGATGATGAAACAGGATTGGAAGGCGAAGCAATGAGGAGAGACGATTTTTATCGGCATAGTTTCTTTTATTGGGTATAAACTAAACTTATTATTATAAATAGGTGGTTTTAGAAATGAGTGAAGAACAACTATACAAGAAGATATATGATGTGAAGGAACAGTTAGCAAAGTTACACAGAGACTTTTGGAATGATTACTCAGACTTTGAGACATGGTATTTTTGGTTTAACCTTCTGTCGATTTTCTTGCCATTACTAATTCTCTACTTAATACTTGATCGTAAACGAATCTTTGAAATTTCATTTTACGGGTTTACAGCGCATATTCTCTGGGCCAATCTAGATAATATCTTAGCTTCCCAAAATTATTTGCTGCACCCTCACAGTCTATCCTATTTACTTCCAGTAGGCTTTTCCGTTACTACGGTTATATTTCCGGTCGTCTTCATGCTGGTTTACCAATATTGTACAAAACATAACAAAAATATCGTGATCTATTTTATTGGGGCATCTGTCGTCTTTGGTTTTGGGTTCGGAGGGTTTTCTGTTTTGGTAGGATTGTTGGAAATGCATAAAGGAATGAATCTGTTCTATCTGTTTCTTATTGATATTGTAATTGCCTTCCTCGCGTATGGTTTTACTAAGTTATTTATCATGATTAAGCATGATAAGAGAGCAGATTAAAAAGCAAAAGCAGGCTATAATTTCTACAGCCTGCTCTTTTTATTATTCTGTTAGACCTTCTATCTCAATGCTTTCTACAATACCGGTGCCGTTATCACGAATATTTGCTTCAAATGAAACATTATCACCAGGTTGCATGAAAATGGCGAGTGGGGATTTCCCTGAACTAACATTATAAATAGTGTTATCATCTTTAATTAAAAATTGTACTACTTGCCCGTTGTTTTGATTGCTTACAAGTACTCTTTCTACTTCCCCGCCCCGTTCTTCCAAAGCAGATTCTCCTGTAGAGGAAACATTGCTTGGATCTTGGGCGAGCGCAAGGCGATATGCTTCCAGTGTTTGTCGAGCTGTGTCACCAAACACCACAAAGTCAGAATCGGAAGCCTTGATATAGGCATAGTGCTTGAATAAACCGTTTGGATCCAGAACATTTACAACCCACGTTGGATCCCCATCAATGTTGTATAGTACAGGCATTGATCCGGTCCAATTCTTCTCTGGGAATTCTTTGTTTACAATTTCTTTTGCTCCTTTACTGTCCATAATTCCATTGTTTTTATCACCATTGTAGTAGGTGAGCTCTCCTGTACGAGCATTAATTAAGGTGTAACCTAAAGCGGAATCAATATTCTCTTTTGGTGAGGACATGTCAGTAAAGTAATGCATTTCTCCATTCTCATCAAAAATCGGTGTGACATTACTTTCGGTTCCAGAGCCGTTGGGTATTTTAACATCTCGTTTACCAAAAATGGAGTTTAACCAGCCATGTACATACTTACCAAAGTACTCGTTTTCATCTGAAGCCATTTCAGAGCTGACAGAGCCATCTATAAAATCAGGCGCCTCATTTGTCTTGTATAAAGTGACATCACTTGTTACCGGGTCGACAATGGCAACATTTAGTTTCTCTACATTTGGTTTGTTTGTAAGGCCGATTGGTTTATAAAGCGTTTGGACATACCATGGTTTTCCATCTTCGTCCACTTCTAACTGTGGTTCCCCACTTTGAATATAGTTAGGGTATGCACCGTAAATAGTACGCTTTACATTATGATTAAAAAAGCTTGAATTCGTGTATTTCATTTTACTCTCTACAAACTGTGGTTGTGCGTTAACATCTGTCGCGGAAATGGTGAAATACCCTTCTGTTTCTTTGCCTCGGAAGTAACGCCAAAAGTCGGTAAACTCGACAGGAGCAACAAACACAATATCATCGTTGACTTTTTGCACTTGCAGTTTCCCTAAGTCGTAGAATTGCGTATTTGGAACAACACTCATTGCTTTTTGTACCTTGTTTCTGGCAAATTCAGGGGATACGACAATCGGTGTAGCGTCCTTATCCAATGGTTTTGCTTCTGGTATTTCTTCTTTAGGGATAGACTCATAAGAATCATCCAATCCAAAAATACCTAGTACAAAGAAAGTAGGTATAGCTAGGATTGCTAGTAGAACAATCACCCCAGAGACAGTGTCCAACTGCTTGCTAGACTTTGTAAATGGCTGACTTGTCGTTAAAGCGTAGAGTCCAGCCATACCTGCAATTCCGATAACGATGTTAGATATAGTCATATTTGGAATGGTCATCGGCAGCATAATAACGTATATTGCAATCGCTCCAATAATAAATAGCACGATAAAAATTAGCAGAACTGCTTTTAATGTGGTCTTGCGATGTTTTTTATTGTTGATAACAAAAAACAGTGAAATAATTAGATACAATATAAATGAGAGTATCGTGGTGCTTAAAATACCTGTCATGATTTCAACTCCTATGTGTTTTCTCTATACGGCATGTAATACGTTGGGAATCTAAAAAAGTTTCATTCCGAGACAATTTCGTTTGAAAACATAAAGTTGTATATTAGACTGAGTTCAATACAGATGAAAAAAGAGGGAAATAAATGAAACAGATATATAGCGATATTATTCAGTTTCGCGGAAGCCATTATGATTTCGGCTATGAGCAGGGGCTAGAATTAAAGGACTCGCACACATTGCAAAACAGAAAAAAACAGTGGAAAATTCGCCGGCCACGTTTCACCATTTCGGTGGAAGAAGTAAAACAGGTGATAATGCCGTTTGCACCTGCTATCTGGGAAGAACTTCGTGGATTACAGGATGCACTGGAATGGAAAATGGAGGATGTATTACAGGAGTTTGGTGGATACCGCTTGGAATATATGAAAAGTGGTTGCTCCATTTTTACTGGGTCTGACTACATGGTAAGGAATTATGATTATCATCCTAAAACTTATGAAGGAAGATATACGATATTCCAACCGACTGACCAAGGCTATGCAGTTATCGGTCCGTCTCAGCGGATTACCGGACGAATGGACGGAATGAACGAAAAAGGCCTCGCGATGGGCTATAACTTTATGCATCGTAAAAAGCCAGGCGACGGTTTTATTTGTAATATGATAGGTAGAATTCTCTTAGAAACCTGTGCTGATGTGGATGAAGCTATTTCCTTATTAAAAGAAATACCACACCGCCATTCCTTCAGTTATGTATTATTAGATAAAAGTGGAGAAACGTACGTGGTAGAGGCGACACCAAGAGCAGTAGAAGTACGTCAATCAAATATATGTACAAATCACTTTGAAATCCAGAAGGACGAAAATCGCCATCATTTAGATGATTCGTATAAACGTTATGCATCTATCGAAAGTCAAAAAGAAAATGTCCTAGATCCTTATAAAGCTTTTCGCATGTTAAATGATACAGACAAAGGTGTATTTTCAACAAAGTATAAGCAATGGGCAGGAACTATTCATACATCCGTTTATTTCCCTCAGGCCGGGAAGGTATGGTTCGCGCTAGGTGGTGACCGGGAGCCTATGATATTTAACTTCCAAAAGTGGCTACAAGGGGAGAGGATCCAAGCAAAACGGATACTGGGACAAGTGGACACAGAATTGCCGTTCGTTCATATGGAGAAAAACGTTCGTTAACCTTGTATGAAGGGCAACAAAACGTAGGGGATGTTAAAAGTGACGATCTACCGCTTGTATTGAATAACTTACAAAAAAGATGTTTAATTTGTGCAACTTTAAGGAAACATAATTTAAGACTTTATTTTTGTGAAAATGCAGTTATAATAGACTCAGAATGCATTACTATGTAGGAGGTTGCGGAATGAAGTTATTTCAGGTTAGAAAGGGACAGTTCGTATTCTATAATAACGAGCTACATAAAGTATATACGGTAAAACCTATGTTTAAGAAGTCTGTCCATTTATATCGTCTAAAGGATATGAAACAAATCTTGACGAAAGCAAGTGAGATTACGCTATACAGACCACAGCATAATGATACCTTTATCTTTTATGGAAAACGTTATACTGTAGATAAAGATCGTAAGCCAGAGCCAGGTGATTATATTTTAATTACCAAGCCTGCACCAGACTTCCTTGATCACTATTCATTGAACGAGATTGAAAAAGTGGACAGTGTTGAAGATGGTAACGTTGTTACAACAAGAGATAATGGCGTAAAGCATAGTGAATATGTTGTTATGGTTCCTGGAAGAGCAGAAGCAAGCCAGGAAATTGCTTATTACGATAAGAATCTTGTACCGGAAGCACAACAGCTTGAGGATGAGTCAATTAGCTATCTTGCTGAAAGTGATAACTCGCTTAACCCGGTAGTCGGTGACATTTATATTGATGTTAGAAATAGCACAAAGGCAATGATTGTGGCAATGACAGAAGATGAAGTCGTATTTGGCCATGGTGTACGTGTTCATGTTGCAGAGCTGCTTGATGAAAACAACTATACACTTGTCTATCGTTTTGAAGAAGACTTATAAAGTGAAACTTCAATCAGTGGAGGATTTCATTTTTCCCCCACTGATTGTTAGTTGAACGAATCGGGGTGTTAGCGTCCGTTTACTCCCACTTAAGCATTAGGGTTTCACTTCATGTTTTGAAGGGGGAGTCTTACGGACGGTTGCACCGGGATAAAATTCGTAAAAGAAGAAACCGCATGAATGTAGGCATTTTCGCCTTCACTTCATGCGGTTCTTTTTCTATTTATGTTATAAGCGATGCCGCTTTATATCCTAAAATGTTTAGCGGATCCTTAGAGTTAGAAAATGGTGGTGCATAGCCTATTTCAAGCTCTTGTAAATCATAGACAGTCAGTTTTCCTTTAATAGCTGTTGCAAGGACCGCCAATCGCTTATCAGCTCCTGCGTACCCTACAACCTGTCCGCTGTAAATTAAACCGGTCTCTGCCTCAAATAATATTTTAATCCATAACCTATCTGACCCCGGGTAATAGCCTACATTTGAACTCGCCTGCAATATAGCCTCTTTAAACGTATAACCTTCCTGCTTTAATGTCGTGCTCGTATGACCTGTTGATCCAACGGTAAGGTCGAACACCTTTAAAATCCCCGTGCCCATAGTTCCTTGATATGGAATTTTCTTGTTTGTTAAGTGGCTGGCAATAATAAATGCTTGCCGATGTGCTGGCCAGGCTAGTGCAACGTTTTGTTCTACTCCTGTGATGCTATCAGGTGTTTCGACGACATCTCCTAGTGCATAAATGTCTGGATCTGATGTTTGCATAAATTGGTTAACAGCGATTGCTCCCGTGTTACCGATTTTTAAACCAGAATGAACTGCAAGCTGTGTGTTTGGTCGCACACCAACGGATAAGATAGTCATGTCTGCATCCACCGTTTTACCACTAGCTAGATGTAGTTTTTTGCCCTCATTAGAAAAAGAGGAAAGCCCATCATGGAGTTTCAGAGAAACATCTTTTTCAGTTAAATGGTCAGCAACATGGTCTGCCATGTCTTTATCTACTAATTTTGCTACCTGTTCCCCTCGGTCAATGAGCGTACAGTGAAGCCCCCTAGCTTTCAGGTTTTCCACCATTTCCAAACCGATAAATCCAGCACCGATAACTGCCGCTGTGGCTGGTTGGTGTTTTTCAATGAATTGATCAATAGCATCCATATCGGGAATGGTATGCAAAGTAAATGTCCGTGCTTTAGCCATGCCATCAATTTGAGGACATAAAGCGTAGGCACCAGGAGAGAGAATAAGCTTATCGTATGACAAAGTCTCCTCTTGCGTGGCACTGTCTTGCTTTTGGAACGTAATCTGCTTTTGCTCACGGAGGACACGCGTTACTTCTGTTTCTGTATGCACGTGAAGGTTGAAGTTCTCTTCAAACTCCTCGGCTGGATAAAGAATGTCCTCCCGGCTTTCAAGTACGCCACCAAGGTAATAAGGCATTCCACAGTTAGAAAAGGATACATAGCCTCCTTTTTCGAAGAGATGGATTTCGGCTTCTTTGTCGGTCCTTCTTATTTGTGCAGCTACTGTCGCGCCACCACCTACTCCTCCGACAATTACTATTTTTTTCTTCAACGTCATTCCTCCTGATTAAAT
Organism: Oceanobacillus jordanicus; assembly: GCF_022095695.1. Taxonomy (GTDB): domain Bacteria; phylum Bacillota; class Bacilli; order Bacillales; family Amphibacillaceae; genus Oceanobacillus_B; species Oceanobacillus_B jordanicus. The sequence goes on from NZ_JAIFZM010000009.1 coordinate 153,244, forward strand.
TATTCCAAAAGAATTTAAGACGACAATGATGATCGTCAAAGGAACGAGCCAACGAATTAGCTGGAACCACAATTGGTACATACCTGATGGTAAATTGTTTCCATAGAAGAACTCATTCCTGACTAGATTCTTATCCATCTTAAAACTAATAAATAATGCTATGAAGAGACAGCCACCCGGCAACATAATATTACTTACAAGAAAGTCTGATGCGTCAAAGATAGTTAAACCAAATAGTTTAAACTCTGACAGATTACTTGATGACAAAGCTGCAGGGATACCAGCAATAAAAATAAATACACCAGCAATAGAAGCAACCTTTTTTCGTGAACGCTGTTTCTTCTCGGTGAAAGCAGAAGTTATTATTTCCAACATACTAAAGGATGATGTCAGTACCGCAAATAAAAATAGTAGCAAAAACAGACTCAAGAATACCTCACCAAAAGGCATTTGGGAAAATGCTTCAGGAAGCACGATAAATAATAATCCCGGTCCTTCAGATGGCTCAAGTCCAAAAGCGAACACTACTGGAAAAATCGCTAGTCCAGCCAACAGAGATACGAAAATATTCATAATGGATACCATTCCTGCTGACATTGGGAGACTAACATCCTTTTTTAAATAGGAACTGTATGTAACCATGACAGATATCCCTACAGCAAGGGAGAAAAAGGATTGCCCAAGTGCATAAAGAATGCTACTTGCAGTTAGTTCGGAAAAGTCTGGTTGCAAAAAGAAGGTGATTCCTTCCATTGCACCTTCAAACGTTAGTGCACGAATTACTAAGATAATAAAGAAAACGAAAAGAAGTGGCATTAATACTTTACTTGATTTCTCTATTCCATTTTTAATACCAAAGGATATGACAATAACATTGATCAGGAGGAAAAGTGCCAGTCCGAGTATTGTTAGAAAAGGACTGCCAGTTATCGTTCCAAACAGGGCTGCATAGTCTGCATTTTCTTTTATAATCATTCCTGGTATGGACATCAAGCTATAAAGAAGTACCCAGCCACCAACCACACTGTAGAAGGATAAAAGCAGGAAAGCACCAGCAACGCCCCATTTACCTATGAACGACCATCCTGAGCGTGGTGCAAGTGTCTTGTAGGCCGAGACAGCTTCTTTTTGTGCCCCACGGCCAATCACAAACTCAGCAATTAGGATAGGGAGCCCGATTATAATGGTAAAAGCGATAAAGACGAGGAAAAAAGCTCCTCCTCCGTTCATTCCGGTCATGTAAGGAAATTTCCAGATGGCACCAAGACCGACTGCTGCACCTGTTGAAGATAAAATGAATCCAAGTTTTGTAGACCATTGTTCTGTTTTGTTACCCATCGTACGCCTCTCTTTCAAACATCTAAGTTGTAAAATTTTTAAGTTAAGGATATATAATATGTTGGACTAATGCTGTTCAATTACGGGAAAGCCACGTCTAGCTTCAGCGCCCGAAAATAGCGAGATTTCCCTTATCATATCGGGCGCCTGCACATTTGCTCAGTATATCAGTTGCTGTGTTTATTTAACAATTAAAGAAGTTGTTCAAAAAGTCCAGTAAAAATGACACATCGAATTTCATCGTTGGCTTGCTTTTCCGTTCCTCACGTATTAATTGCATACGTTCCAGTACTCAAAGCTACGCCGCCTCGAACTTCTCGGTCCTTTTTATCCTCCTTTTTGAACATGCAATTAAAGTTTTGTTCGAATGGACCATAGTTCTGGGAAGAAATAATGATCCAAGACTTTCTTCAAATACCCGACACCAGAAGAGCCACCTGTACCAGTCTTATGCCCAATAATCCGCTCTACTGTCTTCATATGTCTGAAGCGCCATTGCTGAAACCAATCTTCAATATCAACGAGTTTTTCTGCTAGCTGGTAAAGCTCCCAATTATTATCGACATCTTGATAGACAGCCAACCATGCTGCTTCCACGGAATCATCTTTTTCATATGTTTCGGAAAAATCTCGGTTAAGTATTTCAGGATTAATGTCAAAGCCAGCTCGAGATAGGGCTTGAATGGATACATCATAAAGGCCTGGTGCATGGTAGGCTTTTTCCATTATAGTATGCACTTTAGGATCTTTTTCATATATTTTTAAAATGAAAGGTGTTTTATAGCCGAGCACAAATTCTACAAGCCGATATTGGTAAGATTGGAAGCCGGATGCATTTCCCAATTGATCGCGAAACTCCATATACTCAGCTGGGGTAAGGGTTGAAAGAACATCCCATGCTTGAATAATTTGTGCCTGCGTTCTGGAAACACGTGATAGCATCTTAAAAGAAGCTTGTAATTCACCCTTCTGTATCGCTGCAATCGCAGCCTGTGTTTCATGGATAATTAATTTAAGCCAAAGCTCGCTCACTTGGTGAATTACAATAAAAAGCATTTCATCATGGTGATCGGACAGCCGCTTTTGACTATCTAGTAGGGTGTCGAGTTGTAAATAATCACCATATGTCATTTTTTCCTTAAAATCGGTGTGAATGCCTTTTTCTGATTTAAATGTATCGTTCGTCTGGTTGTCCTTCATTATCTGTTTCGCTCCTCTGTAGCTAATGGTTTGATGACAGCTCTTACTGGACTGCCGTCTGCACCATGGATGGCTAGTGGCAATGAGATCAGTTCATATATACCAGCTTCAACGTGATCTAGCATGATATTTTCTAAAATGTTAATCTCATGGTTGTATAAAGCATGGTGTGTAGCAAGCTCCTTACTGTCCGTCTGATCAACTGAAGGGATATCGACACCCAGCAAGGTAACGCCCTTTTCCTGCAAATAGGCTGCTACATCCGGCGCAATAGTGGGCATGTTATCAGGGAATTTTTTAGGATTGTTAGGAAGGGACGTTTTCAGTAAAACTCTTGTCTTGCCCTTTAAATCCACCTTCTTCAACACTTCACTATTTATTTCATCGTGTTCACTCACGTCTACAACAACTGCTTCTCCGATGTAGCGCTCCAAATCAAGCATGTCGATGGTCTTTCCTTTTGAGTCATAATGAAATGGAGCATCAACATGGGTACCGGTATGCAAACTAGCTGCCATTTGGCCGATATTGACAGAACCAGTCTCTTCCTTGGAATAGGTTAAGCTATAACGAAAAGGTGTATCACCAGGCCAGTGTGCCATATCATTGGTAAGAGGTTGCGAAATATCAATCCAGTTTGCCATTATGCAATCACTCCTCGTTTGTTCTCATAGTCTTTATAGGTTTTCTCATTCATAATTTTCTTGAGGCGGGAAACCATTTCCCATACCTCCTCAAAAGTGTTATAAAGTGCCACAGGAGCAAGACGAATACCATTTGGGTTACGAAAATCTGGTATTACGCCATCAGCTTTTAGTGCTTTACATATTCGGGCTGCTTCTGGGTGAATTAAAAACACATGACCACCACGTGTCGTTTCATCCTCAGGGTTGGCAATTGTGAACTCGTAAGAAGATAGTTCAGATTTAATGAGGTCCATCAAGTATCCGGTTAATCGGAGTGACTTATCTCTTATTCTGTCTATCCCTGCTTCTTGAAACATTTCCAGTGAACCGATCAACGGAGCGATACTTAGTACATGTGGTGTTCCAATTTGATAGGCGCCTGCAGTGTCGGCTGGTGATAGTGTATGCTCCATATCAAACTGCTTATCTTTTGCAGAGCTGAACCATCCTGCAAGTCCTGGTCTTTTTCCGAAATGCCTTCTATTTACGTAGAGACCACCAACACTTCCTGGGCCGCCGTTTAGATGTTTATATGTACACCAGAATGCAAAATCAACACCCCATTCAGATAGATGGTGCGGAATAGAACCAATGGAATGACAGAGGTCAAAACCAATCATAATGCCACGCTGATGTGCCTCTTTGGTTAAGGTCTGAATATCAAGGAGCTGCCCGCTTCTGTACAGAACACTTGGCAAAATAATTAAGGAAATGTCTTCAGTCATCGCTGCTACTATGTCTGTTGTTTCCAATGTGTTCCCATTTTTGCTTTTCACTTGAACGAGATGTTCCTCGGGATCCAACCCTTTCAACTCCAACTGGCTTTTAATGGCATAAATATCAGAAGGAAAATTCAATTCATCTGCCAGGATCTTCGTCCGCTTTCCTTCTGGATTGAAAAAGGTAGCAGCCAATTGATGAAGGTTGGTGGTAGTCGATCCTGTCACGATCACCTCATCTGCCTCCGCACCAATTAGTGGAGCTGAAAGCTTTCCTAATTTCTCTGATACGTAATACCAAGGATGAGTTCCTTCCGTCCATCCATCAATAGCATGTTCTTTCCAAGAAGCCATGAGTGCTAAAACGCTTTGCTCCGCTCGCTTTGATAAAAGACCAAGTGAATTTCCGTCAAAATAAATCGTGTCATTTCCTAAATAGAACTCTTTGCGAAAACTTTTTAATTCATCCTGTTGGTCTAACTCTTTAGCATACGATTTTTCTGTGTTCAATCAGACCGCCTCTTCCTGTAAAAGTATTGTGTCTACTATTCTAACAAAAGCCATCACTATATTTCATGATTTTTTTAAACATTACGCATAAATCGTTTTAGCCTTATTGGATATTTGTTGCCTCAAGGCATTACGGCCAAGGTTTTTGGCCATTTGAACGGTTAGATCTCATTATGGATTACCAAATAATGGACTGTTGAAGGAAATACGTCATATGAAAGTTTTTTATAAATAAAATATATAGTAGCAGACAAAAAGGCTAGCGGCATCTGGAAAAAAAGGTACACGCTTTTATGTGGTTCGATCGTGTTCCTCCAAAGACTATCATTGCTGTTCGAAATTGTTATAGGGAGTGTTGCTGAATGGTAAAGCTGGAAGCGGAGAAATTACGTAATTTTATTAATGGTGAATGGCAGGATGTTGCTCGCACAACAGCTGTTTTAAATCCTGCTACTGGAGAAGAAATTGTCCAAGTGCCGTTATCATCTGGGGAGCAGGTAGATAAAGCAGTATTCGCAGCAAAGAATGCCCAAAAGGAGTGGGCCCTTGTACCGGCACCGCAACGCGCAGAGGTATTGTACCGTGTTGGTTATTTAATGAAAGAGAGAAAAGAGCGACTTTCACAGCTTTTAACAAGCGAAAATGGAAAAGTAATTGAAGAAGCACGCGGTGAGGTACAAGAAGGAATTGACATGGCGTTCTACATGGCTGGTGAGGGAAGAAGGCTATTTGGCCAGACAACTCCTGCAGAGCTGAAGGATAAGTTTGCGATGAGCCAACGTGTGCCGGTCGGTGTAATTGGGATCATTACGCCATGGAATTTCCCAATCGCTATTGCTACATGGAAGTCATTCCCAGCAATCGTTTCAGGAAATGCCGTGGTCTGGAAGCCAGCGACAGAAACGCCAATCATGGCCTTTGAACTAGCCAAAATTTTTGAAGAGGCGGGTCTGCCAAAGGGTGTACTTAATGTCGTATTTGGTTCAGGGAATGAGGTAGGCAATGCACTCGTTAATCATGAAAAAGTACAGGTGATTTCCTTTACAGGATCTAACGATGTCGGAAGAGAGATTGCTGCTGCTTGTGGCCGGCAATTAAAAAAGGTATCGCTTGAAATGGGTGGGAAAAACGCAGTTATCGTAATGGATGATGCAGATATTGACCTGGCAGTAGAGGGAATATTATGGAGTGCATTTGGAACGAGTGGGCAGCGGTGTACCGCGTGCAGCAGGGTGATCATCCATGAGAAAGTAAAAGCCACTTTAGAAACTCGCTTGCTTGCGAAGATGGAAGAGCTAACTATTGGGAATGGGCTAGATGAAACAATAAAAGTTGGGCCGATTATTAATGATAGGGGAATTGCAAAAATAGAAGAATATATTCAAATCGGAAAAAAAGAAGGAGCCAAATTACTCGCAGGTGGGCATGCATTAACAGAAGGAGCCAAACAAGATGGTAACTATTTTGCCCCTACCTTGTTTACTGATGTTTCTTCAACTATGCGGATTGCGCAAGAGGAGATATTTGGACCGGTCGTTTCCTTAATTCCTGTTAAGAGTTTTGAAGAGGCAGTTGAGGTTAACAATAGTGTTTCCTTTGGTCTTTCAAGTTCGATATTTACAAATGATGTGAACCGAGTTTTTCGAGCTCAGCGCGATCTTGATACAGGAATTGTATATGTAAATGCTGGTACAACTGGAGCGGAAATCCACCTGCCTTTTGGTGGAACGAAGGGGACAGGGAACGGACATCGCGATTCAGGAGTTCAGGCACTCGATGTTTTTACAGAATGGAAAGCGATCTACGTAGATTATAGCGGGAAACTCCAGCGGGCACAGATCGATATCGACTAAAGAACAATTCCAAAAGGAGTGATGGTATGAAGATAGGAGTTCTAGGAGCAGGGTTGATGGGGAAAGAAGCCGCTCGTGATCTTGCAGTAAGTGACGGTGTCAGCAAAGTTGGCCTAGCAGATATTAATCTATCACTGGCCCAGGAAGCGTGTAATCAGATTGCCTCAACCAAGTTAAACGCGTTTCGGGTGGATGCTAGTGACGAGGATGATCTAGCTGCATACATGAGCCAATATGATGTCGTGATCAATGCGCTATTTTACTCTTTTAATGAAAAGGTAGCCAAAACGGCAATCAAAGTTGGGGTAAATGCTGTTGATCTAGGTGGGCATATTGGAAATATGACAAACGCAGTCTTGGCATTGAGGGAGGAGGCAGTGGCTGCTGGTGTGACGATTATCCCGGATCTTGGGGTTGCACCAGGCATGATCAATATTCTATCTGGCTATGGTGCTAGCAAACTTGATAAGCTAAATACAATAAAACTGTACGTGGGTGGGATTCCAGTGAAACCTGATCCTCCCCTCGAATATAATCATGTTTTTTCCATGGAAGGTGTTTTCGATCACTATACAGACCCATCTCTCATCATTCGTAATGGACTAAAGCAAGAGATTCCTTCATTAACAGAAGTTGAAAACATTTATTTTGACCGATTTGGTCCATTGGAAGCTTTTCATACATCTGGTGGGACATCGACCCTATCCTTGACCTATCCACACCTAAACACATTGGAATACAAAACCATTCGCTATCCAGGGCATGCAGAAAAATTTAAATTGCTGGTAGATTTAAATCTAACGAAAAAAGATTATAAGGTAGACGTTCGGGGAAACGAGATTAACCCAAGAGACGTTCTACTAAAAGTTTTGGAGCCTATCGTAGAACTAGGTAATAAAGAAGATGCCGTCCTGTTAAGAGTGATTGTTTCAGGTGAAAAAGCTGGGAAAAAGACGATCTATCATTACGAAATGGCAACTTTTAAAAAGAAAAATGTTACCGCAATGGCCAGAGCTACTGCAAATACAATCTCCGTAGTTGCGCAAATGATTGGCAATAAAACAATAACCAAGCCTGGCGTATATCCACCCGAACAGATTGTGCCAGGAAAGAAATACATGCAAGAAATGAAAAAACGTGGCGTGGTGATTACGGAAAACGAGAACAACGGCTAATCTAATAACCTACTAAAGACGATCTTGGGCTATGCGAGGCGGGTGCGATCGCCTGAGCGCGAGCCAGCATCGGCTGAGAGCGTGGGAGTATCGCCCGATCGCGTGGTGGCATCGGCTGAGAAGGTAGAAGTATCGTCCGAGAGCGTGGCCACATCGGCTGTGAAAGCGCAAGTATCGCCTGAGAAAACGCAAGCATCGCCTGAGAGCAAGTCCGCATCGCTCGTGAAAGTGGAATTATCGCCCGAGCGCAACTCAATCCGGCTCAAATTCTGCCCACAATAATTTTTAGCTAATAAAAAAGCCTGTGCTATTTTGCACAGGCTTTAATTTTGGTTATTTTGCTGCTTTTTGTAGTTTGTTAATCATTTTCAGAGCACGTCCTGTACCGATTGCCACAGATTCAAGCGGGTTTGGCGCAAGGTGTACGGGAACGATTAGTTCGTTTGATAACCATTCCTGCATGCCTCTTAGCAATGCTCCTCCACCTGTAAGCACAATACCGTGATCGACAATATCCCCACTTAGTTCAGGAGGACAGTTTTCGAGCGTAGCGCGAATGGTTTCTAGTATTGAATCTAGTGATTCTTTTAAAGCATAATGAATTTCAGTAGATGTAATCATCACTGTTTTTGGAAGACCTGATACCATGTCACGTCCACGGATTTCCATTGTTTCTTCCTTATGGTTTGGATGAGCATAGCCGATTTCCATTTTAACATTTTCTGCTGTGCGCTCACCAATTAAGATATTATATTTCTTGCGGATATGGTGAATAATCTCTTCGTCCATTTTATCTCCGCCAGTACGTACAGAGTTACATGATACAACCCCGCCAAATGAAATAATTCCTACTTCTGAAGTACCGCCCCCGATGTCAACGACAACATTGGCTACAGGTTCGTCTACAGGCAGGTCAGAACCGATTGCTGCAGCTACAGGTTCTTCTATTAAATGTACCTGTTTCGCACCATAGCTTGTGACAGCATTATGGATCGCACGACGTTCAACTGTTGTACTACCTGATGGCGTACATACAACAACAATTGGCTTTCTCATGGACATGCCAATTTTCTTACTTACTTTTTTCAAAAACTCTTTTAGCATTTGAGCCGTTACATCATAATCCGCAATAACGCCATCCTTTAATGGGCGAATTGGAATGATATTTTGCGGTGTTTTACCAACCATTTGTTTTGCTTCGGTTCCTACCGCTACCACTTGCTTCGTATTAACATCAATTGCAACAACCGATGGTTCATTTAATACGATTCCTTTAGTCTTTGAATATATCAGTATATTTGCGGTACCTAAATCAATACCGATTTCTGCAGTAGATAACATATAATATCCTCCAATGATGACAATTTTCTCATACAGTCATTCTATTAAATAGTATACTTTCTGGGGGTAGTAATACAATGCACATATTTTGGCAATAGATTCTACCTAGGTTGTGACCAAAATAAACCATACTGCCGTGTAAAATCAAGTGACATTTTCGTTACAAGTTATTGGTTTCTGTAACAAACGATTGCTGTTTTAAAGGTTGTCAATAGTACTTTCGATGTAAAAATTTCCATTGCGCTGAACTTTTTCCTGTTTACCCGTTTTTAGGTCAAGTGACACCTCTTTTATTTAGAAGGGTTTTTGGAATTAACCGCATAAAAAGTGAGTCTACGTATCTACTTTGGCAAAGAATGCCACTAATATTACAGAAAACCCATGCTATGATAATTTTGCAAAACAAAACAAGCCAAAAGGAGAGTGTAGCAAGATGTTTAAGAAAGTAAGCATGGTTACAGCACTATCAGCTGCTTTATTATTTGGAGGAGCTTTTCAAAATTCTGTTGATGCACAGGCAAAGGATGTAAATCAGAATCATATATACAAAATCTACTATTCTATTAATGGGAATGTGGAAAAAGTTTCTGATGATAACATCAATCAACTAGTAAATAAATACCTATCAATGTTCCAAATTAACTGGAACGACTTCAACTGGAATAAAATCCAAGTTGAACAAAAAGAAAATACAGAATCAAAAGAAGAAGTAAAACAACCTGAAAAACAAGAAGAGAAACCAGCAAAAGAAGAAAAAGCTGACGAGCCAAAAGAAGAAGTAGTTGAGAAAGAAGAACCAAAACAAGAACAGCCTGAAGAAGAGGCTCCTGTTAAAGAAGAACAACCAAAACAAGAACAACCTAAGCAAGAGGAACCAAAACAAGAAGAAGATACAGAAGCACCAGCACCACAACAACCAGTAGCTGAAGAAACTGAACAAACAACTGACCAAAACCAATCTTCAGAACTAAGCCAATTTGAACAAGAAGTTGTAGAATTAACGAACCAAGAAAGAGCTAAACAAGGTCTTTCACCGTTAAAAATTGATACAGAACTAAGCAAAGTTGCAAGAGAAAAATCACGCGACATGGCATCAAATGGATACTTTGCTCATAACAGTCCTTCATACGGATCTCCGTTTGATATGATGAAACAATTCGGTATTAGCTACAGCACTGCTGGTGAAAACATTGCTAAAGGGCAACGTACACCAGAAGAAGTAGTAAATGCTTGGATGAACAGTGAAGGTCACCGTGCTAACATTATGAATGCTAACTTCACTCATATCGGTGTTGGATATGTTGAGCAGGGTAATCACTGGACACAACAATTTATTGGAAAATAATATTTCTGCAAAGAGGCTAACTTAGGTTAGCCTCTTTTTTGCGTTTATAAACTTTCAATCGACCACATAAGCAATCCAATCGATCAAAGTGGAGTGCCAATCGATCACATCGGAACGCCAATCGACAACAAAAGCGATTCAATCAACTACACCGAAGCGCCAATCAACCACATAATCGATCCAATCGACCATATCGGAGCGCCAATCAACCACATAATCGATCCAATCGACCATATCAGAGCGCCAATCAACCACATCAGCACTCCAATCGCGACCACAGCCAAACATCAATCAACCACGCACAACTACCACACGCAAACAAAGACGAATCATAGTTCTAATAACGTTTTGTTGGTCCCGGTGCAACCGTCCGTAAGACTCCCACTTCAAAAACATGAAGTGGGAGTTAAGGGTCGCTAACACCCGGATTCGTTCAACTAACAATCAGTGGGGGAAGAAAAAAACACCCACTGATTGAAGTTTCGCTTTATAATTCCATGTGTTTAAGGGAAAAACAGAAGGGAATGTATTTATAGATTACGGACAGGAGGTTTATTATGGTACAGGGAGCAGCGAACTGGAATACGGGGATGACCCAAGAGTGGTTGCAAGAATATGTGGATGATTGGGTATCTTTCTATAGGAAGCATACTGCTGAGGGAGAGGTCGCTTCATACATACCTGCATTAAAAGAAGCGAATCAGGATCATCTCGGGATTTCTATTATTGGTATGCACGGGATGAAGATACGCTCTGGTGATGTCGATGTTCGATTTACCATCCAAAGTATTTCCAAAGTACTTAGCTTCATCGTAGCATGTATGCAAAGAGGAGTTTCCTATATGCTGGATAAGGTGGATGTGGAGCCGACAGGGGAAGCATTTAATTCAATCATGCATTTAGAAATGAAACCATTAAAAAAACCATTTAACCCACTCGTCAACGCAGGCGCCATTACGGTATCCTCCATGCTAGATGGTGAAACATCAGAGGAAAAGCTGCAGCCGCTGCTTTCATTATTGGAAGAAATAATCGGCCATCGTCCACCCATCAACCTTGAAGTATATGAGTCAGAACGTGAATCCTCCATGAGGAACAGAGCGATTGGCTACTATCTTTTGGAAACAGGATTTTTGGACTCGGATATAGAAGTTACACTTGATACCTATTTCAAACAGTGTTCCATTGAAGTTACGATTGATGATTTAGCCAGAATTGGCCTTATCCTAGCAAACGATGGAAAAGACCCAGATTCAGACCAAGAAATTATACCGAGACAGGTTGCTCGGTTGGCGAAAGCACTAATGTTGACGTGTGGCATGTATGACGCTTCTGGGAAATTCGCAGCCTATGTCGGCATACCAGCAAAAAGTGGGGTGTCAGGCGGGATTATTGCAGTGTCCCCACCTCGTGTTAGAAATGAACCGCTTCCGTTTATGGATGGCTGTGGGATGGCGGTTTACGGACCGGCGCTGGATAGCAAGGGAAATAGTACAGCAGGAATCAGGCTGTTGCGTCATATTGCGACACAATGGGATTTAAGTATATTCTAGAAACAGTTGAGGATAGGGTGGTGGAGTAAATGTGTGGACGATATACATTGTTAGCAGATGAACTTGAGGTCTTAAGGGCGTTCGGCTTGGAACAGGACGGGATAGATAACTTTGGACAAAGCTATAATATTGCACCAGGTCAGAATGTGCTTGCTATTATTCATGATGGAAATAAAAAGCGTGCAGGCTATATGCGTTGGGGGCTGGTCCCATCCTGGGCAAAGGATGAAAAAATTGGCTATAAAATGATTAATGCACGGAGTGAGACGGCGCATGAAAAACCTAGCTTTAAAAAGTTGATGGCGCAAAAGCGCTGTTTAATTATTGCCGATAGCTTCTTTGAATGGCAAAAGAATGAAGCTGGAAAACAGCCGAAGCGAATTCAACTGGCAGATCGCAAGCTCTTTGCATTTGCAGGGCTTTGGGACAAATGGGAGCAGGAAGATAAAGACCTTTTCACCTGCACCATTTTAACGAAAGAGGCAAATCCTTTTATGCAGGACATCCATCATCGTATGCCAATTATTTTGCCAAAAGAAAAAGAGACAGATTGGATCGAACCACAAAAAGAGAAGCCTGACACGATGCATGCATTTCTTCAAAATATAGATATAGACGACCTTCACGCATACAATGTTTCTACTTATGTGAATGCCGCGAAAAATAATGATGCCACATGTATTGCACCACTTGCATAGGTTGAGAATGATAAGTTAAGTGGTTAAAAGAGAGAAAGCCTGCCTTCGATATTAGCAAATACGAAAAATGCTCAGATAATGAAGTATCCAAGCGTTTTCATTCTTAACTATTGAAAGAAAAAGACGTCTATACCAAGCAATTAACACACTTATGGCAAATTTACCACTTCCCATTATTACCGATTTTACCTTTTGCATCCTCCAATGTTTTTTCTGCATATATATTTTTGGCTTCATTTAGACTTTTTACGCCTCCTTGAAAATCAGTATTCATATTCTTTTTCTTTGCCACCCAATCGTACAGTAGACCAAAGATTATAAAGCCGCCAAATATGATTAGCAATATTATCCATAATTGCACGCGATCACCTCCCATTTTCAATGTAAGATTAATCCTATTAAAATTTTTATCTTACTGTTATATATTCATGTTTAACCAAAAATGACGTAATACTAATTAATTTGCTTTCAATCCTGTATGGGATATCAAAAAAATAGCATACCAATCACAATGTAATTTGGTATGCTATTTAATTCTACTACCCGACTCGAGCTTTTCTTTCCTTATCTTGTAGTTTTTCTTCTTTGGCTACTTTTAGGAATCGTTTTGTTTCATATACCACTACTCCTGATAAACCAACCAAGCCAATGATGTTCGGTGCGGCCATTAGAGCATTCATAATGTCCGAGATGCCGAATACAACACTAAGTTCTTCAAGAGCACCGTACATGACGGCAGCTACGAATACAACGCGATAGTAAGGGACAGCCTTATCGCTGAATAGATAAGAAAAGCACTTTTCCCCGTAGTAAGACCAACCTACCAAGGTAGAAAATGCGAATAATACAATCCCGATTGTGACGATGTATCCGCCTGTATCGCCTAGAAATGCCGCGAATGAAGCTGAGGTAAGCTCTCCGCCTTCAAGTCCGCCACCATACATGTCTGCCATAACGATCGTAATTCCTGTAATGGAACAAACAATGATTGTATCAATGAAAACCTGGGTCATGGAAACAAGTGCCTGTCTTCCAGGTAAATCTGTTTTAGCGGCAGCAGCTGCGATTGGTGCGGAGCCTAGTCCAGCTTCGTTAGAGAATACTCCGCGTGCTACTCCGTATCGAATTACTGTTCCAAGTATACCACCACCGATGGCACTTCCTGTAAAGGCATCATTAAAAATTATTCCGACAGCTTGTGGGACAAGATCAAAATTTAAAATCATAATAATAAGTCCACCTAAAACGTAAAAGGCTGCCATAATCGGGACGAAGAAAGAAGTAACTCTCCCAATACTTTTAATACCACCCAAGATAACCAATCCAACTAATACGGTAAGTAAAATTCCTGTTACCCATGTTGGTACATTAAAAGAATCTGACATTGCTTTAGAAACAGAATTGGACTGAACCATGTTACCAATTCCAAAGGCAGCACACGAACCAAAGATTGCGAACAGAACGCCGAGCCATTTTGCCTTTAGCCCTTTTTCTAGGTAGTACATGGGCCCACCTGAAATTTCCCCCTTGCTGTTAACTTGACGGTACTTTACAGCGAGAATAGCCTCTGAATACTTTGTTGCCATTCCCAAAAGGGCTGTAACCCACATCCATAACACGGCACCTGGGCCACCTAACACAACTGCTGTTGCTACCCCAACAATATTACCGGTCCCAATCGTTGCGGCCATGGCAGTTGTTAAGGCCTGATAATGGCTGATATCCCCTTTGGATTTCTTGTCCTGACGTGCTGGACTAAAAGCTAGCTTCAACGCATAGGGTAATGTACGAAATTGTAAAAAACCTAGACGTAATGTTAAGTACAACCCGGCACCCACGATCAATATTAGCATTGGTGGTCCCCATACTATGTCACTTATGGAGCTAATTATTTCTTCCATCCAAACCCCTCCCCTGTTATTTTACTATATTAAATATTAAGAAAATTTAAGTCAAGCGTTTTTTTAGTGTAATTTCTTACAGAACACCTAATCCATTGCTTCCTGCTTACTAAGTTGCTTATAATAAAGATATTATCGAATGAGCTCTTAAAATATAAAAGTTTGGAAAAGCTAGAAAGAGCTATGGATTCTATACAGAAAAAGGAGAGAAACAAACATGGGCAATCGTAAGCTTGTAGTAGGTGTATTAATTGGAGCAATAGTTGGGGGTGCAATTACTTTATTCGACAGAGAGACTCGAAACTACTCGCGAATGAAGTTATCGAACATGAAATATAGTTCGCAATCTGTTTTGAAAAACCCTTCTGAGGCAGTTAGAAATATAAGGAAGACTTTTGATACATTTAATCAAAACTTTACATCTGGGGTGGAAAGCACCATTACTGCATTAGAACAAGTAGAAACAACTTTAGAAAAATATACAAATAGAAATGGATCCAACAGAATAGAATAGGGATGACAGATCGTATAGGAGTGTGTCCACGTGAGCAAAGTATTAAACTTTGTTAAACAATTATATGCCAAGCTTGAAGAGGTAGACGTGTTTGGTCTCGCTGCACAGCTTGCATATTTTTTCCTGTTATCATTATTCCCTTTTCTATTGTTCCTTTTGACATTGGTTGGCTATTTGCCATTTGATGACATAGCCATACTTGATATGATCAGAACCTATGCACCAGCTCAAATTGTGGATCTTATAAGTACGAATGTCAGTAACTTGCTGGAACAACAAAATGGTGGGTTATTGTCATTTGGATTTATTGCAACACTTTGGGCAGCTTCCAATGGTGTAAATGCTATCATGCGAGGCTTTAATATTGCGTATGGAGTGGAAGAGAATCGTTCTTTTATTGTTTCACGCCTTATCGCTATCGTTCTTACCGTAGCGATGGTGCTGGTGATCTCAATCGCATTTCTCCTCCCCATTTTTGGACGGATGATCGGTATTTACTTATTTTCGTTTGTTGGCCTATCTGAAGGCTTCCTGCTCGTGTGGCAAGGACTTCGTTGGGTGTTATCCTCCATCGTCATTTTTATTGTGCTGGTCGCATTGTACAAGCTTGCGCCAAATCTCCGTGTTTATTTAAAGAATACGGTATGGGGCGCACTGTTTGCTACCATTTTATGGCAGCTAGCTTCACTTGGGTTCTCATATTATGTTAGTACAGCCGGCAATTACTCGGCCACATATGGAAGTTTAGGAACCGTAATTGTCCTTATGATTTGGTTTTATCTTTCAGGCATTATTATTATGGCGGGTGGCATAATGAATGCTGTCATAAGAAAGAATAAGCTGGAGTCTTAAAAGACAATAGTTAACATAGCTTCTAAAATAAGTAAACACTACCAATCAGCGAGGCTTTATCAGTTTCGCTGATTTTTCATTTGGCAACCGGAGTATTGTGGATTGTTCGGGTAAAATTCTAACCCTAAGCCAAACTATAGGGAAAAGCAAAAAGCGAAGTAAATAAATTTTGAAATTATTTAGATAAACTGTTACAATCATATTGTCATTTTAAATATAACAATAGGGGTGAATAGTATTGAAGAAGTTTTTGTTATTGGTTTCATTAGTTGCTATTGTAGCGTTCTTTAGTGCGTGTGGTAATGGAGAGGAAGAAAGTAACAGTGATAATGAATCTAGTGGGACAGATGAAAGATGGGAAGAGATCCAAGAGTCTGGTGAAATTGTTGTGGGCACATCTGGTACTCTAATGGCTGCTTCTTATTATGATGGTGAAGAGGAAAGTAAGGACCAGCTTACAGGCTATGATGTAGAAGTGATGCGCGAGATTGCCAAGCGCCTCGACTTGGATATCTCATTTGAAATCATGGGAATTGACGGTATGCTTCCTGCGGTAAAAAGTGGGCGCATTGATGTTGCTGCTAACGACGTGGAAGCTACAGATAAAAGAAAAAAAGAATTTAATTTTAGTGCGCCATATAAATATTCATACTCAACGATGGTTGTAAGAAAAGAAGATAATTCTGGAATTGAGTCCTTGGAAGATCTTGATGGGAAAATTGCTGGTGGGGGAGCAACCACGATTTACAGCCAGATTGCCGAGCATTTTGGTGCAGAGATAAAAACATATGGCAATGCGCCAAATGAAGCCTACTTACGTGATGTTGACAACGGCAGAACAGATGTTATTGTAAATGATTACTATTTATCTAAATTTGGTGTTGCAGGTTTTCCTGACTTCGATATTCATTTACATCCAGACTTGAAATTCCATCCAACAGAACAGGCAGTTGTGATACCAAAGGGTGCTGATAAGCTAACTGAAGAAATAAACAAGGCGCTTGAAGGAATGCGTGAGGATGGTACGCTTACAAAGCTAGCGGAAGAATTTTATAATGAAGACGCATCACAAAAACCAGATGAAGAGATTCAAGAACTTGAAGGAATTGACCTCTAAGGGGAGGCTATTATGAATTTAGGTGCTTTTAACTTTGGTGGATTATTTAATCCGGTACTTGCGTGGGAAAGTCTTCCCTTTGTATTAGGTGGCTTACCAGTAACCATGCTCATTGCTATTGTAAGCATGGGCATGGGGCTTATCCTAGGGCTTTTCCTTGCATTAGCCAGAGGCTCGAACCGAATTATATTACGTTGGCCTGCAAGAATCTATATTTCCTTTATGCGTGGAACACCTATCCTCGTATTTTTGTTTATACTATACTTTGGTTTACCGGTGGTTGGAATTAAATTTACAGCAATTGCTGCAGCTTGTTTAGGCTTTGGTTTAAATAGTGCTGCCTACATAGCAGAAATTGATCGCTCGTCGATCAATAGCATTGATCGTGGTCAATGGGAATCAGCAAAGGCTTTAAATATGAGCTATTTGAAGACATTGCGTAAAATTATTCTTCCACAGGCAACACGAATTGCGATTCCGCCACTTACCAATGTATTTATGGATATTGTGAAGGCAACTTCTCTAGCAGCCGTTATTACAGTGCCGGAGCTGTTTCAAAAGGCACAACTTGTGACAGGTAGGGAATTCGATGCGATGACGTTGTATATTCTCGTTGCATTAATCTATTGGCCGGTGTGTATCGTTATTTCCTTCTTCCAAGATCGCTTGGAAGATCGTTATAGCCGATTTTTATAAAAAAATTGATAGATGTTTTTTAACGTTAAAATGCCGAGTGACCTTACGTATCTACTACGTAATGGTCGCTCGGCCTTTTTGATTATAGGAACAATAAGCAGAGAACTCTTTTAGCGTGAATAAACAGTTGCCGCTTGCGCAAAGCTACATAAAGACTCGGTGTGCTAGCTTACCGAAATTTGTTTCTCACGTTTAAAATAGATCGCAGCAAGAATGAAAACGAGCATGATCCCAATCATGTAGAAAAATGATAGTGTTGGGAAAAACTCGACATACAATCCACCTAAAAATGGACCACTAATGCTTCCAAGACTGAAAGCAATTCCGATCATGAGGTTACCAGCAGGCAGTAAATTACCCGGCAACAGGTCTGTCATATACGAAATACCTAAAGAGAACAAGGATCCTACGAACATCCCCGCTAATGTAAATAGAATGAAGAGCGCAGTAACGGATGTCTCGAGGTATGCTGCCATCATAAAGCAGGCAACTCCGCCAACAAGTACATATAATAATATACTTCTTCTGCCGATTCTGTCGCTAAGTATCCCGAGCGGAAGCTGTGTAATAAGACTTCCGATCGCAAAACAAGGAATAAGTAGTGAGAGTATGTCCACATCATGGCCAATTCTTAATCCATAAATCGGGAAGATACTATGTAGTGTTGCTTCAAGGAAGCCATATCCAAAACTTGGAAGTAAAGCAACCCAGGCAATTTTCCCTGTTTGAATAAACCGTTTAGTGGAACTTGAGCCACTTCCAGAATCATAATCCTCTGCAGGCCACATATTTCTAACGAATAGCATAAGGGACCAGACGATAATGCTTAAACCTGCGGATACAAAGAAAGGAAGTACTTCATTAATTGAAAGCAGCCTTGTCATTAACGGACCAAGCGCAAAGCCTAAGCCGAAAAACATACCATAGTAAGCAATATTGCGACCACGCGTTTCTTTTGTAGCTGTTGTGGTAATCCATGTTTGGGTACCAAAGTGAAGCATTTGGTCTCCGACTCCTACCATCATCCGTAACACAAACCAAAACCATAAAGACTGCCATAATGGAAACAATGCTAAGGAAGCAAATACAAGAAATCCACCTATGACGATTATCGGTTTAAATCCTAATTTACGCATTGGTTTCTCCATGAACGGGGAGGCAATTAAGACTCCAACATACAAACCAGTCGCATGAAGTCCATTGATAGAAGAAGAGATTTGGTTTTGCTCTAGAATGATAGCCAAGAGGGGGAGCAACATTCCTTGTGAAAAGCCTGAAATAGTTACAAGTGAAATTAATATCCAAAATCGTGTTTTAGCTGATACCATGTTGTTCTCCTTCTGTTGGGTTCTCTTTATTCAATTTAATGGCTTTATTTGCAATCGTCAATCATTTAGATTGTAAGATGTTAGGAAAAATCTGTTTTAGGAAATAGTATAGAAAAAGGAGGATTTTAAGATGGATTTTTATCTCAAAGAAAATGGTATGAGAGCAAAATTGCCATATGGAGAAATTGATATTTCTGGGAATGAAGATTATGGCTATCGTCCTTTCCAATTAATGGTTGCATCCATAGCTGGTTGTAGTGCATCTGTCTTTCGTAAAATTTTAGAGAAGCAACGTACGGAGGTCGCGGATCTACAGGTTCATGCAGAAGTGGAGAGGAACTCGGAGGAAGCCAATCGTATAGAGAAAATAACCTTAAAGTACATGGTGAAAGGGCGGCGTCTTGACCCTGAAAGGTTATATAAAAATATGGAAATAGCTCGTAAGAATTGCTCTATGATAAGGTCTGTCGAAGGGAGTATTACGATAGAGGAGCATATCGATACGGTTGAATTAAGCTAACGATAGCAGAAACGAGGTATAAAATTTTTATGTCCGAAAAAACTAGAGGAAAAAGAAGGGACATAAAAATATGAAAAAAAGCAATGTTGGTTTTCTATTATTAACTGTATTCGTGTTGACGTTTCTTTTTCCCGCAACTGGTTTAAGCAAAGAAAAGAAGGAAGACTTTGAAACACCAAGCCATGTCTTAACCATTTCAAAGGAAAATACATTTCCTAATGCCACTGAGGATCAAGAAGTTATTGAGCCTAGCGAGCTAACACAGGAATTAATGGATGGGTTAAAAATAAAAATTGAGAATCCTGATCTAATTAAAATGCTGAACGAGTCTACTATTAACCCATCCCCCATTGCACTTGGATATCGTGGGATGGTCTTTATAGGGAGATGGCCACTAAATTATGAGTCTCTAGAGACAACCATTAACTGGGAGTACCAGCAGATAAACAAAAATGAACTCAACAATTTAGGTGGAGAATCAGATCAGAAGATGAACTATGTACAGCAAGAAGAAAAGGAAGTAAAAGGTGCGTTAACAAATAAAATTGCGAACCCTGATGATATTAAGAGCATGATGCTAATTAAGTCGAAAGAAAAAACAAAGCTTCCTTTGGCTTACCATACTGTTATCGGTAAAAACACGAAGAAGGATAATTCCTATGCAGTTCCAACGGATAAGCATGCAACTTTAGATTCCTACGCGCCTGCTGTCAATGAGAAGGGACAGGTTACGTTTGGAGAGGTATATATTCAGTTAAAAGGCTCTAAAAAGTCCCTCGTAGTAAAAAATGTAACAAAGCAAGGGATAGGTGCATGGATTCCTATCCAGGATCATGTTTCCTTCTCCTATAATGTGAAATAACTTGCTTGTTCAGAACGTTTATCAGCCCCGTGCATTATTTGCGGGGTTTTTAGTACTGAAAAAGAGACGCACAGGAACTCAAAGTGACGCGGCAAGGATCGGAAGAGGCGCAGTGATCATTGGGAATGGCGCACCAGCACCCAAAAAGACGCGCCAAGCACTCGAAGAGACGCAGAGATCAATTGGAATGGCGCAATGGCATGTATGATTGGCGCACCAGCCCCCAAAAAGACGCACCACCATCCAAACAAGCGCTGGAAAGCAAACGCCCCATCAATACCAATTCGAGATTTATTATCTGACCTTTCCAGTTAAGGGGGTAGCTGATCATAAACAAAGCCCCAAAAACCATTATAAAACGTCTTGACAAAAAATGCTTCAATGCTTTATCATAATAAAGTATTAAAGCGAATGAATGATTTGTTTTAGAGAAAGGGGAAGAAAAACATGGAATGGGTTGTTATTGTATCTGTTCTCGTAATGACTATCTTAAGTTTATTACGTGTTAATGTCATAATAGCTATTATTGCTGCCTCACTTACTGCAGGATTGATGGCAGGTTTATCTACTGTAGACTCAACTGAATTACTAGTTAATGGAATGGGCGGAGGAGCCAATACTGCATTAAGCTACATCTTACTTGGAGCATTTGCTGTTGCAATTAGCTATACAGGTATTACTACCATATTAGTTAATTTTCTTATACGTGTGTTAACTGGTAAGAAGACAATGATGCTACTGGTTATTGCAGGTGTCGCGTCCTTATCACAGAATTTAGTCCCGGTGCATATTGCATTTATACCAATTTTAATTCCACCGTTACTAAAATTATTTGATAATATGCGAATGGATCGCCGTGCAGTAGCTACAGCTCTAACTTTCGGTTTAAAGGCACCGTATATTATGATCCCGGCAGGCTTTGGATTAATTTTTCACGAAACGATCGTGACGGGTATGAAGGAAAATGGTGCGAATATCACAGTTAGTGAGTCAGCGCTATCCATGCTGATACCAGGTTCGGGGATGATTGTTGGACTGCTTATTGCGATTTTCGTTTCTTATCGCAAGGACCGTGATATGCCGGAAGGAGCAGGTGGAATCGAAGCATCTGCTATTATTGAGCAGGAAGCAGTATCATTTAATCGTAAGCATGTCATGACTTTAATTGCTATAGCAGCAGCTTTAGCTGTACAGCTTATTACCGAAAGCCTTGTAATAGGGGCACTAACTGGCTTAGTACTTATGTTTCTTTTATTGGCAGTACCTTTTAAAAACGGAGATAGAGTCATGTCAGAAGGAATTGCCATGATGGGTACGATCGCAATTGTGATGCTTGTTGCTTCAGGCTATGGGAACATCCTTACTGAAACAGGAGCAGTGCAAGCTTTAGTTGAATCATCATCAGGATTTTTAGATAGCAGTAACCAAGCACTCATTGCTTTTATCTTACTCTTAGTGGGGTTACTTGTAACATTAGGAATCGGGTCATCCTTTGGAACGATTCCAATCCTGGCAGCTCTATATGTACCTATTTGTATGGCAGCGGGTTTTTCACCAATGGCTACAGCAGCACTAATTGGAACAGCGGGTGCACTAGGTGATGCAGGTTCCCCTGCCTCTGACAGCACGCTCGGCCCAACCTCTGGGTTGAATGCTGACGGAAAGCATAATCACATTTGGGACACCGTTGTTCCTACATTCTTACATTATAATATTCCATTATTCTTGTTTGGATGGGTAGCAGCAATTATTTTATAAAAAAACGCAAATAGTAAGGATTTCTCTCGCGCATAATTAAATGGAAAGGGGAGAAAGTAAGGTAAAAACAGGTGGGTTGTTATGAAGAAGTTGATAATGTTATCCATGGTTGTTCTCCTTACCTTTCCTCTTTTACAAATGTCTACAGTACAGGCTGCAGGGTATGGCTGGGGTTATAAAAAGAACTCCAACCATGAACTTCCGTATATAGGTAAGTACGAAAGTATGCTCGAGGAATACGGAGCCTATTATGCAGATAAAACCGGACAAAAAAATATCTACCTAACCTTTGATAATGGGTACGAAGAAGGCTACACAGATGACATACTAGATGTACTGAAGAATAAAGATGTTCCTGCTACATTCTTTGTTACAGGGCACTATGTTGAGAGTGAACCGGATCTGGTAAAGCGAATGGTGGATGAAGGCCACATCATTGGGAATCATTCTTACCATCACCCAGACTTTTCCATCATCACCAAAGATGCGATTAAAGAAGAATTAGAGGATCTAGAAAAGGCAGTTGCCGAAGTTTCCGATCAAGATGAATTAAAATACTTACGTCCACCTAGAGGGATTTTTAATGAACAAACATTAAAATGGTCTTATGAACTGGGATATATACACGTGTTCTGGTCTTTAGCCTTTATTGATTGGGAAACAAATAAACAAAAAGGCTGGGAGTATGCGTTTAATCAGATTATGGACCAAGTACATCCCGGAGCAGTAGTATTGCTTCATACCGTATCCTCTGACAATGCTCAGGCCTTAGAAAAGCTTATAACAGAGCTACAAAAGAAAGGATACTCATTCAAGAGCTTAGATGATCTAATTTTAAAAGATAAGCTCCCAGATCCCGTTTACGGATATGAGTGAATTAGAAAAGACTGAAGGGTAGTCCTTCAGTCTTTTTCCTTAGCCAAAAAAATAGGTGTTCCTCCCATTTTCTTTTGCCTTGTATAATGCAATATCTACCTGTTTTAATATTTCCTTCGCTGTCGTTTCTTTATTTGAAGCTATGGCAATACCAATACTTGTGGTTATCCTGATTTGCTTGCCATGTACATGAACAGGGATTTGCATTTTTTCATAGATAAGCTCAGCAAGTTTGATGGCAGGTTGTTTAACGTCTGCTGGCAATTCAAGCAGAATGATAAACTCATCCCCTCCATATCTTGCCACAGTGCCCGTAGTACTAACACAGTGGGAAAGCTTTGTCGCAAAGTCTTTAATCACCGTGTCCCCAGCATCATGCCCCAACTTGTCGTTGATTTCCTTAAAGTGATCAATATCGAGCATTAGAAGCGCAAAATGCCTTTGCCTGTGTACAAGATTGTCCAGTGCATATTCTAGGCGCGCATCAAAGTGTCTTCTATTTGGCAAATCGGTAAGTGGGTCATGTAACGCGATATATTTAAGCTTTTCTTCATATTGTTTTTGTAGAGTGACGTCTTTAAAAATAGCAAAGACACCCGTCGTTACGCCCTCCATTATAATAGGAGTAAATTTTACGATAATATTCATTTCTTGACCAGACTTATCATAGACAGTTAATTGTGATTCCTTTGCTTTTCGCTTTAATGCTTGCTCAAATCCTTTAATTGCCGTAGGTTTTTCTCGAGGGATTACATATTTATAGAAATTTTCCCCTATCAAATCTTCGTCTGTATAGCCTGTTATGGTTTCTACAGCAAGGTTTTTAGAAATAATACGACCATTTGTATCAATGGAAAGCACTGCATCAAGGTTGTATTCAAACAGAGATTGGTACCGTTGTTGGTTTTGGAAGAGCAAATCGCTTGATGTTTGTACCTCTTCTTGGGCCTTTTTTTGAATCGTAACATCTTTAACAACAGCGGCTAAGTGCGTACAAATGCCAGATTCATCATGAAGTGGCGTCACGCGTGTTTTGGAATAAAAACGTTCCCCATCAGGAGTAAAGAAAGAGTCTTCATACGTAATAGACGTACCTATATCAATTGCTCTTTGGTACTCTTGGTTCAGGTATAAGGCCATCTCTTTCGGAAGTACAGCCTCAAGTGATTTTCCTATAGCTCGCTCTCCAAGACCGGTATGGGTACTTGCTGAATGATTCATAAACTCATATTTAAAAACAGGGCCAGGTAATACCTTCATCACAAACACCATGTCCCGAATGCCCTCCATCAGTACTCGGTCATAAGAAAAAGAAGGATAGTGATTCATGGGCATCGTATCTCTGGTTTCATACATGTAACAAACGTTAAGCCTATTCTGTTTTTCATATCTAATTTATTATAATTCATAGTCGTTGAGTACCTCATTTTTATAGCCTCATTTCAAATACTGTCTTCATATTAATAAGCTTGGCTGTTCCCCAGATAGGTACAAGGGTTTCCTGTGAAAAAGTCGGTATCAGGTAACTCCTCGTTGTCCTCTTTTAACCTAGTTAGTTTCTCCATGAGCTCGCTTAGTTTTTCTTCTTCTCCTGTATGAAACTGTATTCCATAAATAACATAAGATTGCTTTGTTTCTTGTTGCCATACGGGGGAGCCAGTTAGACAATAGGATTCACCCATAATGGAAAAAGAAAATTCAAATGCCATATCGGATGGTACAGGCAAGATAACGGATGTGATAATTTGAATCCCTTTTAAACTGATATCCTTGATTAAAATCTTCGCTGAGCCTAGTTCAATCTCTTGTTTATCATATTCCGAGATAATTAACTTTCCTTTAAGCCAGTGGAGGAACTGGTACCGTGCACTTTCTCTTCTGTCCTTAAGCGGCATGTCTTGTTTTTGGCTTTCTTTTGGGATGAGGTAGCCATCATGTAATAATTCTTCAAAGACTGGTAAAGGGACAGGCTTAGAAAAGTAATAACCCTGGATAAGATCACAATTTCTTTCTTTCAAAAATTCATATTGCGCTTTTTCTTCCACGCCCTCTGCTACTATTTGCATACCAATTTCCTTAGCTAGGTGCATAACAGCAGAAACGATAGCAGCATCTTTTTTGTTTGCAGAAGTAATATTTTGGATGAAAATCTGATCGATTTTAATAATATCTGCTTCAAATTCATGCAAGTAATTTAAAGAGGCATAGCCTGTACCAAAATCATCAATTGCTATTTTTATGCCGAGTTTACGAAGCTCCTCTAGCGTTTTGAGCACACCTATCTCGTTCTTTAATAAGGAGCTCTCTGTTATTTCTATCTCGAGCATGGAAGCAGGAATTCTATATAAAGCTAGCTGTCCTTCCACCAACTCAACTAGGCCTCGCTTTAATAAACGAATGGGCGAAAGGTTAATCGATATCGGGATGACAGGATATCCTGTTTCTCTCCAACGCCATAGCTGGGCACATGTTTTCCGAATTACCCAATCACTAATATGATGAATGAGATGGTTTTCTTCTGCCAACGGGATAAATTCATTAGGTGGGACCATCCCCCAGTCACGGTGATTCCATCTTATAAGCGCTTCTGCACCTTTAATTTTTCCAGTAGCAGCTTCTACTTGAGGCTGGTAGTACAATTCGAATTCTTCATTTACAATTGCTCTTCGCATATCTTTTTCCAATAAGAACTTTTTGTAAGAAGAAATATCCCTTGAGAAAGAATAGAATTGATAGTTGTTACTACCTTGTTGCTTGGCATGATAAAGGGCGGAATAAGCATTTTCCAATAACCTCAGCTTACTTGTACCATCTTCAGGATAAAAGCTGATCCCCACACTTGTGGTTATATGTAGTTCATAATCCTTTACCATTAAAGCTTTACCAATGGATTGTATGGTCTGCTGTGCTAGGTCAAATACTTCTTCTTTTCCATTATAATGATGAACAATCATAACAAAATCATTGTTGTTTAATCTTGCAAGATAGCCAGTTGATGGCACGATGTCCCTAAGGCGTTCAGCTAGCTGGTGTATAACCATATCTCCGACTTGATAACCAAGCGAGTGGTTAATCACATTGAATCTGTCAAGATCTAGGTGGAGAATGGAGAATGGTTGATCTTCGTTAATAAGCTTGTCCACTGTTTCATGTAAGCTTTGTTGATTGGGGAGATCGGTTATCTCGTCGTGTGTAGAAATATAACGCAGGTGATCTTGCATCTGCTTCTCATCCGTTATGTCCACTAAAACACCGAATAAATGCGTGATTCTCCCGTCTTCATTGACCCATGGGATTGTTTGGTCATAAACCCATTTGATAGAATGGTCTCCACAAATGATCTTATATTTATGTTTAATCGGCTTCCCTTTCATAAGCTGATCCTGTTTTAGAAATACCTTATCCCGAAAGTCAGGATGAATAATATTTTCCCAAACAGCGGGGTCCTCATATATTTTTTCTAGTGGAATCTGAAGTAAGTCAACAAGTTGCTCAGAGGCAAGGGTGACTTTGTTTGTATTAAATTCCTTCATCCATATACCGCCGTCAAGGTTATTAAACATATGGACCATACTATTTAAAGTATTACGTAGCTCTATTTCCAGGTTTTTCTCTTCCGTGTAATCCATAACCACACCGATTAATTTCCATGGAGCATTATTCTGCCACAAAACCTCTGCTTGCACCCTTAAGTAGCGGAGCTTGTTTTCATCTCTTTCATGATAGATTCTATAATCCACTTTATAGGATTTTCCTTCTCTTAATGCAAGCTTATAGATGGAACTGGTTTTATCACGATCATCAGGATGGATATAGCGCAATAATAGTTTGTTCATCGTCACTTCTTCTGATTTCGGCAGTCCAAAAATTTCATAAAAGGCCGGCGAACAGAATAGATCGTCGTCAGGTATTATATATTCCCAACTCCCTACAGAAGCCACTTTTTGCGCAGCGATAAGGTGTGTTTTATGTTTCTTCAATTCTTCAGCTAGTTCCTTGATCTCACTTGTATCTTCAATAATAATATAAACACCATTTATCTTATCAGACCCCCAAATGGGCACAAAGGTGAGACAAGCATGAATAATTTCTCTTTTAGAATATTCCTCAATCGCTATTTCGTGTCTTTCTGAAACACCATGAAGTGCTTTTTGAAAGGCATCAATAAGCGTTTTTTTATAGGACTTTGGAATCAAATCCATAAGATTTACTTCATCCATTGAAGGAATGCCAAGAAACTTCCCAATACTATCTTTATTTTTTGATAGAATTTCCCCTTGTGGTGAAAAGGCAATAATTAAATCAGGATGATGCATAGCAAGGGAAGCGTAATAATTAAGTAATTCCTGTTTTATGTTCGCATTTTCATTGTTGGACGATTCAGTGTTGGGTGGAACGGAAAACAATTTACCCAAAGAACCTTCTTTATCAAAAGATGTCATATGCTAACCCCATTTTTGGAAGTTTGTAATAAGAATTTAACAATTAAGAACAGTATAATATACCCAAAATTAAATTGAAATAGCTAACTATATGGAAATTAGTACTACAAATCATAATGCGTTTAAATTTTTATAAAATTTTGATATGATAGGTGAAATTAGGTGAGGAGGGGATTCGATGGAAAAACAGGATTTAATTGCTCCAGAATCATATAACATCGTGATGGAAGTGGAACGCTTTGCAAAAGAGACAGGTAAGAAAGCTCTTATTTGGGAAAATGAAGATGGTGACCGAAAAGAACTAACATATAATAAGTTAATAGAGAATGCAAATAAAATTGGTAACGCTTTCCTGGAAAATGGTCTAAAAAAAGGTGACAAGCTACTTGTCATGATCCCAAAGGTAATAGACGCGTATGAAGTGTACCTTGCAGCATTAAAGACTGGAATCATAATCATTCCTTGTTCAGAAATGTTGAAGGTTAATGACTTACAGTACAGGGTCACACATGCGGAGGTAAGCGGAATAGTAAGCTACCATCCATTCGTCGACCAATATGAGGGGATCGAACAATTATCCAAGCTAAAACGTTTTGTAGTAGGGGAGCCAGCTGACAATTGGATGTATTTAGATCAATTAAAAAAAGAAGCATCTGATACGCTTGAGACTGTTAAAACATCACGCGATGATATCGCATTTTTGCCATATACTTCTGGAACAACAGGTAATCCTAAAGGGGTTGTCCACACGCACGGTTGGGGTTTTGCTCATTTAAAAACTGCTTCTGAAAACTGGCTTTGCATTAAAGAGGGGGACAAAGTATGGGCTACGGCTGGGCCGGGTTGGCAGAAGTGGACCTGGAGTCCTTTTCTTTCGGTGTTAGGGTCAGGAGCTACAGGCTTTGTATATCACGGTAAATTTAATGCAAAGAAATATCTGCAGCTCTTGGAGGATAATGAGATTAACGTGCTGTGCTGTACACCAACAGAGTACCGTATGATGGCAAAACTCAATAATCTTGATACGTATCAGCTACCAGCTTTGCATAGTGCAGTTTCCGCTGGTGAACCGTTAAATGTAGAGGTTATCAATACATTTAAGAAGCATTTTAATATCATAGTAAGAGATGGCTACGGACAAACAGAAAATACATTATTACTGGGAGTAATGAAAGGGATGAAAGTAAAACCAGGTTCAATGGGTAAACCGACGCCAGGGAATGAGGTAGAAATCATAGATGAGTCAGGTGCTCCTTTAGGTGTGAACAAGGTAGGCGATATTGCAGTGAAACTTGATTGCCCTGCATTATTCCTTGAATATTATAAGGATAGTGAACGCACAAAAATGACACAGCGCGGAGAATATTATGTAACAGGAGATCAAGCTTCTAAGGATGAAGATGGCTATTTTTGGTTTGAAGGTAGAAGCGATGATATTATTATAAGTTCCGGTTATACGATCGGGCCTTTTGAAGTAGAAGATGCTCTCGTGAAGCACTATGCTGTCCAAGAATGTGCAGTGGTGGCAAGCCCGCATGAGGACCGTGGAAGTATTGTAAAAGCCTTTGTCGTCTTGAGAGAGGACGTGCATCCAGATGAAGCATTAATAAAAGAGCTTCAAGACCATGTGAAAGAAACGACAGCCCCTTATAAATATCCAAGGGAAATAGAGTTCATTAAAGAGCTACCAAAAACCACGTCTGGTAAAATTAGACGAATTGAGTTGCGTAATAAAGAGAAAGAACAGGTGTAAAAGCCAGTTAATATATTTGCAATTTGCAGGACGGATTCTAGTTTTTGGATCCGTCCTGTTTTTGTTATACATATTTGAGGTGGGGTGCGAATTGGTTAGGTGAGCGGTTTAATTTAAGAGAGGTGTGGTTCAATCGATTGCCTGGGTGCTTTAATCAACGGGATGAGGGTTTTAATCAATCACAGGTCAGCTTCAATCGCCCGGATGAGCGTTCCAATCGGTCGCAGGTCAGCTCCAATCGACCGGATGGGCTTCCAATCGGGTAGTGTCAAGAATTCTGTGTAAGCATTATTCTCTCTCATACCACGTCAAAAAATGAAGAGAGGTTTTATATGGAGAAGCGGGCGTGATAGCCTAATTTCGCCCAGCCAACTGTTTTCCAAATAGCTGGTTCTTGGCTGGAAAATCATGCCCGCAGAGGCTCCATGTCAAACCGAACGTATTTAGTATGTTCGCTGCAAAAAGCAAGTTCTTTCCTCTAGTTAAATTTATTCAATTGTAGAACCATATCTAGATTCAAACATAGACTTCAGCTCGTTTCTTGCTGAGGCAAATTCAGTTATTGATCTTTTACTCCACCTTTCGTTATAGTCTTTAGAGACAAGGTATACAATCTTTTCTACAGCCTTTTCGCTTGGAAGACTGTTCATGCTTTTTGTACGTTTTTTTACTTCCTTAATAGTACGTTCAATGGTGTTAGTGGTGTATATCTGGGGTTGAATAATCTTTGGATAATCAAGAAATGTTAATAAAACCGAAAGATCCTCTTCCCAAGATGATATAACTTTTGGATAAACCTTATTCCATGAGCCTTTCAATTCACTAAAATAATGTAGTGCTTGTTCTTTGGAACTTGCCTTATAGACCTTCTTAAGATCTTTTGTGAAAGTCTCTTTATCTCGCTGGCGAATAGAAGAAAGTACGTTCCGTACTTTATGAACAACACAACGTTGTACGTCAGCTCTTGGATATACTTCCTTGAACGCTTTTTCGAGTCCACTCAGCCCATCAAACACACCTAATAGCACCTCTTCCAAGCCTCTATTCCGAAGGTTAGTTAATATTTCTTTCCATCCAAGCGCACTCTCTTTTCCTCCGACACAAAACCCTACAATCTCTTTATTTCCCTCGTCTGTAATGCCCACTATAACGTAAACCACTTCACTATCAACATCTTGCCGACGTACCTTTAGGTAAGTTCCATCTAAGTATAGTACGCTATATCTTTTCTCTAAAGGTCGTTGCTGCCAGTCTTCAATTTCTTCTACCAACACATCTGTAATATTGCTAACTGTAGTTGCAGAATAGGTATCCCCTAGAATTCTTTCAATAAATGTACCAATTTCACGTGTGCTGAAGCCTTTATGGTACATCGTTATAATGCTTTCTCCCAACCATCTTTCTCTCC
The DNA here is from genome assembly GCF_022095695.1 of Oceanobacillus jordanicus. GTDB lineage: Bacteria > Bacillota > Bacilli > Bacillales > Amphibacillaceae > Oceanobacillus_B > Oceanobacillus_B jordanicus. The sequence goes on from NZ_JAIFZM010000009.1 coordinate 183,689, forward strand.
GTTGGTAAGGATCAAATAAATTTGTTTGAAAATGCCCTTCACGATCTCTTGGAATGGAGAGGTCTTCAATGCGGCCGTATCGAGTATCTAAACCTCGCTCATAATAACCATTTTTACTGTTTTTCAGTTCTGGGTGCTCCACTTCAAAGTAATTCTTAAATTCCTCTTTTAATATTACTTCTAAGTTTTCTTTAACAAAATTACGGACCATGGATTCAATTTGATTAGAAAAAATATTTTCAGTTATACTAGTAGACATAGGTAAGGTACATCCTTTCTGGTTTTTGTTGTGATTAACTAGAGGATTTACCTTACCTTTTTGTTTTATACTTCTTTACACAACATATTGTACGTCATCTCCAATCGATCACAAGGCAGCTTCAATCGCCCGGATGAGCGTTCCAATCGGTCGCAGGTCAGCTCCAATCGGCCGGATGGGCTTCCAATCGATCACAAGGCAGCTTCAATCAACGTTATAAGCGTTTTAATCAATCACAAGGTAGCTTCAATCGACAGCAAGAGCGTCCCAATCAATCGCACGGCAACTCCAATCAACAACAAGAGCGTCCTAATCGATCGCAGGTCAGCTTCAATTGGACTTCTGTCAAGAAAATAGACACTTTAAAATGGTGCTTGTTCAATGAAAAACCCTACCGCACTTCGTTTGCTGCGTGATGAATAAGTACAAAGTATAAACCACACTTTGTACTTATTCATCACAATTGGTTTGTTTAAGAGGTTTTTTTCAGTATGCTGTTTTGGTAATGACGTTCAAAGTGATTAGGAGAATAGTACCCTAAAGT